>OZ244173.1:1977500-3889465 GCA_965216515.1 Afifellaceae bacterium | reverse complement strand
GCAAAGTTCAATTGCTTGTCCTCGGCGGGATCCGACGGCACGTAGGCGAACGAGCCGGATTCCTCCGGTTTGTCATCAGCCTTGTTCTCCTCTTCGGCCTCGCCGGACAGATGGCCGCGCAGGCTGGCCTCGCCGGTCGATTCCACCCGTCCCTTCAACTCCTCGGGCAATTCCTGGATCACCTCGATATCCGGCTCCACACCCTTGGCCTGGATGGAGCGGCCCGACGGCGTGAAATAACGCGCCGTCGTCAGGCGGATGGCGCCATTGCGACCCAGCGGAATGATCGTCTGGACCGAGCCCTTGCCGAAGGAACGGGACCCGACAACCGTCGCCCGCCGGTGATCCTGGAGCGCGCCGGCAACGATTTCCGACGCCGATGCCGAGCCGCCATTGATCAGCACGATGACCGGGCTGTTCTTGACCAGATCGCCGGCGCGCGCGGTGTAGCGCTGGGTCTCGTCGTTGTGGCGGCCCCGCGTGGAGACGATCTCGCCGCGATCGAGAAAAGCATCCGATACGGCGATCGCCTGATCGAGCAGACCGCCGGGATTGTTGCGCAGATCGACGATGAAGCCCTTCAGATCGGCCTCGGGGATCTCCTTCTGGATTTCCTTCACGGCGTTGGACAGACCCTGGGAGGTCTGTTCGTTGAACTGGGTGATGCGGACATAACCGACATCGGTCTCGACCCGGTGACGCACCGACTTGATGCGGATGATATCGCGCACGACACGGATCTTCAGCGGCGCATCGGCGCCTTCCCGGGCGACCGTCAGCATGATCGGGGAATTCACCGGTCCGCGCATCTTGTCGACCGCCTCGCGCAGGGTGAGGCCCAGGACCTGCTCGCCATCCAAATGGGTGATGACATCACCGGCCAGGACCCCGGCCCGTGCCGCCGGCGTGTCGTCGATGGGCGTGACGACCTTGATCAGATCGTTTTCCATGGTCACTTCGATACCCAGCCCGCCAAATTCACCACGGGTCTGGACCTGCATGTCGCGGAAATTCTTGGCGTTGAGAAAGCTGGAATGGGGATCGAGCGAGGACAACATCCCCTCGATCGCCGCCTCGATCAGCGCCACCTCTTCGGGTTCCTCGACATAATCGGCGCGAATGCGCTCGAACACATCGCCGAAGAGGTTCAGTTGCCGATACGTATCGGACGACGCGGCCGTCGCCGCGCTCGACATGGCGAATTTCGACACGCCGCCGGCGGCAAGCGCCCCGATGACTGCGCCGGCTATCAAAACGCCAAATTTTCGCATTATCCACGACCCTCTTTTTCTGCCCGGTCGTCCCACCAGGGGGCCGGGTTAATCGCCTTGCCGTCTTTCCGAAACTCTACATATAAAATCGCCTTGGCAGAAGTGTGTTCCACATCGCCCAGGCTGGCCAGTTGTCTGGACCCCATGATCGCGACCGGCTCGCCGGCCAGCACGAACTGGCCAAGCGTCGCGTCGATCCGTTCCATGCCGGCTAGCACGATATGATACCCGTCGCCGGCATTGACGATCAAGACTTGCCCAAATGACCGAAATGGCCCGGCATAGACGACCCAGCCATCGGCCGGTGCGACAACGCGGGCGCCGGGGGTGGCTTCCAGCGACAGGCCGCGCGCCTGGCCGCCGAGACCGTCGTCCTGGCCAAACGACAGCACCGGGGCGCCAACGACCGGCAGCGGCAGCAACCCCTTGGCATCGACAAACCGGACCGCCGGCGCCAGACGCGTGGCATCGGAGAACCGGCGGATCGCCTCGGCGGCATCGGCCTTGCCCGGCAGCCGGCGTGCCTTGGCGGCCGCCTTGGACGCGGATTCGACGTTGTTTTCCAGCTTTTCGATCAACGCATTGAGAGACTGCGCCTCCGCGGCAAGCCGCGCCGCCTTGTTCTGCTCCGACAACAGGGCCGCCTGGGTCTCGTGCTCCTGGCGGGCGCGGGTTTCGATGAGGATGTCTATCCGGGCCTCCTCCTCGCCGAGGGCGGCGTACTGAACTTTCAGCCTTTCCCGGCCGGCTTCGATTTCGCGGCCCAGATCGGTCAGCGCGTCCAGATCGTTGGCCAGCGCTTCGGCCTCGGAGCGCAACTCCGGCAACAGCGCGCCGGCCAGCGCCGAGCCGCGGATGGCGGCGACCGCATCGTCGGGGCGCGACAGGATGACCGGCGGCGGTGTGCGCCCGATTCGTTGCAGCGCGGCGAGTATCTCGGCAAGCACGACACGGCGCTCGCCAAGCGAACGGCGTACGGCATTTTCCTTTTCGTGCAGACGGGCCAGACGGATTTCGGCATCGCGGATACGGATTTCGACGTCGCGCAGCCGCTCCGCAGTGCTGATCAGATCGGCGGCGAGGCGCTCGCGATCGGCCTCGATCGCGCCGATTTCCGTCCGCAGATCGGCCTGCCGGGATTGCGAGACCTCGATGGCGCGCCGGATCGCCTCAAGTTCCGCCGCCTGGGCCCGCCGGCGGGCGGCGTCGGGTTCCGCGGATTCCGATGACTGTGCGGCGGCCGGATTTTGCGCCGCCCCGGCACCGTCCGGTCCGCCGGTTTGCGGACCGGTCTGCCGGCCGATGGCGCTGAAATCGAGATCCAGTTCTCCGGCCGCGCCAGCTAGGTCCGGGCCGAACGGCCCGGGCACGGCGACGGCGAAAGCAACGCCGACGACGATTGCCAAGGCTCCGGCATGTCGCCGGCCGGCCTTCAATATGCCTGTCGATCCGAAAACCGGGGGAATTGCGATCATGACCTATGGTAGGGGTGTTTGGTAAAGATTGTCATCGCCCGATAGAGCTGTTCGGCCAAAAGAATGCGCACAATCTGGTGAGGCCAGGTGAACGCTCCGAACGCCACGGTCCGATCGGCGCGCCGCAGCAGCTCCGGCGCCAGCCCGTCGGCGCCGCCGATGACGAACGAAAGCCGGCGTTTGCCGCTGTCGGCGGCTCTGCGAAGATCGGCGGCGAACCGCTGGGTGGTCACAGCCGGCCCGTTTTCATCCAACACCACGATTTCATCGCTGTGCCGGAGCGCCTTCCCGAGGGCCGCCGCTTCATCGGATTTTCGCGCGGCGGCGGTCCGCGCCCGGGATTCTGAGACTTCCTGAACAGCAAATCCGGAGAATCCGGCGGCCGGGCCGGTCCTGATCGCGCGCCGGAGATATCGCGCGCAAAGCTCGGATTCCGGACCGGTTTTGAGGCGGCCGACGGCGACGATGTCGATCACCATGACCGTTCATCCGCCCAGACAGACGGCAATGCGCGGTCGGTCAGGCCGGCATCCGCCGTTCGGAATAGGGCTCGGCGGTCCACATTTTTTCCAGATTGTAGAATTCACGGACTTCCGGCCGGAAAATGTGAACAATGATATCGCCAATGTCGATCAGGACCCAGTCGCAATTGGGCAATCCCTCGATGCGCACCGGGCCCATCTTCGCACCTTTCAGGGCGCGGGCAAGATGATCGGCAATCGCCCCGACATGGCGATGCGAACGCCCCGACGCGATGACCATATAGTCGCCAAGCGCCGATTTGCCGGAAATGTCGATGTTCACGATCTGCTCGGCCTTCGAGTCCTCAAGGCTCGATATCACCAGGTTCAAGCTGTCCTCTGGCGCTCCCACCGCGCCACCGGAAGCCGACAGGGCAGCCTTGGGATGGCCGCCTGCCTCGGTATCGGGTGTATTCAGGGTTTGATCCTCTGCTTCCCATTTCGGCGTGGCCGCCATCGGCGAGCCTGTTGCTCGCAGACCGGCGACTCGTTCTCCCGCCTAAAATAGGGGCTTCACTGTGTCGGTTTCAAGACCGAAGACATTGTCCGCCGATCCCGGTCTTTCCGGCCAGCCGGGATCCGGCCCGTTAGTCCGCGGCGCGCCCGCCGGACAGAACGGCCAGCGCGGCGGAAGCCAGACGCGCCTGGGGATGGTCGGTGCGGCTGGTCAACATGATCGGTATCCGCCCGCCAAGAATGAGACCGGCACCGCAAACACCCAGATAATGGACCATCATCTTGAACATGGCATTGCCGCATTCGATGTTGGGAACAACAACAATGTCGGCCCGGCCGGCGACGGGATGATCGATACCCTTGGCGCGGGCAATTTCGGCGGAAATGATGTTGTCAAACGCCAGCGGACCGAACACTTGCGAACCGGGCAGCGACCGCGCTGCCCACTGGGTCAACTCGGCCGCCTCGACGCTGGAGGGCATGTGCGCAAGCACAGACTCCGTTGCCGACAGGAGCGCAACCTGCGGCCGGGCGATGCCGATAGCGCCGGCAAGCACAACCGCGTTTTCGATAATCGCCATCTTGGTCTTGATGTCCGGCAGGATGTTGAGCGCCGCATCGGTCAGGATGAAGGGGTGAATGCCCGGCGCCGACATCAGGAACGCATGGGTCATGCGCCGACCGGTGCGGATGCCGGCCTTGCGATCGAGCAGAGCCGCCATCAACGCATCGGTGTGAACATGGCCCTTCATGATCGCGCCGATTGCCGGATCGCCGGCGGCATGAGAAACCGCGCCGGCAACCTGCCGGTCGCCTTCGGCATCGATCAAGCCGAAATCGGTGATGTCCCACTGGAGCGTATCGGCCAGTTCGCGGATCCGGCGCCCGTGGCCGATAAAAAGCGGTTCGATCAGCCCGGCACGGGTGGCATTTCGGGCGCCTTGCAGCGCGCTTGCGGAATCGGCCCCGGCAATGACCGTCCGCAGCTGATCGCGCCCTGCCGCCCTGTCCAGCAGCCAGTCGGGGCAGGTCGGCTCCGGCCCGACAAACTGCCGCGGCCCGGGCGGCTTCGGCACCATCGCGATGCCGGGCTAGCCGATCTTGGACAAGACGTCTCGCATCCGCTCGATGATCTCGTCGATATGGTGCCGTTCGGCGATCAGTGCGGGGGCAAGTATTCCCGTCTCGCCAGTCCACTTGACATGGATGCCGGAATGGAAAAGCGCCTTCTGCAACTCCTGACCGCGGCGGCCCGGCACGCCATCGTGGTGAACCTCGACGCCGGCGATCAGGCCGTATCCGCGAAGATCGCGAATACAGGGCAAATCCTTCAGGCTCCAGACCCCGTCCAGGAAATATTCGGACAATTCGGCGGCGCGATTGAACAGATCCTCCTTTTCCATGATCTCAAGTGTCGCCAGACCGGCGGCGCAGGCGGCGGGATGCGCGGAGTAGGTGTAGCCGTGGAAGAACTCGATGGCGTTTTCCGGGGATGCGTTGGTCACCGTCTCGTAGATCTCGTCGCGGCAGGCCGTCGCCCCCATGGGAATCGCGCCGTTGGTGAGGGCCTTCGCCATGGTCATGATGTCGGGCATGACAGCGAAGGCATCGGCGGCAAACGGCGCGCCGAGCCGGCCGAACCCGGTGATGACTTCATCGAAGACGAGCAGGATTCCGTTGGCGTCGCAAATCGCGCGCAATCGTTCCAGGTACCCTTTCGGCGGCACCAGGGTCCCGGTCGAACCGGCGATCGGCTCGACAAAGACGGCGGCAATCGTCGCGCCACCAAAATTGTCGCAGAAGCGCTGCAGGTCGTCGGCCAGTTCGGCGCCTTTTTCCGGCTGTCCGCGATCGAACAACCGGCTTTCGTCGAACGTGTGCCGCAGCAACACCACATTCGGCATGACGACAGGAAAAGTCTCGCGGTTCTTCACCATGCCCGACAGCGACACGCCGCCGATGTTCACACCGTGATAGGCCCGCTCGCGGGAGACAAAGCGCAGGCGCTGGCTGTCGCCGCGGGCCCGGTGGTAGGCCATGACCATCTTCAGCGCGGTATCGATCGCCTCGGAACCGGAATTTGAAAAAAAGACATGGTTGATGGGTTCGGGCAGGATGCGGGTCAGCTTCGACGCCAGGGCGAAAGAGCCGGGATGTCCGAGCTGAAAATGCGGCGAATAGTCGTTCTGCAGCATCTGGGCGTGAACCGCTTCGGCGATTTCGGGACGACCGTGGCCGCAGGCGACATTGAAGAGGCTTGAGGAACCGTCAATCAGCTTGTCGCCATTGTGATCCCACAGATAGACGCCCTCGCTTTTTACAACGATGCGCGGATTGCTCTTGAAATCACGGTTGCCGGAAAAGGGCATCCAATGCTCTTCCAGGGAATTCGATGCGTGGTGGGCAAGCGGTTTGGCGAGTGGTTCCATGGTCATCTCCGTCATGCGCGGCATGATCCGGCACGGTTTGAGCCGATCCCGGCCCGTCAGATACGGCTTGATGCTATGCCGACCGGCCCGCTGACCCGTAGCGCCAGACCGGTCCGGGGTTGTGATCCAGCCTGCGGCCGCGTCGGTGCCGGTGTCACGATCCGATTGGCAAGTGATAACGCTGAACGGGCTTCTGGCGCAATGGCTTGGGCCAGACTGGTTCTAGGGTGCTCCCCTGTATTGGGCTTTTACCGGGGAACCACGATGCCAGCATGTCCATGCAAGAGGGGATTGCCATGACCCGGATGACACCATCGGAAGCCTTTGTCGAAACCATGAGCGCCCAGGGCGTGACGGACATATTCGGAATCGCCGGTTCGGCCTTCATGGATGCGATGGACCTGTTCCCGACCGCCGGTATCCGGTTTATCCCGACCGTGCATGAACAAGGCGCCGGCCATATGGCCGACGGCTATTCCCGGGCCTCCGGCCGGCACGGCGTGTGCATCGGCCAGAACGGTCCGGGCATCACCAATTTCGTCACCTCAACGGCGGCCGCCTACTGGGCCCATTCGCCGGTGGTCGTCATCACGCCGGAGACCGGATCGATGACGCAGGGACTCGGCGGGTTTCAGGAAGCCCAGCAACTGCCGTTCTTCGAGGAAATCACCAAGTATCAGGGACATGTGAACAATCCGGCGCGGATGGCGGAGATCACCGCGCGCTGTTTCGACATGGCGATGAGCGAACGCGGGCCGACGCAACTCAACATCCCGCGCGACTATTTCTACGGCGCTGCCGACTATGACATCGCCCGCCCCAAGCGCATTCTGCGCGGTCCGGGCGCCGAGGAGAGCCTTGATGAAGCCGCCGATCTTCTGGCGGGCGCGAAGTTTCCGGTCATCGTATCGGGGGGCGGGGTCGTGTTCTCCGATGGTGTGCGCGAAGCGGTCGATCTTGCCGAGGCCCTCGACGCGCCGGTGGTCAACTCCTACCTTCACAACGATTCCTTCCCCGCCAGCCATCCTCTGTGGTGCGGCCCGCTGGGATATCAGGGCTCCAAGGCGGGCATGAAGCTGATCGCCCAGGCCGATGTGGTCCTGGCCCTGGGTACACGGCTCGGCCCGTTCGGCACCCTCCCCCAGCATGACCTCGACTACTGGCCGGCCAATGCGAAGGTCATCCAGGTCGATGCCGACCACCGGATGCTGGGTCTGGTGAAGCAGATTTCGGTCGGGATTGTCGGCGATGCCAAGGCCGCCGCCAAAGCGCTGGCCTACCGGCTGGCCAACCGCAAGCTGGCCAGCGCCGACAACAAGGACGACAGGCTGGCGGAGATCAAACGGCAAAAGGCGGACTGGGAATCGGAACTCGACGACTGGCGCCACGAAAAGGACGTGTGGAGCCTGAAGCAGATCGAAGATTCGCCCTACATGCATCCGCGCCAGATGTTGCGCGAGCTGGAAAAGGCCATGCCGGCCGACGTCATGGTCTCCGCAGACATCGGCAATATCTGCTCGGTGTCCAATTCCTATCTGCGGTTCGAGCGGCCGAATTCGATGTTTGCCGCAATGAGTTTCGGCAATTGCGGCTACGCGTTCCCGGCGATAATCGGCGCCAAGGTCGCCGCGCCGGAGCGGCCGGCCGTGGCTTATGTCGGCGACGGCGCGTGGGGCATGAGTTTCGGCGAGATCCTCACCTGCGTGCGCGAGGAGATCCCGGTCACGGCTGTCGTCTTCCACAACAAGCAGTGGGGCGCGGAAAAGAAGAACCAGGTGGATTTCTACGGCAACCGGTTCATCGGCACCAACCTCGCCAATCCGTCGTTCGCCGACATCGCCCGGTCGATGGGGGCCGAAGCGGTGACGGTGGAGGCGCTGGAGGACGTCGGCAACGCATTGATCAAGGCGACGGATGCGCAGAAAGCCGGCAGGACGACGGTCATCGAAGTTCTGGTCACACGCGAGCTGGGCGATCCCTTCCGGCGCGACGCGCTGAAGTATCCCAAACGGATGCTGGACAAATACAAGCACACCGATGTGCCCGAAGGCGGAGTGAACATCTAATCGGATTTCTCTACGACCTCGCGTCCCTGACACCGGCGGCCCTGGCCTTCTGCATTGCCGCGGCCTTTGCCGCCGGAATCGTGCGCGGGTTTTCCGGATTCGCGCTTTCAGCGCTGCTGATGGCAACGATGGTCACCGTCCTTCCGCCGATCGAGATCCTGCCGGTCGCCTTTTTCCTGGAAGTGGCGGCGGGGATCGTCCTGGTGCGCGGCGGATTCCGCCATGCTGACCGCAAGTTGGCGCTGGGCCTGATCCTGTTGTCGGCAACCGGGGTGCCGATCGGACTCACGCTGCTGCGGATCATGGATCCGGTCACCAGTTCGGCGGTCGCGCTGGCCATTATCCTGGCCATGGCGAGCCTGCTGCTGCTCAATGTCCGGCTGCGCGGCCTGGACACCTTTGCCGGCCTGTGCGGGTCCGGCCTCCTGTCGGGCATTGTTACCGGTGTCGCCAGCATCGGCGGGCTGGTGGTCGTCGTCTATACCTTTTCGCTGGATCGACCGGCCGCCGTCGTTCGCGGTACGCTGATCGCCTTCCTGTTCGCGTCGATACCGATAACGGCGATTTCATTTGCGTATTTCGGCATCTTTACCGCGCAAGCCTTTGCCCGCGCGACGATGTTGGCGGCCCCCATGCTGGCCGGGGTCGCCATCGGCATGCGGTTGTTTTCACCCACCCATGAAATCCTCTACCGGCGTATCTGCCTGGGCCTACTCATCGGCATCGCGACGATCGGCCTGGCGCGCATGGCGGTCTAGACGCGTCCGTCAATCCCCGGCCGCCGCACGCCAACTTGCCGCACGCCAACTTGCGGCAAGGCACGCTGCCGGCCACCTGGCCGGTCGCCCACCTACGCCGCCAACACCTCGTCGGCGGACACATAGTCATAGCCGAGATCGCGGGCGACCGCCTCGTGGGTCACCTTGCCGGCATGGACGTTGAGGCCGTTTTTCAGGTGCGGATCGTCGCGCAGGGCCTGCTTCCAGCCCTTGTCGGCAAGCGCCAGTGCAAACGGCAGCGTGGCATTGTTGAGCGCCTGCGCCGACGTGCGCGGCACCGCCCCGGGCATATTGGCAACGCAATAGTGAATCACATCGTCGACGACGTAGGTCGGCTCGTCGTGGGTGGTCGGGCGCGAGGTCTCAAAGCACCCCCCCTGATCGATCGCGACATCGACGACCACGGCGCCCGGCCGCATGGTCCGGATGTGCTCGCGGCTGACCAGTTTGGGCGCCGCGGCGCCGGGGATCAAAACCGAACCGATGACCAGATCGGCCTCCTGGACGTGGCGCTCCACCGCATCACGGGTGGAATAGACCGTGTTGAGAGGTCGATCGAACTGGGACCACAGACGCCGCAGCTGGTCGACATTGCGGTCGAGGACCCAGACATCGGCGCCCATGCCAAGGGCAATGTGAATGGCGTGGGTTCCGACCACGCCGCCGCCCAGCACGACGACCTTGCCGGGATCGACGCCGGGCACGCCGCCCAGAAGCACGCCAAGCCCGCCATGGGCCTTTTCGAGGAAATAGGCGCCGGCCTGGATCGACAGGCGGCCGGCAACCTCGGACATGGGCGCCAGTAGCGGCAATCCGCCCAACGGTGAGGTCACGGTTTCATAAGCGATGCAAGTGGCGCCGCTTTCCACCAGATCGCTTGTCTGTTCGGGATCCGGCGCCAGGTGAAGATATGTGAAGAGCACCTGCCCGGGGCGCAACTGGCGGCGTTCGCCGGCCTGCGGTTCCTTGACCTTGATTACCATTTCGCATTCGCCAAAGATCACATCGGGCCCCGGCACGATTTTTCCGCCGGCCGCCACATAGGCCGCGTCTTCCATGCCGATGCCGGCACCGGCCCCGGTTTCGACGGCGACTTCATGCCCGTGGGCAACCAGTTCGCGAACGCTCGCGGGCACCAGGCCGACACGATATTCCTGAACCTTGATTTCCTTCGGTACGCCGATTTTCATTTGTATCCCCACCCCTTCACTGCATCAGATGGTCACCGCACGAGACGGCCAACGCATCGAACGGACATTGCATCAAGACGGCCTTCGACAGCGGCTTCGCGGCCGCCGCATCGCCAGCGACTGTTTGATCCTCCGGGTTTGCCCTGAACAGGTCCAGATCGGTTCGCTGCATTGTATCAGACCGCGGCAACCCGGTTATCCCTCGTCCGCTTGGCGCCGCCGCTCCGCCGAAGCTCGACCAGCGCGCGCGACAATTCCCGCACGCCCGGTTCGATATCCCGGTCGGCGATCGACGATATGCCCATGCGCATCATGTTGGCGCCGTTGTCGCGACAGGCGAAAAACACGCTTCCCGGCTCCACGAGCACGCCGCGCCCGCGGGCATGTTCGGCGAGCCTGTCGACGGCGATGTCCGGCGGGCCGGATACCCAGAAGGCATTTCCCTCGCCGGGACTGACCAGGGCCAGCTCCGGCACGATCCGGTCCATGGCATCCTTGAAAATGGCGCCGCGGCTGGCATAGGCCTGAGCCAGCCGGTGCACCAGGGCGTCATGGTGGCCGAGCGACAGAAACAACGCCACGGCCCGCTGATTGTTGGCAGGCGGATGGCGAAACATCAGCCGGCGAAGTACCCGCAATTCCTCGATGATCGCGGCATCGGCGACGAGATAGCCGAGCCGCAGGCCCGGCGCGAGGGTTTTGGACAGGCTGCCGACATAGACAACACGGCCGGCCCGGTCGAGGCTCTTGAGCGCCGGCAGTGGCGGCTCCGGGCCGGCGATCTGGCTGTCATAGTCGTCTTCGATCACCACGAAATCATCGCGCACGGCGCGCTCCAGAAGGGCTTCGCGTCGCGCCAGCGGCAGGCGCGCCGCCGTCGGGCACTGGTGGCTCGGTGTGGTGAACACATAGTCACAGCCGACCGGCAAGATCTCCGGATCCAGGCCGTTGGCGTCGACGGGGACGAAACGCAGATTGCCGCTGCGGGCGGAGAATATGTTGCGCGCGTCGGGATAGCCCGGGTCCTCGATCGCGACCATGGTATCGGGGCCGATCAGCAGTTGTCCCAGCAGGTAGAGCGCATTTTGCGCGCCCAGGGTCACCATGATCTCCTCCGGCCGGGCGAAAATGCCGCGCTTCGGCAGGATTCGCGCCTGGATCTGCTCGACCAGCAGCGGATCGTCGCGGTCCTGCATGTCGGATGCCCAGTTGCGAATTTCGCGCACGCCGAGCGCCATGTGACTGCATTCGCGCCAGCTCGCCGTCGGAAACAGGGTCGGATCGAACTGGCCGTAGACGAAGGGATAGCGGTAGCTGATCCAGTCAGCGGGCTTTTCGATCTGGCGGCTGCCGGTTGGCCGATGAAGAAGACGGGTGCTCCAGCAGACGGCGTTTTCGGCGTCCTTGTCTTCGGCGCGGTCGCGGGCCGGCATCTCGGTCAGCGCCTCGGGATTGATAAAATGGCCGCGACGTTCCTCGGCGATCAGAAAACCCTGATCGACGAGCTGCTGATAGGCCAGAACGACGGTGCCCCGGGCAACGTTCAACCCCGACGCCAGGGCGCGGCAGGAGGGCAAGGGCTGGTTGGCCGGCACCTGCCGATCGAGGATGGCGGTGACCAGCGCCTGTCTAATCTGCGCCTGAAGGGTCTGACCGCTATCGACGGAAATGCGAAACAGGCCTGACCAAAGATTATTCGATGCACGCGAACCCAATTCAGCCCTCCCGACGACGTTGCCGCCGCTTGGTCCAAAGCATAAGGCCAGCCCGCCGGAAGGGCAATTTCCCTTTGGTCTGCGTCTGCGGCTGCGGCGGGCCGCGCAGATCAGGCGTTGCGCAGGGCCGAGGAGGACAGGTCCGTGCGTGGGCCCGTAAGATAAACCCATGCCGGTGCCGGACGGTTGGGCAGGCCGGGTGCGGCACATTCGGCGATCCGGCGGGCCCGGAAACGCTGGGCCGCCCGGGCGGTCAGGGGCGCGGCAAGCCAGCCCGGCCGATTGACCACGGCGATCGGGATCTGGCCGGCGATATGCCGCCAGCGCCCCCATTTATGAAACTGGACGAGATTGTCGCCACCCATGATCCAGACAAATCGCGTCCGGGGGTGGCGGTGTGCCAGGAGACCGACAAGGTCGGCGGTGCGGCGAATCCGGTACAGGTCTTCCAGGCCGGTGACCTTGATCGCGGGATGGCGGGCAAGGGCTGCCGCCCTGGCCATGCGCTCGCCAATATCTGCCAGACCGCCGGTTTCCTTCAGCGGATTGCCCGGTGTCACCAGCCACCACACCGCATCGAGGTGCAACCGGCGCAGCGCCATCAGCGCGACGCGGCGGTGCCCCCCATGGGGCGGATTGAACGAGCCGCCATACAGGCCGATCGTCTGGCCGGCGCCGTGGGGGGGGATCCCGGCGAAGATCCGACTTGCGAACGGACCGGATTGCGGCGGCGCTCTCAAGGCCTGGTTTGGCCCGAACCGTGCACGCGGTACTTGAAACTGGTCAGCTGCTCGACGCCGACCGGGCCGCGGGCGTGCATGCGGCCGGTGGCAATGCCGATTTCCGCGCCCATGCCGAACTCGCCGCCGTCGGCGAACTGGGTGGAAGCGTTGTGCATCACGATCGCGGAATCGACGTCCGTCAGGAATTTCGCCGCGGCGGCACTGTCCGACGCGATGATCGCCTCGGTATGGCCGGATCCGTATCTGGCGATGTGGGCGATCGCCTCGTCGATGTCGGCGACAATCCGGGCGGCAATGATCGCATCGAGATATTCGGCCGGCCAGTCTTCCTCGACCGCCGGCGTCACGCCCGGAACGGCGGCAACGACCTCGGCATCGCCGCGAACCGCGCAACCGGCATCGATCAGGTCCCGGACGATCGCGACGAGATGGGTGTCGGCGACCGCCCTGTCGATCAGGAGGGTTTCGGCGGCGCCGCAGATGCCGGGGCGGCGCATCTTGGCGTTGACGGTGATCCGGCGGGCCATATCGAGATCGGCGGATGCGTGGACATAGATGTGACACACGCCCTCCAGATGGGCGAAGACGGGCACGCGGGCGTCCGCCTGAACGCGGCCGACAAGACCCTTGCCGCCGCGCGGCACGATGACATCGAGATTTCCGCCCAGGCCGGTCAACATTTCGCCGACGGCGGCGCGGTCGCTGGTCGACACGAGCTGGATCGCGTCGGCGGGGAGACCGGCGTCGTCCAGGCCGGCCTGCAGCGCGGCATGGATGGCGCTGGCGGTGCGCAGCGTGTCCGATCCGCTGCGCAAAATGGCGGCATTGCCCGACTTCAGGCACAGGGCCCCTGCATCGGCGGTCACGTTCGGCCGGCTTTCGTAAATGATCCCGATAACGCCGAGCGGCGTGCGAACCCGTTCGATCCGCAGCCCGTTGGGGCGGCCCCATTCGGCGATGATCTCTCCGACGGGATCGCGCAACGCGGCGATCGCGTCGACGCCTTGCGCCATCGTCTCGATACGTTCCGCATCCAGCATGGCGCGGTCGATGAAGGCGGCCGTCGTGCCGCCATCCCGCATCGCTTCCAGGTCTTGGCGATTGGCGGCGAGAATGGTTTCCGTCCGGCTGCGAAGCGCCGCGGCCGCAGCGCGCAGCGCGGCGTCCTTGCGCGGCGTGGCGGCAAGGGCGACGGATGCGGCGGCGCGCCGGGCGCGCTGACCCATACCCAGCATGGACGCGGCGATGTCGCCGATCTCGCCATCGGCCATATCGGATCGCAAGGCGTTCATCGTTCCAGTTCCTTTCCGCGTTTTGCGTCCGCCTGGTCGCGGAGCACCATGTCGTCCCGGTGGATCAGGGCGGCGCGGCCCGGATAGCCGAGAATGGCTTCGATTTCACCGCTCCTGCACCCGGCGATGGCCCGGGCCTCGGCGCTGTCATAGCCGATCAGCCCCCGGCCGTGCTCGCGGCCGGAACGATCTACAATAACCACCGCGTCGCCACGGGAAAAGCCGCCGGTCACGGTTGTGACGCCGGCGGCCAGCAGGCTCTTGCCGTTCTGCAGCGCCTGCGCCGCGCCCTCGTCGATCACGACCGTGCCGCGGACCTTGAGATGGCTGGCAATCCACGCCTTGCGGGCGGTGGCCAGGGTCGCCTCGGCATCGAACCAGGTGGCGCGGGCACCGGGATCGCAAAGCGCGCGGACCGGATGCAGGCGATGGCCGTTGACAATGACCATTGCCGCGCCGGCGGCGGAGGCAATCTTTCCGGCCTCGATCTTCGTGCGCATGCCGCCGCGGGACAATCCGGAGCCTTCGGCGCCGGCCATCGCCTCGATCCGCTTCGTGATTTCGGGCACGTGGGCGATAAATTCGGCGTCGGGATTGTTGGCAGGCGGGGCGGTGTACAATCCGTCGACGTCGGACAGCAGAACCAGGCAATCGGCACCGATCATCGCCGCGACACGGGCAGCGAGCCGGTCGTTGTCGCCATAGCGGATTTCGCTCGTGGCGACCGTGTCATTCTCGTTGACGACAGGGATGGCGCGATGGTCAAGCAGCGCGCTCAACGTCGCCCGGGCATTCAGATAGCGCCGCCGCTCCTCCGTATCGGAAAGCGTGAGCAGGATCTGCGCCGTTGTCAGGCCGACCGCCTGCAGCGATTGCGACCAGGCCCGTGACAGGGCCACCTGGCCGACGGCGGCGGCGGCCTGGGCCTCCTCCAGCTTCAGCGACCGGTCGAGCAACCGCAGGGCATGGCGGCCGAGCGCGATGGCGCCGGAGGATACGACCAGCACGTTGCAACCTCGCCCGGCCAGCGCCGCGACATCTTCGGCCAGCGCCGCCAGCCAGTCGGCGCGCACCTCGCCGGTCGCGCTTTCCACCAGGAGCGCGGATCCGACCTTGATGACAATGCGGCGGTAGCCGGTTAGCGAACGGGTCATCGGGGCGCGCTCATACCGGCGTTTCGGGCAGCGGCTGCCAGCGCGGATCCGGCGCCGGATCCGCATCCGGCGTGTCAAAGAGGGCCAGACAGGTGTCGAGCAGTTCCCCGATACCGGCGCCGGTGGCCGAGGATATGGCCAGCACCGGCCGATCGACGCCGGACATTTCGGCAAGTTCGGTCCTGGCCCGGGCCAGCCTGTCGGCCCCGGCGATATCGGTCTTGGTCAAGACCACGATCTCGTCCTTTTCCGGCAGACCCGCGTCATAGGCCTCCAGTTCGCCGCGGACCGTCCGGTAGGCGGCGGCGGGATCCTCGCCGGTCGCATCGACAAGATGGATGAGCGCCCGGCAGCGTTCGACATGGCCGAGAAACCGGTCGCCGATACCGACGCCCTCATGGGCACCCTCGATCAGACCCGGAATGTCGGCAAGCACGAACTCACGACCCTTGTGCGCCACGACGCCGAGGTTGGGATGAAGGGTGGTGAAGGGATAGTCGGCGATCTTCGGCCTGGCGGCGGTCACCCTGGCCAACAGGCTGGACTTGCCGGCATTGGGCAGGCCGATCAGACCGAGATCGGCGATCAGCTTGAGCCGCAGCCAGACCGTCATTTCCACTCCGGGCTGACCGGGATTGGCATTGCGCGGCGCGCGGTTGGTGGAGGATTTGAACCGGGCATTGCCGAAGCCGCCGTTGCCGCCGCCGGCGAGGCGCACTTTCTGGCCGATTTCGGTCAGATCGGCGATCACGGTGGCGTTGTCCTCGGCAAGAACCGCGGTTCCCTCCGGCACCTTCATCACGACATCCTTGCCGGCCGCGCCGTGGCGGTCGCGACCCATGCCGTGGCCGCCCTTCCCGGCCTTGACGTGCTGGCGATAGCGATAGTCGATCAGGGTGTTGAGCCCGGCCACGGCCTCCACCCACACATCGCCGCCGCGGCCGCCATCGCCGCCGTCGGGACCGCCGAATTCGACATATTTCTCGCGCCGGAACGACACAGCGCCGGCGCCGCCGGCGCCGGAACGGATATAGACACGGGCCTGGTCGAGGAATTTCACGCCTCCGCCCGCCCGTTCGCTGCCGCCCGCCACCGGGCCTGCGTTATCCGGTGGTCGATCGCCGGCAAGTCGCCCCGGGCCAGCGTCGCACAGGTCCTGGGGCCATTGTCGACAAAGCCGGCCTTCGCCAGCACCCGCATGGAGGCCGGATTGTCGGACAGAACGCCGGCGGAGATCGCATCCAGGCCCAGCGTGCCAAATCCATAATCGAGCATCGTGGCCAACGCCTCGGTCGCGTATCCCCTGCCCCAGACCGATCTGGCCAGCCAATATCCGATTTCCGCGGCGCCGTCCCGGAAATCGTGCAAACCGATAATGCCGGCAAGACCGCCGTCGTCGATCGCCAACGCACATTCGTCGCCGGCGCGCCGGCCCTGGCGGGCACGGGCGACAAACGCCCGCGCATCGTCGATCCCGTAGGGCCAGGGAACCCGGGCCAGATTCCGGACGATGTCCCAATCCTGAAGCGCGGCGCGGATCGGCTCCGCATCGGCCTCCCGCAAGGGACGAAGAGTCAACCTGCCGCGTTTTGATGTAATTGACATTCCATGTTCAGACATCGGTCCAGGCCATTGATCCGGAATCGAAAACGGGGAAGCGGTTTCCCGCTTCCCCGGCTTGGTGACATGTGTTCGGATTGCCGGCGCAGCGGGACGCCGGCGCAAGTCCGGCTATTCGGTCTCGGCGACCGGCGGAACCACGGACACGAAAGTCCGGCCGCCGCTCCGGGCGCGGTAGGCGACCGTGCCCTCGCTCAGCGCAAACAGGGTGTGATCCTTGCCCATGCCGACATTTTCGCCCGGGTGCCACTTCGTGCCGCGCTGCCGGGCGATGATGTTGCCGGGAATGACCGCCTCGCCGCCATACTTCTTGATCCCGAGACGGCGCCCCGCCGTGTCGCGACCGTTGCGGGATGAACCGCCAGCCTTTTTGTGCGCCATGGATCAGTCCTCCTTGTTTTCCTCGGCCAGGGCCTTGGCCTGACCGATCCAGTCATCGCGCTCGATGCGCCCCTTGAAATTCAACGCGTCGTCGACCTTGGCGACCTCATCGGGCGTGAATGCCGCCACCTGGTCGAACCGGGTGACGCCGAGCGCGTTCAGCTTTCCTTCCAGAACCGGGCCGACGCCCGAAATCTTCTTCAGATCGTCGGGCTCGCCCGCCGGCGTATCGAACAGGGCGACCGGGCCGGACGCGGCTGCGTCGTCTTTCGCCGGCGCCTTTTCGGCGGCGGGTTCGGCCTTGGGCTTGGCGGCGGGTTCGGCCTTGGGTTTGGCGGCGGGTTCGGCCTTGGGTTTGGCGGCGGGTTTCCTTGCCGCCGGCGCCGCCTTTTTGCCGCCGGTCAGGATCTCGGTGATCCGCACCGTCGTCAAAAGCTGGCGGTGGCCGTTCTTGCGCCGGGAATTCTTGCGGCGGCGCTTCTTGAAGACGACGATCTTGCGGGCGCGCTTCTGCTCGACGATCTGCGCGGCGACGCTGGCGCCGTCGACAAAGGGCGCGCCGATGACGGGCTTGTCGCCCCCGATCATCAGCACATCGGCAAAAACGATGCTCTCGCCGGCCTCGCCGGGGAGCCTCTCGACCGTCAACAGGTCCTGGGCGGCGGCGCGATACTGCTTGCCACCGGTCTTGAAGACTGCGAACATTTTGTCCTCGCGTTCGATTGCCGAACTCGCGGTGCCCGGATCGGGGCTGACGGCTCGGCTTCTTTCAGTCGATGTTTCTTTCAGTCGATGTTTCCGGCTGCCCCGCGTCTGCCAACCGGCCGGCCGGGGCAATGTCCATCAAAGGCAATGTCCATCAAAATTGGCGCGAACCGCCAAATGCGTCGCGCCGAACGAGACGCATAGACCGGATGTCGCCGGTTTTGTCAAGGAAATTGCGCTTTGCGGACCGGTCCGAGCCGCTGGCGGCGGGCCGCGGGCGACCATGTGGCGGCCTTGGCCTCAAGTGCGCTTGTGAAAGTGGTCGTCGGCCGCTAAATACCCGGTTTCGGGTCCATGGTTGCCCTGTGCGGAGGGGTGCCGGAGTGGTTGAACGGGGCGGTCTCGAAAACCGTTGTACGCGCAAGCGTACCGAGGGTTCGAATCCCTCTCCCTCCGCCAATTTTCTCATTAAGCTCCGCCAATTTTCTTCAGTAAATTATTGATAATTAATATTTTTAATTCTCGGTTTTGATCAAAACCCCAACAAGCACCCTAACATTTTTCTTAATAACGCGACCTTGAAATACACCCCTGGGTGGGCTGGAATTATTGGGATTGGCATCTCAAGCGGGAGGTAACCTGGAAGGGCCCGCGGAAACCTGCTAAGCGCGCCAACATCTCCAATCGTTGCTTCTGCGTTACAGGGAGACCACGCAGCGCCGGGCCAATTCAGCGCCAGGGGGGGCAATTTTGGAGGCCGGCAGGGGTTGCCGATTGACAGCGATGCCCGCGTTCAGGGCCTCCGTGTGGTTGCCCTTGGGCGACTGCACGACGACATGGTCGCACTGGCCTGCGTTGAACGGTTCGACTTGCTCCATGACCAGTTTACCCGGCCGCCCGGCAAAGGCATGCCAAAACTCGACCTCTGTCCGGGCGTAAGCTGAGGTTGCCACGGCGAGGCTCGCTGCGGCGCTGGGCGGACTCTGGTGGCGGACCCCGCGCCGGAAACCGCGCCGGTTCAGGCGGTGGCCGCGATCGCCCCCAGGAGGCTGAGGCCGGTGTGGTAGCCGGGATCGAGATCGGGCGTCGACGGCACGAAGTCGACCGGGCCGTCCGATGTGCGGGTCTGGTAGTCGATCGGCAGCTCCGCGCGCCGATAGTGGCGGAAGAAGGCAGCGTCGGCCGCGCGCCAGACATCGAGCACGTCCGGGTTGCCGGTTCGGGCGTGACACAAAGCCGCCGCGCGGATGGTTTCCGGCAGCGACCACCACGGATAGTAAGGGCTGAGCGGTTCGCCCGACGGCGCAACGCTGAGGCAGATCCCGGTTCCGTGAAAACCGGCGCGAAACGAGCTGACCAGGAGGTCTTCCAGCCGGGCGATCAGGTCGCCGGGAGCGCCATCGGGCAGATACTCAAGCGCAAATCCGACGAACTCGATCGCGTGGCCGGTGTTGCAGGTGTCGCCGCCGACTGCGTCGCGCAGCAGCCCGGACCCGCCGTTGCCGCCGGCCGGCCGATCGAGGTGCTGTGCCAGCACGTGATCGATGAAACGATCGCCGAAGGCGGCGTCCTGGTCGAGCCCGATGCGGCGCAGCATGGCCGCCGCGCCGAGCAGGATCATGCGCGGGCCGAACTCCGGCTTCTGTGCGGCAGCCGTTTCGCCGGCCAGCGGGCTCCATTCGTCCATGATGAAGCGGCCTTCCTCGATCGCGCCGATGAGATCGGCCATGCGGGCGCGACAGGCCGCCAGCCGCGACGGATCGAAACGCGCCGCCGCGGCGATCAGTCCCTTCAGCGCGAACGCATCCGAATAGGTGAAAAACCCGGTCCCGGTGTTTTGCGGGACCGGATCGCCGGCGGCGTCCCGGATCACCGGCATGTCGTTTCCGTCGTAACAGAAGAAGCAGGCGCCATGGCGCGCGTGAAGCGCGGCCAGACCTTCGTAGAGGCGCTGTGCGGCGGCCTCCAGCCGCCCGGCGAGGTCCGGATCGTGCCCGGCAAAGAACGCAGCCTGCGACAGGAGGGTCTCAAGGCCGCGCCCGGCCATCCATCCGTAGAGATAGTCCGGCCCCCGCCAGCCGTCGGCTGCCGTGTAGTCCGTCAGGGTCAGGGGATTGAGCTTGGTGTTCAGGAAGTGGTGCCGCAGAACGGGCCGGCTCAGAATCCACTCAAGATTGGCGCGATTGGCATCGCGATACCTCACCTTGGCCTCGGCCAGAAACGCGTCGTCGGTCGCGTTCACGAGCCCTCTCCTGCCGTCTGGTCGGCCCCCTTAGCGGGCAGCGTCCCGACCAGAGCAACCGCTGACCGGGCGAGCGCTTCCGCCGTGCCTTCGGCGAAACTGGCAGGCAGGCCGTAATAGCGGTGAGCCTCGTCGACCTCGTAGCCGCCGAACGGGTATTCGGCCGCCGGCGCGATGTAGCCGGGATTGTCGCCGGCAAAGCCGACGACAAAGGCCGCCTGGTCACCGATCGCATTGCGGATATCGATGGCGGTCTGGGCAAAGATCTCGCCGGGCAGGCCGATGACACGCACCGCGCCCCATTGCAGGACGGACACGCGCCCGGGAACCGACATGGTCTTGATGTCGGTGCCGGCAAACCGGCCGGCCCAGTCGGCCCACATGTCGAAGACCAGATCGTGCGGCGGCGCGGCGCGCCGGGCTTCCTCGCGCCAGGCCTCGACAAGATCCGGCAGCGGTGCCTGTTCCCGCCGCTGGAACGCCATGGCAACCACGTCGGAGGCCCCGCTGGCCCCGGTTCCGGCCGGGTGGCACGCGGCCTGGAGCGCGCGATCGGCAATGATGCCGCCGATGCGCTCAGCGTTCCGGAACGTCCGCGCCGGGTCATGCTCGACGCTGATGGAATCATGGGCGGAATGGCCGGTGTTGGCATCACCCGTGCAGCCGGTCAGGAACATCGCCACCGCGCCCGGCAGTGCCTCTTGGAGCTTGCGCCGGACCGCGCCCGGATAGTCGGCCGTCCAACGCCGATTGTCGGCGCCGAGGACGACCGGATGGCACGCATAGGACACCATGATCGCAATCGTCTGGCCGTCGCCGCCCTGAATGCGAAGCACCGGCAGGCATGTGTCGACGGTGCCGCCCTCGTGCCGCCGGTTGACGGCGATGCGCGGGTCAGCCCCGGTTCCGTGCGACAGGGTGGCCGGCTGCCGGCGGCGCTGCGCCATCTCGATGGCCTCCGCACAGCCCTCAACCAGCCGGTCGACATAACCAGGTTCCGGGTCGATCCCGCACCGCCCGGGCATCGCCGCCGGCCCGCCATGCGTATGCAGGGCCGTCACGATGAGACGGTCCGGGTCTAGGCCGGTCCGTGCGGCGATGCGGGCAACCGTGCCGGCATCGACCCCGATCACATCGACACAAACGATGGCGGTATCGTCCACCCATATCGCGCGCGCCGTCAGGGGGGCGTGGGCGCCGGTCGCCGCCTCCGCGCGTACCGCGTAGCCAATCATCGGCCATCCTGCCGGAGGCGTGATGTCGACGATGGCGGCGCCGGCCATGACCATTTGATCGCTGGTCACTGGATCTCACCCGCCACCATGACTGTCTCGGCCTCAAGACGGGTGTCGCCGGGCTGCCAGCGGAAGCGCACCAGGTCGGCATCGCCGCCGACCTCCAGCCTGCCCCGGCCACCGACAAAGCGGCCGGGATTGACGGTTGCGAGCCGAACCGCGTCAGCCAGCGACAAGCCGGCGAGCGCGACGGCACGGGCGATGCCGTCCTTCAGCGGCAAGGCGGCACCGGCGAGATAGGGCGTGCCGACAATCCCGAGGCGTCCGTCGGCGCCAAGCTCAAGCCGGCCGCCGATCGGTTGATCATACTGGCCGGGAGGCAACCCGCCGAGCGCAACCGAATCGGAAACCAGGATCGAGCGCTCCAGGCCCTTGGCGCGCACCATGGCCTTGAGCGGATCGCCGCTGAGGTGGTGCCCGTCGGCGATGAAGGTCGCCGTCAGCCGGTCCTCGGCGAGCTGGGTCCAGATGTAGTTCGGATGGCGTGGCAGCAGCGCCGCCGCACCATTGCCGAGATGGGTGGAAAGGCGGGCTCCGGCGTCGACGGCGGCGACGATCTGCTCCGGACTGGCATGGGTGTGACCGAGCGCGACATGGACGCCGGTATCGGTGAGCTCGCGGATCACGGCGTCGCTGTTGTCATGGTGCGGCGACAGGGTCACCATCCCCACCAGTCCGTCGCAGGCGTCCTGCCAGGCGTGGAACTCGGCGAGATCGGGCGCCCGCACATGCTCGACCGGATGGGCGCCGCGCGGGCCGTCCTGGTCGCTCAACCACGGGCCCTCGACGTGAACATAGGGAATCGAACGGGCGAGCAACGGATCGCCACGCCGCGCCTCGGCGATGGTCGCGAGCGCTTGCAGGAGATTGTCGCGCGGCGCGGTGATCAAGGTCGGCAGGAATGTGGTCACCGCGCAGGTCCGCAAGGCCGCCGCCAACGCCGAAACGTCGCCGACCGTTATCGATCCGCGATTGAGGTCGCAGCCCATATAGCCGTTGACCTGCAGGTCGATCAGGCCGGGTGCCAGATAGGCATCGCCGGTCGCTGCGACCGGCTCGATGGCGGCAATCCGCCCGGCGTCAACCTCGACGCGAACCGTTTGCCCGGTTTCTGGGTCCCGTCCCGTAATCATGTCAGTCGCCTACAGTGCCGGCACGCGCTCCCTGAACGATCCGATGAACCGGGCGTTGGCCTCGTCGCCGCCCGGCGCGTTGCCGCTCCGCCACACCGGTGGCTCGATGCCCCGGTCCAGAAGCTTGGCGACAGTCCTCAAGACCATCGTATTGAGCGCTATGGCGCTGGCAAAGGTCGAACAGGCACCGATCGGCTCGCTGGCACCGGGCAGTGTCATCAGCGCATCGCCGATCGGCACCTTGGTGTCGATGGCGATATCGACCAGATCATGCAGGTTCTTCCTGGTCGGGTGCCGGGCAGGATGATCGGGGGAGGTCTGGTCGGCATGCGAGCGCGAGCTGACCCCGATCAGGAAGACGCCCCTCTGGCGCGCTTCGAGCGCCGCATCGATCAGCGCGGTGTTGATGCCATAGGCATTGACCAGGATCAGCAGGTCGTCCGGCCCGAGGCCGCGATTGCTGATGACAACCCGGCCGTACCCCGGTGTCCGCTCGATCGCCATGGAGCGCAGCGCACCATTGGAGAGCAGCGTACCTTCGTCGAGCACGGCCGAGATGTGCATGAGGCCGCCGGCCCGGAAAAAGATTTCCTGGCTGGCCAGGTTCGAATGGCCGCCGGGACCGAAGATGTGCACCAGTCGGTCGGCCGCGATCTGGTCGGCCAGGCGTGCCGCCGCCGCATCGATGCGCGCGGCTTCGTCGGCAACGATGCCGGCCATGAGGGCCTGGATGCGGGCCAGATAATCTTCGCTCAGCTTGTCGCCGTCAATTTCAGCCATCGGGATTGGACTCCTTGTCCAGGAACAGCGTGCAGTTTCCGTGTCGGCGCAGCACACTGGCCGGGCAATCCGCCGTGATCGGGCCGTTGAGCGTGCAATGGACCGCCTTGCGCTTGCGCGCACCGGGCACGACGCAGAAGATGCGTTGGGCGGCCATCAGGGTCGGGATCGTCAAGGTGATCGCGCGCTGTGGCACATCGTCAAATGTGGCGAAACACTCGTCATCGACCTGCTGCTGGCGGCACGCATCGTCGAGCGTCACAACCTTGACGGCTTCAGGATCGTCGAAATCGGCCACCGGCGGATCGTTGAAGGCGATGTGGCCGTTCACGCCGATCCCCATACAGGCGACATCGATCGGATGCTCGGCCAGGAGATCGGCGTAGCGGCGGCTTGCCGTTTGCGAATCGGGCTCGGGCGCGAGACGATGGACAGCCTTGAGATCGACGTGATCGTAGAAATGCCGGTTGAGCCAGGCGTTGAACCGCGCCGGATCGTCCTGCTCCAGGCCGATATACTCGTCCATGTTGAAGGCGACGACGCGCGACCAGTCGACCGAGGCGTCGCGCGCCAGCAGTTCCAGCATCTTTGCCTGGCTGGGCGCAGCGGCGAAGATGATCCGGACGGTGTCGCGCTCGCGCAGAAGGTCGCGGATATGGTCGGAGACGGCGGCGAAGGCAGCCTGGCTCATTTCGGCGCGGGTCGGATAGGTCTCGACGCTGAATCCGGCGCCGGACTCGATCGCGGCAAGACTCATGGCTGCCTCACACCGTTGGAGCTCCGGGCCTCCATCACATGCAGTCCGTTCCGCGCCGGCCCGATGGTGTTCCTGAAAGGCCAATCATCCGAAATCACCCCGATCGACTGCCCAACCCCGCCAAGGGAACGTGTCGGCCTCAAATATGACGCAACCGGTTGCGTGTCAAGATCGACACAGGGCGGCAAAGCACGCGCCAGCCCGCACCTGGCGATCGGCAACCAGGGCGCCGAGAAGGGGATCGGAATCCGTCGCCCGGCGCTGCCCGGCATTCGGCTGGCCGGGTGGACCGTCTCAGCCGGTCGAGGCGCGGATCACCAGATGCGTGTCCATCACGTAGCGCACGTCGGGCGACATGTTGTTCTCCAGCATTTCCATCAGCAACCGGCATGCGACACGGCCGGCATCCTCCGACCTGTTCGACACCGTCGTCAGCGGTGGAAAGGTGGTCGCGCCGAGCACATCATCGCAGCCGATGACGCTGATCTGTTCGGGCACGGCGATACGCCTTGCCGCAAGGCCGGCCAGCACACCCTGCGCCAGCAGGTCATCAAAGGCGATCACCGCACGGGTACCGCTTTCAAGAATGGCATCGACCGATTCATAGCCGGCCTCGAAGGTCGGTTTCTGGCTCGATATGGCGCTGAACCTGATGTTCTTGGCCGCCGCGGTGCGCCGCACCGCATTGCGACGCTTGGTGTTCGACCACGAATTGCTCGGACCGCTGAGATACACAAGCTCATTGTGGCCGAGCTCCGCCAGATGCTCGACCGCCTGCCGCGCGCCATCGGTGCTGTCGATCAAAACCCTCGGAATTCCAGTTATATCGCGGTTGACAAGGACCAGCGGCCGTTCGGCCAACTGGCGGATCTTCTTCTCGCTCATGCGTGAGGAGACCAGCACCATTCCGGCAAGCTGACCGCCAAGCCGGCGGACCAGCTCCTCCTCGCGCGTCGCGCTCTCCGAGGAACTTCCCAGGAAGATGCAGTAGTCGTGGCGATCGGCTTCGCTCTGCGCGGCGGCGATGAGGGGCGGAAAGAAGGGATTGGCGACGTCCGGCACCATGACGGCAATGTTGCGGTGCCGGCCGGTGCTCAGGGCGCGCGCAGCGTGATTGGGCACGTAGCCGATCGAGTCCGCGATCGCCCGCACCCTCTCAATGGTTTCCTGGGAAATCTCGTCCGGGCGACTGAACACCCGCGAGACGGTTGAGCGCGACACACCCGCCTTGGCTGCGATCTGGCTGATGGTCGGGGCTTTGGCGACTGGCATCGTGTGCTGGTGTTCCCTCATGTCTGACGACACCGCAAAGCGGCGCCGAAATTGACGGACCGCTGACCGGCGATGTCCCAACCGGGCCGGGCGGCGGCGGCGTCAGGTCGGCACGTCGGCAGCGTCGCGGCGTCGGTGGGGAGAAAGTTAGCGATCATCCTGCGATTTGCAACACCGGTCGCGACTTGCAATGCAACCGGTTGCGTGACAGAATATCCCAGATTGGAGCGAGTTGTCGGCTGCGGCGGTTCCAATTGCCTTGCCGCCGCTGCGAAGAAAGGGAGAGCTATGCAAAAATCTTCGTTCAAGCACGGGTGGGTGGCGTCACTTGCCGCCCTGACGGCTGTCGTCGGCGCAAGCACGACGGTGTCTGCCGAGGAGCTTCTGATCTGGGGCGGGTATCCTGAACTGGCACCCTTCTATGAACGCGTCGCCGAGACGCTGAAGGCGAAGCGCCCGGACCTCAACGTCACGATCGAGGCCATTCCGATCCGCGAGCACGAGAAGCGTGTGGCGCTCGGCCTCAGCAGCGGCGCGCCCGGACCGGTGGTGATCGAACTCTCGCAGTCGACCGCAACCCGCTATATCGAGAACGAACTGGTCAGCGCCGCGCCGGACGACGTGATCGGCTTCGTGACAGGCAACGGCAATTTCGGCGACTTCTTCCAGGATGCGGTGAGCTATGACGGCACGGTCTACGGTGTGCCGCTGTTCCGCGGCCAAGGCGCCCTGTTCTACAACACCGACATGTTCGAAGCCGCCGGCCTCGACCGGCCGCCGGCGACCGCCGACGAGCTGACCGAATATGCCAGCAAGCTGACGCAGCGCGATGGCAACGGCAATCCGGTCGTGTCCGGCTGGAGCCTGCGTCTTTCCGGCGGCGGCCAGGGCATCGCCGAGAAGTTCTGGATCAACATGTTCCAGTTCGGCGGCAACCTGATCGATCAGAGCGGCGACGGAAAGTGGCGGTCGAATGTGGCCGGAGAAGCCGGCAAGCGGGCCCTGGTCCAGTACATCGACAACGTTCACAAGCTCAAGAACGTGACTGTCGAGATGCCGGCCGACGCCGAAGCGTTCGAGCGTGGGCAGACCGCCATGTTCATCCGCGAATCGTGGGTGATCGGCGATATCGCCGCCAAGTCCCCGGACCTCAACTATGCCACGGCCCCGCTGCCGCTGGGCACCATCGGCCTGCCGGCCAGCCTGTATGTAGCCGCCGACGAGAACGGCGCGGCGTGGGCGTTTGCGATGGAAGCCAACAAGCCCGAGCACCTGCTATGGATGCTCGACAATGTCGGCTGGCTTCCCAATCGCAATGTCGACTACTCTCCGGTCGTGGAGAAGACTCCTGGTCTGAACGGTTTCGTTTCGTACCCGGATGACTACAAGTTCTTCAACCTACCGGCGATCGGTCCGATCGGTGAGATCCTCACCCGGACCGCAGCGACGCTCACCGACGTGTTCGCGGACGCCTCGCTGGTCGACAACGATGCCGGTGTCGATGCCGCCCTTGCCGAACTGGAAGGCGACATCAACAAGATCCTGGAGCGCGAGGGTCTCCTGGCCGAGTAAACTGCTGGTCCAAGGCACAGGCTGACAACCGACCGCCGGGGCCAAACCGGTTCCGGCGGTCACAGGTCGGGAGGGACAGTTGCTGAGGCGGAGACGGTTTCTTTTCGCGATCGCCGCGATTTTCCCCGTCCTGGTGATTTTCGCGTGGGTGCGGGTCATCCCGATCGCGGAAATCATGAGGCTCAGCTTCCACCGCTGGGACATCATCTCCCGCAACCAGCCGTTTGTCGGCCTCGACAACTACATCGAGCTGTTCGGCGACAAGCTGTTCCTGACGGCCCTGCTCAACACGGCGGTGATCGCGTTCGGTGTCCTGGCCATCACCATACCGCTGTCGCTCACCCTGGCTGCGCTGATCTATCATCGGACCCGCTCGCGGTTTGCCGGCTTCTACGAGACCGGAATCTTCATTCCCCACGTCGTGTCCCTGGTGCCGGCGGCGATGGCCTGGAAATGGATCTTCGACGCCAAGCTCGGACCGCTCAACGCCTTCCTCGGCATGTTCGGCATCGATCCGCTGCCCTGGCTGTTCGACCCGGTGCTTTCGGTGCTGACCATCATCGTGGTCCTGTCCTGGCAGATCCTCGGCTATGCGGTGCTGATCTACCTGGTCGGGTTCAAGAATCTCCCGCACTCGCTGTACGAGGCCGCCAAGCTTGACGGCGCGACCGCCGCGCAGGCCTTCCGCTTCATATCGATACCGCTGCTCAAGCCGATCACGCTGTATGTGTCGGTGGTGACGCTGGTGTCGGGCTTCAACGTCTACGCCCAGGCCTTCGTGCTGGCGTCCGACTCGCAAGGTGCGCCGGGGCGGCAGGTCAGGGTGCTGGTGCTCGACATGCTCGACAACGCCTTCAGCAACTACCGCGTCGGCTATGCGGCATCGGAGGCGGTGGTGCTGCTGACCATCGTCCTCTGCCTGACGCTCATTCAGTTCACGCTGCTGCGTGAGAAGGGCCGGTGATGAGCTCCCCGGCTGTCGGCGCGCGCAACAAGCGACTGAGCACCTTCCTGATCGACGCCGTGTTGTTAGTCTTCACGGTCTTCATGATCACGCCGCTGATCCTGCTGATCTCGAACGGCTTCAAGCAGCCGGAAGAACTTCTGGCGTGGCCGCCGACGATCATCCCGAACGAACCGACGCTCGACAATTTCACCACCGTGCTCGCCGAAACGCCGCTGCTGACCTGGATCTTCAACAGCCTCGCCTTCGCGACCATGTCGACGATCTCAATTCTGGCGACCTCGGCGATCGCCGGCTACATCCTCGCCAAGTTCCCGTTCCGCATCCTCAACGCCATCTTCATCATCATCCTCGCCACGGCCATCGTTCCATTCGAGGTGTACATGATCCCGCTGTACTTCCAGGTGCAGGAACTCGGCCTTCTCAACACCACGGCAGGCCTCCTGATCGGTTACCTGGTGATGAGCTTTGGGATCTTCCTGATCCGCCAGAACGCCGCGAACTTCATTCCCGACGAGCTGATCGAGGCAGCCCGCATCGATGGCGCCGGCGAGATCTGGATCTTCTTCATTGTCGTCCTGCCGCTGTTGCGCGGCGCGCTGGCGGCGCTGGGCGTCCTGGCCTTCTTCCAGGCGTGGACCGCCTTCACCTGGCCGCTGATCGTGGCGACGTCGAGCGAGTCCTACACAATCGAGGTGGGCCTGGCCCTGTTCCAGACCGGCTACACGGTCGACATCGGCCGCCTGAGCGCGGCGGCGGCGCTGGTGCTGGTGCCTTCGGTCACCCTGTTCGTGATCCTGCGGCGCAACTTCGTGGAGGGCATCGCCGGAACGGGTATCAAGGAGTGACGCCATGGGACGCGTCGCCACACACATCCGGGCGGCTGGCGTCCGTGGCATGCGGCGGCGTCCCATGAAAACAGAAGCGGAGTTGGACCGTGGCTGATGTTCAGATTGACAATGTGCGCAAATCGTTCGGACGCGTTGAGACACTCCATGGCGTTTCGGTGGATGTGCCGGACGGCGCCTTTGTCGTGCTGGTCGGCCCGTCCGGCTGCGGCAAGTCCACCCTGTTGCGCATGATTGCCGGGCTGGAGGAGGTGACGGACGGCACCATCCGCATCGGCGGCAGGGTCGTCAACGAGGTGGAACCGAAGCTGCGCGACATCGCCATGGTGTTCCAGAACTATGCGCTATATCCGCACATGACGGTGGCCGAGAACATGGCCTTCTCGCTGCGCCTGGCCGGCAAGTCGAAAGCGGAGAAGGCTGATCGGGTCGGCAACGCGGCGGCGATCCTGGGCCTCACCGAGTATCTGGAGCGGTATCCCAAGCAACTCTCCGGCGGCCAGCGCCAGCGGGTCGCAATGGGGCGCGCCATCGTGCGCAATCCGCAAGTCTTCCTGTTTGACGAACCGCTCTCCAACCTCGATGCCAAGCTCAGGGTCCAGATGCGCGCCGAACTCAGGGCGCTGCATCGCCGACTGAAGACGACGACCATCTATGTGACCCATGACCAGATCGAAGCCATGACCATGGCCGACCGCATCGTCGTGATGCGCGAAGGCACCGTGGAACAGGCCGGCGCACCGCTCGATATCTTTGATCGCCCGGCCAACACCTTCGTGGCCGGCTTCATCGGATCGCCGGCGATGAACCTGATCGACGGCAAGCTCGTCGAAGGCGACGACGGCATCGTGTTCGAATCTCCGAGCGGCGCACGCCTTCCGGTCGCAGACGATATTGCGTCAGGCGACGTCGGTCGCGAGGTGACCTACGGCATTCGGCCGGAGCATCTTGTGACCCATGACGGGGAAGGCACGGTTACGATCGACGTGGAGTTCGTCGAGCCAACCGGCTCGGAAACCCATGTCGCCGGGCGGATCGGCGAGACCAGCATCGTGGCGCTGCTTCGTGAGCGGATCAGCGCCGAACCGGGCGCCAAGCTCTCGCTGAACGTGCAGCATGGCACCGGCCATCTCTTCGACGGAAAGAGGGGCATTCGACTTTGAGCCAGCGTTCCGCCTTCGCGGCGCGCCAGGGTGCCGCGGCGGGTGCGGCAATGGCGGTTTGGCATCATCAAGCTTCAAGGGGAGGCGCCCGATGGGCACTGTGCGGGTGGAATTCGGGATCGTCAAAGACACGGTCGAGCGCATCCTGGTTGCGCACGGAACGACCCCGGACGATGCAGCCATATGTTCCGACATCATTGCCACCAACTCGCTGGAGGGCGTCTCCTCGCACGGGCTGACCAGGTTTCCGAACTTTGTCGAGACGATCGACAAAGGCCTCATCAACCTCACGGCGGCACCGAAGCAGACCGAGAAGCTCGGCGCCATCGAACGCTGGGACGGTGACCGCGGTTTGGGGCCGGTGGTGGCCAGGCACAGCATGCTGCGGGCCATGGAACTTGCCGGGGCGTTCGGGATCGGCTGTGTCGCCCTCAACAACACCACACACTGGCTGCGCGGCGGGACCTACGGCCAGATCGCCGCGCAGGCCGGCTTCGCCGCCATCTGCTGGACCAACGCCCGGCCGGGCATGCCGGCCTGGGGCGGCACGAAACTACGGCTCGGCAACAACCCCATCGTCTTTGCCCTGCCGGCCGATCCACCGGTTGTCGCCGACCTGGCGCTGTCGCAATTCTCCTTCGGCAAGATCCAGGAGGCCTCCATGGCCGGTCGCGACCTGCCGACCGAGGCGGGCTACGGACTGGATGGCAAGCTGACGCGCAATCCCGACACGATCATCGAAGCGCTGAACGCCGGGGCCTACCGGCTGCTGCCGACCGGTCTGTGGAAGGGTGCCGCCATGGCCTTCACCCTGGACGCCATGGCCGCCACAATGGCCGGCGGCTATGCCAGCCGCGAGGTCGAGACGGAATCGCCCGCCGATATCGGGATCTGCCAGGTGTTCATCGCAATCGACAACAACCGGCTCAACGACGCTGACGACCACGCCGACCGGATGCGGGAGCTGGTGGCCTTTTTGAAGCAGGGCAACGCGGACGACGAACCCGAGGACGTGCGCTTTCCCGGCGAAAGCGTGGCCCGGATGCGAGAGGAAAACTCGCGCCTGGGCGTACCGGTCGACACCGAGCTCTGGGAGCGTATCGGCACGCTCTGACATCCGCGCCGTGTCGGGCGGAATCGCTTGCGGCCATGCTTGCCCGGCCCGGGTTGTCTGGCCCGGATTGTCTGGCCCGGGTTGTCTGGCCCGGTTTCGCTGGTGATGGCTATCTGTCCACGGCCTCCGGGCTGCCACTGGCGATCGACCGGTGCAGCGCGTCGAGGATGGCCGTCACGTGACGGGAACTCTCCAGCGACACCAGCGGCGCCTCGTCGTTCAACAGGCACGAAACAAAGTGGAAAAGCGAGTCGGAGACCGCGCCCCGCTGGACACCGTGGATCGCCGCGCCGATGGATGTGCGCGGATAATCGAACGCGTCGGATGTGGCAAGCTCGATCTGCTCGCTGTCGCGCTTCAGATGCATCATGCCCTCCGTTCCCACCAGTTCGATGAACGAATCCGTCATGCTGGGATAGGTGTCCGGGTAGATCCAGCAGGCCTCGAACGTGGCGACCTTGCCGCCCTGATAGCGCACCTGCGCCTGGATCGCGTCGGGCGTATCGATGCCCCTGGCGGCAAGCACGCCGGCGACCTCGGTGGCGTAGACAGTCTCCGCTTGGCAACCCATGAACCAGGTCACCAGGTCGATGTCGTGGCACGAAAGGAACCACGCCGGTGTCGTAGCCGCGGCCCAGCTCAGCATCTTGGTCGGCACGAAGATCCGGTCGTTCTTGCGCGCATAGGCAAGCACCGGCGTGCCGACCTTGCCAGCCGCGATTTCCTCATGGGCGCGCGCATAGGCCGGTATCCAGCGATGATTGAAGCACGTCATGGCGGTGACGCCGCTGGCGCGGACAACGGCGATCAGCTCATCGGCCTCTGCCAGGCTGGTGGTGAGCGGTTTCTCCACCACGAAGGCCTTGCCGGCCCGCGCCGCGCTGGCGCAGATCTTTGCGTGGAGGTGATCCGGGGTCGCGATCGTCACGAAATCGATGTCGTCGCGGGCCAGCAGGTCCCGGTAATCCTCTGCGGCAAAGGGCACATCGAAGTCGCTCGCCAGCGCCTGGGCGCCCGCCAGCGGAAGTGACGCGACGCCGACCAGCCTGGTGCGCGGGTCGGAGGCGAGCGAGGCCGCGTGGCTGCGTCCCATGATCCCGGCGCCGATGATGCCGGCATTGATGATGCCGGTGTTGCCCTGTCGTTGCATGGTCAGCCCACCTGCCGGCGCATGGTTCTCGGAGGTCGCGGCCACGCGTAGCGCAACCGGTTGCGCAGTTTTCCATCCCATGCGACACCTGTCAACGCGGGCTACGTTCCACGTTCCTCAAATCGACCGCCAAAGCGGATGTGAAACCGCCGCCCGAGGCGCGGGAGGTCAGGCGGATTGCCACCTGAAAGGGCGGACGCCACGGGCCGGCCGGGAAATACGTGATCGATGGCGTCGCGATGACAGCTTTCACCCGACAACGGAGGCGTTGAGATGAAGATCGGTGTCATGGGCTACGGCCTGATGGGTCGCCTACACGCCGGAATCCTGAAGACGATTCCCGGTGTCGACCTCGTCGGCGTGGTCGAGATTGCAAGCGAACGGAAGGACCAGGGAAGCAGGGAACTTCGGGTTCCCTTCTTCGACACGCTTGACGAGATTGTCGCGCGGATCGACGCGCTGGTCGTCACCCTGCCGGACGCGCATCATGTCGAGGCCTGTGTCACGGCGCTGCGGGCGGGCAAGTTCGTGCTTGTGGAGAAACCATTGGCGACGACTTTGGCCGATGCGCGGACGATTCTCGACGCGCAAGTCGAGCCCGACCGGCTGATGGTCGCCCATCTCCTGCGATTCGACCTGCGCATCCAGGAGCTGAAGCGGCGGATCGAGCGCGGTGAGTTGGGGCGGATCGAGTTCTTCAAGATCCACCGCAGCAACACCCGCACCAGCGCCGCGCGCCTGGGCGGACGGGTCTCGGTGGTCGCGTTCCTGGGCGTGCACGATCTCGACCTGCTGCTCTGGTTGACCGGCGAGCGCATCCGCGACGTCGCCGCGATCGGCGCCAGGGTCATGACCGGCAACTGGGATGTGACCCTGGCGCATCTGGTGATGGAAAGCGGTGCCGTGGCCTCAGTGGAAAACCACTGGCTGATCCACGGGCAGTCAGCGCGATCCTGTATCGCGGGAATCGACGTTTTCGGTTCGAAGGGGACGGCGCGGCTTGATCTTTCCACCGACGAACTGCAACTGGTGACCGACGGCGACACCCTCACCCGCTATGTGGACACGCGCAACTGGACGCACGATGGCGGCGTCTCGGGCGGTTCGCTGAGGCGCGAAATCGAGGCCTTCGTGCGTGCCGCGCAATCGGGCTCGCCCATGCCGGTCACCGGCGAGGAGGCGCTGATGGCGGTCGATGCGCTCAACCGGATCGAGGCGGCCCTGCCGACCGGTTGAGCGGCGCCGGCAACACGCGTATCAGGCGGGCAAGTGGCCCTGCCCGGCGCTCCGATACCGCGAACACATCCTGACAGTGCCGGACAGCCTCGCGACATCGAACAGGCTTCACCACTTTTTTTCGCAGGGCATCCTGAAGCATGGTCTTGTCCAGCGTCAGATCAGCCACCAGGCGCCTCAGCGTTCCATTCTCGTCTTGGAACCGTTTCAGCCTTCAGATCCCAGACACGCGGATTCCGGCATAAACCTTCTTCCAGCGATAAAACGCCGCTGCCGCGATCCCCATCTTGCGGCATAGCGCGCCGACCGTCGTCCCGGCCTCCGCCTGCCTCAAGGCAAACCCAATCCGCTCGTCTGAAAATCGTCTCTTCGGCATCGGTACACGCCTCTGTCGCCAGAAATGCACCCAATATCCCGCACTCGGATCGGGCCGGTCTCAGGGGTCAGGGGTCTGGGGTCAGGGGTCAGGGGTCAGGGGTCTGGGGTCTGGGGTCTGGGGTCTGGGGTCTGGGGTCAGGACCAACAAGCAAAAACTGGATCAATTGTCTTCCTTTAAGCGCGCCACCATCTCCACGAACCCGCGAGATTCAGCGTGCTGGAGCGGCGTGACACCGTGTCGATCCGCCAAGGTCCGATCTGCTCCTGCCGATAGCAACGCATCGAGAACCGCCTGATGACTCGGGCCACCATCGCCGAGCACGACCGCTTCCATCACGGCAGTCCAATGCAGGTTGTTGATATGATCAAGCGGTGCGCCCGCCGCGATCAGATGCCGGACCACCTCGACATGGCCAAGATGCGCCGCGGCAATCAGCGCGGTTCCGTCATATGGGCTCGTCACCAGACCCGGGTCATTGCCCAACTCGATTGCAAGCGACATCAGGTCCAAATCATTTGCAACGGCCGCGATGGTCACCACGTCATAGGAACTGTTCTCCAGGGCGTTCATATCGGCTCCGGCCTCGGCCAGGGCGCGCAGAGCATCGTCTTCAGAAGCAAATGCTGCCACATGGGCGGGCGTGCGGCCCTTTGAATCCCGGGCGTTTATCTCTTCGCCATCAGACACGAGCTCCCGAATGGCTGCGAGGTCACCTTCAAACGCCGCCAGGAACAATCCGTCATATGCCGCAACCTCGCGGGCGGTCGGCGCCGTTTGCGCGAATGCTGTGGTGCCGAGGCAAACCAGCGCGGCGAAAATCGGGAATCGTATCATGGCTATACCTTCGCTATTTCCCATCGAAAGGACCGGCCCGCGCACCGGCGCACGGGCCGGATAGGGTTTTGCCCGGCTCCGATGACATCAAGCCCGGCTCGGGCGCAAGCCTCATCCAGATGGCCGCCGGGCGCGCCACCCACGCCGATGCCGCCAACAAGGGCTTCTCCAGATGCCTGCCTTTCCTGCGTGAGTTTGCCGCGAAACCGGCCCCCGGAGACCCCATCTTGTCCCCCATTTGATTCGGGAATTGATCGGATTCGATCGGACCAACCTGGAAGACATCTCCTGCCCAAGCTACTGACATCCGTGGATTACTGGACTTCCGTGGGTATCATCGGAAGGCGGCCTCTCCCTCCGCCAACTGCCGCATTTGGCTGATTTCACCGATCTTCATCCGGTTCCGAAATCCGGCGGTCTTTGGGCCATGCCGGATCGTTTCATTCGTACGTTGCCAGCCCGTGCGGCCGATCATGGTCCGAAAACTCCGCCACCTGCCGGGCGAGGATAGGGTGCAACACGCATTCTTGTCGATAGCGGAGGCCGGACCATCGTCCATTCAATGTCGGGATGATCGAAGCGGCCGGGGCCAGCGCCCAGCGGAACCTGAACTACAAACGCACCTCAAACGAAATCCGCATTACCGGAACAGGACCTGGACGGGAACATGACCTAGCTCTCAATCTGGGCACCGCTATCGGCGACTGCGCGGAAGGAAATCGTCGCTTCATCGAATTCTTCCCGCGGGAAATCACCCACGACGCGCCCTCGCCTCATGACAACTATGCGGTCGCACCCCTCAAGCAACTCCGGCAACTCGCTGGAAACAACCAGTATCGACACCCCTTCTGCGGTAAGCTCGTTCAGCAGTCCCCAGATCTGGACCTTGGCATTCACATCGATGCCCCTGGTCGGCTCGTCAAAAAGAAGAATTTTGCATTCCCGGGCCAACCATTTGGCGATGGAGACTTTTTGCTGGTTGCCGCCCGACAGGTTTCGAACCGGCGCGCCCGGACGCCCCGCCTTGATGCTGAGGCGCCCGATCAGATCATCGGTGATCGCTGTCTGCTTCTTGTAACCGTAAATGCCCATGTTGCTGATGTCGTCGATAACGGCCATGGCGGCGTTGGCATAGGTTGACAGCGACAACACCAGACCTTCGTGCTTTCTGTCGGCCGGCGCATAGCCGATCCCGGCATCGACGGCGTCCTTCGGCGTCGTCAGGCGCACCGGCTCGCCATGAATCCGGATTTCCCCGGCGACCGGCGGGACAATCCCGAAAATGCTTCGAACCAGATCATGGCAGCCGGATCCAAGGTTGCCGGTCAGGCCGAGCATTTCGCCTTTTCGCAGTTTCAAATCGACGTTTGTGAATCTCGCCCCGCCGTCGAGATCCTTCAGCTCAAGAACCACGGGGCCGACATTCTTGCGTTCGTCATGTTTGTATTTGTGCTCGAACGTGTCACCGATCATGGCCGCGATCAGGTCGGCCTCGGTCACGCCCTGGTTCGGTACGGTCATGGAAATCCTGCCGTCGCGCATGACGGTGATGCGGTCCGCTATCTCCAGAACCTCACTGAGTTTGTGGGAGATGTAGACGACACCGCGCCCGGTGTCGCGCAGCCGCCGCACGACATCCAGCAGGTCGCCGACCTGATGTTCGTTCAAGGCGGCGGTCGGCTCGTCCATGATGATGTATTCGGGGGCGGTGGACATCGCCTTGCAAATCTCGATGATTTGCCATTCCGAGACGCCAAGGTCCTGAACGACCGCATCGGGATCGATGTTCACCTGGACTTCGTTGAGCAGTTTTTCGGTGTCGCGACCGATGCGTGCGAAATCGACCTTTCCGAAAGCTCCGTAAGGTTCGACGCCGATGAACACGTTCTCCGCAACCGTCATATTCGGGCACAGGGCGAATTCCTGATGAACGATTGCGATTCCGTGATTGCGCGCGGCCAGCGGATCGGAAATATCAACCGGCTCGCCATCGAGACGTATGCGCCCGCTGTCGGCGGCCTGGCTGCCGCTGAGCACCGACATGAGCGTCGACTTGCCGGCCCCATTTTGTCCCAGCAACGCGTGGACCTCGCCCTTCTGGATGTCGAAGGACACATCATCCAGCGCCAGAACGCCCGGGAACTGCTTCGTTATGTTGCGCAGTTCCAACCCGTTTGCCTGGCCGTCACGGGTCTCCGACCGAGGGGATGTCTGAGCGATCTCCATCATCCGATGCCCGCCTTTCCGGAACGACGTGCCACCTAACTGAATTCATAGCGATGGAGGATTTCCCGGTGGTCCGCCATGTCCGCTTCGACATGTTTGTAGATCTGACGCCACAGGGTGAACATCTCCGCATACATCTCGTGCTTCTTGAGGTCCGGTTCGATTGTCTCCTTGACCGAGACGAGATCCCGCAGCGGACTTACCGGATCCGGGTACAATCCAGCACCAACCGCGGCAAGGATGGCGTCGCCGAAAGGTGCCGCTTCGCCGACATCGGGAACTTCCAGAGGAATGTTCGTGACATTTGCGGTTATCTGATTCCACAAGCGGCTTTTTGTCGGCCCTCCGTTCAACGTCAGCTTGTTGATCGTCACCCCGGCCCGACGGGCGATATTCACGTTCGAGTTCAGATCGAACGCAACCCCTTCGATCAGGGCACGGATAAAATGCGCGCGGGAGGATGTCGGACGCACGCCGAAGAACATGCCTACGGCGTCGGAGTTCCAATTGGGCGCCAGCGACGTGCCGAGATACGGGAAATACATAAGCCCTCCCGCACCCGGATCGGTGTTCGCGGCCTGACCGGCAATCAGATCGAAGACATTGATCCCGGCCCGGTCGGCAATCAGGTTTTCCGGATCGGCGAACTGATCGCGGAACCATTTCAGCGACGCACCGGTGAAGGCCATTGGCGCGTCAAACATCGTCAAGCCCGGCTGAACGCTCGGCCATTTCAAGATGCGGTATTCCTCGACCCGCTGTTCGGTCGGGATCATGATCCCGATATTGGATCCCGTGCCCATCGAGTAGAAGGCCTGACCCGCATTCGTCACGCCGGCGCCCAGGGCGGCCGCGCTGATGTCGGTGCCGCCGGCGACGACATGCGCCCCTTTCGGCAATCCGGTTTGTTCGGAAGCTTCCGCCGTCACCTGGCCGACTACTTCATGCGACTGATAGATCTTTGGATATTTCTCCAGGGGCACGCCGATCTTGGCCGCAATATCGCCGTTCCAGCGTTCTTTCTGGTACTCATAGGGGTAGAACAGGCCCGCATCCCCGGTATTCGCGGTCAGTTCGCCGCACATCTTGTAGGTGCAGTAACCAGACGGGGACAGAAGACAGGCGGTGTTGTCAAAGTTCTCCGGCTCGTGCTTTTTCATCCACAACGCCTTGGGCTCGACGAACCATGGCGCGACCCGATTGCCGTTGTTGTCGTTGATGGCATCCTCGCCGACGCGTTCGCGAATCTCCTGGCATTCCGCCTCTGATCGCGCATCCATCCAGATCATCGCCGGGCGTATCGGTTTCCCGTTCTTTGAAACGGGCAACATGACACCGACAAGGCCTGACAGCGATACACCGGAGATGCGGTCGGCAAAATCGCCCTGCGACAGGCACTGCCGCACGGCGTCAACAACGGCCTTCCAGTAATTGTCGGGATCCTGCTCGGCGTATCCCGGTTTGGGATGAAACAGCGGGTGTTCCTGCATCCCCTGTGCAATGACCTGACCGTTGTCTGTATTGAGGACGGATGCCTTCACACCCGTGGTGCCGACATCGATTCCTACCGTAAGATTACCTGGCAATTGCGTTTCTCCTTCCACATTTCCGACCGGCGTCTCCGGTGCGGCCCTTCGTCAGGCCCGCACGCCCTGCGCCGATTTTTTGGCTCTCTGTGACATCTGCTCGATCATGACCACGAGGATCACGATCGAGCCCATCGCGATATTCTGGTACCAGGTGTTCAACCCCCACATGTTGAACACATTCAGCATGGTCGAAAGCACAAGCGCACCGAGAAACGCCCGATATGGCGAGCCCTTGCCACCCGCCAGGCTGACGCCGCCGACCACTGCGAACGCGATTGCGGTGAGCTCAAATCCGACGCCAAGCGGCGCGTCGACGGATTGCAGGCGCGCCGTGAACAGGATCCCGGCAAGGGCCGCGCAGAAGCCGCTGAAGACAAATGTGAGTATCACCCAGAACCGGGTGTTTATTCCGGCGAGTGTGGCGGCCTTTTCGTCACCCCCGATCGCCATAAGGCGCCGTCCGACAATCGTGTAGTGAAGAACAAGCGCCGAAACGATTGTCAGCGCCAAATATACGAGAAAGGAGAACGGAACTCCGAAAAGCTGCAGCTTGCCGATCCAGGTGAAACCGGGCTCCTGCAAATAGAAAGCATGTCCGTTGGTCAGAACGTAATTCAAGCCACGCAACGCCTGCATCATCGCAAGCGTCATGATGAAGGACGTAATTCGGGCGTAGACCACACCCAAGCCGTTCAGCAGGCCGATTGCCGGCCCCGTCAGCAGCGCAATAACAACAAAAGCAATCGTGCTGCCGCGGTAGCTGTTGCCCTTGAACAGCACGCGGAAGTCAAAAACATCTCCCAGCAACTCCATAACGCTGACGCCCACAACCGGCGCGAAAATCATCAGCGCGGCGACCGACAGGTCGAGCCTGGCAACGAGGAGGACGAAGGTCATTCCCAGCGCCAGCACACCGGGCACGGCCATGTTGCGCAGGAGATTGGCCATGTTGATCGGCGTCAGAAAATATTCCGACGACACCGCGCCAACCAGCATCAGGGCAGCGAATATCAAAAGAAGAACGTTGGCCTTGATCAGCTTTGCGATCGCCTTGCCCGGCGGGGACGTTCTTTCGCGGCCGATATCCGCGGATTTGACCTGACCGGCGGCTTGCATGTTCATTGGCTATCCGCCTTCAGTCCGTGCAGATAGGCAATGGTCACGATGATTCCGGCGATGACCACCTGCTGAATGTAAATACTGACGCCGAGAAGGTTCAGGAGGTTGTTGAGGACGCCGATGATCAGGGCTGCGATGATCGTTCCCTGAATGGTTCCGCGACCGCCGAAAAGTGACGCTCCGCCAAGGACGGCGATCGCAATTGCGGTCAGTTCGTACCCGCCGCCCATTGCCGGATCGATCTGTCCAAGTCGGCCGCTTTGCAACAAGTTCGCAATACCCGCGAACAGGCCGCTGAGAACGAACACTTTGAGTTTTACCAGCCGCACATCGATACCGGTGAGCCGTGCGGCTGTCGGATTTGCACCCACTGCGTAGAGCTTGCGGCCGAAGGCGAAAAACTGGACCCCGGCCCAGACAACAAGGGCCACGAGCGCGAAGATGATGATCGGCACCGGAAGCGCCAGAATCTTGCCGCGCGCGAGAAACATGTAGAATTCCAGATTGGTCGGATAAGCGGCCAATCCGGACGAAATGACGTTGCCGACGGCCCTGGCGATGGCCAGCATCCCGAGCGTCATGATTAGCGAGGAGACATTGAAGAACGCGACGCCGATGCCGTTGATCAGACCGGCCAGCACCGCCGTGCCGAGCGTCACGGATATGACAAGCAGCGAGGAATCGGTTTCAACGAATTGCGCCCCGGCCATCCCCGCCAGCGCCGCCACCGATCCAACCGACAGGTCGATCTCGCCGGCGATCATCACCAAGGTCATGCCCAGCGAGATGATCCCGATGACCGTTACGGCGCGGACGACATTTTGAAGATTGTCAAATGTCAGGAAAGCCGGACTTACAAAACTCGCCACCAGGACGAGCCCGACAAACAGCATCAGAAACCAGAAGGTTTCCCCTATCCTGAATGCCTGTCTTTCCGCGAAGTCACTGAACATAAGCTGCACCATGGCGCTGTGCACCGGCAGAACGACCAAATCGCCGCTTTATACCGGGATGGCCCGCATGCCGGGATGGCCCGCATGGCGAAGCCTCACAATGAGGCTCCGCCACGCGCATGTCCATGTTGTGGCTTATGGATTACTTCGGTTCCGGTCCATATGCGTATGGCCATTCGTCAGGTGTAATCGTCTCGATTCCGTTGATGACCATTTTCGTCGCGGTAATCATGGGCAGGTTCGGCGTAATCACCTGCTGCGGCGGTGCCTGGTCAACCAGCCCTTCCTTGAACCCGATGTGCTGGATCGCGACACGGATGCCGATGCCGCCAAGGAGCGGGGTGTAGGGCACCACGACGTCGAGCAGCCCCTCGCGGACGGCATTGACTGTCTCTTTTGAATCGTCGTTGGCCAGGAAGATGATCTTCTTGCCGCCAGGCGCCGTATTCAGCCGGTTCGCCTCCAGAACGGCGTCCAGGGCACCGAGCGCCTCTTCGCCGCCGGTGTTGAAGATGATGCCAACGTCCTGGTTGGCCTGCAGCGCATCCCGCGTCGATTCGAACGCCGCCTTTCGGGAACTGTTTGTGTGGAAGGATTCCAGGATCGTGTAGCCCTGGTTGTCGCCGATCGCTTCCAGGAAAGCCCCGGTGCGCATCGAATCGGCGGTCGAGCCAAGCGGCTTGCGGTTCATGATCATGGCACCTTCACCACCTGAAATGTGGTTCAGGAACAGACCCTGCTGCAAGCCGTTTGCGTAGAAATTGCCGAGCACCTCCGAACTGATCCGGGGGGATGAGGTTCTGCGGTCAAGGCTGACAACCGGAATACCGGCATCGATCGCCCGATCGACCGGCGGGCCCATGGGGGCTTCACGGGCCGGCCACAGCACGATCGCATCGAAGTTCTTTGCAATCCAGGTATCGACGAACTGACCCATCTTGTTGTCGTCGAATTCAGCATCCAAAACTTCGATTTCGACATTGGGATGCAATCCCGCCTCATACACCGCGGTGTCGGCAAGGCTGATGAGCCACGGGTGGTTGGCGCCGTGATAGGCGAAGCCAATCCGGTAGGTCTTGTCGGCGTTCAGCACCGGTCCCGATTCGAGCGGGACATAGTCGCTGAACGGCGCCTTGATCGGCAGACCACTCAACGGGCCGGTGAAGTCGCGCCCCATGCCCGGTTGCCAGGCGAACCCTCCGGTCAGCTCTTCGACAGGATAGGAATCCAGGAAATCCAGAAAACCGTCGCGTTCGAAGAATTCACCGATCGCGGTGTTCGCGAATTCTTTGTCTGTCTTGTCAAATTCTCCGATCAGACCGTTGATGTGGGCATGGATGTCACTGGCAGCAAGAGTTGTCGCCCCGAATAGGACCACGGCCATCGCTGCCCCACAGCCGAGAATTTTGTTCGGTAACCTCATGTCTCTCCTCCCTGATGACGCCACTTGCGACATCAGAGTTCGTCCAGCCGCAGCAGCTTAATAAGCCGGGCCACCGGATTCGAAATCGCAGCCGGAACACATCCCCCAACCGCCAAAACGACCAGTTTTAGCCACGCTAATTTTGCACAGACGACAGTAGTCAACCATCCTTGGATTAGAAAAATACAAAGATTGAATAGCCTGCATAGGTCGCGTGAATGTTCGCTTCGCCCTGCGGATTGCCGCCGCGAAAAAACCCGGATTTTCGCGGCCCGGCTGTTCGCACCCGCCTTCGACATCACAGGCTGGTTCTGCGCGCCAGAACGGTGGCGCCGCCCCGAAGATCAAGCGGCCGCCGGCAGGCAATCCCGACACGCCGTGTCGGTGCCCTGCCCGGCCGGACATGCGAATTTCATCCACCCGTGTCGGCCGGGTCCCCCCAATCGGCGGCGATCTCCAGAAATGCCCGAATTAGTCGCCGTTCTTCGCGCTCCTTCAAGCAAACGGCGAATGCCTCGGTATAGATGTCGTGATCCCTGATGCGGACGATGTTCAATCCGATCCCGTGGACAAATTCCGCTTCGGAGATGGCGCCGACACCCAGACCCTCGCAGGCTGCGGTGACCAAGGTGTCGCGGTCCACCTCCATTGCGATATTAGGCGTAACACCTCGCTGCCGGAGCGCGTCCTCCAACACCCGGCGCGTTTCGGAACCCCGCTCCCGGATAATCAGATCGATGCCTTCGAGATCGTTGAGAGATATTGCCCGGCGGCGGAACCAGGGATGGCTCTCGCCGGCCACCAGAACGATGTCTGCCTTGTTCAACGGAACGAAGTTCAGCTCGGGATTTGGCTCGACATTTCCGACGACGCCCACATCGATTTCAAAATTCAGCAACCGCCTGACGATATCCTCGCTGTTGCCGCTTTGTATTAGAAATCTGATTCCTGGATAGGCTCTCTTGAATTGCGCGAGAAGATGCATCACGAAATGCGGCCCGACCGTCCCGACCGCCAGATCGCCGCGTTCGAAAATGCTCGTTGAAGCGAACAGTTCAAGGGCCTCTTCCTCGAGCGCAAAAATCCGTTTGGTCAACCGATGGAGCTCTGTTCCGAGGGGCGACAGTTTGACTCCCCTGTGCATGCGATAAACCAGCTCAACGTCGTATCGCGCCTCAAGCTGTTTCAACTGTGTGGAGACTGTCGGCTGACTGACATTCAGCAGCTTGGCCGCCTCTGTCACATTCCCTGTCGTTGCAACCGCATAAAACGATCTGATCTGGCTGAAGTTGATGTACTTCATAACGCCATCCGTTGTTGCCGGCCGGGAACGCGCGTTCCGGCCGAGAAATCGAACGCGACCGGATTGGACCGTCTTTCCGGGCGCCCTGTGTCCGACCAGGCCTGTTGTCGCCTCTGCAAGCCAGCCCCCGGCACCGGCAAGTTCAGGACCGACATCTTGGCGTTGCCCGTCTGGAATCCAAACAGGTTGGCCTGGCGGCCGCTCCGTCCGACGCGCGCGCGTGTATCGGGCGGACCGCTGTGAAAAGGCGCAATTTCAGCAAGTGTCCGCGGGCGCAAGGCGAGCGTGTCCGGCCCGACCTCCCGTTCTCACGATCGGATGCATGGGCTATGGCCGTGGTGATCCGCATCGCCAATTCCCCATCGGATTCCGGCACAAACCCAAATCCCTAGCCTGCGGGGAATGCATCGTCAAATTCAATGTCGAAATGCTCTGCATAGATACCACCTATGCAATTGCCGGGCATCGGCGACTTAGCCGTTTTCAATGTCAACCATAAAAAACATCAATTTGCCGCACCGGTACCCGGAACCTAACATGGCGCCTTATTCGTCGCATGCTCGTGAATTCGCTGGGATTCGCCCTGCGCTTCCGGCCATGCCCAGGGAGTGACTGATGGACAGAAGCAATTGGATCGCAGAGGGGCGAGATGTTGTTTCGCGGAAAGAACTAAAAAAATATATGGTCCGGAACAATATTTCCGGCGCAGTCCATTTCCTCATTCACGTCATGTCGATCGCCGCGACCGGATACCTTCTCTATTGGTTGCTTGGCACCTGGTGGGCAATACCGGTCACCTTCCTGCACGGTGCGCTGATCGCGTTTCTGTTCGCCCCGATGCACGAATGCGTTCACAGCAGCGCGTTTCGCACCCGCTCGGCGAATATCTGGGTGGGCATGATATGCGGCATCGTGATTTTGCGCCCGTTCCTCTATCTCAAATACCGCCATATGGCCCATCACACCTTTACCCAGCACCCGGAGGGCGATCCGGATCGTGTCGATTTTCCCCGCGACATGACAGAATACCTTCTGCACATTTCGAGCATCAATATCTGGGCGCGGATGTTGAAGAACCTGCTCAATTTGTCTCTGCGCCGCTTTACCGACGAGGAACGCGAATTCATCCCGGAAAATGAACGCGGACCGGTGACAAACGAAGTGCGCGTCATGCTGGCTGTCTATGCGATCGTGGTGGCTGTTTCGGTGTACTTCCAGAGTTGGTTGGCCGTCTATTTGTGGCTGATTCCGCGGATTGCCGGCGAGCCCATGCTTCGCGCCTTCCGAATGATCGAGCATACCGGCATGGCAGAATCGCCCAATATGCTGGAAAACACCCGGACAACACGCAGCAACTTCCTCGTCCGGTTTTTCTACTGGAACATGCCCTATCACGCCGAGCACCATCTTTATCCATCGGTGCCTTTTCACGCGCTTCCACAGCTGCACAACGAAAAGACCAAACCTCATCTCGCGGAGATCGCGCCCGGCGTGCTTGCTGTTCACCGAAAGATACTGAAGCGGATACTCGGCAAGCCGTGGAGAACCGTGACGCCCTTGTCGAACCAGTCTTGAGCCGGTCGGAGTGGTAATCACCGGCGCGGCGAAGGTCTGCTAACGTGTGCCCTGGACGCGAACCAGCCGCAGATGCCGACGGCGAGATCAGGACCGCAGGCGAAAGCGCAGCGGCTGGCGGACGCAAAAACTACATTGTCGTCGGGGCCGGTCAGGCCGGATGCAATGCCGCAATGGCGCTGCGGCAGGTCGATACCGCCGGACGGATCACCGTGATCGGCGATGAACCCCACCTGCCCTACGAGCGGCCGGCGCTTTCCAAGGGTTTCCTGGATGGTTCGGTATCCGCAAGCGCGCTCACGATCCGAAATGCCGAACAGCTGCGCGAACTGTCTGTGGAGTTGTTGTTGGGCCGTCCGGTTGTCCGCATCGACCCTGGCACGAGCGAGGTCATGCTGGATGACGGCCGGCGCCTCCCCTATGACAGGCTTCTGCTTGCCACAGGATCACGCGCCCGACGCCTGAATATTCCCGGATCCGACCTTGCCGGCATCCACTATCTGCGGACGCTCGACGACAGCAGGGCTGTGGCGAACCGTCTGCATGCGGGGTCAAACCTGGTGGTCATCGGCGCCGGGTTCATTGGGCTGGAAGTGGCAGCGACGGCAAGGGAACGCTTCGGTTGCTCTGTTTGGGTCATCGAAGTTGGATCCGAAGTGCTGCAGCGCGGCGCCCCGTCGCGGCTGCGCCACGCGGCAAGCGATCTCCATCGTGCGAACGGGGTTGAGATATTTACGAGCGAAAGCGCCTCGGGATTTTCCGGCAATGGCGCAGTGGAATCGGTGTCGCTCGCTTCCGGCCGGCAACTGAAAGCCGATTGCGTGGTGATCGGAATCGGTGTTGTCGCGAACACCGAACTGGCACAACGAGCCGGCATTGAGGTCGATGACGGTATCGTCACCGATGCCAGCGGCGAGACATCCGTGCCGCGGATCTTCGCCGCCGGCGAGGTCGCGGCGCACGACAACCAATATCTGGGCGGCCGATGCAAGAGCGAGTCATGGCAGGTTGCCCAGTATCAGTCTGTCGTTGCCGGTCGCGCCATGGCGGGCGTGAAGGGCATCTATTCCGAAATCCCATGGTTCTGGACCGATCAGTTTGGAGTCAACTTTCAATTCATCGGTGACACCCGGGACGAACTCCGGTGCGTCGTCAGATCCTATGACGCACACAGGTCAACGGCATTTTATCTGAATGACGCGGACATCGTAGGCGCTTTGTGCACCAACTCGGCCCGCGACATCGGGTTGGCAAGGGCTGCCATCACGAAGGGAATCGACATAAGCCCGGAGGAATTGGCCGACCCGGAAGTAAAACTAAAGCCGCGCATTCGACGAATACATAGTTATCGACACGTGCGAGACGGTGTCGTTATTTGAATTCAGCATAGAGGTAGTACATGACTGAAAAATGGGTCCAGGTCGCAGAAACCGGCGACATAGATGATGATGATGCAATTGCCGTCGAGGCCGGCGGCAGAAAGATCGCCTTGTATTTCGTCGAAGGCTCCTACTACGCCACAGACGACCTTTGCACGCACGAACAGGCCAGCCTGGCTGAGGGCTACATCGATGGTCTGACCATCGAATGTCCGCTTCATCAGGGCGTTTTCTGCCTGAAATCCGGCAAGGCGCTTCACCCGCCCGCCGAGAAAGACGTGGCCGTATTCCCTGTCAAAGTCGAAGGTTCGAAAATATTCGTGCAAATTGACTGAGATGGTTCCGGAAGCCGGAGCGGATGGCAGCCTGCTCCCGCACATGGCCTGTTTGCCGCGATCCCGGCCTCCGGCGCCGCGCGGCGAGACTCAGGGTTCCTGGCCGGCCCAAACCGGCCGGCGCCGGTTCGCCTCTGATCCTGCACCTTGAAGGCGAACGCCGCTCAGGGCGTGGGCGCCCCTGACGCGGTCATGTCGCCTGTTCGCGGCGGCGGCGGCGCGCCTCTCGCCTGCGCTTGCGGTCGGCACCGGCACTTGCCGCCGGTTTGTTGAATGCAATCCACCCGCTGCCATTGGGATCATTGTTCGTCAGCAGATTGGCGGCACGGACCGCCTCCATCTCCCTGCCCGGTTGCGTCCCGCTTGTGCCCATACCGAACAACGCAACGAGCGATGCATCATCCATGTCTTCGGGAATGGCAATGCCGGCGGCGGTCGCTTCGGCGCGTTTCTCGGCAATCTTGCGCCGCGGCACGGGGTTGGCGACCGGATTCATGATGGCCGACGTCATGCCGGCGGCGATGATCATGGGGAGGAAGGCGTTGTTGATGGCGTGCCGGTTGGGCAGGCCAAACGAAATGTTGGAGGCCCCGCAGGTCGTATTGACGCGGAGCTCCTCGCGCAGCCGGCGGACAAGGGCAAATACCTGCTCGCCAGCGCTCGCCACAGCTCCGATCGGCATGACCAGCGGATCCACAATGATATCTTCTGCCGGAACGCCGAAATCGGCGGCCCGTTCGACAATCTTCCTGGCCACCTCGAAGCGCGAATCCGGATCCGGGGATATCCCGGTGTCATCGTTGCAAATCGCCACTACCGGGACGTTGTATTTCTTCACCAGCGGCATCACCCGTTCCAGCCGCTCTTCCTCACCTGTTACGGAATTGAGCAGCGGGCGTCCGTCAGCGGCCTCCAGCCCCGCCTCCAGCGCACCGGGGACCGAGCTGTCTATACAAAGCGGCACGTCCACGAGCCCCTGCACAAGCCCGATCAATTTGCGCATGAGGGGCGGTTCGGTCTCGTTCGGGTCGGGGTTGGAGTTGAATACCACGCCGGCATTCACGTCCAGCACGCTGGCGCCGGCTGCGACCTGGGCAACGGCATCGCGTTCGACGGTCGTAAAATCACCGGTTTCAAGTTCGGCTGCCAGCTTCTTGCGGCCTGTCGGATTGATTCTCTCGCCGATCACACAAAACGGCTGATCGAATCCGATCACAACGGTTCCGGTTTTGCTTTCAACGGACGTGCGGGTCACATCCGGCGCTCCGCATGGCAGCCGCCTTGCGCCGAGCCAGCGCCGGTCCGGATGCCGGCCGGCGACTGCCGCGTGACCCGGGAGCGGTTATCCGCCACGGCCTCGCCGCCAACGCCGCAGGCCGGATTGAACCGGCTTCAAGACAAGCGATATTCCCGTGCGTGGCGGCTGGAAGCAAGGCCCGAACCCCATCGACCCGCGCCGCGGTTTCTGGCGTCACCTCAATGGCGTCGCCCGTCGGAAACGCGTGGACCTGCGGGGAGAGCTGTTCCCTGCCTTCGACAGGCCCGCGTGGAGAAGGAGGAGGCGTCATTGTGTCTCCCTTAAACTCACGATCTCAATCGGTTCAGTGACATGCCGGCCCGGAAATCATGCCGGAACCTGTGATGAAACCGGTTCATGTGGCGGAGAAATCAAAATCCTTCCAGCGCCTCGTACATCGCCAGAATATTCTCGTCCGGCGTGTCCGCCTGGATCCGGTGCGCCGGGCTGAAGAAGTAACCGCCATCTTCGCCGAGCACTTCAATGATCCGCCGCGTTTCCGACTTCACCTCTTCGGCGGACCCGAAAGGCAACAGCTTCTGGGTGTCGATACCGCCATGAAACACCAGGTCGGCGCCGAAGTTCTTCTTCAACTCCACCACATCCATGCCCTTTGCCGTGACCTGGATCGGATCCAGGACCTCGACACCCGCCTCAATGAAATCGGGGATGATCTTGTAGACGGCACCACAGGAGTGCTGGATAAAGCTCACATCGTAATTCTTCGCCAGATCGCAAAGTGTCTTCGTATGCGGCAGGAAGAAATCACGGAACATTTTCTGACTTATGAGAAGATTGTTTTGCGAACCGAAGTCATCCTTGTAGAATAGCAAGTCGTACTGGCCCTTTCCGGCTTCGAAAAGTGCCGAATAATATTCCACCTGGAATTCCATGATTTTTGTGATGGCGACTTCGACAAGATCGGGGCGCGCGACAAGATACATGATCCCCTTTTCCATCCCGAACAGATAGGTCAGGAGATGGAAGATCCCGTGCCAGCCCTCTGAATGGATTCCGTTTGACGACAGGGCATATCCCTTGTGGCCGCGGCAAAGATCGGGAACCGCCGAATAGTCGAACCAGGAGGCTTTGGGCCAGTTGTGGCCGGCGACATGTTCGGCGGTCTCCGCCTCGGCGAGGGGGTTGTAGGTGACCATAACGTCGCGGCCGCCGTCTTCGTGTTGAACAACCGACCGGCCAACGCCCCAGATATCGATTTCCGCACCATCCTTGTCGGGGAATTCGGGGCCGATATAGGGGGGATTTACCTCGCGGAAATCCACGTTGAAATGCTGAAGAAGTCCCTCATAGTCGACATCGAATCGTTTCTGCAACTTGTTGCAAACCGCGCCTACGGCACGAAAATTGACCGGGAGACGGTCCGGAATCTCATGAGCCAGTGTCGTCTTGACGCGTTCCTTTGAGTCCATGAATCGTCTCCTAGCCGAAAGGGATCACGCGTGTTCGGTCGCAATTTCGTTTATGAACCTGCGGGCCAGCGACGCCGCGCCCGGCGCATCTTCACTGAACCCGTCGGCGCCAATTGCGTCGGCAAATTCGGTGTTCACCGGTGCGCCGCCAACCATGACCTTGATGTCGGCGAACTGCTCTTTCAGCAATGCGGTCGTCGCCCGCATTGACCTCATCGTCGTTGTCAACAATGCCGAAAGCGCGACGATGTCCGGCGAATGTTCCCTCGTCGCGTCGGCAAAATCCTGCGGCTTCCGGTTGACACCGAGATCGACGACCTCAAAGCCGGCACCCTCCAGCATCATGGTGACAAGGTTCTTGCCGATATCGTGGAGGTCGCCTTCCACTGTCCCGATCACGACCTTGCCGACCGGTTCCGCATCGGTCGTGGCCAGAATGGGCCGGAGTATCTCCAGGCCCGCCTTCATTGCGTTGGCCGCCATCAGCATTTCGGGAACAAAGATTTCGCCGGAGGAAAACTGCTCGCCGATATCTCCCATCGGTTCGATCAAACCGATGTTCAGAATGTCCTCGACCTTCGTGCCTGCCTCCAGTTCACGCCGCAGCAGCCGCACGACTTCATCACCATCATAATCCAGGACGGCATCGGCAATCTCGTAGAGGTCGTCGTTCTGGCTCAAAATCCCGGATCCTCACCTGATCTCATCCGGGCCCCTTCCGGAGAGCCCAGGACCAAGACCTGTCGGGGAGAAGCATCGGACAGAGGCCGCTTTTTGTGAAATAGGAACTTTCTTAGCGCTCCATTGACAAAATGAATGACGCTGCCGGGGAACAAAACCGGGCCAGCAACACTGCCATATTCATGTATTAATGCCTTGGGCGAAAAATTATTTCTTGTTTCTGTATATTATTTATTCAGATAACAAAAAATTATACGCTTTTACAGGCGATCTGATGCAATATTATTCTTAATATTATTTAATCTTTCTTCGTAAACAATAATGAAAGACGGCTTGTATGGCGCCCGCTTTCACGGTGCCGAAAGCCGCGGTCATGTGCCGGCTGGCCGGCCGGATCGTCCCTCCGACTGCAAAAAGCGGCCCTGAACGACGGGGCGGGATGGCAATTGATGCGGGCTTTGGGTGTCCCGGACGGCCTCCTGGCGGTCAACGATAATGCGCAGGTCCAGGCCGATCCCGGCGATCACCTGTCCATTTCGTCGATGAACGCGTCGATCACCGCGTCATCGATATCGACAACCACATCATCGGTCGGAAACGCGCCGGAATGGACGTCGGCGGCGAATTCCTTGAATGCCGAGACGCGCTCCTCCTGCATCTGCCGCCTGATTTCATAAAACTTCCGGTACAGTTTCGCATGCCTTGGAAACGGCGGCGTGCCGTCCCCCAGTATGTCCTGCCCGAACAGATATTGAACGTCGCCGCCGCTACCGGAACCCAGGGAAATCGTCACCAGCGATGTGCGTTTGGTCAGTTCCGCCATGACACGATGGGGGATCAATTCGCTTTCCACGGCCCAGCCGCCGGCGCTCTCCAGCGATTTCATGTAACGATAGATCCCCATCGCCTCGTCCACGGTCTTGCCGACGGAACGGAGACCTCCGACCCATGTGCTTTTCCGCGGCACAAGTCCGGCGTGGCCCTGCACCGGGATGCCGGCGCCGGCAACGGCCTCGATCAGCTGCATACTCCAGCAACAATAAATGCCGTCAGCACCGGCCTCGACCGCATCGAAGGCGCCACGCAGCGCCTCGGCTTCCGTGACATACCGGGTGAGCGGCATGCAAAATGTGGTGAACATCTGCCCGGCGGCCCGGCGGAGGGATCTGCTGCGCTCGGGCGCATCCGGATTCCACCGAATATTGAGCATGTCGATGCCGGCCGCTTCGGCAGCTTCTGCCTCTTCTTCCGATGCGGCCAGAACCTGGGTCAGAACCCGTTTGCCCTTCAGGTCGACAATATCCCGGACAGTGTGGTTTCGCGATACAAATCCACCGCTCATGGAATACAGGCGTTTGGACCGGGCCGGCCCGTTGGCCGGATTGGCATGATCGGCGCTGGTTGAATTTCTTGACATTAATACCTACCCGGCAGGTGATCGTCCGTTGGTGCGGGCAAACCGTCGCAGGCAAGCCGGCCAGAAGCCAATTCAAATTTTAAATGGCAAGCCTGAAACTCGGCGAAACTCCCCGATCGGAGGCCAATGGGCCGCGAACCCCGCGCCACACCCATTCGATGGATCGCAGGCGTCTGTTCGTCCCCTTGGAACGGAATGCCGATCTCAGGTCACGATCCCCGACACGGGTTTCCCCGTGAAAGGGATTTGCGCATCAAGCACCGAAAGGCGTTTGCCATGGCCTGCTTCGGTCCGGTTGACTTTGCGCCGGCGGGTGCCGGGCCGCATCGACCGACCGGGGTGGGTGGTGTTGCCGGCGTTGACGACCGGCAGTGCGTCAACGCTATCCTGCGATGTCTGCGAATGCGGCGGCGGCTTCCGCCATCTGCGGCTGATAGGCGAACAGGGCCGGTGTGCCGCCTGTGTGCAGGAACACCACCGTACTGTCCTTTTCGAATCGTCCGGCGCGCACCAGGCTGATCAGACCGGCCATGGTCTTGCCCGTATAGACGGGATCCAGGAGGATGCCTTCATACCGGGCGGCCAGATGGACCGCTTCGTGCATCTGCGGCGTGGGCATGCCATAGCCCGGACCGACCTGGTCGAGTACGGCCTCGATGGCCACCGCAGGCAAACTGGCCGGCACACCGAGCAGCTGCCTGGTCTGATCGATCAACGGCGCCACCACCGTTTCCAGCATCATCGGTTTCGGATCGACGCCGACGGCGATCAGCGTGATGGGATATTGCAGGGCCGCGAAGCCTGTCGCCAGGCCGGCAAGGGTTCCGCCGCTGGCGTTCGCCGTCACCAGATAATCCAGCTTCAGGTCGCGCTCCCGGGCCTGCGCAACCAGTTCGAATGCAGCGTTCACATATCCAAGCGAGCCGATGGGATAGGACGCCCCGACCGGGACCGCGTAAGGGCGTGCACCGGCTTGGCGCAAGATCCCGGCACGCTCCGCTACCAGTGCCATGCGGTCGCTGTCGCCCGGGCACACGTGGATCCTGGCGCCGAACAGCCGGTCCAGGAGATTGTTTCCGTTGTCAAGATAGCTCTCGGTGTCGATCGGGACATTGCGGGCCAGCACAAGCTCGCACGCCAGACCGTTCCGTGCGGCGGCCGCCGCGGTCTGACGCGCATGATTGGACTGAATCCCGCCGGCGGTAATCAGCGTGTCGGCACCCTGCGCCAACGCCTCGCCGACGGCGAATTCCAGCTTCCGGGTCTTGTTGCCACCGATGGCCAAACCAGTGCAGTCGTCGCGCTTGACAAACAGCTTCGGTCCGCCCCCCAGTTTCTGTTCCAATCGGCTCATGGGATCCAGCGGGGTTACACCGGCACAGAGCGTGGTCCTGTGAAAGCCATCGAGGTTCATTTTGCTTTGGGCCTTTCCGGCGCGGCGAAAGCAAGCGGCGCCATTGAAGATGTCCGCGCCCCTCATCCGGCCGGCCGAAAGCCATGCGCCGTCAAAGAGCGTCAAATTTGACATGTCAAATTCCATGAGCCGCATCGCTTGTCAAGCACATGGGCGGGCGGTCACACTGGCGCATATCCACTGGCAGAAATGCCTGAACCCAGGCGGGACCAGGCAGCACCGGCTCGAAAGCACACAAATGACCTCATCAATGGACCGGGACGGCGAAAACACGGGCAGCCCGACCCCGGAGTTGCTGCTCGACCAGGCCTACGAACGCTTGAAGTTCGACATCATCACGCTGCGGCTGGAGCCGGGCTCGAAGGTATCGGAAACCAAACTGAGCGACCATTACGGTTTCGGGAAAGCGTCGGTCAGAAGTGCCCTGCGCAGGCTTGCGCACGAGGGATTTGTCGTCTCCGCACCGCGGCGGATTCACCGGGTGAGTCCGGTCACCCTGGAGGAGGCCCATCAGATCTTCCAACTGCGGAAACTCCTCGAGCCGGTCGCCGCCCGGATGGCCACCGGCAAAGCCAACCTGGCGCAACTGCGCGAACTCGACCGGAAATGCCGCGTCGCCTACGAACGCGGCAATGTGGAGCAGGAGTTCGCGTTCCTCATGGCGAACCGCGATTTTCACGCGGCAATCCTGAGGGCGTCGGGAAATCCGCGCCTTGAAAAATGGGGCGGGCAGCTGCTCGATGCGTCGACGCGGTACCTCTATTTTTCGATAAACCGCCACGACTTGTCGCAGACATGGCAGCACGGCCACCGGGAGATCCTGGAGGCCATGAAAACCGGCGACGGACAGCAGGCGGAGGCGGAGGCCCTGCAAAACCTTGTGCGCAGCGAACGGGAGGTCCTGGACGCCATGTCCGGGGCCTGACACGCCACTGCCCCGCGACCGGGCCGGAACGGGTCCGGGCGGTCGCCGGGGCACGACGGAACCGGCCCGCCCGGCATTTGGTCGCGACACCATTCAGATGTCGAACCGAACCCCCCGGTCAGATGTCGAACCGAACCCCCTGGTCAGATGTCGAACCGGACCCCCTGGGCCAGCGGCATCTCGGCGGAATAGTTCACGGTGTTGGTCTGCCGGCGCATATATCCCTTCCAGGCGTCGGACCCGCTCTCGCGGCCGCCGCCGGTTTCCTTTTCGCCGCCGAAGGCACCGCCGATCTCCGCGCCGGACGGCCCGATATTGACGTTGGCGATGCCGCAATCGGACCCGACATCGGACAGAAAGGTCTCCGCCTCACGCAGATCCAGCGTGAAGATGCAGGAGGAAAGCCCCTGCGGCACGCCGTTTTGAAGCGCGATGGCCTCCTCCAGCGTCTCATATTCCAGCACATAGAGGATGGGGGCGAAGGTTTCTGTGCGCACGATGTCGGTCTGCTCCGGCATCTCGACGATCGCCGGTTCAACATAGGCGCCGCCCCGGGGCACGCCGGACGTGACCGGGTTGCCGCCGTGGACAACGGCACCGGCCGCCTTGGCGGTCTGGAGCGCCGCGCCCATACGCGCGCTTGCATCGCCGTCGATCAGCGGCCCGACAAGGGTCTTTTGCTGCCGCGGATCACCGATCGGCAGGCCGGAATAGACCCTGGCAAGCCGGGTGACGAGATCGCCGCGGATCGCCTTGTGGGCGATGACGCGGCGCAACGTGGTGCAACGCTGGCCGGCGGTTCCCACGGCGGAGAAGACGATGGCCCGCACCGCCATGTCGATGTCGGCGGACGGCGCGACGATCATGGCGTTGTTGCCACCCAGCTCCAGGATCGGCCGGCCCCAGCGGGCCAGCACCTTCGGCCCGACGACGGACCCCATGCGCGTCGAACCGGTCGCCGAAATGATCGGCACATCCGGCGAGGAAACGAGCGCCGCGCCGACGTCGGCGCCGCCGATGACAAGCTGGACCAGCCCGTCGGGCGCATCGCCGCCGAACCGGGCCAGCGCGCGGGCCATGATCTTCATCGTCGCCAGTGCCGTCAGCGGCGTCTTCTCGGAGGGTTTCCAGATCACCGGATCGCCGCAAACGAGCGCCAGCGCCGCATTCCACGCCCACACGGCGACAGGGAAATTGAATGCGGTGATCACGCCGCACGGCCCCAGGGGATGCCAGGTCTCCATCATCCGGTGGCCGGGCCGTTCGGAGGCGATCGTCAGACCATAGAGCTGGCGCGACAGGCCGACGGCGAAGTCGCAGATGTCGATCATTTCCTGCACTTCGCCGAGACCTTCCGACGTGATCTTGCCGGCTTCCAGGGTAACGAGGTCGCCAAGTTGCGCCTTGGCGGCGCGCAGTTCCTCGCCCAGCAGGCGGACAAGCTCGCCGCGCCGCGGCGGCGGCACCTTGCGCCAGGCCTGAAAGGCGGCCTGCGCCCGGGCGATCACGGCCGGCATATCGGCCGGGCCGGTTTCCCGCACCCGGGCCACCTGGGCGCCATCGATCGGCGAGTGGACGGCCAGCGTTCCGCCGCCCAGTTCGGCCGGCGTCAGATCCGCCGCCGCGAGGCAATCATCGTGGGTCATGTTTTCTTTCCTTTGATCAGATTGGCGCGCTGTTCCGGCATCGCCATCGAAGCCAGAAGCGGCGCGGTGTCCTGGCGTACCCGAAACGCGTCCCTGCTGCCCATGCCGCACCAATCGGCAAGGATCAGCGACTGGGCGACCGCCCCGCCCAGTGTCGTGCCCGGTCCGGTGACGATGAACAGATCGGGCGCGAATTCGCGTGCGGCAACGGTGATGGCGCCGGTAAAGTCGTAAGGCTGCGTCACCTGGTCGCCCAGCGTGTAGGCCCACAAGGCATGGGTGTCGCACGCCGCCGGCCACCAGATGGCGCCGCGGCCGTCGATGAGCGGCAGTTCGGGCTGGCCGAACAGGTCCGCGGGTATCGCCGCCCGGCCCTCCTCCGCCACCGGCGCCTGCAGGGGCGTGTGAAAGGCGGCGTGGTTGCCAAGCCGCAGCGGGAACCGGTCCTGGAGGGGTTCGACGGTCGCCTGGAAAGCGGCAAGTCCGGCCTCGTTGCCGGCAAGAACAAGCATGCCGCCGAGATCGATGGAGCGCCGCAGGATGTGGCCGGGTCTGCCGGCGATATCGTCGACCAGCGCCAGCAGCGCGTTGCGCCGCTCGCGGTCCGGCCGCCAGTCCTCGCCGACGAAGGGATAGACAAGCTGGCCGCCGATCAGGGCGGCCTGCATCCGCGTGCCCATGGTGTTGGCGAGGAAAAATCCGTCTTCCGGCGACAAGGCGCCGCCGCAGGCGAGCGCCGAATACCAACCCATGGAATTGCCGGTAACCGCGACGATCTCGATCCGGTTGCGATCGATCGACAGAAAATCACCCAGTGTCGCCGCATAGATCAGCGCGGACGCATTGTCGCCCCTGGTGTGGCGGGCAACGGAAAAGCGGGCGGCACCATCCAGATCGCTGAGCGTCGGCTGATCCAAGCCGCGACGCTGTGCATCAAAGGCCGCCAGCAGGCTGTCGTCGGGGAAATGGCGCGCCAGGTAGCCCAGTTCCGCCCTGGTGTAGGTGCCCCGGCCCGGGCAGATCACGACGGCCGTCGTCATGCGCCACCGCCGATCAGGTTCTCCGCCGCGGCCACGATCGCATCCACCGACGGCAGGGTCGCGGCATAGGCCGGGCCGGTGGCGATGAAACTGTCTTTTGCGCACAGGCGTGCGCGGGGCAGATCGGTGCGCTCCGTCAAAAGGGTCATAAGGGCTTCCGACAACCCGCCTGTCTGCCGGGTTTCGTCGACGACCAGCACGTGCGCACAAGCCGACACCGCGTCGACAATCGCCGGCCCGGGCAATGGCGACAGCCAGCGGATGTCGATCACACGGGCCTTTATCCCGCCCGCTTCCAGCCGTTTGCAGGCCCGACGCGACAGGATTGTGCCATTGCCGAAGGTCAGGATCGCCAGGTCCCTGCCCTCGCCGTGACATCCGACCTCGCCGAATGCGATCCGCGCCGGCGGGTCGGGGTAGCGTGTCATCCAGCCGCCGTCGCCGGTCTCGTGCAGGTCCCGCATCGCGTACAGGGCAATCGGTTCCAGAAACACGACAAGACGCTGCTCCCGGCGTGCCAGGCGCAGGCATTCGCGCAGCATCATCGCCGCATCCGCCCCGTTGGAGGGACAGGCGAGGATCAGGCCGGGTATGTCGCGCAGCACGGCGACGGAATTGTCGTTGTGGAAGTGGCCGCCGAAGCCCTTCTGATAGCCAAGCCCGGCGATCCGGACAACCATGGGGTTGGTGAACTGTCCCCTGGAAAAGAACGGCAGTGTCGCCGCCTCGCCGCGCAACTGGTCCTCGGCATTGTGGACATAGGCGAGGAACTGGATTTCGGGGATCGGCATAAAACCATTGTGGGCAAGCCCGATCGCCAGTCCGAGGATGGACTGTTCGTCCAGCAGCGTGTCGATCACCCGGGCGGACCCGAAGCGGGTGCTCAGCTTTTGCGTCACCCCGTAGACACCGCCCTTGCGGCCGATGTCCTCACCCATCATCACAATGTCCCGGTGGGCCAGCATCAGATCGGCAAGCGCCCAGTTGATATGGCGTGACATGATCTGTGGCTCTGCCATCGCCTTGACTTCGCCGCCGAACAGGCGCGCCCGGGTTTCCGCGCCGGGCCCGTCGCCGGGGGGTGCATCCGGCGGGCCGGCGCGGGCGGGCGGAACCAGGCTGGCCATGACCTGGTCAGCGGTTTCCAGACGCGGCCGCGTCACCGCCTGTCCGGCGACCCGCCCGACGCGGGCGCACGTCTCCTCATAGATCGCCAGCGCCCCGGCCGGGCGCAGCGCGCCGGCCTCGTCCAGCAGGCGCACCGAATGGAGGAGCGGATCATCCGCTTCCTCCGCCTCGATCTCGTCACGGTCCATGTAGGTCGTGGGCACATCGGCGCCGGCGTGGCCGAACAGGCGAACCGTGCGCATGTGGAGGAAGACCGGCTTGCGCCGCGCACGGACATAGCCGGCCGCCTCCGACGCCACGCGGTAGGTGTCGAACATGTCATGGCCGTCGCAGGCGAAATATTGCAGACCCGGGCGATTGGAGAATGCCGCGCCGATCCAGCCCTTCGGCGTTCGCGTCGAAATGCCGATGCCGTTGTCCTCGCAAACAAACAACAGCGGCAGCGGAACGGACTGGTAGGCGGTCCATGCCGCGGCGTTGAGCGCACCCTGCGCGGTGGAATGGTTGGCGGACGCGTCGCCGAACGAGCAGACGATGATGGCGTCGTTCGGCAGCACACTGTGTTGCGGGGGATGGCGGCGGGCCAGGCCCAGCGAATAGGCCGCACCGACCGCCTTGGGCAGGTGGCTTGCGATCGTCGATGTCTGCGGCGGGATGTTCAGCGCCCGGGAGCCGAGGACCTTGTGGCGGCCGCCGGAGATCGGATCCTCCGAGGAGCAGGCAAACGACAAAAGCATGTCCCAGGCGATGGTCTGCCCCGGCACCTGGCCGGCGCGCTGGATCTGAAAGGCAGCGTCGCGATAGTGCAGGAAGGCCATGTCGGTCGGCCGCAGCGCCGCGGCGACCGCGGCCATGGCCTCATGACCCGACGAGCCGATGGTGTAATAGCCCTGCCCCGCCGCCTGCATGGCGCGGCTTGTCCGGTCCAGCGCCCGGCACAGGCATCCGGAGCGGAAGACGGAAACGGCCGCGGCCCCGGACAGCGGTCCGCCGGGCGGACGGCCGGGGGGCAGGTCGCCGGCGGCGACGCGCCGCAGGAAGTTTTCGTGAACGATGGATGCCCGGTCCACGTCCGGCCTCAGAAAAACGCCTGCAAGCCGGTTTGCGCCCGGCCGAGGATCAGCGCATGCACGTCATGGGTGCCTTCATAGGTGTTGACCGTTTCCAGGTTGGCCATGTGCCGGAAGACGTGGAACTCCTCCGAAATGCCGTTGCCGCCGTGCATGTCACGGGCGGCCCGCGCGATATCGAGCGCCTTGCCGCAATTGTTGCGCTTGGCCAGGGAAATCATCTCCGGCGCGGCGTTGCCGGCGTCCATCAGGCGGCCGATGCGCAGCGCCGCCTGCAATCCGAGCGCGATCTCGGTCTGCATGTCGGCGAGCTTCCTCTGATAAAGCTGGGTCTGCGCCAGGGGCCGGCCGAACTGCCTGCGGTCGAGCCCGTATTGGCGGGCCGCGTGCCAGCAGAATTCCGCCGCGCCCATCACGCCCCAGGCGATGCCGTAGCGGGCCCGGTTGAGGCAGCCGAACGGACCCTTCAGGCCCTGTGCATCCGGCAGCAACGCCTCTTCGCCGACTTCGACGCCCTCGAGAACGATCTCGCCGGTGACCGAGGCGCGCAGCGACAGCTTGCCGGTGATTTTCGGCGCCGACAGGCCTTTCGCCCCCTTGTCCAGAACGAACCCGCGGATCTGGCCGTCATGGGCCGGGGATTTGGCCCACACGACGAACACATCGGCAATCGGCGAATTGCTGATCCACATCTTCGATCCGGTCAGCCGGTAGCCGTCGCCGGTCTTTTCCGCCGTGGTCTTCATCGCGCCGGGATCGGAGCCGGCATCCGGTTCGGTCAGACCGAAACAGCCGATCCATTCCCCGGAGGCCAGCTTCGGCAGGTATTTGTGGCGCTGCGCGTCGGAGCCGTAGGCATGGATGGGATACATGACCAGCGAAGACTGCACGCTCATCATTGACCGGTAGCCGGAATCGACGCGCTCGATCTCGCGCGCCACCAGCCCGTAGGTCACGTAGCCGGCGCCCAGGCCGCCAAACTCCTCGGGAATGTTCACGCCCAGCAGGCCGGCCCGGCCCATCTCGGCGAAGACCTCCGGCTCAACGCGCTCATCGGCGTAGGCGGCCGTCACACGGGGCTGCAACCGGTCCTGCGCGAATGCGTGCGCCGCATCGCGCAGCATGCGCTCGTCCTCGGCCAGCTGATCGTCGATCCGGAACGGGTCGGACCAGTCAAAGGCAGACAGGGAGGGGCCGTGGCCATTGCTCATCGCGAAATCCTTTCCTGTACATTCCCGATACGGATCAGGCCACCGGTCGCCGCCCTGTCGGACCAGGTAAACGACCGGCCAACCGGACCGGACAACCGAAATGCGCGGCCGGGCCGTGTCACCATACCGTTTTCTCCCGGCAACCGGTCGCAAATCCCGGCATCGAACGCAATCCGCCCGTCAGCGGCCGGCGGCAGCGCCGCGCGGCGGCACCGGCCGCACGGGCCGCCCGGCGGGATCCGGCACCTCCGGAACGCCGCCGCAGCGGGCGCGGCGAAACCTGCCATGCCTGTTCGTTCCTGTCACAGTCAGATGTGCATCAATCGGATGCCTGCCAGACTGATTACTTGATTTTCAGGACTTTCGGTATTGATATTCGGTTGACAGATCTGGAGGAAAACTCACATGTTCGCGCCACGACGATATCTTCCGTCGATCAGTTCCCTGCTCGCCCTGGAAGCCGTCGACAGGCTGGGCAGCGCGTCGGCGGCGGCGGCGGAACTGTCGCTCACCCACAGCGCGGTCAGCCGGCAGATCAAGGTTCTGGAGGGCCAGTTGGGTATGCCGCTGGTGCTGCGGGAGGGCGCCCGTATGAAACCGACGCCGGCCGCCCATGACTATTGCGACACGGTGCGGGCGTGCCTGCGCGACCTCTCCCGGGCCTTTATCAAACTGAAGGCCAATCCAACCGGCGGCAGCCTGAACATCGCCATCCTGCCGGCCTTCGGCATGCACTGGCTGGCCCCGAGGCTGCGCCTGTTTGCAACCGCCTGCCCGGATGTCACGGTCAATCTGTCCTCGCGGCTGCGGCCGATCGATTTCGCCCGCGAGGAGTTCGATGCGGCCATTCACTATGGCGGCCGCGACTGGCAGGGCGTGAACTATCTGCATATCGCCGAGGAGCATGTCGTGCCGGTGTGCGCGCCGACGCTGCCCGGATCGCCGCCGCGATCCGCCGGCCAGTTGCTGGAGATGCCGCTCCTGCATCTGGAAACCCGGCCGGGGGCCTGGAAAGACTGGTTCGAACATCACGGGCAGAAAACCGACAATCTGCGGGGGATGCTGTTCGACCAGTTTTCGACGATGGCACAGGCCGCCATCCATGAACTGGGCGTGGCAATCCTGCCGACCTATCTGGCCCAAAGCGAGATCGCGGCCGGCCGGCTGGTCTGCGCGTTCGGCGATCCGGTGAAGGCATCGGGCGACTATTATCTCGTGTGGCCGGACGCGCCGCCCGCCAAACCGCCGCTGGAAAAATTCGTTCACTGGATCAGCGGTGTGATCTGAACCGCGCGGTTTGGCAAAGTCCCTGCCGGGCAAAGACCAGGCCCGGCAACCGGCGGATCCGGGCCGGATCCGGGCCGGCGGACCCGGGCCGGCGGCGTCGACCGCGCCCTTACCGGGAAGGCAACACCAGCTTGATGGTCAGTTCGCCGGACGCCTTGTGTACGTAGCGGCCGGTTTCCATGAAGCCAAGGCGCCGGTAAAAGCGGCGCCCGACAGTGTTCCTGTCAAAGACCTCGGCCCGCAACGTGCCTTTCAGCCCGACGACGTAGTCCACCAGGTCCCGGCCGATCCCGCGCCCGTGGGCGTCGGGATGGACAAACAGCCCGGCAATCTCATCCTCGATGAGGGTGATGAAACCGACCGGCGTCCCGCCGTCCTCCGCCACCCAGGTCCGCGCCATGGGGAAGTAGACGGTCCTCAGATATTCCGTCTCGCGGGCCACGAATTCCTTGCTCAGGAACGGTTGGGCCAGCTCGCTGGCCGCGCGCCAGATCGACAACAGCGTGTCCAAGTCCGCCTTTTCATATTTTCTGATCATTGTCGGCCTATCCCGGTCGGTCGCCGCGGCGCGGCAGCCGGAACATCAGGTTGCCGGCGGATCCGCGGCAAAACGGACGCGGCAATTCCGGATCAGTCGGGATCCCCGATAATGGTGACACCGCGCTGGGCCAGCGCGATCTCGACCGGCTGGCCGGCCGGAACCGGCGCGTCGATGCGCGGGTCGATGGCGAACAGCGAGCCCAGTGCGGTCTCGATGGTATATTCGAAGTGGCTGCCAAGGTAGGTTGCCTTGTGAACGGTGCCGGGCAATCCGCTGTCGCCGGCCGCGCCGGATTGTCCCGCTAGCGTCGGGTGGATGGCTTCGGGCCGGATGGCGACATGGACAGGCCCGGGCCCGATGTTGCGGCAGGGCAGGTTCATTTTCAAGCCGCCGACGGACAATTCCGCTGTTTCGCCGTTCACCGACAGGATCTCCGCGTCGACGATATTGGCATCGCCGATGAAGTCGGCGACAAAGGAGTCGGCGGGCCGCTCGTAAAGCTCCCGCGGTGTGCCCTCCTGGGCAATTGCCGCATTCTTCATCACCACGATCCGGTCGGAGACGGCCAGCGCCTCCTCCTGGTCATGGGTGACGTAGATCGTGGTCAGCGCCAGGTTCTGCTGGATCTCGCGCACTTCCTCGCGCACGCGGCGGCGCAGTTTGGCGTCGAGATTGGAAAGCGGTTCGTCGAAGAGCAGGACCTGCGGTTCGAGCACCAGGGCCCGGGCGACGGCGACACGCTGCTGCTGTCCGCCGGAAAGCTCGCTCGGCATGCGCCGGCCCAGATCGGCGAGGCCGACCAGATCGAGCGCATCCTGGCTGCGCTGGCGGGCCTGTGCCTTCTTCACGCCGCTGACCCTGAGGCCGTAGGCAACATTTTCGCTGACGCTCATGTGGGGGAAAAGGGCATAGGACTGAAACACCATGGAGACGTCGCGGTCGGTGGCGGGCAGTCTGGTGACATCCAGATCGCCGATGAAGATCTGCCCCGACGTGGCCATCTCCAGACCGGCGATCAGCCTCAGCGTCGTGGTCTTGCCGCAACCGCTCGGGCCCAGAAGCGTCACCAGTTCGCCCGGCGCGATCTCCATTGAGATTCCGTCGACGGCAACCACCTCGCCATAGGCCTTGGTCACGGTTTCAAACCGGACCGGTGCGGCATTGCTCTTTATGGTCATGCCGTTGCTCCCAGTTCGCCGCGCCCTGCCCCTGCGGCCGCGGCCGGCTTTTGTGTCGCTGCGCGACGTCCCAGTTTGCGCCGGCTGATGACAAGCTGGACCAGGCTGACAGCGACCAGCATGACAACAATCAGCACAGACGAATAGGCGATCGCCAGACCGTAGTCACCGTTTTCCACCCGGCCGATAATGTAGGCGGTCGCCATGTGATAGTCGGCGGAAACGAGAAAGATCACCGCGCTGATCGACGTGATGGCGCGGACGAAACTGAAAACGAGCGCGGCGGCGATGGCGGGCCGGAGAAGCGGCAGGATAACCTTGCGAACGGTGGTGAAGCTGTTTGCCCCCAGGGTCAGGGACGCCTCGTCGAGGTTGCGGTCGAGCTGGCTCATCGCCGCCACGCCGGCGCGCAGGCCGACCGGCATGTTGCGGAACATGAAACAGACAATGAGGATGATGCCGGTGCCGGTGATCTCGATCGGCGGAACGTTGAAGGCCAGAATGTAGCTGACGCCGATCACCGTGCCCGGAATGGCGAAGCTCAGCATGGTGCCGAACTCGAACGCCTGGCGGCCGGCAAACTTCTGCCGGACCAGAAGATAGGCGGTGAGCAGGCCGACAGCGGCGGTCAGCGGTGCGGCGATCGCCGAAATGGAGATCGTCGTCCAGAACGAATTCCAGGCCGCGCCGCTCCACACCAGGCCGTGCTCGCCGGTGGTCACGGAAAACGCGTCGGCATAGTGGCGCCATGTAAAGGAATGATCGCGGCCCCAGGTTTCCACAAAACCGCCGAACATGACCATGCAATAGATCACCAGCATCATCGCGGTCCACGGAATGACAATGGCGAAAATCAGCCATGTCAGGCGGCGCGGCAAGGCGGCATGAAGACCGGAATCGCCCTTGCCGGTCACCGTGACATAGGATTTCTTGCCCACCCATCGCCGCTGGACATAGAAGGCCGACAGGGTGAAAGCGAGAAGGACGATCGCCAGCACGGCCGCGCCGCCCTGATCGTTCTGGGCGCCGACAATGGCAAAGAAGATTTCCGTCGACAGCACACCATAATTGCCGCCGAGCACGAAAGGATTGCCGAAATCGGCCATGCTTTCGATGAAACCGAGAAGAAACGCATTGGCGAGGCCCGGCCGCATCAGCGGAAAGGAGACGGTGGAGAATGTCGTCCACGAATCCGCCCGCAAGGTCTGGGCCGCTTCCTCCATCGACGGGCTGACCCCCTCCACGACGCCGATGAGCACCAGGAACGCGATCGGCGTGAAGGCCAGCATCTGGGCCAGCCAGATGCCGGTAAAGCCGTAGATCCAGCGGCTTGGCGGAATTTCGAAGGCCCAGTCCATGAACTGGCTGACCACGCCGGCCCGCCCGAAGAGCAGGATCATGGCCAGGCCGATGACAAAGGGCGGCGTGATGATCGGCAACACGGTCAGGACCCGGAATGCGCGGGCGAAACGCAGGCGCGCCCGGGTCGTCACCAGTGCAAAGGCCAGGCCAAGCAGGGTGGAGCCGAAGCCGACGCTCACGGCCAGCATCAGCGAATTCCACGCCACGCCGCAGCTGACATTCTCGCTCAGGCAGCGCAGGCCCCAGATCTTGCTGTCGCTGATCTTTTCGGCGAACAGCATCAGCGTATAGGCGCCGTCATTGTCCTGGAAGGCGCTGATCAGGATGCGGGAGACGGGGAAAAAGACGAAGGCGCCGATCAGCGCGATAATCAGCCCGATCGACCCGGCGACGAACACATCGCCGCCGACAAAGCCGCGGGCGGCGAAGCTCTGTGTCAGCAGGAACAGGAAGGCGGCGCAGACCAGCACCGCGCCATAGCCCATCCCGAACTGGCGCTCCACCGGTCCGAAGGCGCGCTCCAACCCCTGATATTCCCAGCCGGCAATGCCGATCGTGAAGCCCTGAAGCAGAAGCCAGGCGAGACCGCCAGCCCCGGCGATGGCGAGAAACCGCGCCTGCCGGGCGGGCGGGCAATCGCGCCCCAGGGCCGGCAACACGGCAAGAAAAAACAGGGCCACCGGCGCCAGCCAGATCTTGCCGTGCACAAGAACCTGGACCAGCGCCGGCGCATAGTCTGAATCAAGCGGATATCCGTCGGTCAGCCAGACAAACGACCAGAACGAATCGTCGGTCGTGTACCAGGGCACGACCGCAAACCCGATGAGGCCGACAGCGAGCCAAAAGGCGACATATCGGTTCATCGCCCGATCTTTCCTGCCGGTCCCACCGGGATATCGTCGCGCCGCCGGTTAGCGCGGCAGGGACCCGACCTCGTCGTCCCAGCGCTTCAGCAGGCGCTTGCGTTCGGCCGACGAGCCGTACTTGGCGAAGTCGTAGTCGATCAGCGTCAGCTTCTCCAGATCCGGTGCTTCCTTGGGCGGCGTTGCGCCGGAATTGGACGGCACCTGATAGGCCTTGGCCTCGCTCGCCCGGGTCTGGATGTTGGCGCGAAGCGCGAAGTCGTAGAACTTCTTGGCGCTTTCCATGTTGCGGGCATTCTTGATGATGCTCATGGAGCCGATCTCGTAGCCGGTGCCTTCGCACGGGGCGACGATCTCGATCGGGAATCCGTTGACGACCTGGGTCACCATGTCATGCATGAAGGTGATGCCGATTGTGGTCTCGCCGCGGGCCGCCGCCTTGATCGGCGCCGAACCGGACTTGGTGTACTGGTTCACGTTGAGGTGCATCTTCTTCATGAAGTCGAATGCCTCTTCCTCACCCATGATCTGAACCAGCGTGGCGAGCGTCGTATAGGAGGTTCCCGACGAGTTGGGATTGGCGATCTGCACCTCGCCCTTGAATTCGGGCCTGGCCAGGTCGGCCCAACATTCCGGCGCCTTCAGGCCTTTTTCCGCCAGCAGTTCCTTGTTGTAGCCGATGCCGAGCGCGCCGGCGTAGATGCCGACGGTCTTCATGCCGGCCGACTCGGCCTGGCTCTGCGCCCAGGGGTGCAGGTCGTCAAACAGCGGCGAGGTATACTCCTCCGTCAGGCCCTCTTCGGCCGCCTGGAGATGCGGATCGCCGGTGCCGCCCCACCAGACATCGCCCTTGGGATTGCGGGCCTCGGCCTTGATCTGGGCAAACGTCTCGCCGGAACTCTTGCGGGTCATGGCGACGTCGATGCCGGTTTCCTTGGAAAACGCCTCGACCATCAGATTGCACCACTCGATTTGCGGGCTGCAATACAAGGTCAGCTTGTCGGCAGCGGCGGCCGGAGCCGTCAGGGCTGCCGTCAGGGCAAGAATGCCGAGACCGATCAGTGGGTGTTTCATGTTTGTTTCTCCCTTTTTGCTTGCGAACTCTCAAACGTTTCCAGTTTCAACATTTCCAGTTTCAACGTTTCCTGTTTCCGCCCCTCCCGCTGCGCGCGGACCCCGCGATGCGGCAGGCGGTCAAGACTGTTCCGAATTTCCGGCGCCGTCCAGTCCCGCAACATATTTCATCGCGTCGGCGAGTCCGGGCGCGGCGGCGATGACCTCGCCGCCGGTCAGCAGCCCGTCACGGACAGGAAAGCCGTTGGTCCAGCCGCCGGCCTCTTCGATCAGCACCAGACCGGCGAGGCAATCCCAGGCGTTCATGTGCGCCTCATAGTAGCCGACTAGGCGACCGGACGCGATCCAGGCCAGCGACAGCGCACCGGACCCGCAGCGGTGGTACATGCCGCCGGACTCCACCAGCCGCGTCATCGCCGCCAGCGACGTGGCCGGCGCGATCCGGGTCGAATGGCCGATGCCGACCAGGCCGGTATTGACGGAATCCAGTTCCGTCAGGCGCAGGGCCTGGCCATTGAGAAAGGCGCCATGGCCGCGGGCGGCGGCAAACAACTCGTCATGGACGGGATCGAAGATGGCGCCGAGCTGCACGACACCGTCGCGCACGCAGGCGATGGACACGCACCAGCTGGGCATGCCGAACACGAAACAGTCGGTGCCGTCAATCGGATCGACGACCCAGATATCGGACCCCTGCGGGACGCTCGCCCGGGCCGCGGTCGCTTCCTCGCCGAGAAAACCGTCCTCGGGGAACCGGGCGGCAAGGGCTTCGCGGATCTCCTGCTCGACGGCCCGGTCGGCCACCGTCACGCGATCGTGGAGCCCCTTGCTCTCGACGACCAGATCCTGGCGTGTGGAAAAGTAGTTCAGCGCGGTCCCGCCGGCATCGCGGGCGACCGCCTGGGCAAATTCGAACCGGTCCCGGAGCCCGGAAAGGGGGGCGGCTCCTGATGTGTCGGACAGATCGGCCTTGAGCATGCTTCCCCTTCCCTTCACCCTTCCCTCCTGACTGTACGCGTGTACAGTTTGGCGCTGACTATATGGGCCGATTGGACAGATATCAACCCGCTGCATCCAATTCCGAAGACCCACAGATGGATCACATTGGGCTGATACCGGACCTCCCGAAAAAGCCGCTGCAAACGTGAACAGTAGTTCGCCCCACGAGCGAACAGGGCCTGATCAGAGCGTCGTACCGCGCACCACCAGCTCCGGCGCAAACCGGTGCGGGTCCGGTGCGTTCGGCTGGCCGGCCAAACGTTCGACTATCCGATCCATCAAAATCCGGATCGGCTCGTCGATGGAATTGTGGATCGTCGTCAGGTCGAACACGGGCCAGGCGGACATCGGAATGTTGTCATAGCCGATGATCGCAACGTCGCCGGGTACGGACAGTTTCATCGTCGCGGCCGCCTGCAGGGCGCCAAAGGCCATCTCGTCGTTGAAACAGAATACCGCGTCCGGCGGCTCGGCCATCGAGAACAGCTTCATGGCCGCATTGTAACCGCCGGAATGGCCCTGTTCGCCATGGGCTTCGGCATAGATCGTCTGGCCGTCCTCGGCCAGGGCACGGGCAAAGCCGTCGTGGCGGGCCTGGTTGGAATAGGTCATCAGCGGCTTCGTCAGATAGGCAATGCGCCGGTGACCGCAGCGCAAAAGATAGCGGGCGGCCAGCCGGCCGCCGGCGGCATTGTCGCCAACCACGCATTCAAGCCGCGGATCGTCGACCTCCCGCTCGTAAAGAAATAGCGGCACTTCAACCCGGCGCAGGCGGTCAACCGTGGCCGGCGACACGGTGCCGCCAAGCACCACCAGCGCATCGACCTGATAGTCGGCGGCGTTGAGGGCGGATTCGTCGATCCCGTCATCGCCAGCGGCGGGCACGACAAGCGACCGTTTGCCATTGCGGGCGATCGCCACGACCAGTTGCTCGATCAAATGCCTGTTGTGCGTGCTGAGACTGTCGGCCAGGATGACGGCGATCAGGTCGGTGGCGCTGCCGGTCAGCGACCGGGCAAGGGCATTTGGCCGGTAGCCAAGGGTCTCGGCGGCCTTGGTGACCCGGGCACGCACGCGCTCGGAGACCTGTCCGTTGCCGAACGTGCGCGAGACGGCGGCGCGCGATACGCCGGCAAGCGCGGCAACATCCTTGGAACTCACCCGTTGCGGCATGCCGCGCCCCCGGTCAAACAGCGCATCGACCGCGATGTGGCCCACGCCAACCGGCTTTGTTTGCCGCCGGCCGGGGATATCCAATCACGGGTCATGCCGGGCACCGGCCTATATGCCCGTCTTGGCGGTTCGCACGGCGCCCGCGCGGTCCTGATTCACCGCTTCATGCAGAACCTCGATATCGTTGATGATCGCCATGTCCTGCTTGATGACAACGCCGAACTTCCGCATCCGCTGAAATACCCGCGACAGGCTTTCCGCCTTCATGCCGAGCCGCGCGGCGATCACCGACTTTTCGTAGGGAAGACGCACGGTGCTGGCGCCCCGGTCGACCGGACTCTGGGTGATCAGGAATTCAGCCACCCGCTGCTGCCCGGAATAGCTTTTCATCTGCTCGATTTCGTCGACCAGACGGCGGACATGGCGCGATATGGATGCGAGCATTATGAGCGCGGCGCGGGAATCGTGCCCGATCGCTTCGACGATGGCGCGGATCGGGATGGCGGCGATCCTGGCCTCCGTCACCGTTTCGCCGTCGGCCGGATAGTCGCCGCCCGCCAGCGCGGCGATTTCGGCAAAACTCTGGCCGCGGGTAAAGACACCGATGATGGCCTCATCGCCGGCGGCGGAGACGCGAGAGACTTTCACCCATCCGTCCAGAACGAGATAAAAAATCCGTGCCGGCTCGTCACGGCGGAACAGGATCCGGCCGCGCGGCTCGTCCGTGATTCGAACCTGCGCCGCGATCGACCGGAACTGGTCGTCGGGCAGATCCTCAAACAACGGGGTGTCGCGTACAAACTCAATGTTTTCCGCAATTCTGGCCGGCATTCTGTGCTGTCCGCTGCTGTCCGTTCCGGTTTGTTTTTTCGCCGCCGGGAAATTCCGGCATCAATTGACAGATGTCAAATACGGAAGCTGGCCCGGCACGTTAGTAAACAACCATAAACGGCAATGTTTCGGGCTGGGAGGCCCTGTGATGGGGTGGTTTCGTTGCCTGGCTGCGGTGATCCTGCTCGCTGTCTCGTGCCAGCACCCGCAGGCGGCACCCGGTGATCTCCTGCCGGGATTCCTGAAGACCGTGGAACCGGCCGATCTCAACGCCAGCGCAAACGCTTATGGCGCGCCGGAGGCGAACCCGCCGGTGGTGCCGCTTCACGGCGCATCGGGCGTGGTGGGCTGGGTGTTCCTGACATCGGATTTTGTTTCGACCACCGGATATTCGGGAAAGCCCATTCACACGCTGGTGGCAATCGACCGGGATGCCGTGATCACCGGCGTGCGGCTTGTCGAGCATTCCGAGCCGATCGTGCTGATCGGCATTCCGGAATCGAAGATCCAGGCCGTCACGGAGCGATATGCCGGCCTGGATCTGAAACGGGAAGCGGAAAAGCAGGGCTCCGGACATGACCTGGAAATCATCTCCGGGGCCACGGTGACGATTATCGTCATCGACGATTCCATTGTCCGCGCCGGGCTGAAAGTGGCGCGCGCCCTGGAGCTGGGCGGCCTCAAATCACCGCAAAAGGCGGGCGCGGAACAGGAAATCGATGCCGCCGCCACCGCACCGGATGGCTGGAGCAGACTGATCGGCGAGGGATCGATCGGCGCCCTGACCCTGGATGTCGGCCAGACCAACGAGGCGTTCCGGGCCGGCGGCCATGTGGAAGCGGCGGCACGACCGGAAAAGGGCGCGCCGTCGGATCTGTATATCGAACTCAAGACGGCGCTGGTGACCGTTCCGGCCATCGGCAAGGCGCTTCTGGGGGAGGCGGAATACGGGAACCTGCTTGCCCGCCTCGGGCCGGGCGAACATGCCATCCTGGTGATGGGCCGCGGCCGGTATTCGTTCAAGGGTTCGGGCTATGTGCGCGGCGGCCTGTTCGACCGCATCCAGCTGATCCAGGGCGACACGGGCGTGCGGTTTTCCGACAAGGACCATTGGCGGCTGGGCGAGATCGCCGCTGCCGGCGCGCCGAGCTTTCCCGAGCTCGATATTTTCCGGATCCCGGCGACGATCGGATTCGATCCGGTCGAGCCCTGGCGGTTGCAGCTGCTCGTGCAACGGGCGATCGGTCCGGTCAAGAAATCGTTCATCACCTTCGATCTGGCCTATCGGCTGCCGGCCCGCTATCTGCGGACGCTGGCGCCCGCGGCCACCGAACATGCGGCGGAGGACGCCGCCGAACAAACCGAAGCCCAGGCGCAGTCGGCCCTGTGGCGGCGAATCTGGCTTAAGCGCCGCTACGAAATCGCCGGCCTGGCGATCATGCTGGCCGTCCTGACCGGTGTCTTCTTCTTCCAGCTATTCGCCACCCGCTCGGAGCGTTTCCTGTACTGGTTCCGTATCGGATTCCTGTCGGTGACGCTGGTGTTCCTGGGCTGGTACGCCAACGCCCAGCTTTCGGTGGTCAACATCATGGCGCTCGCCGGCTCGCTGCAGTCCGGCTTCACCTGGAGCGCTTTCCTGCTCGACCCGCTTGTCTTCATCCTGTGGTTCTCGGTCGCCGCGGCGCTGATCTTCTGGGGCCGTGGCGCCTATTGCGGCTGGCTGTGCCCGTTCGGGGCCCTGCAGGAGCTGCTGAACAGAATCGCGAAACTGTTCCGCGTGCCGCAGTGGCAGGTGCCGTGGGCGCTTCACGAACGGTTGTGGTCGATCAAGTATATCATTTTCCTGGGCCTGTTCGGCGTATCGCTCGCCTCCATCCCGCTGGCGGAATCCTATGCGGAGACGGAGCCGTTCAAAACGGCGATCATCCTGAAATTCAACCGCTCCTGGCCGTTTGTCGCCTATGCCGCCGTGCTGCTGGGCGCCGGCCTGTTCGTGGAACGGTTCTACTGCCGCTATCTGTGCCCGCTCGGCGCGGCGCTGGCCATCCCGGCACGCATGCGAATGTTCGACTGGCTGAAGCGCTACAAGGAATGCGGCGCGCCGTGCCACCGCTGCGCGCAGGAATGCATGGTTCAGGCGATTCACCCGACCGGCGAAATCAACCCGAACGAATGCCACAACTGCCTGCACTGCCAGGTTCTCTACCAACACAAAACCAAATGCCCGGTCTGCATCAAGATCTGGAAGCGGCGCGAGCCCTTCCTGCGGCAGGCCAGGGCCGGAAAGGCGCGGGAGAAGACCGCGGCCGGCCCCGCATAACGTCCAACCAGCTCACGAAAGGAGAAGGACATGACCAGAAAACCAAAGGATACCGATCGCGAAGGGGGTGCGCTTCCGATCACGAGGCGCGGCGTCCTGGGCAGCACGGCGACCACGGCGCTGGTCGCCGGCGCGGCGGCTGTCGGCGGCGGCACGGCGCTCATGGGCGCCGGCGGCTCCAGCAAGGCCATCGCCCAGACCGGCGGCCAGCATCACGCGCTGGCACCCGGTGAACTGGATGAATATTACGGCTTCTGGTCGTCCGGCCAATCCGGCGAACTGCGCATCATCGGCGTGCCGTCGATGCGTGAACTGATGCGGGTGCCGGTGTTCAACCGCTGCAGCGCAACCGGCTGGGGCATCACCAATGAGAGCCTGAAGGTGCTGACCGACGGCCTGATGCCGGAAACCAAGGAATTTCTCGCCGCCCGCGGCCTGAAAACCTATGAAAACGGCGACCTGCACCATCCACACATGTCGTTCACCGACGGCACCTATGACGGCCGCTACCTGTTCATGAACGACAAGGCGAACACCCGTGTCGCCCGGGTGCGCTGCGATGTCATGAAATGCGACAAGGTCATCGAGATCCCCAACGCCAGCGACATTCACGGCCTGCGTCCGCAGAAATTTCCGCGGACCGGCTATGTCTTTGCCAACGGCGAACACAGGATCCCGCTGCCCAACGACGGCATGATCCTGGACGATCCGGAAAAGTATGTCGCGATCTTCACGGCGATCGACGGTGACACGATGGAAATCGCCTGGCAGGTGATCGTCGACGGCAATCTGGACAATTGCGACGCCGACTATCAGGGCAAATACGCCGTTTCCACCTGCTACAACTCCGAAGAAGGCGTCACCCTTGCCGACATGACGTCGAGCGAGACCGACTGGGCGGTGATCTTCAACATCGCGCGGATCGAGGAGGGCGTCAAAGCCGGCGACTATACCGAGCACAACGGCGTGCCGGTGCTGGACGGCCGGCATGGCTCCAAATACACCGCCTATGTGCCGGTGCCCAACAGCCCGCATGGCTGCAACACCGCACCGGACGGCAAACACATCGTCATCAACGGCAAACTGTCGCCAACGGTTACGGTGCTGGATGTCAACAAGTTCGAGGCGGTGTTTGACGGCGCCGATCCGCGCTCATGCGTCGTCGCCGAGCCGGAACTGGGCCTGGGACCGCTCCACACCGCGTTCGACGGCCAGGGCAACTGCTACACAACCCTGTTCCTGGACAGCCAGATGGCGAAATGGAACCTGGACATGGCGGTTCGCCAGTATGCCGGCGAAAGCGTCGATCCGATCCTCGCCAAAACCGATGTCCAGTACCAGCCCGGACACAACCACTCGACCATGGGCGAAACCAAGGAGGCGGACGGCAAGTGGCTGATCTCGCTCAACAAGTTCTCCAAGGACCGCTTCATCAATGTGGGTCCGCTGAAACCGGAGAACGAGCAGCTGATCGACATTTCGCTGGACCAGCCGGAGGTCGTGCACGATGGCCCGACCTTCGCGGAGCCGCATGACTGCATCCTGGTCCACCGCTCCAAGGTCAACCCGGCGTCGATCTGGGAACGCGGCGACCCGATGTGGGAAGAGGCAAAGGCCCAGGCGGAGAAGGATGGTGTCGATCTGGAAGCCGACGATACGGTGATCCGGGACGGCAACAAGGTGCGGGTCTACATGACCTCGGTGGCGCCGAACTTCGGCCTCGAGCAGTTCACCGTCAAGCAGGGCGACGAGGTTACGGTGATCATCACCAACCTCGATGACGTGGATGACCTGACCCACGGCTTCACGCTCGGCAATCACGGCATTGCCTTCGAGATCGGACCGCAGGCCACGGCATCGGCCACATTCACGGCCGACCGGCCGGGCGTGCACTGGTACTATTGCCAGTGGTTCTGCCATGCCCTGCACATGGAGATGCGCGGGCGCATGATCGTCGAGCCCCGGTCGAGCTGACCGGCCGGCTTCGTGTCACGGCGCGTTGCCACAGGATGCGGCCTGGCCGCGGCGCTGGTCCTCAGCGCCGCCGGCCCGACCGCGGGCGCGGCGGAGATCACGGTCTCCGCCGGGCAGAGCCTGCAGGCGGCAATCGACCATGCCGCGGCCGGCGACAGGTTGATGATCGCGGCCGGCACCCATGCGGGTCCGGTCACGATCGACCGGCCCCTTGAACTCATCGGGCGGCCGGGGGCGAAGATCACCGGCGCCGGTTCGGGCACCGTCGTCACGGTGCGCGCCGATGACGTAACCGTGGCGGGTCTGGAAATCTCCGGTTCGGGCTCCTCGCACGAAAGCCTCGATTCCGGCATCAAGGTGGTCCGGGGCATGCGGAACGGCCGGATCCTCGACAATCGCGTCATCGGCAATCTTTACGGCATCGATATCCACGGCGGCATCGACGCGCTAGTCGACGGCAACACGATCATCGGCCGCACCGACCATCGCATGAACGCCCGCGGCAACGGCGTCTATATCTGGAATGCGCCGGGGACCGTCGTGTCCAACAACCGCATTCGCCAGGGCCGCGACGGCATCTTCGTCAATACCAGCCACACCAACCGGTTCGTCGGCAACACGATTTCCGATCTCCGGTTCGCCATCCACTACATGTACACCCACGACAGCGTGGTCGCCGGCAACCGGTCATCGGACAATCATGTCGGCTATGCGCTGATGTATTCGCGCGATCTCGTGGTCGAAGGCAATCGGTCGCACAGGGATCGCGATCACGGCATCCTCATGAACTATGTCAACGACACGCTGATTTCCGGCAATCGCGTGAGCGATGGCGGCGAAAAGTGCCTGTTCATGTACAATGCCAACAAGAACCGGCTCCAGGGCAACGGCTTTTCCGGCTGCCCGATCGGCATTCACTTCACGGCCGGTTCGGAGCGCAACCGGATTTCCGGCAACGCATTCATCGGCAACAGGACGCAGGTCAAATATGTCGGCACCCGGTGGCTGGAATGGAGCGCAGACGGACGCGGCAACTATTGGAGCGACCACCCCGCGGTCGATCTCAACGGCGACAGCGTCGCAGACATGGCCTACCGGCCCAATGATCTGGTCGATCACATTTTGTGGACCCAACCATCGGCACGGCTCCTGCTTGGCAGCCCGGCCATCCAGCTCATGCGGTGGGCGCAATCGAAGTTTCCCTCGCTCCTGCCCGGCGGCGTGGTCGACAGCAGGCCGATGATGAAACCGGCGATCGGCAACCTGATGGAAACGGAGACGGACGGATGACCGGACCTGCCATCGAAATCAACGGCCTTTCAAGGCAGTTCGGTCCGGTGCGGGCGCTCGACCATATCGACATGGGCGTTGCGCCCGGCGAACGGGTGGCGCTGCTCGGCCACAACGGGGCCGGCAAGACAACGCTGATCAAGGCGGTTCTCGGTCTCCTGGCGCCGACTTCGGGACGGATTTGCGTGCTTGGCGGAAAACCGGGCTCGCGCCAGGTCCGGCGGCATTGTGCCTTCCTGCCGGAAAACCTCGCCTTTCACAAATCGCTGACCGGCGCCGAACAACTGGCGCTCTTCTGCCGGCTGAAGGGCGCCGATCCGTCGTCGGCCCCTGCCCTTCTGGAACGGACGGGGCTGCTGGCGGCCAAGGACCGCCGCATCGCCACCTATTCCAAGGGGATGCGCCAGCGGCTGGGCCTGTGCCAGTTGCTCATCGGGACGCCCCGGGTCGTCATTCTCGACGAGCCGACCAGCGGCCTCGATCCGGTGTCGCGCCACAGCTTCTACGAAATCGTGTCCGAACTCGCCGAGGCCGGCGCGGCGATCCTGCTGTCTTCCCACGTGCTGACGGAGCTGGAAGCGCGGACTGACCGTATCGTCATCCTCAACCAGGGCTCAGTGGCGGCGGAAGGCCGGTTGTCGCGGCTGCGGGCGGATGCGGGCCTGCCCATCCGCGTCCAGGTGGAAGCCAAACCCGGACAGGCGGAGACGCTGGCGGCCCGCCTCGGCGGCCGGCGGATGAACGGTTGTGCGATCGAGTTGCATTTTCCGCCCGGCGAGAAGGTCGATCGGCTCGCCGCGATCACGGAGCTGGCCGGCGCCATCGCCGATATCGAGATGATCCCGCCGAGCCTTGAGGATCTCTACCGCCACTATAGCGGCCCCGGCCAGGGCAAGGAGACCGGATCATGATCGCCCGCATACTGGCCATCGTCTCCGCGGAAGTCCGCATCTCGCTGCGCAACCGCTGGGTTGCGACAGCCATCATCCTGATGAGCGCATTCAGCCTGTTGCTGGCCTTTTCCGGATCGGCGGCGATCGGCACCACCGGGGCCGACAAGCTGACCGTCGTCACCTCCAGCCTGACCACGCTGGCGGTCTATCTGGTGCCGCTGATCGCACTCCTGATGTCGTACGATTCCATCGCCGGAGAATCGGACCGGGGCACGCTGGCGCTGCTGCTCACCTATCCGGTGATGCGCCAGGAAATCCTGATCGCAAAGTTCGTCGCCCAGCTTGCCGTGATGACGCTGGCGATCGCGGTCGGGTTCGGCCTGACCGCGGTTGCGATCGCGGCGACCGGCGGCGTCAGCAATGCGGGCCTTGTCCACCTGGGCCGCCTGTTCGCCACCTCGGTGCTTCTTGGCGCGGTGTTTCTGGGGATCGGCAATCTGGTGAGCGTGTGCAGCCGGCAGGCCGGAACGGCAGCGGCGGTGGCGGTGGCGATCTGGATCATCGCCGTCGTCATGCTGGACGTTGCCCTGCTGGCCGCGCTGGTGGCCGACGATGGCGGATTTTTCACCCGGACCCTGTTTCCCTGGCTGCTGGTTGCGAGCCCGACCGATGCGTTCCGGCTGTTCAACGTCGCCGCCATCGAAGCCGGCCTGCCGGCCGGCGGCCTGGCCGGGGCAACACGCGAACTGGCGCTGCCGCTTCGCCTGCCGCTGGTCTCGCTTGTCGTGTGGACGTTTGTCGCGCTGGCCGGCGCCGGTGCCGCCCTTCGGAGGATACAGTCATGATGCGGATCGTTCTGGCGTCCCTGGTGCCGCTCCTGTTGGCGGCCGGATGCAGCGAAGAGGAGACGGCGACGCGTCCTTTCCCGGTTGCCCTCACCGACGCGGCGGCCGGCCACTACTGCCAGATGACCGTCATCGATCATCCGGGCCCCAAGGCCCAGGTGCATCTTGCCGGCAATCCGCATCCGTTGTTCTTCACCCAGGTGCGCGATGCGCTGGCCTACGGGCGCATGCCGGAGCAGGAGGCCGATATTGTCGCCATTTATGTCAACGACATGGGCGCAGCCGGCGCAACCTGGGACGATCCCGGCACCGAAAACTGGATTCCGGTCGACGATGCGGTCTTCGTCCATGGCAGCGGACGTCACGGCGGCATGGGAGCGCCGGAGTTCGTGCCGTTTTCCGACCCGGAGGCCGCCCTGCGGTTCATCGCCGACCATGGCGGTGCGACCATCGCACATGCGGCGATCACGGACGACATGGTGCTGGCGCCGGTCGACGTGGAACTGGGGCCGACGGGGCCCGGCGCCGGTGACCCGGACTGGCATTCGCAGGGCGCGTCATGACCGCGCTTTCGCGGCGGCGCTTTCTGGCGGTCACGGCCAGCGCGGCGGTTCTCGGCCCCGGCGCCGCGGCCAGCCCGCCGCAGCGCGCCATATGGACCGGAACGGCGATGGGCGCGCGGGCCGCAATCTGGTTCGACGGCGTGTCCGACAATCAGAACGCCGCGCTGATCGCCACCGTCAGGGCGGAGATCGACCGTCTGGAGAACCTGTTCAGCCTCTACCGCGCCGACAGCGCCATCTCGCGCCTGAACCGGACCGGCCGCCTGGCCCGGCCGGACCCCGATATCCTCCAGGTTCTGGCGCTCGCCCGGTCGATCCACCATGCCACCGGCGGTGCGTTCGACCCGACGGTGCAGCCGGTCTGGGACCGTCTGGCGCGCCGGTATGCCGATGGCCGGACCGGCAAGGCGCGGCCGGACGATGCAGGCAGGGCGGCGGCCGGGCCGCCGGTCGATTTCGATCTGGTCCGGTTCGATGCCGCCGCGGTGACGTTCGGCCGACCGGGCATGGCCCTGACCCTCAACGGGATCGCCCAGGGCCATATCACCGACAGGGTGGTCGCGCTCCTGAAGCGGGCCGGCCTGGTCGATATTCTCGTGGAGGCCGGGGAGTTTCGCGCGCTCGGCGGGCGCAGCGACGGTTCTGCCTGGCCTGTCCGGCTGCGCGGGCGGCGGGGCCGCGGCGATCCGGGTGTCGTTGCCTATCTCGATGACATGGCGCTGGCGACATCGGACACGGCGGGCACCTCCTTCGACGCGGCGGGCCGGATAAGCCACATCATCGATCCCGACCGCCGGCGGCCCACCGGCCGGCACGCCGCCGTTTCCGTCACCGCGCCATCGGCGGCGGTCGCCGACGGCCTGTCGACGGCCTTCTGCCTGATGGGACGGAACCGGATGGATGCGGCGGCGGCCGGTTTCGCCGGTGCGCGGGTGGTCCACACCGCCGGGGCCTGAACCGGCACGTCCGCCAGCGGCCCGGCCCGGACTAGGCGCGCATCCGCCGCGCGGCGGGATCGTAGAGGGGGCGGCCGCTTGCCGTGGCGGGACAGCGCTCGCCGGCGACTTCGATCTCGTAGGCGCGGCCGGCCACGTCGTCCAGGGTTTCACCGGGCGCGCAACGGACATAGCCCATGCCGATGGCCGCGCCCAGATGGTGGCCGTAATTGCCGGAAGTGATGTGGCCGACCATCTCGCCGCCGCACCAGATCGGCTCGTTGTGATAGACCAGCGGCTCGGGATCGGCGAGCTGGAACTGCAGCAGCCGGCGGGCAAGATCGCCGCCCAGGCGCCCGGCAACGGCAGCGCGGCCGAGAAAATCGCCGAACGCGAGCGTCGGCTTGTCCAGCCTCACGGCAAAGCCCAGACCGGCCTCCAGAACGTGATCCTCGTCGGTGATGTCGTGGCCGAAATGGCGGAAGGCCTTTTCGATGCGGCAGGAATCGAGCGCATGATAGCCGGCGAGCTTCACGGCGCCCTCATCGATCGGCCCGGCGAACGCGTCAAATACATGGGCCGCGAACTCGGCGGGCACATAGAGCTCCCAGCCCCGTTCGCCGACATAGCTGATGCGGTGGGCGCGAACCGGCGCCATGCCGACCTCGATGGAGCGGGCGGTGGCGAAGGGAAACGCCGCGTCGCCGAGATCGGCCGATGTCAGGGACTGGAGCACCTGGCGGGACTGGGGGCCCATGACCGCGATGACCGCTTCGCCGCCCGACACATCGGTTATCTCGCAGCGGGCATCGTCGGGCATGTTGCGCCGCAACCAGGCCATGTCGCGCACGGCGGTGGCGACGGATGTGACGATCAGGAAGACCCGGTCGGAGAGCCGGGTGACGGTCAGATCGGCCTCGATGCCGCCACGGCTGTTGAGCCACTGGGTATAGACGATCCGCCCTGGCTCCACATCGATGCGGTTGGCGCAAATCCGTTCCAGAACAGAAGCAGAATCAGGGCCTTGCACCATGAATTTCGCAAACGAGGAGAGGTCGAACAGGGCCGTTCCGCCGCGAACGGCGGCGTGCTCGGCTGCCGCATTGGCGAACCAGTTCTGACGACCCCAGGAATAGTCGTAGACGGCGGGCTGCCCCTCGGTTGCAAACCAGTTCGGGCGCTCGTAGGCGGCGACCTCGCCGAAACAGGCGCCGCGGGCGGTAAGCCTGTCATGAAGCGGCGACCGGCGCAGGCCACGGGCGGTTTCCTTCTGGCGGTAGGGAAAATGATCGGCATAGAGCAGGCCGAGGGATTCATGGGCACGCCGATACAGGTACGTCCGGCCGGCCTGGTAGGGATGCATGCGGCGGATATCGACACCCCACAGGTCGAAGGGCGGCTCGCCACCCTCCATCCATTCCGCGACCGCCCGGCCGGCGCCGCCGGCCGACTGGATGCCGATGGAGTTGAACCCGCAGGCGACAAACAGGTTCCGCACTTCCGGGGTCTCACCCAGAAGGTAGCTGACATCCGGCGTGAAACTCTCCGGACCGTTGAAAAAAGTCTGGATCCCGGCGGTCTCCAGCGCCGGCACACGGCGGCAGGCGGCCTCCATCAACGGTGCGAAATGATCGAAGTCCTCGGGTAGTTCGCCGAAGGCGAAATCCTCCGGTATGCCGTCCATGCCCCAGGGCTTGGCCTCCGGCTCAAAGCAGCCGACCAGGATCTTGCCGGCATCCTCCTTGAAATAGAGGCAGTTGTCGGGATCCCGCAGCACCGGCAGGCCGGATGTCACGCCGTCGATCGGTTCGGTGACGATATAGAAATGCTCGCAGGCGTGCAGCGGCACCGCGGCACCGGCCATGGCGCCCACCGTGCGCGCCCACATTCCGGCGCAGTTGACCACATAGTCACAGGCGATATCGCCGGCGTCGGTGGCAACACCGCAAACCCGACCGCCGGTGGTGGCGATGCCGGTCACCCGGACATCCTCGAAAATGGCAACCCCGCCGGCCCGGGCCCCCCTGGCCAGCGCCATGGTGGTATCGATGGGATTGCATTGGCCATCCTGGGGCAGGAAGACGCCGCCCACGACGTCATCGACGTTGACCATGTGGTGGCGATCGGCGATCTCGGCCGGCCCCAACACCTCGACCTCCAGGCCGAAGGTCCGCGCCATGGAGGCACCGCGCCTGAATTCCTCAAGGCGCGCCGGGCCGGTCGCCAGACCGAGCGACCCGTTCCGCCTGAAACCGGTCGACTGCCCGGTCTCCGCTTCCAGGCCGGCATAGAGATCGGCGGTGTACTTCGCCAGACGGGTCAGGTTCGCCGTCTGCCGAAGCTGGCCGACAAGGCCGGCGGCATGCCAGGTGGTGCCCGATGTAAGCTTGTGCTTTTCGACGAGCACGATGTCCCGCCAGCCGAGCTTTGCCAGGTGATAGGCGACCGAACAGCCGACCACGCCGCCACCGACAATCACGGCTCTGGCGCGATCGGGTAACGCTTTGGCTGTCATTCCGGGTTCCCTTGCTGATCCGTCTGGCGGGAGATCGCCGCCGTTGCGCCCTTCAATGCCCTGCCGATAATGCAGACGGGATTATCGGGCAATCCAGCCGGCGACCAAAAGCGCGCCGCATGCGGCAATTCCCGCGTAGGGAACCCATGCCGGGACGACGAAGGTCCCCGCCGGAGCCGGCGTGCCGCGCCGCTTGACGCGGGCAAGTGCGGCGCAGACAAGGATGAAGATTGCCAGCGTGATCGCCGACGTCCACTCCGCCAGGGTGTTGATGGGAAAGGTCAAGGCCAGCAGAAGGATCAGCGCCACGACCATCACGGTCGCGATCACCGGCGTGTGCAACACGGGATGAATCCGCGCCAGAACGCCCGGCAGGGCGCCCCTGTTGGCGAGACCGTAGATCACCCGCGCCGCCATGATCATCTGCACGATAATTCCATTGATCGTGGCGACGATCGCGATCAGCGATATGACAAGCGGCGAAAACCCGGTCGTGCGGGCAAAGACAAGCGCCAGCGGCGCTTCGCTTTGCGCCATTTCCGATTGCGACACCGCGGCCAGTGCGGCGAGCACCACGGCGATGTAGATGAAGACCGTGGCGAACAGGGTAATGAAGATGCCGCGCGCCAGGGTCTTTTGCGGATTGACGGTCTCCTCGGCAATGGAATCGATATCCTCAAAGCCGATGAAGGCAAAGAAGGCGAGCAGGCTCGACCCGATAACCGCCATCCACAATGTCGGTTCCAGGGATGTCGGAATCGCATCTGCCGCCTTGCCGGCGATATCCATGTCGGCAAGAAACGCGCCGGTGACGATCGCCAGCAGGCCGCCGATCTCGATCAGTGTCAGCACACCGGCGATGGCGATCGACTGGCGGATGCCGATCCCCGACACCACCCCGGTCACCAGGATCACAATCACGAGCAGAGCCGGGCGCGGCAGCCCGACCAGCTGGCCCAGATACCCGACGGCGCCGTGGGCGATGGCCGCCGAGGAAACAATGCCGACGAGCGCAACGGCCAGCCCGACAAGAAGAAAGAGCGTTTTCGACGGATATCCCGCCTCGACAAACCGCGCCTCGGCCGCCGCATAGGGCAGCCGGCCTGTAAACTCCGCGAAGACAGCGGCGGGAAAGAGCATCACCAGACCGGCGATCAGGAATGCGACCGGCGCATGGTCGCCGGCGCGGCCGATCACCTCGCCGACCAGGACATAGATGCCGGCGCCGACCGTTACGCCCAGCCCGTAGAGGACCACGTAGGGCAAGGTCAGGGTTCGAACAAGTCCGCTGCGCGCCGGTGTCGTGTCGTCGCCTGCCATCAGCACCTGGTTCCTTTTCCCGACCCGCCGAAAAACCGCGGCATTCGTTTCATTTGCCATTCGCCGCAGCGGCCGCCGGACCGCAAGCCGCCTGGCCGGACCGCGCCTGTCCCGGACCGCACAAGCCGGCGAAGATGCCGTGGCCGCCGCCGAACCGGACGGCACTGGCGTTCACATGACCGCCACGGGCAACATCTTTCATCGTGTGCCTTTCGCGGATGCCGAAGATGGCCCTATGATATCACGCCAATCGCCGCACTGCGCTGATCCAGCGCAATATATGTCCGGGTGCAAACCCTTTCAGTTCCGCATCGGCGCATCAACCCAATAATGCCAAGCCGGCGCCGCCGGCGCCGGCTCCAGGAGGCCCCTGCCATGATCGAAGATCCCCCCATCCTCAAGATCCGCCGCCGGTTTTCGCGGCCGACAGCGCGGGAGCTTGCCGCCTTTGCCGGCGCGACGACCGGCAATGTCGTGGACTCCATGGAAGGCTGGGGGGCGCTGGCGCCGCAGATCAAGCCGCTGGAACCGCCGGCCGAACCGATCGTCGGCACGGCGCTGACCTGCCATTGCGGACCCGGCGACAATCTCGGCCTGTTCGGCACCTTCGATGTCGCCCGGCCCGGCGACATCGCCATTGCCGCATGCAACGGCTTCACAGACGCGGCGGTGATCGGCGACCTGATGGCCGGGATGATGAAAAATGCCCGCTACGGCGCGCTGGTGACCGATGGCTCGGTGCGCGACGTGGCGGGGATCGGTGCCACGGGCCTGCCGGTCTACTGCGCCGGGGTGACACCCAATTCGCCGGTCCGCAACGGGCCCGGAACGGTCGGATTGGCGGTCGATATCGGCGGGGTTCGGATCGAGTCCGGCGATATTGTGGTGTGCGACGCCGACGGGGTGGTGATCGTGCCGCGCGATCGGATCGCCGCCGCCGCCGCGCAACTGGCCGCGGTCGCGGCGGCGGAGGCCGGCCTGGAGGCCAAGGTCCGGGACGGTCTGGTCATTCCCGACTTCATCCGGACGGTTCTGGATTCGGATCGGAAAATCGAGGTCGACTGAGGGCGGCGGCGGCGGTGCCGGTGCGGCGGGGGCATGCGATCCGGCGCCGCCCGGCCCCTGCGCCCTACGCCCCGTCCGGCTCGCCCGACAGCCGGTCGAATGCGTCCAGCGTCTCCGCCCCGTAGATCATCGACGGCCCGCCGCCCATGTAGATGGCGACACCGATGACATCGAGTATTTCGTCCCTGGTGGCACCCAGCCGGGCGGCGGCGCGGGCGTGATAGGCCAGGCACCCGTCGCACCGGGCCGTGATGCCGATGGCCAGCGCGATCAGTTCCTTGGTCTTGGCATCGAGGGCGCGCGACGCAATCGCCGCCTTGGCAAGCCCGCCAAATCCGCCGGCGACTTCGGGCATGTCCCTGCGAAGCCGGGCCATCTTGCTGTCGGTATCCTCGAGAAAACCCTGCCAGTCGTTGATCGCCATCTTGTCGTCCTGCCTTGCCGGATAAAACGGAATCGGGGTGTCACCGGGCCCATCGTAGGGCCATCGCGCGGAGCGGACAGTGCGGCACATTTTCGCAACGGCTGGCGATAAGGTACATGGCCGGCGATACAACTTTTCGTGGTATTGGCGGAATCATGTTTGCAATCGCATCGATATCGCTATGACTGATGCTGATCCGCCCCAGCCCATGGCCAGCCCGATGCCCAGCACAACGCCAGGCTTTTTGGCCTGTGCAAAGCCCAGCCTACCGAATCGCCTTCTCGTCGCAGACGATGGGGCCGCCCCGCCGAGCACCATCGCAACCGCCAGGCCGGCATGATCCCACGCAACCAACTCGACTATGTCCTGGGGCTGCATGAACGCGGCCTGCTGTGCGTTCCGGTGGTCAAGGGTGGCCGGCATCTGGCGTTCGAAGCCATGGGGCGGCAGCTGTGCGGCCTGCACAAACGGAACAAAAGCCTGCGGGAACTGGCGATTACCGGGACTCTCTTCGGCCTCGCCCAACAACCGCCGGCGGCGGAGACACTGGTGCGCTGGTTCGAACATCATGACGGCAATATCGGGATCGTGGGGGGATACCGCGACCTGCTGATTCTCGATTTCGACCATCCGGACCTGTTCGAGCAGGTCAAGCGGCGGAATCACACGCTGTTTGAAAGCACGCCGATCGAACGCACGCCGAACGGGTATCATGTTTATCTGAAATCGCGCACGCCGTGCGCTTCATCAAGCCTGCACTACCGATGGCGCCGAGGCGGACATATCAAGGCGCTTGGCGGATATGTGGTTGCGGGTCCGTCGAAAATGGACAGCGGCGCCACATATCGCTGGATTGACGATCAATCGCCTTTCGACGTTTCGCCGCAAACCATCGACAGCCCGGATGCCCTTTCGATCCATCCCCATTCGTATTTCAAGCGCCGGTATGACAACCTGACAGGACGCCGGCACACCCCGACCACATCAGGACGCTGACATCCGGTTGCAAAACCGGCTTGCGACTCGCGGCAATGACGGTATGTATCCACAGATGAGCATCAAAAAGCCGCCGCGGGTGAAATGTCTCCAGCTTCGGCGCATGGATAGGACGTCTGCGCCCGTTGCAATATTTGGGGGCATTCGATGGATACCCTGATTCTCCAAACCGTGCCGACGATTTCCGTCATCATCCCGGCGAGAAATGCCGCCGGTACAATCGGAAGAACCCTGGAGAGCCTGGCGCCGGATCGCCAACTGATCCTGGAAATTCTGCTGGTCGATGACGGATCGACCGATGGCACCGGCGCGGCCGGGCGCGCGGCGGCGGCTCGCTTGGACCTGCCGCTTACGCAATTGGCTTGCTCGGCCGGCAGCGCGGGCGCGGCGCGCAATATCGGCCTGAGCGCGGCAAGAGGCACCCTGATCTATTTCCTGGATGCCGATGACGAAGTGATTTCGGGCGGACTGCCGCGTCTTGCCCGGTTGCTGCTCTCCGGTCGGGCGGCGGACATCGCCATCGGAACCGCAATTCGAAGGGCTGCGGGTCGGGCCGACAAACCGAAGATTCCGAATGGCTATACGAACGATCCGGCGGAAAACGCGCAAAACTATTTCCGCAATGAGCTTTGGCCGATCGCCATGGGCAGTGCGCTTGTTTGCCGCGAGGCGGCCTGTGCGGCGCGATTTCCCGAGACAGTCGGAATCGACGAGGACACCTGCTACTGGACAGCGATCCTTATGCGCGCATCGGTCGCGACCGTTCAGGAGCCCGTACTCCACTACAATCTCGACGAGAATCGAATCTCGCAGCGCCTTGTCGATTCGCCGCGCCGGCAATTTATCAATATTGCCGCCGCTTTCGATCGCCTTGGCGAGACGGGATTGGAACAAAGCGCAATCCGCTGGCGCAAAAGCTGGGTGGCCATGCGGATGGCGCGCCAGCTTCTGATCACCGGCAATTACGAAATGGCGCGAAGGCTGCTGCGTCCGGCCCTGGCCAATCCGGATTTCCGTTCCGGTGTCCGCTTGAGAGTGGCGCGTTATCAGTTCCGCATTCGCGCGGGACTCGTTCTTGGGCGAATCAGGGCATTGGCAATCCGGAATTCTCCGGAAATCAACTCGCCCGCCTGACCGGTTTCGACGGGATGCCGCCGATTGCGCGCGCTTCAAGCGCGGAATGGATTTCATGCGCCCGTCTGCCCAGTTGTGAAGACAGGTCCAGGCTTTCGGAATACGCACGAGGCGGTCGGAAACGGTGCGATTGTGCGACCAACCGGCGTGAATCGCGGACCCCGATCGTCTCTGCCAGCCTGTTCAGCACAGCCTCCGGTTCCAGGCAGGCGCGATCGTAATCGACAAGATGTACGGAGGGATGTTCGGCGGCCAGGACCGTTTCGAAGGCATTGACCCAATAGGTAAGCCAAAAGGCACCGTCTTCCGGATCGACAGCCGCCAGATCGTCCAACCAGTCGTTGAAATTTATCGGGCGCAAGGATGCGCCGAACTCGAAATGGCCGAGCCAGGACATGTAGTCGCGCGCAAACCTGTCCTGCGAATGCAGTTGAAGGAAGCGCCGGTGCTGCCGGCGCAGAGACTGGACATGCGCCACGGGATTGCGAATAGGGACGATGACGATGGCGTCGGGAAACATCGTCGTCAGCAGGTCGAGCCGGGCGATATTGGCGTTATTCTTTGAGACGTAGCGGGCGGATTCCGTGCCGCCCAACGCCGTGATCTTGCGCAGATGAGCGCGAAAGAACTCTTCAAACGCGTTGTCACGGTCGTCCGAAGACCAGGGTTCTATCCGATCCGACTTGTAGTGGCTTTGCCAGAACGCCGCCCAAAGCACCTCCTCGAATGCTTCCGGGCTGTCAAACCCGATTTCCATACCGTCAGCATGCGCCCGTTCTTTGGCTACGGACGCCCGTTGCAATGACCCGGCAAACCGCTGCCACAGGAGCGGCGAGAGAAGGAACGGCATTTGCCGGTAGGTATGGGTGGCAAAGTCCGGCAGGGCGGATACCAATTCCAGGAAGAGGGTCGTACCGGCACGCGCCAGTGAAGTGATGAATACGGGTCGATCCAGGCGGTCGGGTATACGGTGGGCGAACAGCCTGTCTTCCAGACCGGACAACTGCTTCTGCATCGGGATCTGCGAAAATGCCAACCGATGCAGGAACCGATCGAGCGAAGAGACGGGTGTCTGTGTGTTCACCGGACAAACCGCCAACAGGCCAGCAATACCAGCGATGAGGTGATGATGAAGGGCCAGTTCGTCGCAACGGCGAGCGCGTTATCGGGTGAAATAAATCCCGCCTTCCCGGCAAGCCAGACAAACGCTGCCGGGACGACGAGACAGATTGCCGAACGAACCAGAACCGAAACCAGGGATCCGGCCATGGTGATCGCTGCGCGCTGCGTTCTGGCTTCCTTTTCGGCATCGCTCAATTCGACGGATCGGATGACCGCGAGCGAATCTCCGGCGTCGACAACGATCCGCCGCGTAACCGGCACAAGATTCAATGCCCGGAAGCAGGCCAGGAAAAGAAGAAACGCAATCGCAAGGAAAAGATAGACCACGTCGACGCAATCAAGATCCCGCGTCAGGCGGCGGAGCGGCAACCGTGCTCGCAGGCGCACCGGCCGCCTCGTCCGATTCGGCGGTGGCGGCTTTGTTTCCCCGTCCGATTCTGAGGATCCTTTTCAGCGGGTACCAGACAAATCCCACAAGGGCGAGAAGCAACGCCGCAATCACCGCCAATACAGTGCCAATCGCGGTCAGGCCGGCGCCGGGCCCCATATAGGCGGCGGCAGGCGTGCTTGTCAGGCACACCACCGCAACAAGCGCAATCGCAAGCGGTGGCTCAAATCGTCCTTGAAATTTTGTCAGCATCGCACTCAACTCAAAGGGCAAATTCGGATTGTGGCCAAAGCGAACAAAGGGCGCGGGCCCAATCTGCTCCAGATCGTTCGCCTAGCCGGCACAATCTGGCAAACCATCCTTAAAAAAATCTTGTGGCAACCATTTAGCGTCGCCGACCAGCAGGTTGCGGGCGTCATCGAAGCTGTTCTGAAATTCCCAGACAATTTCTCCGTCCGGGTCTACCTCGATCACGCGGCCCGCCTGGGGTTCAGTGATCAGAAGGTTGCCGTTTGGCAGAGCCTGATGTTTGCCGCGGATCCAGCTATAGAACGGTCGCTCCGGCGTTCCTGCGAAACGTACCCGGGTCTCGCCCGTCGCCGGATCGATTTCGAGAATACGCGACGATCCGCCATGCATGTTGTTGTCGTAAATCGAGATCCGACCGTTGGGCAGAAAATCCGGATCGTGTTGACGGTGCCATGGGCCATGCTGCCACCATTTGAGCGTTCGCATATCGCTATCCATGACGGCGATCAGGTTCAGGCTGCGCAGTGAAATCATCACGTCGCCGGGATCGAACAAGGGAAATGCCGGTGCCATTTCGGCGGTCAATACTTCGACGTCGTTCAGGTGGTACCGGTCTTCCATCCACCTGACGGGCGGCTGATCCTCAGCATCGCTGCGCCGAATGGTCAAAACGCCGCGGCCAATTCCCTTTGCCAACTGGTCAAGCAAGACCGATTTCAACGCCTCGCCGGTGTTCGGGTCTATCTGTGAAACCGCCTGGCTCTCGCGCGGACTGCCGGAAACCCAGAACGTTCCGTCCGCGCCGGTATCCACCGAATGATGGTATTCACCGGTCCGGGCCCATATGACATCGCCGCAGGCACCGATCCGCGCCAACACATGGCCCTCGTCGAAATTGACCACCAGCGAACCGTCGGCGAGGACGGCCACCCCGTGAAGGAACGTGTGGCGGGCAAGTTCGACGCCGATTGCCTCCGTCGAAATCGGCCAAAACCAGAGTTCCCTGCCCTCCCGATCAAGCAGCAAGGCGCCGTGATTGCTGGGTCTTCCCGAGAAATAACCGGATACGAGCCGGATCCCGGGCATCGCCCTGTCCGGGCGACCGGCAGCGGGTCCGATCTCCGATGGCCGGACCCGGCCCAAAAGTCGGGTTGGCTCGATCCCGAGGTCATTTCGCCAATGCGCAATGAAATCGGCAACTTCAATAACAGATTGGCGAATCAGCGGCGCCGGCGGAATACCGAAAATGGCGGAGGCGGCGCCGCCGGCATAGGCAAGAATCGCGACCGACAGGATAAAGCCAGGAAATTGGCGCGGCATTTGATCGATTTCCGGTCGGCAAGCAGTTGGGAAGCTGTGTGCCGACCCTAGGACGGCGATCCTATATTTCGGTTAACCGAGTTACATTTCCCGATATTCCGATCAATGCCGGGCCAGGTCATGGCGGTCCGGCACGGGATCCAAGTCGGCAATCAAGAACGAAAGATCCAGTAGATGCAACACCGTCGCCGATTTTCGGCGGCTTGTTGGCCTCCGGTTCCACAGGACCATTGATGGGTCAGATCGATATCCCGGAACCCCGAAGCCAAACGGCGCCGAGTTTGTGCCGGTCGTCGAGCCATATGAAATCGGCCTGACGACCCTCACTGATCGTACCGGCATCACCCTGGAGGCCTGCGACGGCGGCGGGAATTGACGTCGCCATGGCAAGCGCTTCGGGGCGAGAGACACCCGCCTGGTCAACCATGACGCCCACCGCGGTCGTCAAGTCGAGGTCGGCGCCGGCCAGTGTGCCATCGGCCAGCGTCAATCGTCCATTCCTGCGATCAATTCGCCGGCCGTTGAGCGTAAACCCGTCGATTGCCGATCCAGCGGACGCCATCGCATCGCTGACCAGAAAAATGCGCCCCGGGCCTGACTTTGCCCGAACGGTGGCGGCCATTACGGCGGGATGGACATGTATGGCATCGGCGATCAGGCCGGCACACAAGCTGCCGCTGTCCAGCGCTGCACCGACCAGACCGGGCTCACGGCTGCCAAACTGGCTCATGGCATTGAAAAGATGGGTCACGGCCGTCGCACCGCGAGATACCGCCGCCATGCACGTATCATAAGAGGAATCTGTGTGACCCAGGGAAACAATGGCACCTGCACCGGCCAAGGCTTCGATCTGGTCACCACTGGCACTTTCCGGCGCCAGGGTCACCATAAGCACCGGCAACTTTCGGGCCGCCGCGACCATCAATGCCAGATCGTCGGGTGTCATCCTGCGCACGAGCGCCGGATCGTGGGCGCCTTTCCTGGCCTGTGAAATATGCGGGCCTTCCAGATGCAGACCGGCGATGCCCGGGACGCCATCCGCGATCGCCTGGGCCGCGGCTGCGATCGCCGCCTTGGTTCTGTCCGGCGTGTCCGTGATCAATGTCGGCAGAATTGTTGTGGATCCCAGACGGCCATGCGCTTCGGCAATACAGCGAAGCGCCGGAACCGAGGGATCATCGTTGAACTGAACACCTCCACCGCCGTTGACCTGCAGGTCAACATAGCCCGGAGAGAGGATGCCGCCTTCCAGTTCCCGCCTTTCGGCGCCAGCGGGAATTTCGTTTCTCGGCACGATGCCGGAGACGCGGGCTCCCGCAACAAGCAAGGCGGAATCGGCATGGAGGCCGCGGCCGTCGAAAACCGCCGCGCCGACAAATGCGACCAATCCGCCGGTCATCGGGTTTCCGTTATTTTCTTCAGATGGCGCGGCTTATCCGGATCGATGCCCCGTTCCGCGGCAAGGCGTTCGACCATGGCGTAGAACGATACGATCAGGGTCAAAGGGTCGGTCAGATAATGATCGGCGCCAACTGAATGAAGGACGTTGGCGTGCCGGGCGCGGGCGGAGGTTACGAATACATTGGCCCCCTTTTCCGCCAGCCGATCGGCAACATCGACCACGCCGCGCTCCGCCGGATCCTGCACAGCAAAGCACAGGACCGGAAACGCCCGGTCGACAATCGAAACCGGGCCATGCAGCACTTCCGCCGACGAATAGCTTTCCGCATGAATCCGACAGGTTTCCTTGAATTTCAGCGCCGCCTCGTTCGAAATCGCAAGACCCGGGCCACGACCCAGCGTAAACACGGAACTGCACCCACCGATTGCCGCGCGCAGTTCCGGCCAGTCGATTTCAGCGGCGCGGGAGAGCCTTGCCGGCAGATTCACCACCGCGGCCTTCAGTGCGTCGTCCCTGCGCCATTGCGCCAGCAATTCCAGCCCGGCAACCACGGAAGCGACGAACGTCTTGGTTGCCGCAACAGACCGTTCCACACCGGCGTGGATCGCCAGCGTCCGATCGCATGCATCGGCGAGCGGCGAACAGGGATCATTGGTGATTGCCAGCGACAGAGCGCCGTCCCGCCGGGTCGCCCTTGCCATCTCGACGATATCCGGACTTTGGCCCGACTGGGACACCGAAACGGAGACGCTGCTTTGCAGTTTCAACGAAGCGTTATAAATCGACGCCACGGCCGGCCCGATGGATGCAACCGGAACACTCGCCAGCAATTCGAAGCCGTACTGCAAATATGTGCACACATGGTCCGACGACCCCCTGGCGACGGTGACCGCGAAACGCGGATCGCGCTCGCGGATGGCGCCGGCTGCCTCGGCGATTTCGGCGGCACCCTGGGTCAGGAGACGCTCGACAACCACCGGGATTTCCAGGATTTCGCGCCGCATCATGCTCTGCCGAACGGCTTTTTCTTGCTCTGCCAGGGCCATGTCAGCGCTCCGCCAATCGCAACTCGGCGACAAAGTCATAGGCATCACCGCGATAAATCGATCGAGTGAATTCCACAACCCGCCCTTCGGGAAGGTAGGATGTCCGTTCGATCTTCAATCCGGCTTCAGCGGGAGCGACACCAAGCAATTCGGCATCTCGCCCATCGATATTGACCGCGGATATCTTCTGGAGGGCGCGAACGGGCCGCTTACCCCTGGTTTCCAAGGCTTCGTACAGGGAATCGGTCACAATCGCCGGATTGGGCAGCACATCAAGCGGCAACGACGCCCTTTCAATCGCCATCGGCCGATCGCCGGCCAGGCGCAAGCGTCCCAAACGCGCGACTTCGTCACCCGACGCCAATCCCAATGCCACCGCTTCCTCAGGCGAGGGCATGAATATCCCACGCTCCAACCATTTCGACGCCGATATCAATCCCCGGCGCGTCATATCCTCCGAAAAGGATGTGAGCCGGGAGAGCGATTGTTGAACGCGTGGCGTGGTGTCCGTGACAAACGATCCGGATCCCTGCCGCTGGACGACGACACCGCGTTCCACCAGTTCGTGAATCGCTTTGCGAACCGTTACCCGGGACAGTTCCGTCATCGCCGCCAGTTCGCGTTCCGGCGGCAATGGCGCACTGGGTACCAACAGACCGGCTTCAATCCCCTCTTCGATACGCTTGCGCAACTGGACATAACGGGGGCCAGCGGTGGCGGTCATCCATCGGTCCGGACTAAGGAAGCTGGCGATATTCATGCCAATGCCTTCATCTCAGAGCGTCTCATGCGCTCAGCCAGGGCAAGTGCACCATCCAGCGCCCGCGCCTTGGCAGGCACAACGGCGTTCGCCGCCGCCGGCGAAAGAAACGGCGCATAGTGTCCGGCCACACCGCCCACCAGGCACAGCTTCTCATCGGGACTCCAACCGAGGACCGAAAGGGCGCGCTCGATATAACCGGCGCCCGTTTCCATCAAATCCCTTGCTGCGGGATCTCCTGATGCGGCTGCGTCGATCACCGGTCTTGCAAAGCTGGCGATATCACCCGGCGACGCTGTCGCCGAGAACGCAACCAAGGCTGCCGGATCATTGTCAAACTCGCTGAATACGGCCCCGGTCAATTCGGTTGCATCGGCCATCCCGTCCACGACACTGAGCACACGAGACAGGATCCCCCGTCCAAGCCAGGCGCCGGACGCCTCGTCACCGAGCACAATTCCCCATCCGCCGACCGACCGGAAACCGCCGGCCGTTTGCCGGGCGACAAAAGAACCGGTACCGATGCCGGCAACGGCGCCGTCGTCACTTCCAAGAGCGCCCACGACTGCGGCCCGGCGGTCTTCCTCGACAACACACCGGTCCAGCGGCAACTCCCCGGCTACTGTCCGCGCCATCTCCGGACCGGTTACGCCGGCAAGCCCGACATAGGCATAGCTGTTCCGGATCACGTCCATCGACAGGCCGGCGATGCCGGCGACCTCATGTAACGCGGCGACAATGGCTTGCACGGCCGCTTTAACGTCCGTGGTGACATTGGTGCTACCACCCGTCACCTCAGACCGCACACCGCCGCGAACGACAGCAATCCGGCAGGATGTGCCGCCACCATCGATGCCGATCAGACACCAATCTCCTGATTCACTCATATAATACCAGTATAATACCTTTAACGGAAAATAAAGCCCTATTTAGACCCAATCCCTCTTCCTCTGCCGCATATCCGCTCAGATTCCCTGGATTTTCCGGAGAATCTTACTTCCCGTTAATAATGGTAGACAATAGGTATTAAATAGGTATTATAGATGCGATCCACGCTGCCGATGGTCAGGGAGGACGCATGGCACATCTGCAAACCGAGGCACATCACGAAGATGCACCGGGGCTCGACCTTCTGCCGGCGATCCAGATTGCGGCCCGGTTACACGGTGCACAGATGGCTGCCCTTGACGTGGTTGCACAAAGTGCCGCGCGCCTGGTTCAAGCGGCGGAAACAATGGCGCAGACCGTGCAATCCGGCCGGCGGCTGTTCTACGCGGCGGCTGGTTCTTCCGGGTTGATGGCGCTTGCTGACGCGGCGGAGTTGCCTGGAACATTCGGCATTGCCGCCGATCGGATCATTGTCCTGATGGCCGGCGGCCTGCCCGTCGATATCGAATTGCTCGGCAAAGCGGAAGATGATACCGCCGATGCGATGCGGGCGTCCGGTCTCATCGAGGCCGGCGATACCGTGATCGTCATCAGCGCAAGCGGCGCCACGCCATACGCGCTCACCATTGCCCGCGAGGCGCGTGCCCGCGGTGCCCAGGTCATCGCACTCGCCAACAATCGCGATGCCGGCCTTTTCGAACACGCAACAATTTCGATCCACCTCGCCACACCGCCGGAACTGATCGCAGGATCGACTCGCATGGGCGCCGGAACCGCGCAGAAGGCGGCGCTCAACATCATGTCGACTTTGACGGGCATTCTTCTCGGGCACATCCACGACGGGATGATGGTCAATGTCGACGTCGACAACAACAAATTACGCCAGCGTGCCACTGATATCATCTGCACCATTGCCGGCGTCGGCGCGCCGGAAGCCGCCGCCTTTCTGGACGAAGCCGGTGGCGCGGTCAAAACTGCCGTCATGCTGGCTTGCGGCGCGCAATCAATAACCGAGGCGGAAGCCCTATTGGCGCAGACACACGGACATCTTCGGGAGGCGATGACCCGGATGTAGGATCGGCAACTTTCATCGATTGCAATGAGGAAAGGGAGAACAGAATGACATTGACACGTTATGGAGCGGCCCTGCTGGCAACAACCTTGCTGGCAACGGCAACCGCCGCACAGGCGCAGGATGTACAGCTTACCATCGAAAGCTGGCGCAACGACGATCTTGCCATCTGGCAGGACAAGATCATCCCGGCATTCGAAGCAAAAAATCCGGGTATCAAAGTGACTTTCGCGCCATCGGCGCCAGCTGAATACAATGCCGTGTTGAACTCCAAGCTCGATGCAGGATCGGCCGGCGACCTGATCACCTGCCGTCCGTTCGACGCCTCGCTGGCACTCTACGAGGCCGGCCATCTGGCCGATCTCAGTGATCTGGAGGGCCTGGGCAACTTCTCCGATGTGGCAAAATCGGCCTGGACGACCGATGACGGCTCGGCGACATTCTGTGTGCCGATGGCCAGCGTGATCCACGGCTTCATCTACAACAAGGACGCCTTTGCGGAACTTGGAATCGATGTGCCGACGACCGTTGACGCGTTTTTCGCGGCCCTCGACAAGATCAAGGCGGATGGCACGTATATCCCCATGGCCATGGGCACCAATGACCAGTGGGAAGCGGCGACCATGGGCTACAACAATATCGGGCCCAACTACTGGAAAGGCGAGGACGGCCGCCTCGCCCTGATCGCCGGCGAACAGAAGCTCACCGATGAGCCTTGGGTTGCACCGTTTCGCCAGTTGGCAAAGTGGAGCGCGTATCTCGGCGACGGCTTCGAGGCGCAAACCTACCCCGACAGCCAGAATATCTTCACGCTGGGCCGCGCTGCGATCTATCCGGCCGGCTCCTGGGAGATATCGGGATTCAATGTGCAGGCCGATTTCGAAATGGGTGCGTTCAAGCCGCCCGTCCAGAATGCCGGCGACGAATGCTACATCTCCGATCATACCGACATCGCGATCGGCCTGAATGCGGCTTCGCCGAATGCCGAGGCGGCGCGGACCTTCCTGAACTGGATCGGTTCTGAGGAATTCGGTTCGCTCTACGCCAATGCGTTGCCAGGCTTCTTCTCTCTGTCGAAGTTTGTCATTGAGATGGAAGATCCGCTGGCTCAGGAGTTCGTATCGTGGCGCGAAAGCTGCCACTCGACGATCCGGTCAACCTACCAGATCCTGTCACGCGGCACGCCAAACCTGGAAAACGAAACCTGGAACGCCTCCGCCCAGGTCATCCGCGGCGCCGAGACGCCGGAAGCGGCCGGAGCCCGATTGCAGGACGGTCTGGCGAGTTGGTACGACCCGCAAAAATAAGCGATTGAGCAGGCACCCGGGCGGCGACAGCCGCCCGGGTTGACGCAACACAAATCGTCGGCGGAAAGCGCATTATGTCCACTGCAAGCCAATCCGGCCGGATACGCTGGCACATCGTGGTTTTTCTGGCGCCCGCAGTGCTTGTCTACACGGCAGTGATGATCTTCCCGCTGTTCAACACACTGCGGCTGGCCCTGTTCAGCGAGATCGACCAACAGCGGGTCTTCGTCGGTCTCGACAATTTCCGCACGCTCTTCGGCGATCCCCGCTGGTCGGCAAGTTTCTGGAACGCGCTGGGCAACAATTTCTGGTTCTTCCTGATTCACATGCTGGTACAGAATCCGATCGGCATCCTGCTTGCGGCAATCCTGTCGCATCCCCGGCTGCGATTTGCCCATCTGTACCGGTCCGCAATATTCGTGCCGACAATCCTGTCCTTTGTCATTGTCGGCTTTGCGTGGAAACTCATCCTTTCGCCGATCTGGGGTATTGCACCTTCCATGCTCGATTTTGTCGGGCTGAAGAGCCTTTTTGCGCCCTGGCTCGGCAAAGAGGCGTACGCGCTGACGACGCTGGCGCTGGTTTCGGTCTGGCAATTCGTCGGTATCCCGATGATGCTGATCTACGCCGCACTGCTGTCGATCCCGGAAGAAATTCTGGAGGCCGGCGAATGCGACGGCATCACGGGTATGTCGGCATTCTGGAAAATCAAACTGCCGCTCATCCTGCCGTCGATCGGCATCATCTCCATCCTGACTTTCGTCGGCAATTTCAATGCATTTGACCTGATCTACGCCGCGCAGGGCGCGCTTGCCGGTCCGGATTTCTCCACCGATATCCTGGGTACATTCCTGTACCGGACCTTTTTCGGATTTCAGTTGCAGCTCGGCGATCCGCACATGGGCTCGGCGATCGCGACAGCCATGTTCGTCATCATCCTCATCGGCGTGTGCATCTACCTGTTCGGCATCCAGACCCGGATGCGCCGCTACCAGTTTTGAGGTGACAGATGAACAAGGCACGCCGCAATCCCTTCAACGTCGCCGCCGCACACGCGATCCTCATCGCCTATACGCTGATCGCCCTGTTTCCGGTCTTCGTCATCCTGGTCAACTCGTTCAAGACGCGAAAAGCGATATTCCGCGAGCCTCTGGCCCTGCCGAGTGCGGAAAGCTTCAGCACAATCGGCTACCAGACCGTGTTTCGGCAGGGCGACTTCTTCCTCTATTTCCAGAACTCCATGATCGTCACCGTGGTGTCGCTGTTCTTCGTGCTTCTGTTCGGCGCGATGGCGGCCTTTGCGCTGGCGGAATACCGGTTTCGCGGAAATTCGCTGATGGGATTGTATCTGGCCCTCGGCATCATGATCCCGATCCGGATCGGTACCGTGGCGATCCTGGAACTGATGGTCTCGACAGGACTGGTCAACACCCTTTTGGCGTTGATCCTGGTCTATACGGCGCAGGGATTGCCGCTTGCCGTTTTCATCCTGAGCGAATTCATGCGGCAGGTGTCCGACGATCTGAAGAATGCCGGGCGGATCGACGGGTTGTCGGAATACCGCATATTCTTCCGGCTCGTTCTGCCGCTCGTGCGGCCGGCCCTGGCGACGGTCGCCGTCTTCAACATGATCCCGATCTGGAACGATCTGTGGTTCCCGCTGATCCTCGCACCGGCGGAATCGACGAAAACGCTCACCTTGGGTTCACAGGTGTTCATCGGCCAGTTCGTGACCGACTGGAACGCGGTGCTTTCCGCGCTGTCCATGGCGATCCTGCCGGTCATGGTCCTTTACGTCATTTTTTCGCGACAACTGATTCGCGGCATCACTTCCGGGGCCGTCAAATGAAGCGTGCGATGATCGCCGGGCCGGGCAGGATGGCCCTGATCCGCCGCATGGGTGGCGCCGGGCAGTCGCTGCACAACTGCCCGGCAGCCAACGAACGCATTCGAATCAGCAGGAAGATCCGACTGGAGGACGCGCAAACATGACCGCATTGAGCCTGAAAAACGTCTGCAAGTCCTTCGGCAATGTCGAAGTCCTGAAGAACGTCAATCTGACCGTCGAGGAAGGTGAATTCGTCGTGTTCGTCGGCCCTTCGGGATGCGGGAAATCAACGCTCCTGCGTGTCATCGCCGGACTTGAGGATGCCACGTCGGGCACGGTGGAGATCGGCGGCCGGGTGGTCAACGACGTACCGCCGGCCAAACGCCGGATCGCCATGGTGTTTCAGTCGTATGCGCTCTATCCGCATCTCAGTGTGCGCGACAACATGGCGCTGGGGCTAAAACAGGAAAAGACGCCAAGGGACGAAATTGCCCGCCGGGTCACCGAAGCCAGCCGGATGCTCGCCCTTGACGACTATCTGGAACGGTTCCCTTCCGAACTTTCCGGTGGGCAGCGTCAGCGCGTGGCCATTGGGCGGGCGATCGTTCGCGAGCCGGAACTGTTCCTGTTTGACGAGCCGCTTTCCAACCTCGACGCGGCACTGCGCATGAATACCCGCATCGAGATCGCCAACCTGCATCGGACGCTCGACGCGAGCATGATCTATGTCACCCACGACCAGACCGAAGCGATGACGCTGGCCGACAAAATCGTGGTGTTGCGAGATGGCATCGTGGAACAGGTCGGCAGTCCCATGGAACTCTACAACAATCCGGCCAACCGGTTCGTCGCGGGATTCCTGGGCGCACCGTCGATGAATTTCATCTCTGCGGAGACCATCGGCGGGCCGACGGGGACGACGTTCGGGATTAGACCCGAGCATATCTCGATTGCCGAAACCGGGCGGATCGAGGGCACGGTCACCCACGTGGAGCGGCTGGGCGGCGACACAAACGTCCTCGTCAAGATCGTGCACCGCGAATCCGTCACCGTGCGCCTGTTCGGCCAGTACGACATCGATGTCGGCGCCGGGGTTCGCCTGGACTTCGACGATGCGAACGGTTTCCTCTTCGATGCCGACGGCCAGCGCCATTTCGCCAAGGCGGCCTAGCAACAGACCGCCGGAATCCGCACCGCCCGATTGCGCCCCTACCCGGCCAAACCGGTTCGAACCAATTCGACCAACTTCGCGATCGTCCGTTCCAGCAGCGGCCGGCCCGAAAATGCGAAACCGAGTTTATCGAGCCCCGTGCAAGTCATGACATTGAGCGCGGACCGGTCCGGGTCCGGCGGCAGCGATATTTCGCGCCCGCTTGCTGCGCCTACGATTTCGGCGATGTCCCTGGTCGACACGATCAGGTCAGAGCAATTGAATGCCCTGCCCGCGACGTCCTTTTCGGGCGCTGTCAGGAGGCACAAAACGGCGCGGGCGACATCGGCACCGTGGACTTCGGTGCCGATCCCCGGCGCAACAGGGACATCCGACATCATCATCGAACGAACCAGATCGAGCCATTTGGTTCGCGCCACAGGCCGGGCGACACCGTATATCCCGGTCGGTCTCAGGGCGGCGACGCACCAGCCGTCCTGGCGCGCGAAACCGGATGCAAACGCCTCCAGGGTCGCCTTGGCCGCCCCATAGTGGGTGTCGGGTGCGGGGGCCATGTCTTCGGTCAATCGCGTCCCTGATCCGCGCGATCCGTATATCGCACGGCTCGACATCAAAACGGCACGCCGAACTCCGAGCCGTCGCGATGCGCACAGGAGTGCCAGCGAGCCGCCCACATTGGAACGAAGGAAGCCGGCAAGATCGTCTCCCTCGCCACCCCGGTACCGGCCCGGCACATGATCGTAGGCGGCGTGGACCAACGCGTCGGCGCCTTCAAGGAGCGGCGCGAAATCGCAGTCGGGATCGAGCGTGCCGCGCACCGGTTCGACACGTCCGGGAAGGTCGGCGGCGACGCCATCGCGAACCAGCGCGCGCACGTGGTGTCCGGCGGCCAGGAGTTCATCGACGATAAACCCGCCCGCATAACCGGTTGCGCCGGTCACCGCGACCCGCATGGCGGCCTACTGCGCAGATCCGGTTGCGGATCCGCCGTGCAAGACCGGCAACTGCGCCGGTATCGGCTGGCCGTCCAGTACCGAATACCAAAGGTCGATCAGGGGCTGCAATTGCCGGCAACGCTCGTGTCCGGCCTGCCAAGGCTTCTCATACTGGTAATGAAGGATCTTCAGATCGGGCCAATGCCAGAGATCCGGAAGATTGAAGTACACATACTGCAAAACGTTGTAAGTATATGGCAAACCATGCCAATCGGGATAAAACTCCTGCAGAAACGTCTGGTCGGTCCGGCGCCAGAAACGGCCCGGCGCGTCCAGTTCGCCCATCATGGAATCGTAGGTCCTGGACGACGGTTCGGCGACAAAGACGCCGGAATTCATCCGGCCGAAATCGGTCAGGGCTTCATAGAGATTGGGTGCGGCGGTGAAAGCGGGATAATCAAACAGGCGGTCGACGTTGCGCAACACGATGGCATCGGCGTCGATAAAAACCAGCTTGCGGTAGTCGGTCATCTGCCAGAGCCGGAACTTGCAGAAGTTGTCCAACGGATCATGAAAATCCGGCTTGCCGCCCTTGGTGAATGGCGCGTTCCCGTGCTGGCTCTCCCGTTCGTGCCGGCGGACAAAACCGTCGCTGAACTCCGGCCGGCGCGTTTCCACGATCCGACAACCTTCTGCGGCAAGCGTGTCCAGGTCCCCTGCCCCGGCGGTGGCCATGACAATCAGGGGATGGGCGGCATTTGCCTGCCGCAGCGAGCGGGCGAGCGCCAGGGCGCCGAGCCGGTAATCGTCATTCGTGACCAGAGTAACATAGGCGCAGGCGTCGGACGGCATTCGGGTCAACTTCCACTAGCCACCGGAAACTATCTTGAGTTTCCGGCGTTCCGGGTCGGCATCCACCTTGCCGGCCAGCTCCTCGGTCCATGCCGAAACACAGGGTATGCGGGACCGGTCGACGCGATAGGCATATTTCTCCGCCACTTCGATGACTTCCGACAACAGGCCGGATTCCAGCTTGGTCGGATTGAGTCCCAGGGCAAGAAACTGGTCGTTGCGCACGACCAGGTCGTTCTCGTCTGCTTCCTTGCGCGGATTGGGCAAAAACACGACCTTGGCGCCGGTCAAATCACTTATCAGCTGCGCCAAATCGCGGACACGATGGGTTTCGGTCATCTGATTGAAGATTTTCACCCTGTCGCCGGCCGCCGGCGGATCACCGAGCGCCAATTGGAGGCAACGGACCGAATCGCGAATGTGAATAAAGGCCCGCGTCTGGCCACCGGTCCCGTGGACAGTGAGCGGATAGTCGATCGCTGCCTGGATGAGAAAACGGTTCAGTACCGTGCCATAATCGCCGTCATAGTCGAACCGGTTGATCAACTGGGGGTGCAGCCGGGTTTCATCGGTGTGCGTACCCCAGACCACACCCTGGTGAAGATCGGTTATCCTCAGACCGTCGTTCCTGGCGTAAAACTGGAACATCAATTGATCCAGGCATTTGGTCATGTGGTAGATACTGCCGGGATTGGCGGGATAAAGGATCTCCTGCCGCGCGGTTTCGCCGCTTTCAAGCTCCAGGCCGACATTCAGATAACCTTCCGGAATCGCTGCCCCGACCGTGGAATACCCGTAGACGCCCATCGTCCCGAGATGGACCAGATGGGCGTCGAGGCCTGTTGCGACAAGGGCATTCAGGACATTGTGGGTGGCATTGACGTTGTTGGACACGCTGTAGGACTTGTGGCGGTCGGATTTCATGGAATAGGGCGCGGCGCGCTGCTCTGCGAAATGGATGATCGCATCTGGCCGATGCCCGGCCAGCCAGGCCTTCAGGCGTTCATACTCGGTGGCGATGTCCAGCAGATGAAATCCGATCGTGCGGCCGGTCTCGGCATGCCAAATCCGGGTGCGCTCCTGAATTGAATCCATCGGCGTCAAGGACTGGACACCCAGTTCCGTGTCGATCCAGCGGCGTGACAGATTGTCGACAATATGGACCTCGTGGTCCTGAGCCGACAGATAAAGGGATGTCGGCCAACCGACAAAGCCATCACCGCCAAGCACTGCAATTTTCATCGCCCTGTCCCTCGCCTGTCGTCTGAACGCTCCGGTGATAGCACACCGGACAGATGGTCGCGCAATGCGACGCTTCTTCACCGGATATGTGGCGATGCGGCCGAAGACTTGCCACCCCCGCCCGCGCACATTCCGGTCGGCAGTCTCAGAGCTTCAGCGTCCGCAAACGCAAAGCGTTGGAGACAACGGAGACGGACGAAAGGCTCATGGCCGCCGCGGCAATCATCGGTGACAGAAGCGTACCGGTTAGGGGATAGAGAATGCCGGCGGCGACGGGAACACCGACGGCATTGTAGAAAAAAGCAAAAAACAGGTTTTGCCGGATATTGGCCAGCGTCGCCTCCGCCAACCGGCGCGCCCTCAGGATGCCCGCCAGATCGCTGTTCAACAATGTGATGCCGGCGCTTTCCATGGCAACATCGGCGCCGCTGCCCATGGCTATACCGACATCGGCGGCGGCCAATGCCGGCGCATCATTCACCCCATCGCCCGCCATCGCCACCCGGCGGTTCCCGGCGTGAAGCGCATCAACCAGCGCTTTCTTGTCCCGAGGCAAGAAACCGGCCCGGATATCCTCAATTCCCACTGCATGACCGACCGCGCGAGCCGTGGCTTCATTGTCCCCTGTCGCCATGATCAGACCGAGGCCGGACTTGTGCAGCGCGGCAACGAGATCGGCGGCACCGTCGCGGATCGGGTCTGCAACTCCGATAAGACCGGTCAGCGCACCATCGACGGCGACGAACATGGCGGTCCGGCCCCGATCCCGAAGCGCGGCGGCCTGCCGCTCGCCCGGAGCCGGATCGATCCCCTGACCGGTCATCATGGCCGAATTGCCCAATAAGACGCGATGCCCGTCCACCCGACCCGCCACACCAAGACCGGGCCGGGCGGCGAAGTCCTGCGCCGCAACAAGTGAAATGCCCCGCTTGCGCGCTCCGGAAACGATGGCATCGGCCAGCGGATGTTCCGATCCCCGTTCCAGCGAACCGGCAAAGCGCAGAATAGTCGTTTCGTCCAACTTGCCGAGGGGCAGGATGTCGGTCAGTGCCGGTTTGCCGGCAGTCAATGTGCCGGTCTTGTCGACGATCAGTGTATCGACGCGGGCCATGTGCTCCAGGGATTCCGCATCACGGACCAGGACGCCAGCCTGCGCGCCGCGGCCGGTGGCAGTCATGATCGACATCGGTGTCGCAAGCCCGAGCGCGCAGGGACAGGCGATGATGAGAACGGATACGGCGGAAACGACGGCAAATGCCAGGGCAGGTTCCGGCCCGACAACCAGCCACACGACGAACGCCGTGATCGCCGCCAGAACCACGGCGGGCACGAACCAGGCGGCCACCCGATCCGCCAGGCCCTGGATCGGCGCGCGCGAGCGCTGGGCGCTGGCGACCATATCGATGATACGGGCCAGCATGGTCTCGTCGCCGACTTTGTCGGCCCGGACGATCATCGTGCCATTGCCGTTGATCGTGCCGCCGACCAACCGGTCGCCAGCCTGCTTTTCGACCGGGACCGGTTCGCCGGTGATCATGCTTTCGTCCACCGAGGAGTGGCCTTCCAGCACCACCGCATCGACCGGAACGCTGTCGCCGGGCCGGATGCGCAACCTGTCGCCGGTCAGGATGTTCTCCAGCGGCGCATCGAATTCGCTCCCGTCAGGCTGGATGCGCCTGGCCGTTTTCGGTGCAAGGTCGAGAAGTGCGCGGATGGCATCTCCTGTTCGTTCGCGCGCCCGCAATTCCAGCACCTGGCCGACAAATACCAGGGCGATGATGACCACCGCGGCTTCGAAATAGACCGGAATGCCACCGTGCGGGCCACGCATGGCCGGCGGAAAGAGGCCGGGCGCAAAGGCAGCGACAACGCTGTAGCCGAACGCGGCGCCAACGCCGAGCATGATCAATGTCCACATGTTGGGTGAACGGTTGCGCAACGAACTGACACCACGACCGAAGATCGGTCGGGCGGCCCACAGTATGACGGGGATCGCCAACAAAAACTCGATCAGAACGGCCAGTCGTTCGCCAAGCCATTCACGAACCGGCAGGCCGGCCATCGATCCCATGGTCAAAATCAGTACGGGCACCGCGGCTGCGACGCTGACCCACATGCGGCGGGTGAAATCGATCAGTTCCTCATTGGGCCCGTCGGAGACGGCACCCATCGGTTCCAGAGCCATGCCGCAGATCGGGCACGCGCCGGGATGATCCTGAACGATCTCAGGGTCCATGGGACAGGAATAAACGGCGCTTTTCGGTTCGCGTTTCTCGCGTTTGCGCGCGTGTCCGGAAAGATGGAACCAGGGGTCGGCAGCGAACCTGTCGTGACAGGACTGGCAGCAGAAATGAAATTCCGCGCCATCATGGGAATGCGCCGGTTTTCCGGCGCCCAGCTTCACGGTCATCCCGCAAACCGGATCAATGGCCGGTTCGCCGCTCGTCTTTCGATGCGGTGCGGCAGCCGCGGTCATGTCCATGTCTGGCACCAGAAATCCTCCGCGCCGCCAACTGAGACGATCGATTCTCCAAACAACGCAGATAAGGAGTGCGAATCGACGAACGTCAAGCGTGACGGGCTTGATTTTGGTGGCGATCGTCGCGGAAGCTTGCGGGAACTTGGCAATCACGGACACAGGCTATGGCGCCAATTCAGTATCTGACGCGCATCGAGTTTGAAATCGGCGCGGTCCGTCAACTCGGAACGTTCGCCTCGCAATGCGGAATCACCACTCCGCTGCTGGTAACCGACGCCGGCCTGATGGCCACCGGGCTGATCGAGCAGGCCCTGGATCAGCCCGAACTGGATAAGGCCGCTGTCTTCGATGCAACACCGCCTAATCCCAGGGAGGATTCGGTAGGTGCAGCGCTATCTGTCTATCGGGCGAACGGCTGCGACGGGTTGATCAGCATCGGCGGCGGCTCCCCGATCGACCTCGCCAAGGCGGTTGCCGTGCGCGCGCGCCATGACGGCCCATTGCGCGACTACGCAGTGGTATCCGGCGGGCTGGACAGCATTTCAGGCCCGCTGGCCCCGCACATCGCGGTGCCAACAACGGCGGGAACCGGTGCAGAGGTCGGGCGGGCGGCACTGATCTCGTTCAACACCGGCGAAAAGCTCGCTCTGATCAGTCCGCACCTGATCCCGACAATCGCGGTTTGCGATCCTGCGCTGACCCGCGGTTTGCCGCCCGGCCTGACGGCGGCTACGGGTATGGATGCGGTAACCCACTGCGTGGAAACCTATCTGTCACCCCGCTTCAATCCGCCGGCCGAAGCCATCGCGCTTGATGGCCTGAAACGGGCGCTTGGCGCCATCGAACGGGCATGCGCCGATGGTGCCGACATGGATGCCCGCAGCGCGATGATGATGGCGGCGCTGCAGGGCGGGTTGACGTTCCAGAAGGGATTGGGCGGTGTTCATTCGCTCTCGCATCCGCTGGGTGCGGTGCCCGGCACCGCGTTTCATCACGGCACGCTCAACGCGATCCTGCTGCCGCATTTCCTCGAATTCAACTTGGGTTCCGCGGAGCCGAAATACCGGACACTTTGCGACCTGACCGGGGCCGCGGCACCCGGTCACCTCGCCGGCTTCTTCGCCGACCTGACCGTCAGGCTGGGTTTGCCGACCCGTCTTGCCGATATCGGTGTACAGGAGGCGATGTGCGCGGCAGTCGTACCGCTCGCCGTACAGGACCATTCCACCGCGACAAATGCCCGACCAATCGATGCCGCCGATTTCGAGGCCATTTTCCGGGCCGCACTTTAGACGGATGGCCGGCGCGGAAATCAGGAAGGAGCAGACAATGGAAGAAATCCATCACCAATCCGGCACGAGGAAAAAACCGTCTGCCGCCAGCCGGCACCAGTTGGCATCCGGCAATCGGGACCGGCGCCGATGACCCAAAATCACGCCAAACACCTGATCATCGGCGGCGGTATCATCGGCTGCTCGATCGCCTATCATCTTGCCGCGCGCGGCGAAAGCGATGTTGTGATCGTGGAGAAAACGGCGCTGACGGAGGGTGCCACGTGGCATGCGGCCGGCCTTGTCGGGCAATTGCGGTCGTCACGCAACACCACCCGCATGCTGAAGCGGTCGGTAGCTCTCTACGACCGGATAGAGGCGGAGACCGGCCAGGCGGTCGATTGGAAGAAAACCGGCTCTCTGCGGCTGGCCGCTTCGCGGGACCGGATGCTGGAAGTGCACCGGCTGGCGACAATGGCGGCAAGCTTCGGGCTGGACATGCAGATCCTGACGCCCGGCGAGGCCCGCGACCTGTTCCCCCTCATAGATGCAACCGGCCTTGAAGGGGCGGCCTTCATTCCCGGCGACGGGCATGTGGATCCGGCAAGTCTTTGCCAGGCGATCGCCGCCGGCGCGCGGAAAATGGGCGCGGCCATCCACCAAGGTGTCCGGGTTACCGGTTTCGGCGTCTCCGGCCAGAGAGTTCAAGAGGTGCACACCGAGCAAGGCACGTGGACGGCCGAAACGGTTACCATCGCGGCGGGCATGTGGAGCCGGGAACTGGGCAAGGGACTCGGCATCGATATTCCGGCCTGTGCGGTTGAACACCAGTATGTTGTCACCGAGCCGATCCCGGACTGCCCGCCCGACTTACCGACGCTGCGCGATCCGGACCGACTGGTCTACTACAAGCCCGATGCCGGCGGACGGCTCGTTATCGGCGGATACGAGGACGATACGGTGCCGTTCGCCATTTCCGGGATTGACGGTCCGTTCGCCAGGCAATTGCTTCCGGACAATCTGGATCGGTTCGCTCCTCTTGCCGAAAACGCCGCCAAGGTGACACCGGTCGTGGGAACGATCGGCATCCGCTCGGTTGTCAACGGGCCGATCCCCTACTCCGCCGACGGCGACTTCGTCATGGGCCGGCCGCCGGGATTCGACAATGTGATGGTGGCAACCGGCTTTCTCTACGGTATTGCGGCGGCGGGCGGCGCCGGCGAGGCCGTGGCCCAATGGATCCTCGATGGCAAGCCGGAGCTGGATCTGTGGCCGCTCGATATCCGCCGGTTCGGGGCCCATCACAACAGCGCCACCTTCCTGGCGGCGCGACCGGTGGAACATTACGCCCATCACTACAAGCTGCGATATCCCGGCGCGGAAAGCCAGTCGGCGCGCGGCATCCGGCGCAGTCCCCTCCATGATATCCTGAAGGCGCGCGGCGCGGTCCATGGCTCCAGGAACGGTTGGGAGCGGCCCTTGTGGTTTGCGCCGGAAGGCGTGGAGCCGGTTGACAGTCCCGCCTTCCTCGACCCGCCCTATGAACGGCATGTCGCCGAGGAACATCGCGCCGTCCGCGAAAAGGCAGCGCTGATCGACCAGTCGAGCTTTTCCAAGTTCGAGCTTTTCGGACCGGGTGCGCTCAACGCACTCCAGCGGCTTGCCGTTTCCAATATGGACAGACCGCCGGGCACGGTGATCTACACCCAGCTTTGCAATTCATCAGGCGGGATCGAGGCGGACCTGACAATCACCCGCCTAGCCGATGACCGGTTCTATATAGTCACCGGCTCCGGCTTCGGCGTCCATGACAGCGACTGGATCCGGCGGCACCTGCCGGCCGCCGACGGGTTGCAGCTTGAAGAGGTGACGTCGGCGTGGGGCGTCATCAATCTGTGCGGCCCGGTGGCGCGCGAGGTGCTCGCCGATGTGGCCGAAGGCGATGTCGGCAATGCCGCCTTTGCGTTTGCCACCATGCAGCACCTGACCCTGGGCGCGGCGCCGGTTCGGGCCATCCGCATCGGCTATTGCGGCGAATTGGGCTGGGAACTGCACATCCCCGCCGAATATACCGCCCATGTCTACGAAACGCTGCGCGCGGCCGGCGACGGACGGGGCATCCGCGACGTCGGCTATCGCGCAATCGAGAGCCTTCGGCTGGAAAAGGGCTATCTGTACTGGAGCACCGATATCACACCCGACACCTCGCCGGTCGAGGCCGGTCTCGGCAGCCGTGTGCACCTGAAATCCAAGGGCGATTTCATTGGCAGACCGGTCTTGGAACGACAAAAAAGAGACGGAACGGAACGGGTTCTGGCAACGTTCGTTTCCGACGACAAACTGCCGCTCCTGGGCGGCGAGCCAATCCGGAAATCCGGCACGGTGGTGTCGCTTGCCACAAGTGCCGGCTACGGCCACACCGTCGGCAAATCGATCCTGTTCGGTTATCTCGATGCGGAGCTGGCGTCCGGCACCGAATTCGAGGTGGAAGCATTCGGAACACGATATCCGGTGACACAGGTGGACGGGCCGCTTTATGACAGCGACAGCAAGCGCCTCCGCGGCTAGGCAGGAACCCCGACAAACGGAATCAACACGATGAACGATACCGCCGAACAGGTTCATGCGGCACTGAAACTGGTGCCGGGATTTGCAAACCTTGCGCCGGAAAACCTGGTGATGGAACGGCTCGGCGGCCTGACCAATATCGTGCACAAGGTGCAAACTCCCGACGGCGCGGTCATCGTGCGCATTCCCGGTGAAGGCACGGAAGCCTATATCGACCGAGCGGTGGAGGCGCACAATGCCGGGATTGCCGCGCAGGCCGGGGTCTCCGCCGATATGCTGTTCGCCGATCCGGAGACCGGCATCATGGTGACGCGGGCGATCGAGGACATCGTGACCATGACACCGGCCCTGTTCGCCGCGCGCGGCGGTTCGCCGGCCCGCGCCGCGCATGCGTTCAAAGCGTTGCATACATGCGGACTGGCTTTTCGATTCCGGTTTGAGCTCTTTTCCATGATCGACGACTATCTGGCGCTCCTGTCCGGAAAGGACGTTGCATTGCCAGCGGGCTACCACGACGTTGTCGCCGGAGCGGCGCCTGTCAAAACAGCCCTTGACCGCAATCCGATACCCCTGGCGCCCTGCCACTGCGATCCGCTTTGCGAGAATTTCCTCGATGACGGCCAACGCATGTGGGTCGTCGACTGGGAATATTCCGGCATGAACGATCCCTACTGGGATCTGGGCGACCTGTCGGTGGAGGGTGAGTTTACCGCCGAACAGGACGCAGAGATGATGGTCGCCTATTGCGGCGGCGCACCAACGGATGCGCAGATGGCCAGGATGATCATCTACAAGGCGATGTGCGACCTGTTGTGGACCCTTTGGGGGCTGATCCAATTCGCCGATGACAATCCGGCCGATGACTTCTGGACATACGCCACCAACCGTTTCGCGCGCTGCCAGGCGCTGGTGAACAGCACGGAATTCGCGGACTATCTGGCCGCTCTGGACGGCAGCTGACGGCGATCAACCCTCCGCCAATACCAGATCCACATCGTTTCGGGACAGCATGTCAGCAATGGCGGGCGGCGGTGCGGCTTCGCTCACGAGCATGTCGAAGAGGCCGGGCGGGGCGACCACGATCGGTGCGCGACGCGCAAATTTGGTGCTGTCTGCGGCGACCACCCGGATCTGCGCCTGATCCAGAACCGCGCCAGTGAGTTCGGCTTCCTGCATATCGTGCAGCATGAAGCCGGTTGCCGCATCGATGGCGCCGACCGACAGGAATGCGTAGCGCACACTGAAGCGACGGACGAATTCGATCGCCTCGGCACCAAATGAACCCCCATCATGGCCGCGCAGCTCTCCGCCGGCCATGAACACCCTGTTGTTGTTTCGCGCCGCCAGGCTGTTGGCCACGACAACGGAATTGGTGACCACAAACAGATCACTGTGTTGACGCAACGCCAGCGCGATGTAGGCGGTTGTCGAACCAATATCGAGAAACAGGGAATCCCCGTCGCGCACCAACTCCGCAACCCTGGCGGCGATCTGCCGCTTGGCCTCCGGATTGTCGCCCATGCGCCGGCGAAATGGCGGCTCGACCTGGTTTTCGTCCAGATGCACGCCGCCGTGCACCTTGCGCAACTTACCGTCGGCTTCCAGGGCGCGGACATTTCTGCGGATCGTCTCTTCGGAAACGCCGAGCCGCGAGGCAAGAAACTGAATGCGCGCCGCGCCGCCGGCGCTGCGGACTTCGTGCAGGATTTCGCGTTCACGGAAATTGCCGCGAGCCATATTCGTCGCTCCCTGCCCGTCACCGTACGGGCTATCCGTGGCAAAAACCAACAAAAACACACAAATTCATGTATTTTCATGTGTTTGAGTTGACGATCCGGTTTTTTTCGCGAACACTTCCGGTGTCCCCGGTGGACCAGGGACAAGATGGGCAACGAATGCGAGATCGGCTCGGCGGGCTGTTCACGTTCGGGCGGCAACCGGGTCCTGCGACCGGATACCGGCAACAAGGGCCCGGCGCGGACGATCAGCGGAAAATCGGTCCGAAACAAATCGGGAGAGCGACGATGATGACAACATCCAGATCAATTCTGGCGCTGGGGCTCGTGGCGGGACTGGTCACCGCCATGCCGGCGACGGCGGACGTGGAATCCAAGGATCCGATCAAGCTGACGCTGCATGATTGGACGGGGCAGCTGCTGACCACCAACCTGATGGCGGAGGTCTTGAAGAAGGCGGGTTACAATATCGATTTGGTGCAGGCCGACTATATCGCCCAGTTTGCCGGCCTGAAGACCGGTGACCTGCATGTCGCGATGGAAATCTGGGAAACGACGGGCCGGGAAGCCATGGACGAGGCGACGGCGACCGGCAATGTGGTCAATGTCGGTGAAACCGGCATGCAGGCCATCGAGGAGTGGTGGTATCCCGCCTATATGAAGGACAAGTGCCCGGGGTTGCCGGACTGGCAAGCGCTCAACGACTGCGCGGAAGCGTTTTCGACACCGGAAACCGCGCCGCTCGGCCGCTACCTGGGCGGCCCGGTGACCTGGGGCGGATTTGACGACGAACGTGTCGAGGCGCTTGAGATGGATTTCGAAGTCGTCCATGCCGGCACTGACGCGGCGCTCTTTGCCGAACTGGAATCGGCCTATCAGCGCAAGGCGCCTGTGTTGCTGTGGGTGTATGCCCCGCATTGGGCGCCGTCCAAATTCGAAGGCGAATGGGTGGAATTTCCCGCCTATACGGCGGAATGCTATTCCGATCCCTCCTGGGGCAGCAATCCGAACGCCGCCTATGATTGCGGCAAGCCACGCGGGCCGATCTGGAAGGTCGCCTGGACCGGCGTGAAGGAAAAATGGCCGGGCGCCTACAAGGCGATCGAAAGTTTCAATATCGGAAACGACGAAATGGGCGCCATGGTTGCCGCCGTCGATCTGGACGGAAAGACAGTTGAAGCGGTGGTGGCGGACTGGATGGCGGCAAACGAAGACCGCTGGTCCAACTGGATTCAATAGCCGGATCGGCCCTGTGCCGATCGACGGGATGCGATAGGGTTCCGCCGCTTTTCCGGCGGGACCCGTTGTGCCACCCTGCCCCGACCGGGCACTGAGGCCCCGGCGAACAGAACCGATTGGCGTTGCCCGTTGTCCAGCAAGCTCAGTTGCCGTGATCTGTGGAAACTGTTCGGCAGTGATGCTGAAGCCTTTTTGCGCGCCAATTCCAATCCGACACCGGACGAAATCACCGAAAACGGATTGATTGCCGCGGTCCGCTCGGCGGACCTGGATATCCAAGAGGGCGAGATTTTCGTCATCATGGGGCTTTCGGGCTCCGGCAAATCGACCCTGGTTCGCTGTCTGTCGCGACTGATCGAACCGACGGCGGGCAGCCTGACGTTTGAGAACCGCGACCTTGGTGCGGCATCGCGCCGGGAGATGATTGACATCCGCCGCTACAAGTTCGGCATGGTCTTTCAGCATTTCGCGTTGCTTCCCCATCTCACGGTTCTGCAAAATGTCGAATTTCCGCTGGCGATACAGGGCGGCGACAGAGAGCGGCGGCGAGCGCGGTCCAACCAGATGATCGAGCTTGTCGGGCTCAAGGGCCGCGAAGCCTATTATCCTCGCGAACTTTCAGGCGGCCAGCAGCAGCGGGTCGGGATTGCCCGTTCACTGGCGATTGAACCGGAAGTCTGGTTTCTCGACGAACCATTTTCCGCCCTCGATCCGCTGATCCGGCGCGAAATGCAGGACGAATTCCTGCGGCTTCAGGCGCTGCTGAAGAAAACGATCGTCTTCATCACGCACGATTTTGACGAAGCCATCCGGCTCGCTGACAGGATCGCCATCATGAAGGACGGCGAGATTATTCAGGTCGACACACCCGAAGGCCTGGTCCTGGCACCGGCAACCGAATATGTCGGCGAGTTCACGCGGCATATCCCCCGGGACAAGGTGCTGACCGTCGGCGCGGTCATGGCGCCCCTGGAACGCCAGATCCCGACCGGCGCCGCCGCGGCAACGGACATGGTGCCGATCCCGGTCCGGGCGACGATCGCCGATGTCGCCGAGCGCATCGTGGATACCCAACGCCCGATCCCGGTGATCGGTGACGATGGCGCCATCGTCGGCGATATCGACAAGGCGGCGATTATCGATGTCCTGATCGGTCGCGGCCGGGCAAGCGGCGGGAACGCGCCATGAGCGTCCCGGATGCTTCCGCTGTGGCGGCACCCTCCCCCGGCATCCGATTTTCGCCGGCAACGGGCCTGTGGCTCCTGATCCTTGCCGCAACGATCGCACTGGCGAACTTTGGCCGTGATCTTTCCCGGCTGCTTGATGCGCGCTGGCTGGTCCGGTTTCCCTCCGCCTGGAAACTGCAATGGTCGAGCGACATATCAGCGGCCATGAACTGGCTGGTCGAAGACGCCACGTTCGGGCTCTTCACCTTCAAGGACTTCACCCGCTTTGCGGCCTGGCTGATCGAGCGACCCTATGAGCTTGCTTTGTCGCTGTTCTCCACCGGCCTGATGGAAGGGATCGGTTCCGACGCCATCCAGATTCTGCCACCGCTCTCGTGGATTGCCGTGATCGCCGCTGTCGTGGCGCTGGGCCATTATGCCCGCGATTGGGGCCTGGCCGCGCTTGCCGGCACCGCCTTCGCCTATCTTGCCGTTTTCGGCCAGTGGGATAGCGCCATGGTGACGCTGGCCTCCATCGTGATCGCCGTGCCGATCGGCGTTGCCGGCGGATTGCTGCTGGGAATCGCCGCCTACAAGGCACCTTGGTTTGAGCGGGTCATCACACCAGTGCTCGATCTGATGCAGACGATCCCGATCTTCGCCTATCTGGTGCCGATCCTGTTCCTGTTTGGCTTCGGTCCGGTGGCGGCGCTGATTGCGACGGTCATCTACGCCATGCCGCCCATGGTCCGCATCACAACCCTATCGCTCAAGGGTGTCGATCCGGAGATCGCCGATTTCGGCACGATGGCGGGGTGCACGCCACGGCAAATGACCTGGCGGGTTCTGGTGCCGGCAGCCCGGCCGGGCCTGATGGTCGGTGTCAACCAGGTGATCATGCTGTCGCTCAACATGGTGATTATCGCCTCGATGATCGGCGCCGGCGGTCTCGGCTATGACGTGCTGACATCATTGCGGCGACTTAATATCGGCGCCGGCCTGGAAGCCGGAATCGCCATCGTCGCACTGGCGATCGCGCTTGACCGGTTGAGCCAGGCGTTCGCGCACCGGCGGCCGAGCCATGGCGCGGCAACGCCGAAAGCCGGCATGGCGGCTCGCTATCCCCGAACGCTGATCGTAACCGGGGTCGTTTTCGGTGCTTTTTTGGTCGGCCGGGTGCTGCCGGCGGCGCAGACCTATCCGGCGGCCTTTTCGATCACCACCGGACCATTCTGGAGCGGATTGGTGGAATGGCTCAATGTCAATCTCTTCGACACGTTCGAGGCCATCAAGACAGCGATCCTCACCTGGTTTCTGCTTCCCATCAAACGGTTTCTTCTCGGCATTCCGTGGCCGTGGGGCATTTTTCTGGCGTTCTTTGCCGGCTACCGTTTCGGCGGCTGGCGGTTGTCGGTCCTCACCGGCGTGCTGGCGGCGTTCATTGTCTTCAACGGCCTGTGGGCCAAGGCGATGACCACGGTGTATCTGTGCGGCGCCTCTGTTATCATCGCATCGCTGATCGGTATCCCGCTCGGGATTTGGGCGGCGCTCAACGAGCGGGTCGGCAAGGTCACGTCCTTCGTCATCGATACGCTGCAGACGCTGCCGAGTTTTGTCTATTTGATCCCGGTGGTGATGCTGTTCCGCGTCGGCGATTTCACCGCCATGATCGCCGTGGTCCTGTACGCGCTGGCGCCGGCGGTGCGATACACGGTGCACGGTATCCGCTCCATCGACAGGCAGTTGATCGAGGCCGGCATCGTGTCGGGCTGTACGCCGCGGCAGATTTTGACACGCATCCGCCTGCCCCTGGCCTTGCCGGAGATGCTGCTCGGGCTCAACCAGACGATCATGCTGGCGCTGTCGATGCTTGTCATCACGGCGCTGGTCGGCACCCGCGACCTCGGCCAAGAAGTGTATATCGCGCTCACCAAGGCCGACATCGGACGCGGCGTGATTGCCGGTCTGTCGGTCGCCTTCATCGCCATCATCGCCGACCGCCTGATCTCCGCCTCGGCGCGGGCGGCCCGGCGGCGCTACGGATTGGGTGAAGCCCATGGCTGATCCGATGTCACGAATACGCGCCTTGCCGATCTGGTCGGGACCACCGGAAATCGAACCGCTCGGCGGCGGCCTCACGAACAAGAATTTCAAGGCGACCGACGGCACACGAACCTGTGTCGTCCGTTTGGGCGATGACATTCCCGTCCATCATCTCATGCGCTTCAACGAGCTGGCGGCGGCCCGGGCGGCCCACGAGGCCGGCATTTCGCCGGCGGTGGTGCACGCCGAAGCGGGGCTTTTGGTGATTGATCATATCCAAGGGCGCACCTTTGCACCGGACGATGTGCGGCAGCCGCAAAACCTCGCCCGCATCGTGCCGTTGATCAGGACCTGTCATCGTAAGGTGCAAAACCATCTGAGTGGCCCGATCCTGATCTTCTGGGTCTTCCACGTCATCGGCGACTATGTCCGTTCGCTGGGTGGCAGCGATACGCCGCATGCACCGGTCCTGGCCGATCTGAAAGTGGCCGGTGCCAGGCTTGAAGCGGCCGCCGGACCATTCGATATCGTGTTTGCCCACAATGACTTGCTGGCCGCCAACATCATCGATGATGGCGACCGGCTGTGGTTGATCGATTGGGACTATGGCGGCTTCAACACGCCGCTGTTCGACCTTGGCGGCCTCGCCTCCAACAACGAACTGCCGCCGGATCAGGAGCGCTGGCTGCTGGAAGCCTACTTCGGGGCGCCGGCAAGCGATGAGCTCTGGCGGCGCTACCAGGCGATGAAATGCGCGTCGCTTCTCCGGGAAACCCTGTGGAGCATGGTGTCGGAGATCCATTCGACCCTCGATTTCGACTATGCCGCCTATACGGCAGAAAACCTCCGACGATTCGAGACCGCCTATGCCGATTTCAAACTGCTTTGAGGCCCTGCGATGACGGAACTTCCGAAATCGGCGAAGGCGGTCATCGTTGGCGGCGGAATCGTCGGCTGCGCGACCGCTTATCACCTGGCGCGCCTGGGCTGGACGGACATCGTTCTTGTGGAACGGAAGAAGCTGACCTCGGGCACGACATTCCATGCCGCCGGCCTTGTCGGCCAATTGCGGTCCAATGCGAACATCACCCAACTGCTCGGTTACTCGGTGGCGCTTTACGACCGGCTGGAGGAAGAGACCGGGCTTGGCACCGGCTGGAAGATGAACGGCGGACTGCGGCTGGCCTGCAATGAGGAACGCTGGACGGAAGTGCGCCGACAGGCGACGACCGCCCACTCCTTCGGGCTGGACATGCATCTGCTTTCACCCGCGGAGGCTCGCGATCTGTGGCCGTTGATGAAGGTGGACGACGTGGTGGGCGCCGCGTTTCTGCCCTCAGACGGTCAGGCCAACCCCTCCGATATCACCCAGGCCCTGGCGCGCGGCGCGCGCGCTGCCGGTGCGTTGATCGTTGAGGATGTGGCGGTCACCGGCATCCGCACCGACAGAGGCCGGATCGTCGCCGCGGAAACGTCGGCCGGGACCATCGAGACACCGAACATTGTTTGCTGTGCCGGTCAGTGGAGTCGCGATTTTGCACGGACAATCGGGGTCAATGTGCCGCTGGTTTCCGTCCAGCACCAATACATGATCACCGAACCCATCGACGGCGTGACGCCGGGCCTTCCGACGTTGCGGGATCCGGACACGCTTACCTACTACAAGGAAGATGTGGGCGGGCTGGTGATGGGGGGATACGAACCGAATCCGATCCCCTGGGCAATCGACGGTATCCCGGACGGCTTTCATTTCACCTTGCTGGATTCCGATTTCGACCATTTCGAGCCGATGGTGCATCGGGCGCTGGAACGGGTGCCGGCCCTGGAGACGGCGGGGATCAAGGAATTGGTCAATGGCCCGGAAAGTTTCACACCGGATGGCAACTTCATTCTCGGCGAGGCCCCCGAGCAACCCGGGTTTTTCGTCGGTGCCGGCTTTAACGCGTTCGGGATCGCGGCCGGCGGCGGGGCCGGCATGGCCCTCGCCGAATGGGTGGCCAACGGCGAGCCGCCCTTCGACATGTGGCCGGTGGACATCCGGCGTTTCGGCCGCCCGCACTTCGATACCGACTGGGTGCGGTCGCGGACGATGGAGGCCTATGCCAAGCACTACACGATGGCCTGGCCGGATGAGGAGCACACCTCAGGCCGCCCGTGCCGCAAATCGCCGCTGTATGAGCGTCTGGAGGCGGCCGGCGCCTGCTTTGGCGAGAAACTGGGCTGGGAGCGTCCGAACTGGTTCGCCGACCGGGAGGCAGGCGAAGCACCCAAGGACGTCTATTCGTTCGGTCGGCCAAACTGGTTCGAAGCCGTCGGCCGCGAACATCGTGCCGCCCGTGAGGCCGCAGTGTTGTTCGACCAGACGTCCTTCGCCAAATTTATCCTGAAGGGGCCGGACGCCGAATCCGCCCTGTCATGGATCGCCGCAAACGACGTGGCCAGGGCACCGGGCTCGCTTGTCTACACCCAGATGCTCAACGACCATGGCGGGATCGAATGCGACCTGACCGTCGCGCGGATCAGCGAGCAGGAATATTACATCGTCACCGGTACCGGATTCGCCACACACGATTTCGACTGGATTTCGCGCAACATCCCTGCCGACATGAATGCCCAACTGGTGGATGTGACCTCGGCCCATGCGGTCCTGTCGCTGATGGGACCGCGTGCCCGGGACATCCTGCAGGCGGTGACGCGCGACGATCTTTCCAACGCCGCCTTTCCCTTCGGCACCCACAGGCAGATCGGCATCGCCGCCTGCCCGGTGCGGGCACTTCGCATCACATATGTCGGCGAGCTGGGATGGGAACTGCACCTGCCAACCGAATATGCCGTCAGCGTCTATGACGCACTGATGGGCGCCGGCCGGCCCCTGGGTCTGGTCAATGCGGGATACCGGGCGATCGAGACCCTGCGGCTGGAAAAAGGTTACCGCGCCTGGGGATCGGATATCGGGCCCGACCACACGCCGGTCGAGGCCGGCCTGGCCTGGGCGGTGAAAACGGCCAGGAACATCGATTTCAAGGGCCGCGACGCGGTCATAGCTCAACTTGCCGATGGCGTCGGCAAGAAATTCGCCGGCTTTACCGTCGACGGCGACAATATCGTGCTGCACGGACGGGAGACGATTTTCCGAAACGGCAAACGCTGCGGCTGGCTGACCTCCGGCGGCTATGGACACACACTCGGCCAACCCATCGGCTACGGCTACATCCGTAACGACGACGGCGTATCCGACGACTATGTTCGCTCAGGCACGTACGAACTGGAAGTGGCGACTGAACGGGTGCCATGTCAGGTGCATCTGCAGCCGCTCTACGATCCGGCGATGAAACAGGTCAAACGTTAGCTCGCTGACAACTTGCCGCCTGCCCGGGCGGGCATCCGCACCGCCGCGCGGCCGGAAGATGCATTCGGCGGACGCAGGCGCCTAGGAATCGGCGTAGGGATCCTTGGGGCTGCGATCGTCAGAAAGGGACCGGTTTTTGCGCGCTGTCAGTTTCTCGATGGCGTCGGCAAGATGGACGTCGCTGATCGCATAGTCGTTGCGGGCGGTGCGGATTTTGTGGGCCTCGTACAGCACCTGCCCGTGGGTGCAACCCCAAGGCGGCTCGAAACGGAAAGCGGCCAGTTCGATCAGCAGGCCAAGCGGATCCTGAAAATAGATGGAATCCATGAACCCCCGATCCTTGACGCCGGAGTGCTCGATGCCTCGCTCGTCCAGCCGGGCCACCGTTTGGCTGAATGTCGCCCGCGAGACCGAAAACGCAACATGGTGCACGCAACCGATATCGGTCGGTGTCCGATCGGGATCCGGTTTGCGGCTGTCGTCTGTGAAGACCGTGATCAGTCGACCGTCGCCAGGATCGAAATAGAGATGGTTTTCGTCCGCCTTGTCGAGATTGGGCTGTTCGAAGACAAGCGGCATGCCCAACACGCCTTCCCAGAAATCAATCGACGTCTGGCGATCCGCACCCACCAAAGTCACATGGTGGACACCCTGGGTCTGCATTTTCCGCATGGCCATTTCCCCTCGACATATCGGCCGACGCTACAGGCTAGTTCGGCCCCGCAGTCTTGTCATGAAGCCATTTTCCGGCGGCGGGCCCGAAAATAATGGACTATCGGTCCGAGCAGCAAGAACGTGAGGAGACATCACACATGGCCGCGCAGTTGCATCGGTTTTCCAAACGCGCAGGCTGTTCCGGATTGAGGGACATCTCCCATGGCCGGAGCGATCGACCGATACGTTCATTTGACAAGAACCGCGTGACAAGAACCGCGTGACAAGAACAGCGTTTGCAGTGACCGCCAGCGCGCCATGCGTTTGTTGCAAACCGCGACGCGATCGCGCGAGCCATCCACAACTTGCTGAACAAGGGCATATTCTATACTTAAGCTTTACCCGCTTCGCCTAAGCAGCTTCCGCTGATCCCCCCTCCGGCATCCGATCGCTGACAGGAAATTGTAGGACAATATTGTGATTGTCAATGGGGCATGTTAGCCAAATCGGCGTTTCAGGGCCTTCGACATCGATTGGCGAATCGGTTTTTTTGCGAGTTCGGGCCATTCACAGGCCCCTGTCGATACTATGAGAGCCAAAACGGGGCGGGCCAACAATGCACGAACAGCAGGTGCGACGACCCAACCGCGGCGAGAAAGGCCGCGTTGTTGCCGAGATTTTGGCCATGGCCATTCGCGACGGACAATTCGCACCCGGTGAGCGGCTCGTGGAATCAAGACTCGCAGGGGCGCTTGGCATCAGCCGTGGCACCCTCAGGGAAGCGTTCCGGCATATGAGCGCTGAAGGTCTGGTCGAACTCATGCCCAACTGCGGCGCGCAGGTGCGGCGTTTGACGCTGGTGGAAGTGATCGAGCTGTTCGACATCCGTCGGGAGTTGGAAGCGCTGGCTGCCGGTAGAGCGGCTGCGCGTATGGTCGAAAATCGCGTGCGCGACAAATTTGAACAGGCGTGCCGCCCTATCTGGTGCGACGCGCCCCGGATATCGGCGACGGACTATGTCGTCGAAAATCAGCACTTTCACAGCGCCATTTATGCCGCTGCCGGCAACCGCCAACTCAAAAAGCTCAACGAAACGCTTCAGCTTTCCCTGATCATGGTCCAGACCAGACAGGCGCTGACGAAGGAAGTGCTTGCCGCCTCGGTCGCCGAGCATCGCGTCATCGCCACGGCGATCCGGGACGGCGACGGCGCGGCGGCCGGGCTGGGCATGCGCAATCATCTGCGCCGCGCCGCTGAGTTTGTAAGGGCCCTTCCGCCAGACATGTTTGCCGCCCCGCGCGCCGAAACGAGCTGATTTTCCGTTCACGATGAAGCTGCCAGAGCATGTCAATTGTCATGCCGGGTCATGCCGGCGTCATGCCGGCGCGGCAACCGAATTCGATACGCCAAGGCGTGCGGCCGGGCAGGCGGATGACATCTCCGCGACCGCCGGCATGTGGCGCACAGCCGCCCTCGATCGTGATGAGACCGATTCATCAAATGCCCTTAGTCCGTTGACTGCAAACACGAAATGACAGGCATTCCCGATGGCGTTTTCTTGCGCGCCGCTACCGTCAAAATACCGGCGGAAAGCCCCGGCCACCGCGCTCAAGGGTAATCCAGCGGGTTTCGGTGAACAATTCCGTCGACCAGCGGCCACCGTGCTTGCCATAGCCGGACGATTTGACGCCGCCGAATGGCACATGGGGCTCGTCGTTTACCGATGAGCAATTGATGTGGCAATTGCCACATTCCATCCGGTTGGCGATTTCCAGCCCCCGCTTTTCATCGGCTGTCATGACGCCGCCGGCCAGTCCGTAAACGCTGTCATTGGCGATGGCGACGGCCTCGTCATCGTTGGCAAAGGGGATGACCGGAACCACGGGCCCGAACGTTTCCTCCTGGTAAACGGTCATGTCCGGCGTCACGCCGGTCAGAATCGTGGGTTGGACATAACGGCCGTCCACCTTGCCGCCGAGGGCCGCCCTGGCCCCCTTCGCGAGCGCGTCGTCGATTTGTGCTTTCACCCTGGCGGCCTGCTTGTCATTGATCAGCGGGCCGATGACGTGTCCCCTGTCCTTCGTGGGGTCACCGACATCGAGCTTGCCCGCCCGCTCAACGAATCCGGCGAGAAACGCATCGTAGATCTTCTCGTGGACGATCACCTTCTCCACCGACATGCAGATCTGGCCCTGGTGCATGAATGAACCGAAATTCGCGGCCTGCGTGGCCCGCTCCATATCGGCATCCTCGCAAATGATCAGGCTGTCCTTGCCGCCCAGTTCCACGCAGCATTTCTTCAAATGCGCGCCAGCCTTTGCGGCGACCTGCCGGCCGACGGCGGTTGAGCCGGTGAAGGAAATCCCCTTGACCAATGGATTTTCAATCAACTCATCCCCCACATCGGCCACATGATCGCGTGAGCAGGTTATGACGTTCAAAACACCATCGGGAACTCCGGCTTCCTCGAAAATCTCGGCAAACAGCAGCCCACCAAGCCAGGGCGTTTCTTCGGAGGGCTTCAGTACGACCGTGTTGCCGGCGGCAATCGGGAAGGCGAGGCCACGTGCCGACAACAGCACCGGAAAATTCCAGGGACTGATCACGGTCACAACACCCATGGGGCGTTGTACCGCCATGGAGACCTTGCCGTATTCGGAGGGAAGAATTTCACCGATGGCGGTATAGTTGGACGCCGCCGCCGAATGGAAAATCTCAGGCACATAACCGGTTTCGAACATACCCTTGCCGAACCAGCCGCCGCCTTCGGCCTGGATCGCCTCGACTATGTCCATCTTGCGCCGCTGGAAGACTTCGGCGACCTTGAGCATGTAATGCGCCCGTTCATTGAACGGGCGCCGCGACCATTCCTGAAAGGCCTGATCGGCGGATTTTATGGCATTGCGGGCATCGTTCGCCGTTGCATCGGGAACATCAGCCCAAACCGAACCGTCGGAGGGATTGTGATCGCAAAAGGTCTGCGCCGCCGCCGCCCAACCGCCGCCGATATACATGCCTTCAATCTGCTTCGCCATTTCGCGGGTCTCCTTTTCGGACCAGGTATCGGCCTTGCTCGCAGCCGGTATTCGCCAGCGCCGGTGCCTGACGGATCAATCGGCTGACCATAGCCATTATTGTCGCACGCCCGGCGGAAAATCCATCACAGGCCTACCGGATCATGGTTTGCGAATCCGCGGAATCAACGAATGCCGATAAGTCGAGGAATCGCGAGCCATATTGGTCTATGGTTGCGGAAACGACCACGTCATCCGGCGACGACACGCCGAAGGCAATCGAACGGTCAGCCGATGGAGGCAGGTTTGGGCGAAAAACCGGAAACAGCGCCGGAGCCGGAGACATCACCAATCCCGCCGGACGTGGCGCGCCTCATGGCGGCGGCTGACAGCACATCCGGGACGCCGGTCTCCATGAGCGCCGGCGCCGCCGTGTTTGCGCGCCTCAAGGCGCTCGGCGTCGATTATGTGTTCGCCAATTCCGGCACCGATTTTCCGCCGATCATCGAAGGGCTGGCACAGGCGGAGGCGGAAGACGTGGCCTTTCCGCAGGCTGTCGTCACGCCCCACGAACACGCCGCCATGGGCATGGCGCACGGCTATTATCTGGCGACCGGCAAGGCCCAGGCCGTGATGCTGCACACCAATGTCGGACTTTCAAACGGAGCGATCGGCGCGATCAACGCCGCCACGGACCAGATCCCGATGATCGTGATGTCTGGGCGGACGCCTGTGACCGAGGAAGGCCGGTTCGGCGCGCGCACGGTGCCAATCGGCTGGGGCCAGGAAATGCGCGACCAGGCGGCGCTGGTCCGGGAGGCCTGCAAGTGGGACTATGAGCTGCGGTATCCCGAACAGGTTCCCGATTTGCTCGACCGGGCCGCGGCCATCGCCAACTCAACGCCAAAAGGGCCGGTCTATCTGAGTCTGCCGCGCGAGGTGCTGTGCGAGCCCTGCCCTGCGGAGGGTCTGTCGCGACAACCGGCGATGGCACCGACAATCGCCGCACCGGATGCCGCCTCGATCGCCAGGGCCGCCGATCTTCTTGCCAAAGCCAGCCGCCCGGTGATTTTCGCACAACGCGGAGCCGGGACGGCGGCCGGCCTCGCCACCCTGGCGGAACTGGCAGAGGAATGGGCCATCCCCGTTTGCCAGTATTGGGCGCTGGCGATCTCCGTGCCAACCGACCATCCGACCCATGTCGGCTCCGATCCCGAACCGTGGATTTCGGACGCCGACGTGATCCTGGTGATCGACGCACTCGCGCCGTGGTCGCCTGAACTTCACAAGCCGCGGCCGGACGCCACAATCATCCACATGGGCCCGGATCCCCTGTTTTCGCGTTTTCCGGTGCGTAATTTCCGCTCAGACCTGACGATAGCCTGCGAGACGCCTGCCGGACTGACGGCGCTTCGCAGCGCCATGTCACCCTATCTTGGCGAACAAAAGCCGGCGCGCGGCGAGCGCCGGACCCTGGTGGCCGACCGGGTTGCAGACATCCGCGCAGGCCATCGCGCGGCGGCGGCGCCCGGTGCAGTGATGAACAAGGCGTATGTATCCCGGTGTTTGTCCGAGGCGATTTCCGGACACCATGTAACCGTATTGTCGGAACTGGGGTGCCCGCTCGATCAACTCGTCCTGAAACATCATGATTCCTGGCGCGAGGTTCCGCATTCCGGCGGTCTTGGCTGGTCTTTTCCCAGCGCGCTCGGCATGCAGCTGGCCGATCGCGACCGGTTGATCGTGGCGACCATGGGTGATGGATCCTACATCTTCTCCAATCCGGTCGCCTGCCATCAGATTGCCGAATCGCTGCAATTGCCGATCCTGCTCATTTTGCTCAACAATCAGGAATGGGGTGCTGTCCGGCATTCGGTGCTGGGGCTCTATCCTGACGGGCAAGCCGCGAAATCCAATTTCATGCCGCTGACGGGACTGCGGCCAAGCCCGGATTTCACCAAGGTCGCAGCGGCCAGCCGCGCCTACGCGATGGCGGTGAACAAAGCAGAAGACCTGCCCGGTGCATTGAAATCGGCAATCCGACGTATTCGCGAGCGCCGCCGGCCGGTGCTGGTGGAGGTCGCCATCTGCTGAGAGACCGGCGAAAGGGGATGACCGGCGGATTGTTCAGGCCGTTGCCGCGGTTGACCGGCTGTCAATGGGACTTGCGTTTTGCCGGTTGCCGGTGGCAGCCTGCCGTCAAGCCGCCAACCGGCGGTCCAGGTACCGGGCAGGATCGCCGGCGACACACGCCGGCGCAAACCAGAATACGACTTATTCGAGATGCCACCCAACGGCATCCCCAACGGGAGACAATCATGAAATTGAAATCACTCTTCATCCGGGGTCTCAGTGCCGGACTGGCTATCGTCGCTTCAACGGCCGTCAGCGCGCAGGAACACACGTTCAAACTGCATCATTTCCTGTCCGCCAAGGCGCCGGCCCACACAAAAATGCTGGTCCCCTGGGCGGAGGCGGTCGAGGCAAATTCCGGCGGCAAGGTGAAGATCGAGATCTTCCCGGCGATGTCGCTTGGCGGCACGCCGCCGGAACTCGTTCAGCAGGTGCGTGACGGCGTGGTCGACCTCGTCTGGACGGTGAACGGCTATACCGCCGGGCTCTTCCCGCGCACCGAGGTGATGGAACTGCCCTTTGTCTATGTCAACGATCCACGAGCGGCAAACCTGGCGCTTTACGATATGTTCGAAAGCGACCTGAGTGAGGAATACAAGGGCCTGGAGGTCATGTTTCTGCACGTTCATGCCGGCCAGGCGATCCACACTGTGGAAAAACTGATCCGCAAGCCGTCGGATTTCGAGGGCTTGAAAATGCGCATCCCGACCCGCACCGGCGCGTGGATCATCGGGGCGTTGGGTGCAGCCCCGGTCGGCATGCCGGTACCGGAACTGCCGCAAGCGCTGTCAAAGAAGGTCGTCGACGGCGCGTTTATCCCGTGGGAAATCATCGCCCCGTTGAAGATCCAGGAGCAGACGAAGTATCAGATCGAGGGTCACAACAAGGCCCGGTTCGGCACGACGACATTCCAGGTGTCCATGAACAAGGCGCGCTGGGATGCGCTCCCGGCTGATGTTCAAAAGGCCTTCAAAGACGCCTCCGGACGCGATTGGTGGGGCCAGGTCGGCGACATCTGGCGGGCTTCCGATGACGGTGGCATCACGGTTGCGACGAGCGCCGGCAACGAGCACATCACGCTGAGCGAAGAAGAAACCGAAGCCTTTCGCACCGTTCTGGAACCTGTTGTCCAGCGGTGGATCGATGAGGTGTCGTCCAAGGGTGTTGACGGCAAGGGCCTGGTTGAAAAAGCCCGCAAGCTGACGGCTGAAAACGCCTCCAAATAGATCATGGCACCGGGTGACGCAGATGCGCGGGCGGGATTTTCCGATGCCGCCTGCGCGATTATCCGGTGGTGGGCGCTTGCCGGCGGCGCGGTGCTGCTTTTTCTCGTCTTGATGAATGTGGTGTCGGTTCTCGGATCGGCATTGTACGGAACGCCCTTTCCGGGCGATTTCGAGCTGACCGAGGTTGGCGTGGCCGTTGCGGCACTTTCCTTTCTTCCCTACTGCCAGATCACCGATTCCAACGTCACCGCAGACATTTTCACATCACGGGCATCGCCGCGCTGGATTGCCATATTTGCCCTGGCCGCCTCACTGGTCGCGCTTGGGTTTGCCGGGCTCCTCCTGTGGCGCATGTGGTTCGGCATGCTGGATCAGAAAACCTACGGTTATGAAACCACGATCCTGCAGTTCCCGCACTGGATCGCATTCATTCCCATCCTTGTCTCCCTTGGCCTGCTGATGGTCGCATCGGTAATTACGCTCAATCGCGCCACGCGCGCGGTAAAGGCCGGCCGACGATGAGTGATGCCCTGACTGTCGGGCTCGGTGGCCTGGCAGTTCTCGTGATCCTGATCGCACTGCGGATGCCGATCGCCTACGCGATGATCCTTGTCGGCGGCGTCGGCGTGACCCTTCTCAACGGTCCGGCAATATTCATGAGCCAGCTCAAGACGTTGGCCTACGGACGCTTTTCCATCTACGATCTGTCGGTCGTCCCGATGTTCGTGCTGATGGGGAACATCGCGACGAAGGCCGGCCTCAGCCAGGACCTCTTCCGGGCAGCAAATGCGTGGCTTGGCTGGTTGCGCGGCGGAGTTGCCATGTCCGCGATCGCGGCTTGCGCCGGTTTCGGATCGGTTTGCGGCTCCTCGCTGGCAACGGCCTCGACCATGGGCCAGGTCGCATTGCCGGAACTCCGGCGCTACCGGTATTCCGGATCACTCGCCACCGGGACACTGGCCGCCGGCGGTGTCCTCGGCATCCTGATCCCGCCGTCGGTGGTTCTGGTGATCTACGCCATCATCGTGGAGGCGAATATCGTCACCATGTTCATGGCCGCGCTGATCCCCGGCCTGATCGCGGTGTTGATGTTTATTTTGACCATCGCCATCGTCGTCATGGTCCGGCCGGAGGCGGGGCCCAAGGGAGAGGCCCCGACGAAGCAGGAGTTCCTTGCGGCAACCGCGCGGCTGGTGCCGGTGCTGGGAATTTTCGGACTGGTGATCGGCGGGATTTATATCGGCTTCTTCAATCCGACGCCGGCAGCAGCGATCGGCGTATTCCTGGTCTGGATCTACGGTATGGCGCGACGGCTCGTCGGATTGTCGGCATTGCGCGACGCCCTGCTGGAGACGGCAAAAACAACCGGCATGATCTACCTGATCCTTCTCGGCGCGGAGATGTTGAAGATCTTCATGTCGCGCGGTGGCGTGCCCCAGGCGATGGCGGAATGGCTGGCCACTTCCGGGATGGCACCCATGACCATCCTGATCCTGCTGCTGGTTGCCCTGATCCTGCTCGGCTGCCTGATGGACAGCCTGTCGATGATCCTGCTGGCAATTCCGTTTTTCTGGCCGGTTCTGGTGGAGATCAACGGCGGCGACTATGTCACCGCCGCTGATGCCGCCTATGGCCTGGGCGCCGAAGACCTGAAAATCTGGTTCGGGATCCTGGCGCTCATCGTTGTCGAACTGGGATTGATTACGCCGCCTGTGGGGATGAATGTCTTTGTTATCAGCGCGCTCGCCAGGGATGTGCCGATGCGCGACACATTCGTCGGCGTGGCGCCCTTCTTCGGCGCGGAGATGTTGCGCGTGGTCGTCCTGCTGGCCTTTCCGGCGCTTACACTGTGGCTGCCGCGTGTCCTGTCAGGATGAACGCGACGGGGACGCCTGGTCCTGGTTTGCCGCCGGCGTCAGCCCGGGACGCCTTGTGAGGCGCCGGCGGGCGGGCTTGCAAAGTTTCGACGGATCATTCGCAAATTCAATTGCTTCGCCGAGATTCCTGGAATTCCGATTCCGCGACGACGCCGCGATACGAGCCTGCGAAATCCGGATTGCACCAGGGATGGAAGATGGCGGCGACCGGCCGGTCTTGCCGCCGGCGAACAAAGACGGCAAAACCACGGGCGACAGCGTGCATCCGCCACGTTGATGAACGCCGGCGACACCATCCCCCCAGGGCGCCGGTCCGCGAGACGCGCGGGGACTGGATTCATGCCGAATATAACGGGAGGCTCCATGCATATTGTCCGCTACCACCACGCAGCATCCGCAACGACAGGTGTCGGCGTGTTGAGAAACGGCGAAATCACGGCAATTGCCGGGGCCACGTCGTTCGCCGGGCTGATGGCACTTCCCGTTGCCGATCTTCGTGCGCAATGCGCGAGGACCGAGGGGGCGCAGGTGGCCCTTTCGGACGTCCGCCTTCTGCCACCCGTTGACGGACGGATGGATGTGTGGGCGGCGGGCGTCACCTACAAAAGCTCGCAAATCGAACGGATCAAGGAAAGCGAGCGCGCGGCCTCGGTCTACGAACAGGTCTACGATGCCGAGCGGCCGGAGATCTTCTTCAAGTCGACGCCATGGCGCGTGGTCAGCGATGGCGAGCCGGTTCAAGTGCGCGACGATTCCGCCATCGATGTGCCGGAGCCGGAACTGGCGCTGCTCCTCAACCGGGACGGTGCGATCGCCGGCTACACGATCTGCAACGATGTTTCCAGCCGCACGATCGAAGGCGAGAATCCGCTTTATCTTCCGCAGGCAAAGGTGTTTGCGGGCGGATGCGCCGTCGCACCTCTGGTGCGGCCGGCCTGGGAGATCGACGACCCCTATTCGCTCGGCATTTCCATGACCATCCGCCGTGAAGGTGCGGTCGCCTGGGAAGGCGCCGCCAACACCAGTCAGTTGCACCGGAAACTGGACGACCTTGCCGGATTTCTCTATCGCGCCGACTTTTTTCCCGATGGCGCCATCCTTTCCACCGGAACCTGCGTGGTGCCGGAATTGCCCTTCACGCTGCAAACCGGCGATGTGGTCGAAATCGAAATCGAAAAGATCGGCACGCTGGTCAATCCGGTCATTCGGGGCAAGGACGGCTTGGCCTGGCTGGTCGATGCCGACGGCGATCCATCCGCCCGACCCGGCTGAACCACACACGGGATATCAGCGCACCGTCGCCTTCAGTTCCGCCAGAAAATCCGGGAATTCATTCGCCTGGACAACGGCGGCCCGGACCAGACTGTCGAAATGCTGGCTGAAAATCCGGATGTGGCTGACCGAATTGAAAGTGAGATAACCCTGGCCCAGGTAGAGGACGGCACGTTTCGGGCCGAAGACCTGGAAGGGTGCCGAATAATGGCGCATGGCGTCAAACAGGAACACGCGAAGTCCGGGATAGAGACGCCCGGTCAGTTCCAGCATTCGGCCCAGCTGCGCCCGGCGGTCACCAGCCGACAGGCCGGACCAGATGTCATGACCGGCGGCAAAACTCTCCACCGCCTGGCGCGACAGCGCCACCTCGATATCGGTGTCCGGTTGCAGCATGTAGTCAAGCTTGGCCTCGGCGTCGGAAATCGCCTGGCGCGTGGTGCGCTCGGCCGACATGCCGTACTCCCTGCGCAACACGGTTTCGGTCTTCAGCATGTCCGGCAGATTGGCCGGCACATAGCGGATCTTGTAGCCGATCGCATCCCGGTACCATTGCATCAGATTGTCGTCGGCGGGGTGGCGGGGCGCGTCTGTGCGGCGGACAACCTGCTCCAGCAATGTGGCCGCGGTGCCACTCTGGTTGGAAAGCCCGACCAGCCAGTCGCTGGACACACCCAGCGCGTCGGCGATTTCGGCCAGCACATGACCGTTCGGCAATCGCGGCTCGGCGGCCGAGAGAAGTTGCGAAACCGTGGACCGATCAATCCGCGCGTCGGCGGCCAGAGCCGAACGGGACGTGTTCTTCCCGGCCATGGCCTCGGCCAGCCGTTGGCGGAACAGGGCAGCGCGGTCGCGTTTGTGCATTTGCTTGAAATATCAATTCCGATGACAAAATTCCACTATTAGGATTTATCCAAACGACGCAATTTGAATGCTCCCGATGGTAATCGGCGCAGCCGGCGCAAACCCAAGGGGCTTGCATCTGCGCTCGGCGTTTGCAAGGACTTACCGCTTGGGCTAAGCCCGTCTGGTTTTGTGTCATTCGTAAACTGATCTGCCCGCATGCCGCCAAGCGAAACGCCGCTTCTTGACAAGGTCCGTGTTCCTGCCGAACTGCGGGCACTGCCGGAATCCGACCTGCCGCTGCTTGCCGATGAACTGCGGCGGGAAATGATCGATGCCGTCTCGGTCACCGGAGGGCATTTGGGCGCCGGTCTCGGCGTCGTGGAACTGACGGTCGCCCTTCATCATGTCTTCGATACACCAAACGACCGGCTGATATTCGATGTCGGCCATCAGTGCTACCCCCACAAGATCCTGACAGGACGGCGCGACCGAATCCGCACCCTGCGTCAGGGCGGCGGGCTGTCGGGCTTTACCAGGCGGGCGGAATCGGAATTCGACCCCTTCGGCGCGGCACATTCCTCGACGTCCATCTCCGCGGGCCTTGGCATGGCGGTTGCCCGCGATCTTCGCGGCGGCGACAACAAGGTGATCTGTGTCATCGGCGATGGCGCGATGTCGGCCGGCATGGCCTACGAAGCGATGAACAATGCCGGGGCAATGAATTCGCGGCTGATAATCATCTTGAACGACAACGACATGTCGATCGCACCGCCGACGGGAGCGATGAGCGCCTACCTCGCCAGGCTGGTCTCGGGGCGGGCCTACCTGTCGCTTCGCGAAGTGGCCAAACAGCTGGCCAAGCGATTGCCGAAATTTTTCGAGACCAGGGCAAAACGCACCGAGGAGTTCGCGCGGGGATTCTGGACCGGCGGTACGCTGTTTGAGGAACTGGGCTGTTATTATGTCGGGCCGATCGACGGCCACAATCTCGACCACCTGCTGCCGGTCCTGAAAAATGTCCGGGATGCCGATACGCCCGGGCCGATACTGGTTCATGTGGTAACCCAGAAGGGCAAGGGCTATGCGCCGGCCGAAGCTTCGAGCGACAAATATCACGGCGTAAACAAGTTCAACGTCGTCACTGGCGAGCAGGCCAAGGGGCCGGCAGCCGCGCCGTCATACACAAAGGTGTTCGCCGAAAGCCTGATCGCGGAAGCCGGATTCGATGACCGGATCGTCGGAATTACGGCAGCCATGCCGTCGGGCACCGGGCTGGACCTCTTCGCGGAATCCTATCCCGATCGGGTTTTCGATGTCGGGATCGCCGAACAGCACGCCGTAACGTTCGCTGCCGGACTTGCGGCCGAAGGTCTTCGACCCTTCACGGCGATTTATTCGACTTTCCTGCAACGGGCCTATGACCAGGTTGTCCATGACGTGGCAATACAGAACCTGCCGGTGCGTTTTGCCATCGATCGGGCTGGCCTTGTTGGCGCCGACGGACCCACCCACGCCGGGGCGTTCGACCTGGCCTATCTTTGCTGCTTGCCGAACATGACCGTAATGGCGGCCGCCGACGAGGCGGAATTGTGCCACATGGTTCGCACGGCCGCCGAACATGACAGCGGACCGATCGCGCTGCGCTATCCGCGCGGCACGGGCCTGGGGATCGAACGCCCCGAACGCGGCATGGTGCTTCAGCTTGGCAAGGGACGCATTTTGCGCGAAGGATCGAAGATCGCCCTGCTGTCGCTCGGCGGACGGCTCAGTCAGGCGTTCGAAGCGGCTGAACGCCTGGAGCGAAGCGGCCTGTCGACGACGGTCGCCGATGCCCGCTTCGCCAAGCCTCTGGACCTTGAACTGATTGGCGAGCTGGCCGACAGCCACGAAGCGCTGATCACGATCGAGGAAGGCTCCACGGGCGGATTTGGCGCGTTGGTGCTTCACCGGCTTGCCGCAAGCGGCCGCCTGGATGACGGCTTGCACATCCGGACACTGACACTTCCCGACCGTTTTATCGAGCAGGACACGCCGGAGCGAATGTACCAGTGCGCCGGGCTCGACGCCGATGCGATTGTCAAGGCGGCCATGGCCGCCCTTGGCGGCGACGCCATCGCCGAACAACGTGCCTGAGTGAATAGCGGATTTTCAGTTTGTCATTGTCGTGACGTGACCGATCGGCGGCGCGCGCAGACCTTTCGCCTTGCATAAATCGACATAATTGCGAACTTTAATGCGCATTTGATCGTGAGGCGCGACCATGCTTGCTTCGCTGAGTGCCGTCTCCACGCTTTTGATCAGCGTCCTGCTGGTCATGACCGGATTGGGCATGCAGTTTGCCGCCCTGCCGCTGCGGTCGCAGATCGAGGGGTTCACCGGCACCGAGATCGGCATCGCCGCTTCTGCCTATTCGGCCGGCCTCCTGATCGGTTGCCTGGTCTGTCCCTACGGCATTTTGCGCGCCGGCCACATCCGTGCGTTCGCCGCCTTTATCTCGGTGGCGTCCGCGGTCACGCTCTTGCATGTGATCGTTGTCGATCCGTGGGCGTGGGCATTGTTTCGGTGCCTTTCCGGCTTTTGCATCGCCGGCTTTTATCTGTGCATCGAAAGCTGGCTCAACGACCGGGCAAGCAACGACATGCGCGGATTTGTGATGTCGGCCTATGTGGTGGTGCTGTCGATCGGGATCATCGCGGGCCAGATTGCAGTGTCGCTTGGCGATATCAGCTCGTTCCTGCTATTCGCGATCGCCTCGATCATCGTCTCTGTCGCCGTTGTACCCCTGACAATGACCCGCTCCGCGCAACCGGCGCCGATTACGCTGGTGCGGTTGCGGCCAGTCCGGCTCTACCGGAATTCACCTGCCGCGTTCGTTTCCATATTCATGGTCGGTATCGCGACCGGATCGATCCTCACCCTTTCGCCGATCTATGCCACTTCCAGCGGGTATTCGACGCAATTTGCGGCGCTGTTTTCGGCCGCCGTCTTCGCCGGTGGCGCGCTGTTTCAATGGCCGCTCGGGCGCGCGTCGGATCAGACCGACCGGCGTATCGTGTTGATCGCCTGTGCGCTGGGCGCCATCGTCGCCGGCTTTGCCCTGTCCCGGCTTGGCGGCTACGGCCCCTATGTCATGCTCGTTCTTGCCGGCCTGTTGGGCGGATTTATCCATCCGGGCTATGCGATCGCCGGGGCCCATGCCTATGACCATGCCGACCCGGAGGACTATGTGGAGACGTCTTCGGGCCTGTTGATCATGTATGCCGTGGGCTCGTCGATCGGGCCTGTCATCGCCGCGTCGGCCATGGAGCGGTTCGGCCCCGATGCCCTCATCTACTTTATCGCCGCGATCGAAATCGCAATGGCGGTCTATCTGCTTACACGCATGCGCATTCGGCCAAGCGTGGAGTTGGAGCAAAAGGAAGATTTCGATCTCGGCTCCAGCTCTCCGGTGGTCGCCATGGCGATCGAAGATCCCTGGGAGCAAGACAGTGACATGCTCGTGCCGGATGAGTTCGAGGAGCGCCAGGAGGCGGAACCGCCCCCGGATAAGGGTGTCCATGGCGCGCTGTAGCGATGATGGGGATCGGTCTATGTTGACCGCCATGGGCAAGGAACCGGCGCCGCAAAAAATCCGACTCGACCAGCTTGTCGCCGCGCGATCTCTGGCGCGCTCACGATCGGCGGCGCGTGACGCGATCCGGCGCGGATGCGTGGCGGTCGACGGAGAAACCGTCACCCGGCCCGGCCGGCTGGTGACACCGAATTCGGCGCTCACGGTCGATGACCCAGCCGGCTCCTATGTTTCTCGTGGCGCGCTGAAACTGATCGGTGCGCTTGCGCACTTCCGCTATCCGGTGGCGGGTCGCTGCGCGATCGACCTCGGCGCATCCACTGGCGGGTTTACACAGGTCTTGCTGGAACGCGGTGCGTCCGACGTCGTTGCCGTGGATGTCGGCCGGGGCCAGATGCACGCTTCAATTGCCGGCGATCCGCGTGTCACCCGGCTTGAGGGAATCAACGCCCGCGATCTGGACCGGGGCCTGCTGGGCGATCTGCGTGCCGATGCGCTGGTGTGCGATGTGAGCTTCATTTCGCTACGGATCGCCCTTCCGCCGGCCCTGAAGCTTCTTGCATCGGGCGCCTGGGTGGTCGCGCTGGTCAAGCCGCAGTTTGAGGCCGGCGCGACGGCGCTCGGCAAAGACGGTGTCCTGCGCGATCCGGACGCCGCCAAACGGATTGTCCGGGAGATCGTGGATTTTGTCGGCGCCATTCCCGGTTTCTCGGTCGACGGAGCGGTTGCCAGCCCGGTCACCGGGGGCGACGGCAACCGCGAATATCTGCTTGGCGCGCGAAAAGCCTGACGCTGGGTTTGCGCCATATTCGGCCTATAGTGCTCCTTGAGCTGATTCCCGAACCGCCAGACCAGTCCACCATGATGCCTGAACCGTCGATCGAACGCCTTGTTTCCCGCCTCGCCTATGCGACTCGCCAGGGCGGGCGCGTGGCGTGGTATGCCGGCCACGGCGCGGTCATGCGCAGGATGGTTCGGCGTATGGAGGCGGGATTACCCGACCGGGAACGCCCGCGTATGCGGCGGCCACGCGGTCCGGTCCCCTCGATGCCGGCGCTGCTTGCCGACGTCTGCGCCCTGCTGCAGCGGGACCTTGCCCAGATCGAGGCGGGGATTTATCCGCCGCCGGTCGCCGACCCGTTCGACCCCGTTGGCGCTATCCGCGAAAGTCGAGCCTTTCTGCACGACGTGCCCGACGTCGCGCGGCGGCGGCGAAAGAGGGATCACCAGGATATTCCTCCCACTGTCGCGGAGCGCCGGCGACCGCATTATTATCTTCAGAACTTTCATTTTCAGACCGGCGGCTGGATGACCGATGAGTCCGCCCAGCTTTACGACATGCAGGTGGAGGTGCTGTTTTCCGGCGCCGCAGCGGCAATGCGGCGCCAGGCACTCGTTCCGCTGGCGCATGCCGTGCGGGGTCGCGACCAGCGCAAGCTCCGATTTGCCGATATCGCCTGCGGCACCGGCCTGTTCCTGCACGATGTCAAGACAGCCTTTCCGCGCCTACCGGTGCTTGCGATCGATCTTTCCGAACCTTACCTGAATTACGCGATCAAACCATGGAGGCGGGACAGCCACGTGGCCGGACTGGTAAGCAAGGCGGAGCAGCTGCCGATTGCCGATTGTTGCCTGGACCTGGCAACCGTCATTTACCTCTTTCACGAATTGCCACCGAAAATCCGGAATTCGGTGGCAAGGGAACTGGGCCGCGCCATTCGCCCCGGCGGATCGCTCGTGGTCGTCGATTCCCTGCAACCGGGCAATGATCCCGGCAAGGATGGATTGCTGGAGCTTTTTCCGCAGATGTTTCACGAACCCTATTACCGCTCCTACCTGAAGACGGATCTGGACAGTTTGTTCGGTGCCGCAGGCTTTGAGCGCCAAAGCGCCACGAATGCCTTTCTTTCCCGCGTAATCCATTATCGAAAGGCGGCCTGATGCGGCATGCGATCGTACTTATGGTGGGGATTGTGGGGCTGATTGTCGGCCTGGCGTTTTTCCTGACGCCGATACCGCTCGGTTTTCCGTTGGTCGGGCTTTCCCTGATGATCCTGGTGGGCACCAGCCGGAAGGCGGCCGTGACAGTGCTGGCGGTCCGCCGTCGGGTGTCGCTTTTCGACCGTTTCCTGAACAGCCTGGAGGAACGCGGCGGCAGCCGGATCCGGCGCGCCTTGCGAAAAACCAGGCCGGGGCGGCTCGGCCGCGTCCATTAGGCGGTCACTACCCGAATGCACTGGTGCGGCGAGACCAAACACAATAATGGCTTTGACGAGCGATGCGCGCCTCCGCGGACCAGCCATGAGGACCCGTAAATCCGGCGCAACTTCGCGAGGTCTCTACGCCGTCGCGCTGGTTGCCGGCTTGTCGTTGTGCGGTGGCGCGCTGGCCCAGGATAGCGACGGCGGCGAAGCGCCCGGCAATGATATCCGCCCCGCATATGAGGACCAGTTGCTGCGCCTTTCGGAGATTCTCGGGGCGCTCCATTTCCTCCGCACCCTGTGCGATGCCGGCGACGGACCGATCTGGCGATCGGACATGGACCGGCTATTGAATGCGGAATCGCCCGGCCCTGTGCGCCGCAGCAGACTGGTTGCCCACTTCAATCACGGCTTTGAAACCTTTCATGCCATCTACACGACCTGTACGCCGGCTGCGAATCTGTCGATCCGCCGGTACCTCGCAGAAGCAGAGCAAATCACAGGCGACATCCGCCTGCGCTACGGCCAATAATCAACGACAAAACCGGCACCGCAGCATCGGCGCGGTCGGATGATGCAATAATCGCCTGTTCGCGCTAGTCTTGTCGATGCATCGCGATTTGCGGATCGACAAAGGCGGTTCTGTGGCACGAAAAACCGTTTGGAATATTGGCTGGCTTCACGGCGTGGCTTGCCTCGGTTCGGCGCTGTTGCCTGTAATCCTGCCATCGTCGACCTTTGCGCGCGAATCCCATGCGCGTGAATTCCAGATCACCCAATCCGACATCGATGCAGCTGGTCCGGACAGCGCGACACCGAAAACTTCCGCCGATGACGCGGCTGAACCTGACAGCACCGATCCGGGTGCAGAACAGGGCACGCCGCCTGCCCAGACCCAGACAACCGTGGAAGAAAAGGCATCTCCGGCACCCGGCGATGGCACGCCGAGGCCGGCCGGTGACGCCGACGATCCCGCGCATCCGCCGGCGGGCGGCGACAATGTCATCCTGCGGGATATCAACGTGCTGCCGGACGCGGTCCGCACAACTTGGCAAGCCCTCGTGGCCGTGGCGAAATCCGGCGACATTTCGCGGCTGCAACCCATCATCGCGGCGCAACCGCAACCGCCGACATTTGCCTTCGCGCAAGTTGACGAACCGATCGAATATCTGAAGTCGCTTTCGGGCGATCCGGCCGGGCGGGAAGTGCTGGCAATTTTGCTGGAGATCCTGGAAACCGGATTCGTGCATGTCGATGCCGGGACCGATCAGGAGATGTACCTTTGGCCCTATTTCGCCCGCTATCCGGTCAGCCGGCTAACCCCTGAGGAGACGGTGGAAATGTTCACGATCCTGACAGCGGGCGACTATCAGGACATGCTCTCCTACGGGGCCTATATCTTTTTCAGGGTCGGTATCGGCCCGGATGGCGCCTGGCATTTTTTCGTGGCCGGCGACTAGGCGCGACCGCACGCCGGCGCGTTAGCGCGGGCGCGCGGCGCGGATCGTCGAGGCCCGTCGCTGCCCGTGTTACCGGCAACGCCTGCCAGCCGACCTCTGCGGCCCGACAATTGACTTGCGCCAGCCGACCCGGCACCTAAGTTTGGCTTTCGTATCCGACACCGATGATTCCTGTTCGATATGCCCATCGCCCATCTTGAAGACCGCGCCGTGATCCGCGTTGCCGGCGCCGATGCATATCGGCTTCTCAACGATGTGGTTACTGTGAATATGAACACGGTCGCAGCGCAGGGCATCGGTTTCGGGGCGCTGCTGAGCCCGCAAGGCAAAATCCTGTTCGACTTTTTCATCCATCGCAACAGCCAGGAAACGAAACGCGGCGCCGATCGCGAAACCGCAACCGGACCGAAGCAGGCAGGCTGTCTCATCGATGTTCGCGCAGAATGTGTTGCAGACCTCGTCAAGCGCCTCGATTTCTACAAATTGCGCGCCGACGTCGCATTTACCGGGCCGGCGGACGAATTCGCAGTCGGCGCTTTCTGGGGCGACGGCAATCCGAACCCGGCGTGGCCGGCCGATCCGCGCCTCGTCGACCTGGGTTTGCGGGGAATTGTCGGCCGCGGCGGGATCGACGCCAATGCAACGGCAACCGACTGGCATGCCAATCGCATTGCCGCAGGTGTGCCGGAAGGCGGGCTCGATTTCGCATTCGGCCAGACGTTTCCCCACGATGCGGCGATGGACCAGCTGAACGGCATCGATTTTGGCAAGGGCTGCTATGTCGGGCAGGAGGTGGTGTCGCGCATGAAGCATCGCGGCACCGCCCGACGCCGGATTGCCGTCGTCGACGCCGAAGATCCCCTGCCCGCTCCCGGCACCGAAATCCTTGCAGGCGGCCGGACGGTCGGCCAGATCGGCACTTCGGTCCGTGTCGGCGGCATTTATCGGGCCGTCGCCATCGTGCGGATCGACCGGCTTGAGCCGGATTCACGGGGAACGTGCCCGGCCTCGGCGGGCGACGTCGACATCCGCATCACCATGCCGCCGTGGGCACGATACCGGCCGGCGAAGCCATGACCGCTAAAGCGCCGCAACGCGTGTGGCAGCGGATGCTTTCGGGGCGGCGGCTGGATCTGCTTGATCCGGCACCGCTCGACGTGGAGATTTCGGATATCGCCCACGGTCTGGCACGCGTTGCGCGCTGGAACGGCCAAACCCTTGGCGCACACGCCTATTCGGTCGCCCAACATTGCCTGTTTGCCGAAGCACTGTTTTCGGGCCTGCGGCCCGCGGCCTCGCAACAGGACCGGCTGGCGGCCCTGCTTCACGACAGCGCCGAATATGTCATCGGTGATATGATTTCGCCGTTCAAGGCGGTGATCGGCGGCGACTACAAGATGGTGGAAGCGCGCATTCTTGGCGCCATACATCTTCGGTTCGGACTGCCGCAGACGCTGCCGCCGCAATTGTCGAAGCAGATCAAACGTGCCGACCGGACAGCGGCTTATCACGAATCGGTCGCCCTGGCCGGGTTCAGCGCAACAGAGGCAAAGCGCTATTTCGGGCGGCCAGCCGCCACCGGCGTCATGGACGCGCGGCAGATCGCCGACCACCTGACGCCAAATCCGGCGTCGTCAACGGAAAAACGCTTCCTCAATCGATTTGCCCGCCTCTATGAGGTTGAATGACAGGGCATGCGCCCGGGATGCGCCGCCGGGTCTGCCGACACGAGCAACAAAGGCCAGTACCGATGCCCGAAATTCATGTCTGCCCGCTTTCCAAGCTTCTGCAAACGGCCGCGGACAGCGGCGCCCGCCACGTGGTTACGCTGATCAGCGAAGGGACGCCCGTGCCACGACCCTCAACGGTGGCGGCGGAAAACCATCTGACGCTGTCCTTCCACGATATCACCGAGGCGATGGACGACATGACGCTGCCGGGGGAAGCGCATGTGGCACAGTTCCTGGAGTTTTTCCACAACTGGGACCGCCGGGCGCCGGTGATCGTCCATTGCTGGGCGGGTGTGAGCAGATCCACCGCAGGCGCATTGGCGGCCTTGTGTGCGTTGCGGCCGGAGGTGCCGGAACATGTGATCGCGGAGGTCATCCGGAGGAAGTCGCCGGAGGCGACACCCAATCGCCGGTTCGTTGAACTTGCCGATCACCTGCTGTCACGCAATGGCCGGATGGTGGATGCGGTAAAAGCGATCGGCCGCGGACAAAGCGCGTTCGAAGGAACGGTTTTCGCACTTGGCGTCGATGATGAATTCACCCGGCCAAAGCGGTGACCTGGCCATGGCTCCGCGCGTAGCCGAACCGCAGATCAGTGTCGGTCTGACCGCCGCAATCGTCGCCGTTGAGGCTTTGACGCCGCTGATTCTGACCGTCGATCCGCCGGGGCCTGAGGACAAGCGCGACGGATTTGCAAGCCTGCCGGCCGGTCCGTTCAGCCCGCTCGATCACCGGACTCTCGAGATCGGCCTGCGCGCGTGGGTGAGCGCACAGACAAACCTGCAAATCGGCTATGCCGAGCAGCTCTATACGTTCGGTGACCGGGGCCGACATGCCGAACCCGGCGACACGGGCCCGCATGTCATGTCCGTCGGATATCTGGCGCTCACACGCATTCCCGCCGATGCGGGCCGGCATGAGGGCGCACACTGGCGGTCGTGGTACGACTATTTCCCATGGGAGGACTGGCGGGAGGGCCGGCCGGCGATTCTGGATCGGGACATCCTTCCCAACCTTGAGCGCTGGAGCATGAAGAAAGAGGCCAACAGAAGATCAGCACCGAACGGCACCCGCCGGCAGCGCATCCGCCTCGCGTTCGGCGGCGGCGACAACTGGGACGAGGAGCTCGTTCTTGATCGCTACGAAATACTCTACGAAGCCGGGCTCGTGGAGGAATCGGCCCGCGACGGCCGCGAAGCGGCCAATATATGGCCGACACGACCAGCGGCGGGGGCACCGATGCAATATGACCACCGGCGAATCCTGGCTACGGCGATTTCGCGTCTGCGCGGCAAGATCAAATACCGGCCGGTCGTGTTCGAACTGTTGCCGGACGCGTTTACCCTGACCCAATTGCAACAAACGGTCGAAGCGATTGGCGGCCGCCATCTTCACAAGCAGAATTTCCGGCGGCTAGTGGCTCAAGCCAATGTCGTGGAGCCGACCGGCGCCACGGAACCCTCCACGGGCGGCAGGCCGGCGGCCCTTTACCGGTATCGCCGACAGGCGATAGAAGAGCGGCCACGCGCCGGTCTTCGCGTGTGATTTGAAATCTTGATCCGGAAACCCGATTGCCAAACCGCCCCTGATGACCGACCGCCTGCGACCACCCATCCTTTTCATTCGCCATGGCGAAACCGACTGGAATCGCGCCATGCGTTTCCAGGGCCAGCGGGACATTCCGCTCAACGCGCTGGGTCGCCGACAGGCGCGACGCAACGGCCGTGTGCTGGGTCCGCTCGTCGCCGGCGGCGGATGGCGCTGGTTTGCCTCACCGCTTGGACGGACGCGGGAGACCCTGCACCTGGTCGGCGAGGCCGCGGAATTGACGACGGTCACGGCGGGCTTCGACGACCGCGTGCAGGAGATTTCCTTTGGCCAGTGGGAGGGTCTGACGGCCCGGGAGATCGAGGAGACCGATCCCGCGGGCCACAGGGCGCGAATGGCGGACAAATGGCGGCAACGCACGCCGGGCGGCGAAAGCTATGCCCAGCTTGCCGCAAGGGTCGCCGATTGGCTCGATGAACTGGACGAGCCGACGGTTGCCGTCAGCCATGGCGGGGTCATGCGCGTCCTGATGCATCTCTGCACCGGGATTTCGACCGATATCGCGCCGATGAAACACACGCCACAGGATCGCGTCGTGCTGTTCCGAAACGGCGCGATGACGCTGTTCTAGCCGGTCACCGGGGGCAACATCGTTTGACCGCGGGGACGGCGGCGCATAAAAGCCGGTCTCCGGCTCAAGACGCAGGCAACCGGCGGAACGGGCGCAATCGCACGAGGCATCGGCAACCATGTCCCACAACAGTTTCGGACGGCTGCTCCGCGTGACCACCTGGGGTGAGAGCCATGGACCGGCGATCGGCTGTGTCATCGACGGGTGTCCGCCCGGGCTATCGATCACCGAGGCTGAAATCCAGGCGGAACTGAACCGACGCAAACCCGGCCAGTCGCGATTCACCACTCAGCGGCGGGAACCGGACACGGTCCGCATTCTTTCGGGCGTGTTTGCCGACGAGCGCACCAAGGGTCAGGTCACGACCGGTACGCCAATCGCTCTCATGATCGAGAATGTCGATCAACGCTCTGCGGACTATTCGGCGAACCGCGACCGGTTTCGCCCCGGCCATGCCGACTATACCTACGAAACGAAGTACGGAGTGCGGGACTATCGCGGCGGCGGGCGTTCTTCGGCGCGCGAAACCGCGATGCGAGTGGCTGCCGGCGCGATCGCCCGCAAGGTGATCCCGGCGATCACAATACGGGGGGCGCTTGTCCGGATCGGCGCGCATGCGGTCGATCGAAGCCGCTGGGACTGGTCGGCTGTCGATGACAACCCTTTCTTCTCGCCCGATCGGGAAATCGTTCCGGTCTGGACCGACTATCTGGACAGCATCCGCAAGGCGGGATCCTCGGTCGGCGCGGTCGTGGAGGTCGTGGCAGAGCCCGTGCCGGCGGGTCTTGGCGAGCCGGTCTACGGGAAGCTCGATCAGGACATCTGTTCGGCGATGATGTCGATCAACGCGGTCAAGGGTGTGGAAATCGGCAACGGATTTGAAGCCGCCCGTATCCGCGGCGAGGACAATGCCGACGAAATGCGCATGGGCGCGGACGGCAGGCCGGTATTCCTGAGCAACAATGCCGGTGGCATCCTGGGTGGCATCAGCAGCGGACAGCCATTGGTGGCGCGGTTTGCGGTCAAGCCGACCTCGTCGATCCTGACACCGGTGCGCGGCGTGGACCGGAACGGCCAGGAGGTGGAAATATCGACGAAAGGCCGACACGACCCCTGTGTCGGTATCCGTGCCATACCGATCGGTGAAGCGATGATGGCGCTTGTTCTGGCCGACCATGTGTTGCGGCATCGGGGACAAACTGGGACGATGGCAGGCTGATGACCACGGAAATCGAACGCGTGGCGGAGGCCATCCGCGCCTTTGAGGCTGGCGAACTCGTGGTTGTCACCGACGACGACGACCGGGAGAATGAAGGCGATCTGTTTGTCGCCGCCCGCCACTGCACGGCGGAGAAAATGGCCTTCATCATCCGCCACACATCCGGGATCGTATGCGCGCCGATGACGAAATCCATTGCACGCCGTCTGCGGCTCGATCCGATGGTTTCCGACAACGACGCGCCGCACAGCACCGCCTTTACCGTGTCGGTGGACTTCCGCCATGGCGTGACGACCGGCATTTCGGCGGAGGAGCGCAATGCCACCGTCCGCGCGCTCGCCAACGACAATACCGGTCCCGGTGACTTTGTGCGTCCCGGGCATGTCTTTCCGCTGATCGCACGAGACGGCGGGGTCCTGATGCGGTCCGGCCATACGGAAGCCTGTATCGATCTCTGCCGCCTTGCGGACCTTCCGGAAGTGGGCGTGCTGGCCGAAATGGTCAATGATGACGGCACGGTGATGAAAGGGCCCCAGATCGTCGCTTTCGCCGATGCCCACGGGCTGAAGCGGGTTTCAGTGGCGGATCTCATCGCCTACCGGCAGCGCTCTGAACGACTGGTGGAGCGCCTGGCGGAATTCGAACTGGAAACGATATGCGGACCGGCAAGTGCGATTTCTTATCAGACGCCGTTTGACCGGATGCATCATCTGGCGCTGGTTTTCGGGGATATCCGGGACGGTCACGGGGTTCCGGTCCGGCTGCAACTGGAGGATGTCGGGGCGGACGTGTTCGGACGGACCCGGCGCATGGACCGGATCCTGGAACGAATCGCCGAACACGGGCGCGGTATCGTGATTTACCTGCGCGAGGGCAGTGTCGGCGTTGCCGGATCGCCGGTTCGGGCGCGGGATGAACTGGAGGCCGGCGAACCCCACGAAACAGCTATCGATCGAGATGCGGAATGGCGGGAAATCGGCCTCGGCGCGCAGATACTCATCGATCTTGGCGTCCAGTCCATTCGGCTTCTCGCATCACGGGAGCGCCACTATGTCGGCCTGGCCGGATTTGGCATAGCCATCGACGAGACCGAAATCTTCGACACCTGAGCAAACCTCAGGCCGTAGCGGGTCTTACGTTCAACCGGACGGCGTGCAGCAGCTGGATTCGTCACCTGTCCGGCGAGACACCTGGACGGGGGGACAAGGGACGCTGCCAAATGAACAGTAAACACAGCAGTCGCCCTTCTCCGGCTTCAGAAGTGCGCCGCAACCGGTACATTCATAAAACCACTGGCAGGCATCGACCGGCATGGTTTCAGTACTGACGTGACCGCAATTCGGACAGGTGATCCGGGACTGCGTCGTTGTCGAATGTTCGTCCATTTGTTCACATCCAGGCAAGCAGGCGGTCGTTCAGCGCCGCCTCATTGGCATAGACCAACCAGGCGGCAAGTGTGAGGCCGGTCGACGTTGCCAGGAACAACATCACGTTGCCGGCGCTCCGGCGGCGCAAGGCCACATACCAGGCCGCCGCAACCAAAATCAGGGAGACGCCAATCATATAGGCGCTGAACGCGGCGACTTTGCCGAACACGGCCACCCAGGCGCCACCGAGCCCGGCAATAATAAAGACCATCGGCAAGACGCAACACAGGGCCGTAAAGAACGCCAACAGCGCGGCGCCCAGCCCCAACCGTTGAATTCCGTTGGCAGCGTTTGCCGGCACAACTGTCCCTATTCAACCAGAATGGCAATGTCGGGATGAAATGCATGAAACGCAAAAGCAAAGGTGACGTCGTGGATTACGTCGCTCTCAGAGCCGTCGGCGGCGGTTTTTGTCGTCCGGATGGCGCCAACATCCCGGCCTTCGCTGATGCGCCGGCTGTCAAGCGCGGAGTTAACACCATGGGTCCATTTCACGGTCACATCGCCAAGCTTCATCTCGCCCTTGCGCCTCAACAGCGCCATCGAGACGGCCATCGGTGGTGCGCCATCGCCGTCGCGCACCACGACTACCCGCACCATCGGCGCGATGTTGTCCGGCATCTCGCCGTTATAGAGGAATGGCGTGCTGGCGCTGTCATATCCGGCATAGGGATTGCGCCCATAGTCACGCATGCCCGGATTTCCGGGAACCAGCACAGGTGCGTCCGGCGCTTCGCTGCGGAATTCCGAGAACGACACCACTCTGGCCGGGACCATTTTCAGTGTTGCGCCTGTTTGCGATCCGACGATCGCCTCACCGGTGAACTGCTGCCACCAGGATTCGGTTTTCCGGTCATACATAACCAGGTCGGAATTGCGCAGCTTGCCTGTGGTGCCGAATGTGGTCGCTTCACCATCAACGATCCGCTCAAAGACAATTGCGGCATTGCATAGCGGGCAGTAGGTGACCGCGACGGGCATGCCGCCGACCGTGTCGTTGACGATTTCGTGCCAGGTCAGGATCTGGAGCGGATAGGCCTTCAGTTCGCCCGCCACTTCCAGTCGGATGACCGGCTCCTTCTTGCCCAATGTCGTAATGTCGGCGGCCGGCGCGAAAACCGGATCGTCGATGGACGGAATCCCGTCCTTCGGCGGACCGCCGGAAATGATCTCGTCGAATTCGACTGCCGATTTTGAGAAATCGGTCTTTTGCCAGCCGCGATGCTTCCATTTGCCCGGGTCGGCCGCCGCCGCATTGACGAGCATGACAAAAGCCAAACCGGCCGCGGCAAACGCAGCGAACGGATTGCAATCCGTGTACCGAACGGTCGCGTGCATGACCGGTTCCTTCTGCCGGTTGTTCTCGACACACCCAACATGCAGTGCGTGGCAATTGCCAGTCAAAGCGGCTCAAACCGGCGTGATCAGGGGTCGAGCAATCCCCCCCGCCACAGCAACGCACGCGATATCCAGTCCGGCAAGCGGGGGGTGTGCGGGAATGTCAGGACCTCTTCGAAGGGCACGAACACGGCTTCGGCGGCATCGTCGCCGGCGACCGGTTTCCCGCCGCGGTCCTGGCCGGCGAACACGGTCAGGATCATTCCTCCGGGATCCGGCCTCACCGCAAACTGCCCGAGAACGGATAGCCGGCCCGCGCTCAGCCCGGTCTCCTCTCGCAATTCCCGCCGAGCGGCCGCCTCATCGGCCTCACAGGGCGCAATCCTGCCTCCGGGAAAGCTCCAGTATCCCCGGAAAGGCGCCTTCGCCCGCTTGACAAGCAGGACGGACCGAGGCCTGAGAACCACGATGCTGACGCCGTGTGATGCCATGGTGCCGGCACTGTGGCACGGCGGGACCGCCGATGATATATCGCAGCGATGTGCGGACGTTACTCCATCGTGGCGGAAGCGGAAGCGATCCGCGATCTTTTCGAGTTGCCCGATGTCGATCCGCGATTTGCCGCGCCGCGCTACAACATCGCCCCCAGCCAACCGATACTGATTGTGCGCCGCAGCGCGCGCCGCGAACATATCGACGGCCCGACGATCCGCGAACTGGTGCCGGCACGGTGGGGGCTGTTGCCGTCGTGGGTAAAGGATCCGAAAGATTTTCCGCTGCTTATCAACGCCCGCGCCGAAGGGGTGGCGGAAAAGCCGTCATTCCGCAACGCCTTTCGGCGGCGGCGCTGCCTGATCCCGGCCTCCGGATTCTACGAGTGGCAGGCGCGCGCCAGCGGTCCCAAGCAGCCCTACTGGATCCGCCCGGAAGACGGATCGCTAATCGCCTTCGCCGGTCTCTGGGAGTGCTGGGCGGGCCCGAATGGCGAGGAAATCGACACCGCGGCGATCATCACGACCGACGCAAATTCAACGTTGCGGCCGATCCACAACCGCATGCCGGTCGTGCTCCAGCCGGATACTTTCGAGACCTGGCTTGAAACGGATTCGCCGGCGGACATGCTGCAGGAACTCCTGCGCCCGGCCGGCGGCAATCTTCTGCGCGCCATCGCGATTTCAACGCGGGTGAACAGGGCGGGCAACGACGATCCCGACATCTGGACGCCCCTGGCAGATGGCGACGCCGAAACCGATTGAGCGCAATCGCGCGTCAGGACCAATCCTCAGCGCCGGGATAGGGCTGTTGAGGGGACCGGCCGTCGAGCCGACGGGAAAGCACAATGCAATCGTCCTCGACAAAACCGATGGCGCGATAAAATGCCAGGACTTCGGCATTGTCGTTGCGGACAATGATATTGAGCTTCCAGACGCCGCGCTCCCGAAGCCAAGTCTCCGCCGCCGCCATGGCGACGCCGCCGAGGCCGCGCCGGCGGGTCTCCGGATCGGCAGCAAGATAGTATACCCAGCCGCGGTGGCCGTCGTGGCCAACCATCACAGTGGCCAGGATCCGGCCATCCTGTCCCCGCCCGGCCAAGACAGCGGCATGGGGCTGTGTCCTGGCGAAAGCCAAATCGGCATGGGGATCGTTCCAGGGCCGCGTCAATCCACAGGCCCGCCAAAGCGCAACGATTTCGGCATCGTCGGCCTGCGTGCTTTCCTGAAACGCAAGGGCACTCACAATACCCTGCCCGGGCTGAGGATACCGGCCGGATCGAAGCTCTTCTTGATACGCCGCATGAGGTCCATTTCGATTTCGGATTTCATTGATTTCAGGATATCCCGCTTCAATCGGCCGATACCGTGTTCGGCGGAGATGGATCCGTGCATTTCCAGAACGATAGCATGGACGGCGGCGTTCAGGTCGCGCCAGCGGGCCAGAAAATCCTCCTTGTCCATATCGGACGGCTGGGAAACATTGAAGTGAATGTTTCCGTCACCGACATGGCCGAACGGCACCGGCCGGCAACCGGGTATCAATCCAGTCACCGTCTCGCTGGCGCGGCGGATGAATTCGGGAACCCTTGCGACCGGAACGGAGATATCGTGCTTGATCGAACCGCCTTCCGGCCGTTGCGCTTCGGATAAGCCATGGCGCAGTTTCCAGATCGCTTCGGCCTGCGCCAGTGAAGCGGCGATTACCGCATCGTCCACCAAGCCGGTATCCAGCGCATCTGCGAGCGCCGCCTCCATCATGGCTCCGGCATCTTCCTCCGAGCGAAACGATGCGATTTCGACCACCGCATACCATGGATGGGCGTTTACCATGGGATCCCGATTCCCCGGGATATGGCGAATGACGAATTCCAGCCCGATGCGCGGTATGATTTCGAAACCGGTCAGGCCCGGACCGGCTGCGTGGCGCGTTTTGGCAAGCAGTGTCAACGCCGCATCGGGATCAGCAATCCCGGCGATTGCCACCGCCCGCCCCATCGGTGCGGGGAAGAGCTTCAGGATGGCGGCGGTGATGATGCCCAAAGTCCCCTCGCCGCCGATGAACAGGTTCTTCAGGTCGTAACCGGTGTTGTCCTTGCGGAGCCGCGACAGGCCATCCCAGATTTCGCCGGTGGGGAGCACAACCTCCAGGCCGAGCACCAGGTCGCGGGTGTTTCCGTAGGCCAGAACACCGACGCCGCCGGCATTGGTGGAAATGTTGCCGCCGATCCGGCAGGTGCCCTGCGAACCCAGCGTCAGCGGAAACAACATCCCGGCTTCGGCGGCAGCGGACTGAATGTCCTGCAATATGGCACCGGCTTCGACATGAACCGTCGCGCCCTGTGCATCGACTTGGCGAATTTTGTCGAGGCGCGTGAGCGACAGTATGACCTCGTTTCCGCTTTCGTCGGGAACCTGGCCGCCAACCAGGCCGGTGTTTCCGCCTTGGGGCACAACGGGCTGACGGCATCGGGTCGCCCATTTCATGATCTGGGAGACTTCTTCGGTGTTTCCCGGACGAACAACGGCCGGGGTGGTGCCGTGATAGAGGTTGCGCCACTCGACGAGATAAGGCGCGATGTCTTCGCTGTCGGTCAATACATTTTGCGGGCCGACAATTTCGGCCAGGGCCGACGTCAGCGTATCAGTGGCGTGAGTTCCGTCCATCTACCGAAGTCCTGTGCCGCGCGGCTGGCGGCGATTTTATTGCATGCACCGGGCAGACGTCGAGGCCGCTTGATGGGGATCGCAACCCATGCCACAAACGATCGTATACGTACGGATCGGGCAAGATGCAGGGTTCGCAAAGGGGGAAAGCCGGACATGAGCGACGGCGCACGATTGTTGGCAGGAAAACGCGGTCTGGTGATGGGTATCGCCAACAACCGGTCGATCGCCTGGGGTATCGCAAGGGCGGCCCGCAATGCCGGGGCGGAACTGGCCCTCACCTATCAGGGCGATGCATTGCGGCGCCGGGTCGAACCGCTCGCCCAGGAACTGGATGCGCTGGTCGCCGGCCACTGCGATGTGAGCGAGGGCGCCACAATCGATGCCGTGTTCGAAACCATCCGCAAGGAGTGGGGCAGACTGGATTTCCTGGTTCACGCCATCGCCTTTTCCGACAAGGATGAGCTGGCGGGACGCTATGTGGACACGACGGAGGCCAATTTCACCCGCACCATGGCGATCTCCTGCTACTCGTTGACCGCGATCACACAGCGCGCCGAACCCCTGATGAGCGGCGGTGGATCGATCCTGACGCTGACCTATTACGGCGCGGAAAAGGTGATGCCCCACTATAACGTCATGGGTGTCGCAAAGGCAGCGCTGGAGACATCCGTGCGTTACCTGGCGGCGGATCTGGGCAAATCCGGTATCCGGGTCAATGCCATCTCCGCCGGGCCCATCAAGACGCTCGCCGCTTCCGGTATCGGCGACTTCCGCTATATCCTGAAATGGAACGAATACAACGCACCGATGCGGCGGACCGTCACCATCGACGATGTCGGCCAGTCGGCGACCTATCTTCTGTCAGACATGGCGGGCGGTGTGACCGGTGAGGTTCATCATGTGGATTCCGGCTATCATGTGGTCGGCATGAAGGCGGTCGATGCGCCGGACATCACCAAGGGCTCGGACTGAAGAAGCGGTCCAGGGCGACGCGCGAGTACATTTCCGGCATGTGCCGCGGTGCGGGCGCGCGTGACAGGACCCGCCGAATCCGGCACCCTTCGCCGGTGGCCTGCCGGCAGCAGGGCGTGCGGCGGGCTGTAACCACTGGGAACCGGAAGCGATGTACGTTCTCCTGGCGATCGCCATTGCCGTGCTGCTGATTGTCGCCATCGTGCTGCCGATCGTCGCGTTTGCCAGAACCAGGGACATGGCCCGGCGTATCGACAAACTGTCCGGAGAGGTTTCCGGCCTTTCGCACCAGTTATCGCGACTGGACGCGCGGTTCGGTCCGGACACCGTTTCACCGACCGCGCCCGAAACCTTGCCCGAATCCACACCCGAGGCCGTAGCGGAAGGGACCGCCGAACCGGGCGCGGAGGCGCCGGCGGCCCCGGAAGCCGCCGAAGAACCGCCGGAACCTTCCGTTGAACCGGAGCAGCCGGCTCCCGCACCTTCGGTGACGGAGGCTGTTCGGCCGGAGGGGCGCGGCCGGCGGATCGAGGAGCAGATCGGCAGCCGCCTGGCCGTCCTGCTCGGCGGGCTCGCCATTGCGCTCGGCGCGATCTTCCTCGTCCGCTACACGATCGAGCAGGGATTGATCGGGCCGGCGATGCGGATTGCACTGGGCGGCCTGTTGGCGATCGGGCTCTTCGCAAGCGGGGAATTGCTGCGCCGGCGCGGGCGCCGGTTTGCCCTGCCGGTGGTCCCCGACGCCGATATCCCCTCCATCCTGACCGGCACCGGCGGCGTCGCCGCGTTCGCCACGATCTATTCCGCCTATGCGCTCTACGGGTTCCTTCCGGCGGCGGCGGCATTCGTCCTTCTGACGCTGGCGGGCACGGGGACGATGTTTCTGTCCGCCGTTCACGGGCCGGCGCTCGCCGCGCTCGGCATCGCCGGCAGTTTTCTCACACCCGTACTGGTCAGCACCGGCGAACCGGCGCCGATGCCCCTGGCCGTCCACACGCTCTTCGTCGCGGCCACGGCGCTCGGCCTGGCCCGCATCCGCGACTGGAAATGGCTGGCGGTGATCGCCGTTGGGGGCAGCCTGTTCTGGTGCTTCTTCGTCATCACCACCGGCCAGGAGACACTGGCGCCGATCCTGGCGCTGGCCGGCCTGAGCGTGCTCTTCACCGGCTTTCTGGCGGAGGGAATCGACCCCGCCGACAATGGCGCGTTCGACCAGAAGCCGAACGAACTGGCGCTCGTCGCGCTGGCGGGCACCGCGGTGTCGGCGACGTTCTACCTGGCGAGCGAACCGGGGCTGCCGTCGCTCATGACCGCCATCGTCCTTTCCGCCGGCTACGGGGCGGCGGCGGCGCGCTGGTCGTCGCTGGCGCCGGCCGCTCTGCTGGCGGCGGCGTTGACGACACTTGCCGTCATCGTGCTCGACCTGCCGGCATTCTTCGATCCGCAAACCATGCGGTTTCGGGCGGAATGGGCGCCTGTGGAACCACTGATGGCGCGGCGGCTGCTGTTCCAGGCAGCGGCAATCGCGCTGGTTCCGGTGCTCGGGGGCTTCCTCAGCGCCGACCGGGCGGCGGCGGGCGCACCGCGGGCGGCCGGCTTTTTCGCCGGTTGCTCGGCCGGCGCCGCCGTCGCCGTCCTGATCGCCGCCTATTTCAAAACCGCGCCCTATGAGACGCGACCGGCCTTCGGCCTCGCCGGGCTGATCCTCGCATTCGTGCTGGCGGCGGCGACCCAAAGGCTGCTTGGCCGACAACCGGACCGGTCCGACGCGCCGGCGCCGGCGCTGATGGCGGCCGGCTCGGTGTCGTGCCTGGCCTTTGCGTGCATGGTCGGACTTGAACGGAACTGGATCGCGCCGGCTCTGGCGCTCAGCGCGGCCGGGATCGCCTGGATCGCGGTCCACCGGCCGGTCTTTGTGCTGCGGCCGCTGGCGGCTGTGACCGCCTTTGCGGCATCCCTGGCGCTTGCGGACAATCTGGGCTCCGTGCTGGAAACGCTCGGGCCGCCGCGGATTTTCAACGGGTTGATCCTCACCCTTGCGCTACCCGCCGCGGTGCTGCTGGCCGGCGGCGAGGCGATGCGGCGCAAATCCTCCGACATCTGGGCCGCGGTGCCGCAGATCGCAGGACTGGTCATCGCCGCGCTGTTCGTCGCGCTGGAAATCCGCCACCTTGTCCATGCGCCGGCGGTCGATACCGGCCTGTCCTGGCTCACCGGGGCGCCGCGCCTGTTGGAGTTCACCCTTTATTCCTTCGCGGCGCTGGCGATCGCCTGGTTGCTGGGCCGTGTCGCGGTGCGCACGGGCGGTATTGTCTACGAGCGGGCGGCGCGGATTGCGGCGCTGGCGCCGGTCCTCACCATCGCCGCCGGTCATATCGTGTTTGCCAATCCGTTGCTCCAACATGACGCGATCATTGGCGGATGGCCGGCGTCGAAGCTGGTTCTGGGCTATCCGGTCACGGCCGGGCTCGTGGCGCTCGTCTCGTGGACGCAGGCGGAGCGATGGCCGCCATGGCTGACACGGCTCTACGCCGTCCTGTCGCTGCTGCTCGTTTTCGCGACGGTCACGCTGCTGGTCCGCTTTTCCTATCACGGCCCGGCGATGCAGCTCGTTGCGCACGATACCGGCGACCTGGAATCGTGGACCTATTCCATCGTGTGGCTCGGCCTCGGCATCGCGCTGTTGGCCGCCGGCGCGGTCTCCGGCTCGCTTCAGATCAGGGCGGCGTCCGGCGTGATCCTGTTGGTGACCATCGTCAAGGTGTTCGCGTTCGACATGGCGGTGCTGACAGGATTGCTGCGGGCGCTGTCGTTCCTGGGTCTCGGCCTGTCGCTGCTGCTGATCGGCTGGTTCTACCAGCGCTTCCTGACGACCGGGACCGGGGGCGGCGGGCCGGATGTGCCGGAAGCGCCCGCCGGCGACGGCCCGGCACAGGCCGGCGAGGCCGCCAAATGACGGGGCGGATGAAAAAACGGACTAGCCGATCGCCACGACGATCCGGCCGCGCACCTTTCCCTCAACGATCGATCCGGCGGCGTCCTCGATTTCGTCAAAACCGATTGTCGTGGTCATCGCAGCAAGCTTGCCGCGATCGAGGTCGGTCGCAAGGCGCGCCCACGCCTCTTCACGGCGCGCTTTCGGCGCCATGACGGAATCGATCCCCGCCAGCGTCACACCGCGCAGGATGAAGGGCGCAACCGACGCCGGCAGATCCATGCCGCCGGCCAGGCCGCACGCCGTTACCGTGCCTTCGCGCTTGGTCATGGAAAGAACATTGGCAAGGGTATGCGAGCCCACAGCATCGACAGCGCCGGCCCAGCGTTCCCTGCCAAGCGGTTTTGCCGGTTCGGACAACTCGCTCCGGTCGATGATTTCCGCCGCGCCGAGTTCTTTCAGATAATCGCCCTCGGACGTACGGCCGGTCGACGCGATGACATGGTATCCGTTGGCCGCCAGGATCGCGATTGCAACCGAACCCACGCCACCGGCAGCGCCGGTGACGACGACGGGACCACGCTCGGGCGTGACGCCGTTTCGTTCCAATGCCAGAAGGCACAACATTGCGGTGTAACCGGCGGTACCAATCGACATGCATTGTGCCGGCGAGAGGGCATCGGGACGCCGGATCAGCCAATCCCCCCTGACGCGCGCCAGGCCGGCATAGGCGCCGTAGTGGACCTCGCCAAGGCCCCAGCCATTGAGGATGACACTGTCGCCGGCGGCAAAATCGGCATGGGTCGTCTCGACGATTTCACCGGCGAGGTCGATTCCGGGGATCATCGGCCAATGGCGGACCACCGGAGATCGCCCGGTAATCGCAAGGCCATCCTTGTAGTTGACGGTCGAGTGGCTGACACGAACCAGCGTGTCACCCTCCATCAGGTCATCTGCGGTCAACTCGACCCTGTCGACCGATTGGTGTTTGTCTTCATCGCGCGTAATGAGAAGCGCGGAAAAGGTTTCGGACTGGCCAGACAATCGTCCGTCCTCCTGCGTTGACCTGCAAACTCCTTGGCCCCCGCGCAAGCGAATTGCAAGCCGGCAATTGCCGATTGCCTGCCCTCACTCAGGCATGTGCGGTGCCCGGTGCGGGCCGTTCCACGATCGGCCAATGGACAAGGGCGGCAAAAATCCCCAGCCCAACACCCAACCACCAGACCGGATCATAAGTGCCGAACAAGTCATAGAGATACCCGCCAAGCCAAACGCCGATGAACGAGCCGATCTGGTGGGAGAGGAACACGACGCCACCCAGCATACCCAAATCGCGGGTCCCGAACATGACGGCAACCAGCGCATTGGTGGGCGCCACCGTCGACAGCCACATGAGCCCCATGACAACCGAGAAAATGACCACGGTGAAGGGTGTCGCCGGTGTCAGCAAAAACCAGGTCACAAGTCCGGATCTGCCGAGATAGAGCAAAGCAAGGAATATCGGCTTGGAGTATCGCTGTCCGATGACACCGGAGGCCAGGCAGCCGATGATATTGAAAAAGCCGATCGCCATGATCGCAACCACGGCCCAGCGTTGTTCAAGTCCGAGATCGGAGATGTATGCGGGAAAGTGGGCGGTGATAAATGCAACCTGAAACCCGCAAACGAAAAAACCGCTGACGAGGAGCACATAACTCTTGTGGGCCAAAGCTTCGGAAAGCGCTTCACCCACGCTCTTGCGGAGTTCGCCGCCGCCACCGATGGTGCTGTCCTGTTTGCCGCGCAGAAGCGAGGCGGCGACCGGAATCAGGCCCATGAGCAGGGCAAAGGCGACTAGTGTATCGGCCCAGCCCAACGATGCGATCATCGCCTGGGACAACGGCGCGAACGCAAACATGCCGGCAGAACCGGCGGCCGTGCCGAGGCCGAACACAATCGGCCGGCGCTGCGCCGACACACGGCGTGCAAATGCCGCAAGAATGATGCCGAAGGAACCTGCCGCAATACCCAGCCCGATCAGCGCGCCGCCGCCGATGTGCAGCCATAGCGGCGTTGGCGCCCAGGCCATGACAACAAGTCCGGACGCATAAAGGATTGCGCTGGCGACAAGAACACGCGCCGTTCCGTAGCGATCCGCAATGGCACCGAAGACCGGCTGACCAAAGCCCCACATGATGTTTTGTATCGCCATGGCCAACCCGAATGTCGCACGATCCCACTGGTTGTCTTCAAGCAGCGGCAACTGAAAAAAACCCATCGCCGATCGCGGGCCAAATGTCAGAAACGAAATCAGGCACCCGGCCGCGATGACCACCGCCACCGGCAATCCCGTCCTTCCCGGCGCCGTCCTGTCGGCCATCGACGTCCGTTCCTCTTCACTTACGTTCAATGCCGGGCCGGACTACGTTCAATGCCGGCGCCGGAAGGCATCCCCCGCCGGCATTCCGCTGGCAGCTTGCAATCGCGCAATCCACCCTAGCGGACAGCAAGAAATGTGAAAGACAGTTTTCTTGATCCTTCCCATCAAGCCGGCTGATGAAAGCAAACCGCGAAATTTCGCTGATGATTCTTGACCATTGCCGCTTGAAGAGACGGCGCACAATGCCTATGTTGAGGCAGCCGGCTTTTTGCCGGTCTTCTTTGCTCCCTATTATGCTCAAAATGAGCATAATAGGGAGCCGAACGAGGGAGAATCCGATGAATATCGCTGCGACTATCGAGACCAATCGCGATCGGGCCGGCGATCCGTCATCAGACGGCGGATTGGTTGCGTCGGGCCGCTTTCCCGCCGTTCCTGCGCCCGATCTCACCTATACCGAAGAGGTGGCAGCGGCGACGGCCCATCTTTATGAGAAGGTTTCCGACTTCATTCCGCAGATCGAATGGCCGGTTTTTGCGCCGACGATCAAGGCGATCAACGAACTGAAAACCGTTCGAAACGCCGTCATTCTGGCGCACAATTACCAGACTCCGGATATTTATCATTGTGTTGCCGACTTTGTTGGCGATTCCCTGCAACTGGCCCAGGAAGCGGCCCGGTCCGATGCCGAGGTGATCGTCCAGTGCGGTGTGCATTTCATGGCGGAAACCTCGAAACTGTTGGCACCGGACAAGACCGTCCTCATTCCCGATCTTCGCGCCGGCTGTTCGCTGGCCGAATCGATCACCGGTGCGGATGTCAGACGGCTTCGCGAAACCTATCCCGGCGTTCCGGTCGTCGCCTATGTCAACACGTCGGCGGATGTCAAAGCCGAGGTCGACATATGCTGCACCTCGTCCAACGCCGTGGAGATCGTGGAAAGTCTCAACGTGCCGAAGGTCATCTTCCTGCCCGACCGTTATCTGGCAATGTGGGTCGCCTCGCAGACCGAAGTTGAGATCATCGCCTGGCACGGGGCCTGCGAAGTCCATGAGCGGTTTACCGGCTCGGAGCTTCGGTCGTACCGTGATGCCAACCCGGGTCTGAAAATCATCGCCCATCCGGAGTGCCCGCAGGATGTGATCTCGGAAGCCGACTTTACCGGTTCGACCGCGAAGATGATCAATTGGGTGAAAGATCGGCAACCGGCTAAGGTCCTGATGGTCACCGAATGCTCGATGGCCGACAATGTGGCAAGCGAGACACCGAATGTGAACTTTATCCGGCCGTGCAATCTCTGCCCGCACATGAAACGCATCCAGCTTCCGAAAATCCTCGATTCGCTGGTCCACATGAAAGAAGAAGTCACCATCCCGGCGGACATGGCGGAACGCGCCCGGCGTTCAGTGGAGCGGATGGTGAACCTCAAGATGTAGGCAACGACATGTCGGCGACGGCGGAGCGGCCGGCAGCCGATCATTGCAACCATTGCCGCTGCTGTTGGCACGGGAAGCTTGAATCCCCATGCAAAAATCCGAATCCCCTTTCCCGCCGCGTTCGTGGCAAGGCATCGACGACGTGGTTATCGTCGGAGGCGGACTTGCCGGCCTCTTTTGTGCCCTGAAGCTGGCGCCGCGTCCGGTAACGATCCTGACCGCCGCCCCGGTCGGCGAAGGCGCATCGTCGGCCTGGGCACAGGGCGGTATCGCGGCAGCGGTCGGCCCCGGCGACACCGTGGACAAGCATGTCGCCGACACGATTGCCGCAGGCGACGGCCTCGTCGACGAGAAAATTGCATGGCTGATGGCATCGGAAGCGGCGGACCGGATCCACGACCTGCTGGATTACGGCGTGCCATTCGACCGGGATCTGGACGGCGCGTTGAAGCTCTCCCGGGAAGCGGCGCACTCGGAACGGCGAATCGTCCATGTGCGCGGCGACATGGCAGGTCGGGCGATCATGTCGGTTCTGGAACAAAGTGTCGCGCAGACACCCTCCATTCAGGTGCTGGAAGGGTTCGTGGCCGAGCGGGTGGTCACCGAAGGCGGCTTTGTGACGGGCCTCGTCGCCCGCGACCGGCGGGGCGGCCTTTCCGACCGGTTGCACATGGCGGCTCGAGCCATCGTCCTTTGCACCGGCGGTATCGGGCACCTTTATGCGGTGACGACCAATCCGCCGGAAGCACGCGGCGAAGGCATGGCGATCGCCGCGCGAGCTGGCGCCACCATCGCCGATGCGGAATTTGTTCAGTTTCATCCGACCGCGGTCGATGCCGGGATCGACCCGGCACCGCTGGCGACCGAGGCGCTGCGCGGCGAAGGCGCCCATATCATCGATCGTTCGGGCAAACGTTTCATGCTGGAACTGCATCCCGATGGCGAACTGGCACCACGCGACATTGTGGCACGCGGTGTTCAGGAGGCCGTCAATTCGGGCCGCGGCGCGTTTCTGGATTGCCGCAAGGCCATCGGTTCGGCCATGCCGGAGGAATTCCCCACCGTATACGGCGCGTGCATGGCCGCCGGTATCGATCCGACAAGCGTGCCGATCCCGATCGCACCGGCGGCGCACTATCACATGGGCGGCGTGCATGTCGATGGCGCCGGCCGGTCGTCGGTCACCGGGCTTTGGGCCTGTGGCGAAGTGGCGTCGACAGGCGCCCACGGCGCCAATCGCCTTGCCTCCAATTCGCTTCTGGAGGCCGTCGTGTTCGCGGCGCGCATCGCCGAGGATATCCAGGCGGTCATGCCGAACCACAAGATCATGCGCTGGCCGGACAACGCGCCGGAGGGGGGATTGCAGAGTCCGGAACACGACGAACAAAGCATCGGTCTGCTACGAAGGATCATGAGCCAACATGTGGGTGTTGTGCGCAACCGCGCCGGCCTTGAGACCGCCCTTGCGGAAATCGAAACGCTTTTGCAGGCAACGCAAAGCCCGCAGGCGCGCAATGCCCTGATCGCCGGCAAACTGGTGACACGGGCCGCGCTGTCACGTACGGAAAGCCGCGGCGGACACTATCGCAGCGACTGTCCGGACACAGACAAAGCGCAGACGCACCGCACCTATATGCGGCTCGACGATCTGGCGCCGGCGATGCCGGTTGCGCTGGCGAAAGCTGTTTGAGCCATGACAGGCGCCGCCGTAATGTCCGATATTCCCCGATACCTGATCCAGCGGGCGGTGGGCGATGCACTCGCGGAGGATCTGGGGCGAGCCGGCGACCTGACAACCGCGGCGACGATCGCGCCGGATGCGCAAGCCCGGGCGACAATCAATGCCCGCGAAACAGGGATCATCGCGGGGCTGCCGCTTGTTGCGGAGACAATCGATCAGGCTGGCGGCGGATTGACGCTAACCTGCTGTGTCGCCGACGGCGATGAGGTGGCGGCCGGCGCGGCGGTGTGCACACTGGCCGGTTCGGCCCGAACCCTGTTGTCGGCGGAGCGTGTGGCGCTCAATTTTCTCGGCCATCTGTCGGGCGTGGCCTCCGCAACAGCACGGATGGTTGCCGCGATCGCCCATACGAAAGCGAAAATAACCTGCACCCGCAAGACGATCCCCGGGCTCCGGGCTCTCCAGAAATACGCCGTGACGTGCGGCGGCGGCTTCAATCACCGGTTCGGGCTCGATGATGGTATTCTGATCAAGGACAATCACATCGCGGTATGCGGCGGCGTAGCCGCGGCGATATCGCGTGCCCGCGCCCGTGCCGGCCACATGGTAAAGATCGAAGTGGAAGTGGACACGCTCGACCAGCTCCGCGAGGCGCTGACCGCCAAACCCGACATTGTCATGCTCGACAACATGTCACCGGAGAGGCTGGCGGAAGGCGTTTCGATCGCCGGCGGCAAAGTGATTCTGGAGGCGTCCGGCGGTGTCACGCTGGATACGGCAGCGGCAATTGCCGAAAGCGGCGTCGATTATCTGTCCTGCGGTGCGATCACCCACTCCGCGGCCAACCTCGATCTTGGTCTCGATATCGTGATTTCGACCTGAAATTCGCTTTAATCCCCAAACGTTCACCGCCGTGAGCCCACTCCCGGCCAAAAGACGTTGTGCAACGCACGGGAAGGCGTTAGCACTCGCCGACATACAGCCGTGTCAAGGTCAGGCCGCCGACGGTGATGAGCGCATTTTCCGGGAACGCGGCTATCGGAGCCTTGGCGCGGGCGGAAGGGCGAGGCGCGAACGGAATGACAAAATGGGTCTACACATTCGGCGACGGCAAAGCCGAAGGCGCTGCGGACATGCGCGATCTTCTGGGCGGCAAGGGTGCCAATCTCGCTGAGATGGCCAATCTCGGACTGCCTGTACCACCGGGTTTCACGATCACAACCGAGGTCTGCAACGCATACTATACCAGCGGCGAAACCCTGCCGGCGGGCATGAAGGAGGAACTGGAAGCGGCGCTGCGGCATATCGGCCAAATCACCGGCAAACGCTTTGGCGATCCCGCGGATCCTCTTCTGGTCTCCGTCCGCTCCGGTGCCCGGGCATCGATGCCGGGGATGATGGACACGGTACTCAATCTCGGCCTCAACGATGAAACGGTCGGCGCACTGTCAAAACGCAGCGACACCCGGTTTGCGCTCGATTCCTACCGGCGCTTTATCCAGATGTATTCCGATGTCGTACTCGGCATCGACCACCACGAATTCGAATCGATCCTGGAAATCGAGCGCGAAAAGCGCGGCCATCGACAGGACACCGACATGAGCGCCGACGATCTTCAGGTCGTTGTCAACCGCTACAAGGCGCTGGTGGAAGAGGTGGAGGACAATCCCTTTCCCCAAGATCCGCGCGAACAGCTGTGGGGCGCCATCGAGGCGGTGATGAAATCGTGGATGAGCGCCCGCGCCATCGCTTACCGCGAATTGCATGATATCCCGCGCTCCTGGGGAACGGCGGTCAACGTTCAGGCGATGGTGTTCGGCAATATGGGCGACACCTCGGCCACCGGCGTCGCGTTTACGCGCAATCCTTCAACCGGCGAGGACGATCTCTACGGCGAGTTCCTCATCAATGCCCAGGGCGAGGATGTCGTGGCAGGCATCCGCACGCCCCAGGATCTGACGGAAAAGGCCCGCAAGGCGGCGGGCTCGACCGCGCCTTCGCTGGAATCGGCAATGCCGGAGGCCTTCAAGCAGTTCCACGATATCGCCAAGCGATTGGAACACCACTATCGCGATATGCAGGATGTCGAATTCACGGTCGAAAACAACACCTTGTGGATGTTGCAGACGAGGGCGGGCAAGCGGACCACGAAAGCGGCTCTGAAAATCGCCGTCGACCTGGTCGCCGACGGGGTCATCACTGAAGAAGAGGCGGTCAAGCGCATCGCACCCAGTTCTCTGGACCAGTTGCTGCATCCGACGCTCGATCCAAAGGCGGAAAAAGTGGCGATTGCCCGCGGCCTGCCGGCTTCACCAGGTGCGGCGACAGGCGGTATCGTATTTACATCCGATGACGCCGTGCATGAGGCCAATTCCGGCAAGCCGGTTATCCTCGTGCGACTGGAAACAAGTCCCGAAGACATCCACGGGATGGTCGCTGCAAAGGGTATTCTCACGGCGCGGGGCGGCATGACCAGCCATGCCGCTGTCGTCGCCCGCGGCATGGGAAAACCCTGCGTTTCCGGCGCTGGATCGGTCAAGATCGACGCCAAAAACAAGACGATGAACGTCATGGGCCGCAGCTACGGCCCCGGGGACGTGATTACGATCGATGGTGCATCGGGCGAAATCATCGACGGCGCCGTGCCGATGCTGCAGCCGGAGTTGACCGGTGATTTTGAGACGCTGATGAGCTGGGCCGACCGGCACCGTCGCATGCGCGTGCGCACAAATGCGGAAACACCGGCGGACGCCAAGGCCGCCCGGGAATTCGGCGCGGAGGGGATCGGCCTGTGCCGCACCGAACACATGTTTTTCGACACCGATCGCATATTGGCGGTCCGCGAGATGATCCTTGCCGAGGATTCCAGCGGCCGGCGCAAGGCGCTGGAAAAGCTGTTGCCGGTGCAACGCGCCGACTTTGTCGAACTTTTCCGGATCATGAAGGGGCTGCCGGTGACGATCCGGCTGCTCGATCCGCCGCTCCACGAATTCCTTCCCAAGGAGGATGAGGAAATCGCGGCAGTGGCAAAGGCAATGAATGTCGAGGAAAAGCGCCTGCGCGAGCGGGTGATCGCGCTCACCGAACTCAATCCGATGCTGGGGCATCGCGGTTGCCGGCTGTTGATCAGCCATCCGGAGATAGCGGAGATGCAGACGCGGGCGATCCTGGAAGCGGCCTCCGAGGCGGCCCGGTTGACGGGCGAACCGGTGGCGCCTGAAATCATGGTGCCGCTGGTCGCCATGAAAGAGGAACTGGACCGGGTGAAAGCGGTGGTCGATGAAACGGCGGCAGCCCTCAATGGCGCCGCCTCGCCGGCCGTCAACTACTCGGTCGGCACCATGATCGAATTGCCGCGGGCGGCGCTCAGAGCATCGGAAATCGCCGAAAGCGCCGCGTTCTTCTCTTTCGGCACCAACGACCTGACACAGACGACGTTCGGGGTGTCCCGCGATGATGCGGCCGGATTTCTCGGCAGCTATCAGGAATCGGGGCTTATGGAGAAAAATCCCTTTGTCACGCTGGACATCGATGGGGTCGGCATTCTCGTCCGGGTGGCCAGCCGCGAGGGCCGCAAGGCCCGCAACAGCCTCAAACTCGGCCTGTGCGGCGAACATGGCGGCGATCCCGATTCCATCAAGTTCTGCGAGGCGGTCGGCCTCGACTATGTCTCCTGTTCGCCCTTCCGTGTGCCGGTGGCGCGTTTGGCTGCCGCCCAGGCGGCTCTTTCACAGGAATAGTTCCGCCCGCGCCGGATTGGTGCCACCGACCGGTCACCGCAGGGTCATTGTGTGGCCAAATTCTGCCGCGACAAGGACCCCGGCTCAGCCAAGAACCGGCCAATGCGCGACGGCGTGCGGCCTGCAAACCCGGTTAACTGCTTGTCAACGTTAATATGGCCTTATCCCGATGACGGGTCGGTCTGCCTGCTTGCAGACCTGGAATGAGTAAACACGCTGTAGGAGTGGGGTGCGTCGTATATGGGTCGAGTTTCTTCGCGTCCGCGTTTTGTTAAATCCGCGCCCGCAGCCAGCCTTGTCGCACTTGGCGCCCTGGTGGCTTCATCCTCCCAGACAGCCTATCAGGACCTGGCCGACATGATGTCGGCGGTGAACAGCGAGAATCGCTGGCAGGCGCACATGGTCGCCGCGCCGCAGGGCTCCATTCACCGGGCAACGTTTCACCTTGAGGACGCCGCAGTTGCCGGTCTCGGCGGCTTTGTGGCGCCCGGCGGCCCGACAATCGCGGTCGATGGTCCGCGCCCGGCCACCGGCCCGGAAACGGTCAATCGCGGTTTCAAGGGCGACCTGCTGATGACCCGCCCGGCGGCGGTCGCCAGGGACAGCGTTCCGCATTCGGGCACAATTTGGCGAATGGACGACATTTTCTCCGCCCGCGATGACAAGGACTTGCCGAAAGTGGCGTTTGCGAAACCCGGATCAGCCAACCCGGATATCATCGTCGCCACGGCTTCGTTCCGGTTGCCGGTGATCGCAACCGACACGCCGGTAATGGTGGCGAGTATCACGCCGGCGCCGGTCAAACGCACCGAGCCGACCGCGGCGCCGGCTGGCGGGACGCTTGTGGCTTATGCGCCGCCGGAACATGGTATCGATGCGCCGTTTGAGGCTGTGATCGGAACGGGAACAGGCAAGTCTCTGGCCGAGGCGCCGGCCAAGCCGCCGAAGACCCGCCCGGAACCGCGCAAGGTCAAGGAGTGGCTCCGGAAGCGTAAGCGCGGTGCGGGAAACCAGCACGCCTGGATGAAAAACAAGCTGCCGCGCAGCACCAAGAGCCGCAAGCAGCAGGCCTGCCTGGCCCAGGGCATCTATTTCGAAGCCCGCGGCGAACCGGTCTCCGGCCAGGCGGCCGTTGGTCAGGTGATCCTCAACCGGGTACGAAATCCCGCTTATCCAAGCACCGTGTGCGGGGTGGTGTACCAGAACCGCAAAATGCGCAACCGCTGCCAATTCTCCTTCGCCTGCGACGGCATTCGCGACGTGGTGCGGTCGAAAGCGGCCTGGAAGACGGCCAAGCGGGTTGCCAAGGATGTCACCAGCGGCAAGCTCTGGCTGCCGGAGGTGGGTGACGCAACCCACTACCACGCCACCTATGTGCGGCCGCGCTGGGCCCGCAGCATGAAAAAGACCGACAAGATCGGACAGCACATCTTTTACCGCACCTATGGCGGCGGCTGGTCGTAGGGCCGGCCCCGACAAGGCGAATTGACAAAGCCCGCCCGATGGCGGGCTTTTTCGTTTCGTCCCGCGCTCGGTCCGTCGCCTACTTGCCGCAGTCGGACAGCTTGGCGAAGCACCGGTACTGATTGTTGACCAGACAACAGACCGGAAACTCGTCAGAGCAATAGGCGCCCGAATTGGTCGGACACTCCGCGCCGCGGTAGACGGCGCGATCGCTCTCGCCCGGCAGCCCGAACGCCGCCGGCGCGGCGCGGCTCTGGTTTGCCGGCGCGGCGGGCAGATATTTCGCGGCCGCCGGGGCGAGACCGCCTGGGTTGGCCACGAGCATGATCTCCCCCGCCCCGTCCTGTGCAATCGCTGGCACGGCCGTGATGCCGGCGAACAATCCGGCAGCGATCAACAAGCCCATTTTCGACATGGATCACCTCCTGATGCAGGGGAGGCTCCAGTCTAGCACAAACGGATCGCTTTCGCTTCTCAGCCCGCGACTCTGGAGAAATCGGCGACCTGGTGCATGACGGCGCGCAGGCGGCCCAGCAGGCGCAGGCGATCCAGCCGGATGGCGGGATCGTCGGCATTGACGGTCACGTGGTCGAAGAAGGCATCGACGGCGGCGCGCAGTTCGGCCAGCGATCCCATGGCGGCGACGAAATCCTCTTCGCGCAGGTGGTCGGCGACATGGCCTTCGACCGCGCGCAGCACGTTAAACAATTCCCGCTCGGCCTGTTCGCCGGTCCGCTCGATGCGGTGGCCGTCGGGCTCGGCCTGGAAGGCCCCCTGCCCGTCCTTTTTCTCTTCGGCGCGCAGGATGTTGGCGGCGCGGCGATAGCCGGCGAGCAAGTTGGCGCCGTCGTCAGTGTCGAGGAACTCGCCGAGCGCGGCGACCCGGCGGACGATCAGGACAAGATCGTCCTGCCCCGGCAGCGCGAAGACGGCGTCGATCAGATCGTGGCGGGCGCCCTCCCCGCGCAAATGGACCTTCAGGCGATCGGCGAAAAAGGCCAGGAGGTCGTCTGCGATTTTTCCGGCCTGAACGCCCGCTGCATCCGTTGTTCCTTTGAACTGAGAAGGATCGTGGCGGTCGCAGATCTCCTGCAGGCGAAGCCGCAGCCCGTTATCGAGCACGATGCGGATCACGCCGAGCGCCGCACGGCGGAGCGCATAGGGATCCTTGGAGCCGGTTGGCTTCTCGTCGATGGCCCAGAAGCCGACCAGCGTGTCGAGCTTGTCGGCGAGCGCGACGGCGATGGCCACCGGTTCGGCGGGCACCATGTCCCCGGCCCCTTGCGGCTTGTAATGGTCGCGGATGGCGTTGGCGATGTCGCCGGCGATCCCCTCTTGCAGGGCATAATAGCGGCCCATGACCCCCTGAAGCTCGGGGAACTCGCCGACCATGCCGGTGGGGAGGTCCGCCTTGCACAGCCGGGCGGCCTGTTCGGCGTGGTCCGGGTCGGCGCCACAGGCCGGCGCCAATTCGCGGGCGTGCGTTGCGATGCGCTCCACACGTTCCGCCTGGGTGCCGAGTTTTTCGTGGAAAGTGACGTTTTCCAGCTTACGGGCCCAGTCTTCCAGCTTCACCGCCCGGTCGGTATCCCAGAAGAAGCGGGCATCGGCGAGCCGGGCGGCGATCACCCGCTCGTTGCCGGCGATGATCGCCTTGCCGCCATCGGCGGCCTCCAGATTGGCGACGAGAAGGAAGCGGTCGGTCAGGTCGCCTGTCGCGGAATCGCGCAACACGAAACATTTCTGGTGGACGCGGATGGTCAGCCGGATCACCTCGTCGGGCATGTCGAGGAAGGCTTCGCCGAACCGGCCCATCAGCACGACGGGCCACTCCACCAGCCCGGCGACCTCATCCAACAGGCCAGGGTCATTGACGAGCTCCAGATTTTGCGCGTGGGCGAGCGTCCCGGCCTCGGTCTTTATGATCGCCGTCCGACGGTCGGCGTCGAGGACGACGCGCGCCTGTTCCAGTGCGGGCACATAATCGTCGAAGCGCTTCACGGTGATGGCGTCCGGCGCCATGAAGCGATGCCCCCGGGTGCGATTGCCGGCGGCGATGCCATCGATCTGGAAGTCGATCACCTCCGGCTCCTCGGTCTCCGGGCCGAACGTGCACAGGATCGATCTCAGGGGCCGGACCCAACGCAACGATTCCGCGCCTGATCCGTTGGCGCCGGCTTTGCCATCCGGTGCCGAGCGGGCGCCCCAGCGCATCGATTTCGGCCAGGGAAAGCCGCGGATCACGCCGGGTATCAATTCGGCAAGGATATCGCGGGCGTCGCGCCCCGGCCGGTTGATCGTGGCGACATAGAAGTCACCCTTCTTGGGATCGTTGCGCACCTCGGCTTCATCTATGGCGGTCAGACCGGAGCCACGCAGAAAGCCCTCCAGCGCCTTTTCCGGCGCGCCGACACGCGGACCCTTGCGCTCCTCGCGCACATCGGCGGAACGCGCGGTCACTCCATGCACGGTCAGCGCCAAGCGGCGCGGGGTGGCAAAGGCGCGGGCGCCTTCATAGGTCAGCCCGGCGTCCACAAGCCCTTCGGTCACCGCTTTTTGCAGCGCGTCGGATGCCCGCGACTGCATGCGCGCCGGGATTTCCTCCGAGAACAATTCAAGCAGCAGATCAGGCATCGTGCATTTCTAGCTGTTGGAGCCCGGCGAGGCGATTTCCGGTTCGGATTTCGGCGCTGCCCTTATGGAAACTGTCAAGGCGAGGCCATAAATCCACAGGAGCCAGGAGGCGAACAACCGTACCGTGGCCGGTGTCCAGCCGAGCAAATCCGGCGCGACAACCAATATGGCGACATCGGCAAACAGACCCGGCAGCGCGATCAACGCGCCGGTCAGCAAGCGATCGGCCGGCATGGTCGCCGTCACCCGCCAGAAGAGGTGAAGCAGCCCCCAGACCAAAGGAATGCCGGCCGTAAAGGCCGTGGCAGTGACCCAACCGCCGGCGAAAATTAGCGGGCCGGCGAGCCATGCGGCAGTCGTCGCCAGCGCCCACAGGAACATGCCGTAGAGGATGGCAAGCGCATTCATTGACCGGATCCGCCGCACGGCGCGGTGCGCGCCGACACGTGATCAACGCCCGACCTTCTCGAAGCGGAATTCCACTTCATCGAGCAACTGCCGGCCTGCGGCTGCGGCGGCCTCAAAGGTGATCGACACGGCCATGTCAAAGCCGGCGGAAAGTTCCTTGAGCCTGTCGTTGGTGCGATCCAATGCGAATTCGTCCAGCGGGATGGTCAGCCGGGCTTCCGGTTCGGCAAGAACCAGTTCAAGCCGCAACTTCGCATCCTTGGGCAGGATGCGGACCCTGGCCGGCATCTTTGTTCCGTCGCGATTGCCGGCTTCCGAAATCGTGCCCTGCAATTCGGTAACCAGGCCGCCTTCCCGGCCGGCACGGTTGAGAGTCAGGATTGTCGACCAGCCGGTGGCCTTGAACAGCATGGGTACGGTGTCCGGGGCGGAGGAAGACCCTGCGCCCGCGTGTGCGACACTGTCGTGGGCCGGATTCCCTTCAGTCTCATCGTTCATTGTCTATGCTCCACCGCCTTCAGTTTTCAGCCATGCGGCGCCGCAATCGCGGGCCAGGGCGCGCACACGCAAGATGTAACTCTGCCGTTCCGTCACCGAAATCACCCCACGGGCATCCAGGAGATTGAAGATATGGCTGGCCTTTATGCACTGGTCATAAGCGGGCAATGCCATTTTGTGCCCCTGCGCACCGGCGCCGGCATCAAGTATGGCGCGGCATTCGGATTCGGCATCGATGAAATGTTGCAAGAGAATTCCGGTATCCGCCTGCTCGAAATTGTAACGCGAATATTCCCGCTCCGACTGCAGGAAAATGTCACCGTAGCTGACCCTGTCATCGCCGGTGCCGCCGTTGAAATTGAGGTCGTAGACAGAGTCAACACCCTGGATATACATGGCGAGCCGCTCCAGCCCATAGGTCAGCTCTCCTGAAACCGGCGCGCATTCCACGCCACACACCTGCTGGAAATACGTGAACTGGGATACTTCCATGCCATCGCACCAGCACTCCCATCCCAACCCCCAGGCGCCCAGCGTCGGGCTTTCCCAATCGTCCTCGACGAAACGAACATCGTGAATTTTCTGATCGATTCCAATGGCATAAAGCGAATTCAGATAAAGGTCCTGAAGATCCGGCGGGGACGGTTTCAGAATGACCTGGAACTGATAATAATGCTGCAGGCGGTTCGGATTTTCGCCGTATCGCCCGTCAGTCGGACGGCGCGAGGGCTGGACATAGGCGGCCCTCCAGGGTCGCGGCCCCAGCGCGCGCAATGTGGTTGCCGGATGGAACGTGCCGGCGCCAACTTCCATGTCGTAGGGTTGAAGAATGACGCAACCATAATCGGCCCAATAGGCCTGCAATGCCATGATCAGGCCCTGAAAAGAGTTTTCGGGCGCGGTGGAACAGGACGACTGGGCCATGGGTTGCTGCGAACCTCGGGATCGGTGCGGCGGAAGTGCCATGTGGACCCCGGCGGGTCAAGTCGAACCCGGCGCCGGCTGTTTCATCGGGATTGTTCGGTGCGCTCACCTGACCGGACGGTTCAGCGCACATTCAGCCGCACCCGTTAGGTTGGCCGGCAACAACGATGCGCGGTCACAAAGCTGAATTCCAACCGGCCGCATTGCCAAAACGGCAACAACCGAAACGGGTCGGGGGTTTTCCAGACAGGAGAAGACCCATGACGAAGACGATTGTTCGACTTGCCACCACGACAGCGCTCGTACTTGCCGGTATCGGCGCCACATTCACCATATCGCTTGTGTCCAGCGAATTCACGCCGGCATTCGCCCAGGCGAGCACCGCGAACAGGGGCAGTGTCCGCGGCGGCGGCGGTCCAACCGGTGGCGGCAAGGATTTCAGCCGCAATGACGATCCGCTCGTTCCCGGCCGCATGCCATGTGGCACCGGCGCAACAAGTGTCCACTGCCCGCCGCCGCGCAGACCCCCGGTTCAAATGGTTGAAGCTGTGGAAGAGGAATGTTCATGTGACCGCGTCTATCGCGAGATCAACGGCCGCCTCATGATTGTCACGGAATGCTATTCCGTCCATGATTCCGACATTTCGCTGCCGATCGATCAGTGCAAGCCGCAGCGCAAGGTCTACTAGACAACGGATTACCGATCCGAAACACAGGTCGACCGCACCCACCAGTGCGGCCGGCCTTTTTTAATCAGGGAGGCCGCGCGATCGGCCGTGTCCGTTGTGTCGAACAGGCCGAAGCAGGCCGATCCGGATCCGGTCATGCGGGCAAACCGGCATTGCGGCAACGATCGAAATGCCTCCAACACCGAGCCGATTTCCGGCACCAGCCGCATCGCCGGCCGCTGAAGCATGTTTTCGGTCTTGTTCAGCAGCCAGCCCGCCAGATCCTCAACATCTTGCCAATGACCGACACTCCCGGGCAACGCGCAACCGCCATCAAACGACAAGTCTTCAAACACAGCCCTCGTCGACGCCGACACACAAGGCCACGCGATAACCAACGGCAGTGGCGTCGGCACCGGGATCGGCCGGATCGCCTCACCGATACCGGTGGCGCGAAGGGAAACGGCGTGGAGGCACATGGGGACATCGGCACCGAGTTGCCGACCGATCGCGGCCAGGTCCGCCAGTGGCCAATCGAGACCCCACAGCCGATTGAGCCCGCGAAGGACCGCCGCCGCATCGGCGGAGCCACCGCCGAGGCCGGCGCCGGCCGGCAGGTTTTTCCGCAGCCGGATTGAAACGCCGTGCCGAATATCGGCGGCTTCGCTCATCGCCAGGCCGGCGCGGCGGACAAGATTGCCGGCACCGGCCGGCACCTGATCGGCGAAAGGCCCCGATACGGCAATTCGCAACCGATCCGACGGCGCCAGCGCCACCTGATCGGCGACGTCGGCAAAAACCGCGATCGTGTCCAGTTCGTGATAGCGATCGGCGCGCAGACCGGTCACGTGGAGCGCAAGGTTGATTTTTGCGGGCGCGAGTTCCCGGCAGTTTTCGGTCGCCGCTGGCATCAGCGTTCCGAGTGCCCGTGACGCCCGATCTCAAATATCTTCAGGAATGCGCAGCGAGAGGCCGGGCGCGATTGCATCCACATCCGGAAGGCGGTCGCGATTGATTTCGAATATCCTGCGATAGGCAGCGCCATCCCCGAACAGCCGTTCGGCGATACTCCACAGAGTCTCGCCGTTTTTAACGACATATGTGCGAGCCGTCGCCGGTCCTGAATCGCGACCCGGCTGGGTTGCGGCATGATCGGAAGTCGGAGACGGCGCCAATCCGGACTTGTCCTTCTCCTCATCCGGCTGCTCTTCGATCAGGCTGCCAGCTTCGATCTTTCGGGCGATTCGCTCCAGGTCGGGAGGTTCCGCGCCGAGATCCCTGGCATGGCGCCACTGGAACTGCGCCTCCAGGGTCCGGCCAACCTTCCAATAGGCATCGCCCAAATGGTCATTGATCACCGGATCTTCGGCACGCAATGCAACCGCACGTTCCAGTTCGCGTACGGCATCGTCGTACCGCCCCAACCGATAGTAGGCCCAGCCCAGACTGTCGACGATGTAGCCGTCATTGGGCCGCAGATCGACCGCCTTGCGAATCATGTCGAGCGCCGCATCGAGGTTCATGCCCATATCCACCCAGGAGTAGCCCAGATAATTCAGAACCAGCGGTTGATCGGGATAGAGCTCCAGCGCCCGCTTGAAGTCGGCTTCCGCCTTGGGCCACTGTTTGGTCCGCTCGTATGCGATGCCCCGATAGTAGAACAGGGTCCAGTGGGCACGCACCTGGTTCGGCACAAGCGCGATCGCACGCGAATAGATATCGGCGGCGGCGTCAAACCGTTTGCGGCCGCGGAGCATACCGCCATACGACAAGTAAGCTTGCAGGTTGTCGGGCTCCTGCTCGATCGCCGCCCGGAAGGAGGCATCTGCCTCGTCCACGCGATCCAGCCGGTCCAGCGACACAGCTGACTGCAGCCGGGCCAGTGCGCCAAATGGGGCCGACGTATCGATTTTTTCGTAAACAGGTATCGCCGCCTCAAACTGACTGCTGGCGACCAGCACATTGCCGAGCGAGTATGCAGCAAGCCCGCCGGCCAAATCCGGATCGAGATAAAGTGCCAGCCGCAGATAGAACACAGCCAGTTCGGTCCCGTTTTCCTGGCCGATGGCAGCACCCAAACCCGACAGCGCTTCGGCGGCCCCCTGAACCGCATTGCTGATCGCCGGCGCAACCGCACCTTCACTGCGCAAATCCTCCAGCACCGCCATGGCGAATGGATTTTGCGGAAACCGGAGCAGGAAATCGCCAATGATCTGCCGCGCCTTATCCCGTTCGCCGGAAATGGCCAGCGCCCGCGCATAAGATTCAACGACGCGAACGGCGTTGCCATCACGATCATAGGCGCTTTTCAATACCGCCGCCGCTTCCTCCGCGCGCCCGGCGGCCAGCGTGATATGGCCCGTATGCAGAAGGCGGAACGGCTCATACCATTCCTCACCGACCAGACTTTCCAGCGACATCAACGCAGAATCAACATCGTCGCGCCCGAAGTCAGCCCAGGCGGCAAGCAGGCCCTTTGTCAGGCCGGCCAATGCGCCATCGCCCGACTTCTCCACCTCCGCGATAACGGCCGAATAGGTTCGGGCACGCATTGAACTGGCAGCAAGCAGAAGACGCGCCGCCTGGTTGTCCGGGGCGTGTTCGGCCAGTTCCCCGGCGAGACGTATTGCGTCATCCATGGCGCCTTCGGCGCCGGTGAGAACCATGGCGCGTTCCAGAAGGAATTCGTTTTCTTGATCGGCGCGGTAGGCGGAGCGGTAATATTCGGCGGCGCGACTGATGTCCTTCTCCGATTCCGCAAGCCGTGCGGCAAGATAGATCCCGGACAGGGTGCTCAGTTCGATATCGTCTTCGGTCGCGGCTTGCGATGGAAATGCCGCAAAGCCGATCGCCACAGCGGCAAGCGCACGCATGAGGCGGCGCCCGGCAATTGATTTCAGCCGCTCTGTCATATGAATAGCCTCCGCATCTTGTGAATTCCGGCCTGCATTATTCCATCCATTCAACACCGGTTCCCTATCACCCCCATTGGCAACAGATCGTGAATCGGGCGGCGCGGCAAAGCCGGGGTGTTCGCCCCTGACTACAGCCTTCATGTTGCGCGGGCGATGCAAAAATCCACGGCGTCCAGAAGTGCGGTTTTCTGCTCGCTTTCCGGCAATGGAGCCAGCGCGTCACGGGCCATGGCACCATAGTGACCGGCACGCTCAATTGTGTCGGCGAGGGCACCGGTGCCGTTCAGCCGGTCGATTGCACAGGACAGATCGGCATCAGTGACGGTTTTTGCCTTCAGTGTGCGCCGCCAGAAATCGCGGTCTGCGTCATCGCCGCGCCGGAACGCCAGCACGACCGGCAAGGTGACTTTGCCTTCACGCAAATCGTCGCCGACATTCTTGCCAAGCGCCGGGGCGCGCCCGCCATAGTCCAGCGCGTCGTCGATCAGCTGGAAGGCGATACCCAGATTGGTGCCGTAGGAACGGAATGCCGCACGCACCGGCCGATCGGAGCCGGCTATAATGGGTCCGACTTCGGCAGCGGCGGAAAAGAGCGCCGCCGTCTTCGCCCGAATGACATCGAGATACTCGTCCTCGGTGGTCTCGGTGTTGCGAGCGGTGCCAAGCTGCATCACCTCGCCTTCCGCTATCGTCGCCGCTGCGTTGGACAACACGGCAAGCGCATCGATGGAACCGACATCGACCATCATCTTGAAAGCCTGGCCGAGAAGAAAATCACCAACCAGCACGCTTTCCTGGTTTCCCCAGACAAGGCGCGCCGTCCGCTTGCCCCGGCGCATCGCACTTTCATCGACCACATCATCGTGGAACAATGTTGCGGTGTGCATGAATTCCACGCTGGCGGCCAAAAGCGCATCGCCGTCGCCATCGTAGCCGCAGGCCCCGGCGCTGGCGATCGTAAGCATCGGCCGCAGGCGCTTGCCGCCGGAATCAATCAGATAACGGGCCACTTCCGGAATGAGCGTGACATCGGAGCCGGTCCGCTCGACGATAAGCTGATTGACGCGATCGATACCGATTGCGGTTGCCGCAACCAGCGTCGCGATGGCCGGAGCCTTCGACTGCTTCTCCTTCAAGGGAACGACTACGCCCACAGATCTGCTCCGGGTCGGATTTCGACGCCTGAACCATACAGGACAGGCGAGGAATGCTAGAAGTGACAAGTTGGCACAATCATGCGATCAGTCCAACCGTCGCCGCAACATTGTTTGCCGGCCGGGCCGACCGGAAAACCGGTCGGAATTCGCCTCGCCACCCGGCCATCCAGTTCGGGGCCCGAATGACGACACGAATTCAATGATTGAACTCCTGCGCAGCAACAATCCGGTCTTTCTGTCGTTTGTCGACGCGCTTTTGAACGAGGCCGGCATTCAACACCAGATCGCCGACATGAACATGAGCATCGTGGAGGGATCAATCGGCGTGCTGCCCCGGCGCATGCTGGTTGCGCGCCATCGGCATGAAGAGGCCAGGCAACTGGTCGTGGATGCCGGCCATGCCAGCGAACTTCCCGGCGGCGGCCTTTGGCCGTGAGCGCCAGCGAAATCGCCGAAACCACCGACGACCGGTTTCTTGGTGACCGGGTCGCCCTGAGGCAACCCGTGCGCGGCCATCGCGCAGGCCTCGACGCGGCGCTGCTGCAAGCCGCCATACCGGACGGAGCAGGCGGTCATGTGGTGGACATCGGAACCGGCTGCGGCGCTGTGGCATTCAGCGTCGCGGCCCGCAGCACCGGCGTGCGCGTCACCGGATTCGATGACGATCCTGCAATCCTCTCGCTGGCGCGCGCCGGCCTCGCCCTGCCTGCCAACGCCGGTTTCGCCGAACGTATCCGGTTGGTCGAGCTGGACGCAGGCGCCAGCCGCAGGGCTCGCGAAGCCGCCGGTCTGCACGATGACTGCGCCGACTGGATTGTGATGAATCCGCCCTATGACGAAGCGGCGGCAACCCGCGCGTCGCCCGATCCGCTGCGGCGGCGCGCACATGTGGTGGCGGGTGCCGGGATCGACCAATGGTTCCGGTGTGCGTCGGGCCTGTTGCGGCCCGGCGGCCGGCTCGCCGTCATCCACAGGGCGGCTCGCATCGGCGATATCCTCGCCGCGGCGAAAGGCCGGTTCGGCAGTGTCCGCATCCTGCCTTTTCACCCGCGTGAAGGCGAGGCCGCCAAACGCGTCGTCGTTGCCATGGTGCACGGCAGCGCCGGTCCACCATCGCTCCTGCCGGGAATTGTCGTCCACAGCGGCCCGGAAGCCTACAGTGGCCCGGTGGCTGGGATCCTGGCCGGCCAAAAGACGCTGGCGCTGTGGTGAGGTTCACCGCGACAAGGGGCTGGTCAAACCGGTTCTCAATGCCCATGTTGCGTCGATTGTCGCCGAATTGAACGGGGAACTGGTGTGTTGAACGGTATCGTGGACCGGGTGCGGGCGCTTGTGCCCGGGCAATCGGCCAATGTCGCGCCGGTTGTTCCAGTGGTGCGTTTCAGCGGCGTCATCGGACGGGCATCCCGACTGCGCCAGGGCATCTCGCTGCGATCGGTGGAAGCGCCGCTGAAGAAAGCGTTCGGAATCAAACCGGCTCCGGCGGTGGCCATAATCATCGATTCGCCGGGCGGTTCACCGGTCCAATCGCACCTCATTTATCGTCATATCCGCGCGTTGGCGGAGGAGAAGGAAAAGCAGGTTCTGGTATTTGCCGAGGATGTTTGCGCATCCGGCGGCTACATGATCGCCTGCGCGGGTGATGAAATCATCGTCGATCCGGCTTCCGTCGTCGGTTCCATCGGCGTCGTTTCCGCCGGCTTCGGATTTGTCGACGCGATCAGCAAGATCGGCGTGGAACGACGAATTTACACAGCAGGCAAGAACAAGGCGACACTTGATCCGTTCAGACCGGAAAAGCCGGAGGATGTCGACCACCTGAAAGACCTGCAATCCGACGTCCACGACCTCTTCATCGATCTCGTCCGGTCGCGCCGCGGCACCGATCTTGCCGATACCGAAGAGCTGTTCACGGGATTGTTCTGGTCCGGATCAAAAGCCGTCGCGCTCGGTCTTGCAGATCGAACGGGCTATGTTCGCTCTGTTTTGCGCGAAAAATTCGGCGAAAAAGTCCGGATCAAGCCGATTTCAGCGGATCGGTCGTTCTGGGCACGCCGTGGCCTCGCCTTTGAGGCGATATCCGATGCCGTGGTGACGCGGCTCGGCGCGGAATTCGAAGAGCGATCGCTTCGGTCGCGCTTCGGGAGGTAGTCATGCCGCAATTCCTGGTACTCGTGGCGGCAGCTTTTGCCGGATATCATGCCTTTCGCTTTGTACGGCGGGAGATCCGCCGTGTCGGTTCGGAACTTGAGAAAAACCGGCAAGCGGGCGGATCATTGCCGCGCGAAACGCTGGAGAAGGATCCCGAATCCGGACGCTACCGGCCGAAACAGAAACACTAAGCCCCTTTCCCGTACAGATTTCGATGTCCTGAAACAATAGAAACAAAACTGAAACATCTATTACTGTCGTGTTACCCTTTTCTGTCTTCTAACATACTTATTATAGTTCTATAGGCGCGGTCCGATTTAATTCAATGACGGAGCGTGTCATGCCGAAATATCGAAACGACCTGCCGCATCTCCACAGCGACCTGTTTCTGACCGATGGTGGTCTGGAGACAACTCTGTGTTTTCTCGATGGTATCGAGCTGCCGGAATTTGCGGCTTTCACGATGCTGGAGTCCGGCGAAGGCATCGACCGCCTCAATGCCTATTTTGAGGACTATATCGAAATCGCCCGGCGCGATGGGCGGAATTTCGTGCTCGAAAGCGTGACGTGGCGCGCCAATCCGGATTGGGCCGAAAAAATCGGCTACACTGCGCAAGAACTGGACCGGTTCAACCGCAAATCGATCGAAACGCTGGTCACCCTGCGCGACCGTTTTGAGTCTGATGACATGAAAATCGTCATCAGCGGCTGCATCGGGCCGCGTGGCGATGGTTATGTTCCCGGCCAGGTCATGACGGCGGAAGAGGCGCAGGACTATCACCGCGTCCAGATCGGCACGTTCGCCCAGACAGAGGCCGACATGGTGTCCGCGATTACGATGAACTATGCCGCCGAAGCGATCGGGATCGTGCGGGCGGCGACGGCGGCGGGTCTGCCGGCGGTCATCTCGTTTACGGTGGAGACGGATGGCAAGCTGCCGACAGGACAAAACCTTGGCGATGCGATAAGCGAAGTTGACCGGGAAACGGGATACGGCCAAGGCGCCGGCCCGGCCTACTATATGATCAACTGTGCCCACCCGACCCATTTCGCCTCGACCCTCGCGGCAGGCGGCACGTGGCTGGAGCGGATTGGCGGCATTCGCGCCAACTCCTCATGCAAGAGTCACGAGGAACTGGACAATTCCGTTGTGCTCGACCAGGGCAATCCGGTTCAACTCGGCAGAGAGTACCGGGAGCTTGCGACAATGCTGCCGAACCTTCGCGTTGTCGGCGGATGTTGCGGCACCGATCACAGGCACATCGACGAGATTTCCCGGTCGCTGGCCGCCTAGGCCTACACCGCGAGGACAATTGCCGCCGGTCTGCATAGGGCCGGCGGCAATGGGCGGGCGACAATGGGCGGGGCGCGGCGGCCGGTCCACCAAAATCCACACCGCCGCCGTTCCGGCACCGGCCCGGACGTCACAAATGCGGGGTGACGCCCGGTTTCCGTCGCTACATGTCCATTTCGATCGCTTCGGCCACTTCCACAGTGCCGCCGCCATCCAATATCGGGCACGCTTTGGCTATCGCCACGGCCGCATCGATGTCGGCGGCATTCACGAGGCTGTAGCCGGATATCGGGTTTGCACCCCCGTCGTCGGCAACGTTACCGCCGGCACTCACGGTTTTTGAGCCGCCGGCCGGATTGCCGCCGTCGACCAAATTGTCGCCGATCGATCCCATCCAGGCGCCCCAGGCATTCATGACCTCCTGCCGCTCGGCTTCTGTTTCGGGCATGCTGCCGCCATGGTAGGCGAAGATATATTTCGGCATAATGTATTGCTCCGATTTTTTGTGAAAGCGTTGGTTAATTAACGAGATTATTAAATTCGGATATGTGCGGGAATGCAAGTGTGGCACGCGCATGCGGGTGCTTCCTCCTGACAGGGTTGTGTCAGGAGGTTGCCGAATCCGATCGCCGGCGAACCAATGCCGAGCGCTACATGTTGGGATAGACCGGCCCTTCGCCGCCCTGGGGCACGGTCCAGGTGATGTTCCGGGCGGGATCCTTGATGTCGCAGGTTTTGCAGTGGACGCAGTTCTGGGCGTTGATCACAAAGCGCGGATCGCCATTTGTTTCATCCAAAACCCACTCGTAGACGCCGGCCGGGCAATAGCGACTCGACGGTCCGGCGTATTTTGCCCAGTCCACCGCTATCTGCTCGCCCGGATCGGCCAGCTTCAGGTGCACTGGCTGATCCTCGTCATGATTGGTGTTGGACAGAAACACCGATGACAACCGGTCGAAGGTCAAGACGCCGTCGGGCTTCGGATAGTCAATCGCTTCGCATTCGGACGCCGGTTTCAGCGATGCATGATCGGGCTTGCCATGCGACATGGTGCCGAAGAGCGAAACGCCGAAAAGCTGGTTGATCCACATATCCAAACCGCCCAGACCGATACCGAGTATGGTACCAAAGCGGGACCAGAGCGGCTTGACGTTTCGCACCGGCTTCAGATCCCTGCCGATTGGCGATGCACGCCAGCTGGCATCGTAGCCGACAAGATCGTCATGGGAACGGCCGGCGGAAATCGCGCTGGCGACGTGCTCGGCCGACAACATGCCGGACAGAATGGCATTGTGGCTGCCCTTTATCCGCGGCACGTTGACGAAACCCGCCGAACACCCGATCAGCGCGCCGCCGGGAAAGGTAAGGGTCGGCACCGACTGGTAACCGCCTTCGGTGATCGCCCGGGCGCCGTAAGAAATGCGCTTGCCGCCAGCGAATGTCGAAGCGATGGCGGGATGGGTCTTGAACCGCTGAAATTCCTCAAACGGCGATAAATACGGGTTCGTGTAGTTCAGGTGCAAGACAAACCCGACGGCAACCTGCCTATCCTCCAAATGATAGAGGAAAGAGCCGCCGCCGGTCCGCCGGTCGAGCGGCCACCCGAACGTGTGCTGGACCAGGCCCGGTTTGTGCACAGATTCATCAACTTCCCATAATTCCTTGATTCCAATACCAAATTTCGGGACATCACAATCAGCATCCAAGTTGAAGTCCTGAATCAGCCGCTTGGCCAGCGAGCCCCGCACGCCCTCCGCGATCAGCGTGTATTTGCCGAGCAGCGCCATGCCCGGCTGATAGGCGGGACCGGGTTTGCCGTCGCGGCCGACGCCCATATCGCCGGTTGCCACCCCGACAACCGCACCGCGTTCATCCTTTAAAATCTCAGCGGCGGCAAATCCGGGATATATTTCAACGCCCAAGGCTTCGGCTTTCTCACCGAGCCAACGGCAAACATTGCCCAGCGACACGATGAAACAGCCGTGATTATTCATCAGCGGCGGCATCAGGAAATTCGGCAAGCGCAAGGCGCCCGATGGCCCGAGAAACAAGAAACGGTCAGCGGTGACCGGTGTCGCGACCGGCGTGTCCTCGTCGCGCCACCGGGGCAGCAGGGCATCGAGGCCGCTGGGATCGATCACCGCGCCGGACAGAATATGGGCACCGACTTCGGCCCCTTTCTCCAGCACGACCACCGACAATTCCGCATCAAGCTGCTTCAATCGGATCGCGGCCGCCAGTCCCGCAGGCCCGGCGCCGACTATGACGACATCATACGCCATGCTTTCGCGTTCCGGCGTGCTTCCGCTTCCGTCTGTGTCGTTCATGCCGGCCGACCTGTCCCTATTTCGAACCCACCAACTGCACATTCCTATCTAAAGCGCAGGTGGCGGACAACAAACCGAAATCAAAGTTTGTTTTGTCGACCGCGGAATTGTGGGAAAAGAGCCAGATGAGCGGAGCGGACAGGTTGTCGTGGGGGCAGTTGCAAGCGTTGCTGTCGTTTTATCGGGACAGCGGCGTGGACGTGTGCCTGTCGGAGGCGCCGGTCGACCGGATGACCCGGCAATCGGGCGATCGCAGCGAGGCAGGCCGGATTCTAGCGGCCATCGCGGCCAAGGCCGCCTCACAATCCGCCCCGCAACCGGACGCTGCCCAACCCCGTCCGCCTGCGGTTAAATCCGGACAATCGCCCGCCGCAGCAACCGGTGTTTCACAGACAGCCGCTTCGCGCGTTCCAACGCCTGCCAACAGATCCGCTCCGAAGGCAAGCGGCGGCGATGCCGGCATGGAAGCGCGGGAACTGGCCGGGGATGCGCAGTCGCTGAACGAATTGCGAGCCATGCTGGAGAAATTCGATGGCTGCGGATTGAAAAATACCGCAACCAATCTCGTCTTCGCCGATGGCAATCCGGACGGCCGGGTGATGTTTGTCGGCGAGGCCCCGGGCCGCGAAGAAGATCGTCTGGGATTGCCGTTCGTCGGCCGTTCGGGCCAGTTGCTCGACAGGATGCTGGCGGCCATCGGGCTCGACAGGACGGCCGTCTACATCGCAAATGCCGTTCCCTGGCGGCCGCCGGGCAACAGGACGCCGACACCGGAGGAAACCGAGATCTGCCGACCGTTCATCGAGCGCCAGATCACACTCGCCGATCCCGACATTCTGGTGCCCCTGGGAAGTCCTTCCGCAAAAATGCTGCTGAACACCAATGCCGGCATCACACGTATTCGCGGGCAATGGCGCGAATATGAAACTGGTAAACGCACGATCCGGGCTATGGCGACGCTCCACCCTGCATATCTGCTGCGGCAGCCCTTGCAAAAAAGGCTGGCGTGGCGCGATTTGCTGAAGCTCAAATCGGCGCTGGACAAACTCTGAGCGGGGGCCGCCGACGCGGGATTCCTGCTTCTACACGCCGTCGGCCTTGAACCCGATTTTCTTGTGGCTGCCGTCACAGAACGGCTTGTTGGCCGATGCGCCGCAACGGCAAAGATAACTTTCGGCGCCACACCCGACCCGACGCCCTGACCCGGCAACCAATTCAAGATTGCCGACGACACGCAACGGCCCGTCTTCAACAGCGCGTACACTGAGCGGTCCGCCCGGTTCCGGCAAATCGGATTCTTCGGTCTTGGGAACCGGCTCGCCAGTTGCCTTGAACGCCATCTTCAGGTGGGAATTGTCGCACCACGGTTTGTTCTGCGATGCCCCGCAGCGGCAGATCACCGCCCGTTTCACCGGTTCGTCACCGACGGTCAGGTCACCGCTGAACTCAAGCGGACCGTGTTCCCAAAGCCGGGCCCGGTTGGCTGCCGGGACGGGTTCGGCGCGGCCGCCGTCGGTTCGCTCATAGGTCAAAGCCCCCGACGGACAGGCTCTTACGACATCAGCGATTTCGTCCGCAGTCCCGCCGGTGGTGTCGACCCATGGTCTGGCCTTTTCGCGAAACACACCAGGGAGCCCCAACACGCAACTTCGTGCATGTATGCACCTGGATATGTCGAAGTGGATCGTTATTCCGTCACCCTCATAGGAGCGGGATTTGCCCATTGCCAATCTCCTCTTCCGTGGCGACAATCGTGCCACCTCCACAAGAACGGGTCCAGACCGCATGGCGCCAGTAAACGAGGACAGAGTGTTCACCGCGGTGCGCTTCGCGGTGCTGACAGTGTCCGACAGCCGCACCCGCGATGACGACCGGTCGGGCGACCTGCTTGTTGGCCGGATCGAGGGCGCCGGCCACCAGATTGTCGACAGGCGGATCGTGACCGACGATGCCGAAGGGATCCGCAACATCGTCCTGGCCTGGATCGCCGACGCCAATATCGATGCGGTCATTACAACCGGTGGGACGGGATTTACCGGTCGCGACATAACGCCGGAAACGATCGAGCCGCTTTTCGACAAGAGAATGGACGGATTTTCCGCGCTTTTCCACACGCTGTCGGCGAAGAAGATCGGCACGTCGACGATCCAGTCCCGCGCCACGGCCGGTCTTGCGGGAACCACGTTCATCTTCGTTCTGCCGGGATCGCCGGGCGCCTGCAAGGATGCCTGGGACGACATCCTTGCCGGACAGTTCGACTATCGGCACCTGCCCTGCAATTTCGTCGAGATCATGCCGCGCCTCGACGAGCATCTGCGTCGGAAAAAAAGCTAGATTCGCTCCCCGGCGACCGACCCGAACGGGATTGCAACACGGTCGCCGGCCGCCTGCGGCACCGATCGCGTGATTGTGGCACAGCAAATTTCTGTGACACAAAAATCGGTTTTGTTCTTGTATTGTTCTCTTCATCTTGATATCAGTCGCCATGTCGGAGCGAACACTTCGTGCCAACATGCCAGGCGACGCGGATGAAGATCCGGTTCGGGCCGGAGCCCCGGCCGGTCCCGCATCCAATCGCGGGTTGGCAGGCCCTGAAACGCCCAATTCCGATGCCGGTTGCTCCCGTTCGCCGCGGAGCATCGGCGCGAACGGCCCGCGCATCGCCCCCTGCCCGGACGCGGGCCGTTCGCGAGCGGCGGTTTCGGTCACGCCAATCCAAGGAGTCCTCACTCCGGCCGAAGCGGCACGGGAGATCGATCCGGCGCGAAGGCGGGGGCGGGGCGCACAAAGCAATCCGTCCGGCCGGTTCGAACACCAACAGCGCAGCGCATTCGATGATGGATGGGAATCGAGCAAAGAGCTGAAACGGTTCGTCACCGAGGTTCAGGCGGAACGGCCGAAGCGAATCATCACGCGAAACACGTCGCCGGACCTCTCTTTTGATCGATCCATAAACCCCTATCGCGGGTGCGAGCATGGTTGCGTCTATTGTTTCGCGAGGCCGACCCACGCCTATATGGGCCTGTCACCCGGCATCGATTTCGAAAGCCGGTTGTTTGCCAAGCCAAACGCCCCGCAGCTTCTGGAGGCGGAACTGGCCGAACCGGCCTACCGTCCGCGAATGATCGCCATCGGCACCAATACCGATCCCTATCAGCCGATCGAACGGCAATACGGGATCATGCGCGCCGTGCTGCGCGTCTTGTCCAAGACCCGCCATCCGGTCGGGATTGTGACCAAATCGGCGCTCATTTGCCGCGATATCGACATCCTGAAAGACTTGGCCCTGGACAATCTGGTAACGATTTGCATATCCGTCACAACGCTCGATCGCAAACTGGCCCGGGCGATGGAGCCAAGGGCCTCGACGCCTGAAAAAAGGCTCGCGGCAATCGAGACGCTTTCCGAAGCAGGCATTCCGACCGGCGCGATGATCGCACCTGTCGTTCCCGGTCTCACCGACAGCGAACTGGAGCGGCTGCTGACGGCGGCGAAGGCGGCGGGTGCACAACGGGCCGGGTACATCCTGTTGCGCCTGCCGCTGGAGGTCGCGCCGCTCTTCCGCGAATGGCTGCTGGCTCACTGTCCGCATCGTTATCAGAGGGTCATGTCGCAGGTTCGTTCGGCTCGCGGCGAAAAAGACTATGACGCGGCCTGGGGCCAACGCATGCGGGGTACCGGGCCAATCGCGGAACTGATCGGCAGACGGTTCGAAATTGCTACCGCCCGGCTTGGTCTCGACCGGCCGGCCCCGCGCCTTCGCACCGATCTCTTTCAACGGCCCTCGCGTCCGGGAACGCAGCTCTGCCTGCTCTAGCCGGGCGCGGTTTTCCAGACGCCAGGTTGCGCTTCATACCCGGCATCGCTAACGCAGACGGATGACCGGCCGCGCCCTTCCCGACTTCTTGCTAGAATCGGAACTTCTCGATGACGGCAATGTCCGCATCGCCGGCGTGGACGAGGCCGGACGCGGACCGCTGGCCGGGCCTGTGGTCGCAGCCGCGGTTGTCCTCAATCCACATGCCATTCCCGACGGTCTCGATGATTCCAAGGCCCTTTCAGAAGCCCGGCGTTTGGCCCTCTATGATACGATCTGCAAGCGCTGCGAAGTTGCCGTGTGCTCCGCCCCGGCCAAGCGGATCGACGCCATCAACATCCGCGCGGCGACACTGTGGGCAATGGCGCAGGCAATTTCGGCACTGTCCGTGCGCCCCTGTGCGGTCCTCGTTGACGGGCGCGACAGTCCGCAAGGGATCGATCCGGCCATCGCGGTGCGAACGGTCGTCGGTGGAGACCGACAATCACAGTCGATCGCCGCGGCGTCGATCGTCGCCAAAGTGACACGCGATCGCCTGATGGCGCGCTGCGATGCGGCATATCCGGGATATGGATTTTCGCGGCACAAGGGCTACGGAACCCCGGCACATCTGAAGGCGCTTCGGCAGTATGGTCCGTCAGCCGTACACCGGTGGAGCTTTGCGCCGGTCGCCGCCGCCGCAAATATGGCAACCGGCTAGTTCAGGCGAGCCTTTACCGTTTCTATGGCATCAGCAACGAGGCGATCGCCATCGGCACCTTCGGTTTTCCCCGCAAGGATGGCGGCTGCCGCGGCAGCGGCGACATCGACGGCGCGGTTGCGCACCTCCGACAACGCCTGGGTTTCCGCCTGGGCAATCCGTTGCTCCACTGCCTTGGTGCGTCGGACGACATATTCGTCCATGCGAACCTTGGCCTCTCCGGCAAGCGCGGCGGCTTCACGCTTGGCCAGGTCGATAATCTCCCTGGCCTCTTCCTCCGCATTGCCGGTACGGCGCTGGTAATCGGCAAGCAGCGCCTGCGCCTCCTCGCGCAGCCGCCGGGCTTCGTCGATATCGTTCCGGATCTTGTCAGCGCGATCATCAAGCGCCGCAACGACCTTGCCCGGCACCTTGAGATAGACGACCCCGGCCAGAAAGCAGACAAGTGCCAGAAAGACCCAAAGGGTCGCCCATGCAGTTGCATCCATCACCGGCCCCCTTCCGCCAGCGCCGCGCGGACAGCGTCGGCGACGTCCTTCTCGCCGGCCTTGGCGCCGGAGAGCGCATCGACAAGGGCGACTGTGGTTTCCTGGGCGATCGCGCCGACGTCGGCCAGTGCGGTTTGGCGGATTTCGGCGATCCGGCCCTCCGCTTCCTTCATCTTGACGTCAAGTTCGGCATCGATCTTCGCCTGCTCGGTGGCGATCTCCGACTTGGTGCTGTCACGCGCCTCCTGGGCGATGCCATGGGCCGTCTGCCGGGCTTCCGCCAGCGATTGCTCATAGGCCGCGATCGCCTGATCGGTTTCCCGCTTCAGGCGCTCGGCCTCTTCCAGATCATCGGCTATCCGGTCGTTGCGCTCTTCCAGGATCGTGGCAATGCGCGGCAATGCCACCTTGGACATCAGATAGTAAAGCAGGCCGAACGTTATGGCGAGCCAAAGGATCTGCGATCCGTAGGTGGTGAAATCGAAAGGCGGAAAGGCGCCATGCTCTTCGGCACCGTGACCGGCCTCGGTCACGGCATGGGTCTCGGTCGCCTCGCCGTGGCCCCCGGCCGCCGCGCCGGCCTCACCGTGGGTTTCCGACTGGTCGCTTGTCTGCGCCAGGATGATCACGGGCTCGTCCACGTTCGTCTCCTGCAAACACGTCGTCCGGAAAACCGGGCGGTACAGCCGCCCGGGTGCCTGTCCGGGTTCTTAGGAGAACAGAATCAGGAAGGCGATGAGCAACGAAAAGATGCCCAGAGCTTCCGTCACGGCGAAGCCGAAGATCAGGCGGCCGAACTGGCCATCGGCGGCAGCCGGATTGCGCAGCGCGCCGGCCAGAAAGTTGCCGAAAAGATTACCCACACCGATACCGGCCGCGCCGACGCCAATACAGGCAATGCCCGCGCCTATAAGCCTTGCAGCTTCCGCTTCCATGTCTCACTCCTTGGTTGTTCGAATTCCGTTTCGGACTGGTTGAAATCGACCCGCGCAGCTGGTGCCCCTAGTGCGAAGGATGAATGGCGTCATTGAGGTACATGCAGGTCAGGATCGCAAACACATAGGCCTGCAAGAAGGCCACCAGCACTTCCAGCGCGGTGAGCGCGATCGTCATTGCAAATGGCAGCACGGCGCCGGCGTAACCAACAACGCCAAGCCCGCCCAGCATCAGGATGAAGCTGGCGAAGACCTTCAGCGCGATATGCCCGGCAAGCATGTTGGCGAAAAGCCGGACGGACAGGCTGATCGGCCGCGACAGGAACGAGATGACTTCGATCGGCACAATCAGCGGCATCACGAACATGGGAATGTCGGATGGCCAGAAAAGCTTCAGGAAACCGATGCCGTTGCGGGCAAAGCCGTAGATGATAACCGTCAGGATCACCAGCATGGCCAGGCAGAAGGTGACGATGATATGGCTTGTCACCGTGAAAAAGTACGGCACCATTCCGAGCAGATTGGCGACCAGAATGAACATGAACAGCGAAAAGACGAGGGGGAAAAACTTCATTCCCTCCGCCCCGGCTGAATCGCGCAGCATCTTGGCAACAAATTCATAGGCCATCTCGGCCAGCGACTGCATGCGCGAAGGCACAAGTCCGCGGCCGCCGGTGGACAGGATCAGAAACGCGGCGATGATGGCGACGGTGGCAACCATCAACAGGGCGGAATTTGTAAACGCGATCGATACGCCGCCGACTTCACCGAAATCGATGATCTTGGTGATCGCAAACTGGTGGATCGGATCGACCCTGTCCGTATCGGCTGATGTCGCCACGCCGTCTTCCCCAATCGAAACCGGCGATCGGCAAGGGCCGGTACCAGTTGAACCTTCAACGCCTAGCTAGCGCCGCCATCCTTTTCCGACCTGCCGGATCGCGGCGCGGCCGTCGTACCTGACGAACGCAGGACATTCAATACTCCTGCGGCAAAACCGAGCATCATGACGATGATCAGTCCCCAAGGCCCCGTTCCGGCGATCCGGTCCAGACCCCAGCCGAGCGCCGCACCAACCAGAATGGCGGCCACAAACTCACTCGACATCCGCACCGCCCTGGAATAATCGGCGCCGCGTCTGCCTTCCGGTCCCCCGTCCCGTTCCGGCGCCGGCCGAACTTCGTCCAGCGCCGCTCCCAAACGCTCCAGACGCGCATCAAGATGCGCCTCCGGCAAGGGCTCGACGGACCGGACCGGTTCCTGCCGCTGCGCAGCGCCCTTGTCCGTGCCGTTGATCGCCATCGATACCCGTCCGGTCTTTAGCAAATATCTCAGGGCTGATCGTCTGGCCGGCCAGCCCCAATTCCGACCGGAACCGGGCTTGCGAGCCGCCCGAAAACCGCGCGCACCATAGTTTTGGGCCCGCAACCTGTCAAGATACGCCGTCTGCCGCCCAACCCCTTGAAATCAAAACGTTTTATCTTCACACTACGCTGTGGAATTTCGCCGCAGACCACCCCGGGCGCCGTGTGGGTCAAACGGCCTCGCGATAGCCCTCCGCAGTCTCCAGATCGACCGATACGATCTGTGAAATTCCGCGTTCGGCCATCGTCACACCAAACAGCCTGTCCATGCGTGCCATTGTGATCGGATTGTGGGTGACGACGACAAAGCGCGTTTCGGACTTGCGGCACATTTCGGCGAGCATGTCGCAGAACCGGTCGACATTGGCGTCGTCGAGCGGCGCATCGACCTCGTCGAGGACGCAAATCGGTGACGGATTGGTCAAGAATACGGCAAAAATCAACGCCATGGCGGTCAGAGCCTGCTCGCCACCGGAAAGCAGGGTCATCACCTGGGGCTTTTTGCCCGGCGGGCGCGCCATGATCTCCAGACCCGCTTCCAGCGGATCGTCGGATTCCGTCAGCATGAGTTCGGCCGTCCCACCGCCGAAAAGCTTGGCAAACAGTTCCTGGAAATGGCCGTTGACAACATCGAAGGCGGCAAGCAATCGCTCACGGCCTTCCTTGTTCAGGCTCTGGATGCCCTGGCGCAACCTCTGTATCGCGCCTTCCAGATCGGTGCGCTCGTCCGTCAGCGCCGCAAGCCGGGTCTCGATTTCACGCGCCTCCTCCTCGGCCCGGAGATTGACGCCGCCAAGTCGTTCGCGTTCGGCCCGCAGGCGGTCAAGGCGGTTTTCCACCACGCCCAGTTCGGGCATCGCGGCGCCCTCCTTGGTTTCCGCCAGCATTGGCAATTTGCCCGGATCCTCATTGAACGTTTCGGATATCTGGCTGATCAGTTCGGAACGCTGCTGGTCGGCGGCATTTAGCCGTTCTTCCTCGCGAGCCTTGGCCTCGCGGGCCGCCGACAGGTCTTCAAGCGCCTGGCGGGCGCGGGCAGCGGCAAGCCGGTGGGTGTTTTCCGCCTCCGCAAGGGCATCGGCGGCCGTGGCTGAATTCTTCTCCGCAGAACTGATATTGTCCTGAATTTCACGACGGCGGACGTCGAAGTTTTCCGGTTCGGCTTTCAGCTTGGCGGCTTCCTCATTCAGCGCACGGCGGCGCGCACCGAGTTCGGCGAGCCGTGCTTCGGCCCGTTCCAGCCGCTCCGTCCAACGCACCTCCTCGCCGGATAGCTCGGCTAGCCGCCGGTTGCGGCCTTCCGCCTCGTTGGCCACGGCGTGGGCGACGGCCCGGGCTTCGGCAGCCGCGGCACGCTGGGTTGCAAGCAGGGATTCCAGCGCGGCCCGCTCGTCTTCAAGTGCGGTTTCCTCACCAAGCGCGGCAAGCCGCGCCCCGGCACGTTCGGCGGCGGCGGCGGCCTCTTCGCGGTCGGACCTGGCCCGCTCCAGCGACGTATTCAGACCGGCCAGCCGCTCACCGATACGACCGGCCTGCTGTTCGGCGGTGTGACAGGCGCGCTGGGCCCTGTCCCGGCCTTCCCGGGCGTCGCGAACGGCGACGCGGGCCGCCTGCTCTTCGGCTTCGGCTGTTGCGCGGGCATCGGCGGCAAGTTGACGATCCTGACGCGCCTCTGCCAGATCCCGCGCGGCGATGCCAATTTCGCCTTCCAGCTCGGCGAGGCGGTTTTTCTGTTCCAGCCGCTGGGCCGCGGCGGTCGCGGCGCCCTCGTTCACAGCAAAACCATCCCAGCGCCAAAGGGCGCCGCCACGGGTTACCAGGCGTTGGCCGGGCGCCAACTGCCCGGCAAGGCGGGCTCCCTCGGCCGGCTCGACCAGTCCGATCTGCCGAAGCCGCCGGCGCAGGCGCTCCGGTCCGGAAACAATGTCGGAAAGCGCCTTGACGCCATCGGGCAGCGTCGGGTCGGCGGCATCTGCGCCGGGCACATCCCAGCGGCGGGGCGCATTGCCGTCAATCGCCGCATCCAGATCATCACCAAGGGCCGCGGCCAGCGCCAGTTCATAACCCGGCGCGACCGTCAACGTGTCGATCAGCGGCGGGAACAGGTCCGCATTGCCTGCCTTGGCCAGATTTTCCAGAGTGCGCGCTTCCGCTTCGAGGGCAGAAAGCCGCGTCCGCGCCTCTTCCAGAGGTTCCAGCGCATCGTTTTCCGCTTCGCGAACAGTCCGAACGGCCTGCTCGGCCGCCTGGGCCGCGGTTTCGCACCCATCAAGGTCAGCCGTCGCGGTTTTCAGTGCCTCGCGCAGGCGATCCATATCGGCCTTACCGGCCTGCTTGGCCTCAAGCCGCACCTTGTCCTCGGCAAGCCGGTTGGCTTCCTCGTCCAGCCGCCGGGTCTTTGTCGTCAGATCCTCGGCCGCCCGCTCAAGGGTCTGGCGCTCGGTATGCCGGCTGGCCAGCGCCGCCGCGGCTTCGGCCAGCGCCGCCTCGGATTCGGCAACCGCGGCGGCGGCTTCGCCGGCGGCAGCGGCCGTGGTCTCGGCCCGTTCGGCGGATTCCTCCGTTTCGCGCTTCAGGACTTCGCTTTCCTGTGCATTGCGCGCCAGAGCAGCGCGGCTTTCATCCAGAATTTCGGTTTCCCGGCCGACATCGTTGTCGCTTTGCGCAATCCGCTCGGCCAGTTCGCTCTGGCGCGCGGCCATGCGTTCTTCCTCGCGGTCCAGTTCCTGGGCCAGAATGCGCAGCCGCTGAAGAATGGCACCTGCCTCCGCCGCCTTGTCGCGAAGACCGGGCATTCCATCGGCGATCACGGCTTCCGCCTTGACGGCTTCGGTCTGGACGGCGGCAACTTCGGCGAGCTTCTCGGTTTCCTCCGCCAGCGCCTGTCGGGCGGCGGTCTGCCGCTCGCCGGCGGCGCGCCAGCGAATCAGGAAAAGCGTGGCTTCCGCCTTGCGGATATCACCGGAGATGTTGCGGTATCGCACCGCCTGGCGCGCCTGCCTTTTCAACGCGTCGCGCTGGGCGGCGATCTCCGTCATGACATCGTCCAGCCGCTCAAGGTTCTGCTCGGCAGCCCGCAATTTCAACTCGGCTTCGTGCCGGCGCGAATGAAGACCGGAAATCCCGGCCGCGTCTTCAAGGATGGCGCGGCGTTTCACCGGCTTGGCGGAAATCAGTTCGCCGATCTGGCCCTGGCGCACAAGGGCCGAAGAACGGGCGCCGGTGGATGCGTCGGCGAACAACAGCTGGACATCGCGGGCGCGAACATCACGGCCATTGATGCGATAGGCGGACCCGGCTTCGCGTTCGATGCGACGGGTGATCTCGACAAGACCGGTCTCGCCAACGGGGACCGACGAGACCGGCGATTCGCCAGCCTCGGCGACCAGTGTCACTTCCGCCGTGTTGCGCGCCGGCCGCCTCCCGGAACCGGAAAAGATGACATCATCCATACCCGATCCGCGCATCGCCTTGTACGAGCTTTCGCCCATGACGAACCGCAACGCCTCGACCAGGTTGGACTTGCCGCAGCCATTGGGACCGACAATGCCTGTAAGTCCGGGCCTGATCTCGATATCGGTCGGCTCAACAAACGACTTGAATCCGAGTATTCGCAAGCGTGAGAAACGCATCACACCCGCTTTCGGTCCGGAATTGAAATCGGCGTGGCCGGCGCGTGCCGGCACGGATCGCAACCGAGGGAAACAGGCAAAGACGAAAGTCGCCAGAGTCGATGCCCCGGCGTCCTGTCAGAGAAGTGGCTGGATGTGGCTATCCAACTGTTCAAGCGTCAATGCCCCGGACTGTTTCTTGCCATTGATGAAAAAGGTTGGCGTGGAATCCACACCAAAGGATTTGGAAGCCCGGTCCTTTTCCGCATTCAGACCATCGAACAATGCCTGATTCTTCAAGCAGGCTTCAAAGGTTTTTTTCGTGAACCCCACCTGTTTTGCAAGATCGAGTATCGCATTGAACATGTCGGAGGAGCGCAGCCACTCGTCCTGACGTTCGAAAAACAGGTCAACGATCGTGAAATACCGGTCCGCCGGCGCACACCGGGCCAGCATCGCCACCGCATATGCCGGGGCATTCAGCGGGAACTCGCGAAACACGAAATATACCTGCCCGGTGTCGACATATTTTTCCTTGAACGGCTTCCAGGCTCCTTTGTGAAATGTCGCACAGTGCGGACACGACATGGATGCATATTCGACGACCGAGACCGCTGCATTGGCATCACCCAGTGTCCGGTCGCCCAGGGCGCTCGGTTTCAGCAGATCGGCGACCTGCACGGCCTCCTGGGCCCGGCCCCGCGCCGGCACAAGCGCAAACGATGCGGACAAGCCCGCCAGCGCGAGGGCGCTGCCGCCAGCGGAAATTAGGGTGCGGCGATTGCATCGTGTCATTGTGGCTCATCCTTGTCTGACTTGACTGAAATCCAGGCGTCCCGTGGCGGAACCAGCCCCGTTTGTGGCACCGATTTCCCTTCAAACATAGTGTCACGCGGCAAGCAATCCATGTCGATTGCCACCCATCGTGCTGGGGCGTTCATGCCCGATCGACGTGTTCGCAACCAGACCAAGCCCATCACGAACGCGCGAGCACCGCGCTGCCGAACGCCAGAAATGCATCGCGCAATCCCGGATCCATGCCATCGAGCCGCCGGTCCAGTGCCCGGACGGCCTCCGGATCGACATCTCCATCGGGTGATTCCTGCGGCGGCAGTGAACGCAGCGGGTGCTGAACGATGCGGATATCACCGATGGCCGGATAACCGAGAAATCCGTTGAGCCGGTCGCGGATGGCGTCGCGCTCATGGGCAAGCTGGAGTGCAACGGAAGGATCACATCGAACGACCAGGACCGCGGCATCGGCGCCCGTCGCGCGCGGCCACTTGATGGAATGCGGCCGCGTGCTGCCGGCATAGGCCGTACCGACGATTTCGGGCCACCAGGAAAGAATATCGACCCTGGCCAGGCCGCGCTTGCGCACTGCCGGCTCCAACGCGCTGCCGATCAGCTCGTTGAGCGATTTCGCGCTCGTTGGCAACTGTCGGGACAATGGCAATCTCCTTATCGGCACGCATCGGCGGCTTCCTGTCGCAAACGACGCCATTGTCGCGGCAGGCAGCGGCCGGACGGTGTATAGGCACAGATAGCAAATCGGAAGGAACTGCGGAAACACCAAATGCGCCGGCACGCAATCGCAAGTCGCCTGTTGGCCTGGTATGAAGACCGGGGCCGCGAATTGCCGTGGCGGATCGGTCCGGCGGCGCGGCAACGTGGTGCCCGGCCCGATCCCTATCGGATTTGGCTGTCGGAGGTCATGCTTCAGCAGACAACCGTTGCCGCCGTTGTCCCCTACTTCCGCAGGTTCATGGCCAGGTGGCCCACCGTGCATGCGCTGGCTGTTGCGGATCCGGATGCGGTCATGGCCGCCTGGGCCGGGCTAGGATACTATTCGCGGGCCCGAAACCTGATCGTTTGCGCAAAAATCATCGCGGCAGACCGGAAGGGCGTTTTCCCGGACGATCCGGCCGAACTCAAGGCGCTCCCCGGCATTGGCCCCTACACATCCGCGGCCATCGCGGCCATTGCATTCGATCGGAGCGTCGCGGTTGTCGACGGCAATGTGGAGCGGGTCGTTTCGCGGTTGTTCGCCATCGATACGCCGATGCCCGCGGCGAAAAAGGCGATCCGGGCATCGCTGGAGCCGCTGGTCCCGGAGCGCCGGCCGGGCGAGTTTGCGGAAGCGCTGATGGACCTTGGCGCCACGGTGTGTGCGCCCAGATCGGCACAGTGCGGATGCTGCCCGCTGGAAAATGAATGCGCGGCGCGGGCAAACGGCAACCCGACAGGCTATCCGGTCAAGGCAGCGCGCCGGGCGCGGCCCCAGCGCCACGGCATCGCCTATGTGGCCCTTCGCGAGGATGGCGCCGTGCTGCTTCGCCGAAGGCCGCCAACAGGACTGCTCGGCGGGATGGCCGAGGTGCCCGGCACGCCATGGCGGGCGGCGGATGCGGGCACCGCGATCAATTCGGATGCCGCCCGGCCGCTGCTTGCGTCCAACTGGCAGGCCCTACCGGTGTCAATCGTCCACGGATTCACCCATTTCACGCTTACCTTGTCCGTTGAAACCGCGACGGTTCCGGCGTCAACTCCGGCGCCAACGGGGTGCTGGTGGGCACCTGTAAACCGTATCGACGAGGAAGCGCTCCCGACTGTCATGCGAAAGGTGATAAAATCCGTACTTGATTCGCCGGCAAGGCTCGCGGCGGACCCGTGAATCATGGAGCGTCTTCACACCAGGCGGTGAACCGATCATGACACCAATTCGGCATGTGGTATTCGATATCGGCGGCGTGCTTTTGCACTGGGATCCGGAAATCCCGTTCCGATCGCTGATCCCCGATGACGGCGACCGGCAATGGTTCCTCGAAAAAGTGTGTTCGCCGGCGTGGAACATCGAACAGGACAGGGGGCGGTCGTGGAAGGATGCCGAGGCGGCGTTAATTGATGCCCATCCCGACCTGACCGACCTCATTTGCGCCTATCGGGCCCGGTTTGACGACATGATCCCGTTTGCCCACGAAGACACCGTCACGATCCTGAAACGCCTGATCGCGCAGGGAATCGATGTCACGCTGCTGACCAATTTCAACGACGAGACATTCCAGGACACCGCCAGGCGGTTCGAATTTCTCGACTATCCGCGCGGGATCACCGTCTCCGGCGCGGTCGGCACAATCAAGCCGGATCCGGCGATCTTCGCCCACCACACGGATGAATTCGAGCTTGAACCGTCGGAGACATTGTTCATCGACGACAATGCCACGAATGTCGAGGCGGCCACGGCGTTCGGCTGGCATGCACTGCAATTCGCCGGCGCCGACCGGCTGGAGACCGATCTGGGCGAATTTCAACTCGTTTCCGCGGTCTTTGACGAGGCGTTGCCCTAGCGATCCCGGTCAGGCCGCAACAAGCTTGCGGACACGATCGCGCAAGACGTCGATCGGGACTTGGCGGCCGTCGACCTCGCAATGCCAGTATGTCCAGCCATTGCACGCATCCTGGCCCTGAACGCGGGCGCCCACCTTGTGAATGGAGCCCTCGAATTCATTGCCGTCGTGACGTGCGACCAGCGAACCATCGGCGCGAACCGTGGCCGTTATGTCGCCGCGCGGCGAGCGCAGGGCCGTTCCCGCCGTCATCAATCCCGCATCGATCAGGTTGCCGAAGGGCACACGCGGGGCGGCTCGCTTGCCCTGCACCACCTTCAGCACATCAGCCTCTTGCGTATCGACGGCGGCAATCCGCCTGAGCGCGTGGTCGATATAGGTCTGCTCGCGCTCAACGCCGATAAAGTTCCGACCGAGCCGTTTGGCAACAGCGCCGGTCGTGCCGGTGCCAAAGAACGGGTCCACGACCACATCGCCGGGCTCGGATGTCGACAGAAGCACCCGGTAAAGCAACGATTCCGGTTTCTGGGTCGGGTGCACTTTCTGGCCGTCGGCCTCTTTTAGCCGCTCATCGCCGGTGCAGATCGGCAGGTTCCAGTCCGAACGCATCTGGAGGTCGTCGTTGAAGGCTTTCAGGGCGTCGTAGTTGAATGTGTATTTCTTCGCCGACTGGCGCGGCGCGGCCCAGATCAGCGTCTCATGCGCATTGGCGAATCGACGACCGCGAAAGTTCGGCATGGGATTGGTCTTGCGCCAGACAATGTCATTCAGGATCCAGAAGCCGAGATCCTGAAGGATGGCTCCAACCCGGAATATGTTGTGGTAGGATCCGATCACCCAGAGCGTTCCGTCCGGCTTGAGGACGCGGCGGCAGGCAAGCAGCCAGGCGCGGGTAAAATCGTCGTAGGCGGCAAACGTGTCGAACTGATCCCAATCGTCATCGACGGCATCGACACGGGATTGGTCGGGCCGATGGAGTTCTCCGGCAAGCTGCAAATTGTACGGCGGGTCGGCGAACACGAGATCGACGCTCGCGGAAGGCAATGCCTCAAGCGCACTGACGCAATCCCCCTTCAGCACTGTGTTCAGGGGCAGGCCATGATCGGATTTCGGGCTGGTGACCGACGCGGAAACGCCGGTGGCGGAACTGGCACGCATACGCAACTCACTCCACTTGAACGCACGTATGGTTACCGAGTGTGGTGAAAAGAATGTAAACGCGCCCGCAATCGATCCGAATATCCGGCCTTAAATTCGTACGCAGCTGCTGATATAGACGCCCAACAATCAGGACTGGCATCAATGCGCGAACCAACCACATCTCCCTTGCCGCGGGTTTTCCGGCGGCTCGCAGGCTTCGGCCTCATCGCAATCTTGACCGGTTGCACAGCCGGTGGCGGGCTTGGTGGATTTGGCAAGTTCGGCGGCCTGGGCTTCGGTCGCGGCGAGAAAGCCGATCCGGTGGTCGATCAGCAACAGGCCGACGAGGAATTCGCCGCCCTCCAGAAGCTGGTCGGGACAAACTACTGCCCGGAACTGCGCATTCGCGCGGGCAACCAACATGTGCGCCGCTACACCAAAGGATTTGAGGACGATCCGGCTTATGTCGTGTGGCAGGCCTCAATCCAGGAAACGGCGCGCGAATGTATTTACGACACCCAGGGAAACATGAACCTGAAGGTTGGCGTCTCCGGCCGTATCCTTTCCGGTCCGAAGGCGGTTCAGGGGCCGGTATCCATCCCGCTCCGCATCGAGGTGGAAAAGTACCAGGAAGGTGCCCTGGCGGCGGCTGACTACATTATCGATGCGACGATCGGCGCGCCGCCGTCTTCGCCGTTTTCGCAGGTCTTTTCGGTCAAGGTGCCGGCGCCGGGCGGGGAGCGCAACTATTTCATCTATGTCGCGCTTGGCTCAAGCGACGAAGATGGCTGACCCTCAAGTGGCGCCGGCGCCCCGCATCGGTCGTCTTCGGCCGGGCGGCGATGGTTGCAATGTTCCGGGCCTCGTCCTATCAAGGTGGCGGGCACTGCCATGGCCCGACACAAGAGACCGCCTCGCGGGAGAGTTTCGGTTCGCAAAACCTGCGTGAACCGAACGCCGAAGGAGCAACCGCCCCGGAAACTCTCAGGCATCCGGACCGTGATGGCGAATGGCGCTCTGGAAAGCGGCCGGTCCCGGACGAACGGGAATGCCGGCCTACCGAAGGAGTAACCGGGCAGCGAACCGTCCGGGAATCTCTCAGGTTCCGTGACAGAGGGGGCGTGGTGGGGCTTGCTTTTCCAAGCTTGCGCTCCGCCATGCCGAAACCCGATCACGGAGCGCGTCCATGGCAAGCCAGTCCGATACCCTGAAAACCACGCCGCTTCACGCGCTGCACCTGGAGCATGGCGGCCGAATGGTCCCGTTCAGCGGCTACGAGATGCCGGTTCAGTTCGAGGGCATCCTGGCGGAACACGCCTGGACAAGAACCAATGCCGGGCTGTTCGATGTGTCCCATATGGGCCAGCGGTCGATCACAGGGCCGGACCATGAAACGGTTGCGCGGGCGGTTCAAGCCTTTACCCCGGGACTATTCACGTCGCTCAAGCCCGGCGGCATGCGCTACACGGTTTTGCTCAACGAGGGCGGCGGGATTGTCGATGATCTGATTGTCACCCGGCCCGCGCACGCATCCGTCGGGGGCCAACTGCTGGTGGTGGTCAATGCCGGGCGCAAAGATGTGGACGATCCCTTTATCGCCGAACGCCTGCCCGGCGGCGTGACATTCGACAAGGCCGACGACCGGGCGCTTCTGGCGTTGCAAGGGCCGGCCGCGGAGGCGGTGCTTGCCAAACACTGCCCGGCGGCAACCTCGCTGACGTTCATGACGGCGATTCGTTCGACAGTGGACGGCGTGGACTGTCATCTCTCCCGTTCCGGCTACACCGGTGAAGACGGTTTTGAGATTTCAGTCGCCGCGGACGCTGTTGAAAAAGTGGCGCGGACCTTGCTTTCCGACGCCATGGTCAAACCGGTCGGGCTTGGCGCGCGGGATTCGCTTCGTCTTGAAGCCGGCCTGCCGCTCTACGGGCACGATATCGACGAAACCACGTCGCCGGTGGAGGCCGGACTTGCATTTGCGATCTCAAAGGCGCGACGGGAAGCCGCCGATTTCCCTGGCGCGGAGCGGATTCTGAGCGAGTTGGCGGACGGACCGCTGCGCAAGCGGATCGGCCTCAGGCCGGAAGGGCGGGCGCCGGTGCGCGAGGGGGCGATGATACTGGCTGCCGATGGCGAAGATGGCGATACGGAGATCGGTACGGTGACTTCCGGCGGCTTCGGCGCCACCGTCGGCGGACCGGTAGCGATGGGCTATGTCGATCCCGCGCACGCCGCGACCGGAACACCTGTCATGGTGGCCGCCCGCCGCGGACCCGAACCGGCGAAGATTGCCGCCATGCCCTTCGTACCCAGCAATTACAAGCGTTAACGCAACACGATCATTGTTTGAAAACCGGACCGACCTTTGGAGGAGACCCTGCGATGGCACTGAAATATTCCGAGGAGCATGAATGGATCGACGTCGACGGCGACGTTGCAACGATCGGAATCAGCACCTACGCCGCCGAACAGCTCGGCGACGTGGTGTTCGTCGAACTTCCCGATACCGGCAAAACCCTCGCCAAAGGTGATGAAGCCGCGGTCGTGGAATCGGTCAAGGCGGCAAGCGAAATCTATGCGCCAGTTTCCGGCGAGGTCGTCGCCGTTAACGAGGTGCTGAACGATGCGCCGGATACGGTCAATGCGTCGGCGGAAAAGGATGGCTGGTTCCTGAAAATCAAAATGACCGACGCCAGCGAAACCGAAAATCTCATGGACGCCGGCGCGTACAAGACATTTGTCGACAACCAATAATTGCGGGGCGAATGACACCGATGCGTTATCTTCCACATACTGGGCAGGACCGCGCCGACATGCTGGCGGCGATCGGCGTCGGCGCGATTGACGACCTGTTTTCAGGCGTCCCGGCCGACAAGCTGCTCGATGCGCCGCTCGACCTGCCCGATCACAAATCGGAAATGGCCGTGGCGCGGCATCTGTCCGCATTAGCAAGCGAAAACCGGCCGGCCGGGTCGGGACCGTTTTTTGTCGGTGCGGGCGCCTATCGGCATCATATTCCGGCGAGCGTCGACCACATCATTCAACGATCAGAGTTCCTCACCTCCTATACGCCCTACCAGCCGGAAATCACCCAAGGCACGCTCCAAAGCCTGTTTGAGTTCCAGACACAGGTGGCAAACCTGACGGCCATGGATGTCGCCAATGCGTCGATGTATGACGGATCGACGGCGACCGGCGAAGCCGTCTTGACGGCGCACCGCCTGACCCGGCGCGACAAGGCCGTGATCTCCGGCGGCCTGCACCCGCACTACCGACAGGTCATTGACTCCCTGTCGACGATGAATGGCGGGACGGTTGTTGCCCTGCCACCGGATCCGACGGGTTCTGAAGATATTCTGGCGGCGATCGATGACGAGACGGCCTGCGTGGTTGTTCAATCTCCGTCCGTCTACGGACAGTTGATCGACCTGGCGCCCATCGCCGAAAAAGCCCATGCCCACGGCGCCCTGCTCGTTTCCGTCTTCACCGAAGCGGTTTCGCTCGGGCTCCTTGAGCCACCGGGCGCCCAGGGCGCGGATATCGCCGTCGGCGAAGGCCAATCGATCGGCAATCCGCTGACATTCGGCGGACCTTATGTCGGACTTTTCGCTACCCGCCAGAAATATGTCCGGCAGATGCCAGGTCGGCTTTGCGGGGAAACGGTGGATGCGGCGGGCGAGCGCGGCTTCGTCTTGACCCTTTCCACGCGCGAGCAACATATCCGGCGGGAAAAGGCGACGTCGAACATCTGCACGAATTCCGGCCTCTGCTGCCTGGCCTTTTCCATCCACATGACGCTGCTGGGTGAAGCAGGTTTGCGGAAACTGGCCGAGGCCAATCATGCGCGTGCCTGCCAACTGGCCGACGCGCTGGCCGCCGTTCCCGGCGTCGACGTGATCAATCATGCATTTTTCAACGAATTCACAATTCGTCTGCCAAAGCCGGCGCGCGATGTGGTGCGGACCCTGGCGGCGCGCAATATTCTGGCCGGCGTCCCGGTCTCGCGGCTGGAGCCGGAACACGGCGACGTTGATGATCTTCTAATTGTCGCAGCGACGGAAACGGTGACCCAAAACGACATCGCGGCCTATGCGGACGCCTTGCGGGAGGTGGTGCAATGATTAATGACCAGGGCCGCCCGACACGACCGGACACCGACACCGATGCGCAGCAGCGCGCCACCTTCACCGGGAACCGGGCGCTGCAGATCGAGGAACCCCTGACATTCGAGATCGGGCGAACGGAAAATTGCGGCGTCGACATCGAAGCGGTCGACAATGCAAAGCCGCGGATCGGTGCGCATGGGCGCAAGGCGGCGATCAATTTGCCCGGCCTTTCAGAACCGGAAGCGGTTCGCCACTATGTGCGATTGTCACAGAAAAACTACGCCATCGACATGGGCCTGTATCCTTTGGGTTCGTGCACGATGAAGCACAACCCGCGGCTCAACGAGGCGATGGCGCGGCTTCCCGGCTTCGCGGATATCCATCCACTGCAGCCCCAATCCACGGTACAGGGCGCGTTGCGACTGATCGAGGAACTGGCCGGGTGGCTGACCACCATCACCGGCATGACATCGGTGGCGATGTCGCCCAAGGCGGGGGCACATGGCGAATTGTGCGGAATGATGGCAATCAAGGCGGCGCTTTCGGCGCGCGGAGAAAACCGCAAATATGTGCTTGTGCCGGAATCGGCCCACGGCACAAATCCGGCGACGGCCGCGCTGCTCGGCTATGGCGTGCTGGACGTGCCGGCACGGCCCGACGGCACGGTGGATCCGGCTTCAGCGCAGGCGCTTGTCGATGCCCATCCGGGTGAAATCGCCGGCATCATGCTCACCAATCCCAATACCTGCGGCCTGTTTGAGCCGGATGTGGCGGGAATCGCCGATGTGGTGCATGCGGCGGGTGGCTATTTCTATTGCGATGGAGCCAATCTCAACGCCATCATGGGCAAGGCGCGGCCGGGCGATCTTGGCGTCGATGCCATGCACATCAACCTGCACAAAACCTTCTCCACGCCCCATGGCGGCGGCGGCCCCGGTGCCGGGCCGGTGGTGTTTTCGCAGGCGCTGGCGCGCTATGCGCCGTTGCCGTTCGTCACCCGGAAAGACGGGCGTCATGTGATGATCGAATCCGAAACGGCGCCGGAGGCAGCAGACAGTTTCGGTCGGATGACCGCATTTCACGGGCAGATGGGCATGTTCGTCCGGGCGCTCGCCTGGATGCTCTCCCACGGGGCCGATGGCATGCGGCAGGCATCGGAGGATGCCGTGCTCAACGCCAACTACATCCGCGCCGGCCTGGCGGACATCATGACCCTGCCCTACCCCGACCACCCCTCCATGCACGAAGTGCTGTTCGACGATTCCTTCCTGAAAGAGACCGGCGTTACAACGCTCGATTTCGCCAAGGCGATGATCGACGAGGGCTATCATCCCATGACCATGTATTTTCCGCTTGTCGTCCACGGTGCGCTCCTGATCGAGCCGACGGAATCGGAATCGCGTGCCAGCCTCGATCTGTTCATCGCAACCTTGCGTGACCTCGTATTCGCCGCCAAGGAGGGTAACCGCGACCGATTTGCGCAAGCCCCGCGCTTTGCGCCCCGGAAACGTCTCGACGAGACGCTCGCCGCCCGCAAACCGGTCTTGAAATGGACGCAGCCGGCGCCATGTGAAGAAGCAGCCGAATAAACGCGGGACGGACTGGTGCAGAGCTTTGCCGAAATCTACTCGCGGGCCGCGGCGCGTCACGGTGCGCAGGCGCTGGCGGCCCGGCTGGCGGATCAATCGCCCAAATCACCGGCAGAACTCGCCAGGATCCCCGACGACCGATGGCTGTCGACCATGACCCGCTGTATCTTCCAGGCCGGCTTCAACTGGAAGGTCATCGAAGCCAAATGGGCAGGATTTGAAGACGCGTTTGAGGAATTCGCGCCGGCACGCTGGGCGATGGCGACCGATGAAGATCTCGATCGACTTTCAAAGGACACGCGGATCGTTCGCAATCCGCAGAAGATCCGGACGGTGCGCGAAAACGCCGTCTTCCTGACAGACCTTGCGAAGGCGCATGGCAGCGCAGCCCGGTTTTTCGCCGAGTATCCGGCAGACGACCAGGTGGGGCTTCTGGACATACTGAAGAAACGCGGAAGCCGGCTGGGTGGCATGACCGCTCAGTACTTTCTTCGTTTCTCCGGCAAGGACGCGTTCATTCTGTCGCGGGACGTGACGGCGGCACTCATTGCCGCCGGTGTCATCGACAAACCGGCGACATCGGCCGGAGCGATGCGGCACGTGCAGGATGCCTTCAATCAATGGATGGCGGAATCCGGCCGAACACTCACCGAAATCAGCCGCACACTGGCGCTTTCCACAGACGGCCCACCGGCCTGAGGCGACGTCGCGACGGGGACCGCGGTTTTTGCGCGGGGATGATAGCCGGCTCCGTTATACGGACTCGCGCCAATTTGCCATGGCATCGATCGTCTGGACAATGTCCGCATGCCGCCGGACAACGGTCAGTGCGCCGGCATCCATCAGGGATTCGGCGTGGCCGGGCCAGGAATGGCGGCCACCGGTAAATCCGATCACGCGCATTCCCGCGGCGACGGCGCCGCCGATTCCGTGGGCGGAATCCTCAACCACAATCACATCGGCAACCGGTGTCTGCAACATCTCCGCGGCATGAAGAAAAACGTCCGGGGCGGGCTTGCCGCGGCCTTCGCGCACCTCGCGCGCCGAATAAACATAGGGGCGGAACCGGTCCCACAGGCGGGTGCGTGTCAGCGTGGTTTTAAGACGCGCACCCGATGAATTTGAACAGATACACCTGGCATGATCCAGTCGATCCAGCATGTCGTGAACGCCGGCGACGCCTTCCACTTCCCGCGCAAGTCGGACATCGAGCTCCCTGTCGGAACGCTCGGTCATGTCATCTGGCACGGCGCGGCCATATTCAGCCTCCACCGATGCAAAGATTTCCGTTGAAGTCATTCCGGAGAAGCGCGCCGCAACCTCCTCCGGCCCAATATCTATCCCGAGTTCGGCGAAGAGCTCGCTGTCGACTTGCGCGGCGATATATTCGGAGTCGACCAGAACTCCGTCACAGTCAAATATGATCATCATGGCTGGCTGTTTAACCGAATGCCGGCCAGGGACAAGGGGCAGCTTGCCGCGGCGGCGGGGCGAAGGTAGGTTGACCGGAGAATTTCGGGAGCACGCCCAAGTTGCGTTATATTTCGACCCGCGGCGAAGCACCGGCACTGGGCTTCAGCGATGCCGTCCTGTCCGGCCTCGCCCCGGACGGCGGCCTATACGTGCCGGAGGCATGGCCGGTCTTTTCCGAAGACGACATGATTGCCATGGGCCGGATGTCCTATACGGACCTGGCGCATACGGTCATCTCCCGATTCGTGGACAGCGCCGATATGCTGGTTGCCGAGGAAACCGGCGGCTGCGATCATCTCAAGGCGATCATAGACGAGGCCTACGGAACGTTTCGGCATCCGGCCGTCGTGCCGCTGAAGCAGATTGATGCCAATCATTTCCTGATGGAGCTTTTTCACGGCCCGACGCTCGCATTCAAGGATGTCGCCCTGCAATTCCTGGCGCGGCTGATGGACCACATTCTCAACGCACGCGACGAACGGGCGATGATTGTCGGTGCGACTTCCGGAGACACAGGCGGCGCGGCAATCGAGGCCTTCCGCGGGCGCGAACGGGTTGATATCGCAATCCTCTTCCCCGATGGACGGGTGTCGTCCGTGCAGCGGCGACAAATGACAACGGCGACGGAATCCAATGTCCGCGCCATCGCCATTGAAGGCAATTTCGACGATGCCCAGGCGTTGGTCAAAAACCTGTTCGGCGACACGGCTTTTCGGCAGCGAGTCGGCCTGTCGGGTGTCAATTCCATCAACTGGGGGCGAATCGTCGCCCAGATCGTCTACTACTTCGCCGCGGGCACATCCCTTGGTTCACCGCACCGACCGGTTTCCTTCACCGTGCCGACGGGCAATTTCGGAAACATCTTCGCCGGTTATGCCGCCAAGAAAATGGGCCTGCCGATCGACAAACTGGTCATTGCCACAAACATCAATGACATCCTGCACCGGACCGTGCAGACCGGCCGCTACGAAACCCGGCGCGTGCATGAAACCTGGTCACCATCGATGGATATCCAGGTGTCCTCAAATTTCGAACGGTTCCTGTTCGACTGCCAGGATCGCGATGCGGAGGCCGTCCGCCGTCAAATGGCCGGTCTGGCGCAATCCGGATCCTTCTCCCTGAGCACACGGTGCGCAAGGTCGCTGCAGGCAACCTTCTCGTCGGGCACATGCGACGAAGACGAAACGGCGCAGATGATGCGGGACATGCATCGGTTGACCGGCGAAATCGTCGATCCGCACACCGCGGTCGGCCTGTCCGTCGCCCGACGATTGCGAAAACCCGGCGTGCCGATGATTTCGCTTGCCACGGCTCACCCCGCGAAGTTCCCGGATGCGGTGGCGGCGAGCACCGGGCAATCCCCTTCCCTGCCGGACTGGTGCGGTGACCTCCTCGAACGACCGGAAGACTACCAGGTGTTGCCGGCGGAACTGGATATCGTAAAGAACGCCATCGAGCATGGGTCCGGGCAACGGGCAAATATGTCCGCGGAGGTCTCATGAGCGTGAATGTCAGCCGGCTCGAAAACGGCGTTCATGTCGTTACGCACGACATGACACACCTGCAAAGCATCGCGCTTGGAACGTGGGTGCAGGCAGGCGCCCGGTCGGAGGGGCCGGCGGATCATGGAATCTCCCATCTGCTTGAACACATGGCATTCAAGGGGACGAAAACGCGCAGCGCCCGCGACATCGCCGAGGCGATCGAAGCTGCCGGCGGCGAAGTCAACGCGGCAACGAGCGTTGAAAACACCGCCTACTATGTTCGCCTGCTCCATGACGATCTGGCCCTCGGAATCGAGGTCCTCTCCGACATCCTGGCAAATTCGGTCTTCGAGGCCGATGAGCTTCGCCGGGAGAAACATGTAATTCAGCAGGAAATCGGCGCGGCCGCCGATATGCCGGAAGACCGGGTGTTCGATCTCTTTCAGGCGGCATCTTTTCCAGACCAGGCGATCGGGCGGCCGATCCTGGGCACGCCGGAATCGGTGGAACGGTTCGGCGAAAGCGACCTGCGGCGTTTTCTCAATGCCCATTATCGCGGTCCGAACCTGGTGATATCGGCGGCGGGCCGCCTGGATCATGACCGGGTCGTGGAGCTGGCGCGGGAAACCTTCTCCGGCTTTGCGTCCGAAGATGGACCGCAACCGGAGGCCGGACGATATCTCGGCGGCGCCAAACTGGAAGAACGGCCGCTGCAGGAAGCGCAGATCGTTATCGGGTTCGAAGGCCCATCCTATCGATCCGGCGATCTATATGCCGGGCAGCTCCTGTCGGCTATCATGGGCGGCGGCATGGCATCGCGGCTGTTTCAGGAGGTGCGTGAGGCCCGGGGTCTTTGCTATTCGATCTATGCTTTCCAATGGCCATTTGCCGATGCCGGATTGTTCGGAATCCACGCGGCGACCTCTCAGGACGACGTCGGCGACCTTGTCCCCGTCATTCTGGACGAGGCGCTGAAGATGAGCGATTCTGTTGGCGAAGACGAACTTCGGCGGGCCAAGTCTCAAATGCGCGCCGGCTTGCTTATGACGCTGGAAAGCCCGGCCGCCCGCGCCGGGCAGATGGCCCGTCACATGCAGATATACGGACGACCCATGAGCCTGGACGATATTGTGGAACGTATCGAGGCCGTGCAGTGCAGCGATATCGAGGCACTGGCGAGACGAATCCTGGCGTCGCCGCCGACACTGGCTGCAGTCGGGCCGCTAAACGGATTGCCGGGCCTTGACGCGATCACGTCCCGGCTTGGAATATCCGGTCGAGCAGCGGATGGGGCCGAGCATGGTCTTTTTGCGGGCTAGCACAACACCGGACGAAGGACCGATCCTTTCAGGTGAGGGCGTTCACCTGCGGACACCATCGCTGAACGACTACGCACAGTGGGCGGCCCTGCGTGGCGAAAGCCGGGCATTCCTGACACCGTGGGAGCCAATCTGGCCCGCTGACGACCTGACTCGCGGCGCCTTCCGGCGGCGCATACGGCGGTACGCGGTGGAGATCCGCGCCGATCAGGCCTATCCGTTCTTCATATATCTTGACAGCGACGGCTCTCTGGTCGGCGGCTTAACACTGTCCAACGTCGCGCGCGGGATGACGCAATCGGCAACGATCGGATACTGGGTCGGGCAAAAACACGCGCGGCAGGGTTACATGTCCGCTGCCCTGCGGGCGGTCATTCCCTTTGCCTTCGACACGCTGCACCTCCACCGGTTGGTTGCGGCGTGTCTTCCCCACAATGTCCCGTCGCTGCGGCTGCTCGACCGTGCCGGATTCAAGCGCGAGGGTATGGCCAGGGGGCTGGTGTGCATCAACGGCCGGTGGCAGGATCACATCGTCCTTGCCCTCTTGACGGACGATCCGCGGCCTTGAAACCGGACAGGAGACGTGCATCGCCGCAGACAGCGGCGGGATTGTCGAAATGCTGGCATATTTGTTCGCTTGTTATGATGTACATCCCCCATTAGAGATTGCTCAATTCGTGCCGCGGAGTTGTCGCATTGCGCCTTCGTTTTCTTACCGGAACCTTCTGGATGCTGGTGGCTTGCCTGTTGGCTGGCGGACCGGCGATCGCGCTTGAGGCGATTTCCGTTCCGCTCGATGCGACGACCATCGACATGACACGGATCGTTGAGCGCCATTTCAACGAAGGCGACAAGATTCAGGTGTCCACAGCGCCGGCGGCCGATGGAATTGTGCGGCGGATCACGGTGCCTTCAGAACAGTCCACGGGCGTTTCCGACTGGGTTGTGTTCGCGCTCGCCAACGATTCCAACGAACAAATCGACCGTCTTCTGGTGTCCGCCAATTACCGGCTGGCCGGTTCAAAGCTGATCTGGCCCGATCTTGGATCGCAACGCATTTTGACGATCACGCCCAGCGAGGGCTTCCCGCCCGAACGGATCGAGAATTCCCAGCATGATATTTACCGTATCACCCTTGATCCGGGCGCGATCGTCACGTTCGTTGCGGAACTTCAGACCCCGAACCTGCCGCAATTTCACCTTTGGGAACCGGATGCCTATACGGACAACGTGAACAGCTACACGCTGTATCGGGGCATCGTGCTGGGAATTGCCGGGCTTCTGGCGCTGTTTCTGACCGTCCTGTTCGTGGTCAAGGGCACGGCCATGTTTCCGGCGACGGCGGCGCTTGCCTGGGCCGTGCTTGCCTATGTCGCTATCGACTTCGGTTTCCTGGACGCCGCCTTCGACATCGCGCCGGCAACCAATCCGGAGTGGCGGGCGGCGACGGAAGTGCTGCTGGCCGGCGGCATCGTGGTTTTCCTCTATACCTATTTGCACCTGCATCGCTGGCATGTGCGCTACAGCCATATTGCATTTGCGTGGCTACTGGGACTGGCGATCCTCGCCGGCGTCATCGTCATTGATCCGTCCGTCGCGGCGGGAATCGCCCGCATATCCATGGGCGCTACGGCCTTCATCGGTTTGATCGTCGTGATCTATCTCGCGCTTCACAATTACGACCGCGCGATCATGCTCATCCCGACCTGGCTCGTTCTTGTGTTCTGGGTTGGCGCGTTCTGGCTGGCCGCCATCGGATCCGCGGACAATCCCACCGTTCAGCCGGCGCTGGCGGGCGGGCTCGTTTTGCTGCTCATGCTAATCGCCTTCACGATCATGCAGCATGCTTTTGCCGGCGGCGCGCTGGCGCAGGGCCTGATCAGCGACGCGGAACAAAAAGCGCTTGCCCTTGTTGGTGCGGGATACGCAATCTGGGACTGGGATGTCGCCCGCGACCGGATTGAGGTCGGGCGGGATGTGGAAAAAATGCTGGGTATCAAGCGCGGAGCGCTGGAAGGTCCGGCACGGAACTGGCTGGCGATTATCCACCCCGCCGACCGGGAGCGGTTTCGGACCGTGCTGGATACACTGGTCAACAAGCGCCGGGGGCGGATCGACCAGGCATTCCGGCTGCGTTCCGCCGACGGGCATTTCCTGTGGTTCTCGCTCAAGGCACGGCCGATCGTCGGCTCCGACGGCGAAGTCATGCGGTGCACGGGCACGATTGCCGATGTCACCGATGCAAAAATCGCCGAAGAACGCCTGTTGCATGATTCCATCTTTGACAATCTCACCGGCCTGCCCAATCGCGAACTCGCGCTTGACCGGCTGGAACAGGCCCTGACCCGATGGATGGTCGAAGACGCCGCCAAGCCGTCATTGCTGGTGCTCGATATCGATGACTTCAAGACCATCAACGAAAACCACGGGCATTCAGTCGGCGACTCGGTGCTGCTGGCCATCTCCCGCCGGCTGTCACGCATGCTGCGAAGCCAGGATACGTTGGCCCGACTGCATGGCGATTCGTTTGCGGTCGTCATCCTGTCGGAGACCGGCCGGGCGCAGATCTTCGCTTTTGCCGACGAGATCACAAAGGCGCTCAAGGCGCCCATCTCCATTGGCGAACAGGATGTCTTCCTTTCCGCCTCCATCGGCGTGACCATACCGGAAGACGGCCTGCGCGCGGATGAAATGCTTCGCCAAGCCGACGCGGCGTGTTTCCACGCCAAGAAGCTGGGCGGGGGACGCATGGAGACGTTCCGGCCGTCCCTGGGCGCGCGGGAGGGCGAAGGCAACCTGGAAGAGGAACTGCGCGAAGCGCTTGACGCCGGCGAACTGCAACTGGTGTATCAACCGATTGTGGACTTGGAGGACCGATCGGTGGCCGGGTACGAGGCGCTCCTGCGCTGGGAGCACAGCGACCGGGGCATCGTATTGCCCGCGGAGTTTATTCCGGTCGCCGAAGAAAGCGGCCTGATCGTGCAACTCGGTGTGTTCGCGCTGGAACGGGCGGCCCGCGATCTGGCCATTTGGCAAAACGAAGTCTACGAGGGAACCCTGCCCTTCGTCTCCGTCAATGTTTCGAGCGTGCAGCTGCTGCGCCATGACCTGATCAATGACGTGAAATCCGTTTTGGCCCGCTCCGGAGTTGCACCGGAAACACTAAAGCTGGAAATCACCGAATCGCTGGTCATGCGCAATCCGGAATTCGCGGCAAAGGTGCTCGGCCGGATTCGCGAACTGGGCGCCGGCCTGGCGCTCGACGATTTCGGCACCGGCCATTCCTCTCTGGCCTATCTGCAGCGCTTCCCCTTCGATACGCTCAAGATCGACCGCTCGTTCGTGCGCCCCAACGGCTCGGCAACCCGCCCGGTGATTCTGAGATCAATCGTGTCGCTGGCCCACGACCTCGGCTTGAGCGTTGTCGCCGAAGGCCTGGAAACGGAGGGTGAGGCCGACGAGCTGATCGGCCTCGGCTGTGAGTTCGGGCAGGGCTTCCTTTTCGGCAAGCCGATCTCGGCAGGCGCGGTGACACAGCTCTTTCGCAACAGCCAGACGGTCGCCCGGACCGGTTAACACGTTTCAGGCGTGGCCGCCCTCCATCGACAGCATCCCCGGATCGATACCCAGTTTGCCGAGCGCATGCCCATAGCGTTCGTCGACTTCGTTGTCGAACAAGATTGCCGAATCGGAATCGCAGATCAACCAGCCGTTTGCCTGGATTTCGCCTTCCAGCTGACCTGGTGCCCAACCGGCATAACCGAGCGCAAGGAGCATCTTCTCCGGCCCGGATCCAACGGCGATGGCGCGTAATATGTCCAGGGTCGCCGTCAGGCTGATCCCGTCGGAAATCTCCAAGGTTGCCTTCTCCGCCGCATAGTCGGACGTGTGAAGAACGAATCCCCGGCCGGTCTCCACCGGTCCGCCGCGGTGAATGCGGATTTTGTCAGTCGCCGGCAGGCGATCTTCGGGAATATCAATCTCCAACTGCCGCAGCAGTTCGGCGAAGTCCAGATCATGCAAAATTCGGTTGACGACAATGCCCATCGCACCGTCTTCGGAATGTGCGCACAGATAGATCAGGCTGCCGGCAAAACGCTCGTCGGCCATTTGCGGCATGGCGATCAGGACACGTCCACTCAGATACCCGGATTTGGGGGCGCCCGGATCGTGGGGCAAGATTTTTGAACCCGGCGGTTGTTCGGCCATGGGATTTATTAGCGTTGCCGGGCACCAGCAAACAAGCGGCAAGTTGGCACGGCCTTCACGACCATATGAAGTGATGTCACTTTTCCATTCGAGATTTGACAACGAAGCTGGACTATATGGGTCGCATGAAATTCAAACTCAGGCAGCCGTTGCTGGCACTCGCTTTCGTTGGGCTTGCGGTTCCGCAGCCACTGGTCGCCGCGGAATCGGAGTGGGTTGTCGACCATGCATCGCGGTTCCGCCTCCTGCTGGCGGATATGCCGTCGGGTGCGCTGGCCGGCGGCATCGAAATCCAGATGGACCGCGGGTGGCACACCTACTGGCGTGTTCCCGGCGATGTGGGTGTTCCGCCACTTTTCGATTTCTCCGCGTCAAAAAACATAAAGACCGTCGATGTCGAATGGCCGGTGCCGCAAAGATATGTTGACGAAGAAGGCGGCCTCTCGTTGGTCTATTTCGACCAGGTGGTGTTTCCGCTTGCCATCCAACCCAAACGGCCCGGCGAAGCTGTCGAATTGGCCGTCAACGCCTTTTACGGCGTGTGCGATACGATCTGTATCCCCGTGAAATCCGACGCCCGGCTTACATTCACACCGGGCATGGCGGATACGCCGCTGGCACGGATTTCGATCGACCAGTCCCGCGCCAGCCTGCCGGGCCGGCCGGTGCCCGGCCAATTTGACCTGGCGGTTTCGCAAACCGCTCAAGACAAGCTCACCATACGCGTTGTGGTTCCTGATGACGAACAGGCCGACCTGTTTTCCGTACCCCCGGCGGGCTGGTATCTCCAGCAACCCGAGTTCGTGTCACGCGAGGGGACAACGCGGATATTCACGCAAGCCCTGGAGGGCATGCCCAAAGGCGCGACGGCAACAGGCCAAATGTTCCGGTTCGTCGCCGCGACAACCGGTCAGGCCATTGCTCGATCGGTAAAGATCGGCGACTAGCCGTTGACTTCACCCGGTTCACGATGGACGGCGCCGACCGTCGGGATCTTGAGCGGCTACAGAACCTTGTAGGGCGCCATTGCCTCCCTGGCGAGCTGATCGGCCCGTTCGTTCAAGTCATCGCCGGCGTGGCCGCGGACCCAGTGCCACGTCACGTCATGGCGGGCCATTTCCGCTTCGAGCGCCTGCCAGAGTTCGGCATTCTTGACCGGCTTTTTCGCGGCGGTTTTCCAGCCGTTGACCTTCCATCTGTCGATCCACGACGTGATGCCGTCGCGAACATATGTGCTATCGGTATAGAGGTCGACGGTACAGGGGCGTTTCAGCGCCCGCAGAGCCTCAATGGCGGCGGTCAGCTCCATTTTGTTGTTGGTGGTCAAAACGTCGCCGCCCGACAGTTCCCGCTCACGGCCCCTGAACTGCAAGATTGCCGCCCACCCGCCGGGGCCGGGATTGCCGGAGCATGCGCCATCGGTGTGGACAGTGATCCGGTCGTTTTCCGTCATCTACAGATCGATCCCATAGTCGGCTGCGCTTGCCACATTCTGGTGGAACCGAAGTTTGGTGACATATTCCATCGGATCCTTCGGCGTCACCAGCGCACCGTCGGGGACCGCCAGCCAGTCATGGAGCCGGGTCAGAAGAAATCGCAGGGCCGCGCCGCGCGCCAGAACCGGCAGGGCATCGCGCTCGGCTTCCGTCAACGGCCGGCCGGCCTGATAGGCATTCAGGAGCGCCCGCGCGTTGGTGACGTTGAAGCTGCTGTCGGGTTCGAAGCACCAGGCATTCAGGCAAATGGCGATATCGTAGGCAAGGCTGTCGTTGCAGGCGAAATAAAAGTCGATCACGCCCGACAGTTTGTCTTTCAGGAAGAACACATTGTCCGGGAAAAGATCGGCATGGATAATGCCTTCCGGCAGATCCCCCGGCCAGAGCCTGTCCAATGCGTCAAGCTCGCCGTCTATCAACGCGGCGAGGCCCGGTTTTACCGTATCCGCGGCGTCTCGCGCGGGCTGGAACAGGCCGCGCCAATGATCCCGGGAGAGCGCATTTTCCCGGCGCAGGGCGTATCCCTTTCCTGCTTCGTGCATGGCGGCGAGCGCCATTCCCACGGCGGCGCAATGGGCCGGTTTCGGCCGCCGCACCCACATGCCGTCGAGAAAACCAACAATGACAGCCGGGCGGCCGGCAAGGCGGCGAAGCGCTTTGCCGTCGCGGGCGCGAACCGGCAGCGGGCAGGAAATGCCTTGTCCGTTGAGATGCTCCATGAGGCCGAGAAAGAAGGGCAAATCAGCCTCATCGACACGCTTTTCATAGAGCGTCACGATGAAATAGCCGGCATCGGTATGAAGCAGATAGTTGGAATTCTCCACGCCCTCGGCAATGCCCTTGAACGCCAGCATCGATCCAAGATCATAGGCTGCCAGGAAAGCGCCGAGCTCGGTGTCGGAAACATCGGTATATACGGCCATGGCGATCGCAGATCAGGCAGCCGTGTCGCGCAGCGACTTGGGCAGCATGAACATCACATCCTCATCTGCGGTCGTGACGGTCTCGACCGTCACATGATAGCGGGCGGCAAAGGCTTCGATCACCTCCTCGACCAGCGTTTCGGGCGCAGAAGCGCCGGCCGTCACGCCGAGTGTCCGGATATTCGAGAAGTCCGCCCAGTCGATATCGGCGGCGCGCTGGATAAGCACGGCCCTGGCGCAGCCGGCGCGTTCAGCGACCTCCCGCAAGCGCTGGGAGTTGGATGAATTGGGCGCGCCGACGACAATCATCGCCGCGACGCCGGGCGCCACGGCCTTCACCGCTTCCTGGCGATTGGTGGTCGCATAGCAGATGTCATCCTTGTGGGGGCGAACGATGTCTGAAAACCGGTGTTCCAGGACGGCGACGATATCGGCGGTGTCGTCGACGGAGAGGGTCGTCTGGGTAATCCAGGCAAGCCTTGCCGGATCGCGTGGCTGGAAGCGCTTCGCGTCGGCGACCGTCTCCACGAGTTGCACCGCACCGGCCGGCAGCTGGCCCATCGTGCCTTCGACTTCCGGGTGTCCGCGGTGCCCGATCAGAACGATTTCCCGGCCTCGGCGGTGGTGCAGCATCGCTTCCTTGTGAACCTTGGAGACCAAGGGGCATGTGGCATCAAGATAGAAGAGATTGCGGGCTGCCGCAGCTTCCGGCACGCATTTTGGCACGCCGTGCGCGGAGAAGATGACCGGCTGACCGGTATCGGGAATTTCGTCGAGCTCTTCGACGAAAACCGCCCCCTTCTTCCGTAAACTGTCGACAACATACCGGTTGTGCACAATCTCATGGCGGACATAGACAGGCGCACCGTGGCGCCGCAACGCCTCCTCCACAATCTGTATGGCGCGGTCAACGCCAGCGCAAAAGCCGCGCGGGGCGCAGAGAAAGATCGTCAGTTGCGGCATGTCGGACGGGTTTTGCATTGGCGGGACTTAGGATCGGCGCATTGCCGGCGTCAAGCACTATGGTGCCACTGCCGCCATGCAAACAGGCAAAACACAACAACCAACGCAGCCGCCAGGCCATACCAGGTCAGTGCATATTGCAGATGACTGTTGGGATAGCGGCTGCGCGTCTCGCCGGCTTGCGGCAAACCGGATGGCGGCGTCCATTTGGCCAGCAGGTCGACAGTGAACGGCGCAACCGGCGGCCGCAATCCCTTGGCGGCGGAAAGCGCCGCGATGTTGCGGGCATAGAAGATGTTTTTCTCCGGTGTGTCGTCGGGCGTGGCGAAGCTACGGCTTTCGTCGGGGCGGATGAGCCCCATGACTTCGACAATACCGGCCGGTCCGGCCGGCGGATTCCCGTTGCGGTCCGCGACCCGGTGGCGGCCGTCCGGTGCGAAACCGCGATTGACCCAGACCGTGCCGCCGTCGGACAGGATCATCGGTGTGACAATCCAGAATCCCGGTCCGCCGAACCGGCCTTGGGGATCGGGCAGATGGGTAAATACCCAAGCTTCCGCGTCATGATCGAATCGGCCTTCAAGTTTTAGCCGCCGATACAGGCTTGCCTCGACATCGAAGGCGTCCCATTCGGCCACCGACGGGATAGCGATCGGCGGCATACCGGGTCTGGTTTCCACCGATTCGATCAATGCCTGCTTCCAGGCAAGGCGGCGCAATTGCCAGTTGCCCAACGACACCAGGATGGCAAACACCACGATCGCCGGGACCGCGAGCGCCACGATGCCCCCTGACCGGGAACGCCGGACCGGCATCTAACCGGACCGGTCCAGTTCGCCCTCACGTGCCTTGTTCACATATTGCAAGGCGATCAGGATCCCCTTAAACGGCCGCAGCGTGCCAAAGGACAGGACAAGGATCAGCGGCACCCACAGAAGCGCGTGGACCCAAATCGGCGGTCCAACCGCCAGTTCGAAGACCAGAGCCGACCCGGCAACAATGAAACCGACGATCAATATGACGAAAACCGCGGGCCCGTCGGCGGAATCGGCAAATCCGAAATCCAGGCCGCAGGCACGACAGGACGGCGCCAGAACCAGATATCCCGTAAAAAGCCGCCCCTGCCCGCAACGCGGGCAACGGCCCCGCAATCCAATCGCAAGGGGTTCCTGCGGCGGATAGTGAGCAGACGGTCTGGTGTTCATGGCGTCCGTCGCCGGCCCTTCGCAGCGGCACAGAGGGCGATTCGCCGCCGGCGATTTGACAGGGCTATTCCCGTTAGTGAACCGATGCGCCGGCTGAACCCCAAACATAGATGCAGAAGAAGAGGAACAACCAGACAACATCAACGAAATGCCAGTACCACGCCGCGGCTTCGAAGCCAAAATGCTGCTCCGGCGTGAAATGGCCCTTGTAGGCGCGGATCAGGCAAACGATCAGGAATATGGTTCCCACCAGCACGTGGAAGCCGTGAAAGCCGGTCGCCATAAAGAACGTGGCGCCGTAGATGTTTTCGGAAAATCCGAAAGCCGCATGGGTATATTCGTAAACTTGCACGCCTGTGAACAACGCGCCCAGGATGATCGTGAGCCAGAGACCCCAGATCAAACCCTTGCGGTTGTTGTGAAGCAGCGCATGGTGCGCCCAGGTGACGGTCGTGCCGGACGTCAAAAGAATGAGCGTATTCAGCAGCGGCAGATGAAAGGGATCGAACACCTGGGTGCCCTCGGGCGGCCAATGCCCCCCGGTATGTTCGACACGGGCGACCTGAATGGCCTCGCCGGCAAAGAGGCTTGCATCGAAAAAGGCCCAGAACCAGGCAACGAAGAACATCACCTCCGAGGCGATGAACATGATCATCCCGTAGCGCAGGTGAATCTGCACGACGCGCGTATGATGTCCGGAATGGGCTTCCTTCACGACATCGGCCCACCAGGCGAACATCGTATAGGCGACACCGATCAGGCCGGGAACGATCCACGCCCAGCTGGCACCATGCATGGCGCTTATGACGCCGATGGCGAGCAAAAATGCGGACAATGCCCCGATCGCCGGCCACGGGCTCGGATCCACCAGGTGATAGTCATGCTTTTGTGCGTGGGCGTCTGCCATATCCGTCTCTTCTCAGTCTTTGCGGCCTTTGGGATCGGTGGGCCCGGTGTGCCCAATTGCCGTCGGTTCTGTCTACAACTTTCTATTGGGTTCGTCTGCCACCGTCTGCGCGACCGGTTGTCCCGCCGAGCGCGCAACGGAGCCGCCGGGTTTCGGATCCTCGCTCCCGCTTGCAACAGGGAAGAACGAATAGGACAGCGTAATCGTCCGTGTCGCGTCTAGATCGCCATCCTCGGCGATTGCCGGATCGACGAAAAACTGCACGCCCATCTCAACCGACGCACCTGGCTCAAGATCCTGGCGGGTGAAGCAAAAGCACTCGATCTTGTTAAAATAGGCCCCGGCCGCGTCCGGCGTTACGTTGAATGTCGCCGATCCGGCGGTCGCAACATCCGACCGGTTCACGGCAACGAATGTGGCAATGCCCGTTTCGCCTGCTTTCAGCTGAACTTGCGGCTGGACAGGCCGAAATTCCCAGGGCAGCCCGGAGACATTCGCATCGAATCGGACGACGATTTCGCGGTCAATGATCCTGTCGGCGCCGGTCTCGGAACGTTGGGTTGTCCCGCCATATCCGGTCGTTCGGCAAAACAGATCGTAGAGCGGGACGGCGGCATAGGCCATGCCAACCATGGCCACCACGACCCCCGCCAGCGTGAACGCGGTGCGGGCATTGCCGGAGTGACCGTGTCCGGTCGGCAGTTCGCGCGGTGGGGGGGGCATCGCGGTCATTGTCTCACAAGGGCCGGTTGAGGATATTGCTGCCAAGTTTGGCAACGGTAACGAGATAAAAAAGCACCGCCAGCCCGGCGAGCCCGATACCGATCGCAACCGACCGACGACGCCGGCGGCGTTGTTGTTCCTCGGTCAGCGTCAGCGGGCCGGCCATGCCCTACGTTCCACCCATCATCCGTGTCACCACGGATTCGCACAGCAGGACCAGGAACAGGGCAAACAGATAGATGATCGAATAGCCGAACAAGGATCTGGCGGCGCGATTTCCGCTGCCGGGGCGGTCCCGCCAAACGGCGACAGCCCTGCGAACGAATTCGATGCCAAGCACCGCGGCGGCCATTCCGTAATAAGGCGTTGCCATCCCCAACACCCAAGGCGCGATGCCAGCCGCTGCCAGCACGATCGAATAGATGAGAATTTGACGCCTGGTCGCAACATCGCCGGCAACATTGGGCAACATCGGAATGCCCGCCCTGGCATAGTCGCCGACCTTGAACAGGGCCAGCGACCAGAAATGCGGCGGAGTCCACAAGAAGATGATTGCAAACAGAACCAGCGGCTCGACCGCCAGGGATCCGGAAACCGCCACCCAACCGATGACTGGCGGCAACGCCCCGGCGGCACCGCCGATGACAATGTTCTGGGCCGTCCGGCGCTTCAGCACCATGGTGTAGACAATGGCGTAGAAAAAGATCGTGAATGCCAGCAGGGCCGCGGCTAGCCAGTTGATCGCAACGCCGAGCACGAGAACCGACAAAACGGCCATGACCAATCCGAAGGCCAGCGCCTCGTCGGCACCGATCCGGCCAGCCGGGACCGGGCGTCCCGCCGTGCGTGCCATCACGGCGTCGATGTCGGCGTCGTACCACATGTTCAGCGCGCCGGACGCGCCGGCGCCAACGGCAATCGCCAGCAATGCGACGGCCGCCAGGACCGGCGGTAGCGATCCAGGTGCCGCAACCATGCCGACGAGCGCAGTGAAGACGACCAGTGACATGACGCGCGGCTTCAGCAGCGCGATATAGTCACCGACATCGGCCCCGGCTACATCAACGCTTTGTGTTCCGGCGATTTCCAGCCTTACTTCGCTCACGATCCACCCACTATCCGGTCAGCGGATTCGCGGCAGCTCTTCCCACTGGTGGAAAGGCGGTGGGGAGGGAAGCTGCCACTCCAGTGTCGTTGCGCCTTCGCCCCAAGGATTGGGGCCGGCCTCGCGCTTGCGCGAGAACGCCTCGATCAGACCATAGATGAAGATCAGCACGCCGATCGCCGACAGATAGGATCCATACGAAGAAATCTGATTCCAGCCCGCAAAAGCGTCGGGATAATCCACGTACCGCCGCGGCATGCCTGCCAGGCCCAGGAAATGTTGCGGGAAAAACACCAGGTTGACGCCGATGAAGGTCACCCAGAAGTGGGTTTTGGCGACGACCGAATTGTACATATAGCCGGTCATCTTGGGGAACCAGTAGTACCAGCCGGAAAAGATGGCGAACACCGCTCCCAAAGACATGGTGTAGTGGAAGTGGGCGACAACGAAATAGGTGTCATGCAACGAGCGATCGAGACCGGCATTGGCCAGCTGAACACCGGTGACGCCGCCGATCGTGAACAGGAAAATGAACCCGATCGCCCAAAGCATGGGCGTGCGCACGGTCATCGACCCGCCCCACATGGTGGCGATCCAGGAGAAGATCTTGACGCCTGTCGGCACCGCTATGACCATGGTTGCAAAGAGGAAATAGGCCTGCGTGTCGACGTCCATCCCGACCGTGTACATATGGTGGGCCCAGACGATAAAGCCTACGACACCGATGGCGACCATGGCGTAAGCCATTCCGAGATAACCGAAAATCGGCTTCCTGGAGAAGGTGGAAACGACGTGGCTGATGATCCCGAATCCGGGAAGGATGAGAATGTAAACCTCCGGATGCCCGAAGAACCAGAACAGGTGCTGAAACAGGATCGGATCACCGCCGCCTTCGGCGGTAAAAAACGTCGTGCCGAAATTGCGGTCGGTCAGCAGCATGGTGATGGCGCCCGCCAGCACAGGCAGGGACAGGAGAAGCAAAAACGCCGTGACCAGGATCGACCAGGCAAACAACGGCATCTTGTGCAGTGTCATGCCGGGCGCGCGCATGTTGAATATGGTGGTGATGAAATTGATCGCACCAAGGATCGATGAAGCGCCGGCAAGGTGGAGCGCCAGTATCGCGAAATCCATCGCCGGCCCCGGCTGCGCCGTTGTGGACAGGGGCGGATAGACGGTCCAGCCGCCACCGACGCCGTAGGCGCCCGGCGGCCCCTCCACGAACATGGAGATGACCAGCAGCGTGATCGCCGGCGGCAATAGCCAGAACGAAATGTTGTTCATGCGCGGGAAGGCCATATCCGGTGCACCGATCATGATCGGGACAAACCAATTGCCAAAGCCGCCGATGAGCGCAGGCATGACCAGGAAAAAGACCATGATCAGCCCATGCGCCGTGGTGAACACATTGAACATGTGCTTGCCGCCGTCCAGGGCGACTTCCGGATCCATGCCGTAGACCATCTGCGCCAAGCCATGGAATATCTGAATGCCCGGCTCCTGCAATTCCATGCGCATGAACACCGACAGAAGCCCGCCGACGATACCCGCAACGATTGCGAAGATAAGGTACATCGTGCCGATGTCTTTGTGATTGGTGGCATAGACGTAGCGCTTCCACCCTGTCGGGTGGGCGTGGGCGTCATGTGCTGCAGCGGTTGCCATGATTGTCAGCTCCTGCCTTGGTCAGCGGGCGCGTCAGCGCGCCGCTGTCCTGACTTCTTCGGATTGTTTTTCGATAAGGCGCGCCAACCGCGCGTTCGCGGCCTCCAGGTCCTCGCCTGCCGCGGCCGCCCATTGGGTGAATTGTTCCTGAGACACAACCCGTACCGCAATCGGCATGAAAGCGTGATCCTTGCCGCACAGCTCGGAGCACTGGCCGTAGTAAATGCCTTCCCTGTCGATCCGGAAATAGGTTTCGTTCAGGCGGCCGGGGACCGCATCGATCTTGACGCCGAACGCCGGAACGGCAAACGAATGGATGACGTCGGCGGCGGTTACCTGAACCCGTACGAAGACACCGGCCGGCACGACAAGCGGATTGTCGACAGCCAGAAGGCGCGGATCATCTTCACCGCGTTCCTCATCGGCCAGCATCAGGGCGTCAAAGCTGATGTCGCCGGAAACCCCGTAGGTGCCGCTGTCGTCGTCGGTGCTGTACTCATAACCCCAGTACCACTGATATCCGGTCGCCTTGACCGTGAGAAACTTGGTCTCTTTGGGATCGAAGTCCTCATAGATCTTGCCGGGGTCGAACTGGGCATAAAGCAGCCGGAAAGACGGAACGGCAATCAACAGCAGGATCAGGATCGGCACGATGGTCCAGACCACCTCGATCGCCGTATTGTGGGTTACCTTCGAAGGTTCGGGATTGGCCTTGCTGGAGAACCGGATAATGCACCAGCCGAGCAGGCCCAACACCAGCACAACTATGAGGCTGATAATCGCCAGCGTGAAATTGCCGAACCAGATTATGTGCTCCATGACCCGCGACGCCGGCTCCTGAAAGGAAATCTGCCAGGGCTTGATCCCGCTTTCCTGGGCCAGTGCAGGGGCAAGCGCGGTCATTACAGAAAGAGACGCCGCTGCGACGGCGGCGCACATGGCCAGAGACCGGCCGGCACGCGCCAGCAATTTGCAAATCTGCATCATAGAAATCCCGTTTCCGCTTCCCGTGACCTGGAAGACCTGGCTTGCAGAAAGGCCCGTCCCCGAGGAATCCACAGCATCATATGACAATTCCAAGCTTCGTCGTACCTGTTTCGGTGCGCCAACCGCAAGGGGGGATGAACCACAGTCACGTCCAGATTTGCAACGGTACGGAGAAACCTGGCGATGCGGCATATTTGCGCGGCTGGCACAAATCGGCTCAAGTCTGGCCGGTGACCCTGCGATTCCTTGACAGCGTGCACCGGTCTGGTACCGCTTGGCGAGCTGCGAATCGGCGTGGACCACGGCTTTGGTTCGTCGTATTTGTCTGGAAATGGACCGAATGGCAAAGCGCGGGGGTCGCAAAACGTGTACCGTTTGATGCTCATCAGATTGCTTGTCCTTATTCCCGCCACGCTGCTGTCGGCAACGGGTGCATTCGCGCAGGGCGCGGTGAAATCCACGCACGGCGTCTGGGAGGTGCGGTGCGACACGCCGCCGGGGTCTCACAACGAGCAATGTGTCGTCATGCAATTTGTGACCGCCGAAGACCGGGAAAATGTCGGACTAACCGTAATTGTGCTCAAGACCGCCGACCAGCAATCGCGAATCCTTCGTGTGCTGGCACCGCTTGGCGTCCTGCTGCCGCGCGGCCTTGGCCTCAGAATCGACGACAAGGATCTGGGTTCAGCCGGATTTGTGCGTTGCCTGCCCAATGGCTGTGTGGCCGAGGTGATCATGGATGACACGCTGATCGAGCAGATGAGCACGGGCGAAACCGCAACGTTCATAATATTTCAAACCCCGGAAGAGGGCATCGGCATTCCGATCTCGCTCAACGGGTTCGGCAGCGGGTATCGGGCGCTGCCCTGACTGGCCTGGGCGAATCGCTCCAGCCCGAAATCCGTGTTGTGATCTGGCGGTCATTTGCGGGCGAATAGAGGGCGCGGCAGTTTTGAATCGACGCCGGAAACGGACAAGAGTTTGACCATGAACCGACATCAACCCAGCGGCGGTGAAGCCAGTGTCCGGTACCTGGATGCCGATTATCAGGTCATTGTGCCGGGGCAGTTCGTGATTTGCGCCCAGACGGATCAAAAGATCCCGCTGTCGAAGCTGCGCTACTGGAGCGTTGACCGGCAGGAGGCCTATATCGATGCGGCGGCGAGCCTGGCGCGGGAACAGGCGCTGCGCAAGCCTGGGAAAACGCAATAGCGGCACTGCCGCCCTCTTTCCGTCTCCCGCGGTCAATATCCCCGTCTGCGGATCGTGTCGAACGGCAGCGAATCGCGCGTCCGTCAATGACCGTCGTGAAACAGCGGCTGGAGCAGCATGAGAAGACGCCCCTCTTCCTCAAACCGGATCCGGACCGGGAATATCTGGACGGCCTCGCACAGTTCCGCCATGGCACCGGTGCCGCCTCGTAATCTTGCGGCGTCTTTTTGCGTTGTCACCAGCGACAGATCGCGGCGCTCGGCCTCGTTCAAAAGCCGCCGGCACTCGGCGGCGGTCAGAACCTGATGATCGGCATAACTTCTTTTTTGCGAAACCGTGACACCGGCATCGGTCAGGGTCTGAAAAAATTTCTCCGGGCGGGCAATACCGGCGAATGCCAGATAGTTTCGGGATTTGAATCCGCGTTTTCGCACCGGCTCGTAAACGGCGTTGATGATCGGCAGGCCCATCTTGGCCGCTGCCCGCACGACCGGTTCGGCGGTTGTGCCCGTTCCGACACGAATGATTGCGTCGGCCGCCGCCAATTGCACCGAAAGCGGCGCCCGCATCGGACCGGCGGGAATGGTCATTCCGTTGCCGATACCGGCTTCGGAATCAACGGCGACCAGCGCAAGATCCTTTTCCAGCGACGGATTCTGAAACCCGTCGTCCATGATGACAACATCGGCCCCAAGATCGGCAAGCAACGTGGCGCCGGCCTTTCGGTCGCGCGCAACGACAGTCGGCGCGCGCGCAGCCAGCAGCAGCGGCTCGTCGCCCACATCGGTGGCAACATGGGTTTCGGCATCGACCTGAAGCGGCCCTTTGTTCCGGCCGCCGTATCCACGGGAAAGAAATCCCGGTCTGCGCCCGAGCGGCTCGACAAGATCGGCAAGAGCGATCGCTGTCGGCGTCTTGCCGCCGCCGCCGACGACGAGATTTCCGACACAAATAACCGGCAGTGGCACTTTGGCGCCTTTGCGCCCCATACGTGCTGCGGCAACCCGCCCATACACCAGAGCAGGAAGGGCCAGGGCGATTGCGAGAGGGCCGCGGGATGTCCACCAGAATCTGGGTGATGCCGGCATGATCGGCCCTATCCGCCGGCCATATGGCCATGGCGGGGCTGGCCACCGCGCAACGGTCGAAGGGCGGCAAGGGTCCGGTCCAACGCCCCCGCCGATTCCTCCACCCAGGCCCTGGCACGGTCTGCCGATTGCCGACCGACATCCGGCTCCAGGAGAAGTTGCTGCACGGCCTGCCGCATCGCGTGCGGATCGGCGACACGCAAGGCGGCCCCGGAGGCATCCAGAGTGCCGTAAATCGCACGAAAATTTGTCACATGCGGACCGTGAATGACGGGCGTTCCGAGCTTTGCCGCTTCGACCGGGTTCTGACCGCCGTGCTGCACCAGGGATCCGCCGACAAATGCGACCGATGCCAGACGATACCACAGGCCCATTTCACCGATTGTATCGGCGATATAGACCGCGGTCCTGTCCCCGAGAGGCTCGCCCCTGGAACGCGAGGACGAAACCAGCCCGCAGGATTCTGCAAGACGGGCGATATCCGGACCCCGCTCTGGATGTCGCGGTGCAATGATCGTCAGAAGACCGGCCAGCCCGCCGTTCGGCCCGGCGACGAGAGCGTCATGAACGGCAAGCACGTGCTCGTCCTCGCCGGCATGGGTGCTGGCGGCCAGAAAAACGGGCCGGCCGGCGATCGCGGCGGCGAAATCTTCAAGTTGCGACCGGTCGCAATCCGGTGCCGGCGCGTCGAGTTTGAGATTGCCGGTGTTTTCAACCCGCCTCGCGCCCAACTCGCGAAACCTGCGGGCATCTTCGCCCGACTGGGCCAGGCAAAGGTCGATCCGGTTCAACAGGGCATGTGCCGCACCGGAAAATCGTTGCCAGCGCCGATATGATCTGTCCGACATCCGCGCGTTGACCAAAACAAGCGGGATGCGCCGGGCCGCCAATGCATCAATGGTCACAGGCCATAGCTCCGATTCGGCAAACAGCGCGATATCAGGCCGCCAATAATCCAGAAACCGTTGGATGAAAGCAGGCATGTCAAGCGGCACATACTGGTGCGTCAAGCTTCCTCGCCGCTCTTCGCCCCTGACGGGCGGATCCCGGCGGGCGCGCTCTACCGCCTGTCCGGCGATGACAGCGGATGTGACGGTTCCGCCGGTCAATAGCACATGCTCGCCACCGCCGATCAGCCGCCCGATCATCGGCAGGACAGTCAAGGTTTCGCCGACGCTTGCGGCGTGAACCCAGACAAGCCGACCGGCGGGCCGCTCCTGCGAGGCGATGCCCCGGCGCTCTGCAATTCGTGCCGGATCTTCCTTTCCAAGATAGCGCCGGTAAGCCAAAACCGGTGAAACCAGTGGCCGTGTAAGGCCGATCGCAACCCGATATGCGGCGACCGCCGCCCTGCCCTTTTTCTGGGACATCCAATTCGGACCGGCTGTTCCTAATCCTTGTCGCCGGGAACCAGCAACTTGTGCAAATGAACGATGAAATAGCGCATCTGGGCATTGTCCACAGTCATTTGCGCATGTTCCTTCCAGGCTTTGTAGGCCTCCTCATAGTTGGGAAAGAAGCCCACAACGTCCAGCTTCTCCAGATCCTGGAACGTCACCTTGTCGATCTCGGTCAACTCGCCACCGAACACCAGGTGCAAGAGCTGACCATCCACAGACGCGGGTGCGTCGATCGTCCCGCTTTTCGGATTCATGGCTGCGTTCGTTCCTTTTCGCGATTTCAAAGTGATATTCCTGCCCGATGCCTGCTGTCGGCGATCTCCTGCACGATTTTCGTCAGTTGCCCGTGCATGATCCCGCCTGCTGCGACGAGCAATTCCCGCCGCACCGGCCGTCGGCCGTAGCGCAGCGGCCTGCCATCGAGACCGGTCAGCTTGCCGCCTGCTTCGTGCACCAAAAGATCGGCCGCCGCAAGGTCCCAGTCATGGGATCCCGGGCGGGCAAAGGCGCCGTCAACGGTATCCTCCGCCACCAGGGCGAGACGATAGGCCAGCGAGGGAACATAAGCATGCGTCTCGACCTTCAGGTCAGCAAGCATTGGCGACTTGATCCAGGCGGAAGGGCCGGCGACCCGCGCCCCGGACAGTTCGATGCGGGATGAAGCGGCAAGCGCGGTCCCGTCCAGCCAGGCGCCAACGCCAGCGCCCGCCCAATAAGTGGCCCGCAACGCCGGCATATGGAGGACAGCGGTGACCGGCCGAGCCTCCGACACGATGGCCACAGAAATCGCCCAGCGCGGATCTTCCGCCAGAAAACCCCGTGTTCCATCGATGGGATCGACGACAAAATACACACCGGAATCCGTTTCCGGATCGGTCGGATCGGATTCCTCCGATACCCAACCGTAGTCCGGCCGCAAGGCCGTCAGGTTCGTCCGCAAATAGGTGTCGACGGCCATGTCGGCAGCGGATACCGGCGAGCCCCCGGACTTGCGCCAGACATCGGGCCCCTGGCCGAAAAAGGACATGGCAATTTCGCCGGCGGCGCGTGCCGCCTCCCTGATCAATCCAAGGTCTTGGGTGTGGTCCATGGATTTGTCCTTCCCCATGTTAGGGCCGCCGCAAGGGGATCGGAACGCCGTTGAGGTTTTGCTTACCGTGTTCGCAAGCCACCATTCCTTAACCACGGTCCTTAAGGCGATCCGGACAGATAAGAAATAGATTTACTCGCATTCAAATTAAAACTCCGGGGCTGAAATCAAGCCGGTGAACCCCATGCGTCAGACAGACAATGTCAAGTTTCTTCCCGATCGGTTCGAACAGAAACCGAAGCCGGCGCCCGTCTCCTTTTCGTGTCAGGATCCCGTCCGGGTGTGGGCGGCCGATGGGGCGGAGACCCACGTATCGATCGAAAACAAGCGGGTTTTCGCGATGCGGGAGTTCAACGGCCGGCCCTTCCTCGTCAGCGTCGCACTGTGCGAGTTTGAGGGCGTCGCCCTGAAGAAGAACGGGCAGCAATTCGCGGTCGTTCTTCTCCACGAAAATCCGGAACTGACACTCAGTCTGTGGGCAACGACGGGCCTCGGCGATGCGCTGGACTGCCGGGACGATTATGCCCGGCTGTGGGCCCTTCCCGGACTTGAGCTTTCCGAAGACGGCACGGTCACCGGACCCGTTCGGCGCATGGGCAAGGTCGTCACCGCCATGCCGCGCCCGCGCCGCGCCGGCGCGTTTCGCCGACAGCGTCCCCGATTCCTCGTGAGCAGGCACACCGGCTTTCAGATGCTCGACTATCGTGTTCGCGGCGAGGAACTCTTCGCCCGCAACTGACCGTATCAACCGTTGCGAAGCAACATATCGGCCAGCAGCCCGGCGAACAGCAGCCAACCGGTCCACCGATTAGCGCGGAACCGTGCCAGGCAATTGTCGGTGTCGCCGGGTTTCAGCGTGATGACCTGCCATGCCATGTGGATCGCTGCGCCGGCGATGCCACAATAAGCTGCGAGTCCGCCGCCGGCCTGCGCCACGGCCAACGCCAACAGCACAACAGTCAGGCCGAAGAATACCGCGATCACCTGGCGCGTCCATTCGCCGAACAGACGAGCGGTCGACTTCACGCCGATCAGGGCATCGTCTTCGGCATCCTGGTGGGCGTAGATCGTGTCATAACCGATCGTCCATGAAACGGCGGCTGCGTAGAGCAGCAATGCCGGCGGATCGAGGCGGCCGAACACGGCCGTCCAGCCAACCAACGCACCCCACGAAAATGCCAGTCCGAGAACGAATTGCGGCCAGTTGGTGATGCGCTTCATGAATGGATAGACAAACACGACGACCAGCGAGGCCATTCCGGTTGCGATCGTGTAGGGATTGAACTGCACCAGCACCAGCAACCCGGCCAACGCCTGCAAGCCTAAGAAAATGGCCGCCTGAAACGGTGTCACGGCACCGGAGGGCAATGGCCGGTTCCTTGTCCGGGCCACGCCGGCGTCAATGTCCCGATCGACCAGATCGTTGTAGGTGCACCCGGCGCCGCGCATGGCGATCGCACCGGCCAGAAACAGAAAAAGGTGCCACAGGTCCGGGATTGGCCGACCCGCCGCTCCGGCGGCGAGTGCAGCCGACCACCAACAGGGCCACAACAGCAGCCGCCAGCCGATCGGGCGGTCCCAGCGGGCCAGGCGGCCGTACGGTATCAGCGCGTCGGGCGCAAAACGGTCCAGCCAATTCGCCGGCGGCGCATCCGGGAGCGGTTGCGGCGATGTGGCACCGGCATTGGGGCGGTCGGGTGACATGCCCTGCTGGTCGCCCGGCCGGGCGGCCACGTCAAGTGGGCGGATCGCGAAAGCTGGCGAAACCCGGTTTGCGCCCACCGATCCCGGCCAGAATTCTGTGCGCTCGTGCCGCGTGCGGGTTCGGATTTCCTATTCATCGTGTTAGGTCGCGGCCACAAGCGGCGGAGGATATCCTTCATGCGGGTCTTGCTCATCGGCTCCGGTGGCCGTGAACACGCGCTGGCCTATGCGCTGGCCAAATCACCCATGCTGGAAAAACTGTTCGTTGCGCCGGGTAATGCCGGAATGGCGGCGATCGGAACCTGCAAGAACACCGATATCAGCGACCACGACGCCGTGGTGGCGTTTTGCCGGCGCGAGCGCATCGATCTTGTCGTCGTCGGCCCGGAGGCGCCGCTGGTCGCCGGCATCGCCGACGATCTGACGGCGGCAGGCATCGGTGTTTTCGGCCCGTCAAAAGCGGCCGCACAGCTGGAAGGGTCAAAGAGTTTCACAAAAGAGCTTTGTGCGGAGGCCGGCATCCCGACCGCGGCATCGCACACATTCGACGCTTTGGCGCCGGCGCTCGACTGCATCCGCGCCCATCGGCTGCCGGTTGTGATCAAGGCCGACGGCCTCGCCGCCGGCAAGGGGGTGACCATCGCCACCGATGGCGACAGCGCGGCGCGTGCGGTTTGTGCGATTTTCGATGGTGCATTCGGAGCGGCGGGCGCGAAGGTGGTGATCGAGGAGTATCTGGACGGTGAGGAAGCAAGTTTTTTTGCGCTGACCGACGGCGAGTCGATCGTTCCGCTTGCCACAGCCCAGGATCACAAGCGGGCCTTCGACGGCGACGAGGGTCCCAACACAGGCGGAATGGGCGCCTATTCGCCGGCCCCGGTTATGACCCCGGCGCTGATCGACAAAACCATGGACGAGATCATTGTCCCGACAGTGCGGGCGATGGCGGCGCGCGGAACGCGATTTTCCGGCGTGCTTTATGCCGGATTGATGATCACGCCGGACGGGCCGAAATTGATCGAATACAATGTCCGTTTCGGCGATCCGGAATGCCAGGCGCTGATGGTGCGGCTTGACAGCGACCTGCTGGCCCTGCTCGCCGCCTGCGCCGAGGGCCGGCTCGACGAGATGCCTGTCGCATGGCGCGCGGAGCCGGCAATTACCGTGGTCATGGCGGCAAGAGGATATCCGGGACCCTACCGGACCGGCGAGACGATTGCCGGGCTCGATGCCGCGGCTGGCGATGCGGTCGTATTCCACGCCGGGACAGTTTGCAGGGACGGCCGGATCGAAAGCAATGGCGGCCGGGTTCTGGGCATCACGGCGACAGGCGCGACAATCGAAACGGCGCGGGACCGTGCCTACCGCGCCGCGGAAAAGATCGACTGGCCCGGCGGATATTACCGTACCGACATCGGTTGGCGGGCGATCAGGCGCCATACGCCGGAGAGCTGACCTGGAAATATCTGCCGAACCGATCCAAAATCAGCCACATTGTTTGGCGCAGGGTATCCGGAACCTTAACGGATTTTCGCTTATACAATCCCCGCGGTTTCCTTGTTTCGGCAAGTTGCCATGACCATGTGTCGGTCTGGCAAACGGAGCGAAGTGATGGCAAGCGACAAAAGCATCGGGCTGGCATTGGGCGGCGGCGGCGCGCGCGGCATGTCGCACATTCTGGTGCTGGAAGCCTTCGATGAACTGGGCGTGCGGCCATCGGTCATTGCCGGCACATCGATCGGCGCCATCATCGGCGCCGGCTACGCGTCGGGAATGAGCGGACAGGAAATGCGGGAGCGGGCGATCCGGTTTTTCTCCAACCGCCGGGAAGTTCTGGCTCGCCTTTGGAAAATCCGTCCGTTGGCGTTTTCCGATATCCTGCGCGGCCGGTTGATGGCGGCGCAGTTCGATCCGGAACAGGCGCTTGAGTATTTCGTGCCCGGGATGGAGGTCATCCCGGAAACCTTCGAGGAACTGGCAATTCCGCTGAAAGTGATTGCCTGCGATTTCTACGGTTGGTCGGAGACGGTGATCGAAAGCGGCCGCCTGCGCCCGGCAATCGCGGCATCGATCGCGATCCCCTCGGTCTTCAAGCCGGTCAAGATTCACGACCGGGTCCAGGTGGACGGCGGGGCGTTCAATCCCCTGCCGTTCGACCATATCGGTGATGCCGACATCATCGTCGCCAGCGACGTGGCGGGCGGCCCGTCCGGCGAGCCCGACCGCATTCCCAATCTGCTGGAGACCATCGTCGGCGCCTCGCAGGTCTCCATGCAGGCGATCACGGCGGAAAAGCTGAAATGGCACCGCCCGGACATTCTCGTACGGCCGGAGATCTCGGGTGTATTCGTGCTCGACTTCCTGAAAACGTCGGCGATCCTCAGCAACAATGTCGTGGTGAAGGACGATCTGAAGCGACGGCTCGATCATGCCATCAATTCACCGCTTGACGACCTGCCCGACTATTCCGACTTGCCCGCCTATCGCCGGTTCATGAAAAAATTCCGCAGCAGGGCGGACGATTCACTTTCGGCAATGCCGGAGTAGACATCCGGACGGTGGTGGCATGAGGCGCTGGCAAAGAAGCGCACGCCGTTTTCCACCGCGCCGCCTTTTTCGTCGGCCGCGGCATAATACAGCCGCCGGATGCGGGCGAAGGAAATCGCCGCCGCGCACATGGCGCAAGGCTCAAGTGTCACATAGAGATCGCACTCGGTGAGACGTTCGGATTTGAGCGCAGCGGCAACCTGGCGGATTACAAGCATTTCGGCATGCGCCGTCGGATCGGCATGTTCACGCATCCGGTTGCCTGCGCGTGCGACAATGGCGTCGTGGCGCACGACTACGGCACCGACCGGCACCTCGCCGCGGGCCGCCGCGGCCTTTGCCTCTGCCAAGGCTCTGTCCATGAAAGATCGGATCGGCAAAACCGTTCTCGCCTCTGCACACCGGCTTTGATATGCAGCGCCGATGACGAGCAAGGCAAGTAACGACCGGCGGCGAACGTCGAAGAACATCCAGCAGGCGGCGAAACCGGCTGGTGCGGACCCCCCCGTGAACAAGCCGGGCGAACGCATCGCCAAGGCAATTGCCCGGGCCGGAATCTGTTCGCGCCGCAACGCGGAGACGCTGATCGCGCAGGGCCGGGTCAGGGTGGATGGCCCCGTTCTCGATACGCCGGCCTTCCTGGTAACCGGCCAGGAACGCATTCTCGTCGACGGCGTGCCGTTGCCGGCCAGGGAGCGCACGCGATTGTGGATATTCCACAAACCGCGCGGCTGCGTGACGACAAACCGCGATCCGCGAGGCCGGAAGACGATATTCGACCTTCTTCCCAGCGACTTGCCGCGGACCGTGACCGTCGGGCGGCTGGATATCAATACCGAAGGACTTCTCCTGTTGACCAATGACGGGGGTCTGGCGCGGGTCCTGGAGCTGCCCTCGACCGGCTGGCTGCGGCGCTATCGCGTCCGCGCCCATGGCACGGTGGATCCGAAGGCGATCGCCGCGCTTGCTTCGGGCGTCACCATCGACGGAATGGTCTATGGCCCCATCGAGGGAACCGTGGACCGAACGCAGGGCGCCAACACCTGGCTCACCCTGGGATTGCGGGAAGGCAAGAACCGGGAGGTCCGGAAGGTTTTGGGCGCACTTGGCCTGTCGGTCAATCGGCTGATCCGCGTGTCCTTCGGCCCTTTCCAGCTTGGTGAAGTTGCGTCCGGTACGGTCAAGGAGGTGCCGTCGCGGACGCTGCGCGAACAACTCGGCAAGCGTCTGGCGGTGGCTGCCGGCGTCGATCTGGTGCCGCCAAAGCGGCCCCGATCGGCGAAATCCGGTCCTTCGCCGGCCGGGCCGAAAGGCCGCCGTGGCGGCAATACGAAGCGGAGAGGACCGGCGGCATGAGGATCGTCGGCGGCCGGTTTCGCGGCCGGTTGCTTGCGCCGCCGAAAGACCGTTCCGTGCGCCCGACCAGCGACCGCTTGCGCGAGAGCCTTTTCAACATTCTCAAACACCGCTTCGGGCTGCCGGACGAAAATACGCGGGTGCTGGATCTGTTCGCCGGCACGGGGGCGCTTGGTCTTGAAGCCCTTTCGCGTGGCGCCGCGGCGGCCGTATTCGTTGACACCGCAGTTGCATCGCGCGCCCTCATACGCAGCAACATAGAGGCATTGGCCCTGACAGGACCGGCCCGGATCCTGCGGCGGGATGCAACAGCAATGGGTGCAGCGGGAACGATACGGCCGTTCGATCTGGTGTTTTGCGATCCGCCATATGGCGGTGGGCTGGGCGAACGGGCGCTTGCCAGCGCGCGTGCCGGCGGATGGCTGGTATCCGGCGCTGTCTGCGTTCTGGAGGAAACAAGGGACGCTGCGGTCCAAACGCCGGAGGGGTTGGAATTCCTTGAGCGGCGGGCCGCCGGCGGATCGCAACTGGTCTTCTTGAAATCGGCCTGACCGGCTCGGCGAGCCGATGTCGGTGTTCAGCGCCGTTTGAACAGCCCCTCGACGTCCGCCAGCTTCAATTCGACGAAGGTCGGCCGGCCATGGTTGCAATACCCGGCGCCCGGAGTTCGTTCCATGTCGCGGAGCAACGCATTCATTTCCGTCTGATTCAGCGCCCGTCCGGAACGCACAGAACCGTGGCAGGCCATGGTTGCGGCAACCTGATCCAGCCTGTCAACAAGATGTGTGGAGGCATCGAATTCGGCGAGATCGTCGGCGATGGCGCGGACCAGGGCCCGCGTATCAACCTCGCCCAGCAATGCTGGTGTTTCGGAGACAGCAACGGCGCCAGGCCCGAAGGATTCGATGACCAGGCCGAGATCGGCCAATTCGCCGGCACGTTCGGTGATCCGCGCAATATCTGCCTGATCCATTTCGATGACATCCGGAATGAGCAGCAATTGCCGCGGGACAGGGCCGCCGGCACGGGCGCGCTTGAGGCGTTCGTAAACCAATCGTTCATGGGCGGCATGCTGGTCGACGATGACGAGCCCGTCAGCCGTCTGGGCGACGATGTAGTTGCCGTGAAGCTGGGCGCAGGCGGCGCCCAAAGGATAGTCGGCGCCATCCCCGCCGGCGGGTTCGGACCCGGCGGACCGGCCCGGCGGCGCCGACGGTGCTACAGCGTCAAAGGGTTTCTGAGGCGCCTCGCCCATGCCAGCGTGTGTGGCGGTGGGCGACGGCCTTGCCCAGTCCCGCCAATTTTTATCGCCCGACACCGCCATAGGCCGGCCGGATGCCGCAACAGACGACACGGTATCCGACATCGCCCGAACGGCGCCGGCAGCCATGGGCGTTGCGGCCCGCAGCCCGCCCGCGGCAAGGGCCTCGCGCACTGCGCCAACGATCAGCCCCCGCACCAGACCGGGATCGCGAAAACGGATTTCCGCCTTGGCCGGATGAACATTGACATCGACGAGGGACGGCGGGCAGGCGATATCGAAGACGGCGACCGGAAACCGGCCCCGCGGCATCAGGTCGCCATAAGCGCCGCGCAGCGCCCCGGACAGCTGACGATCACGAACCGGGCGGCCGTTCACCGAAAAATACTGGTGCAATCCGTTGGCGCGCGAATAGCCGGGCAAACCGGCATGGCCGGTGAGGCCAATGCCTTCACGTTCAGCCTGGACGGGAACGGCGTTTTCCGAAAACTCCCGTCCCAAGACGTCGGCCAGCCGGCGCGACGGATCACTGCCGGCGGCAAGGCGCAACGGCGCGCGATCACCGCCGGCCAGTACGAATGTCACATCCGGCCGCACCAAAGCCAAGCGCCGGACCATGTCAATGATGGCCGCGCCCTCGGCACGATCGGAACGGAGGAACTTGAGACGGGCCGGCGTGGCAAAAAACAGATCCCGGATCTCAACCGTCGTACCCTCATTGCAGGGCGATGGACGGATGTCGCCAATCCGTCCGGCCTCCACTTCGATTTCCCAGCCATAATCGCCGGCGATATCGGGCGCGGCCGGACAGCTCGTGATCGTCATGCGGGCGACAGCGCCGATCGCCGCCAGGGCCTCGCCGCGAAATCCAAGGGAGGAAATCCGGGACAAGTCGTCATCGGGAAGTTTCGACGTGCGGTGGCGCAGCACGGCAATTTCCAGATCGTTTCGCGTCATGCCGCAGCCATCGTCATGGACGCGGATCAGGCTCTTGCCACCGCCGGCGATCACGATGTCGATGCCGGTCGCCCCGGCGTCGAGTGCGTTTTCCACCAGTTCCTTGATGACGCTTGCCGGCCTTTCGATCACCTCGCCGGCCGCGATCCGGTTGACGACATGCTCCGGCAGGGCCCGAATCACCATCGTGCCGGGATCGGCGGCGCCGGGAAGTTCGGAATTGGCGGTTTCAGCTGGCATGGACCGTTGGCGCTACAAACGAATCGATCCTGACATGTTCGCCCAATGGGCCGGAACGCGAAAGCGGTGATCGGAAATTTGGATCACCGGATCGGATCGACGGGTCAGTCCGGCCGGCCGGACACACCGGTCAGATCATCCGGACACGCGGTGTCGGATCGGCGAACCGCATCAGCGGTGGCCGCCGGTCAGCGGTTCCGGAACAACCAAGCGCCAAGAAAACCCTTTTTCTTGCGCTTGATGTCGTCGAACTCGATTGGCGCGGTTTCGGCCGGCTGACGGAATTCGTCCGGTGGATCCGTCAGATATTTGCGCTCTTCCATATTCAAGCCTTCGACATCGGCCACCGCGGCGGCGAATTTCTTGTGGCCTGCCTGATAGGCATTGGCCTCGGCCGGCGAGACGAAGCCGTCGCAATCCTTGTCCTCCGGCGAGCATCTCGGCCCGCCCCGATTCTGCGTCAGGCGGGCAAGCGGGCTGACGCGCTTGTAGTAGTCCGGCGTGACCTCGTCGGACAATTCCGCCCGTTTGCGCTTGTCGGGATCATCGGGCCAGTCGGGATTGACTGCGGCAACCTGTTCGGCCGGTTCCGGCAGATTGGCTTCCGGCGGCGACACGATCGGAGCCCGCTGCTCGTAACGTATCGGATCCGATTCCGATTTCCCGAGAACACCGCCGAATATACCGCCGCCGATCTCGCGGAACACCGCCAGCTCCGGCGATTCGCCGGTTCCGTATGTGGTCGTGGAAATGCACCCGCCGGCCAACGAAAGACCGGCGAACATCGCCGCAACGCCGGCAATGCGGGCGGGCGAGCGAATTGAATGTGTGCTTCTGGAAGACATGGTCGTCGAAACTTATCTCCGATCGTCGCGGCTTATAGCATGATGCGCTGCACCACGCCAATGCGCCGAGGTGAAATCCCGTGGCGGCCGGCGATCACAAACGATTGCAAATAGCCCATTGTTTCAAGGGGCTTGTGTCAGTCATCCATGGCTTTTTCAGGGCGGCCGGCCGGGTTCAAATTGTCGCGTCCGTCGTCGCCGATCTTTCCATTGCCGCGGTTCCGGTCGCCGGCCCAATGGATCAACAGGCCGATGACGCCGGCGACAATCCAGACATCGGCGAGATTGAACACATACCATTCCAGCCGGCCCGCATGCAGGAGGGCAAAGTCGAAGACGGCGCCAAACCGGATGCGATCAAGAGCATTGGCAAGCGCGCCGCCGGCAATGAGCCCGAAAGCCAGCGCCGGCAAAAGCCGGTTGGCGCGCCACATCCAGGCGGCGAACAGGGCACTGCCACCGACACCAAGCGCAATCAGGACGAGACGTCCGATATCGCTTCCCTGTGGAAACAGGCCATAGCTGACCCCGGGGTTCCAGACCGCGACCAGGTCAAAAAACGGCAGAAGCGCCACGCGCCCCCTGTCTGCGATCTGATAGGGGCCGAGCAACCAGGCCTTGACGGCCTGATCGGCGATGAAGCCCGCAACAAGTGCGACCGTTCCCCAGCGCCGCGCGAACATCGCGTTCATCGATTGCCGTCGGCGCCTATTCGGCTGCCGACCCCGCGTCGCGCCGATGCGCCTGCCATTCGCGCATGGCGCGCGCATCGCGGGCGGTGATGTCGGGAAATTCGGGATCGGCGCCAACATCGGGCGTAATCTTCCATGAGCGCGCGCAACGGCGTCCCTCCGCCAGGCCGGACACCACAGCGACGCCGGGCACTTCGGCGAGCCGGAAGGCGTCAGCGGGCCCCTCCCCCGCCTCCACAACCGCGCCGCTGGTGATCGAAACCTCCGCCAGATCGACTGCCGACAGAATTCCGCGGGTCTCATCGTCAGCGACATAGACAACCGGTGCCGCTTCCAGCGAGGAGCCGATCCGCTTTTCCCGCCGTTCGATTTCCAGTGCACCAGTGACAGCGGAGCGAACGCGGCGAACCGTTCGCCATCTGGCTTCCAGCGCATCATCGCGCCATGACGCCGGCACATCGGCGAACTGCTCCAGATGGACGCAGGCCGAATCGCCGTGGCGCGACATCCAGGCTTCTTCCATCGTAAACGGCAGCATGGGTGCCAGCCACCGCACAAGGGCATCGAACAGACGATCGATGACGAACAGCGCCGCCTTGCGGGTGGGCGAAGAGGCCGGGTCGCAATAGAGCGCGTCCTTGCGGATGTCGAAGTAGAAGGCCGACAGGTCGACGGTCATGAAGTTGAAGAGCGCGGAGAATATCCGCTTGTAGTCGAATTCGAGGTAAGCCTTGCGGACGAGCCCGTCGAGGTTGGCCAACTCCGACAGCATCAGCCGCTCCAGCTCCGGCATGTCGGCCATATCGATCCGGTCGGCGGGATCGTGGTGGGTGAGCGTACCCAACATCCAGCGCAGCGTATTGCGGAGTTTTCGATAGGCATCGACATTGGTCTTGATGATCTCGTCGCCAATGCGCTGATCTTCGGCATAATCGACGCTGACCACCCAAAGGCGCAATATATCGGCGCCGAACTGTTTGATGATGTCCTGGGGGAAGACCTGGTTGCCCAATGACTTGGACATTTTTCGACCGTCCTCGGCCATGGTGAAACCGTGGGTCAGCACGCAATCGTAGGGTGCGCGGCCGCGCGTTCCGCAGCTTTCCAGGAGCGAAGAATGGAACCATCCGCGGTGCTGGTCGGACCCTTCTAGGTAAAGCACCGTATCCCGGCCACCGTCGATCAGGCGGTGAACGGCCAGCTCGGGCCGCGTCTCCAGCACGAAGGCATGGGTCGAACCGGAATCGAACCAGACATCGAGAATGTCGGTCACCTGGGCCCATTGTTCGGGATCGGCCACGGCGTTGCCGAGGAAGCGGGCCTTGGCGCCGTCGGCGAACCAGGCGTCGGCGCCTTCGGCGCGGAAGGCTTCCACGATGCGGGCATTGACCGACTCGTCACGCAGGATCTCGCCGTCACCATTGACAAAGACGCAGATCGGCACGCCCCAGGCGCGCTGCCGGGACAGCACCCAGTCGGGCCGGTTCTCGATCATGCCGCGCAGCCGGTTCTGGCCGGCGGCGGGTACGAAGCGGGTGTCATTGATGGCTTTCAGCGCGCGGTGGCGAAGAGTATCGCCGGGCGCGCCGATGTCGCGATCCATGGCGACAAACCATTGCGGCGTGTTGCGAAAGATCACCGGCTTCTTGGAGCGCCAAGAATGCGGATACTGGTGTTTCAACCGGCCGCGGGCGATCAGATTGCCGGCATCGGCGAGCGCTTCGATCACCGCCTTGTTGGCGTCACCCTTCCGGCCCTTGTCGTTGAGAACCCGCCTGCCCTCCAGACCCGGCGCCTGGGCGGTGAAGGCGCCGTTCTCATCGACGGTATAGGGGATCGTCGTGTCGATGCCGCGCGCTGACAACTCGCGTGACTTTTCCATCCAGATGTCGAAATCCTCGCGGCCGTGGCCTGGCGCGGTGTGGACGAAACCGGTGCCGTCCTCGTCGGTGACATGATCTCCCGCCAGCAGGGGCACGGAAAAACCGTATCCGCCAAGACCGGCCTGGCGCAGCGGATGGGCACAGGTGAGGGATGCAAGTTCGTCACCGGATATCGTGCGGTGATGGCGCCAGTCTTCCACGCGCGCCTCGTGCATGACCTGGGGGGCCAGGTTTTCGGCCAGGATGAACTTGTCGCCGGCAGCGGCCCAGTTGCCCGGTGGCGCCGACATAACCTCGTACAGGCCATAGGTGATACGGCCGGAATAGCTGATCGCCCGGTTGCCGGGGATGGTCCAGGGCGTGGTGGTCCAGATCACAACCGACGCATCCGGCAAATAGTCCGAACCGTCGATTACCGGAAACTTCACCCATACGGTGTCGCTTTCGTGGTCGTGATATTCGACTTCCGCCTCCGCCAGGGCGGTCTTTTCCACCACCGACCACATGACCGGCTTGGAGCCGCGGTAAAGCTGGCCGGACATGGCGAACTTCATCAACTCTTCGGCGATCACCGCCTCGGCGTCGAAGGCCATTGTGGTGTAGGGATTCTCGAAATCACCGACCACGCCAAGCCGCTTGAATTCGTCGGTCTGAACCTTGACCCAATGTTCGGCGAACTCACGACATTCGGCGCGAAACTCGTTGACCGGCACGGCGTCCTTGTCGCGGCCCTTGGCGCGGTATTGTTCCTCGATCTTCCACTCTATCGGCAGGCCGTGACAGTCCCAGCCAGGCACATAGTTGGATTCATAGCCCGCCATCTGCATGGAACGGACGACGACATCCTTCAGGATCTTGTTCAGCCCGGTGCCGATGTGGATGTGGCCGTTGGCATAGGGCGGACCGTCATGGAGGAGGAAACGCGGGCGCCCCTCGCCGGCCTTCCTGAGTTTGCCGTAAAGGTCCATGGCATCCCACCGGGCCACGAAATCCGGCTCCCGCTTGGGCAGGCCGGCGCGCATGGGGAAATCTGTTTTGGGCAAAAAAAGTGTTTCTGAATAGTCTTTTGCGGACTTTTCTTCCGTCACCGCCGTAGCGGTGGCAGCGTCAGCGGATCGTGTGTCGGTCATCAAAGCCTCGGCAGATCCGGGTGCCTGGACCCGGGAAAACATTCAATATCGGGAACCGGAATTTTCGGCATCCGGCACGCACACAATGTCCCGGCCTCGCTCAGGAAGCCGGGTCGGTAATTCGCGCTATCGGGCAGGCGGCCATTGTCATGGCGGCGCTTTTAGCCGGTCGGATCGATATTGAAAAGGCTTGGCGGACCGTCTGCGTCATTGATCGTGTGCGGCGCGCTGGAAGTGATCGAAGATGGATCGCCGAATCGCCGCGGTGGCGATATCCGGCGCGATGGTGCCAAGCACGGCAGCAGCCTTGTTGTAGACGCCCGGAACCAGGATTCCGGACCGTCCCATTTTCCGAAGGATCGCCCGGGCGGCGACATCCGGTGCCATCCGGTGCGCCGTCGCGTTCGCCTTTCCGGGCGGCGCATGGCGCGCCGCATGAGGCGTATCGAGGGGGCCGGGAAACACGGTCAGGACGTGGATACCCTGTCGGGCAAGCGGCTTTCGCAGGCTTTTGGCAAAGGCGGCGATCCCCTGTTTCGTCGCTCCATAGGTTGCCGCACCGGGATAGCCGGTGAACCGGGATAGCGAGGCGACAAAGACGAGGGTGGCACCAGGCGCAAGTGCCCGGCCGCGAAGAAGCGCGCCCGACAGGGCCATCGGCGCGGTCAGGTTGACCGTGATCACGCTGGCCTGGCTGCCAACGGGTACGGTTTCAAACAGCCCGGTGGCGCTGATCCCGGCATTGAGAACGGCCAGATCAAAGGGTCCGGCGGCGGCGATCCGGCCGCCAAGGGATTCAAGGCCCCCGATCTCCGACAGATCGGCGTGAATGGCGGTCGCGGCACGGCCGAGTTTCGCCAAGCCGGCGCGATCCCGGTCGACGCCGACAACCGTGCCGCCATTGCCAATCACCGCCGTAGCAAGGGCATGCCCCAATCCGCCGGCCGCACCTGTGATCAGCGCCTTCATGACCCGACACTGGGGCGCAGGCGGCCGGCGACACGCGCGCCGGCGCCAATTGTCGCCGACGGGCGTCCGCGCACCATCGCGCTTGCGATCAATGTCGCGGCCACTTCGGCACTCATGAACAAGCGGGCAATCCGGCCCGGGTCGTGGCCGGCGCGCTGGTGCATGGGGGTGCGGGTCGGCCCGGGGTGGATTATCTGGACATCGATGCGGTCGCGCCATTCGGAACGCAGGGCGCGGGCGAAGCCGCTGAGCGCCGCCTTGGTTGCCGCATAGACCGGAAAGTCCGGCGCCCCGCCATGGGCGGTGGAACCGATCAGCACCAGGCTGCCCCGGCTCTCGGCAAGCGACGCCGCAAAGCGGTGGGCGATACGAACCGAAGCGCCGAAATTGACAGCGACGGTTTCGGCGATGTCGGCCGGTCGCTCATCGCTGATTGGCGCATGGCGCCCGACACCGGCATTGAGGATCACAATGTCTGTTCGCTTCCAGCCCTGGGCCGACACGGCGTCGGCAAGACGATCTGCGCAATCATCGCGCGCCAAATCGACAGGCGCGTACGCGATGTCGGGGAAATCCGCGGGCAGGTTCGCCTCGGCACGGCCGCCGGATGCCAACACGGTGGCACCACGATTTGTCAAATGACGGGCCAGCGCCAGTCCAATCCCCGAGGAGGCGCCGGTCAATACGACCGTCTTGCGATCAAAGAAATCCGCCATCGACGGCCTGCTGCAACGATTCCTGCCAGCCGGCAAGGGCCTGAGACCCGCGACCGACGTCACTTCGATCCAACAGGATCCTGGCCTGCTCGGCATCATGTTTCATCTGTTCCACCAACTCGTCAATCCGGTCGAATTTCCGCTCGGGACGCAGCCAAGACACGAACGTGACAAGCCCGGGTTCGCCATAAAGATCGCCATCAAAATCGAACAGGAACGTTTCCAGCAAGGGCGCGCCGTTGTCGAAGGTCGGGCGCCGACCAAAACTGGCCACCCCGTCGTACGTGTCGCCATTCCGGCGCTGATAGCGGACGGTATAAATGCCGTGGGCAAGGCGGCAGGCCGGATTCAGCGCCATATTGGCGGTGGGGAACCCCAGTTCGCGCCCGCGTCGGTCACCGGCCACGACGCTGGCGATCACCGACCAGTCCCAACCGAGGAGCTTGCCGGCACCGGCGATGTCGCCATCGGCCAGGCATGCCCGGACGCGCGAGGAGGATATGGCCCCTTCTCCGTCGCCGTGTTTGCCGACAAGCGTGACACCGAAGTCATGGCGCACGCCGGCGCGAACCAGATAATCCGGCGTTCCCTGGCGCTTATGCCCGAAATGAAAATCATAGCCGGTTACCGCATGGCGGATGGCCAGGCGGCCGATCATGATGTCGCGAACGAAATCCTCCGCACTCATGGCGGCCAGACCGGAATCGAACGGCAGGACGAGCGTGCCGTGCACGCCCTCGACGTTGAGCCGGACCGCTTTCGCGGGTGCCGGAGTGAGCCGGAATACGGGCTTGCCGGGTGCGAAGAATGTCCGAGGATGCGGCTCGAACGTCATGGCGAGAAGTGGCGCTTCATGGTGTTCTGCCGCGGCTCTGGCCGCCGACAGCACCGCCTGATGCCCACGATGAACGCCATCGAAATTGCCGATCGCGATGACGGCTCCACGCCAGTCGTCCGGCATATTGTCCAGGCCACACAGCCGGGGTGCGGCGGTCATCTTCGCCAAACCAGCCGCGGCATGAACCCGACCGCCTTCAGATCTTCCTCGGCAAGCATGCGGGCAACAGACCGGGCATCGGGGCGGTTGCGGGCACCCATATCGGCGGCATGAATTCCCTCGGTGATCAAGAGCGCGTCGATTTTGGCGTGGTTGGCGCCGCGAATGTCGGTGGGCAAGCCGTCACCGACGGCGAGTACAGTCCGCCGATCCGGATCGCCCGACCGCCGCAACGCCTCCGCATACATGGGCGGAAACGGCTTTCCCGCCAGGATCACTTCGCCGCCCATCTCCCGGTAGAGCCGGGCAATGGCGCCGCCACACCAGACCAGCCTGTCGCCGCGCTCCACGACGATGTCCGGATTGGCGCAGACCATCGGTACGGCGCGGCTCAGAAAATTTTCCAGCACCGGCCGGTAGATTTCCGGCGTTTCGGTCGTGTCGTCGTACAAACCGGTGCAGCTCACCAGAACGGCTTCGTCCTCGTCGCCAAAGCGAATTTGAAGCCCGTCATAGATCCCGAAATCGCGATCCGGCCCCAAATGGAAGACCGGGCCGTGGGCCCGGGCGGCAAGCACCGTGCGGGTGACATCGCCGGAGGTGACGATGGAATCGTAGATTTCCCCCGGCACACCGATATCCTTCAACTGCCGGTCCACGGCTTCGGCCGGACGCGGGGCATTGGTCAACAGGTGCACCTGCCCGTGCCGGGTGCGAAATTGCCGCAGGGCGTCGACCGCCCCGGCGCGGGCGCGAACACCGTTGTGGAGAACGCCCCAAACATCGCAGAACACCACGCCATAGCGCTCGGCGATGGTTTCAAGGCCGGCAATTTCATGGAGCATAAATGCAAAATCCAGCGTTGTGATGTCTGCGCCTAACCCCGACCCCGGCAAGCGTCAATGCGTTTGTTGGGTCCCGGTTGCATCGTTGAGGCGCCGTCGTGGCGGCATGGCCGGTGTACTGCCCGACCCGGCCTGATCCGTCGGCCGACGACCGGACAGGGACAGTATCCATCGATATGTCCGGGATTTTCGGAAGCCGGCAATCAAATGGCACATGTTGCATGGGCGGCTAAACGGTATTTGCCAAAAAGATGAAACATTGTTCATTCGCCTCTGCGACATTGGGCGCTATATTGGAAGACACCCGCGAATTCCCGTTAATGCCGGATATACCTTGCCTGGAGTGCCGACCCGATGATTCGGATTGTTGCCAGTCTCGTTGCCACAGGAGCCCTGATGATCGCGAGCCCCGCCCCGACACATGCCCAGACAGCCAAACCGGACCGGCCGCCGGCCGCCATGGTGCCGAAAATCGCGCCCAACGCGATGGAATTCACGCTCGACAACGGGTTGCATGTGGTTGTGATTCCCGACCGGCGTGCGCCGGTGGCGACCCACATGATCTGGTATCGGGTGGGATCGGCCGACGAAGCGCCGGGGCAGTCGGGTATCGCCCATTTCCTCGAGCATCTGATGTTCAAAGGCACGCCGCGCCACCCCGACGGGGCGTTTTCCACCCGTGTTGCGGAGATCGGCGGTGAGGAAAATGCGTTCACGACGCCCGATTACACGGCCTATTTCCAGCGGGTCGCGAAAGAGCACCTGCCGGAAATGATGGAAATGGAAGCGGACCGTATGGTCAATCTCACGCTCACGGATGCCGTCGTTGAGCCGGAACGGGATGTGGTGCGCGAGGAGCGCCGGTCCCGGGTCGAGAACAATCCCGGCTCCAAATTGTCCGAAGCGCTGATGGCGAGCCTTTACCGCAATCACCCCTACGGACGGCCGGTCATCGGCTGGATGCACGAAATCGAGGCGCTCAACCGGGAGGCGGCGCTGGCGTTCTACAAGCGCTACTACACACCGAACAACGCGGTTCTGGTCGTCGCCGGCGATGTCACGGCCGACGACGTGCGGGCGCTTGCGCAGGCAACCTACGGGAAAGTTCCGGCGCGGCCGGACGGGGTGCGTTCCAAACGACCCGAGGAACCCCCCTCTGTCGGGCCGCGAACCGTCACCGTACGCGATGAAAAGGTCCGCGAACCCACGATCCAACGCGCCTATCTGACGCCGTCGGGGGCCACGGCGGAGGGAAACGAGGCCGCGGCGCTGGACCTGCTGGCCGACATTCTGGGGGGCGGGCCGACAAGCCGGCTCTATGACCGACTGGTCCGCGGAACGGCCAAAGCGACCTATGCGGGCGCCTATTACCAGTCTGGCGGCATCGACGAGACACGCTTCGTGGTTTACGGGCTGCCGGCGTCCGGGGTGGGTTTGGAAGAACTGGAGTCCGATATCGATGCGGTCATCGCTGAGATTATCGATAACGGAATCGACACCGACGAGCTGGAACGGGCGAAAGGGTCCGTGCTGGCGCGGGCGATCTATTCCCAGGACAGCCAGCAGGCGCTGGCGCGCATCGTCGGATCATCGCTGATGACCGGGCGGACGCTGGGCGATGTCCAGTCCTATCCTGAAACCATCCTGGCCGTCACCGCCGACGAGGTTCAGGCAGCAGCCCGGGCCTACCTGGATATCGATCACTCGGTAACCGGTTATCTGGAATTTCGGGATCCGAAAGACCGGGGAGGCCGCGGTTGAGCGTGTACCTGTCGCCCCGAGCCATGTCGCATCCCCTGCCCGCCGTCCTTGCCGGAGCCGTCATGACCCTTGCCACCATTGCCGCCGGTGTTGTTTCGAACGCGGCGGTGCCGACCAACGCCTATGCCGTCAACATCCAGTCCGTCACCAGCCCCGGCGGCATCACCGCCTGGCTCGTGGAGGACTATACGGTCCCCATTGTCACGATGAACCTGGCCTTCCGTGGCGGATCATCCCAGGACGGCGACGGCAAGGAGGGCCTCGCCAACTTCCTGTCCGGCATGCTCGACGAGGGTGCAGGTGACGTGGATTCCAAATCCTTCCAAACACGGTTGCAGGATCTCAATATCGACCTGTCCTTCGATGCCGGGCGGGATGCGTTCTACGGCAATCTCCGGACACTGCAATCAAACCAGGACGACGCCTTTGCGCTGTTGCGTCTGGCGCTGACGGCGCCACATTTCGACCCGGAACCGGTGGAGCGCATCCGCGGGCAAATCCTGTCCAACATCAAGCGATCACAAACCGACCCTGGCGAAATCGCCCAGCGGGAATGGTCCAAAGCGCTGTTCGATGGCCATCCCTACGGACGGCCGACCAAGGGAACGGCGCAGAGCGTGGCGGCAATTTCGGCAGATGATCTGCGTGCGTTTCACACCCGCACGCTGGCCCGGGACAACCTTTACGTCGCGGTCGTCGGCGCCATCGACGCCGAACGGCTGGCGGCAGTTCTCGACGAGGTCTTTGGCGATCTGCCGGCGAAGGCGGACCAGATCGCCGTTACCGACACGGCGCCGAATGCCGGCAGCAGCGTGCACGTCGATCTCGATGTGCCGCAAACAACGATCCGTATCGGCGGCGCGTCGATCAAGCGTGACGACCCGGAATTCATACCCGCCTATATCGCCAACCACATTCTGGGCGGCGGAACGTTTTCCTCGCGGCTCTACAAGGTCATCCGCGAGGAACGGGGGCTGGCCTATTCGGTCGGAACCGGTCTCGCCGCCTTCGATCACGCCGGTGCCTTTGTCGGCGCTGCGGCAACCCGGGCGGACGCCGCGTCGGTGGCCATCGAGCTGATGACGGAGGAAATCCGCAAATTCGCCGAAACCGGGCCGAGCGAACAGGAACTGGCGGCGGCAATATCCTATCTCACCGGAAACTATGCGCTGCGGTTCGATGCGTCGCAAAAGATCGCTCGCCAGTTGATCGGCATTCAACTCGACGGGCTGGGCATCGGCTATGTGGACGAACGCAACGCGCTGGTTCGCGCGGTCAGCATCGAAGATGTCCGGCGGGCGGCGAAGCGAATCTTCGGCGGCCCGATCTCGGTGATCACCGTTGGCCCGGGCTGATGCGCAACGGGCGCCGTCATCAAGGCATCTAACGTAAGCTCAAAAAGTTGTGCGCGGGGTTGATCGCGCGTGTTGGTACCGGAGCGTTAGTCTAGGCATCCATGCTCCGCCGGAGCGTCCGAATATTCAGGGAGATGCCGAAATGCCGAAGATCGCCAAATCCGCTTTTGCCGCAGCGGGATTTGCGGCCGCCGTCCTGTTTTCCGCCAGCGCCGTCAACAGTCAGGACATGATGGCGCCGTTTGGTGGCGAGGAGGATGTCGCCTATGCGGGAACCTTGTGGAACGCGATCACCGAAGCCCGTCTGATCGGGGCGAACGCCATCCAAACGCGGCCCTACGAGGGTACAGAACCCCATGGATTTGTGCTGGAGACGCTTTACGACAAGATTGCCGTCGGCGGACATACCGGCACCGTGATCGTGAAACGCAACTATGGCCCGGAAGGCGTCACCGTCGACGAAGTGGCCAACGATCCGGGCAAGCATCTCGCCGCAGTGACCGTGATGTTCCAACGCGAAGACGGTTATGATGCGGACAACAAGAACTGGTACTGGGCAAAGTATCTGGCCGACGGGAGCCTGGACAAGAATCCGGCTGGCAAGCAGCTTGCCGGCCGTGTCGCCAAGGGTGCCGATGCCGGCTGCATCGCCTGCCACAGCGGCGCTGACGGCGGTGACTACGAGTTCCTGCGCGACACCGGCATGTAGACGCCGTATCAAACGCCGTCTGGCCGCCGACCACGGTTCGGATCGGCAAAACGCCCCGGTTTCCCCGGGGCGTTTTTTATGCCGCACCCGGTTTGTCGCGCATCGCGTCCGGAATTTTCCCGGAGCAGGACTCCGCCGTTCGAATTGCCTAAGATCACAACGACCAGAATCCAACAGGGGCAATACCGTGACACCCAATTCCGCACTTATCGTCGGCGCCGGTGCCGGCCTATCCGCCGCCGTCGCGCGAAGGCTTGCCGAAAAAGGCGCCCGCGTCGGCCTCGCCGCACGGTCCATGGACACGATATCCGCGCTCGCAAAGGAAATCGGCGGCCGATCCTATCGCTGCGATGCAAAGGAACCGGAGGCCGTGGCGTCGCTCTTCGATGCGGTGGAGGACGACATCGGCAACCCTGAATTCGTGCTCTACAATGCAAGCGGACGGGTGCGCGGACCGATTGTCGACCTTCAGCCGAACGCTGTCGAATCGGCCTTGCTGGTGTCGGCGTTCGGGGGATTCCTCGTGGCGCAACAGGCAGCCAGGCGGATGTTGCCACTCAAGCGCGGCGCGATCTTCTTCACGGGCGCGTCAGCCAGCGTGAAGGGCTATGCCGGTTCGGCGCCCTTTGCGATGGGAAAATTCGCGCTTCGTGGCCTGGCGCAATCGCTGGCCCGGGAACTACAGCCGAAAAACATCCATGTCGCCCACTTCGTCATCGACGGCGGCATTCGTGCCGACGGCGCACCCGGCGAAAATGACAGCCAGCTGGATCCGGATGCGATCGCCGACACCTATATGGCGGTGCTCGGACAGCACCGCTCCGCATGGACCTGGGAGGTCGAAATGCGGCCATGGGTGGAAAATTTCTGACCGCCGACCGGGTCTGGCGAAGACGGCCCCGCCGGATCACCCCTCGGTCGCATCGACCGAAATGCGATTGGGATAGAAGGCGACGTAACCGCCGATCGCCGCAACGGCGGGAAAGGGATCCTCGTAGACCCACGCGATGTTTTTCAACAGGTTGTCCCGAACAGTCGCGTGAAAATGCGTCGCCGTGCCCTTGTAGGGGCAATAGGTTTCAAACGCGCTGCGCTCGAACATCGACGTCTGCACCGCCTCGCGTGGCAGATAATAAATCACCGGGAAATCACATTCCTCCAGCGCAAGCGCCGCGCTGGTGCGCGCAAGTTCCACGTCACCCGATCGAACGACAACGGTTCCGGAATACGGTTTGACGTCGATGGGATGCAGTTTGTTGGGAACACGGATATCCTGGTTCATCCTGGGTCTCTTCCCGCTTTGTCCTTCGAAATCTGTCGGCAATTCCGGCGCATGGCGGCGATCCAACAATCCGCGCCCAAGGCCCGACCGGCAATTCCTGCCCAATATGTGCCCGCCCGATTGCCTGTGCAACCACAATCCCCGGGCTTGTTTGAAAGCCGGCCGCGTCGAACTATTACTTGTCCTCGAATCATCAACGGTCAAGTCGTGGCGACGCTGTACGATATCAAACCCCGGTTTCAAGCGCTTCTGCGGCCGCTGGTCCGCGCATTGGCCGATCGCGGCGTCACGCCCAATCAGGTTACCGGCCTGGCGCTGGTGCTTTCGCTGGCCAGTGGCGGTTTGCTGGCCGCCCTGCCCGGGCAAGGCTGGATATTGATCGTGTTGGCGGCGGTCCTGTTTGCCCGCATGGCACTCAATGCGGTGGACGGCATGCTGGCCCGCGAGCACGGGCTTGCGACCCGTTTCGGCGCCCTTTTCAACGAAATCGCCGATGTCGCAAGCGATACCGCGCTCTATCTGGGGCTTGCGGTCGCGCTTGCGCCCTACGGGATCGCATCGCAAGCGGTGATTGCCTTTGCCGTCGCCGGCCTGATCGCCGAATTTGCCGGCGTTCTTGCGCCATTAATCGGGGCGGCACGCCGTTATGACGGGCCGATGGGCAAATCGGACCGGGCGCTGGTGGCCGGTGCAGTCGCCGTCTGGGTCGCGCTCGGGCTTCCACTTGCCGGCGGGTTGTTGCCAGATCTCGTCTTCATGGCCGCCGCGGCGCTGGGATTGTGGACCGTCGTCAACCGAATCCGCGCCGCGCTTGCGGCCGAGGCGACGCCGTGAGCCTGTTGGGGGCTCCCTTGACGCCGGTGGGTGTCACGCTTCTCGCCCTGGCCGGCGTGCTGTCGGCGGCGACAGCATTGATCGTATATCTGCGGGCGACCGGCAGAAGCCAGGCGGGCGAACTGCTCGCCCGCATCTCCACGTGGTGGATGCTGTTTGCCTTCGTCGCGGTCGCCCTTGCGATCGGGCGCACCGCGAGCATAGTCCTTCTGGCATTTCTGAGTTTTCTGGCGCTGAAGGAATATTTCTCGCTGATCCCGACCCGGCGCGCCGATCGCCTGGTGCTTCTGGTCGCCTATCTCGCCATCCCCATCCAGTATGTGCTGATTGCTTACGGCCAATATGGCATTTTTATCGTGTTCGTTCCCGTTTACATGCTGATGGCGGTGCCGGCGGCAATGGTGATCCGCGGCGAGACAGCGGGATTTCTGCGGGCAACGGCGACGATCCACTGGGGCTTGATGGCTTGCGTCTTTGCCGTCGGCCATGCGGCCGCGCTCCTGACCATCGACGAAGCATCTGTTGGCAATGCCGGCTTCGACCGGCCTTTCGGCGCGGCGCTTTTCCTGGTGCTGCTGATCCTCACCGGGTTCAACGATGTGGCGCAATATGTGGCGGGCAAGCTTTTCGGTGAAACCCGGATTTCGCCGACCGTCAGTCCCAACAAGACCCGCGAGGGATTCATCGGCGGGCTTGTGGCAACGGCCGTCGCCTCGATGCTCCTGGCGCCCTGGCTCACACCCTATTCGCTGCCCTTCGCCGCGGCGCTCGGTGCGGGGCTGGCGCTCGTCGGCTTTTTCGGCGACCTGACGCTGTCGGCAGTCAAACGGGATCTGGGGATCAAGGATACCGGGTCGGTGTTGCCTGGCCATGGCGGCATCCTGGACCGGATCGACAGCCTGGTGTTCACCGCCCCGCTCTTCTTCCATGTGAGCCGGTATTTCTATTTCTGAAGAGGGTTCCAATCCGATTCATGTCCTCAGGTTATCCCCTTTTGCGGCAAGTGTTTTTCCTGGCGATTGTGCGGCCGCTAATGTTGGTCGCGGTTGGCATGAACGTCCGCCACCGGGGACGACTGCCAAGTGATGGTCCGGCCGTTATCTGCGCCAATCACAACAGCCATTTCGACACGTTGGCCCTGATGGCGCTGTTTCCGATCGCGGTTCTGCCGAACGTTCGCGCCGTTGCTGCCGCCGACCATTTCCTGAAAGACAATCTCACCGGCTGGATCGCCCGTAACCTGATCGGCATCCTCCCCATCGAACGCGACCGGGCCAAGCGCCAAGGCGATCCGCTCGATCCGCTTGCCGATGCGTTGTCGAAGAACATGATCCTGATCATCTATCCGGAAGGAACACGCGGCGAACCGGAGCAGCGCAGCGCATTGAAGAAGGGCATTTCGTGGCTTGCCGAACGAATGCCCCAGGTGCCGATCATACCGGTTTTTCTGCACGGGCTGGGAAAGGTGCTTCCCAGGGGCGCCTTCGTGCCGGTGCCCTTCTTCTGCGATGTCGTCGTTGGCAAACCTCTCGGGCGGCACGCAAGCCGCGATCAAACGATGGCGGCGCTGGAAGACGCCATAACGTCGCTTGCGGCGGAGACACCGTTTCGTCCGTGGGATTGATGGCGACAGTCAAACAGTCGGCGCAATGCCGGTAGTCTGCCGACAGGTTGATCGTCTATAAGAATCCCGTCTTTGCCAGGAAGCGTGTACATCCATGTCCGACAAACCGCGCCTGATGATCGTCGATGACGATACCGATATCCGCGAAACCCTGCGGGATTACTTCGAGATGCAGGAATTTGAGGTATCCGAAGCGGAAAACGGCGATGCGCTGCGTGCCGCCCTAAAAAAGGGCCGCTTCGACATCGTTCTTCTTGATTTGCGTCTTCCCGGCGAGGACGGGCTCAGCCTGTGCCGGTTCCTGAGGCAGGATGCCAAAACCGGAATCATCATGCTGACCGGGGAAAGCGATCCCGTGGATCGAATTGTCGGCCTGGAAATGGGTGCTGACGACTATGTTGCCAAGCCGTTCGAGCTCCGCGAACTTCTGGCCCGGGTGAAAAGCGTTCTTCGCCGCCTGTCGGCGGCCGGCGAAGCACAAAAACCGGCGGCGGCGGACGATCGCAACCGACCGGAGACGATCCGGTTCGGGACATTTGAAATCGATGTGGCAAGCCGGGTACTGCGGGGCCGCGACGGTGAAGTCCTGCCGCTGACGGCGATGGAATTCGATCTGCTGCGCACCTTTGCGGAGCGACCCAACCAGGTGCTGACGCGCGACCAGCTGCTGGAGCAGGCCCACGACCGCGACTGGGAGCCGTTCGATCGGTCCATCGATGTGCGGATCACCCGAATCCGCCGCAAGATCGAGGACGATCCGGCACGGCCGCGCTTTATCCGCACGGTGCGCGGCGTGGGCTATATCTTCAAGCCGGAGGGAGACTGAGCGGTGCGCGGTCGGGCGCCGGATGACGGCGCGATCCCCTGCGATATGGACGCGGTGCTCGATCTTCTCGGTCAGGGCGTACTTGTCTTCAATAAGGACCGATCGGCATTTCGCGCCAATCTGCCGGCTCAAACGATACTTGAACTGCCCGCGACAACGGGATCGGGCGGCGGCCTTGCCGAACTCGTCGCCCACCTGCGGGATGGCGGTTCGGAGCGTGGCGACAGCGGCGCGGCGCGTTTTGGCGCTCGTGTGCGGGCCGGCAATCCGGACACGGGCGCGTTGGAGCTGGCGAACGGCACGATCCTGCGCTACCGGATTGCTCCGGTGGCCGGCGCGACCGCCGTCATCCTGACAGATGTCGCCGAAAACCGTGGCGAAACCGGCGCCGACACCGGGCTGCGACGCCAGCTTGAGGCGGTTCTCAACCAGATTGCCGAGGGTGTTAACATCGTCGACGGCGACATGAACCTGGTTCTCGCCAACCGGGGATTCCTGGACATGTTCGGCTTCCCCGCCGATCTGGGGGCGCCGGGCACGCCGTTTTCCGCCTTTGTTCGTGACCGGTTGTCGCGCGGTGAACTGATCGGCGAATTCGAACTGTCGCAGGACCACACGGAAAAAGACGTGATCGCGGAGCGGGTGCGGCAATTCGGAGATCTGGGACCCGACGGCGAGACGGTGCGCGTGGAAGAACGGCCTGACGGGCGGTTGATCCAACTGCGACGGCGGCGCCTTCCGGACAATTCGGTAATCTCCACCTATATCGACGTCAGCGAACAGGTGGCGGCAACCGATGCGCTGAAAGAATCGGAAGCCCGCTATCGGGTGGTCGTGGAAGACCAGACCGAGATGATCTGCCGTCTCGATACCGACTTTCGTCTCACCTTCGCCAACCGTGCCTATTGGCAGGTGTTCGGCGGCAAAGCGGCATCGGTTGTCGGGCGCCCGTATCTAGACAAGATCGTCGATGCTACGCAGCGCGATCCGCTGCTGGCCGAATTGCATTCGCTTTCGCCGGGCGATCCGGCGGTGTCCGGTACGGTGCAGGCCGTTCATGCCGACGGTTCCGTCCACTGGCATCACTGGACCAACCGGGCGCTCTTTGACGATCAGGGCGGTACAATCGGATATCAGGCGGTGGGGCGCGACATCACCGCGGAAAAAGAGGCGCAGGCGGAAATCGAACGCCAGAGGATCGCGCTTGCCCAAAACGACAAAATGAGTGCACTTGGCTCGATCCTGGCCAGTGTCAGCCATGAACTCAACAATCCGCTGGCGGTTGTGGTCGGACAGGCGGAACTGCTTTCGGAAATGGATGTCGACGAGCGGATCAATCAACGGCTGTCGCGCATCCGCAAGGCTGCCAACAGGTGCGCGCGGATTGTGCGCACATTCCTGTCGGTGGCGCGCCAGAAGCCGACGGAGCAAGCTCCGTTTCAGGTCAATTCCGTCATCCGTGACGCCCTGGAACTGGTGGATTACGCCCTTGATACAACCGGGATCGCGCCGCTCGTGACACTTGACGCCGACATGCCGGAGCTGTTCGGCGATTCGTTCCAGCTTGGCCAGGTGATCGTCAATTTGCTGATCAACACCCAGCAGGCGCTCGCCGATCAGCCGAAGCCGCGGCTGTTGTCGGTGCGCTCGCGGCGATCGGCACGGGGCGACATGGCGATCGTGACGATCGCCGACAACGGTCCCGGTGTCGCCGATGAAATCAAACGCAAGATATTCGAGCCCTTTTTCACAACCAAGGCTGAGGGCGCCGGAACCGGGATCGGGTTGGCGATCAGCCACAATATCGTCGCAGCTCATGGCGGGCAGCTTTCGGTTCTTGACACGCCAGGCGGCGGTGCGACATTCGAGATCCGACTGCCGATCCCCGATCACGTGCCGGAGAAAAACAAGGCATTCGTCGCCATCGCCGAAGCGGTCACGCGCAGCCGGTCGGCGCGGATTCTCATCGTCGACGACGAGATCGACATCGCCACGACCATCGCCGACTATCTGGCGGCGGACGGTCATTCCTGTCAGATCGCCACCGGCGGCAAGGTGGCTTTGACGCATCTGCAGCGTGAACGGTTCGATGCAGTCATCAGCGATATCCGCATGCCCGATATCGACGGCCCGGCGCTTTATGCCCGGGCCATGGAAGCAGGCAAAGCCCCGCCGTTCGGTTTCGTTACCGGGGACACGCTGGGGCCGGCGGCCGGCGGCTTTCTCCGCGACAGCGGTCTGCCTCACATCGAAAAACCGTTTTCGCGCGAACAAATTGTGGCGCTCACCGACACGCTGCTGTCGCCGGCCGGCGAACCACCGAAAGGCTGATCCACCGGCCGGCACAAGCTTCGCGAAGTTCGGCCAGCCCGACAAAGGGCGAATTTCGGCCCAAAAACCGACGGCCGGGAGTTGACATGGGGAACGGTCGTGACTATCTCACCGGCGCATTGCTAGCACTCACTCAAAGCGAGTGCTAATCAATTCCATCCAACCTGTATGGCGTAACGATACGCCCGAGAAAAGGAACGAGAGGAACCCATGAAATTCCGTCCTCTTCACGACCGAGTGGTCATCCGTCGCATCGATTCCGATGAGCGGACCGCCGGTGGCATCATCATCCCCGACACCGCCAAGGAAAAGCCGCAGGAAGGCGAAGTGGTCGCCGTCGGCCCCGGCGCCCGTGGCGATGACAACGAACTGATCCCGCTGGATGTCAAGGCTGGCGACCGGATCCTGTTTGGCAAATGGTCAGGCACCGAAGTCAAGATCGATGGCGAAGACCTTCTGATCATGAAGGAATCCGACATCATGGGTGTGATCGAACTGTCCGGCAAAGGCAGCAAGAAAAAGGCCGCCTGACGACCGTCCGATTCACTCAGAAACGTAATCATTTCAACAATTCAGGAGCAGTAAAATGGCTGCCAAAGACGTCGTATTTTCCGCCGACGCGCGCGAGAAAATGCTCAAAGGCGTGGATATCCTCGCCCACGCAGTGCGGGTCACGCTTGGCCCGAAAGGCCGCAATGTCGTTCTCGACAAATCGTTCGGCGCACCACGCATCACCAAAGACGGTGTGACGGTCGCCAAGGAAATCGAGCTTGAGGACAAGTTCGAAAACATGGGCGCGCAGATGGTGCGCGAAGTGGCGTCCAAGACCAACGATGTCGCCGGTGACGGCACCACGACAGCGACGGTTCTGGCCCAGTCGATCGTCAAGGAAGGTGCCAAGGCGGTCGCTGCCGGCATGAACCCGATGGATCTGAAGCGCGGTATCGACATGGCCGTGAGCGCGGTCGTCGCGGATCTGGAAAACCGCTCCAAGCCGATCAAGACCTCCGAGGAAGTGGCCCAGGTGGGCACGATCTCCGCCAATGGCGAAGCCGAAGTCGGCAAAATGATCGCCGAGGCCATGCAGAAGGTCGGCAACGAGGGCGTCATCACGGTCGAGGAAGCCAAGTCGCTTGAGACCGAACTGGAAGTGGTCGAGGGCATGCAGTTCGACCGTGGCTATCTCTCGCCATACTTCGTGACCAATCCCGACAAGATGACGGTCGAACTGGAAGACCCGTACATTCTTCTCCACGAAAAGAAGCTCTCCAACCTGCAAGCCATGCTGCCGATTCTGGAATCGGTCGTTCAGGCGTCCCGTCCGCTGCTGATCATCGCGGAAGATGTCGAAGGCGAGGCACTGGCGACCCTGGTGGTCAACAAGCTGCGCGGCGGCCTGAAGGTCGCAGCGGTCAAGGCTCCGGGCTTCGGCGATCGGCGCAAGGCAATGCTTCAGGACATCGCGACGCTGACCGGCGGCGAGGTGATTTCGGAAGATCTCGGCATCAAGCTTGAGAATGTCGGCCTTGAAATGCTCGGCACGGCCAAACGGGTCAACATCACCAAGGAAGAGACGACAATCGTCGACGGCGCCGGCGCCAAGGGCGAAATCGACGGACGCGTCGCGCAGATCAAGCAGCAGATCGAGGAGACCTCCTCCGACTATGATCGCGAAAAGCTGCAGGAACGGCTGGCCAAGCTTGCCGGCGGCGTCGCGGTGATCCGTGTTGGTGGTGCGACCGAGGTCGAGGTGAAGGAGAAGAAGGACCGTGTGGACGATGCGCTGAATGCAACGCGCGCGGCCGTCGAGGAAGGCATCGTACCAGGTGGCGGCGCCGCGCTTCTGCGGGCCAGAAGTGCAGCCACCGATCTGAGCTCCGGCAATCCCGATATTCAGGCCGGCATCAAGATCGTCGTCAAGGCACTGGAATCGCCGATCCGCCAGATCGCCGAGAATGCCGGTGTTGAAGGGTCAATCGTCGTCGGCAAGGTGCTGGAGAAGAAGAGCGGCGCCTTTGGTTTCGATGCCCAGGATGAGGAATATAAAGACCTCGTTTCCGCCGGGATCATCGATCCGACCAAGGTGGTTCGGACCGCCCTCCAGGATGCGGCTTCGGTGGCCGGATTGCTGGTGACGACAGAGGCCATGGTTGCCGAACTGCCGAAGAAAGACGCCCCGCCCCCGATGCCGGGCGGCGGCGGCATGGGCGGCATGGACTTCTAAGGTCCGTCAGCCTTGCACAATCCGGGGCGCGGCCAAGGCCGCGCCCTTTTTTGTTGCCACCGATTGCCGGGTGCGCCGGCCGGCCGCCTGCCTAGTCGGACATGTTGCGCAGCCGCCGGGCCAGAAGCCGCATGACGTTTAGCGCGAAATAAGGCGCTTCGCTGACCAAAAACAGGAATGTGCGCTTGTCGATCGGCACCACTTCGACATCGCCGCGCGCGATGGCGCTGGCGGAACGCGGAGCGGGATCGATCAGCGCCATTTCGCCGAAGACGCTGCCTTGCTCCACCGTATCGAGAACGACACCGTCAAACTTGATCTCCACCGTGCCGGAACGCACAACATAAGCGATGTCGCCCTCTTCTCCGGCTTCGAAGATGGTCTCACCGGATTTGAACTCCATCGGGTCCTGACCGCTGCGCGCGACAATCCCAAAGTCGATGACCGTGTCACTCATTCTTTGCTCCCTCGCATCCGTCGCCTTTCCATGATGCGGCAATTTTCGGATGCCTTTCCGCACCTTACCGCGCTTTTTCCGCAACAGGAAGACAGCATACACCACCGACCCGGTGCTTTTCGCAAGCGCTTTCGCCGACTGTCGATGACAGGTGTCCCGGCGCCGCGCATGCGGCAATTGCAGATAGGCGGAAACACAATGTTCACCCGCTGGTTCGACCCGAAACAAGGTTTATGTGGATGACGGACGGGCGCCATGCTGCGCCTTGCGAGACGCAATCCATCAGGAGAAACACCATGAATATCAATCCATCGCTGACCGCGCTGGCGGGGCGAATTCTGTTGTCGGTCATTTTCATCCTGGCCGGGGTCCAAAAGATCGGCACCTACGCCGCCACACAGGGCTACATGGAGGCCTATGGCGTTCCGGGCCTGCTCCTTCCCCTGGTCATCCTGACCGAAATCGGCGCCGGGCTTCTGGTCGCGGCAGGCTATTTCACCCGGCTGGCGGCGATCCTGCTTGCCGGCTTCACGGTCGTGGCAGCATTGGTTTTCCATTCAGATTTCGGCGATCAGATGCAGATGATCTTGTTCATGAAGAACCTGGCTATCGCCGGCGGCCTGATGCTGCTTGTGGCGTTCGGCGGCGGCAGCTATGCGCTGGATGGACGGCGCGGCGGCACGACAACGCCGGTGGCGGCCTGACAGGACCGATCAGTCGAGACCGCGGCGCCACGTCAATCAGGCAAATGCTGCGCCGGGTCTCCGACCTGAAGCGCCGGTAACAGCATCGCCGCCGCCCGGCGTGTCGTGTCGTCCCAGCGGGCACGCCGGGCGCAGATGAGCCAGGCCTGGGACCGAAGGATGGTTCCGTCATCGAGAATGCGCAAATGGTTGGCGGTCAGGGTGGCGCCGGTTGAGGTGATGTCGACAATGGCGTCGGCGAGGCCGGCTGCCGGCGCGCCTTCGGTGGCGCCAAGGCTTTCGACGATCCTGTAGAGTGCGATACCGTGGCTGGCGAAATGCGTCTGGGTCAGATTCCAGTATTTGGTGGCGATGCGCAAGCGGCGGCCATGGCGGGCCCGGAAACCGGCGGCGACATCGTCGAGGTCGGCCATGGTGTGCACGTCAATCCAGGTGTCCGGAACCGCGACGACCACATCGGCGCAACCGAAGCGGAGCGGTTTGACCCATCCGACCATGGAATCGGCATCGACAATGGTCTCGCGGACAAGATCTTCGCCGGTGATGCCGAAATGAACGGATCCGGCGGCGATCTCCCGGGCGATTTCGGCGGCCGACAGAAAGGCAAGTTCGATGTCGTGGCCGGCCGCCGGACCGCCGGCGACCCGGCCGCGATAGTTACGGGCGCCGCCGGGCGTCTCGATCGTCATGCCGGCATCCCGGAATACCGCCGCCGCGTCGGTCTGCATCCGGCCCTTCGACGGGATGGCGATCACCAGCGGGCCGTTCATTTGCGGCCTCCTGTTCCAGCGACCCGGTCCAGGCGCAGGGAAAGGCCAACCGCCGGCACCGGAGTCGACGCGCCGAGCATCTCCAGCAGCCGGTCATAGCGGCCGCCGCCGGCAAGGACCGCCCCGTCGCCGCGCCGCGCAATCTCGAATACGAGGCCGGTATAATAGTCGAGCGAACGGCCAAACGCGCCATCGAAGCGGACCCGGACACTGTCCGCGGCGGCGACCAGCGCGCTTGCGCGGACGGCAAATGCGGCGATGGCGGAATCAAGATCGACGGCGTGGCGGTGTGCCAGTTCCGCCAGCATGTCCGGCATCTTCTCAACCCCTGAATCAAGTGTGAGAAATTCCTGTAAGGCACTGATTTCGCGGGCGCTAATTTGGAATTCGGCCAGCATGCGTTTGTCGAGATAGCGCCCGGCGATCTCCGCCGCCGACCGCCCGCCCCCCCCGGTGATTCCTGCCGCATCCATGCGGGCAGCGAGGCAGGCGGTCAGGCCCTGCCTGTCATGGCGCTCCGCCAACGCCGCGATTTCCGCGTCGACAACGGCGACGTCGGTGCCGTTGGGTGCAGCGAGCCGGTCCAGCGCCTCGTTCATGGCGTCGGCGTTGCCATAGACACGGCGCAGGCGCCGGCGCCATGGATCGGGCAGATCGAGGGCGGCGGTCAATGCAGCGAACAGGCCGATGTCTCCGATCCGCACCGTCACGTCCGCCTCGCCAAGCGCGCCAAGCGCGGCACGTGCCAGGTTCAGGGTGCGGGCATCAGCGCCGGCGATATCGGGATCGCCGATATCCTCATAGCCGGCCTCACGCCGCTCCGAGCCGATTTCGCCACCGGAATCGCCCACCGTTTCGTGGCGGCGGAACACGGTGCCCTCATAGGCATAACGCGCCGGGCCGGAGGCGTGCCTGATATGATGCAGGCCGACGGGAATGGTGAAATCGGGCCGCAATGCCAGCCGCGCGCCGGTGGCGCCCTCGGTGACGAACAGGCGGCGGCGGATATCCTCGCCGGCGGTCTCCAGGAAGGGATCGGCCGGGTGGAGTATCGGCAAATCCAGCCAGGTGGCGCCGCCTGCGGTGAGGATCGCTTTGAGGTCGCGGGACATGACGGGCGCCGGATCAATCCGCCTTCTGGCGGGCGAGAAGCGCCCGAACCTCGGCCACCAGATCGGCCTCAGGCACCTGAAACTGGCCGGGCCGCTCCTCGCGCCACTCCTCGTTGGAAGCCAGGGCAGCCGCCTTTTTCTTGCCTTCCACCAGATCCTTGATCTGGATGACCCCGTCTTTTGCCTCGTCCGACCCCTGGATGATGGCGCAGGGGGAATCGCGACGGTCGGCATATTGCAACTGCTTGCCGAACTGTTTGGGATTGCCCAGGTAGAGCTCAGCGCGGATGCCGGCATTGCGCAGGTCGGCGACCATCTTCTGGTAGTCGGCGATCCGTTCGCGGTCCATGATCGTGACGACAACCGGTCCGGCTGCGACCTCGCCACCCAGCTTGCCGAGGTTCTTCAAGGCGCTGGCGAGCCGCGAGACGCCGATGGAAAAGCCGGTGGCCGGCACGTTTTCGCCTCTGAAACGGCCGACGAGACCATCGTAGCGCCCGCCGCCGCCGACGGAACCGAAGATGACCTCCTGGCCCTTTTCGTTGACGGTCTTGAATGTCAGTTCGGCCTCGAAGACGGGGCCGGTGTAATATTCCAGGCCGCGGACGCAGGTAACGTCTATTTTTATCCGCTCCCCGGAATATCCAGCTTCGCCGCATAGCGCGTGGATTTGCCTCAACTCTTCAACACCTTGGCAGAAATTTTCATTCACGCTAAGTGGCAACTTGAGGAGATCGTCGAATAATCTACTTCCATCTATCCAAACCCTGTGTCCGTCATCCCACATTTTTTGTAGCACGCGAATAATTCTTGCGTGTTCTTCATAGGATTCCGCCTCCTCACCATCGCCCCAATCTTCGGGGACGTATTTGTCCTCTGGAACTAGCACCGGTCGCTTTGTATCGACGATGTAAGCGAACGCGTTGAGACTGTATATCTTGTGAAGGCTTTGAATTTGCCGTTGAGAGAGTTGCGCTCCAGGCGTGAAGTCTCCACTTTCGTCTGTTCGGCCATCTCCGAGAAGAGCTTTCACGCCAACCCAACTTAATCGATCCATTTTGTCTATGGCGCGCAGCACCGCGAGCTTCTGCGCTTCATCGGTGACGCCAATCGCCTCCATCACCCCGTCCAGCACCTTGCGGTTGTTGACGCGGATCACATAGTCGCCGCGGGCGATGCCAACGGCTTCCATCACGTCGGCCATCATCATGGCCATTTCCGCGTCGGCGGACACGGACGATGTGCCGACGGTATCGGCGTCCATCTGCATGAACTGGCGAAAACGCCCCGGCCCCGGCTTCTCGTTGCGGAACACCCAGCCGGCGCGATAGCTGCGAAACGGCTTGGGCAGGTCGTTGTAATGCTCGGCCACATAGCGGGCGAGCGGCGCGGTCAGGTCATAACGCAGGCTCAGCCACTGGTCGTCGTCGTCGGTCAGCGAGAACACGCCTTCATTGGGCCGGTCGGAATCGGGCAGGAACTTGCCCAGCGCCTCGGTGTATTCGAAAAACGGCGTTTCCACGGGATCGAAACCGTAGCGCTCATAGACCGCCCTGATCCTGTCCATCATCGCGTCGACGGCGCGGATGTCGGCGGCATCGCGGTCGGCAAAGCCGCGCGGCAGACGCGGCTTGATGCGGTTCGGCTTTTTGTCGGACTTGGCCATCGGGGTTCGGGCTGCAGCGTTTTGTTGATTCGGTCGCACCCGCCATCGACAGGTTCGGGCGGGCGCGGTGTTCCTAACCGAAGCCATGCAGCGCGGCAAGCGGCGCACCGGGCGCCGCCGAAACGGGGTTCGGCCCGCATCCGGGACTGGAGGGAACCGGATACGGGCCGATGGTGAACCGGTGGTCGGGGAGCCTGGGAGCGGGCTTGAAAACAACCGGTGTCGGGGATCCCGTTGTTGTGCGGTGTCCTAGTTCAGCGCGATCACGGTGCAGCCGAAGGTGGCCAGGCGATCGCCTTTCTTCGCCGGTGCGTTCTTTTCGGCGCGCGGCACGGTGACGATGTGCGTGACATCGGTTTCGCAACCGGCGCTGGTCTTTTCCTTCACCGTCATGCCGGCCAGGATCGAGTAGGTCTCGCCGCCCCGGGCGTAGGCGTCGGCGATCTGGGTCGTGCGGATGTCTTCGCCGGCGGTGTCGGTACCGGAGTTGGCCGAGCCGATAGCCGATGAGCTGATCGCGATCAGGGTGGCGGTGACCAGGGTGGAGGCGGCCAGTGCTGTGCGGATCATTTTCTTGCTCCCTCAATTCGACTTCACGCTAACTCGTTCGGGGCGCCCGTCTGGGTGTGTCCCCGTTTGTTGAAGCCAATGTAGGAAAGCGCCGCTTAACCCTCCCTGAGAGCGGTATTCACAAAGCGTTCATATTGTTATTGTGGAAAATCAATCACTTAGCTGTGGCGATTGTATGTGAGCGCCTGCGCGAAACAGTGCCTCATGATTTGCGATTGAAATTTTTCGCCGGAATCAAAGACGATGGCGCGATTGCCCTCAAGGCGCAGCACATCGCCGTAGCGGTCCCGAAATCCGCCGACAAGCCGGGTCTGGCACAGGAAGAATGCGGCATAGGCGGGCGCCTCGCCAATCGCGGATGGTTTCAATTCGCCCAACCGGAAGGTGCTGCCGATGCCGTTTTCGGTGACGAAGGCGGGCTGGCCCCATTTCAGCGCTTCGACGACGGTGCCGACGCCGGCGGTTTCCCGTGCCGTGGCAAGCGCCAGCGTCCGCAACGCGAGAAGATACGCGCGGTTCGCCGGATGGAAAGCGTCGTAGGCGGCCTTCACGCCGGAATTGCGGAAGGCGGGGCCGGCATTGTTGGCGTCCATAATCTTCTGTCCTCTGCCGGGGTTCGGGTTCAGACCGGCCGGACGAACTTTCCCCGCTCCGCATCGCATTCGGCGCGGCAATCGCAGCCATCCAGGTGATCGTTGACCATGCCCATCGCCTGCATGAAAGCGTAGACCGTGGTCGGCCCGACGAAGGACCAGCCGCGCTTCTTCAGGTCCTTGGAAAGGGCGGTCGATTCCTCGGTTTTGCCAAGCGCAAACAGCGTTTTCTTGTCCAGCCGGCGCGGTCGCGAACCGGGATCGGGCTCGAAGCGCCAGAAGTAGGCGGCCAGGGAGCCGAATTCCTCCGCCAGTTCCAGGGCGCGGCCAGCATTGTTGATCGTCGAATTGATCTTGCCGCGATGGCGGACAATGCCGGCATCGTGGACAAGGCGCTCGACATCGGTTTCACCGAATCGGGCCACCTGTTCAAAATCGAATCCGGCAAATCCGGCGCGGAAATTCTCCCGCTTGCGCAGGATCGTCAGCCAGGACAGACCGGACTGGAAACCCTCCAGGCAGATTTTTTCGAACAACCGGGTGTCATCGGCAACCGGCCGTCCCCATTCGGTATCATGATAGGTCCGGTACCCGGCATCGTCGCCTGGCCACCAGCACCGGGTTTTTCCGTCTTCGCCGGCAATCAGTCCGGTCGCATCCGTCATATCCGCTTCTCCATCCTGGCGTCGCGCCGTTCCCGCGCCGTTCCCGCATTGACCCTGTTTGCTGCTATCCCCTAGATTTCGACATCCGCCGGATCGGCCTGTTCTGGTCAAGCGAGCTGCAGCAATCATGTTTCGTTTCGTTTGCCTTGTTACCGCATCTATCATCAAAGCGCCGGCAACGGGCAGCTTTCGGAGGTGTCTGCGTCCGGATCTCCTGACAAGGTCTGTCAGGAGGCTCCGGTGCGTCGCCGGTGTGGCCGCGCTTGCGGGTTTTCTGGCGGCCGGCGCCGGCGCGCCCGCCCGCGCCTACACCGACGACCAGCTGGCCAGGAGCTTCTTTTCCACCGTGTTCGGTGCGGAATATCGGAGTTTTTGGTGGCAATCCAACCAGGTCAAGAAATTCGTCCGGCCGGTGCGAATCTATGTCGACGATCGCGCGCGAAAGAACCGGCGCAAAGCCGTAACCCGTTTCGTGCGCTCGCTGCCGCGCCGGATCGATGGCCTGGAGGTGGTGATCGTCGATCGGCCTTCGAAGGCCAACTACCGCATCTTCGTGGTTGATCAGGACCAGTATGCCCGCGTCGTGCGCGATGAAGTCTACCACCGACCATCGATGAACGTGCCCGGTCACTGCCTTGTACGGGTGATCTCCAATGCATCGGGAATCCGCCGCTCCGACGCGGTTATCGTTTCCGACCGGGGCGAATTCCTGTTCAGGCGTTGCTTGGTGGAGGAAGTCCTCCAGGGGCTGGGGCCGGTAAATGACAATTCGGCGCTGAAGGACAGCATCTTCAATGACAAGTCCCGGCACATCAAATTCACCAAACACGACCGGTATATTCTCAACATGCTCTACCATCCGCGAATCCGTCCGGGAATGAGCAAGCGCGAAGCGCGGGCCGTTCTGCCGGAGGTAATCGCCGATACGCGCCGCCGTATCCGTTAGCCCGGTGGCGCAGCAACCGGTGGCAGAGCGCCGCCTGTTAACCAAATCCGTCAACATCCCGTTCACCATGGGTGCGAAATTGTGGCGCCTGCCCGGCGCTGTTTACGCTTGCTGGAGATTGTCGGCCTTATGGTTAAGGCAGACTTGGGGAGATCGTCCAAAGCCTGTCGGCTGATGCGGCTTCCCGGGGTCTGTGTGGGGAAAACGACGAGGCGCGACCCAGATGAAGGAACACAGGTACAGCGTTCACATTGCGGCGGCACTGCTGGCCGCGATAGCGCTTGGCGAACCGGCGGCGGCCAATGAAGCCGACTGGCTGGCCATGGAACAACCGCTTTCAGACACCATCAAACAATCGCGCGGGCAGGCTACGGTCCAGGCCGCGATTTTGACCGTGCCGGAGCCGGCGACGACCGGAACACACCAGCCGGTGGCCAAGCGCCGCAACTTTCTGCAAATCCTGTTCAGTCCGCGGAGTGCGGAACCGCGCCGTGCGACACCGCAGCGGCAGCGCTCCACCAAGGCGGTACGCCGGACGATCGCGCCGCAGTATCTGCCGGCGAACGTCCGCTATGAAAGTGACGAAAAGGCCGGGACGATCGTTATCGATACGTCAAAGCGCTATCTGTATCTGGTCGAGGGGAACGGCCGCGCGCGGCGCTATGGTGTCGGCGTTGCACGGACCGGGTTTTCCTGGGGTGGAACCGCCCGGGTCGGGCGAAAGGCCGAATGGCCGACATGGACGCCGCCAGCGGCGATGCGCAAACGCCAGCCCGACCTGCCGATATCCATGGCCGGGGGACCCAACAATCCGCTCGGTGCCCGGGCCCTGTATCTGTACAGGGGCGGACGCGACACGCTCTACCGCATCCACGGCTCAAACGAACCCTGGACGATCGGCCACGCCGTTTCATCGGGTTGTATCCGTATGCGCAACCAGGATGTGCAGGAGCTGTACAGCCGCGTCGGGATCGGCACGAAGGTGATCGTCATGTAATGCGCCCCGCGCTGCGATACGCCGCCTGATCTCTCCTTATCGGGGGCCACGGGGATGGGGTAAGGCGACGGGCCGCCGGACCGATACGGTCCGGCGGTTTTTTTACCGGGCCGAATCCGGCGGAATTTTGGTGCGCGACGGACCGCGACAGGCCCGTCAAGATCGGGATCATGACAAAAAGCTGATTGGGCAAAGGTTGCGGCTCAACGGAAAACGGCGCTACGTTTTCGATCTTGTAGGTGGGAGCGAGAGAAAATGACCTTCGATGTCCGTCGTCTGATTATCATTGCGCTCGCGGTATTGCTTGCACTTCCGGCCTCGACACTGCCGGTCCGGGCACAGGGGCCGTTGGAGCCGGTCCGGCAGTTTTTCCGTGACCTGGGCGAGGCACGGGACGAGGAAGCAACGACGCGCCGTGACCGTCGCGTCCACCGGACGGTTACGCGGCAACCGAAGGCCGTCCATCGACGCAAGGTGGTCCGCTACCCCAGCAAATATGCATCCGGCACGATCGTCATCGATACCCGCAAGAAGCACCTCTACTATATTCTCGACCGCAAACGGGCGCTGCGCTACTGGGTCGGGGTCGGGCGACAGGGATTTGGCTGGCGAGGCTCGGTGCGGATCGGTCGCAAGGCGACGTGGCCGACCTGGACACCGCCGGCAGCCATGATACGCCGTGAACCGAGCCTCCGCCGGTATGCCAAAGGGATGCCGGGCGGGATCAACAATCCGCTCGGCGCGCGGGCACTTTACCTGTATCGCGGCAAGCGCGACACGCTCTACCGTATCCACGGCACCAATGAACCGTGGTCGATCGGCCGCAATGTGTCATCGGGCTGCATCCGGCTCAACAATTCCGACATCGTCCACCTTTACAAACGGGCAAAAGTGGGCGCGCGCGTGATTGTCAGATAGACAATTTCCGGCGGACGGCGGCGCGGCGACCGGCCGGCGATCCCCCGCGACGGGCGAGTTTGACAAACAGCTTCAGGCGAAGCTTGCTGGATCCGGCCCGCCGGTCGCCCAATCGAGCAATTGCACGGTGTGAACGACGGGAATACCGGTGCCTGCTGCAAGCTGGGCCATGCAACCGATATTGCCTGTGGCAACGAAATCCGCTGCCGTGGCGTGGATGTTGGCCAGTTTGCGCTCGCGCAGCCGGCCGGCGATCTCAGGCTGGAGGATGTTGTAGGTGCCGGCGGACCCGCAGCACAGGTGTCCTTCGGCGATGTCGCGAACGGCAAATCCGGCTTTCTCCAGGAGAATTTTCGGCTGGGTGACGACCCTCTGGCCGTGCTGCAGGGAACAGGCGGCATGATAGGCGACAGATTGGCCGGTCGCCCGGACCGGATCCGGCAGACCGGCGGCGCTCAGATACTCGGTTATGTCACAGGCGAGGCCGGCGACATGCGCCGCTTTGGCCGCATAGTCGGGATCGCCGGCCAGCAGATGCCCGTAATCCTTGATTGTCGTCCCGCAACCGGAAGCGGTGATCAGGATCGCATCAAGGCCCTGGCCATCGACCTCGCGCATCCAGGCATCGACATTGGCACGGGCATGGGCCTTGGCGGCTTCCTTGCGGCCCATGTGGTGGACGAGCGCGCCGCAGCACCCCTCCCCCTGCGGTATCACGATCGCGACACCCATGCGGGCAAGCAGCCGCATGGCTGCTGCATTGATGCCAGGCTCCAGAACCGGCTGCGCACAGCCGGTCAGGATCGCCACCCTTTCAGCACCGCGACCTGGCGGTGTCGCCGGCTGTGGTCGGCCGGCAGCGTCGCCACGGGAAAAACGCGTCGGCGCAAGGCGGATCATCGCGGCGAGACTTTGGAAGGGACCGCCAAGTGCCTGGAACGCCGGCGCCAGCGGTTTGGCGAAGAAAGCTGCGAGGAGCGCGGCGCGAAATCGCCGGGGATAGGGCAGGACGGACGCCAGCACGGCGCGCAGGAGCCGGTCGCCCGGCGGTCGGCGCCCGGTCGCCTCCACGTGAGCACCGCCGATGTCGATCAGGTGCATGTAGTCGACGCCGGACGGGCAGGTCGTCATGCAGGCCAGGCAGGACAAGCAGCGGTCAATGTGGCGCGCCACCCCGGCGTTTGCCGGCCGATCGTTTTCCAGCATTTCCTTGATCAGATAAATGCGCCCGCGCGGACTGTCGAGTTCGTTTCCCAACTCCACATAGGTCGGGCAAGTGGCGGTGCAGAAGCCGCAATGGACACATTTGCGCAGAATCGATTCAGCTTCGGCAATTCCCGGATGCTGACGCTGGGCGGCGGTAAAACGGGTTTGCATGCCTAGCGTCCCATCCGACCGGGATTAAGGATGCCGTGCGGATCGAACGCCGCTTTCAGGCGTTGGCTCAGGGCAAGGAGTGCCGGCTCCTCCGGTTCAAACGGCGATATGGCGTTTCGCACCGAAACCGGCGCCCGGATCAACGTGGCGTGACCTCCGCTTTCGGAAACCGCGCTGCGGACAACAGCGGCCGCGCCGTCGGGGCCGGCATCGCCCGCCGGGACGGCGATCCAGACGAGACCGCCGGACCAATCGTAGAAGGCCCTGCTGCGGGCAGTGCGCGAATCGCAGCCCAGCGCAGCCACGACCGCCGGACCCCGGGTCGGCGCGACACTTGCCCGCCAGATCAGATCGTCGCCGCCAGCGAAGGGCCGGACATCCCGGATCGCCGCCCACAGGGACCTGGACGCCTCGCCGTGCAGCGCTGCAAACGTCCGGTCCGCAAACAGCCGGCGCAGGGCGTCGGCGCGGGCCCTGACGGACGATTCGAAGCCTTCCAGGCGAAACAGGCTCAGCCCTGTATCGGCTGACTGCGGCAGGGCATCGCCGGATCCCACGCTCGGCGATACGGCCACCGCGGGGGGAAGATGCGCGGCGCCGGAGACATTGGCGGACGAACCCATTGCCCGGCACAGAAGATCGATCGCGGCACTATCCTGGAGACCCGCGACCGCCAGGGTCAACTGATACTCGGCAGCCGGCAGCACCTTGAACGTCACATCGGTGACCACCGCCAGGGTTCCCCACGAACCGGCCAGCCCGCGCGACAGGTCGTAGCCGGTGACGTTCTTGACCACCCGGCCACCGGATTTGAACGCTTCGCCACGACCGGAAACGGCGGCAATTCCCAACACATGATCCCGCGCCGCGCCGGCGCTGATCCGGCGCGGGCCGCTGGCGTTGGCGGCCAGGGCTCCGCCGATCGTGCCCCGGTCTGCCGGTTCACCGAATAACGGCCCGAAGTCCACCGGTTCGAAGGCCAGTTCCTGGTTATTTTCCGCCAGCAGGCCCCGGATATCCGCCAGCGGTGTTCCGGCCCGGGCCGAAATTACCAGTTCCTCCGGCTCGTAGAGCGTAGTGCCGGCAATGGCGGAAAGGTCCAGGGTGTATTCCGTCCGGACCGGCCGGCCGATGCCACGCCGCGAACCGTGGCCAACAATCTCCAGCGGTACGCATTCGCCGGCTGCCCAGCGAACCGCCTCCAGGACCGCATCCCCGTTTTCCGGTTTCAGGACGCCTTCCATCGGACCTTCTCAAAACCGGGGAATGTCGGGGAACGGCAGTTGTCCCTTGTGGACGTGCATGCGGCCAAGCTCGGCGCATCGGTGCAGCTCGGGGAATACCTTGCCCGGATTGAGCAGATGGCCATCGTCAAACGCGCATTTGACCCGCTGCTGCTGTTTGAGGTCAGCATCGGAAAACATTTCCGGCATCAGGTCGCGCTTTTCGACGCCGACACCATGCTCTCCGGTGAGCACGCCTCCAACCGTCACGCACAGGCGGAGAATGTCGGCGCCGAACGCTTCGGCGCGTTCCAGTTCGCCCGGCTCGTTGGCATCATAGAGGATGAGCGGATGAAGATTGCCATCGCCGGCGTGAAAGACATTGGCGACACGAAGACCGTGTTTTTTCGACAGGTCACGCATGCCGGCAAGGACCTCCGGCAGCGCCTTGCGGGGAATGGTGCCGTCCATGCAGTAATAATCCGGCGATATCCGGCCTACGGCGGGAAACGCGGCCTTGCGTCCGGCCCAAAAGGAGATGCGCTCCGCCTCCGACTGCGATACCCGGACCGTCGTCGCCGCATTGTCGCCGGCGATGTTTGTCACACGCTCGAGCAATTCCTCCACCTCAGCCTGCGGCCCGTCCAGTTCGACGATCAGCAGTGCCTCGACATCGCGGGGGTAACCGGCCTGAACATAATCCTCAGCCGCGTGAATGGCCGGCCGATCCATCATCTCCATGCCGCCCGGGATGATACCGGCGCCGATGATATCGGCAACACACCGGCCGGCATCCTCGCTCGTCGGGAACCCGACCAGCACGGCGCGCGCGGTCTCCGGCGCACGCAGGATACGCACGGTCACTTCCGTCACCACGCCCAACAGACCCTCCGAGCCGGTCAGCAGACCAAGATAGTCGTAGCCGGCGGCATCCAGATGCCGGCCGCCGATGCGGATCACCTCGCCGGTAATCAACACGATCTGCAGGCCGAGGATGTTGTTGGTGGTCAAACCATATTTCAGGCAATGCACACCACCGGCGTTCTCCGCCACATTGCCGCCGATGGAGCAGGCGATCTGGGAGGACGGATCGGGCGCATAGTAGAATCCCCTTCCCTCCACGGCGCGGGTGATCGCAAGGTTGGTAACGCCCGGCTGAACCACGGCGGCGCGGTTTTCATAGTCAATCCGGAGGATGCGATTGAACCTGGACAGAACCAGCAATACCCCGTCGGCCAGCGGCAGGGCGCCGCCGGACAGCGAAGTTCCCGATCCGCGCGGCACGACCCGGACGCCGTTGTCATGGCAGTAACGGAGCACACGGCTGACCTGATCGACCGTTTCCGGCAGAACAACGACCAGCGGCAGCTGGCGGTAAGCGGTCAGGCCGTCGGACTCAAAGGGGCGCATCCGCTCCGCGTCATCGACAACCCCTTCGCCGGGGACAATGGCACGCAATGCGGCGACAATCTCCTTGCGATGTTTCAAGACATCGGCGTTTGCCGCGGGCATGGCCAGACCGGTCATGTTGCTCCCTTATTGGTCAAGTTATCTGACCAATCTTCAGTAACGCGTTCTCACGACCTTGTCGATACCGCACAGCGCCAGGCGATATTAGACTTGCGGTGACGCCCAGCCGGCGATAACGGCATGGTCGCAACCGGCAGGGGCGCGACAGACTCCCGAGGCAGAGCTGCTGCGGGCGCCGGCCACCGATGGAATGAACATGTTCGTCAATGCAATCGACCCGAAGCAGGAGGATTTTGAATGTTGAGATCGCTTTTCACGGCCGCAGCCATTTGCCTGTTGGCAACAGGGGTGCATGCGTCAGACGACCTCGTTGCCGATGGCAAGAAGGTCTATAAAAAATGCGCCGCCTGCCACGCCATCGGCGAAGGGGCGAAGAAGAAGGTCGGCCCGGACCTCAACGGCATTATAGGCCGCGTCGCCGGCAGTGTGGAGGATTTCAAATATTCCCAGGTCCTGGTGGCGCTCGGTGAAGCGGAATTCGCCTGGGATGAGGAGACCTTGACGGGCTATCTCGCCAAACCGAAAGACTGGCTGAAGGAATTTCCGCCAACGCTGGGTCTCGACTGCGGGGACCTGAAGAAATGCAAGGGCAAGATGGCATTCGCCGGCCTGAAAAAGGAAAAGGACCTCACCGCCATCCTCGCCTATCTCGCGACCTTCGACGAAATGGGCATGGCGGTGGAGCCGGCAACCAACTGACCGGTTCGGCGTGCCGGCAGTGCCGGCGCGGCCCGGCAATGCGGTTTCCAAGGCGATTCAGCCGCGGCGAATGCGCACGTTATCGGGGCCGCGCATCCGGTTCAATCTGTTGACCAATTCCTTGACGCTGTCCGGGTTCGATGGCATGAAGCGGGCGGCGATCCCGCGCCTTGACCAGGACCGGGCAAGGCGTCGAACGGGACCGGCATGCAGACAGGGCGCCGATGTTTCGCAAGATCATGCAAGCCCGGACCGCCGATTCCGTTGTCCGGCAGATTGAGGGTTTGATCCTGGACGGGGTATTGCGGCCCGGCGACCGGTTGCCGGGCGAGCGCGAAATGGCCGGCCAGTTCGATGTTTCGCGCCCGGTGCTGCGCGCCGCCCTCAAGGTACTCCAGGATGCCGGCCTGATCGTCTCCAGGCAGGGCGGCGGTACGTTCGTCGCCGATGTTATCGGCACGGTCTTCCAGGCGCCGATGGCGGAATTGATCCGGCGAACGCCGCGGGCGACGGCCGACTATATGGAGTTTCGGCGCGATATCGAGGGCCTTGCAGCCAGCCATGCGGCGGAGCGCGCCGCCGACGCGGATCTTGCGATCCTCGACCGCCTGATCGCCGACATGGATGAAGCGCATGCGGCGGGCGATCCGGACCGGGAATCGGTACTGGATGTGGGTTTTCACACAGCCATTGTCGAGGCGGCACACAATAATGTGCTTCTCCACATGATGCGGTCCTGCTATCGGCTGATGGCGGACGGGGTCATCCACAATCGGGAGCGGCTGTACAGACGCGACGAGTGGCGGCTGCGCCTGCTCGACCAGCACCATGCCATCGCGTCTGCGATCGCGGCTCGGGACAAGGACGGCGCCGCCGCCGCCGCTCGCCTTCATGTCGATTTCATCGAGCGGGCGCTTGGCGAAGTCAGCATGACCGATGATCGGGCCGCGGTCTCCGAAATGCGGCTCAAGCACTTTCAACGGGCCGGCTTTGGGGTTTAGGGTCGGAAAGTCAGATCGTAATTTTCAAACGGATCCAATGGCATCGCAACCTGTCAAAAACCAAAAGACCGTCGGCCTTTTTGTCACCTGCCTGGTGGACCTCTTTCGGCCGAATGTGGGATTTGCGGCCCTGCGTCTTCTGGAAAACGAGGGGTGCGCGGTTTCGGTCCCGCAAAGCCAGACCTGCTGCGGCCAGCCGGCCTACAATTCCGGCGCGACGAAAAGCGCCGCCGCCGTGGCGCGTGACGTGATCGAGGCGTTTGAGTCCTTTGATTATGTCGTCGCCCCGTCGGGCTCGTGCGCGGGAATGATCAGGAAACACTATCCGACGCTGTTCGATGCTGACGATCCGTGGCGAAAGCGGGCTGATGCGCTTTCCGCCAAGACCCATGAACTGGTCAGTTTCCTGACTGACGTGTTGGGGGTGATCCTGGTCGATGCCGCATTCCGCGGTGCAGTGACCTATCACGATTCCTGCTCTGGATTGCGCGAACTGAACGTCCGCGATCAGCCGCGGCTTCTGCTCAACACCGTCTCCGGGCTGAAATTGAAGGAGATGGCGGAGAGCGATGTGTGTTGCGGTTTCGGCGGAACGTTCTGCGTCAAATATCCCGACGTTTCCGATGCCATGGTGTCGGAAAAACACAGGAACATCACCGAAAGCGGGGCCGATACGGTCCTGGGCGGCGACATGGGCTGCCTGCTGAATATCGCCGGCAAACTGCAGCGCCAGGCCGAACCGGGACAGCAGCCCGTCCGGGTCCGGCATGTGGCCGAGGTGCTGGCCGGAATGGCCGAAGGGCCGGCCATCGGCGAACCGGATTGAACCGGCCCATGAAGATCACGGCCAACCGGTTCAAGAAAAATGCCCGTGCGGCGCTGGACGACCCGCAACTCCAACGGGCGATGAGCCATGTCCGGCACGGCTTTATCGACAGGCGCGCGAAGGCGGCGGAAGCACTGCCTGAGTTCGACCGGCTTCGGGATCTGGGCCGGGACATCAAGAACCATACGCTTGCCCATCTGGACCTGTATCTGGAGGCCTTCGAAGAAAAGGCCGAGGCGGCCGGCGGCCATGTCCATTTCGCGGCGAGCGCGAGAGATGCCCGCGCGATCGTGCTCGACATCTGCAGGAAGGCGGGCGCGCGAACCGTCACCAAGGGCAAGTCGATGATCGCTGAGGAAATCGATCTCAACAATCATCTGGAAGCCAACGGCATCCAACCCATCGAAACGGATCTTGGCGAATACATCATTCAGATTCGCGGTGAAACGCCGAGCCACATCATCGCCCCCGCCGTCCACGTCAACAAGGACCAGGTGGAAGCCGATTTCCGCCGCGTGCATTCGCACCTGGCCGCCGATCGCGACCTCGACGAACCGACGACGCTGCTCAGCGAAGCCCGGCAGGTGCTGCGGCAACGATTTCTGGCCGCCGATGTCGGAATAACCGGGGCCAATTTTCTGGTCGCCGAAACCGGCACCTCGATCATCGTTACCAACGAGGGAAATGGTGACCTGACCCAAACCCTGCCGAAAACCCATATCGTCGTCGCGTCCATCGACAAGGTCGTGCCGACCCTGGAGGACGCGGCTGCGATCCTTCGGATCCTGGCCCGGTCGGCGACCGGGCAGTCCATGAGCGTCTACACAACGCTTTCAACCGGTCCGCGGCGGCCATCGGATCCGGACGGGCCGAACAACTATCATGTCGTGATCCTGGACAATGGCCGCTCGGCGCTTCTGGGCACGCCGATGCAGGAGGCGCTGCGTTGCATCCGCTGCGGTGCCTGCATGAACCACTGCCCGGTCTATCATGCGGTGGGCGGGCATGCCTATGGAAACGTCTATCCCGGGCCGATCGGCTCGGTGATGGCGCCGGCACTCTTCGGCCTGAAGAAAACCGCGCCCCTGCCGAATGCCTCCACCTTCTGCGGCCGCTGCGAGGCCGTCTGCCCGATGCGAATTCCGCTGCCCGGTCTCATGCGGTACTGGCGGGAAAAGGAGTTCGAGCGCCACCTGACACCGGCAAGCCAACGATTCGGGCTGGCGGCTTGGACGTTCGCCGCCAGACGGCCGCGCCTGTATCGCCTAATGACGCGGCTTGCGGTGCGCAGCCTCAGAATGCGGGCCGCGGGTTCGGGTCGCGTCAGGGCGCTGCCGCTGGCCGGCGGTTGGACTGCCCATCGTGATCTGCCGGCGCCGGAATCAGAAACCTTTATGCGCAAGTACCGAAAATTCGGAAAAGCGGTGCAAACAACCGCCAGGCCTTCGACCATGGGGAGCCGCCGATGAGCGGGCGCGATCAGGTGTTCGGGGCCATCCGCCGATCCCTGGGTGTCGCTGAGGACGACCGCACACGGCGGGCCAGGGCGGCAAGCCGGCTGAAGCTCGCCGCAGCGCAACTGGTTCCGGCGTTGGGGCAATTGCCGCAACCACAAAGGACCGAACTTTTCTGCGCCAAGGCCGAAGAGGTCATGGCCAGCGTTGCGCGCGTCGCTAACAGCGCCGCCGTGCCGATCGCTGTTGCCGAATATCTGCGGCAACACAATCTGCCGCCACGGATCCGGACCGGCGCAGATCCGCGCCTCGCCGACCTGCCGTGGGACGAAGCGCCCCACCTGGAGCGCCAGACAGGCCCCTCCGATGGCGGCGATGCGGTCGGTGTATCCTGTGCGCTGGCTGGCGTGGCCGAAACCGGGACGCTGATGATGACGTCCGGACCCGACAATCCAACGACACTCAACTTTCTGCCCGATGTCCACATTGTCGTCGTCAATGCCGGTGACATCGCCGGCGATTACGAAACCGTGTGGCGGCAGGTGCGCGCCAAATACGGCAAGGGGATCATGCCGCGAACCATCAATATGATTACCGGCCCGTCCCGCTCCGCGGATATCGAGCAGACGCTGATACTGGGCGCGCATGGTCCGCGGTCACTGCATGTCATCGTCATTGGCGACGGGACCGAAGGCGAGGCGGCGGACCGGGGCGAGCCGTATCGATAGTCGCGCTGGTGATCGGCTGTCTGCCGAAGGAACGCACATGACGGAGAACGACCCAAAACCACCCGCCGATCGTGCCGCCGTACGTTTTCCGCCGCCGATCGTGCCGCTGCTGACGATCCTCGCCGGATGGGGCCTTGCGAAGTTGTGGCCCGTCGTTCTGCCCGATCTCCTGTCGGCGTCGGTCCGCCCCTGGTTCGGCGGACTGGTTTGCATCGGCGCCGTCGCCAGCCTCGGGCTCCCGGCTGTGGTGCTTTTTCACCGCAAGGGCGAGAGCGAAATCCCCTGGACTCCGACCGGTCAGATTGTCGAATCGGGTCCGTACCGGTTCACCCGCAATCCGATGTATCTGATGATGGTGATCCTGTGCATCGGGTTTTCAATAGCGCTCTGGAACTTTTGGATCTTGGCCCTGACGCCCCTTTGTGTCCTTGTGCTGCGGATATGGGCGATCGACCCGGAGGAGGCCTATCTGGAGCGCAAGTTCGGTGACGACTATCTGGCCTACAAACGGCGGGTCCGGCGCTGGATCTGAGCCGGCGCCGCCGGTTCGTCCGATCCATACGGGCCGAGTGCCGGCCCGCCGCTGCTCAGTAGCCGCCGAGGACGGCCCGCCGCATCCGGCCCGCCAGGTGACCCTTATCGAAGATGACGTGCCGAAACGCGCCAAGGACGTGGAGGATCAGGAGCGGTAGGAATGCCTGGCCGGCGGCTTCGTGCGCTTCCTCGACAAATTCATGAAGGTCGCGGCTGGGAGCCAGCGGCGAGGGAATGGACACCAGTCCGAAAAGATCGATCGGGTGTCCCTGTGACCAGGGCAGCAGATAGCCGGTCAGGATGACCAGGACGATGGCGGCGAGAAATCCCCAGAAGACGATCCGGGCCGCCAGGTTGAACGGAGCCGCCTTGCCGGGATCATTGGGGAAGCCCCGCAACACCCGGTATCCGACCCGCCACAGCAGGAACAGGCCGGCGAGAGCACCGCCTCCGACATGGACCGCATAGGCTGCGTCGCCGCGCTCACCCTCATGGGTGAGAAACAGGACGATCACGACAAATGCCGTGATCCAGTGAGTGACGATCGACAGCCGTGAATAGCCGTCATTGCCGACTGGCCTTGCCATATCGCCTACCTCCGTCGCCGCCGGAATCTAGGCGGCGGGGATCCCGACTCCCAGTGAATTATCGGCAATGTTGCGGAAAGGAACCGGTAAGATACGACCGGGGACGGCGGACCCTGATAAGGTCCGCCGACCATGGCCTGCCCCAAAAGCCGGCTGCCCGCCTATCCGGCGGCTTCGACGCGACCGGTGGGTGTGGAGTTCAGGATTTCCAGTTCGCGGGCGTTCATTTCCGCCTCCACGCCCTCAAACAGCGGCGTGGTGAGATAACGCTCGCCGGTGTCGGGCAGCATGCACAGGATGTTGGCTCCGGGCTCCGCCTGCTGGCAGACCTTCAAGGCGGCTGCCAGCGAGGCGCCGGCGCTGATGCCAACGAACAATCCTTCTTTCCGGGCCAGGTCCTGGCTGCATTTCAGGGCATCGGGCGCGGCGATCTTGATGATCTCGTCGATCACGTTCATTTCGACCGCATCGCCGGTGAGCTTGGGAATGAAGTCCGGCGACCAGCCCTGCATGGGATGGGGGGTCCAGGCGGGATGCGTGGCGGCCGGTCCGCCGTCGGGCTTTCGATCCTGGGGTTCGCCGCTGGACAGCATCGGCGCAACTTCCGGCTCGGCGACAATGATCTTTGTCTCCGGCCGCTCCTTTTTCAAAACGCGAGAAACCCCTTTCAAGGTGCCGCCGGTGCCGAAGCCGGTGACCCAGTAGTCCAGCCGCTCGCCGGCGAAATCATCGAGAATTTCCGGCGCCGTGGTGGCGGAATGGATGTCGGCATTGGCCTCGTTTTCGAACTGGCGCGGCAGGAACCAGCCGTTCTTCTCGGCAAGCTCGTTCATTTTATCGATCATACCCGTTGCCTTGAGCGGCGCCGGTGTCAGCACCACATCGGCACCCAGGAACCGCATCAGCTTGCGGCGCTCCACCGAAAAGCTTTCCGCCATGACGAGGACGAGCGGATAACCCTTGGCGGCGCACACCATGGCCAACCCGATGCCGGTGTTGCCGCTGGTCGCCTCGACCACCGTCTGGCCGGGCTTCAGCGAGCCGTCCTTCTCGGCCGCCTCGATAACCCCGAGCGCCAGCCGGTCCTTGACAGAGCCCAGGGGATTGAAGGCTTCAACCTTGACGAACAGGTTGACCCCCTCCGGCGCCAGCCGGTTGATTCTGACGACCGGTGTGTTGCCCACGGTCCCCAGGATATCGTCATAAATGTGTCCCATAGTTGCTTTGCCCTCCTGTTTTCCCGTTTAGTCTCGCCCAAGCCGCGGGTGTTAACAACCGGCGCAGCGGCAATCGCCGCTTTGTCTGCTGCTCCATTGTCTGCCGCCCCATTGTCTGCTGTTCCGGGGCTTCACCCTCGATGGTCGCTGTCTGGTGGCACCGGTACCGTGCACCGGAAGCTATATGCCGACCGCCGGTCATGGCGCGATCGCCGGCGCAGCGCGAGGCGCACCAATGCAAAATCGGGTCCGAACAGGGAAAATCATGTTCGCGCCGGCAGGTATTTTGAGAAAAACAATTTCCACGGCCCGCGCGCGGCGGCAATCCGGAGTGAGACCGCGCCCGCAGCCGAGCAACCACGCGGCGGCCGGCGCCCGCAGGCCACCTAAAAAAGCTCTCCCTGTCCCCGCTTGCGTTTGCCGCCCTTTGCCGAACCGGGCCGGGCCGGTGCCGGTGTCTTGGCGGATGTCGCGCTGCATTCGTCCGCACCACCGCCGGCGGTGGCGCCGATGCGCCCATCGGCGAACTCCAAAGACAAGAGGTCGCCGGCATTTATGGCACCGACCGAACGCACGGGTTTGTCTTCGGTTGTGCGGACGATCGCAAATCCCCGCCTCAGGGTCGCTGTGTAAGAGTAGCCCTCAAGGAGCCGGGCGAGTTGACCGACAGCGTCGCGGTCTCGGGCAATGCCGGCGTCGAGCAGGGCCGGGGACAGCCGCTCCGCAGGCCGCGCCCATTGCTGACGAGCCTGGCGGATATTTTGCCGCATGGTGCGATCGTTACGGTCGCCAAGCGCCGCAAGACGGGCGGCCAGCATGGTGCGCATGTCGCGCAGGATACCGGGGCGTAGACGGGCGGCCACGGCGGTGAATGCCTGCCGCTTGCCGGCCGCCAGCACCTGGAGACCATGCCCGAGCCCGGCCGAGGCGAAATCAAGCCGTTGACGCGGCAAGGCCACCAGATCGGCAAGGCTCGGCAGGGCGCGCGCGGCGCTGTCCAAATCGCGGCGCAGGGTCCGGCGATAGCGGTCCAGGGCCAGCCAAAGTCGGTTGCCGCGCCCGGCGATATCGGCAGCCAGCTCGGCGCGCACCGGTACCGATCGCTCGGCGGCGGCTGTCGGGGTCGGAGCGCGCAAATCTGCCGCGAAATCTGTCAGCGAGACATCGGTTTCGTGGCCGATCGCGGAGATCACCGGGATTTCGCTCGCTGCCACCGCACGTACGGCGGCCTCCTCGTTGAAGCCCCACAGATCCTCGATGGAACCGCCGCCACGGGCGACGATCAACAGGTCCGGCCGCGGAACGGGTCCGTCGAGGGCAAGGGCGTTGAAGCCGGCGATGGCGGCAGCCACCTCGCCGGCGCAGGTCTCACCCTGCACGCGCACCGGCCAGACCAGCACCCTTGTCGGGAAACGTTCGGCCAGGCGATGCAGAATATCGCGAATAACCGCGCCGGTTGGCGAAGTGACAACGCCGATCACTTGCGGAAGGTACGGCAACGGCTTCTTGCGGTCCTCATCGAACAGGCCTTCGCGGGCGAGTTTGCCGCGCCGCTCTTCCAGAAGCGCCATGAGCGCGCCGGCGCCGGCGGGCTCCAGATGTTCAACGACGAGCTGATATCTGGATTGCCCGGGAAATGTCGTGAGTCGGCCGGTGGCGACAACTTCAAGGCCCTGTTCAGGCAGATGGCGCAATTTGCCGGCGACGCCCTTCCAAATGACGGCGGCAAGCACATTGCGCTCGTCCTTGATATCGAAATAGATGTGCCCGGACCCGGGGCGCGCGACCCTTCCGACCTCGCCGCGCACCCGCACGTGATCGAAAGCGGATTCCACCATCCGCTTGACGGCAAAGGAAAGCTCCGACACCGTGAATTCGGTGACGTTGGGTGCGGTCTCGCCGTTTGTCTGCGACATGGCGACAGTCTTGACGCGGCGGGCAGCAATCTTCAAGTGAGCACTGCACCTACCTGAACACTTCCGTCGAAAGAAAGAACCGGGCAACGTGGCCGAACCCGCCGATTTCCGTTCCCAGCGCCTTTTCGTCGAAGCACCGCTTGCGGCGGCGGGCACGGTAACTCCGAACCGTAGCCAGGCACACTACCTTGTGCATGTGCTGCGCCTGCGGTCCGGCGACGACCTGCGCGTATTCAATGGCAGCGACGGTGAATGGCTTGCGCGGATTCTGGCGACAAACCGGAAATCCTGCACCCTCCAGCTCGTCAGCCGGATCCGTGCCCAACCCGATCCGTCGGACCTCTGGTATCTGTTTGCGCCACTGAAGCAGGCGCGCATGGACTACATGATCCAGAAAGCGACGGAGATGGGGGCTGGCCGCCTCGTGCCGGTCCTGACCCATCATACGCAGATCCGCCGGGTCAATGGCGAACGCATGCGGGCCAACGCAGTGGAAGCGGCCGAGCAATGCGGAATTCTGTCGGTTCCCGACATCGCGCCGCCACGGCCGCTGGAACAGGTGCTGGCCGACTGGCCACAAGACCGACACCTGATCTTTTGCGATGAAGCGACCTCAGACGCCGATCCGGTGGCGGCTCTGTCGGCATGCGGGCCAGATGCGGCGCTGGCGGTACTGATCGGGCCGGAAGGCGGTTTTTCGGACGCTGAAAGAGCCAAAATCCTGTCCATGCGCCATGTGAAGCGCCTCTCGCTGGGGCCGCGGATATTGCGCGCCGATACCGCTGCCGTCGCCGCGCTTGCGCTTGTGCAGTCGGTGTGTGGCGATTGGCAACAAAGGACTGGACGCGGTTACCCAGGCGCCTATCTTCGCTCTACACTGAAGGAAGGTTGAGCCATGGCGCGGGACACCGCCGACAATACACCGATAGAGTCCCGCGATCAGCTCGTTGGAGCGCTTTCCGGCGGATGCAAGCCTCGGGAGAAATGGCGCATTGGCACCGAACATGAGAAGTTCGGATTCTACCGCGATGGCCACAGTCCGGTTCCCTTTGAGGGCGAGAGCGGTGTGGAGGCGCTCCTCCATGGCATGCAGACTCTGCTCGGCTGGCAACCGATCATCGACGACGGCAAGACCATCGGATTGGTCGATCCGACCGGCGGCGGCGCCATATCGCTGGAACCCGGCGGCCAGTTCGAATTGTCCGGCGCACCATTGTGCAACATTCACCAGACCTGCCGGGAGGCGCACGCCCACCTCGCCCAGGTGCGTGAGGTCGCTGACCCCCTTGGCATTGCCTTTCTCGGCCTTGGCATGAGCCCGAAATGGACCCGGGAGCAAACGCCGGTAATGCCGAAATCGCGCTACGAGATCATGTCCGCCCACATGCCCAAGGTCGGCACACGGGGGCTCGACATGATGTTCCGGACAGCGACGATCCAGGTCAATCTTGATTTCTCCGACGAGCGCGACATGGTGCGTAAAATGCGCGTCGGGCTGGCGTTGCAGCCGATTGCCACGGCGCTCTTTGCAAACTCGCCGTTTACGGACGGCAAGCCCAACGGGTTCGTTTCCGCCCGGGGCCATATCTGGCTCGATACCGACAACCAGCGGGCCGGCGGATTGCCAATCGCCTTTGAAGACGGATTCGGGTTCGAAGCCTATGCGGAGTGGGCACTGGATATACCCATGTATTTCATCGTCCGCGACGGCCGTTACATCAACATGACGGCCATGACATTCCGACAATACCTGGACGGGCAGCGCCATGCCGACGCGCCCGACGCGGTGCCGGACATGGGCGACTGGATCAACCATCTGTCCACCGCCTTTCCCGATGTGCGACTGAAAACATTTCTGGAGATGCGCGGTGCTGATGGCGGCCCGTGGCGGCGAATCTGTGCCCTGCCGGCATTCTGGGTGGGCCTGCTTTACGATGACGCGGCGCTCGATGAAGCGGAAGCGCTTGTCGGCGACTGGAGCCAGGAAGAGCGCGATGCGTTGCGCGCGGCGGTGCCGAAATCTGGCCTGGCGACACCGTTTCGCAACCGGACGGCGCTGGATATCGGTCGGGAGTGCGTCGACATCGCGCGGTCGGGCCTGAAAGCGCGCAACGTGATCGGCGCCGGCGGCTACGATGAAAGCGAATATCTGGCGCCGCTTGAGGAAACACTGGCGCTGAAAAAGACGCCGGCGGAGATCCTGCTCCACCAGTATCAGACCCGGTGGGGCGGGTCGGTGGAGCCGGTATTTGAAGAATATTCCTATTAGGCACGGGCCGGATCGCCGGCAATGAACGGGAACGGGACACGCCCGGCGGGTCCGGTCACCACACCGGCCGCCGATGGCGGGCGGGTGTTTTCGCTTGCCGATTACGGCCTGTATGCGCTCACGGTCTTTGCCTAGGGCACCAGCTGGCTGGCGCTTAAGTGGCAGGTCGGCGTGGTGGCGCCACCGGTCTCCCTGGTCTGGCGGTTTTCCATCGCCGCGGCGATCATGATCGCGTGGTGCCTGGCTGCGGGCCAGCCGATGCGATTTGCGCCGCGGATTCACTTGCGGTTCGCCGGGCTCGGATTGTTCCTGTTCTGCGCCAATTTCATGCTCTTTTACTATTCCGCGCACTACCTCGTCTCCGGGATGCTGGCGGTGATTTTCTCGCTGGCGGCCATCGCCAATATCCTGCTTGCCAATGTGGTGCTCGGCGACCCGGTGCGGCCGCGTGTGGCGGCCGGGGCGCTGATCGGGATCGCCGGTCTTGCGGCAATGCTGTGGCCGGAGTTTTCAACCATCCATCCGGATGCGGGCGACGCGAAGGCCGGCGCTTACGGCGTGCTTTTCGGCCTTGGCCTGGGGATGGCGGGCGTTGTATCCTTTTCGATCGGCAACATGATCTCGGCGAACAATCAGCGGACCGGTGTCCCGATCCTGCCGGCAAGCACCTATGGCATGGCCTATGGCACGATGTTCAGCGCATTGTTTGCCGCGATCACCGGGCAGGCGTTCATTGTCGAAACCACGGCACGCTATCTGGGCGGGCTTTTTTGGCTGTCGACGGTTGCAACGGTCGTTGCGTTCTGGGCCTATCTCACACTCCTGGGCCGCATCGGCCCGGATCGCGCCGGCTACGCCACGGTGCTCTTCCCAATCGTCGCCATGACCATTTCAACGATTGTGGAAGGTTACTCCTGGTCGATTATGGCGGTCTCCGGTGTCGTCCTCGTGCTTGCCGGCAACCTGCTCGTCCTGACCCGCCGAAAGCGGCACCGCGGCCAGCAGGACGTGGCCCGGAGCGGCAAACCGGAACATCGCGTTTAATCAATATTTCTGATGCATATGATTTAAAACATTCGTTGGACGAATGTTATTTGATGCGCCATATCGACCCCGTGGTTGCGGACAGAACCCTGCCCCGCCCACCAAACAAAGGAGCTGATCATGTCGCATGCATCCATTGGTTTTTTGTCCGCATTCGTGGCACCAGCCGCCGCCGCCAGGCGGTTGGGGCGGGAAAAAGGCGACATGCGCGCCGGGTTTTCGCGCCATCTCCGATTTCCCACCTCGTTGTCGCGGCTGGCGCGTCTTTTTCGCGGACGCCGCGCCATCAGGGTTCTGGCAAGCTGGGACGACGCGATGCTCTCCGATATCGGATTGACCCGGGCGGACATCGAGCGGGCACACGATCAGCCGTTGACGGCGGATCCCACGCGATGCCTGGAAAGCTGGGTGTCGGAACGCCGAAGCGCGTCGCACCAATTGCGCCGGGAGGCGGTGGACAGCCTGGCCCGCGACACTGCCCGCAAGACCCGGCGCACTCGCTTCGACTGAGGCCCTGAACCGGCCAGGGCGTCAGCGTCGCCGGCTGGCGCCCCCCAGAAACTGATCGAAGATCGTCTCGACGTTTTTCTGATAAGCATCGCCCATGGTTCGGGCCGGCTCGAACATGTCGCCGAATATATCCCGCCCGGTGGGTACGCGGGGCGTGCCCGCCGGCCCGGATTTGCCGCCAGAAGCCGGTTTTCCGGGCATGGTGCGGGCAAACTGGTCGAAGATCTCGCCGAGCGATCCGGCGCCATCTCGGGCACCTTCCGACGATCGGCGCCCACCGAGCATTTCCTCAAGCATCCGGCCGAAGGGATTGTCGCCGGCGCCGCCTGGCGGTGCGGTGCGTTCGGCGCGAGGCCGGGTCGGCCGGCGAGCCTGTTCGTCCTCGTACCGGTCCAGGGGCCCGCGCCGAGACCGGCCGGATTTCGCGCCGCCGAGTTGGCGAAGGATTTCTTCGAGCATCGGATTTGCGCCCGACTGCCCCTGTTTGAAGAGACCGCCGAGAACCATGGAGGCAATGATCGGCAACAACTGTTTGAGGATCGATTGCCCGATGCCGGTGGCCTGAAATGCCTGGTCGGTGAGCGCCCTGGACACGTCCTTGGACCCGAAAAGGTGACCGAGAATGGCCTCGCCCTCAGCACGCGCCTCGCGCGTGAAGGCGTTTTGCGGATCATCGTAGTAGCGCGCGTGGCGCCCGGTGGAAATCGCCTCCATGAAGTTCAGCATGCCGAGCGGGTCGGCGGTGTTGCGTTGCAGGCCGCTGGCGAATGCCGGGGCCAGGGCATCGATGGCCCGCGCCATCTGATCCTGGTCAAGACCGAACTGCCGGGCCAGGGTTGCATAGCCGTTGCCGCCCTGCGACTGGCGCAGGATGTCATTCAAATCCATATTCACTCTACCCTTTCCGCGCCCACCTGCTTTTCCGTTTGTTGAAACTTAGGCGTTTCGGTTGCAAGCGTCGAGCCTTTGCCGGTCGGCCATCACGATCCGGCTGCGGACAAGCGATCGCTAGGACGCAGCCGGCATCGGTAACGGAGGATTAATTTCCACACCCCCGTTTCGGCCGAATTCCAGACCAAACATTAACTTGTTCCCGAAAATTTCAATTGCCTTTGGAATTTAACCGATTTCCGCGGTGCCGGTTCACCGAATTTTCGAGGAATAATTCTACCAGTGGTCGACAAGACAGGTGTCTGTCTTCGGAGTGTCCTCGTTTGCCCAAAATAATTGAGTGCTTCAGCGATACAATCCTGGCGAAGGCACAGTCTCGCGACATCGAGGCCGGGCTCGGGATCTGGTCTCTTCTCCATGCCGAATCCACGCTTCCGGACGTCGACGAACTGGAACGGATGCTGGACATGGCGGTGCAGGACTATTTCCTGCGCGCGCGCATTGTCCGGAACGGGTTTCAGATCACCTCAATCGGCAAGCGATTGCGTCAACTGACTGTCGCATTTACGAAATCATGCCATCGCGATGACCTGCCTCCCGATCTGGCCGACATGCTTGGCGCGCTTTTCGCCGAAGCCCACAACCGGCGCCACCCGGTGTACGAAACACGCTATTCACGCCATTCAAAACTGGTCCATCGGTGGGAGATGCTGATCATGCCGGCGCTGGACACCGGCGAGCCGGCGATCCTGGCCATGATCCTTCCGCTGGAGTTTCGACAGGACCTGCTGCTGGCGATCGTGGAAGCCAATCCGGTCGGCGTGTGCGCGGTGGAGGTTGTGCGTAACAATGATGGCAATGTCAGCGATTTCAGGATCTGCCTGGCCAACGACGCTGCATGCGATGCAATCGGCAAGGACCATATGACGCTGCTGCATTCGTCCTTGTCGGTCTCCATTCCGGAACTGCTGACGAACAACGGCAAGGCGCGGCTGCAAACCATAGCGGATACCGCTCGAAGCGAGTTCTTCGAATATGCGCGCACGACGGACGGCGTTACGCGAACATTTGGAATTACGGCTTCGTGCAGGGGCGACAACCTGGTGCTGACCTTTACCGAGATTACCGATCTTATGGAGGCACGCGCGCAACTCACCGCCCAGCATCAATCGGTATTGGCGACCAACGCGGAATTGAGGCGACAGAAGGAACATCTGCACGCCACCGCCGAAAGCCTGGAAATCGCGCGACAGGCACTCAGTGCGGAAGTCCAGCGGCGTGCGACCCTGGAAAGCCGGCTCCGCCATCTGGCTGAAACCGATTCGATGACCGGCCTCGCGAACCGCCGGCATTTTGTCGATCTTGCGGAGGCCGAACTTCGGCGCACACAGCGCTATGGCGGCACATTCTCGCTGGCGATGCTGGACATCGATCACTTCAAGTCGATCAACGACACCTGGGGCCACGGGGCCGGGGACAAGGTGATCGGCGCAGTGGCGTCGACCTGCCGCCGACACAGCCGGGCAGATCTCGACGCGGTCGGCCGGGTCGGCGGGGAGGAATTCGCCATTCTCCTGCCGCAAACCGATCTTGCCGGCGCGACCGACCTGGCCGAGCGGTTCCGCCAGGAGATCTCCGATATGGAGGTTACCTATGAGGAGACCGGGATCACCCTGACGGCCAGCATCGGCGTGGCGGAATTTCACCCCGACGATACCGATATCACCGATGTCTTCAAACGGGCCGACAAGGCCCTCTACCTGGCCAAGAATGCCGGACGCAACAGGGTCGAGCCTCTCGCCGCCTGAGACCGGGCGCTACTCGGACAGGACGCGGGTCGGCGGAAACGTGACCTTGACGATGGTGCCCTCGCCAGGCGCACTTTCGATGGCAAACAACGCCCGGTTGGCCTCAACCAGCGCCTTTGTCAGCGGCAGACCGAGCCCGGTGCCCGTCTGATCGCCGATCGATGCGGTCGACAATTGCCGGAACGGTTCCATGGCTCGTGCAAGCTCTTCGGCCGCCATTCCTTCGCCGCTGTCGCGGATGCGCAATTCCGCCTCGCCACCTTCCGTCAGACTTGTTGAGGCGATGACCTGGCCGCCCGGCCGCGTGAACTTGACGGAGTTGGACAGCAGATTCAGGATAATCTGCCGCAGGGATTTCTGGTCGGCGACAATGGCAGGTATGTCGGATACAAGGCTGGAGCGCAAGACAACACGTCCCTTGCCGGCTTGCGGCTGCATTAGCGCCATGCACTCGCGTACAAGCTCATTGAGCTGGACGGCTGTAAAATTGAGATCGATCTTCCCGGCCTCGATCTTGGATATATCCAGCAGATCGTTGACGAGGCTCACCACATGCTGGCCGGATGTGCGGATATCGCGCAGATATTCGCGGTAGCGGCTGTTTCCCAGCGCGCCGAACCGCTCATCGATCATTACATCGGCAAAGCCGATGATGGCATTGAGCGGCGTGCGGATTTCATGGCTCACGCGGGCCAGGAAATCAGATTTCTGGCTGGAGGCCTCCTCGGCCCGCTTGCGTGCGGAGACGAGATCGGCCTCTGCGTGCTTCCACTGGGTGATGTCCCGCAGAACCGCACAAAACCGCCCGGCACCAGCATCACCGATCCGACCCATGGTCATGAACAGGGGAATCGTGCCCTCGCCACATTTGCCGAAAACCTCGCGTCCCTCATTGAGAACGCTGGCGACGCCGCTGCCGCGCAGGCCGGACAGGTAGTCGAGTGCCGTCTGCCAGCTTTCCGGCATCAGAAGATCGGTGAAGGAACGACCCCTGGCCGCGTCGGCCTCGATGCCGAAAAGCGCCTGGGCGCTGGTGTTCAGATCCTCCACGCGGCCATCGCCGTCAACGACCAGAACGCCATCGGTGGCGGTGTTGAGAATCGCCGTCAGTTCGCGAATCCGGACCTGGAGGTCGGCCGGCTCGGCGGCGGTTTGTCCGACAAACGGGGCGTCGCTGCCGGAGACGCGCTGATTGCCGCCCGGACCCGCCTCACGGACTGCCGGCGGCGTTGGAGATGTCGGCGGGGGCTCCGCGGCGGCCGGCCGGTCATCGGCGGGGCCTTCGAGCGGCCGATCGGGGGGCTCCGCCGGTGCGGGAGCTTCGGGCGATTGACGGGGCGGAGCATTCACATGTTTGGCCAGATCCGCGGCGATCTTTTCAAACGCGGTGTGCTCCTGGCGCGTCAACCGGCCAATCGGCGGCGGCGAATCGGAGGCGCCGTGAAGCGGCACGACTTTGGCAGACTGTGTCGTCGACTGATCCGCCCCGCCGGCTTCGCGCTGCCCCAATTCGCTGCCAAATCGCGCCTCGAATTCAGCGGCGGTGATGGCCTCGGCCGGTTTGAGCACGCCGAAACCACGAAATCCCTGGAACGATTGGTCGATGCTGAAAACCGGCAACGCGGTGAGTTCGGCGGGAACGATGACTTCCTCGGTTTCGACCGGCCACCAGACCGTGAACCCGCTCCATGTGTCGTGGCGGACTAGGGCTTGTGCAACCTTGTTTTGCGGATCGAGGCGCAGACGTGCCGCGGCATCGGACCAGATCTCGCCCACCACTTCGGCGGCGCGACCAACCACCTGGGCAAGTCCGGGCGAAACGAAGAGAATGCGATGGGCGGCGTCGGTCTGCCACAAAAACCGCACCGGTTCGCGGCTGCCGGACGCCGCCTCCGCCGGCAGGTCGGACTGATCGTCGACCGGCCCGGATTTCAACGGACCGGAGCGCGCTTCGGTCTGCCCGCCGCCAGCATCCGTGTCCCCCGGTCTTGTACTCTCGATCAGGGCGCGGCGCAGGCGCAGCGTATCCGTTTCGGTGCCGATCCGGCCCGGGGAAACCAACCTGTCGGGAGCCGGTTGCCCCGATCCGAGGTCCAGCCGCGTTGGCTCGGCCTCCCCGGCGACCGGTGCGACCGGACCCTCGCGGCCGACGGCCGGCATTTTCGGATCGGCCGGCCCGTTGCTGCCAATGGATGCACCCGCGCCGGCCGGACTTTCGGCATCTGCCGCGCCGCGATCGGCGACAGCGGTGTCGGGTTCGGCGGCGCGGTCGATCACCAGGTCCGGCGAAGCGGGTTGGGAGGGGATCAGTATCAGCCGCCATCCGTTTGCGCCTTCGCCCAACCGCACGGCGAACTCACGCCATTCGGGGCGATCCGAAATTGCGGTCAAATCGACAGGGACCACCTCGCCGGCTGCATTCCGGGTGACGGCAACCCGGCAAGCGCCGGCGGCATCGACCAGGCCGGCTATGGTGTCCGCGGCGGCCAGAAATTCGGCCACATCCGTCGCCTCCTGTTCGGCCGTCGGCGGCGGATAGGATCGCTCGTGCATTGGTGGCCCGACGACCAAAATGGCCTTGCCATGCCCGGCCGGATCGGCCAGATCGATGGCCTGACAGCGGGCGAGTTCGATTTCGCCCAGGTCGCTGCCGGGCAATTTGAGGCGGGCCATGCCCGGCGCCTGGCGCAGATGGCGACGCAATCGCAGCAGGCCGCGGCGTAAGATGTTCGTCTCCGCATAGCGCCGGCCGGTCACGGCCGCGAACCCGCCCGATCCCATTCTTTTTGCGGCCGCGCAATTGCACCACAGAATGCGATCGCCAGTGCGCGAGAATATCCATGCCGGCGCGCGCCCGGTCAGATAGGGCCGCACTGCCTCGTTTGCGCTGAGCGCCAGCACTGTCTGCCGCCAGTGGATCATTGTCTGGCTGCGGCTCCCCTTGGTTGCCTCATATCGGCCCCATGCAAATCGGCCTGTGCATGTCCCCGTTCCGTTCACCGCGGCGGACCGGGGACGGCTTCAATCCGTATCCGGCCACGAAATTCCGGCCCGTGCGGCCAATTGGTTAACAGAAGGTTACCGCGGACTAAAGCGCCAAAGCGAGGCGAAATCAGGCCGATCCCGGGCATTCCCGACACATGGTTAACGGATGCGCAACACCGCACCCGGTTTGCCGCGCACCGGACAAACCGGCAGTTCGCCGGCGTTTGCCCAATTGCGATTGCGATTTTTCGCGTCGCACATCACATTTTTTGTGCATCGCAATATTTTTGTTGCAATGCACAAAACGCTGACCTATATGGCGGTCAGAACACAACGACACGCATCCCATTTGGAGACACGACTATGGCGCAGACCAAAAAGCAGACCAAGCCGGCCGCCTCGGCGGCCAAATCAGCGGTTGCCGAAATCGAGGCGACCATGGAGAAGGCTAATGCCGAATTCTCCGAGTTCTTCTCAGCCCAGGGCATCGAGGTTCCCGAGTATGTCCGTTCGGCCAGCGAAAAGGCGATCGCCGGCGCGCGCGAAGGCTATGCCAAGTTCAAGACGGCGGCCGAGGACGCCACGGACCTGCTTGAGGAGACTTTCGAGACGGCTCGCGACGGCGCACTCGATCTCCAGAACAAGACCCTCGACGCGGCAAAGGACAACACCGATTCTGCGTTTGCGTTCGCCAAGGACATCATGAAGGTCAGCTCGCCGGCCGATGCCATCCAGCTTCAGACCGCGTTCATGCGCGATCGCTTCGAGGCAATGATGGACTACGCCCGGACGCTGCAGGAAACAGCGACCGGCGTCGCCGAAGCAACCGCCAAGCCGACGCGCGATGCGTTTGCGAAATACGCCGCCGAGGTCAAGGCATCCTGACACCGGAAAGGCACACGCTGCCGCCGGACTACACAAACACAAAGGCCCGGGACGTCCCGGGCCTTTTTATTGCCCCGTCGATCGCCCACACACGCCGAAGCTGTGCGTTCGGGCGGTCAATTTTCTTGCGCTGGCCAGAACGAACAATTAGGGTCCGCGACCGCGACCACGCCGATGCAGCCGTAGCTCAGTTGGTTAGAGCACTAGATTGTGGATCTAGGGGTCGGTGGTTCGAATCCACCCGGCTGTACCAGTTTTCCATTGTTTGCGTGACACGGCCAATCCCTGATTTGCTTCGGGGGAACCCGGGCCGACATCCATCGGTTCGCCAGGCCGGAAGCCGGGCCGCCTGCATTCCTGTCAGGATCAGACCGTCGCGGCCGGCTCGTGCCAGTATCTGAACACATGCAACATCTGACATCCTCAATGGCGGACCAGCTCCGACGCGCGCAGCCACTAATCGATGTTGGCCAGCCCGAAATCATCGAGGATCGAATAGATCGCCGGCACCAAGAACAGCACCAACAGTGTGGTGGCCATCAACCCGAATGCCAGGCTGGTGACGAGCGGAATGAGGACCTGTGCCTGCAGGCTGGTTTCCGACAGCAGCGGGAGAAGGCCAACGATGGTTGTCAGCGAGGTCAGGAGGATCGCCCTGAACCGTGCGCGACTGGCAAGCGGGGACGCCGCGGCCACCGATTGGGTGTCGCCATGATAATGCTTGATGAAATTGACCAGCAGGATTGAATCGTTGACCACCACGCCGGCGAGCGCCGCGAATCCCAGAATGCTCGGCATGGTGAAGTCCAGGCCCAAAAGGATGTGTCCCACGATCGCGCCGATCAGCGCGAAGGGAATGATGACCATCACAATCAGCGGCTCAACATAACTTCGGAACTGGAAGCTCAACAGCAGATAGACCCCGATCAGACCGAGAGCAAAGCCACTCAGCATCGAACGTTGCGCGGTCTGTGCTTCCTTGTCCTGACCTTGTAGCGATACCGAAACGTCCGGGTAGCGTTTGGCCAATTCAGGAAAAAACCTCGCATTGGTATCGGCAAGGATTTCGTTGGCGTTGGCAATGGAGACATCAACATCGCCCTGTACAGTCACAGTGCGTTGGCCGTTGACACGGTTTATGCGTGAAAATCCACGCCCGATCTGGATATCGGCAATCGCTGTCAACGGGATCAGGCTTCCGTCGGATTGGGAAATCGTAAATTCGTCGATATCGGACAAACTGTCCTTGTTGCGTGGATCGATCCGGGCATCGATCTCGTATGATTCCGTGCCACGCTGAACTTCGCTTACTTTGGTGCCGAAGAACGCGGCTCGAAGTTGGTCGGCGATCTGGCGGGCATCGACGCCCAATGTCGAAGCCCCATCCTTCAGACTGATTCTCAACTCCCGTTTGCCGGGCCTGAGATCGTCGCCCAGATTTGATGTGCCACGGTAGCCGGCGAGCCAGCCGGTCAATTCCAGTGCGGCGGCCTTAAGATCGTTCAGGTCCGGGCCGGAAAGGCGAACATCAAATGCCAGCCCGGCAGGGCCGACACTTGGCTCGGCAAATTTCACCGACAGGACATCCGCCAGATCGCCGGTCTCGGTACGCCACATCGCAATCACATCGTCGATCCGGCTGGACCGGACTTCGGAATCAAGCAGATCGACCGTAATTGTCGCAACATGCGCTCCGGTTTCATTCGCTGTTGCGTTCTCGTTGAACTTGGTGGCCACCTTCCGGACCAGTGTCTGGCCGCCGGGCTGCCGTGGGCTCAGCTCCTCATTGACGCGTCGGAGGGCATCGGTAATCCGTGCCACGGCCTGTTCGGTCCGCTTGAGGGGCGTTCCCTGCGGCAGGAGAATCCGGGCTTCCATGACATTGCCATCCAACTCGGGAAACGCCGCGAATTTCAGCAGACCGCCAGCGATCGCGCTGACCGCCAGCAGCATCAGGCCGACAGCGATCCCGACGGTCAAATAGCGCCATTGGACGGCCGCCGATGCGACGGGCCCGACCACGCGATCGCGAAGCCACCCAACGCCCCCGTTGACCGCGGCTTGAGCCCTTGCCGGTTTGTCGTCCGCTTTGCCAAGCGCATGGCTCAAGTGATGCGGCAAGATCAGAAAAGCCTCGACAAGCGAAACGGCGAGGACGAACAACATTACGATCGGCACCACGCGCAAGACCTGTCCGATGTCGCCTTTCAGGAATGCAAGGGAGCCGAAAATGCAGGTGGTTGTCGCGAATGAGGCAAACACGCTCGGCAAAACCTGCCGGGTCCCTTCGATGGCCGCTTCCACCGGCGGTTTCCCCTGCTGACGCTTCGTGGCGATGTTTTCGGCAATGACGATGGCATCGTCCATCAGCAGGCCGATGACGATCAACAACCCAACCATTGTCATCATGTTGATCGTGAAACCGGCGGCGACCATCAGCACTGCCGCACCCAAAAACGAGACCGGTAGGCCCGCGGCAACCCAAAAGGCATAGCGAAAACCAAAGAACAGCCAGAGCACCAGCAAAACCAGTGCAAGGCCCTGCCCCCCGTTTGTCAGCAACAGGCCCAAGCGATCGCGCACGATCGATGAAACATCATTAGTGACCACCATCTCGATACCCGGCGGTGCGGTTTGACGTTCCAGCTCCAGCAAGGAGTTGACGGCATCAATGACGGCAAGCGTGTCTTCGCTCTCCGTTTTGGTGATATCCAGGATGGCGGCCGGATTCCCGTTGAACAGCACCTTTGCCTCATCGAGATCAAACCGGTCGCTGATCGTCGCAATGTCGCCAAGACGTATCTGACCACCGCCCGTACCGGCGAGAACGACGACGTCAAGAAAGTCGCTCGGCGTTTTGCGCTCGTCGGCAAAGCGGATCAGCACATCCTGATCTCTGGTGAGAATACTGCCGGAAGGCGAATCGAGGCTCTGTCGCTGGATCGCACGGGCAACGTCGGAGATGCTTACGCCATATTGCCTAATCGTCGCATCCGACAATTCGATGCGGATCTGGTGATCGGAAAAACCCTTGATTTCGACATTGGGAATGCCGCCATGACGCAGCATGCGATCCTTGAGTCCTTCCGCATACGCCTTGAGGTCAGGCCTGCTGGCGGCTCCGGTGAGCGCGACGGAGGCAACGAAATCAGTTCTGCCAAGCTGCTTGACTACCGGATCTTCGGCTTGATCGGGAAAGACGGTGACCGCTTCAATTTCGGTGCGAATATCCGTGGTGAACCGATCAAGGTCGGCGCCTTCGTTCATTTCCACCACCGCCCGCGCCAGACCCTCGCGGGCTTCGCATGTTACTTCGGCAACATTGTCGATACCGTCGATGGCATCCTCGATACGCTGGCAGATCGCCTCTTCGACATCTTCGGCCCGGGCACCCGGATTGCGCACCGTGACTTCGACCTTGCTTGGCTGGACGCGCGGAAAAGTCTCACGCTGCAGAAGCGGCGCCGCAAACAGGCCGGAAACGATAAAGGCAAGCATCAACAGGTTGGCGGCTGTTGGATGGCGGGCGAAATAGGCGATCATGGAAGCGGGATTCCGCCGCTTGCTTCCGCCTCCAGCAAGGCTTGCAATTGTTCATCGGACTCCGACCTCAAGAGCATGCCGGCAACTGCCGGAATCAGGTCGGACACGACGATCTGCTCGCCGGATCGAATTCCTTCGTCAATTGCAACAAGATCACCCTGAAACAATCCGGTGGTCACCTGGCGGATATCCAGCCGGCTGTCAGCGTTCACGACATACAGCCGGCCTTCATGGAGCGCGGAGCGCGGAACGACAATCCTGTCTCCGGCGGCGCGGCTCCGGATTTCAATTTCCACAAACATGCCTTTGCTGAGCGGCGGGCGCTCTCCGGGCGCCGACGTCGTGTAAGGCCCGTCCACCGCCACAATCGCGCCGATCGTGCGGGTTTTCGGATCTATCGTGTCACTAATGCGGGCAAAGCGGGCGGGCCATTCGACAGTATCGTCGCCCGCCCGAAGGCGAACGGTCGCTTCCAAGCCGATTGTTGCAACGACATCCGCCAGGGACTCAGCGGTGATGGCGCCCGACAGTCCCCCCGGCGCACTGGCAAGAACCATTGCGCGAAACCGGGAAATCGGGATCTGCGCCTGGACCTCGGCCACATCGACGCTGTCTGCCGTCGCCAGTGTGCCGCCGGTCTGGACAAATTGCTCGGCCTCGACATTGACCTCCGCCACCCTGGCGTCGAACGGCAGCCTGATCCGGGTGCGTGCAAGATTGAGCTTCGCCGATTGCAGCTGAGATTCGTAGATGGAGATTTGCTCTTCCTGCACAGTTCGCTGGGTCGGCAGCAGGCGTTGTGCGTTCTCAAGATCCTGAATTTTCTTGCGCTGGGCCAAGGTTTCGCGCTGCGCAAGTTCGAGAGCCGATTGCGCCGCCGCGCCGCGATCGAACAGGTCTTCCTTGCGCGCAAGCTCGGTCTCCAGCAGCGCCATGCTGCGTTTTTCGATCTCCAGGAGATCGCCTGTGTTGGTCTCGGTTACCTTCAGTTCCGCCAGCTTTGCTTCCGCAGAACGAATATTGGCCTCAGCCTGACTGATCGCCAGTTTGAAATCGGCTGGCGAGATACGAACGATCTCCGTCCCACCGGCAAGGATGGCTCCTTTCTTCAGATCCGGATGGACGTAGACAACCTCGCCGGCAACCTGGGCGATGGCACTCCAGACAGTGCCTGGAACGACGCTGCCAAATCCCGTGACTCGCGGGACCAGTTTGACCGGCGTGGCGGTGATCACCCTGACGGTCGCGGCGCGTTCCTCCGCCGGCTTACGTTCGGGCGCCTGGCGGCCGCTCGCCATATAATACATTACTGCAATACCGATCAGAACAGGCGGAATGAAAAGCAGTTTCTTGATCAAGTCATTGGTCCCGAAAATTCACCATCCTGGCGCTGACCGGCACATCTCACCAGATCTTCCCATCAGTCTTCTCACGCCGCGGGAGCGGAAATTCCCTGCCCCGCAGATGCCCGCCCATCGTTTCCGGCATGGTTCTCTCTGGGCTCATTCTCCGGTCCCATTCAAGGGCAGAACATGCCAAACCCCGACAATCAGGCCTGATCATGTCCTGCAACGGAGACAGACAGCCGGAGACACCATCGCAAACGGCCGGAGTTCTTTCAATGTCGGATGCGCCAATCTCAGCCAAACGGCTGTTCCGGCCCGCCCGATGTTGTTGCTGCATCACCCCTTGAATGACGGCACCTCGGATGAAGCAACCGGATCGGGCTGGCCGGGATGTTCTGATGGCAACGCCCGGCATCCCGATACCCTGCGCACACCCAATTGATTTTCATCAATTTGGAATCATTCTAAATACTTGAAATCTATAGGTTTTTCTTGACTCACCCGGCACCTGGACGCTAGAGGGCCAATCGGGGCACATGTCCCGCCTTTGATTGCAGGGCCTTGAACCCTGAGGATTGGAGAGACCCATGACAAGGAAAGCCGGGCGCTGCAAAACCGCGTCCCTCAAACACTATCGTACACTGCTGCCGGCGATTGCGGCCGGTTTAACCGCCGCTCTGGCGCTCGCCCTGCCGTCGGCGGGAATGGCGGCTGGCGAGGTCAATATCTATTCCTACCGCCAGCCGGAGCTGATCGCGCCGCTGCTGGATGCGTTCACCGCCCAGACCGGCGTGAAGACCAATGTCGTCTTCCTGAGCAAGGGCCTGGTCGAACGGGTGCGCTCGGAAGGACGCAATTCGCCCGCCGACGTGATCCTGACCGTTGATATCGGCCGGCTCGATCAAGCCAGGACGGCCGGGATCACGCAGCCGGTGGACAGCGCGGTGATCGCCGCCAACATCCCCGCCCAGTATCGCGAACCTGCCGGCCACTGGTTCGGCCTGACGACCAGGGCGCGGATCGTCTATGCTTCCAAGGAACGGGTGAGCGAGAACGCGATCACTTACGAAGATCTTGCCGATCCGAAATGGCGCGGCCGGATCTGCACCCGGTCCGGCCAGCACGATTATTCGATCGGCCTGATTGCCGCGATGATCGCCAATCTCGGGGAAGAGGCCGCGGAGACCTGGCTTACCGGCGTCCGCGCCAACCTTGCGCGCAAACCCCAAGGCAACGATCGTGCGCAGGCCAAGGCGATCTTTTCCGGCGAATGCGATATCGCGCTCGGCAACCACTACTATGTCGGCAAAATGTTGACCAATGAGAAGGAACCGGAACAAAAGGAATGGGCCGCGGCAATCAACGTGCTTTATCCCAACGCCGGCGACTGCGGCACCCATGTCAACATTTCCGGCATGGCGATGGCGGCCCACGCCCCGAACAGGGACAATGCGCTGAGATTCATGGAATTCCTGTCAAGCGGGCCGGCCCAGGAGATCTATGCCGCGGAGGTCTTCGAATATCCGGTCTCGGACGGCTTTTTACCGAGCCCGCTGATCGCCGAACTCGGCGAACTGAATGCCGACACGCTTCCGATCGCCGAAATCGCCCGCCACCGAAAGGCCGCCTCGGAGATGGTCGACCGGGTCGGCTTCGACGACGGCCCGAGTTCCTGACCTGGAGCCGGCGCCCCGCCGGACGCCGTTTGCCGGGACGGATCGGCGAACGGCGCCGGCGGCAATCGATGATCGCACGATGAGCGCACCGCGCGCCCCTGCCCTGCCAAACCGGCCGTTCGCCGGCTTGCGGCGGAACCGCGGCTGGATCCTGACCTGCCTGCTGCTCACCGGACTGGCGCTTGTCCCGATCGTGGCGCTCTTCGCCATTGCGTTGCAACCGGGCGACGGAGCATGGCCGCACCTTGCCCGCCATGTCTTGCCGCGGGCGCTCGCCACGACACTTCTGCTGATGGGCGGCGTAGCACTGCTGACCGGATCGATCGGGCTGGGCGCGGCATGGCTGACCGCCGCATGTCGGTTTCCCGGCCGCCGATTCTTCGAGATTGCCCTGGTTCTGCCGCTGGCTATCCCGACCTATATTGCCGCATTCGCCTATATCGAATTTTTCGATTTCACCGGCCCGCTGCAAACACTTGCGCGGGCGATCGGTGGTTTTGCCAACGCGCAGGACTACTGGTCGCCGGACATAAACACGCTGCCAGGGGCCATTTTCGTTTTGTCGGTCATCCTCTACCCCTATGTCTACCTGACCTGCCGGGCACTGTTTCTTTTTCAATCCAGTACGGCCATTCATGTGGCGCGCACCCTGGGCGCGGGTCCGGTGCGGACATTCCTCACCGTTGCGGCGCCCCTGGCGCGGCCGGCGATCGCGGTCGGCGTGACGCTGTGCCTGATGGAAACAATAAACGACATCGGCGCCATGGAATTCTTCGGCGTTACGACCCTCACCTTTGCTGTATACGATACCTGGCTCAATCGCGGCAGCCTGACCGGTGCGGCCCAGCTGGCCTGCGTGATGCTGGCGGTGGTGGTTTTGCTGATTGTCGCCGAACGCCTGGCGCGGGGGCAGCAGCGATTCCACGGCTCGTCCGCCAAGGATCGCCAACCGGTCCGCTATCGCCTGACCGGCTGGCGGGCCGTGGCAGCGATGATCGGCTGTCTGATGCCGCCGATGATGGGTTTCGCGCTGCCGGCATTTGTCCTTGTCCGGTTTGCCGTCAAGCGGCTGGAGCAGTTTTATTCCGAGCCGGTGCTGCTGGCCGCCTTTCACAGCACGATCATTGCCGGGCTGACTGCGATTGTGGCCGTTGCGCTCGGTTTGCTCCTTGTCTACGGCCTGCGGCTTACCGGAAATCCGATAATCGCCGGCCTGGGGCGGCTGGCATCTTCGGGATATGCGGTGCCGGGGACGGTTCTGGCGGTCGGCGTGCTGATCCCCTTCGCCGCCTTCGACAACTGGCTTGACGGATGGATGCGGAGCCTGCTCGGCCTGTCCACGGGCCTGCTGCTGACCGGTTCGGGGCTGGCGATTGTCTACACCTGCGCGGTGCGATTCCTGGCGATGCCGATTGGCACACTTGATGCGGGTTTCGCCAAGATCAGCACAAATCTGGACATGGCGGCGCGGACGCTTGGCCGCAAACCGTGGCCGATGTTCTGGACAGTCCATTTGCCGTTGATCCGCCCGGTCCTGCAGACAGCCGCACTCCTGGTCTTCGTCGATACGCTGAAGGAACTGTCGGCGACCATCCTTCTGCGCCCGTTCAACTTCGATACGCTGGCGACGTTGACCTACTCCAGCGCGTCGCGGGCGGCCTATGGCGATGCCGCCGTGCCGGCGCTGGTAATCGTGCTGGTCGGCCTGATACCAGTTGTGCTTGTGCTCCAGGCCGGATCGGCGACACCGATCGCCCGGCGCGTACCGGACCTCTAGCGGCTCAGCTTTTCAGAACCTCCAGGTCGCGGAACTGGTCCAGCGCATCCGGATTGGCCAACGATTCGATGTTCTTCACCCGACGCCCGTGGACAACGTCGCGGACAGCCAGTTCGGTGATCTTGCCCGACTTGGTGCGCGGAATGTCGGTGACGGCGACGACCCGCGCGGGCATGTGCCGGGGCGAAGCGCCGGTGCGGATCTTGTTGCGGATTTCCTTGATCAGGGCATCGGTCAGTTCGATGTCGGCGGCAAGGCGGACAAAGAGCACGATGCGGACATCACCCTCCCAATCCTGGCCAATGGCTATCGCCTCAAGAACCTCCGGCATCTTCTCGACCTGATTGTAAATCTCGGCCGTTCCAATGCGAACGCCGCCGGGATTGAGCGTGGCGTCGGACCGGCCATGGATGATCATGCCGCCATTTTCCGTCCACTCGGCAAAATCACCGTGACACCAGACATTTTCAAATCGATCGAAATAGGCGCCGCGATATTTTGAACCGTCCGGATCGTTCCAGAACCCGACCGGCATGGAGGGAAACGGCCGGGTGCAGACCAGTTCGCCCTTTTCGCCGCGGACCGGCCGTCCCTCGTCGTCCCAGACGTCGACCGCCATGCCAAGGCCCGGTCCCTGGATTTCGCCCTTGAACACCGGCTTGGTGGGAATGCCAAGCACAAAGCAGGAGACGATGTCGGTGCCGCCGGATATCGACGCCAAATGGATATCGGGTTTGATGGCATCGTAGACGAACGCGAAGTTCTCCGGTGCCAGCGGCGAGCCAGTTGAGGCCATGGTCCGCAATGCGCCCAGATCATGCGTGTCGCGCGGGCGCAGGCCCGCCTTGCGCACCGCGTCGATGTATTTCGCCGAGGTGCCGAAGACGGTCATCTTTTCCTCGGCCGCATAGTCGAACAGCACATTGCCATCCGGATGGAACGGCGAGCCGTCGTACAACAGCAAGGTGGCGCCGGAGGCTAGGCCGGACGCCAGCCAGTTCCACATCATCCAGCTGCAAGTCGAAAAGTAAAACAACCGGTCTCCCGACATCAGGCCGGTGTGCAGCCTGTGCTCCTTGAGATGCTGGAGCAGCGTGCCGCCGGCGCCGTGGACGATGCATTTGGGGATGCCGGTCGTACCGGATGAAAACAGAATGAATAGGGGATGGTTGAACGGCAGGCGGAGAAAATCCGGCGCGCCCGCGGGATGGGGATCAACGAAGCCGTCCAGCGTCACGGCGTTGCCGATGAGGTTTGCAACGTCCGCCGCCGAGCCGCCGTCGCGGCCCAGACAGGGGACGACCACCGTGGCTACAAGCGATGGCAACGCGGCCACCACGGCCGCAATCTTGGCGCCGATTTCGAAGGGCTTGCCGTTGTACCAGTAACCGTCGCTGACAATCAGCAGTTTGGGCGCAATCTGTCCAAAGCGGTCGAGGATGCCCTGCTCGCCATAGTCCGGCGAACAGGATGACCAGACGGCCCCGACAGAGGCGGCCGCAAGCATGGCGGCGATGGTCTCCGGCCGGTTGGGCATGACGGCGGCTATACGATCGCCCGGCACGACACCGGCAGCCCGGAAGGCCTGCTGCAATCTGGAGACGAGCGATCGAAGCACCGGCCAATCCATACGAAGGGCGATGTCACCCTCGCCACGAAAGACCATCGCGTCTCCGGTGCCGGCGTTGGCCAGCATGTTCTCCGCATAGTTGATCCGTGCGTCGGGAAAGAACGCCGCTCCCGGCATGCGCTCAGCGTCGACCAGGCGGCGGCCACCCTTTTCGCCGACGATGCCGAATTCATCCCAGGCCAGATCCCAGAACGCGGCAGGATCAGCGACCGACCAGGCGTGCAGATCATCGTAGTGCGACAGGGTTTGACCTGTCCGTTCCGCTGCGGCCGCCATGAAACGCAACAAGGGCCCGGCCTGCACCGCCGTCTCGTCCGGCTTCCACAAGGGTTCTGCCACCTTCAGGTCTCCCATTGTCGGCCCGGTCGGCACCTGTGGCCGGGCAAGTCCGTTCTGCATCACCGCCGATATGCGCCATCCATACTGGCAACGCGCGAAAGCGCCAAGGGACCAGAGGCGTATTGCGGACACGCACTTGCGTTTCGTCCGACAGGCGCGTATCGGCATGGCGTTTGAACGCCGAAAGGAAGCCATGCGCCGTCTTCTGATCGCCCTGCTGGTCGCTGTGGCCCTGGTCGTTGCGGGACTTGTCGCGCTGCCTTTCCTGATCTCCGACGACCTGTTGCGCGGGCGACTTGCCGAACAGATCGCTTCGGTCACCGGCCGCGACGTTTCATTGAGCGGCGAACCGGCAATCCGCTTTTTTCCGGAGATCCGCGTAACGGTGAACAATCTCGCGATTGCCGGTCCGCCGGGAATGGCCGACGACGGATTTCTGACGATGAAGGCGCTGACGGGCACCGTGCGGTTGCTGCCGCTGATCATCGGCCGCGTCGAATTCCGCTCATTCAAACTCGACCAGCCGGTCGTGCGCCTGGTCCGCGATGCGCAAAATCGCAGGAACTGGAACTTCGACACCGGTGCGGCGGCTCTGCAACTGGCCTTTTCCGGCGACGTGCTTCTGGGTCGGTTTGAACTGAACGACGGCGTGGTCATCTATGAAGACCATCGGGACGGCGAGAGCGAGCGGTTCGATGCCGTCAATCTCGTGGCAAGCTGGCCTTCGGTGCGCAACGCAATCACCCTTGCCGGCGCGCTGACCTGGAACGGCGAACAGGTGGCGTTCGATGGCGCCATCGAAAGCCCGTTCGACCTGATTCGCGGCCAGCCGTCGCCGGCGCGCGCCAATCTGTCGTCGGCGCAGGTCAAGGTGGCGTTCGAAGGTCAGGCGTTTCGGCTGGAGCCGGCCGAACTCAGCGGCGCATTCGACATCGCCATGCCGTCGCTGCGATCCTTCGTCCAGTGGATCGGTTCCGACGTGCCGGAGGGGCCGGCGCTGGGACCGACGCGGCTCGCCGGTACGGCGCGGTTCCAGCGCCAGACCTTTTCCATCACCGATGCGCAGTTCGAACTCGACGACAATGTGGCCACTGGCGCGCTGCGAATCGCACTGGAGGAAAAGCCGCGAATTGAGGGTACGCTGGCATTCGCCACGCTCAACCTGTCATCCGGCATGGCGGGTGAGGCTGAGGCGGGTGAAGCCGCCACAACCAAGGGCGAGACCCCGCCAATCATCCATTTTGCAACGGACTGGCTGGATGCGCTCAATGCCGATATCCGCATATCCGCGGGCACGACACTCGCCGGTGCGCTGGAACTGGGCGATACCGCCGCGTCGGTCATCCTCAACAATGCCCTGTTGACCGTCGGCCTGGCGCAATCGACGTTCCATGGCGGCCAGGTGACCGGCAACATCACATACGGCCGGGCCGGCGCTGACGACGTCGCCGCGATCTCCGCGCAGCTTCAAGCCGATGCGTTCGATGTCGGCGGTGCAGCGGCGCTTCTATCCGAACCGGGTGGATTTGAGGGCACAGCCAGCATGTCGACCGACATCGAAACCCGCGGATCGACATTTGCCGATCTGGTGGCAAACCTGAGCGGCGCAACCCGCGTGCGGATTCAAAACGGCCGCATGCCGGGGATCGATCTTGACCGGCTGGCGGCCGCGCTTGATACCAGCGAGCCGGTGCCCGGCATCGGCGATGACGATGCCACGGAGTTCAACCGTTTTGACACGGATCTGGTGTTCGGCAACCATGCCGCGGTTGTGGAAAAGGCGATCCTCTCCACGGACACCCAGGAAACCGTATTTGCCGGGACCGTCGGCCTTGTCGACGGCAGGCTTGATCTTTCCGCCTTCATGCGCACAGGCGACGCCGCCAATCCGCAATACCCGTTCGAGCTGGCCGGCACGCTGCGTCAGCCGCAGCTAGTTATCAGTCGCACCAACTAGGCAGCGGCAGGCCGTTCATACGGCTTCATAGCGGGCCAGGCCGATCAGATCGTCGCGAATGGCGGCAGGCTCGGTGGCGGGGGGCCCGATGCGGCCGGGGCAGGCGTTGCGCTCACACAAACGGCAGCCGGCGCCAACCGGACGCGCCGGGGCGTCCTGGGCGGGAGTGGCCGGCAGAGAAAAGGCTATCATGGTCGCAGTGCGTCGCGATGTACCGCTACCGACCGGCACCAGGTGCCGATCGACGGCAACGGTGGTCTGAAATACGCTTCCATCGGGAAACTCGACAGGTCCGGCGACCAGGCTTTCGGGGGTCATCGCATCAAACAGCGGCAACATCGCGCAGGGCGTGCCAAACCGGGCAAACGGGAAATCGCCGCCCGCCACCCGGTTGAGCACCGTGCCGGCGGCATCGACAGTCAGCAGGAACGCAGGCGGCACCGGGCCCGCGGTTGCCCCGGCTGCCGCCAGGCGTCCCATCACCCGGGCCGGCGTCAGCGTGTTGCGCCGGGCGAGCGCCCCGATTTCGGGAATCGCCCCGGCGGCAAGCCGCGCAAGGCGGGAACCCGGCAGAAGGGCGGCGGCGGCAAGCCGGCGGCAAAATGCCACCCGGCAAAGGCGGATGGCCTCCGGGCCGCCAACGCCCGCAGCAGCTGCCAGACGGTCAAGCAATCCGTCCTCCGTCAGCGCAACCAGCAGATTGGCGGCAAAGAACGGCCGCTCGACAAGCGGCAGGCGCTCCGAAAGGTAGAGCCGCATGGCGTGGCGATCATATCGCGACAACTCGTCCGGCATGGTTTCCACGGGAAGTATGCGGACATCGATGCGGTGATCCCGGGAAAGCGCTGCCCTGACCGCGGCGAACGGATCGTCGCGCGGCGTCAGCCGGCCCGCCAACCGATCGGCGGCGGCTTCCAGTTCGGCAAACCAGGGGCTCTCGGCTTCGAACCAGCGCCTGACCCGGTCGTGGGGCAGTTCGCCGAGCAGGTGTTCGGCGGCAGGCTCCGGCGGGCCGGCGGCCTGGCCGTCCGCAGCCATTTTTGCAATGTCGCGCGACAGATCCGATAGCCGCGCAAGGGTCTCGCGATAAGCCCGGTGAAGCCGGCTGACGGCGATGCCGACATTGGGGGCCGCTTCGGCGACCTCCGCCAGTTCGTCGGTGGATGGCAGTTCCGCGGCAAGCAGCGGATCGGCAAACACGGCCTTCAGATCGTCGAGCCGGGCGCCGGCATCGGCATCGTGCAACCGTCCGAGATCGACATCGTAGGTCGCCGACAATTTCAGGATCACCTGGACGGTCAACGGCCTTTGGTTGCGCTCGATCAGATTGAGGTAACTTGCCGATATCCCGATCTCGGCAGCCATTTGCGCCTGGGTCAGGCCAAGGCCGCGGCGCAGACGGCGCAGCCGGGGTCCGGCAAAGATTTTCCGTTCGGCCATGGCACTGCTCCCACATCACACCAGGCGACCGCGCGGCCGGGCTTCCCGGTCGAAACACCGCAACGGCCGCAGGTTATCGGACAGCCAAAGCATATTGAAATTTACAAGATTTACAAGTCATACACTCTGATCTTTTCAATGCGCAACAATATGACCTTTATTTTCCAATATCCTGTATTTTAGCTATTTTCTGCCGCATGTATTTTTGTCATTTTCTGTCAATTCCAGCACGATGTGTGTTGTTTGCAAAAATACACCTTTGCCCGGAATTTGACCGGAGCATGAATGGAGATCACACAATGACTTTTGAGGACCTGATCACCGGCGCACCCGCCGGCCGCTATGAAAACATCCGGCGTCCCTATGTGCCGGAAGATGTTCTGCGGCTGCGCGGATCGCTACCGATCCGCCACACGATAGCCGAACACGGGGCCAACAGGCTGTGGCGGCTGTTGCAGTCGGAGGACTTCGTCAACACGCTGGGCGCAATGACCGGCAATCAGGCCATGCAACAGGTGCGGGCGGGGCTGAAGGCGATCTATCTGTCGGGCTGGCAGGTCGCTGCCGACGCCAATCAGGCCGGCGCGATGTATCCGGACCAGTCGCTTTATCCGGCCAATTCGGGGCCTGAACTGGCGCGGCGGATCAACCGTGCCCTGCAACGGGCCGATCAGATCGAGACGGCTGAGGGCAATGGGCTTTCGGTGGAGACCTGGTTTGCGCCGATAATTGCCGACGCCGAGGCCGGTTTCGGCGGGCCGCTCAATGCGTTCGAACTGATGAAGGCCTATATCGAAGCTGGCGCGGCCGGCGTCCATTTCGAGGATCAGCTGGCCTCCGAAAAAAAATGCGGCCATCTGGGCGGCAAGGTGCTGGTTCCCACAGCCCACCACATCCGGAACCTCACCGCGGCGCGGCTGGCGGCCGACGTGATGGGCGTGCCGACCCTTGTCATCTGCCGGACCGATGCCGATGCCGCCAGTCTTCTCACATCCGATATCGACGCGCGCGACCAGCCATTCGTCGACTACGAGGCCGGCCGAACGCCAGAGGGCTTCTACCGTGTCCGAAACGGCATGGCGCCGTGCATCGCGCGGGCAGTGGCCTACGCGCCCTATTGCGACCTCATCTGGTGCGAGACTTCAAAGCCGGATCTGGAACAGGCCCGGGTGTTCGCAGAGGGCGTGCACGCGCAGCATCCCGGCAAGATGCTGGCTTACAACTGCTCGCCCTCGTTCAACTGGGAGCAGAATCTGGATCGTGACACGATCGCGCGCTTCCAGCGCGAACTCGGCGCCATGGGTTACAAGTTCCAGTTCATCACGCTCGCCGGCTTCCACCAGCTCAACTTCGGCATGTTCGAGCTGGCACGCGGTTACCGCGACCGGCAAATGGCGGCCTATTCGGAACTCCAGCAGGCGGAATTCGCCGCGGAGACAAATGGCTATACGGCAACGCGACACCAGCGCGAAGTGGGCACCGGATATTTCGATGCCGTCGCCCAGACAATCTCCGGCGGCCAGTCGTCGACGACGGCGATGGGCGGATCGACGGAGACCGAGCAGTTTGCAACCGCCGGTCAGGACAAAACACGGGCCCCGAAGGCGGCCTGAAGCATCGACCAGCCAGGAAAGGAACATCTCATGGTCAAGGCCAAGGTCAAGGAACGTACGAAGGCTCAAGAATCGGCGCTCGCACCGGAACTGGGCGAGGACCAGCAGGCGGCGATACGCATGCTGGGCACCGAACTCCACCGGCTCAACCAGGCCGTGATTGCCTGTGTGGAGAACGGCCTTTCGGTGGAACTTCAGCGCACCGCGCGCCACCACGCCGAAGGTGGCTTCTGGGGCGACCTTCTGGTGCCGATCATCGTCAAACAGCGCTGACGCTCCCGCCGCCGCGCGCCTTCCCGGGCGCCGATGTGACGGGGATTGGCTAATGCGGCTTGTCCGAACGGCAGAGAACAGAGTCGACGAACGAGCCCTCTCAGATGCCCGCTTCGCCGCCGGTGTCGACGACGCCGGCGGCGAGCCAACTGGGGCGCATGGCCATGCGCTCGTAGTAGTTGGCGACGAATGCGTTGGCGCCGCGGCTCCACCAGGACTGAAAACCGTGGAGCCGGAACCGGGCCAGAGCGGCGCTGGCGAAGCAGTCGGCAAGTGTGTAGTCGGGGCCGCAGACGAATCTCGTCTGCGACAGCGCAGCGTCGAGGCGCGCCACGAGCGCCCGCGCCGCATTTATGTGTTCGGTCACGGCCTGCCGGTCGGCGAGGATGGTTTGCAGGCGAACATTGCCGTCGATACGCCGTTGCAGCAGTTCGGCCCGCTCCGGATGCGCAGCAAGCTGGGCCCGCAAAAACCTGCCCCGGGCGGCAATGGTCGGATCGACAACGCCTTCGGCGGTGCGCCTGGAATAAAGCAGAACGCCGTAGTGCAGCCCCATTACGTCCCGCATCATGGCGCTCATGCGTTCTGCGGCCGATGGATCGCCGGGGACAAGGCCGGGGCCGTCAAAACCGGCATCGACCCGGCGGACGATGTTGATCGTGTCGGTGACGATCTCCTCGCCGATCTGCAGCGTCGGCACGACGGCCCGGGGATTGAGCGCTGTGTACCAGGGCTCAAACTGCTCCGCCTTTTCCATGATATCGATGGTCCGGCGTTCGAAATCGACTTCCTTTTCCACCAATGCCAGGCGAGCCATCTGGCTGCAGATGGACCCGGGATGATCATAGAGCAGCGGTTTTTGTCCGGCCATCGACCAACAGATAGGGCACCGTCCGGTCCGGGCGACCCGGTCTGCAACGGTTTTCCGAAACGCGGTTACCGATGGCGTGTCGCCGGTGCTAACCGGCCGGAGATTGCGCCGGAAATGCCTTGATTCCGGCGTGCGCAGCCGCTGTGGCAATCCAGTTGTTGAAAAACGTGCGCGCCGCCGGCGCCCAGGTGTTGACCGGCGGCTTTTCGGGATTGTCGTCGGGGAAATAGTTGGCCGGCACCGCGATATCCAGGCCGGCCGCCCTGTCGCGCGCATATTCGGCGGCAAGGCTGCCAGTGTCGTATTCCAGATGGTTGAACATCATCAGGGCACCGCGCTCGCCATCCTCAACCAGGCAAAGTCCGGTCTGCTTGCCGGCGGCCAGCACGGAAAGCGCACCAACACCGACGATATCGGCGCGGCGGACCTCGGTCTGCCGCGATACCGGCGCAACAAAGTCCCGCCCGATACCGGCAAGGGCCGGATGCCGGCTGCGGTCCAGAACCTGCTGCCGGTAGACACCGAATGCCTTGCGTTGAAGGGGGTGCTTGGGGATGCCGTACCGGTGATAGAGAACGGCCTGCGCCGCCCAGCAGATGAACAGCGAACGCGGCACGGTGTCTTCGATCCAGTCGAAAATGTCCTGTAGCTCGGACCAATAGCCGACATCCTCGTAGGCGAGCATCTCGACCGGCGCGCCGGTGACCAGAAAGGCATCGAACCGCCAGTCGCGAACGTCGCTCCAGGTGACATAACGGCCAAGCAGATGGGCGGGCGATGTGTTGCGGCTCGTGTGGGAGCCCGGACGCAGCCAGGCCAGATCCACAGCAAAGGGGGGATCCTGAAACAACCGGGCAAACTGGACCTCGGTTTCCTGCTTGTTGGGCATCAGGTTCAGCAGGCCGATCCGGACCGGTCGGGGCGGCAGGCGAAAGGACCGACCGCGGCGCTCAGCGGGGACCTTTGCCGTTTGGCCGGTCCGGCCGCCGCCGGGCCGCGACGCCGGGAGATTTCGCAATCCCGGATTGCCAGGCCTGCCATTTTCCATCATCACTTGCCCTTCATTCGCCGTCGACAATTCCGCAATAGTCTCGCAACGTGGAAGCGGCCGTTGGAACAAGAGTGGAATTTGCGTACTCTTGACCGGTTAGTCAGCCAAACCCTTGCAAATTCAAACCCGCCGGGCAACGGCGTCATGGATGGGCGAACGAAAACTCTGATGACCGACTCATCCGCGACAGGCCGCAAACCTATCGGCACCTTGCCCATAACGCTGACGCTGGCGACCAGTATCGGCCTGTTGGTGGCGATCGCGGTGTTCGCGGAGCTGTTTATCGGGTTTTCGTCCGGACGGCGAAACACGCTCAATCTGCTCAACGAAAAAGCGGTGATGATGATGGGCGTGATCGAAACCGGGGTCCGCAACCACCTCGACCCGGCCGCCAACCAGCTTGCCCATCTTCAACACCTGATCGATGTCGGCCTGCTCGATCCGGACAATCGTGACGAACTGTCGAATGTGATCGCCGGGGCGCTTGCGGCGGCGCCGCAGATCAGCGGTATCTCCTACTGGGACAAAAACCTCCAGCAGACCGTCGCCATCCTGGAAAACAACGAACGGGCATCGATCCACACCCGCGACCAGAGCGCCAACGCGGAGATCCGGGCCCTGGTGGCCAGGGCCGAAGCGGCCGGGGCGCCTTTCTGGGACGATGTCGCCTTCGACAGCGTAACCCTCGTCAATGTGGTCCGACCGATCTACCGCGAAAGCGACTATATCGGTACTGCAAGCGCCGCCGTGACCATGCCGGAACTGTCGCGGCTGATGGAGCGGGTCGGCGAACTGTTCGAGGCGACGGCCTTCATCCAGTACGGCTCCGACCATGTTCTGGCCCACCCGTTTCTTTCTACGGCCCATCCCGACCTTTCGGCGGCGACACCGGTGATCCGTCTGGCACGGGTCGGTGACATGCTTCTCGCCAACATCAACGATGCGGTGCCGGTGCCAGGTTTCGGCAGGGCCGCGGAAGAGGGTGTCACCGTTTCCGAACTTGAGGTGTTCGACGACACCCATGTGCTGTTCAGCCGTCAGATCCGTGACTACGGGCCTGTTCCCTGGACTGTCGGCGCCCATGTTCCGGTGGATCTGATCAACGATGAACTGGCCCGGCTTGTCGGCGCCGCGCTGATCGGTATCGCCGTCTTTCTGATGTCCGTTGCCGCCGCTGTGATTCTCGGTCACGCGATTGCCCGGCCGGTCAAGCGCTCCGCGGCCGGCGCGGCACAGATCGCGACCCTGGAGCTCGCCGAGGTTAAACCGCTGGCGCCCAGTTTCATCCGTGAACTGAACGATCAGGCAGAGGCGTTCAACGTCATGCTGAAAGGCCTGAGATGGTTTGAAACCTATGTGCCAAAAACGCTGGTTAACAGGCTGATCCGGCGCGATGATGCCGAAGCCATCGCCTCGCGCGAACAGGATGTCACGCTGATGTTCACCGATATCGTCGGATTCACAAGCCTGTCGGAATCACTGCCGGCTAACGAAGTGGCGGAGCTTCTCAATCATCATCTCGGCCTGGTCGCCGCGCGCGTGGAAGCGGAAGGTGGCACGATCGACAAATTCATCGGTGATGCCGTGATGGCGTTCTGGGGCGCGCCGGACCGGCAGGATGACCATCCGGCGCGGGCGGCGCGGGCCGCCCGGGCGATCTGTGCGGCGCTCGACGCCGACAACGAAGCCCGGCAGACGGCCGGGCTGACACCGATCCGCATCCGCATCGGCATTCATACCGGCCCGGTCGTGGTCGGCAATATCGGGGCACCGGGCCGGATCAACTATACGATCGTCGGCGATGCCGTGAACACCGGCCAGCGCATCGAGGCGATGGCCAAGGATTTCGACGACGGACTGTCGGCGGCGACCGTTCTGTTCAGCGCTGAAACCGTATCGCGGATGGGTGAGGACGTGGTCCCGGTCACCGCGCTGGGCGCCCAGCCGGTTAGGGGACGCAGCGAAATGGTCGATCTCTTCCAGCTTGTGAAGGAACAAGATGGCGGCGCGGGCCGAAGTGCGGCCGGACCCGCATCCGTGTCAGACACACCATGAACACTGTGCCGAGTGCGCTGGCCGTGGATGCGGGGAGCGAACCACCACCGGAAAGCCAACCGGTCAAGGCTGCGATATGGCTGACCGGTGCCGTGGTGTCGTTCACGAGCATGGCGGTCGCCGGGCGCGAAGTCACCACAGAGCTCGATACTTTCGAACTCATGCTGTTCCGCTCGCTTATCGGCCTGGCGATCGTCGTCGCAATCGGTGGCTGGCTGGGACGTTTGGGTGAAGTGCGCACCGCGCATATCGGCACCCATGCGATCCGCAATGTCTTTCATTTCACCGGACAGAACCTGTGGTTCTACGCGGTCGGGCTGATCCCGTTCGCGCAACTGTTCGCGCTGGAGTTCACCGTGCCGCTGTGGGTGGCGCTGCTGGCGCCGCTGGTGCTGGCGGAAAAGCTGACACCGACCCGCATTGGCGCGGCCGGTATCGGCTTTCTCGGCATCCTGCTGGTTGCGCGACCCGATACGTTGGCGCTGAATGCCGGATTCGTGGCGGCGGCACTTTGCGCCATCGGTTTTGCCGGATCCGTGATCTTCACGAAAATCCTGTCACGGACAGAAACGACGCTGTCGATTCTGTTCTGGCTGACGTTGACACAGGCGGCGATGGGTCTGGTCACGTCGGGCCTGGACGGCGAAATCGCGTTGCCGTCGACAACCGCCCTGCCCTGGGTGTTGGTGATCGGTTTCGGCGGCATCGTTGCCCACTACTGCCTCACCACGGCTTTGCGGCTGGCCCCGGCCACGATCGTCGCCCCGCTGGATTTTGCGCGCCTGCCGATCATCTCGACCATCGGGCTCGTTTTCTACGACGAACCGCTGAGCCTGTTCGTCTTCGCCGGCGCAGCGCTGGTGTTCGCTGGCAACTTTATCAACATCCGCGCCGAACAGCGGCGCATCGCCGGCGACCGATGATCCGGGCCCGCCATATCGCATACGCCTCAGACGCCAACCGGCGGCGGGTTGACGCCCCGACCGGGCACACCGGTGCCACAACGGCTTTTCAACCGGTCGCGATTCGGCGATAGTCGCGCGTCGAAACTTTGCGGAACAGGCAGGCGGACCATGACGACTTGGATTGTACTGGCAATCATCGCGGCGATCGCCGTCTACGGCGTCCAGATCTACAACAGGCTGGTGAAAACGCGCCAGATGGCGGAGGAAGGCTGGAGCGGCATCGATGTGCAGCTCAAGAGACGCGCCGACCTCATTCCCAATCTGGTCGACACGGTGAAGGGCTATGCGGGCCATGAAAAGGAGCTGCTGGAGCGGGTAACCGAATTGCGGGCGCAGGTTGGCCGGGTGCCGGAAGGCGATGTTGCCGAGCGGGGCAAGCTGGAGGGTCTGCTTTCCGGGGCGCTGGGCCGGCTGCTGGCCGTGGCCGAAAACTATCCGGACCTGAAGGCGAATGAAAATTTCCTGGCGCTTCAGGGCTCGCTGGAGGAAGTGGAAAACGAAATCCAGCTCTCGCGACGCTACTACAACGGCGCGGCGCGCAATCTCAACGTCGCCGTTGAGAGTTTTCCGTCCAACCTGATCGCCAACTATTTCAAGTTCGACAAGCGCGACTATTTCGAGATCGACGACGATGCCGATCGCGAGGTGCCGAAGGTTTCGTTCCAGGGCAAGTAACCGGCGGAAGGCGGAGCGATGACCGGAACCGGCTCCCGGGGCCGACAAGCGGCGTGGCGGTGGGTGGCCGCGATGGCCGTGGCGCTTGCCACTATCAGCCTGTCTTCACCGGTTTCCGCGGCGGAAGTGATCGAGCGGTTCGACGCGACCATCAACGTCCTTTCCGACGGCACCCTTGAGGTGACCGAGACCATCCGCGTGCGGGCGGAGGGGAACAGGATCCGTCGCGGGATCTACCGCGATTTCCCGCTGACCTTTGAGGACGACAAGGGCACGATCCGGCAAGTCACGTTCAAGCTTGTGAACGTGGAGCGGGACAACAGGGACGAACCGCATTTCACCGAACGCAGCTTCAGCGGCGTCCGAATCTATGCCGGCGAGGAAAACACCTTCCTGTCGCCGGGCACCTACACCTACCGGTTCACATACCAAACCGGCCGGCAGCTGCGTTTTCTGACCGATCATGTCGAACTCAACTGGAACGCAACCGGCAACGAATGGGATTTCCCGATCCTGAAGGCAACGGCTGTCATCCGGTTGCCGGACGACCGGCATCCGGTGCGCTGGACAGCCTATACCGGCCGTTTCGGCGCTCGCGGCACAGACTATTCCGGGACCCGCCAGTCCGACGACAGCCTGGCCGTGACGACCACGCGGGTGCTTGATCCCGGCGAGGGGCTCACAGTCGTCGCTGAACTTCCGGCCGGGCTGGTGCCGCCGCCGACAGGCCGCCAGAAACTTCTTTGGTCGCTGATGGACCATCGCCGATTCATTTTCGGCGGCCTCGGCCTGGCCGGTCTGCTCGCCTTTTACCTGTCCATGTGGAACGCTGTCGGCCGCGATCCGCCCAAGGGCACGATCATCCCGCTGTTTCATCCGCCCGACACCCTGTCGCCGGCGCTGACGGCCTATGTCAACGACTGGGGCTGGCGTGGCGGGTGGCAGGCCTTTACCGCGGCGATGATCTCGCTGGCGGTGAAGGGCCATCTGGTGTTCGACGGCTCGCTTGGCGAGCCGGTCCTTCGCCGGACGGAGACCCCAGACAGGGACCGGCCGGCAAGCCGCGACCTGCCGCCCGGCGAGCGCGTCATTTACCAATGGGTGGAAAACCGGGGTGGCGAAGTCACCATCGACAAGGCCAGCGGCACAAGTCTCGCGACGACATTCAGCAGTTTCAAGTCGGCGATCGAACGCGAAAACCGGAACAAGTTCTTCCGGCGCAATCTCGGCTATTTCATTGCCGGACTGGTCATTACCGCGATCACGATATTTGCCGTCCTGGCTTTCGGTAACCTGCGCGAGGCGGAGATCGGCGTGATGATTGCGACGGGCATGGTTTGCGTGTTTGTCGGCCTTTTTGTGGTCATGCCGCTCATCCGGGTGGTTTTCGGCGGGCGCAGCGTGCGGACGCTGGTATTTGTCGGCATTCAATTCGTTGTGCTGTCGATTATCGGATCGGGATTTGTCAGCCGCATCCTGGCGAACGGCGCGGCGTTACCCGACGGATTTGGCCGGTCGCTGGCGAGCGGCATCGCCGCCAATGCATTTCCGTTCATCCTGGTCGGCGGATTTGCGGCCATGAACGGCCTGTTTTTCTATCTCCTGCGGGCGCCGACGGCCGCCGGACGGGCCTATATGGACCGCATCGAGGGCCTGGACATGTATCTGCGAACCGCCGAAAGCGCGCGCATGAACATGACCGATGCCCCTGACCTGACCACCGAGCAGTTCGAACGGCTGCTGCCCTACGCAATCGCCCTGGGCGCCGAAAAACCCTGGTCGGATGCCTTCGCAGCGGCGTTTGCCCGAAATCATCCCGGCGAGGACGCCGCCACGTCCTACCGACCCCGCTGGAACGGCGGGAACCGTTTCCAGGGGGGAGATTTTGGCCGGTCCATCGCCAGCACCGTCAGTGCGGCCCAAAGCTCATTCGCCAGCGCCATGCCGGCACCCAAGTCCTCGTCATCGGGATTTTCCGGCGGCGGCGGCTCCGGCGGCGGCGGCGGCGGGGGCGGCGGCGGCGGCTGGTAGGCGGCGCGTCGGCGCCCAGCCCCGCCCGGCGGTCAGCTGGCCAGGCGCAGGTTTTCGGGCTGGAAGTGATCGATAATCATGATCTTCTGCCAGATCTTGCGCGACAGGTTGGTCGACAGGTCCTCAAGGTCGGTGACCGCTTCGATCACCGTTCGGTCGTGTATGGTCTGGGCATGCAGGGCGGCGAGTTTGCCGATCAGCGACAGCATTTCAGAACAATAGTCGAGGTATCGCACCAGTTCGGCGCGCACCATGAGGCGATCGGGCGAACTGGCGGTCGGCGTGAAATCGGCCAGGAGCACGCTGGGGTCCTTGGTCAACTGGTGCATGTCCACGACATGGATCATCGTGCGCAGCGAATGAAGCGAGGTGAGCGCCCGCTTCTGCTTCCAGCGCTCCTCGGAGCGGACGAGAAACAGGATACCGAGGGCGGCCAGGATGGCGACGTTGGCCGCCGGCTCGATCACCTGGACGAGCGTGACCGCTTCGGCGGACAACGCGTTGAAATGCAGTTCGCGAATGGCGACGACAAGAAGCACGGCGCCAACGGCGAGAATGGCCGCGGCGTTGATCCTGAGACGCCAGTTGGGAACGCCCAGTGCCTCTGCATCATCGCGGATGCCGCGGGCCACGGATGTCAGCTCCTGGGCAACGCCGACGATGCCGCGGCCCGGAAACCGCTCCTCCACGCGTTTGGCCAGCACATCGATCGTCGCGATGATCCGTTCGCCGTTGAGTGTCTTGTGCATGGCCGGTTGACCCGCCCTCGATCGCCATTCCTTGCCGGCCAAGTCTAGGACAAACGCATTAGAAATCCCTTACGCGGGCCGGGACTGGCCCAAATGTCCGGAATCCGGCGCTTTCGGTCGGGACCCGTCCTAGTGCGCGGTCGGACTTTTCAGAAAATGGCCACGATCTCCGGAGCGCACGGAGATATCCAGAGTCTCGCCGTCGCGAAACACGCGCAGGGGCACATCGATACCGGCGTTGCCAAGCGCCCAGACCTGCTTGAAGAAGCCGGCCAGCGATTCCACATCCTCGCCGGCGACGCCAACCACCACATCGCCGGTTTCAAGGTCGGAGCCGGCGGCCGGGCCCTGGCTGGCCAGATCGGCGATCATGATGTGGTTGCCGACTTCCATGGCGTATATCCCCAGCCAGGGCCGGGGCGGCGCGGCCCGGCGGCCGCGCATGAGCAGGTCGTCGAGAACCGGTTTCAAGTGATCGATCGGCACGCACATGTTGAGGTTTTCCGCATCATCGGCATCGCCGCTCTCCGGCACACCCTGAACGAGCAGCGAGCCGATGCCCACCAGCGCGCCGGTCTCGTCAATCAGCGCGGCGCCGCCCCAATTGTCGTGGGCGGGCGCGATGAACAGGGCATCGGGCAGCACGTACTCCCAATAGCCGGCGAACTCGCGGCGGGCGACGACATGGGCGGCAACGACATGCTCGGCGCCACCGGCGGCGGCGAGGAGCACCGGATCGGCGACCTCCAGACCGGCGGCGCGCCCTGCAGGCAGAGCGGGCAGGTCGACCCGGGCGAGGATCTGGACGAGGCCAAACCCCGTCTCGAAGTCATAGGCCAGCGCATGGCCGGGCAAGGCGGTGCCGTCAGCCAGGGTAATCCAGATCGTTTCCGCCTCCGATATCAGATAACCGACCGTCAGTACCAAACCGTCATTGCGGATAATGACGCCGCTTCCGGCGCGTTCGGTCCCCAGCACCTCGGCTGTGTACCCATCCGCCGGAACCTCGCTGCGAACCGCGACGATGGTTCCCAGAACCGCCGCTAAATCGAAAGCGCCTGGTCGGAAATCCGGATGCATGCCTCTAATCCGATCGTCTGGTCACGGCCGCCGCCTGGGTCCGGCGCGGCTGACTGTATCGTATCAAACAGAGCCTGACCTCTCGGCCGGCGGGCGTCAAGCGGGGCCGCCGCCTCAATTCCCGACCACGCAGATCGGATAGCCGTCGGGATGGCTGCCACCGCCAAGATCAAGACAGATGTCATCGTACTGGAATTGCTGAAACTGGCGGCCAAGCTGAAACGCCGAGACCGCAACGACCACAAGCCCGATCACGTACCATTTGCCCATATTTCTCACTCCGTCGTCCGGCGTTCCGCTCCAAGCCCGCCACGATGGGGTATCACCACGCATGAGCCGGGTCGAACGCGCGGTCGGTCGGACATTGCCGCGTCCTGGCAAAAAAAGACCCGCGAAGGGCGGGTCCAAGTCAGGGAGGAAAAATCGAGCTTGGCACATCGAGGTTAACACCGGGTGACGATCCAAGTCTGTCCGGCGCCGGGGCGCTCGGAAAAAAGTGGCCCTGCCCCGTTCATTGGGGGCGAGAATTGGGGCAGGGCCTTGACCGCGACCGGACCGGCCGGCAAAAACCGGCTGATCGGCGCGTCTGAGGCTAGATGTAGGTGCCGCTGCCGGGAATTCCAGTGGCCGCGAACCGAAAAAGAACCAACCTGCCGGCAACGGGCGGCAATGCACGCGCCATCTTGATCTTCCCGCCACACCGCGCGACAAGCTTCGTTTGCACCGGAGAGGACCAGTTATGCGCATCGACTACGATTCCATCGTAACCCACGACGGCGGCGACGATTGTGCGGCCTGCCGGGCGCAGGACATCACCGCGTTCGCACTCTTGCCGGCGGTCCAGGCCTGGGAACAGGTCAACCAGCTTCCGCCGCATGCGCTGGCGCTGCACGGTGCAGCGGGGCTGCTGGGCACAATGCTGGCGGACGGCGCCGACCGCACGGAACTGGAACGGGCGCTGGGCGCTCTTCTCGACGATATCGAGGCGCAGATCAGCGAGGATCTGGCTTTCGGCGGCCCGCCGCAGGGCAGTGCCTGACAATGTTGCCCGCGGCCAGCTCCGGGCCTCGATATCAAATGCCCGTTTTCCGGTCCGCGCGGCGGCGAACGTGACCTGAAACCGATCAGGCCGTTTTCGGCTTGTAGAGGATCGTGCGGTAGCACTCCAGATTGCGGGCCAGGAACTCGTAGGTCGCGCCCCACAAATACAGCCGAAAGCGGCGATATTCGAATTCGCCGAAGCGCGAGATGATGTCATCCCTGTTGGATTCCAGGTTGCGGGCCCATTGACGGAACGTCAGATAATAGGAATGCCGGTCGTTGAAACATTCGACGAGATCGAAAGGTGTCCTGTTCATCTTGTTCAGGAAATCGTCGAGGACCAGGAAGGAATGGTTGCCGGGATAGATGTGGCGGACCATGAATGTGGACAGCTCATATTTCTTGCGCGCGGCGGATCCGTCGAGAAAAACCAGGCCGCCGGGTTTGAGGATGGAATCGAACTTGCGCAGCACCCGCTCGTAATCCGGCAGATGCTCGATCACACCCATGATGACGATGGCGTCGAATTTCTCCGCCGGCGCATAGTCGAATATGTCGACCAGATCGATCCGGAACCGGTCGGCGCGACCTGACAGCCGGTCCTCGATGAAGGACTTTGAGACCTCGGAAATCGTGATTCCCGTGAAGTCGGCACCGGCATCGAGCGCATGGGCGGCAAATGCGCCCCACCCCGGCCCGATCTCCAGAACCCGGCTGCCGGCGCCGATCCCGCAGCGGTCGATGGCGTAGCGGAACTTCCGCGAAAGCGCCTCGGCAAGGCTGTCCCCATCGGTCTCGTAAATCCCCTGGCTATAGGCCGGCTCGGCGGAATCCAGAAAACTCAGGAACAGGCCGGGATCGAGATCGTAGTGTGATGCGATCGCCTGTTTGTTTGTGTAGACCTGTCCGAAGAACAATGGCTGGATGAACCGCCAAGCGGCAACGACCGGGTGGCGGTCATCGAGCGAAGCGCGCAACGCAAAGGGCGCAATCAGATCGCCATCGTCTTCCGCCGGCTCCATGTCGATATCACCGCGCAAATAGGCTTCGCCGATATTCCCCTCATCGAGCGAGCGCAGGGCGCGCAATGCCTGTTCATTGTTCAGCGAAACCGTGAAGTGCGGCGCGCCATCGCCGAACGAACGCACCCGGCCATCGGGCGTGGTGATGGAAAAGGGCGTATCGACCGACCGGATGCGGTCGAAAAACCGGTCCAGCGATCCTGCCGGGGCAGGCTTTGCCGGTGGATCGACCGCGCTGCCGGTATTGTCTGTCGCCGTCATGTGTGCCCCCGACACTGCCTGTTTGTCCCGGTTTACTTTAGGAGGCCGACCGACCTATCGGCAATAGGCCGTGTGGCGGCGGGTCGCCAGATCCAGATGGAAATGGTCTTCGTGGTGGGCGTCGGCGCCCGGCCCGAGAACCGTCCCGAACGGGCCGCACGCGGCTTTGCGGATCGCCGAAAGAAAACGTGCCTGCGGCGCAGCGGGGTCCGACACCGGCCCGACCTCGACGACAGAGCCGTCGGCGAAGTGAAAGGCCCGGATATCGATGGCGTTGCCGAATGCGTGTTCGGACATGCGGGCACCGGAAACGCCGTTGCGGGTCCGGCAGACATAGGTGGCATTCTGGCGGATCGCGACCAGCTCCGTCCCCAGGTAGCGCCGGGCGTCCGGGACAACGCTGCCGGCGACCCACAGGCGCAGGGTTTCGGCGAGACGGCAGTTGATCCTGGTGCGGGGCTTGATCGCGACACCTGGCGCGATCGTGTGTATCGCCAACGGTGCGGCGACAACGCAGCCGCTGTCTTCGCGGATTGCCGGAAGGCGGTTGAAGGTGACACCGAAATTGGCCAGCCGCTCCCGGCAAACCGCCTCCGGCGTTGGCATGGCGGGACCGGCACGATCGGACCGGACAACGGGCGCCGCTGCACCGCCCGGCCGCGGCTTGGGCATGTTTCCGGCCTGTGAGACAGCGTACAGCGCAAGCCACACCCCCACATAGACGGTCACACGGATCACCTTGCCGGGGGCCGACAGGCGGCGGCCGGGCATGGTTCAGGCCGCCCGCGCGGCGTCGCGGAAACCCAGCCTGCCATGGGGCGGCACCTCGTGGCTTTCGGCCGCCTTCTTCAGGATCAGGCTCCTGTCGTCGGAATTGCCGGCCTTCTCCGCCATGTCCAGAAACAGTTCGTCCAGAAAGGCCTGCTGCGCGCGGCTGCCACCCATTCGGTCCATTCGCGGGAGGACCGGGCGCATCAAATCCGCCGCCGTGCGAGCGTCGCCGCTGGCCGCCGCCGCAATGGCCCGGCCAATCGGCAGTGCGCATTGTTCGATGACCGGAGCAACTGTCGTGGAATTGGCGGCGACATGCTCGGCCATGGCATCCAGCATCCGTTCCAGATCGGCGAAACGATCTATGCGGGCAAGTGCATAAAGCCAGTGGACCTGGGTAAACGGGCTCGTGTTGTCGCCGGCGCGGTTTGCCGCCTTTTCGGCCAGTTCCTCCCACCGTCCGCCAACATCGACGCCCTGCCGCTCCAGCCGGAACAGCATGGAGATGGCATTCTGCATGTCGATATAGAGATCGGGCAAGGCTTTGATCAACGGCGCTTCCAGATTTCGAAATCGCCGGTCGTAAAGATCAAGCACGTCGTCGAAACGACCCGCCTCCAGGTGATAGAGCGCCATGTGCCACCACAGGTGGTGGACGAAGCTGTTGCATTTGTCCCAACGCCCGGAAAGGCCGGCCAGCCACGCCACCCCCTCGTCGCCGCGGCCCTGCATCTCCAACACGTGCGCCACCGCGTGGGCGGCCCAGGGATCGGACGGATCGAGGGTGACGGCCTCGCGGCCATCGGCCTCGGCAACGACATGGCTCGCGCACTCCTCGTGGGCGAATGCCCGGCAGGCCAGCACCGCGACATAGGCCGGCAGGTCGGCGCTCCAATGGGGACGGATCCGGTCGGCAAGGCGCATCATGTCGGTACGCCGGCCGAGCCAGAAGGCATTGGAATGGTGCATCCGGAACGCGAGAATGTCGCGGGGGTCGGCTGTCACCCGCTCTTCCCAGATCGCCATCGCTCGGTCCAGATCGCCATCCGCCCAATGACCGAGCGCGGCGGCATGGGCCCGTTCGCGCTCGCTCGCGCCGGCGGCCAACCGGATTGCACACGCGGCGTCGGCGCGGGCCGCCGGGATCAGTCTGTGGTCATTGGCAAGCAACATCATTTCGCCGCGCAGCACATAGGCCAGCGGGCAATGCGGATCGATATCGATGAGATCGGCAACCGCATCGGCGGCATCGCTGCGGAATGCGAGGTAGCGGCTGAACGCCGTATCGAACGCGACGCGGGCCGCAGCGCCGGAACAGGTCAGAGACTGGCCGTGTGCATCTTCAAGCGTAGGCATGGGCGCCCGTTTCGTGTTTCATCTGTATGCCGGCGGATATGCCATTGGGGGTACCCTGAACCCTAGCATCGCAACCGGCCGGGTCAATCGGCCGGCCGCCGCGGCGACCTTCAGATGCAGCGGCCGCCGTCCACCTCCAGCGCCACGCCGGTCACCATGTCTGCCTCGTCGGAGACCAGGTAAAGGGCGGCACCGGCGACATCATCGGGTCGGCTCAGTCGGCCCCAGGGAATTGTGGCGATGAATTTCGCCCGCATCTCCGGCGTATCCTCACCCATGAAATCGGCGAGCATGGCGGTCTCGCCGGCCACCGGACAAAGACAATTGACGCGAATGTTCTTCGGCGCCAGTTCCACCGCCATTGATTTGCTGAGCGTGATCGCCGCGCCCTTGGAGCCGTTGTACCAGGTGAGCCCGGCGCGGGGGCTCAGGCCGGCGGTGGAGGCGGTGTTGAGAAAGACGCCGCCGCCCTGCCCGGCCATGATCGGAACAAAGACCTGCGCGGCAAGGTAAATCGCCTTGACATTGACCGCCATCACCCGATCGAACGTTGCTTCGTCGACTTCCGTCATCGGCTGGTTGCGATGGGTGTAGCCGGCATTGTTGACCAGAATATCGACACGTTCGCCCAGTGTCCGGGCGGCTTCGGCCATAGCGGCAACATCGGCGCGGACGGTGACATCGGCCCGCAAGGCGACTGCCGCGCCTTCGTGTTCGGCACAGATTTCCGCTGCGACCCGATCGGCGCCCCGGCCGTTCAGGTCGGCGATCACCACCCGCGCGCCTTCTGCCGCAAACCGGCGCGCCATGGCCTCGCCAAAACCCGCCGCCGCACCGGTCACGATCGCAGTCTTGCCGCACAGTCGCATGCGCCCCTCCCTGTGATTGCGGCACCCGGTGTAGTCCGCCGGGACCGGGATGGGCAAGCGGCGAACGCCGTCCGCAATATCGGACTTGGAAGCCAAACATTAACCATCATGGTGTTTGATTGCGATCGAGGCGGCCGTCATGGCTGCCCGGTATCAGTGAGTGTTGCGTATGGTTTCGCGTATCGTATCGCCGGGCACGGAGCCCGGCGCCCGGCAGGATGCCGGCAACGACCCTTGCCCGGACAATCCGGAAGTCAACCGGATCGATGACGGCGAAGCCGACATGATCGGCCTTCCCGATCGGCGCGAAGCGCTGGCGAAGATGACCGGTCTGGCCGCCTATGTCGGGCCGGCGATGACCGTCCTTGTCGCCGGATCGGCCAGCGCCCACCACAAGATCTGGCATACGGCGAACTGCCGGAACTTCCCCAATTCGCCCAACTGCCAGTCTCCGGCCTGATGCCGCGATCCGGCGTGTCCGGGAGCGGCGGCGGGGCTCGCGCAACAGCAAATCCATGCTTTGATTCGGCAGAAACGGCGCGACCAATCTGTTGTTGAATTGCCGAGAAGTACATTTTCTGATTGAACTTGGAACTACCAATTTTCTTTTGTCGCAGGCGTGATTTAAACTTGCAGATGGCCATTCAATTGTACTAATGTTGCCGGCAGTGGGGCATCATCGAATTCTTGCGGCGGGAATTCCACAAGAATGGATGTGCAACCGTGTTTCTTACCTTTCCTGCCGGCGTGCGCCCGTCCGGGCGCGCTCGTTCTGTGGCCTGCCGGGTTCTTGCCCTTGGCCTTTTCCTCACCGCCGCGCCAGCCCTGGGCGCCACCTATAATCTCAGCGTGCCCGACCAGGGCAGTTCCGGAAATTTCGGATACAACTACGTCCACAGTTCATCGAGCACCAATCCGGCGAGCGGTACGATCCTGGCGACCGGCGCCGGGGCGCAGTCCATTGTCGGCACCTACGACGACGTGTCCGGCGACATCCGGTTTGAGATTAACCTGATCGATGCCGAGGGTGCCGATTCCGGCGAAGCCGGCACGGTTTCCGGCACTGGCAATCTGAATTTCGGTGTCGCCAGCGGTGCGCTGGTCGGATCAATCGACCTGACATTTTCCAAAAACGGCGCGGCGTGGAACGTCAACGATGCGGCCAGTTCGTTCAGCGTCGGGTTTTTCAACACCGTCTATGGCGGTACCGCGCCTATCCAGCCCAATTCGCTCAATATCGCGGCACTGGTCATGACTTTGTGGGGCGCTGACGATTTCGCCAACAATTTCGCCAACCCGACCCTGGGGATCGATCTTGTGTTCAACCTGATCGAGACACCGCTACCGGCGGCCCTGCCGCTGTTCTTGTCCGCGCTGGCGGTCGGGGGCATGGTCCGGCGGCGGACTCGCCAGCAAACGGGCTGAGGACAGCGAATCGACTCAACCAAAAGCCCCGGCGGCCGCGAGCCTGCGGCCGCCCGGCCACACCTGAATTACGGCGCCGTTGGTACCGCGCCGACACCGTTAGCGTTGCGTTAAGGTTAGCAAAACCTCACCAAATCCGCGATTCTTGTGATATTCTCGTCACAGTCGGATCGAAATGCTGACGTTCCCGAACAAACCCTCACATGGCATTGTGCGCAGGCTTGACCCCGCCGGGCAATTGGGCGGTAAGATCAGCCCAACGGACAATGAGAGGGGAAAACGATGCGTGTGAAAAGTTTGGTTGCTGCGGGTCTGCTCGCATTCGGCCCGGCAGCGGCAAATGCCGCAGACGTGTTCAAGGAATCGATCTACGATCCGGCTCCAATGGCGCAGCAGAGCCTGCCAATGGTCAGCGGCAATGTCGTTATCCATGTCGGCCTGGGCGATATCAGCGATTGCCGCGGCTGCGATTTCTGGAGCTATGGCGGCGGCGGCTCGGCGCTCATCCGGGCAAACGACATGTGGGGCGTGCAGATCGATGCGCATCACACCAGTTTTGACTTCGATGACGGGCCGACCTTCGGCAACGGACACGTCGCCGCGCACCTGACCTACGACCATATCGGCCATTTCCGGCTTGGCGCGTTCGCCGGGGTGCAGGACGGCGGGTTTTCAACCGGATTCATTGGCGGTGTGGAAGGCCAGGTGCACTTCGGCCAATGGATTTTGGAGGGCCAGGTGGGCTTCGCCGATCATGACGGCTACGATTACTGGTACCTTTATGGTGGCGTTGACTACTTCTTTACGCGGAATACCCGCGTCAATCTCAATCTCGGATTTGCCGACATGGACGCAGACAGATGCCGGGGATGCGGCGCCGACCTGTTCACGATCGGCGGCTATGCCGAGCACAAGTTCGCGGCGCGGCCCTACGGCGTTTTCGCCAGCATCGAGCACACTGAAATCGATCCTGACGGATGCTGCGGCGACCCGAGCGCGACGAGCGGGCTGGTTGGCTTCAAGATCTACTTCAACCAGAACGACATCGCCGGCGAGGAAGAAAACGGTACGGCGTTCGCCGTGCGCGCGCCGCGGTTCAACGATTTCCGATTTTAGGATGTGACCGTCGGGCGACCGACCCGAATACGAAAAGGCGCGGACAAACCGGTGTCCGCGCCTTTTTTTTCACTGGTGTTGTTGGCGTTCACGCCTGAATGCACAGCCGCAAAGAACGGCCAGAAACCTAGCGGTAGAGCAGCGAATTTCCGTCGTGGAACAGGTGGACCTTGCCCGGATCGGCGCTCATGCGCATTGTCTTGCCGCGCACGTCGGTGTGGATGCCGGGAAGTTTGGCGATAACCGCACTGTCGGCACCCTCATTCTTTTCAAAGTATAGCTGGGTCACCTCGCCGAGCGCCTCACGTATGCCGACCGTGCCCTGGAAGGCAAAATCCTCACCCTCGGTGGGCACCATGTCCTCCGGCCGGATCCCGACATTTACGCTCAAGCCCTTGTCGGCCTCCGTGGTCGGCACGCCGGTTGCGACAAGGCCACCGCCGGCGTTGACCCGCACTTTCGTGTTCTCGCCGGTTTCCACGATCTCGCCAGGCAGCAGGTTCATTGCCGGGGACCCGATGAACTGGGCGACGAATTCATTCTGCGGACGTTCATAAAGATCAAGCGGACTGCCGACCTGGGCGATCCCCTTGTTGGCCAGCACGACGATGCGGCTCGCCAGCGTCATCGCTTCCACCTGGTCGTGGGTGACGTAGATCATCGTCGAATTGGGCATCGATTCCTTGAGCTGGGCAATCTCGATGCGCGTGGCGACACGAAGCGCGGCATCGAGATTGGAAAGCGGCTCGTCGAACAGATAGACCTTGGGATCGCGGACGATGGAACGGCCGATGGCCACGCGCTGCCGCTGACCGCCGGAAAGCGCCTTGGGCAGCCGGTCCAGATATTCCGTCAACTGAAGGGTATTGGCCGCCTTTTCCACGGCGGCGTCGATCTCCGCCTGCGACTTCTTTGCCAGGCGCAGCGCAAAGGACATGTTGTCGCGCACGGTCATGTGCGGATACAGCGCATAGGTCTGGAAAACCATGGCGATGCCACGTTGGGCCGGCGGCACATCGTTCATCAATTCGCCGTCGATGTAGAATTCACCACTGCTTATGCGTTCCAGACCGGCGATCATCCGCAACAAGGTGGATTTGCCACAGCCGGATGGACCGACGAAGACAATCAGTTCGCCAGTCTCAATATCGAGATTTATATTCTTCAGGACCTCGACGGTTCCGCCGTAAACCTTATCCACATTGACGAGTTTCAGTTCGGCCATGTCCGGCCCTCCCAACTATGTGTTCCTTCGCAGCGCCAGGCAGGGTTGCCACGGCCCCAAATGCAGTTTGCCGTCCGCCGACACCGTGGCGCTTCCCAACTCGGTACCGATGTGGGTCCACTTTCCCGGCGCCATTTCCAGCTCCGAAGGTGTGTCGCTCAGATTGAACGCGCAAAATATCTCTTCGCCGCGGAAAGAGCGGACAAAGGAAATCGTATCGCCCCTGGCAACGACGTCTTTCTGCCCGCCCTTTTTCAACGGCGCATGGGCGTGCCGGAAGGCGATCGCCCGGCGGTAATGATGCAGAAGCGCGCTCGGATCCTCCTCCTGGCGCTCCACACACAGTCCAAGATGGGTCGACGCCACCGGAAGCCAGGTCCGCCCCTGCGACATGCCGGCGTTGAGGTTGGACTTGTCCCAGGTCATGGGCGTGCGACTGCCGTCGCGTCCCTTATATTCGGGCCAGAATTCGATCCCGTAGGGGTCGTGCAGTTCCTCAAACGGCACGTCGGCCTCCGGGTAACCGAGTTCCTCGCCCTGATACAGGCAGACGGAACCGCGCAGGCACATGATCAGCGTGTTGTAGAGGCGCAGGGCGGCCGGATTGAGATCCCATCGGCTGCTGTGGCGCATGACATCGTGATTGGAATAGGCCCAGCATGCCCATCCTTCGCCGGCAACTTCGTCCACTTCCCCCAGGACTTCGGCGATGCGGGCGGCGGTGAGCTTTTCGGCGGCCAGGAACTCGAAGGCGTAGCACATATGGACCAGCTCGTTTCCGGCGGTATACCGGCCAAGAAGCGTCAGGCCATGCTGGGCATCGCCGACTTCGCCGAGGGCGGCGATCGCAGGATACTCGTTAAGAAGGGTCCGAAATCGCCGCAGGAAGTCGAGGTTTTCCGGCTGGTTCTTGGAGTACACATGGTCCTGGTGGTTGTAGGGATTGACAGCGGGCGCAATGTTGGCGTTGCGCTTTTCGGGTGCCAGTGGCGGATTGTCCCGCAACTCCTTGTCGGCAAAATAGAAATTGATGGTGTCGAGACGAAATCCGTCGACGCCGCGATCGAGCCAGAACCGGGTGACGTCGAGCAGCGCGTGCTGGACTTCGGCGTTGTGAAAATTCAGGTCCGGCTGGGCGGCGAGGAAATTGTGCAGGTAATATTGCTCGCGCCGGGGATCCCAGTGCCAGGCCGATCCGCCGAATACGGACAGCCAGTTGTTCGGCGGCGTGCCATCGGGCCCAGGATCGGCCCAGACGTACCAGTCTGCCCTGGCATTGTCGCGGCTCCGCCTGCTCTCCGCAAACCAGGGATGCTGATCGGATGTGTGACTGATGACCAGATCGACCATCACTTTCAGCCCCAGCGCATGGGCAGTTTCCACAACCGTGTCGAAATCGGCCAGCGAGCCGAATATCGGATCGACATCGCAATGGTCGCTGACGTCGTAGCCATAGTCCTTCATCGGCGAAGCGTAGAACGGCGATATCCAGATGGCGTCAACGCCGAGCGAAGCGACGTAGGGCAGTCGTTCGACGATCCCGTGCAAATCGCCGATGCCGTCGCCATTGGAATCCTGGAAGCTGCGCGGATAGATCTGGTAGATCACCGCGCCCCGCCACCAGTCGGTGTCGACGGCGCCGGGCGCCGAAAGCGTGATTTCGGACATCACGTTCATCGACGAACGACCCTATTTGACCGATCCGGCAAGCAGGCCGCGGACCAGGTATCGCTGCATGGCGAAAAAGACGATCAGCGGAACGGCGATCGACACGAAGGCGGATGTGGCAAGGATCTCCCAGTTGCCGCCGCGGGTGCCCAGAAGCTCGACGATCTGCTTGGTCATGACCGTCGTCTCGCCGGTGGCGTCGATGAGGAACACGAGCGCGACCAGCAGATCGTTCCACGTCCACAGAAACTGGAAGATCGCGAACGACGCCAGCGCCGGAAAGCTCAGCGGCAGGATGATCTTAACAAAGATCTGGAAGTCGGTCGCGCCGTCGACCTTGGCGTTCTCGATAATGTCCCGGGGCAGACCGACCATGTAATTGCGCAACAAGTAGATGGCGAGCGGCAAACCGAAGCCGGTATGGGCCAGCCAGACTCCGAGATAGCCCTTGCCGATGCCAATATCGTTGTGAAGCTTGAGGAGGGGGATAAGCGCCAGTTGCAATGGCACGACCAGCAGGCCGACGACGGCGGCGATGAGCAATGCGCGGCCGGGGAAATCCATCCAGGCCAGCGCATAGGCGGCGAAGGCGGCGACCAGGATCGGGATGATGGTCGCGGGAATCGTCACCGTCAGCGTGTTGAAGAAAGCCTTGGCCATGCCCTCCCGATTGCTCGGGTCGAACAGCACGTTGCGATAGTTCTGGAGCGTGAAGACCGGCGGTGACTTGGCGGTGACGAACACGCGCTGGCCGCGCCGTCCCTCCATCTCGGTGTCGCTTTCCAGCCGGTAGGTGCCATCGGCGGCCACGGTGAGCCGCTCACCATCGCCGAGGTCGGCGGTCTCGCCGGCCTGGTTGGCGTTGATATCACGCGAGGACGTGCCCCAGACCGAGATGTCGGCACGCGACGTTTCAGCCTCGTCAAACAGGTTGCCGGTGATGACATAGAGCGACCCGTCCTGCTGCTGTGTTTCCGGCGCGGCGGTGCGCAATGTCAGATTCTGTTGCGAGGGAAACATCGCCTTCCACCAGCCGGAGGTGGCGATCTGGTCGGCGGTGCGGAACGAGGAAACGAACAAGCCGGCGGTGGGAAACAACCAGAGCGCGACCAGCACGACGACAGAAATGTGAACCGCCCAGGTGAGGCCGGATTTATGTCCTGCAATGCCTTCCATCATCCCCTCCTCAGCGCATTTCTTTGCGGGCGTTGCGCACGTTCCAGATCAGGATCGGCGTGACCAGAAGCATGATGACCATGGCGCTGGCGGAGCCGACACCCCAATCGTTGGCGCGGAACAACTTGTCGTACATGTAGTTTGCCAGGACCTGGGTCTCCCACTGGCCGTTGGTCATGGCGAAAACGATGTCGAAGACCTTGAGGACGACGATTGTGATCGTGGTCCAGACAACGACGATGGTGCCCATGATCTGCGGCACCTTGATCTTGAAGAAAATCTGGAACGGATTGGCACCGTCGATGATCGCCGCCTCGATGGTCTCCTCCGGAATGCCGCGCAGGGCGGCCGACAGGATGACCATGGCAAAGCCGGTCTGGATCCAGATCAGAACGACCATCAGGAAAAAGTTGTTCCAGAACGGAATGGTCAACCAAGTTTGCGGCGTATCACCGCCGAAAAGCAGGTAAAGCGCATTCAGGACGCCGATCTGCTCCTGTTCGATGGGACGGGTGTCGTAGATCAGCTTGAAAATCACGGCAGCACCGACGAAGGAGATCGCCATCGGCATGAATATCAGCGACTTGGCGACATTGCCCCAGCCGATGCGGTCGGTGAGTTGGGCGGCGAGCAGGCCGAACGCGGTGGACAGAGCCGGGACGATCAGCAGCCACAGGAAATTGTTCGTCAACGCCTCCCAGAACTTCTCCTCGCCAAGCATCTGCCCATAATTGTCCAGGCCGGCGAATTCGTAGCCGCCGCCAGCCAGCCGATCGGTGAGGCTCAGGCGCAGGGTCTCGAACACGGGATAGGCCAGGTAGAGGCCGAGCGCGAAGATGGCGGGGAACAAAAACAACCACGGCCGGATCATGTTGGCGCGATTGATGTTGCGGCCGATATTGGAGCCGGTGGCGGGAAACAGAACTTTGTCGAGGAAAAGGTTGGACAGGTAATAATAGGCGATACAGCCGCCGACCCCGACGATGATGGTGAGCAATCCCTGTAGTGCCGGATGCATGGGTCCCCTCCCCGGTCCCTGGTTTTCCAACGGGGAAGCCCGGCCGAACGGCGGCGGGGCCTCCCCTTGTCACATGACGATCGAGCCGGCCTATTTCAGCGCGTCCCAGGACGCCTGGATCTCGGCGGCGATGTCAGCCGCCGGCTTGCCGCCGGCATAGTCGACCATACCGGTCCAAAACGAGCCCGCGCCGACGCCGCCCGGCATCAGATCGGAGCCGTCGAAGCGGAAGGTGGTGGCGCCCAGCAGGATGTCGTTCATCTTCTTCAGCGTCGGATCGCTGAAGGCGGATGTGTCCACGCCCTTGTGGGGGGTCAGGAAGCCCTTCAGACCCATCCAGATCTCGTGAGCCTGCGGGTTCTGCAGGAACGCGATCAGATCGCGGGCGCCCTGGCTGTCCTTGGTGATAACCCAGGTCGTGCCCGCGCCCAGGACCGGCTTGCCGAGATCCTTGCCCGCATAGGCGGGGAAGTAGAAGAAATCGACATCGAGGCCGACCTCGGTGCCCTCGGGGAAGAAGGCCGGGATGAAGGACGCCTGGCGGTGCAGGTAGCACTGGGGCGGCGAGGAGAAGAGACCCTTGGGGCTGTCGCGGAAATCGGTCGAGGCGACAACGCCGGCACCGCCGGCGACATAGTCGTCGTTGCGGGCGAACGCACCGAATTCCTCGATGGCGCCAATCACCCGGGGATCGTCAAAGGGCATCTCGTTGGTTACCCACTGGTCGTAGACTTCCGGCGACTGGGTGCGCAGCATCATGTCCTCGACCCAGTCGGTGGCCGGCCAGCCGGTTGCCGCGCCGGAGCCCAGCCCGATGCACCACGGCGTCTCGCCGTCGGCGGCAATCTGCTCGGTCAGCGCTTTCAATTCCTCCATGGTCTCCGGCACCTCGTAGCCGGCATCCTCGAAGTTCTCCGGCACGAACCAGACCAGTGACTTGACATCCGTCTTGTAAGGGAAACCGTACAAGTGCCTGGCACCGTCCGGACCCTCGTAAGTGCCCAGATCGACCCAGGACTGGCCGGCCGCATAATTGTCGCGCAACCACTCGGCCGTGCCATCGGGCAGCGGCGTCAAAAAGCCCCGCTTGGCCATCTCGGCGGCCAGGCCAGGCTGCGGGAACGCCGCCACGTTGGGCGCCGACCCGGCCTCCGCATCGACCGCAATCTGCTGCTCAAAACTGTCCGAACCCACATAACGCACGTCATGTCCGGACGCCTCGGCGAAGGCCGCCAGGACCTTTTCCACATTTTCCTGGTCCGGACCCAGCCAAGGTCCAAACACGGTGACCTGCTCGGCACCGGCAATGCCCGTTGTCAGGGCGAAAGCGACGGTGCTGGCAATTAGCGCTGATCTCATCTTGGGTCCTCCCATTCACGTATTTACCGCGCGTATTTTTTCACGAATTTTTGCACATGTCTGCATTTCGAAGTTTTTTCAAACCGCTTTGACTGCCAAAAAGTCCTATTTTTATGCTGTCCTGTCAACAGGGATTCGACAAAATGGCCGAGGCCATAAGACGCCACGTTCACAATTATCCCCTTTTTTCCCGCAAAAATGCGTATAATTTCGGCCTTCACGCGCCGAACACAGCGCTTCGGCGAATTGACGCCTTGCCGTGCTGTGTTAAGTTTGTAACCGCGGGCACACGAATTATCATGTGTCGTATTGAAAGCGCTTTGGAAATTATCGAAACCGTGAACCTGAAAGAACTGGCAAATTCCCTGGGCCTTTCGCCGACAACGGTCAGCCGTGCGCTGGGCGGATATCCGGAAGTCAGCGAAGCCACACGCCGGCGCGTGCAGATCGCCGCCGACCGGGCCAACTACCGACCCGATGTCCGCGCCCGCGGCCTGGCAACCGGGCGCGCCATGGCAATCGGCCATGTCATTTCGCTTTCCACCAAGAATGAAGTCGTCAATCCGATCTTCGCCGAATTCATCGCCGGCGCCAGCGAGACCTATTCGCGCAACGGCTACGACCTCAACCTGTCGATTGCCAGGGTCGAAGACGAGACCGAAATCTACCGGGACCTGAAGGCGAAACGATCGGTCGACGGCATTATCGTTCACACGCCGCGGCGGAACGATCCGCGCATCGCGTTGCTGGAGGATGTCGGCCTGCCTTTCGTCGTCCATGGCCGGGTCATGGACGCCACGTCGGACTATTCCTGGATCGATATCAACAACCGCCAGGCATTCGAACACGCCACCAACTTCCTGCTGGACCTCGGGCACCGGCGAATCGCACTGATCAACGGCCTGGAAACACTGTGGTTCGCCGACGAACGGCGCAGAGGATACGAGCACGCGCTGCACAACCGCGGCATCCGACCCGATCCGGCGATTGTCCGATCCTCCGAGTTGACCGAACGATACGGCTTCCTGTCGGCTGAATCGATGCTGGCGGGCGAAAATCCGCCGACCGCCTTCATCGTGTCGTCGGTGGTGGTCGCCATCGGCGTGCGCCGCGCCATTGTGGAAAACGGATTGAAACTCGGCCGCGATGTCTCCGTGGTGACCCACGACGACGAATTGTCGTTCTTCGCCACCGATGCCGACATCCCCGAATTTACCGCGACACGGTCATCTGTCCGGCTGGCGGGCCGGCTGGCCGCGGAAATGCTGCTCGATCTCGTCCGCGACACGACAACCGGACCGCGCAACACGCTCCTGAAAGCGGAACTGACGGTCGGGCAATCAACCGGCCCCGCCCCCAACGGCCCTTGACGGCGCGCGAACCGGACGGCGGGATCGGAACGGCATCGTTGCCAGGCGCAACGAGCCGGGCCGCCGGCGTTTTTGGCGACGGCCTTTTCAAGCCCATTCCCGGCAACTGTCCCTTTCGTCGCGGCGCTGTGCCAAACTGGCACGTAAACGCCGTCTTCGCGCCACAATTGATTCTAATTTCTTAATGTTAACAGTTTATAAGGGATGCGAGGGTGCCGGCCAGTTATCGACAATACCAGGCGTAACAGACATCGTGCATCAGGACCGGGATCAACCGACAAGAATCAGCCTTGCCCTGCGCCGGCTGGCCGCCGCAACGCTCTGGACGGGCCTGTGCACGCCCGCCTCGCCGGCTGCGGCGTTTGAGCTGTTCGGCCTGCGCCTGTTTGAACCGCCGGCCGGCCAGTCGGAAATCGTCGAAAATCCGCAGACCTACGAGGCCAGCATCCGGTTTGTGGGCGAATCAGACCGCGATGTCGAAAAGGCCGTGAAGTCGGCGTCGGCGCTGGTCCGGCAGCAGCCGCGCCCGCCGTCAGGCACCGCGGGGCTTCTCGGCCGGGCACGCGGTGATCTGCGTCGCATTCTCGCCGCTCTCTACGGGCAGGCCCGTTACGGGGGGGCGATTGCGATCATGATCGGGGGCAAACCGATCCAGTCGGTTTCCGCCGCCGTCGCCCTTCCCGACGCGGTACCGGTGGAGATTGTCGTCACACCGGGGCCGGTCTTTCAATTCGGATCGATCCGCATCGATCAGGCGCCCGATTTCGCCAGCGCGCATACCAGCTCGCTCAAGACACCGTCCGAACTGGGCCTGATACGCGGCGCGCCGGCGCGATCGTCGGTTATTCTGGCGGCGGAAGCGAGCCTGGTGGATGGCTGGCGGCAACTGGGACACCCCAAAGCCGCCATCGTCAGCCGCGATATCGTTGCCGATCACCGGGCCAAAACCCTGGATGTCACCATCGCCGTGCAGCCCGGTCCGCTGTCGGCGTTCGGTGCGGTGTCGGTGCGCGGCACGGAACGCATGAACCCGGCGTTCGTGGCGCGCCAGAGCGGGCTTGAGGCGGGCAAGCGCTACGATCCCGATGATCTGGAGACAGCACGCGACCGGTTGCACCGTCTCGAAGTGTTTCGCTCCGTGACCTTTGCCGAAGCCGATGTGGTGACCGGCGGATTTCTGCCGATCGATATCGAAGTTCGCGAACGCAAGCCGCGGGTGTTCGGCGCCGGGGTCGCCTATTCGACGGTCGATGGCGGCCAGCTGGAGGCGTACTGGATCCATCGCAATCTTTTCGGCCAGGCCGAGCGGCTCAAAATCGAAGGCCTTGTCGGCGGACTGGCGAGCACCGAAGGCGATACGCCGGACTACCGGCTCGCCGCCACGCTCACCAAGCCGGGTGTCTTTACGCCGGATACCGATGTCACGTTCAAGGTCTCCGGATTCCGGGAAGAAACCGACAATGTCGTGGAACGGACGGTGAAGGCGGAGGCCGGCCTGACTCACCGCTTTTCGAACACGCTGACCGGCAGTGCCGGGGTTGCCATCGAGCAATCGGAAATCACCGATGCGTTCGGCACCAACTCGTTCACGATCCTTTCGCTGCCGAGCGAGCTTGTGCGCGACACGCGCGACAATGCGACCAATCCGACCAGCGGATATCGCGCGGGCGTGACCGTGGAACCTTTCACCGACATCAGGTCGGGCACGACGGCTGTCCGCGCAACGGCGTTCGCGTCGGCCTACCGGGCCCTGGACAGCGACGGGCGGGTGGTGCTTGCCGGGCGGGCGCTCGCCGGTTCGGTCAATGGCGCCGGCCTGATGGCGATACCGGAAAACCGGCGCTTCTTCGCCGGCGGCGGGGGATCGGTGCGTGGCTACGGCTATCGGAATATCGGCGTGCCGGGACCCGGCGACACTATCGTGGGTGGCCGGTCGCTGGTGGAGGGATCGCTGGAACTGCGGGCGCGTATCACGGAGGCCATCGGTATCGTCCCCTTTGTCGATGCCGGTGCGGTGTCGGCAAGTTCGGGGTTGTCCGGATTCGGCGACCTCAAGGTCGGGGCCGGTGTCGGCATTCGCTATCACACGCCGCTCGGACCGATCCGCGCGGACATCGCCGTGCCGCTGGATCCGGGCCCTGACGACCCCGATTGGGGCCTGTATGTCGGGATCGGCCAGGCGTTCTGATGACGGTTCGGCGCGCGGCAGGAAAACGGGCGGGCGGACGAGTGGACAGACGGGCCGGCGCCGGTGTGGTGGCGAGCGTGGCGCTGGTCGCCGGCCTTGCCCTGCCGCCGGCCAAGGCACAGGACCCGGCAGCCACGGAGGCGGAAACCGGCCGCATCCAGCGATTTCTGGAAAGCGCCCTGTCGCAACCGGGACGAACGGTTAAAATCGGCGCGATCGACGGAATTTTGTCGTCGACGATCTCGGTCTCCAATATCACGGTCGCCGATACGAAGGGTCCGTGGCTCGCGCTCGACGACCTGTCGGTCACCTGGAACCGGCTGGCGCTGGTCCGGGCGCGGCTGTCCGTCGATGTGCTCAGAGCCGGCGAGGTCCGGCTGTTGCGCCGGCCGCTTCCGGCACCGGGCACCGGCGACGACACGACCGGCGGCGGCGGACTGCCGGTTTCGGTCATCATCCGGTCCGTCGACCTGCCGGCCATCGCGATATCGGCCGACGCCGCCGGCGTCGATGCGCTGGTGGCGGCGACCGGTGCCCTGCGCCTGACGGGGGAAGCCGTCTCGGCCCGGATCGAAGCCACCCGGCTCGATGGGCCGGGCGGTCAACTGGCGGCCGAATTCTCCTTCGACCCGGATCAGGCGACATTATTGGCGGCGGCGCAGTTGTCGGAACCGGCAAACGGGCTTGCCGCAACGGCGCTGGGTCTTCGCGGCGGGCCCGCGCTCGGCCTCGACCTGGATGGCCGCGGCCCGCTGGAGAACTGGCAAGCCGACCTGCGGCTGACCGCCGACGGACGGACGGTGATGGACGGCCGGGCATCGATCCGCCGCACCGACGCCGGCCATCGCGGTACTGCCGATGTCAGTGCCCGGATCGGCGCCCTGGTTCCGCAATCCTATGCCTTCCTCGCCACAGGCGAGAGCCGGCTCGCCGTCGACGCCCTGCGGGGGGCGGATGGCGCCTGGTCCATCGAACAGCTCGACTATGATTCCAGCCAGACGAAAATCAGCGCCCGCGGCCGCCTTGGCGCGGACATGTTTCCGCTCGCCGGCCAGGTCTCGCTGACGCTGGACGGCGGCGGCTCGCTGATCGCCCTTCCCGGCGCGGAGGGCCAATCCGTCGCGCAGCTTGCCGGCCTTGCGCTCGATGCCAGTCTCGGCGGCGACGAGCCCGCCATCTGGGACGCCCGGCTCGGCATCGATGGCGTGAAAGCACCGGTGGGCGCAATCGGCCGAATCGAGGTCGTCGCCGCCGGGCAAGCCAATGCGCTGTCCGACAGGGCCCGCCGGACCAGCAGCTTCGATCTCACGGTGTCGGCCCGGCCGATCGCAGCGACCGATCCGCGGCTCGCCGATCTTGCCGGCCGGGAAGTCGCCCTGGTCGCGGCGGGCCGACTGGGTCCGGGCGCCGGCGCGGACATCACACAGTCGCGGTTGGACGCCGCAGCGCTGGCGGCCCGGTTCGCCGGTACGCTCAAAGCAGATGCGGCGGAGGGAACATTTCAGGTCTCCGTCAACGACCTGGCCGGCCTGGCACCGCTTGCCGGGCGTGACATGGGCGGCGCACTGGCCGCCAGTGCAACCGGACGGGTCGGCTTTGACGGCACAGCGGTCGATCTCAAGGTGGAAGGCCGCGCCGAGGATGCCCGTACCGGAATTGCCACCGTTGACCGGCTGCTTTCGGGGCTGGTTTCGTTTGCCGGCGGCCTGCGGCGCGAAGCCGACGCGCTGGCGGTCATGGACATCACGATCGATGGGGACGGGTTTGCGCTGTCGGCGGATGGTCCGCTGCTGCCTGAACCGGATCTCGGCGCCAACGGAAAGATCGCCGATCTCGGCCGCCTGACGCCGGGATCATCCGGAGCCCTGACGGTTAATGCGCGCCTTTCAGGAACAATGGCAGCGCCGAACCTGGTCCTGGAAGCCAATGCAGAAGAGGCCATTCTCGCCGGCAAGCCGGTGCGCAACCTGATCGCCGGGTTCGATGGTCATCTGGCCGGCGCGGACACGTCGAGCACGGCGCGGCTGCGTGCGGAACTGGACGGGATCGCTGTGACCGGCGGTGGCGAACTGCAAACGCTGGCCGGCGGCGCGCGGCGGTTCAAGGATCTGGCACTGCGCAGCGGGCCCAATGCTGTCACCGGATCGCTGGCGCTGGACGCCAAAAACCGCATCACCGGCACCCTGGACGTGAACGCGCCGGACCTGGCGACACTGGCGCCGCTCCTCCTGATGACTGCGGACGGCGCGCTGGCGGGCACAATCCGGTTTGCCACCGAAGATGGCGCGCAGTTGGCGAATGTCGACGCCCGGGCACGCAACATTGCCGCCGGGCCGGTGCGGGTCGGCGGTGCCGACATCGGGCTCCAGGCGCGCGACCTGTTCGGCAAGCCGGCGATTGCCGGAACGCTGGCCGGCCGCGACATCGTGGCCGGCGGCCTGACGCTCGATCGCGTCGACGCGCGGGCCGAGCGGGCGGACGACGGAAACCGCTTCGCCGTCACCGCAAACGGCCCGGACACGGAAGCGGCCATCACCGGTGCCGTGCGACCGCAATCCGGCGGCATGACCTTCGCCCTGGATCGCGCCGATCTTTCCCGCTCCGGCGCCGCGCTGAGCCTGGCCGCACCAACACAAATCAACTTGGCCGGCGGCCTGGCACGGATCGACGGCATGACCTTTGACGCCGGCCGGGGCCAAATCCGCCTTGCCGGTGTGGCCGGCAACCGGCTCGACCTGACCGCCCGAATGTCGGATCTGCCCCTGTCGCTCGCCAACGGCTTTGCACCAGATCTGGACGCCGATGGCCAGCTCTCCGGGCAGGCCCATGTCCGACGGACCGGCGAAGCGCCCTCGGTCGCGTTCGAGGGACAAGTGAAACGTGCCTCCGTGGCGGCAAGCCGAGCCGCCGGCGTGCCGCCAGTGGAAATCACCGCCACCGGAATCTATGCCGATGCCGGTGTCCGGCTCGACGCCCGGATCGGCGGGGTACCGGACCTGGCGGTGAACGTCGCCGGCACGATCGGTCTTCAAGGCGCCGGCGCCATCGATCTTGCCATCAACGGAGCGGCGCCGCTGGCGCTGGCCGGCCAGCAACTTTCCGCGCGCGGTGCGAGCCTTTCCGGCAGCGCCAACCTGGCGCTTGCATTGCAGGGTCCGCGGACGGCACCGCGGCTTACGGGCACTGTCACCGGGCACGGCGGCCGATTTGCCGATCCGGCCACCGGTGTCGTCCTCAGTGACATGAACTTCGATCTCGGACTGGACGGCGAGCGCGTGATGGTCCGCCGGTTGACAGCCCAGGCCGGCCAGGCCGGATCGCTGACGGTCACCGGCGAGGCGGGAATCGCGCCCGGCTCCGGTTATCCGCTTGAATTCGCCGCCCGACTGCTGGATGGCACCTACAGCGACGGCGATCTGGTACGCACCGGCTTCGATGCCGACCTGACCATATCCGGTCCGGCGCTTGCCGGTCCGACGATCGCCGGCACCATTCGGCTCGACCGGACCGATATCACCATTCCGGCGCGACTTGCCGTAGGCGCCGCCAGTATCGATGTGCGCCACCGCGATGCGCCGGCAGCCGTGACCCGAACACTTCAGGTCGCCCTGCCGCGGTCGCGGCCGCGGGCGACTGCTTCTGCTGCCGCCGGCGCGGCGACCGCCAACGGGCCGCAACTGGATATCATCGTCGATGCACCGGCCCGGATCTTCGTACGCGGACGCGGTGTCGATGCGGAACTGGGGGGAAACATCGTGCTGAGGGGCCGGCCCGGCGCTCTTGCTGCCGTGGGTGGTTTCGAACTCCGGCGGGGCCGGCTCGACATCCTCAAGAAACGCATTACGCTTACCAGGGGCAATATCGGATTTGAGGGCGATCTCGACCCGAGACTTGATTTCGCCGGCACCACCACCGCCAATGAATATACGATCACGGTGGCCGTGACCGGCCGCGCGTCGGAGCCCAAAATCGAATTTTCCTCCTCACCATCGCTGCCGCCCGACGAGGTCCTGGCACAATTCATCTACGGCCGGTCGATCGACGAACTGTCACCGGTGCAACTGGTGCAACTTGCCGCCGCGGCGGCCGAACTGGGCGGCTTGACATCGGGGCCGGGCCTGCTCGGCCGGCTGCGGGAAACAACGGGCCTGGACGATCTGGACGTGGTGACTGATCAGCAGGGCAATCCGGCCGTGCGCGCCGGGCGCTATGTCTCCGACAATATCTATCTCGGAGTCGAACAAGGGGCCGGATCGGAATCGAGCCGGGTGACCATCGATCTCGATATCGGCGCCAACATCAAGGCGCGCGGCGCGGTTGGCGCCGACGGCGACTCCTCCGTGGGCATCTACTTCGAGCGGGAATACTGAGACACAGGCCGATCAGGCTCGGTCGGCCGGTTCGTCGCCGTGTTCCCCTTCGTCATCCTGAAGAATGCGCAGGGCGGCGCCGTCAAGATCCTCAAACTGGCCGGAACGCAGCGCCCAGAAAAATCCGGCAAGCCCGATGGCACCCAGAAATAAGGCAACCGGAATGAGGATGACGAGATTGGTCATTCCGCCGCCGCCAGCCGCTCGACCGGCTGTTCCGGCCGGCCGTTCCGTTTGCCAAAGCGCGACCACCGGGACCGGCGGATACCCGGTGTCCACAACCGCAAACGCAGCGCATTGGCGGTCACCGTCATCGACGAAGCCGACATGGCGACGGCCGCGATCAGGGGCGTTGCAAGGCCGGCAAGCGCAATCGGTACGGCGATGAGATTGTAGGCGATGGCGAGGGCGAAATTCTGACGAATGCGGGTGAGCGCACGGCCGCCGAGGTCCAGCGCATCGGCAACCGGAGCCAGATTTTCACCCATGAAGACGAGATCGGCGGCGGCCCGGCCAAGATCGGACGCCGCCGCCGGCGCCATGGAGACATCGCCGGCCGCCAGGGCCGGGCCGTCATTGAGGCCATCGCCAACGACCAGAACCTTTCGGCCTTCGGACCGCAACCGCTCGATTTCCGCCACCTTGTCACCGGGCGTGCAGCGGCCGCGCCAGTTGTCGACGCCAAGACGCGCGGCAATCCCGGACACTGTGCCGGTCCGGTCGCCGGACAGGATCTGCAGATCGTATCCGTCCGCCTTCAATCGCCGGACCGTTTCGGCAGCGTCGGGGCGCAGGCTGTCGGCGAACCGGAAGCAGGCGAGCGGCTTGCCGTCGCGGGCGAGAAGGATCTCGCTGAATGCGCCGCCCGTATCGGCAGATCCGGCCGGTGACGCCGCCGACGTTTGTGGCGCTGGCGACGCAATCGCCCAGTCCCGCCGGCCAAGACGAATCCGGTCCGCCCCGCCGGGGCCGGTCCGCGCTTCAAGTCCGGCACCGGGCACTTCGCATACGTCTGTTACCGCGGCCGGATCGATGCCTTCCGCCTCGGCGACACGGGTCAGCGCCTTTGCCAGGGGATGGTTGCTCTGGCCGGCAAGGGCGCGTGCCAACGCCAAGGCCTGACGATCGACGGGCCCGTCATCGACCAGGGTCAGATTGCCCCTGGTCAATGTGCCGGTCTTGTCGAAAACAATGGTATCTACGGCGGCGAGACGCTCAAGCGCCGTGCCGTCCTTGATCATCACGCCACGGCGGAACAACAGGCCGGAGGCGACAACCTGGACGGCCGGGACCGCCAGGCCAAGCGCGCAGGGACAGGTGATGATCAGAACCGCGATCGCCACGAGAAGGGCCTGATGCGGACTGCCGGCGGCGACCCACCAGCCGACAAAGGCGCCGGCCGCAAGGATGTGAACGGCCGGCGCGTAGATCCGCGCAGCGCGGTCGGCGATGCGAACATAGGTGGCCTTGCCCTTCTCCGCCGCCTCCATCAGGCGGACGATTTCGGCGAGTACGGTGTCGGCGCCGGCGGCGGTGACACGTATGCGCAACGGGCCGGACAGGTTCGTCGTGCCGGCGTGAACGATGTCGCCGGCGGCAACCGGTTCGGGCAGGCTTTCGCCCGTCAGAAGCGCACTGTCGAGCTCGCTCGTCCCCGACTCGATCCGGCCGTCGGCGGGAACCTGCTCGCCGGCGGCAACCTGGACCAGAAGTCCCGGCACGATATCCCGCAACGGCCGCCAGGCAAGCCGGCCGTCGTCTTCGACGACAAGCGCGGCGCGTGCATTGCGGGCGGCGAGATGGGTCACCGCGGACATCGCCCGGGCGCGCATTGCGTGGTCAAGCACCCGGCCGGCAAGCAGAAAGAACAGCAGCGTGACCGACGCATCGAACCAGGCATGCTCGCCGCCGACCATGGTCTCGTGAAGGCTCATGGCGGCGGCGAGGACGACGGCCAGTGAAATCGGCACATCCATGTTGAGGCTGCGGGCCATCAGCGCCCGGAAGGCGGAGCGGTAAAACGGCCTGCCGGCATATACGACCGCCGGCAAGGCAATCAGCGCGGAGAGCCAGTGAAAGAGATCACGGGTGGCGTCGGAGGCGCCGGCCCAGACGGAAACGGAAAGCAGCATGACATTGCCGGCGGCGAATCCGGCGACCGCCAGCGATCGCACAAGTTCGCTGCCGGCGGCATCGCGGGCGTCGCCACCGCCGGCGCCGCCGGCGACATCGGCGAAGGGTGTCACTTCGTAGCCGAGGTCGGTCACGATTTCGGCGATACCGGCAGCGGGTATGCGGGATTCGTCGAAGGCGACCGTCAATCTGCGCGTAGAGAAGTTGACCCGCGCCCGCGCGATACCGTCCCGTCCGTTCAGGGCGCGTTCGATCCGCGAGATACATCCGCCGCAATGAATTCCGGGCACAAGAAGCTCAAGCACAACATGGCCAGCGTCGGGATGATCCCGATCCGGACGAAGATATGGCGCGAGGGGATCAATCTGTCCCGATCCGGCAGGCCTGACCGGTGAAATCCCGCCGGCCGCGGGGACGGCTTGCACCGGCCGCGATTTGCAGCAACTGCTCATTGTGCGACCGGCGCCGGCACATGGAGCCGCACAAAGCGGGTCAGCCGGTCGGTTTTGCCGTCAATCCGGCGCGACAGATCTATGGTCAAATTCCATTGCCCGGCCGGTAGCGGTTCTCCGGTGCGGTAGACGCCGGGCGCCTCGGGCGCCGCAGAGAGCATCCGGTCGGCGCCCTCATGGACAGGACGGCCGGCATCGATGGCGACGGTAACGCCGTCCAGGGGCTCGCCGGCCGCATCGCGCAAGCGGACCACCAGATACCCGGATTCCACGGTGGCGGCGAGTTGCCACCCGACCGATTCAGCACTTTCGCGGGCCGCATGGCGGCTATTGAACTCCTGGCTCGCCACATAGGAATTCTTGACCACCAGCCCAGTCCAGCTGCCGGTGGCGAAATAGGCCAGCGTAAGATTGACGCCAACAACAGTTCCAAAAAACGCCAGCATTATCAACAACATGTGTCGACCTGTGAACCGCCGCCCCCTATCCATGGCGGTTGCCGGTACGGGCTTGGAAGACGTGGTCAGATCGGTCGGCATTGCCGTGTTACCTTTGTCCGGGGCCTTCGAATACAGCATCGGCGACGGTCTCTTCATCGCGGCCGCCGATTTCGACGATACGGAACTGGAAATCCTCCGAGGCGCCACTCATTCCGCCCGGTTCGGCGCGGACCAGCAGTTTGATGGATTCCGCTCTGTCCGGTCCGACATCGACGATCAATTCCCGGGCCGGTTCGCTGTCTTCGGCAGCGCGCCACATGGCCCCGCCGGTCAATCCGTGCAAGCTCACCGCGAACTGCCGCGGCTGGGGCACCATGTTGAGGATTTTCAGCGTGTAACCGTTGCGGATCGCCCCGTCGGCAAGCTGGACATAGACAGGATTGCGGTCGTGGAGGAGGTTGACGTCGAGGCGTGTCCGGGTGAGCAGCGCGCCAAGCATGACCAGGCCGATCAACGACCAAACGCCAAAATAAAGCGCCGTGCGGGTTCGCAGAAACGACCGCCAGGTGGTCGGTGCCGGTATGCCGGCCTTGTTGGCATCATAGTCCTTGAGGGTCGAATAACCGATCAGGCCCCTGTCCAGGTTCAGCTTCTCCATCACGGCGTTGCAGGCATCGACGCAAAGCGCGCAAGTAATGCATTGCAACTGTTGACCATCTCGGATGTCGATCCCGGTCGGGCAAACAGCGACACAGGCGTTGCAATCAACGCAGTCGCCGACCGGGATACCCTCGCGCAGCGCCTTCTTGCGATGGCGGGACCGCGGCTCGCCCCGCCAGTCATTGTAGGTCACCGTCAGCGAGTACTCGTCCATCATCGCCGCCTGGATGCGCGGCCAGGGGCACATATAGGTGCAAACCTGTTCGCGCATGAGGCCACCGAGCGTGTAGGTGGTGAAGGTCAGAACGGCAACAGTGGCATAAGCGATCGGTGGTGCTTCCAGGGACAGGAAGTCCCGCGCCAGCGCCGGCGCATCGGCAAAATAGAAAATCCAGGCACCACCGGTCGCCAAGGCTATGAGCAACCAGACGGCATGGACCGTCACCTTTTTGCGCACCTTGCCGAATGTCCAGGGCGCCGCATCGAGCTTGATGCGGGCATTGCGATCACCCTCGACCAGCCGTTCCACCCAGATGAACAGATCGGTCCAGACAGTTTGCGGGCAGGCATAACCGCACCAGGCGCGGCCGACCGTTGAGGTTATGAGAAACAATCCGACGCCGGCCATGATCAGCAAACCGGCGACATAGTAAAATTCCTGCGGCCAAATCTCGATGAAAAAGAAATAGAACCGACGATTTGCCATATCGATCAAAACGGCCTGATCGGGTGCATGTTCGCCACGGTTCCAGCGCAGCCATGGGGTGATGTAGTAGATCGCGAGCGCGATGCCCATAATCCACCACTTCAGGGTACGGAACGTGCCGCTCACCCGGCGCGGATAGATCGGTTCGCGCCCCTTGTAGAGAAGCGGCACCTCGCCGGTGTTGACCGCGGCGACATCAAACCGCTCAATATCGGTTGCGGCGCCGGCGCTTTTCGCGGTGCTCGGACGGCCAGCAGCGGTTGCCGGCGACCGATCCGCCACGGCCTTGCCCGGATTGTCGTCGGAATCCGTTGCCTCCGACACGTCCGCTCCGGAAACGTTTTCGCCCTGCGCGTCGTCTTCCGACCGCGTCATCGCCTGCGCCTCCGCTGGAAGCTCCATGTCATGACAGCGTCCCGCGGCTACCGATGTGACAACCGATCAGGACACCGATGTGCGTTGCGGCCGGAATATGGCTCCTGGCGCGTTATTCGCCGCCGCCCAGACCATGCACATAAATGGTCAGCTGCTTTATCGTAACAGGATCAAGGCGATTACCCCAAGCCGGCATTACACCGTGCTTGGGACGAGCGACCTGTGCAAGGACAAACTCCCTGGTCCCTCCGTAGAGCCAGATCGCGTCATTCAGTGCCGGTGCGCCCTGTTCGGGATCCCCCTCGCCCCCGGCCCCGTGGCAAGCCTCGCAGTTGTCGACATAGATTTCCTTGCCCGATGCCGCCAACTCGGCGTCATGTTCCAGGCCAGCCAGCATGAGGACGTGCTCGGTCGTCTGATTGATTTCCTCGGGCCCGAGCAATTCGTCGGCCCCGAAGGCGGGCATTTCGGAAATGCGTGTCTCATCATCGGCTTCGAATCGGATCCCATGGCTGATCGTGGCATGGATCGTCTCCAGCGAACCGCCCCAAATCCACTCATCATCGTTGAGATTGGGATAGCCTTCCGCACCGGCCGCTCCGGAGCCGTGGCACTGGGAGCAGTTGACCAGATAGGCCGAACGTCCGCCAGCCGCTGCAAACCGCTGCAATTCGGCGTCGGCACGGATTTCCTCCAGCGACAGATCCGCGATGCGTTGCAAATTGCCCGACTGGGCCTCGACTGCCGCCGCGATGTCGGCATCGACCGACTGACGGCTGGAATAGCCCAACAGACCGGTGGTCGCGGAGTTGATCAGCGGAATGGCCGGATAGGCGATGACATACAATGCCGCCCATACAATCGTGGCATAGAAGGTCCATATCCACCAGCGGGGCAGCGGCGTGTTCAGTTCGCGTATGCCGTCCCATTCGTGGCCGGTTGTTTCGGTGCCGGTGAATTCGTCGACGTGGCGTTCGTCAGCCATGATCAATCCTCGTCCTTGAATGGGATGCGGCTCGCGTCCTCGTATTGGCTCCGTGATCCGCGCCGAAACACGAAAATCACGACACCGATGAAAAACAGCACCATCGCCAGGAGAACCCAACTGTCGGCGAATTGACGCATGGCTTCGTAAGTCGAGAGCTCGTCCATGTTCGATCTCTAACGATAGTTCTCGGCCGGCTCGTAGGTGGTGAAGTCCACCAACGTGCCAAGCAGTTGCAGATAGGCGACCAGAGCATCCATTTCGGTCAAACGCTCCGGTTGGCCATCGAAGTCACGAATGTTGATATTGGGGTACCGCTCTTCCAAACCTTCGGTGTCGGCGTCGGGATCGGACTGGGCAAGGAGATCTTCCCGGGCCACGGCGATCATCTCTTCCGTGTAGGGCACGCCGACCATGGCGTTGGCCTTCAGATGACCGGAGATATCATCGGCTTTCAGGTCGGCCTGAAGCAGGAACCCGTAACCGGGCATCACGGATTCCGGCACGACCGATCGTGGATCGACAAGATGACGGACGTGCCATTCGTCGGAATAGCGGTCACCGACGCGCGCCAGATCCGGGCCCGTGCGCTTCGATCCCCACTGGAACGGATGGTCGTACATGCTTTCCGCCGCGAGCGAGTAGTGACCGTAGCGCTCGACTTCATCGCGGAACGGGCGAACCATCTGGGAGTGGCAGGTGTAGCAGCCCTCGCGGATGTAGATATTGCGGCCTTTCAACTCGAGCGGCGAGTAGGGCCGCATGCCGTTCACCTTTTCGATCGTGTTCTCAAGATAGAAAAGGGGTGCGATTTCCACGATGCCGCCGATGGAAACAACGACCAGCGACAGAACCAGAAGCAGCGTGGCATTGGTTTCGACTTTGGTATGGTTGATCATGACTTGATTTCCCCGGTCACGCGGCTGCGGGCGTTGGTGCAGCGCCGCCTATGGGTTCTTCCTTGCGAATATTCCCGATGATGGTCTGGTACACGTTCCAGGCCATGACCAACCCGCCGGCCAGATAAAGCAGCCCGCCGCTGGCGCGGATCACATAGTAGGGGAACATGGCTTCGACGGATTCGGCGAACGAGTAGACCAGGAAGCCCTGTTCGTCATATTCGCGCCACATCAGGCCCTGCTGGATGCCGGACACCCACATGGACGAGGCGTAGAGCACGATTCCCAGGGTTGCCAGCCAGAAGTGCCAGTTCACCAGCCGGTCGCTGTAGAGCCGCTCCTTGTGCCACAGCCGGGGTGCCAGATAGTAGATGGCGCCGAATGAGATCATGCCGACCCATCCCAGTGCGCCGGAATGGACGTGACCGATGGTCCAGTCGGTGTAGTGGCTCAAGGAATTGACGGCCTTGATCGACATCATCGGGCCTTCGAAGGTCGACATGCCGTAGAAGGCGATGGCAAGCACCATCATGCGGATGACGGGATCTGTGCGCAGCTTGTCCCAGGCGCCGGACAGCGTCATCAGACCGTTGATCATACCGCCCCACGACGGCATCCACAGCATAATGGAGAAAACCATGCCCAGGGTCTGAGCCCAGTCGGGCAGCGCCGTGTAGTGGAGGTGGTGAGGGCCGGCCCAGATGTAGAGAAAGATCAACGACCAGAAATGGACGATCGACAACCGGTAGGAATAAACCGGGCGTTCCGCCTGTTTGGGCACGAAGTAGTACATCATGCCGAGGAATCCGGCGGTCAGGAAGAAGCCGACAGCGTTGTGGCCGTACCACCATTGCGTGAGCGCGTCCTGGACACCGGCGAACAGGCTGTAGCTCTTGGAGCCAAAGAACGAGACCGGCACGGCCAGATTGTTGACAACGTGGAGCATCGCAACGGTGACGATGAAGGACAGATAGAACCAGTTCGCCACGTAAATGTGTGGTTCCTTGCGCTTGAGCAGCGTGCCGAGAAAGACCAGCAGATAGACGACCCACACGATGGTGATCCACAGGTCGACGTACCATTCCGGTTCGGCATATTCCTTCGACTGGGTGACGCCGAGAACATAGCCGGTGGCGGCAAGGACGATGAAAAGCTGATAGCCCCAGAACACGAACCATGCCGCGTTGCCCAGGGCAAGACGGGTACGGCAGGTGCGCTGGACGACATAAAAGCTGGTCATCAGCAGGGCGTTGCCGCCAAAGGCGAAGATCACGGCTGACGTGTGCAGCGGCCGCAATCGTCCGAACGAGGTATACGGCAGGTCCAGGTTCAAGACCGGATATGCGAGCTGGAAAGCGATAACAACGCCGACGAGGAAGCCCGTAACGCCCCAGAAAACCGTGGCGATAACGCCGGCGCGCACAACGCCGTCAAGGTAGGTTCCATCATCGGCGGTCGTGCCGATCAGGTCTCCGTTGGCGTCGAATTTCAACCGCCGGAGTGAATAGATCGCGGCGATCAGCGCTGCGATCATAAATACAAGCGCATGAAAGCCATACAAGGGATCCTGCGCCCTGGCAAAAGCCAGAAGTGCAACCAGCGCCAGCAATCCAAACAAACCCGCTTGCACCATGCGAACCATGACAATCCCCTATCGCTGCAATCCGTATCCCAATGCGGTTCCCGGACGCGTGCCGGGAATCATCGCCATCCAAAGCCATCCAAACACAATTGTACCGCCGCATGCACTGCGACAGATTCTAACCGCCAAGTGACCAACCGATGTCGTGAGAATCGATCGCTCGCCCCGGTGACCTGTACGGCGCTGGTATTCCAACGCAGTCGATCTGCTGCTTTGATCTAAGTCAAAGTCGCGCCATGCGAACTCGCGGATTGTCGCAACATGGAACCGCTCAAGGTGATCGCGGCTGAGCATGAGCTTCACGCCGCGCTTTGCGATCTGTTGGAATCAATCGCCGACGCCCTGCCGGCATCGGCGAATCCGGATCAGTGCGCGCGGGCGGCCGAGGCGCTGAAATTTGACCTCCCGCTCCATCATGCCGATGAGGAGTACGGGCTTTTTCCACTGTTGCGGGCAGCGATCAGCGATGCGGAGACCAGGGAAATCCTTGCCCGCCTTGAGGAAGACCATCTGGGTGACGAGGCCAATTCCAACGAAATCGTCCCGATACTGGAAGCCATTGCCGCAGGCAGCCAGCCGGAAAATCCCGACATGTTCGGATATATGCTGCGCGGGTTTTTCGAAGCCTATCGCCGTCACCTGGAATGGGAAAACCGTGTGGTGCTGCCGCTAGCCCGCGCCAAACTCGACAATGCGGCGCTGGCGAAGCTTTCGCGGGTGATGCTCAACAACCGGTCGCATCTCGGCAAGATGAAAAAACCTTCCGCCAAGCCGCTGAACGGCAAATCCGAAAGCGGCGCGGCCGACGTTCGCACGATCCTGCGCGGGCTTTGCGGCAAAGCCGATCCACAGTCCTGATATCCTAGGCGGGATCCGCAAAAAATCCGGATTGAAACGAAGCGGCTAGTCGCCGGAAATCTGCTTCAGCCCGGCGTCGCTCAACACTGTTATTGTTCGATTGTTGGCGACATCGATCAACCCGGCTTTCTTCAACCGTGTGATCTGACGGCTGACGGTTTCGATGGTCAGCCCAAGATAATCGGCCATATCCGCGCGGGTCATCGGCAGCTCGAACTGCAACGGCGCACGGCCATCGGTTTCGGCGTCCGGCGATACGTCCCGGCCGCAGCCGATAAGATCATGGCGGCGGGCCAGATGAAGGAGAAAGGTGGCGACCTTTTCGGTCGCGGACTTGCGGCCGAGAAGCAACATCCATTCGCGCGCCGCGTCGAGTTCGTCGAGCGTATGTGCCAACAGGCGCGTTTCCAAGTCCGGGTAGCGGTGCAGCAATTCCTCAAAACGCGCCCGCGGAAACGTGCAGATTTCCACATCCGAAGCCGCCTCCACGCTTGAACTGGCATGGTCGGAAAAGGTCCGGCCCAGGAAATCGCTGGGAAACAACAGACCAACAATCTGCTGGCGACCGTCCTCCATCGTTTGGGTCAACTTCAGGACACCGCTCAAGATATTTCCCAGGGCGGTTACTTCCTCATCCTGCCATTGCAGGGTCTGGCCGGCAGTATATTTGCGACGCACGGCGATGGCATTGAGATCATTGATTTCCGTTGCGCTGAGAGCGCCGCAAATCGAACGGTGCCGAATTGCACAATGCTCGCACGCATGGACAAGCGCGGTCGTCGAATCCGTGCCGTGAGAACTGTCCCGTCGCGATTCCCTGCTGCCTGTCTGCCCCATCCGATACTCTTTCACTTCGGTTTCCAACCAACTGCCCATTCACCCGCGGCAAGTGAAATTTCAGACCGAAATCAGATCCCGTGGCCTGAACAGACGAAACCAAAATCTGCCCTACCCGTTCGGTCGACCAGCCGACCTTATCAACGGATCCCTCGCCTGTCGCCTGTTCATGTCCTGAATCAAGATGTGCAGGTTTTGAATCAACCGGCCTGTTCCGCGCTTAAGGGAATGCATCCAACACCTTGTCAATCAACGATTATTCATCCGAAAAGGTCCATCTTCGGGTGGCAGAATCCGACGCGACCGTTGTCGGCTGTTCGCAAACCCTATTCTGCCGCCTGGGCGACCGCGGCATCGGCGAGATATTTTTCCGCGTCGAGCGCCGCCATACAGCCCGTCCCGGCCGCGGTCACAGCCTGGCGGTAGATATCGTCCTGGACATCGCCGGCGGCAAAGACCCCGGGCACCGATGTCCGGGTCGATCCCGGTTCCGTCTCAATATAACCGTGCGCATTCATATCGAGTTTGCCCTTGAACAGGGCCGTCGCCGGCGCATGACCGATGGCGACAAAAGCACCGTCGACAGCCAGTTCGGAGAGTTGGCCATCGATGGTGTCGCGCAATTTCAACCCCGTCAGGCTGGGTGGCACACCATCCGTGCCGAGGAATTCCACAACGACCTTGTTCCAGAGAATTGTCACCGAGGGATTGGCAAAGACACGGTCCTGAAGGATTTTTTCGGCGCGCAGCGCATCTCGCCGGTGGATGAGCGTCACCTTGTCGGTGTGGTTTGTGAGATAGAGCGCTTCCTCCACCGCAGTGTTGCCGCCGCCGATGACCGCAACCGGCTTTCCGCGGTAGAAAAAACCATCGCACGTGGCGCAGGCCGATGCACCAAAACCGCGATATTTGTCTTCCGACGGCAGGCCAAGCCATCGGGCCTGCGCCCCGGTCGCGATGATCAGGGCATCGCATGTATAGATCGCGCCGGTGTCACCGGTTAGCCGAAACGGCCTGACCGACAGATCGACATCGGTAATTATGTCGTTGACCGACGTCGTGCCGACTTTGACAGCCTGCTTCTCCATCTCCTCGACCAGCCAAGGACCCTGAATGACTTCCGAAAATCCGGGATAATTCTCCACATCCGTGGTTGTCGTGAGTTGGCCGCCCGGCTCCAGGCCGCGAATGAGAACCGGGTTCAATCCGGCCCGCGCGGCATAGATGGCGGCAGTCAGACCGGCCGGCCCGGAGCCCAGGATGATGATTGTGTGATGTACTTCGCTCAAGGGTTCTGATCCTGTCTGCTGCATAACCAAACACATCTGCCGGCACGTTGACGCCCGCGTTCGCCAAAACGGCATTGTGCGGCACCAAATAGGGCGGGGAGGGATGATGCGCAACAAGGGCGGTGCGCCAAAGATTTGACCGACAAGCGACTGTGGACGAATTGCCGCCCGGCATTTCCCCCAAGGGAAGAATGGCCGGCGCATCGGTGGCGGCGTCAATCCGCGCCACCGGCCGGCCGCGACGGTCGCCCGATACCGCAGGCGACGAACTGCGCTGGCAGGCGATCCGGTTAGCCGTTGCCCCGGTCGATGCAATCCAATTAGATAGATTATCGCGGCGCGGCCAGCGTGTCGGGTGGCCGGACCTGCAAAGGAAACACTGGATATGGGCGGATCGAAGAACCGGTACGAAACAGGGATGGCAACGCGCCGCAATGTGCTTGGCGATGGCCATGTGGATCGTGCCGTCGCCGGGACCACTGCCTTCGACAATGCATTTCAGACTCTGATCACCGAGGGCGCCTGGGGCTCGGTCTGGTCACGGCCGGGCCTGACAAAGCGCGAGCGCAGCATGATAACGATTGCGCTCCTGGCGGCCCTTGGCCATGACGAGGAAGTGGCGATGCATGTGCGGGCGACAAAAAACACCGGCGCAAATGCGGAAGACATCGCCGAAGCGCTGCTTCACGTGGCGATCTATGCCGGCGCGCCGGCGGCCAACCGCGCAATCAGGATCGCAAAGGCCACACTGGACGACATGAACCGCCAGGAATAACGGAACCCAATTTCGCCGGAGCACCGGAAACGTCATGACGGACAAAAGCAACCAGCCCTCCGAACAAGGCGCCTTCTTTCAGCGCGATCGTGCATGGCACCCGCCAGCCTATGCGCCGCAATACAAGACTTCGATTTTGCGGTCGCCCCAAAAGGCACTGCTGTCGCTCGACAATTCGATCTCGGAGATGACCGGCCCGGTATTCGGCCACAACCTCATTGGCGAACTGGACAACGACCTGATCCACAATTTCGCAAGGCCGGGGGAATCGGCCATGGGAGCGCGAATCATCGTCTATGGCCGGGTGCTGGATGAAAACGGGCACGGCGTGCCGGATACGCTTGTGGAGTTCTGGCAAGCCAATGCGGCGGGCCGGTACCGGCACAGAAATGACGGATACCTGGCACCGCTGGACCCCAACTTCGGCGGTTGCGGGCGGACACTGACAGCGGCTGACGGTTCCTACCGGTTCCGGACGGTCCACCCCGGTCCCTATCCGTGGCCGAACGGGGTGAACGACTGGCGGCCGGCCCATATCCACTTTTCGATTTTCGGAACCGGCTTTGTCCAGCGGCTCATCACGCAGATGTATTTTCAGGGTGATCCGTTGATCCCCTTCTGCCCGATCCTGAACACGATCACTGACAAGAAAGCCGTGGACCAGTTGATCGCGCCGATCGACATGAACAATTCCGTACCGATGGATACCCTCGCCTACAAGTTCGACATCGTGCTGCGGGGCCGTCGGTCGACATATTTTGAAAACCGGACGGAGGGTTGAAGATGGTGCAGGACCTCGGGCAGTTGAAGGAATCGCCATCGCAAACGGCCGGACCCTATGTCCATATCGGGTGCGCACCGAATTTCTGCGGAATCAAGGGTGTTTTTGACCGGGATCTGGGATCGACCATGGTTGATGACCGGACAGCAGGGGAACGCATTACCGTCACCGGCCGCATTTTCGACGGATCGGGCGCGCCGCTCAGGGATGCGCTGGTGGAGATCTGGCAGGCCGACGCGGCCGGGCTTTATTCCAGTCCCCAGGAGCATCGCGGGACCGCCGATCCTCACTTCAGCGGGTTTGGCCGCTGCGCCGCCGACTTGGAAACCGGCCTGTACAGTTTTGAAACCATCAAACCCGGTCAAGCGCCTTACGGAGACGGGCGCCCGATGGCACCGCATATCACATTCTGGATCGTCGCCCGGGGCATCAATATCGGTCTGCATACGCGGATGTATTTTTCCGATGAGGCGGCGGCAAACGCGGTCGATCCGGTGTTGCAGCGCATCGAACAGACATCGCGGGTGGAGACGTTGGTCGGCAAGCGCGAAGGCGGCACGGTGACCTTCGACGTCCACCTTCAGGGGGATAGGGAAACGGTATTCTTCGATATCTGAACATGCGGACACCGGAGACCGGCTGATGGCTGAATTCATGGCGCTGGGCGATGCGGTGGCCGCGCATATCGGTGACGGAGATTGCGTGGCCTTCGAGGGCTTCACGCACCTCATTCCTCACGCTGCGGTTCATGAGACGATCCGCCAGGGGATCGGCGATCTGACAGTTGTCCGGCTTACGCCGGATATCGTTCACGACCAGCTGATCGGCATGGGTCGGGTTAGAAAAATCATCTTTTCTTATGCGGGCAATCCCGGTGTCGGTCTTTTGCGACGGCTGCGCGACGCCGTGGAGAACCAGTGGCCGCGGCCGATCGAATTGTGCGAGCACTCCCATGCCGCCCTTGCCAACGCATACGAAGCCGGAGCGGCCGGAATGCCCTGCGCGGTGTTGAAGGCCTACACGGGAACCGATTTGCCGAAGTACAACAACGATATCGGCACCCTCACCTGCCCGTTTACCGGCGAGGCGCTGGCAGCGGTCCGCGCCATGCGACCCGATGTGGCCGTTATCCATGCGCAGAAGGCGAACCGGCGCGGCGACGTGCTGATCGAAGGCATTATCGCGGTCCAGAAGGAAGCGGTGCTTGCCTCCCGGCGGGCGATCGTGACCGTGGAGGAAATCGTTGACGATTTCTCCGGCCTTCACCCCAACTGCTGTGTGCTGCCGCACTGGACGGTTTCGGCGGTCTGTCACGTGAAGGGCGGCGCACATCCGTCGTACGCCCAGGGCTATTACCGGCGCGACAACGCCGCCTATCTGGACTGGGACAGGATCTCGGCGGACCGCGAGACCTTTCTCGACTGGATGAAGGAGAACGTGATGACGGCGACACCCCGGGATTTCGCCGACCGCGTGGTCCACCTGAAAGACGATCCGGCATGAGCGACCATACCGCCACGGAGATGATGACAATTGCCGCATCGCGCGCGCTCAGCAATGACGATGTATGTTTTGTCGGTATCGGGGCGCCATCGGCAGCCTGCAATGTGGCCCGCCTCACCCACGCCCCGGACATTACCCTCATCTACGAAAGCGGAACGATTGGCACGAAACCGGATGTCCTGCCGCTCTCCATCGGGGACGGCGAACTGTGCGAGACGGCGCTGACCACAGTGTCGGTGGTGGAAATGTTCCGCTACTGGCTCCAAGGCGGGCGGATTACGATCGGGTTCCTCAGCGCCGCGCAGCTCGATCGATACGGCAACATCAACACGACCGTCATCGGTGACTATGGCAAGCCGAATGTCCGGCTCCCGGGCGGCGGCGGCGCACCGGAGATCGCATCCCAGAGCGGCCAGATCTTCATCACCATGAAGCAGTCAAAACGCGGATTCGTCGAGACGATTGATTTCGTCACCTCTTACGGGCACGGGCGCGGTGGCGACGATCGCAACAAGCTCGGGTTCAAGACGGCCGGCCCGACCATGCTGATCACCGACCTGGCGATCTGGAAACCGGATCCGGAAACCAGGGAGTTCACGGTCACGTCGCTCCACCCCGGCACGACGCGGGAGAAAATGGCGGAAACCGTGGGCTGGCCCATCCGCTACGCGGAAACGGTTGCCGAAACGCCACCGCCGAGCCGGGATGAACTCCAAGTTCTTCGCGATCTGAATGCCCGCACCAGGGCCGCGCACGGACGATAATCGGGACCCGAAGCGGGAGCACAGCCATGCCGGACGCCTTTATCTGCGATTATGTCCGCACACCGATCGGCCGGTTCGGCGGCGCCCTGGCCTACGTCCGACCTGATGATCTTGGCGCGCATGTCATCCGCTCGCTGGTCGAACGCAATCCCGATCTCGCTGCCGAGGCAATCGATGACGTCATTCTTGGCTGCGCCAACCAGGCCGGCGAAGACAATCGCAATGTCGCCCGAATGGCAGCGCTGCTGGCCGGCCTGCCGGTCGATGTGCCGGGTACAACGATCAATCGGCTGTGCGGGTCCGGCATGGAAGCGGTCATCCTGGCGGCGCGCGCCATTCGCTGCGGCGATGCGGACCTTGTGATCGCCGGCGGTGTTGAAAGCATGTCGCGGGCACCATTCGTCATGCCAAAGGCCGAAACCGCCTTCTCACGTCATGCTTCAATCGAGGACACGACAATTGGCTGGCGGTTCGTCAATCCGCTTATGCGGGAGGCCCATGGCGTTGAGTCGATGCCGGAAACGGCGGAAAATGTCGCACAGGACTACTCAATCTCCCGCCGTGACCAGGACGCGTTTGCCCTGCGCAGTCAACAACGCACGGCCGCCGCCCAGGCGCATGGTCGTCTCGATCGGGAAATCGTCCCGGTTGTGGTTGCGCAGCGTCGCGGCGACCCGGTTGCCGTGGACACGGATGAACATCCTCGCCCGGATACCACCGCCGAGGGCCTTGCCCGCCTGAAGACACCGTTCCGGGACGGCGGCACGGTAACGGCCGGCAATGCGTCAGGCGTCAATGATGGCGCCGCGGCGCTCATCGTGGCTTCGGCGGATGCAGCCAGGGCGCACAAGCTGACACCGATCGTGCGGATCGCCGGCGGATCGACCGCCGGCGTGCCGCCCCGCATCATGGGCATCGGCCCGGCACCGGCGACACGAAAACTCTGCGCCCGGCTGGCACTGACGCCGGCCGATTTCGACGTGATCGAACTCAATGAAGCCTTCGCGTCGCAAGCGCTTGCCGTTTTGCGCGAGTTGGGCATCGACGACGATGCGCCGCACGTCAATCCGAACGGGGGGGCGATTTCGCTAGGCCATCCGCTCGGTGCATCGGGCGCCCGGATCACGGGATCCGCCGCCATGGAACTCCGGGACCGCGGGGGCACTCGTGCGCTGGCGACCATGTGTATCGGCGTTGGACAGGGGATTGCGATCGCGCTTGAGGCGGCCTGATCGATTGTCGATGGCCTCATTCCGATTTGACCTGTCTTGCAGCCGGCCTTGCCGAGGCGTCGCGATCAGGGTATTCGCCGCCGCACTTCATACCTGTCGGTCTGGCGATATTCATCGTAAATTCCGGCCATGACAATCGCCACCGTCCGCGCCGCGGTCTGCCGGTCTTTCGGTGCACCGCTGGATATTGAAGATGTCTGCATCGCCGCGCCCGGTGCCGGCGAGGTGCGGGTTGCGATCAAAGCCTGTGCCATCTGCCACAGCGATCTGTCCTATATCGATGGCGCCTGGGCGAGCGGCGAGGACGATCTTCCGGCCGTGTTCGGACATGAGGCGGCCGGCGTCGTGGACAGCGTCGGTGCCGACGTGACAACCTATCGAAAGGGCGACCGTGTGGCTGTAACGCTGGTGCGGGCCTGTGGCGAGTGCCACTTCTGCCGGCAGGGCGCCGACGTCGCCTGTGAGACGCGCACCAGCCTCGACCGGACGAGTCCCATCCGAACCCCGCGCGGCCGGCCGATTGGCCACGGCCTGCGAACCGGCGCCTTTGCGGAACTGGCTGTCGTGGACAAGTCGCAGATCGTGGCGATCCCTGATGATCTGACGTTTCCCGTCGCATCGCTCCTGAGCTGCGGCGTGCTGACCGGTTTCGGTGCCGTCAGGAACACCGCGGGTGTGCCGTCCGGCGCAAGCGTTGCGGTGATCGGTTGCGGCGGTGTCGGTGTCAACAGCATCCAGGCGGCGCGGATCGCCGGGGCGGACCCGGTTGTCGCCATCGATCTCAAGGCCAGCAAGCTGGAATTCGCCGGTGGCGTTGGCGCGACGCACGGTTTTCGCGCCGACCATCCGGAGTTGCAATCAGCGGTGCGAGAGGTCACGGGCGGCCGGGGTGCGGATTTTGTATTTGTTACTGTCGGTCTCACCGCCGCGATCGAGCAAGGGCTTCGCCTTCTTGCGCCGATGGGCGCCCTGGTGCTGGTCGGCATGCCGCCATCGGGCGTTGCAACGTCCTACAGCCCGGAAGAGCTTGCCAGCGCCAACCAGCGAATACTCGGTTCAAAGATGGGAACAACCCGCATTTCTCGGGATATCCCTGACCTCATATCGCTCTACAAATCCGGCAAACTGGAACTGGATGACATGATCAGCAAGACGTTTCCGTTCGCCAGGATAAATCAGGCGCTGGATTCCGCCCGCAGCGGCGATACGATGCGCAATGTACTGCTTTTCGATTGACGATCGCCTCGCCAGATTCCGGCAACGCACATGAAGTTTAAAGACCTGACAACTTTTGTGGTTGGAAATCCGCCGCCCTATCGCGGCGGCCGATATTTTATCTTGCTGAAGCTCACGACCGACAACGGCATCGCCGGGATCGGCGAAGTCTATGCCGGATCGTTTCATCCGGATCTGATTGTGGCGGCGGTTCGTGATGTTTTCGACCGCCACGTGGCAGGCTGGGACCCATTCAAAATCGAAGCCCTGTCTCGAAACGTGTTCGGCGCCGGCTACACGTTGCGCCCGGACCCAACGGTCGCAGGGGTTTTCAGCGGTATGGAAATGGCGTGCTGGGACGTGATCGGCAAGGCGCTGGACAAACCCGTACATGCTCTGCTTGGCGGTGCCGTGCGGGAGCGCCTGCGAACCTACACCTACCTCTATCCGGCTTCGGGAAGTGCGCAACCCGATGAAGCGGCAGCGCCCAATGTCTACACCGATCCCGATCTGGCGGCCGAGCGGGCAGCTGCTTATGTCGCCGAGGGGTTCACAGCGCTGAAATTCGATCCGGCGGGACCCTATACCGTCTTTGACGGCCGCCAGCCGGATCTGGAAACGATGGCCAGATCGGAACTGTTTCTGCGGCGGATCCGGGAATCGGTTGGTGGCGACGCGGACCTTCTTTTTGGTACCCATGGCCAGTTTACCACATCCGGCGCAATTCGACTGGCGCGACGGCTGGAGCAATTTGATCCGCTGTGGTTTGAGGAACCGACACCGCCAGAACCGGTGGAGGCAATGGCCGAAGTTGCCCGGGGAACCCGGATTCCCGTGGCGACCGGAGAGCGGCTGTGCACGAAATACGAGTTTGCACGCGTTTTGCGTCAGGGTGCCGCGTCGATCCTGCAAATGAACCTCGGGCGGGTCGGCGGATTGATGGAGGCAAAAAAAATCGCCGGGATGGCCGAGGCGTTTGGCGCCCAAATCGCGCCACATCTGTACTGTGGTCCGGTTGTCGCCGCGGCCAATATCCAACTGTCCGCATGCAGCCCCAATTTCCTGATCCTGGAATCGATCGACAAGATGGGCGGATTCTATTCGGATCTGCTCGGCGAACCGCTGTCATGGGATGCCGGCGACATACTTGTGCCGCAAGCGCCAGGGCTCGGCATCACATTGAACGAGGATGTCGCCCTGGCCCACCCCTATGACGGGACAGCGCTGCACCTGGAGATGTGTGAAAACCCTCTTCCCTAGGAAGCCAACGCGTGCGGTTGCCGGTTGTCAGTCCGCACCGCGGAGGCTGGCGATATAGGCCACGATGTCGGCAACTTCCTGGCGGGACAGGTTCATATTGGGCATCACCGGGTGGGGATCGGCGAGAAAAAGCTCAAGCGAAGCCTTGTCGGCATCTTCTTCCAGCCCGGCAGCAATGTGACCGAAGCTTGGCGCATCCGCACTTGCGGAATCCTGGCTGCCGGAAACCACATGACAAGCGCTGCACCAGCGTTCGGCTATGGCCCTGCCCTCCGGCACGCGGCCGGCCGCCAGGGTGGCCGATATGCCTGCCATGACGAAAAAAAACACGGCAACCGCCGTACGCGCTCGGATTGTCGCCAACTTGCCGGCCATATTCGCTCCACTCCTCCCAGCCAACACCAACACAACGTTGTAGCGGGTGCCATAGTCACATGCCAAAGAAACCCGACATTGACCTGGGTCAACCCTGAACCGGCCTCTCCGGAAAGACTGTCATGGTTTACATGAAGTGAATACAATGTGATATGGTAATTTGTTGTATTTATATTTATAATCTATATACACTCTCATATTGTATTCTAAATTATTAACAATTTAGCGTCACTTTTTATTAATCATAAATTTGTCTTTACCAGCAACGTACAGGGAAATTTCCTGCCAGTTAATTCGCCATCGTTATTAGGTCACGTTCCGCGACTGCGGGTGTGGTCTGATTGGGATGGATGGGAATGGCCCTGATCTACATTGTCGATGATCAGCAGGTAAACAGACGTATCCTGGAACGTTTGGCGCTGAGTATCGACGCACAGGTAAGCGTGCGGACATTCATCCATCCCGGTGAACTGTTCGACGAAATGGGGGACGAACGCCCCGATCTTGTCGTCACCGACTACAACATGCCGGTGATGAATGGCGTGGAGCTTATCCGCAAATTCCGCGAGCTGCCCGGCTGCGAGGACATTCCCGTTATCGTGCTCACGGTTCTGGAGGCAAAGGCCTGCCGGCTGGAGGCGCTGGAGGCCGGGGCCACCGATTTCCTGAACAATCCGGTCGACCACAACGAATTCCTGTGCCGCGCCCGCAATCTGCTCAAGATGCGCCACCAGCAACAGACCATCAGGCGATGGGCAAACAAGCTGGAACAAAAGCTTGAGCACAGCGAACAATCACGCGCGCAGATCGTGCGCGAAAACAAATCGAGGCTGGCGCAGGTTGTGGATACGGTTCCCGCCGTTATCTGTGTGGTCGATCGGGACGGACGCTTTACGCTGGTCAATGCCGCATTTTCGGAATTTTGCGGGATAAAACACGGCGACGCCGAAAACCGCCTGGTTTCGGACGTGTTCGACAACGAGCTCGCGGCCCGACATGTGGAACTGGATGCATCGGTGATCCGGACCGGCACGGGTGTTCCCGCCCACGAAGAGATTATCCGCATGGTGGACGGACAGGTCCGAACGATGCTCGTCACAAAATCACCGTTGCGTGACGCAGATGGCCAAATCGATGCGGTTCTTACCACTGCTCTGGACATCACAGAGCGCAAGCAGGCCGAGCAGCACCTGCACGAACTCGCCCACTACGATACGCTGACTGGCCTTGCGAACCGGTTCAAGCTCAATGACCAGATGCGTCGCGAACTTGCCCGCTCCCGCCGCGGCGACCGGCGATTTGCGCTTCATCTTCTCGATCTCGACCACTTCAAAGGGGTCAACGATGTGCGCGGGCATCAGATCGGCGATCGATTGCTGCAAGTTATCGCTGAACGCCTGGCGCTCGCCGTTCGCGACGTCGACATGGTGGCGCGCTTGGGCGGCGACGAATTCGCGGTTATCCAGACGGATATTGAATCCCGGAAGGATGCAGAGAATCTTGCCAGCAGGATCATCGAAACCATTTCCGAATCGGTTGAAATCGATGGCACTAACATGCAGGCCACCGGCAGCGTCGGTATCGCAGTTCATCCGGATGACGGCAATTCCGCAGAAGAGCTTCTGAAAAGCGCCGATCTGGCGATGTATCGCGCCAAATCCAATGGCCGCAATGCCTATTACATGTTCAGCCAGGACATCAAGACCGCCGCCGCCGACCGCGCCGAACTGGAAACCGAGATCAAATCAGCGCTGCGAAACGGCAACTTCGTTGTTCACTTCCAGCCGTTTGTAGCCCTGAAATCGGGCGAAATCTGCGGTGGTGAAGCACTGGTCCGGCTAAACAGCGGCGATGGAAATCTGCTGATGCCGGCCACATTCCTCCCGGTCGCGGAGGAGACCAGCGACATTTTGGAGATCAACGAGTGGGTTCTGTTTGAAGCCTGCAGACAGGCGGTTTGCTGGCAATCTCCGGACCAGTTGCCGCTGCGTGTCGCGGTCAACCTGTCGCCAATCCAGTTCCGGCGGCAAAACGTCCTTGAGCTAGTCAAGAGGGTGCTCGACGAAACCGGGCTGCCAGCCACGCTCCTGGAGCTGGAACTGACGGAAAGTATCGTCATGCAGAACACCGGCGTCGCGGCGCGGATCATGCGAGACATTCGCGACCTCGGCGTTTCCATCGCCATCGACGATTTCGGTACAGGATATTCGTCCCTGTCCTACATACGCAGTTTTCCGGCCAACCGGCTGAAGATAGACCAAAGCTTCATCCGCACGCTTCTCGCCAATCCAAGCGACAATGCGATCGTCAAGGCGGTGATCAATCTCGGCCACACGCTCGACATGCAGATTGTTGCCGAAGGCGTCGAACGTCCCGAGCAGGCTCAAAAGCTGATTCAGGAAGGATGTGACGAAATCCAGGGCCACCTCATCAGCCGGGCCCTACCCGCAGACGACTTCCACAAACTGGTTCGGGAGCGCGCACCGATCGATTTCCATCAAGCGGTGCCAGTTCTGCCGGCCAAAAACGCATAGGCACGGGTGGGACAGATCCAATGAATCTCGGCCCCGCCTCACCTGACGGCCCAAGCGATGACGCGCCGCTTTCGCGCCGCGATCTCCTTCGCCGATCCGGCGAGTACGAGATGGCCAAGAACAGGCTGGCCATCGGCCTTCTGATCGTATCCTATCTGGGTTGGGAAGCCCTGTTCAGACACTCGGATGTGCAATCGGCGCTGGTCCTGGCGGTCAGCGGACTGTGTTTCGCCGGTGTCCTGACATCGTCGATCGTCTATTCACCCAGACTTTCGGTCGTTCGACGCATCATATCCATGACGTTCGACCTTGGCTCGCTGTCCTACTGCCTGCACTTCGGTGGCGAGACGACCTCGGTCCTGTTCCCGATCTACTTGTGGGTGATTTTCGGGAACGGCTTCCGTTTCGGAAATCGGTACCTGCTTGCGGCAACCCTGATTAGCATCGGCGGCTTCATACTTGTGTATTGGTACACACCGTTCTGGATGACAAAGCCGCATCTGGTCGGCGGACTTCTGCTGGGGCTGGCAGCTATCCCGGCCTATGCCGCCAAACTGATCCGGGACCTGAACCAGGCCAAGGCGGCGGCGGAACATGCCAGCAAGGCCAAAAGCCGGTTTCTCGCCTCAATCAGCCACGAGTTCCGTACCCCGCTTCATGCCATCGTCGGCATGTCGGATCTGCTTCTGAATTCCGACATTCGACCAACCCATCGCGACATGCTGTCGACCGTACGCAAGTCCGCGCAGTCGCTGAATGCATTGATTGACACAATTCTCGATTTTTCGCGGCTCGAATCCGGCCGGATGCCGATCAAGACAGAAACCTTCAGCCTCGACACTGTGCTCGGAAACGTCACACGTATGCTGGAAAGCCAGGCTGACAAAAAGGATATCCGGCTGGGCCTCACAATGGACCCGCATGTCCCGAACCGGGTTCACGGGAGCCGAAGCTCACTTGAGGCCATCATTATCAATCTGGCCAGCAATGCCGTGAAATTCACAAACGAAGGCCATGTCAACATCCTCGTCTATCGAAAAGAGGAAAAACACGGCCTGGTCCGCATTCATTTCGAGGTTGCCGATACCGGGATCGGGATCGCGGAAGATGCGCAGGAAACCGTGTTTGAGGCCTTTTCACAGGCCGATGATTCCATCCTCGACCGTTTCGGGGGCACCGGCCTGGGACTTGCCACGGCCAAACAGCTGGCGCTTGCCCAGAACGGATCCATCGGGGTCACAAGCAAATTGGGAAAAGGCACCACTTTCTGGTTTGAACTGCCATTGGAAGTTCGCCCGCCCGAGGCGGAGATCGAACACTCAGACGCACCATCGGCGATTGTGGTCTCGCGACGCGCGGACATTGTGCGCCCGATCGGCGAAGCCCTGGCCATCGTGAATGCGGTGACGCGGATAGCCGACGACTTTGCCGCCGCGCAGGCGATCATCGAATCGGCTTCGGCTGGCGATACGCCGATGCCCATTGTGCTGGCAGACTGGGACACCTGGCAGAAATCCACGGAAAAGGAGGCCCAATTCCTCCGGGAGACCGGCGCAACCGTCATATTGGTCGATTCAGACGGTCTCTCGCGCCTTGAGGAGGTCGGCGACCGAAATCGATTTGCGTCGTTCATTGCGCCGGATGCCGGGCCGGAAGTGCTGTCCCGAATCCTGACGCTGACACGGCATATCCGGCCGGCCGCGGACGAAACCGAGACCTCCGATTCCCACATTGCCACGGCCCGAAAGGCGCTCAGCATCCTGGTCGCCGACGACAACAAAACGAACCGGATGGTGGTGGCGAAAATCCTGCAGATGGCGGGCCATCAAACCTTGGAAGCCGAAAACGGCGAACAGATGCTGGACCTTGTCACGGATTCCGGCTGCGACGTCGTGCTCATGGACGTCAACATGCCCGTCATGAACGGTATCGAAGCCACCAAACACCTGCGCGTGATGGAAGCGGGATGCACGCCGACGCCCGTCATCGGGCTGACCGCCGATGGCAGCGAGGAAATGCGGCAGATCTGCGCGGAGGCCGGAATGGACGCCTGCCTGACCAAACCGGTCAATCCGCCGGAACTCCTCAGGGCACTCGACCGGGCCGCCAATGTGAGCGAACACACCATCAGCGACACCGATCCGCGGCCCGTTGACCGTCCGGCGCCTGCAAACGACGAAACGCCGCTGCCCGCAGGCATCGATGTCGACGAGGCTGCCGTGGAGGATCTTGTCAAACTCGGCGGCGAGGCATTTGCCAGGGACGTGGTCAGCTCCTTCATCGGGGAAGCGCACGCCACGATTGATCGCATCGAGACGGCGCTCGACCGTGGCGATTGGGGCGATTTTCATGATCAGGCGCACGCGTTGAAGAGCACGTCGTCGAATGTCGGCGCGATTGGTCTTGCCGGCCTGTGCGAGCGGTCGCGGTTGCTGCCCGACAGAGCGACAACGGCCGAGCGCCGGGCCTTTGTGTCAACCTTGCGGGCGGCTCTAAACCGCACGGTCACGTCCGAATGCGTGGCCACGCTTGCCGAACCGGATGCGAACAGGGCAGCCGCTGTCTGAGTGTTCGGTCCGGCGCAACGGTCCTAGGTTGACGTGGCGGGATCCTCGCTGATTTCATGTACGGATTGCGCGCGCAGAATCCGTTCCATTTTCCGCATGTCGTTTTTGGAAAGCCGCAAAGCCGTATCGACCCAGACTTCGATGACGGACTTCAATTCGTCATACAATAGCGGATTCACGTTCCGCGCCGCATCGTAGATACCGAAATGCGAATTGTGCCTGGCTCGATTGCGCGTGATGTATTCGCGGACTGCCTGTCGTCCCTCGCCCTTGGGAACGACCTGGTTTACCAGACCCAACTGCAGCAGTTCCTCGGCCTGGTATATTCGGCCCGATCTGATGATCTCTTCCGCGGCCGCCATGGTCAGCCGGCGCGAAAGCACACTCAATGCGCCCATTCCGGGAAAAAGGTTGAAAAGCACTTCGGGCAATCCGAATTTTGTTCCCGCCTCGGCGATGAGGACATTGCACGACATTGCCGCTTCAAAACCGCCGCCCAGACAGTCGCCTTCGATCAGGGCGATCGTGATAATGCGCGTATCGAAATTCAAATAGTTCGAATACATGATATTGATGCAGCCGAACGCGTAGTCGAGGAGCGCGGTTCGATCTTTGGCAATTATTGCTTCGCGAAACGAATCCAGATCTCCGCCGAGATTGAATACGCCGGGACGATCTGAAGCCAGCACATAGTAATCCAGGAAATCATCCCCGCGTTCCAGGCAGGCTTTCCGGATAGCGCACTGGGATACGTGCGCATCCCTCAGCAGGCCGAACGTGAAATTCGGCCGCGGCAGGGGATTCATAAAACACCAGACGGTCTTCAGATCTTCTTCATGTACCAGTTTCAGTTCCCGGTAATTGCCCGGGAAATTCAACGGAAGTCGCCGCAACTGCGCTTCTTCAGCGAAGACCGCCGGACCGGCGGTTACAGATGACGCCAAAGCGACGAGCGATGAAGCCGCCCCGTCGGACGGAACGGCAGCGCCTTCGTCTGCCTCGTCATACTTTTCGTCTTTTTTTGATTGAACAGACACTGTGGCCGAACTCAACCCTTGATAACGCAACGCACTGCCAAAACCGAAGACCACCAAATTATGGTTAACGCCCCCGCGGAAGAAATCCTTAATAATATATTAACATAGCAGACTTTTTTGTTCCAGAGCGTTTCGAGGATTTCGTCGGCGTGCGTGCAACTGTCGCGGGCAATCATCGAGCCGATTGTGCCAGAAACAACCGCAGACAATACAGCGGCAGGCATTGATGACCGGACCGCGCATTGCCGCGCCACGATGGAAAATCCAGGTGACATGTCGCGATGCACATTGTCGTCGGTGGACAGGACGATATGATTAACCGCCAGCCAGGGAGAGCGAGTGATGTGCCAAACGACGTTTTGCCACCGCATGGTGGCCGCAAGTGGTCTGATTGCCTGTATTATCGTAACCGCCACCGCATCACCGGCAACCGCACAATGCGGCAATTCCTTTTCGGCGTGGCTTGACGGGTTCAGACAAGAAGCCGCAGGCGCCGGCGTATCAAAGCACACCATCGATTCGGCGCTTTCCGGTGTTGCCCCTTCGCAAACGGTCATCAACCGCGACCGCAAGCAGGGCGTCTTCGCGCAGAGCTTTCTGAAATTCTCAAGTCGGATGGTGGCCCAGTACAGGCTCGATCAGGGTCGCGCCAACCTGAAAAAGCACAAATCGCTGTTTGCCCGCATCGAACAGGAGTATGGCGTGCCCGGTCCGGTGATCTCCGGATTTTGGGGCCTGGAAACCGACTTCGGAGCCAACACCGGAGACTTCCCGACAATCAGGGCGCTGGCGACCCTGGCCCATGATTGCCGGCGACCTGAATTGTTTCGCCCGCAGCTGATGGACGCCCTGCGGCTGATCGACAATGGCGATCTCGGCGTGCACGAGATGCGCGGTGCCTGGGCCGGCGAGTTGGGGCAAATGCAATTCCTGCCCTCCGACTACTATGAAAGCGCCGTCGATTACGATGGCGACGGTCGACGAAATCTTATCCGCAGCGCACCCGATGCGCTGGCCTCGACGGCCAACGTTCTGGCGCGATTCGGTTGGCGGCGCGGCGAACCGTGGCTGCAGGAAGTCCGAATTCCGGATACCCTTCCATGGGACCAGGCCGATCTGGCGATACGCCATCCGCGCTCGCAGTGGGTGGCATGGGGCGTGAAGCCGGCCTATGGCAAATTGCCGGCGGATGCATTGCCGTCGGCTCTGCTGCTGCCAATGGGCCGCAACGGACCGGCGTTCCTCGCCTATCCGAATTTCGACGTGTATCTGAACTGGAACCAGTCACTGGTTTATTCCACGACAGCCGCCTATTTCGCCACGCGGCTCGCGGGTGCGCCCAAGGTCGGCCGAGGCCGGGCCGAGGTCACGCCGCTTTCGCTCCAACAAACCAAGCAGTTGCAAACGATCCTCGTTGATCGCGGCTACGATGTCGGCAAAATCGACGGCGTGATCGGCGCCCGTACGCGGGCCGCGGTCAAGGATGTTCAAAAGAAGCTCGGACTTCCGGCGGATTCCTATCCAACCCCGGGATTGCTGGCCCGGCTCCAATGATCTCAGATGGCGGGGCCAAGCCTCGCGCATCATGTCGGAATTTCCGAATCAACCGAAAGCCGCCAAACCCGAGCAAGATGGCGCGGTGCGCGGCAACTTTGCACCTGCCGACCCGACAAAGGGCCGGCCGATGCAAAGTGCAGCCGAGGAAGCCGAACCACCATACGTCCCGACAAATGCGGCAAAACCGCCTCGGCCGACAGGATAACCGGACCGGCCAGACAGATCCTGCCGGGATTCAGCCAGGCGGCAGGGGTCCGCACCTTTTCGCAATCACGGGCGGGCCGCTCATTTCATATCCGCCCCACTGCGTATGCCGATTGCCCGATACCCATGCTCCAATGTAGAACTGCCGCCAATTGCGGGCCGCAGGGCGCCCGACACAGTGGAGGATCACGGAATGAAATTACGCAAATCCCTTTCCATTCTGGCGGCCGCCGGCGCGTTTGCGGTTGCCGGCATGGCCAACGACACCGGGCTCGCACAGGACATGAAGACCGTGGCGGTATCGCAGATCGTCGAACATCCGGCGCTTGACGCGGCGCGAAGCGGCCTTCTCGACGGTTTGAAGGCAGCCGGGTTCGAAGAGGGAAAGAACCTGAAGTTCACCTATCAGACCGCGCAGGGTAATCCCGCCGTCGCGGCGCAGATCGCGCGGCAGTTCGTCGGTGAAGGCCCGGATGTCATGGTCGGAATTGCGACGCCGACGGCACAGGCACTTGCCGCGGCCACAAAGGATATTCCGATCGTGTTCACAGCGGTGACCGATCCGGTCGGCGCCAAGCTGGTGCAATCCATGGATGCCCCGGGCGGCAACGTGACAGGTCTGTCGGACATGTCGCCAATCGAGCAACATCTCGCGCTCATTGTCGACCTTGTCCCAAATGCCAAAACGGTCGGCCTTGTCTACAATCCCGGCGAGGCGAACGCGGTGTCGCTTGTCAATGCCGTCAAGCAGTACGCGCCTTCCCACAATCTGGAAGTCATCGAGGCGACGGCAACCAAAAGTTCTGAAATCAAGAGCGCGGCCCAGGTTGCCGCTTCCAAGGCTGACGTGCTCTACGCCATGACGGACAATACGGTGGCGACCGCCATCGATGCGCTCATCGCCGCCGCCAACGAAGCCGGCAAGCCGGTGGTCGCCGGCGAAACCAGCTTTGTGGATTCCGGCGCTGTCGCGGCGCTCGGTTTCGACTACTATCAGATCGGGTATCAGACGGCGGACTATGTCGCCCAAATTCTGAATGGCGCAGACCCGGCGAGTATCCCGTCGAAAATCGCGCAAGGGTCCGATCTGGTGATCAATCCCAAGGCAGCCGACATGCTGGGGGTCAAGATCCCGGAAATGATCGCCAAAGACGCGACCCGGGTCGTGGAATAGACAGGCTGCACTGCGAAATGCGGATGACCTGGAACCGGCCGGGGATGCGATCAGTTGCCCCGGCCGACATGGCGAGCGCGCCACGTGCCGCGCCGCGGCCGGGCCGACACTGATACCGTGTCGCTCTTTGCCTTTCTCGGCGCGCTGGAAATCGGGCTTGTCTACGGCCTTGTCGCGCTCGGGGTCTATATCACTTTTCGCGTCCTGGATTTCCCCGACCTGACGGTCGACGGGAGTTTTCCGATGGGCGCCGCCGTCGCAGCGGCAGCGATTGTCAGCGGAATCGATCCCTGGATTGCGACCGGCATGGCAATCATCGCCGGCGGCATGACCGGACTTGTGACCGGTTTTCTTGCGATCCGCTGTGGCATCCTCCATCTCCTCGCCGGCATTCTCACCATGATCGCCGCCTTTTCGGTGAATATCCGGATCATGGGCCGGCCGAACATCGCGTTGCTGAACGAGCCGACGATCCTGGACTCCATGGCCCGGTTCGTCGACATGACGGCAATCGCCCGCCCGGTATTCGTCGGAGCAATTGCTCTTGTATGCGCGATCGTGCTGGTGCGGTTTCTTCACAGCGATTTCGGGCTCGCCATGCGGGCAACCGGCGTCAATCAACGCATGGTGCGGGCAAATGGCGGTGACACGGCGGCACTCACCTATGCCGGACTGGCGATCTCCAACGCGCTGGTGGCGCTCGGCGGCGCGCTTTTTGCCCAGACCAACGGCTTTGCCGACGTGACTGCCGGTGTGGGAACGATCGTTGTCGGCCTTGCCGCGGTCATTCTGGGTGAGACGCTGTTTCGCAGCACCCGTCTTGTCGTCGTGGTTTTCGCCTGTATCGCCGGCTCTGTAATCTACCGGCTGGCCATTGCGTTTGCCCTCTCGACAGGCGCCTTCGGCCTCCAGGCTTCCGACCTCAATTTTGTAACCGCGGTGCTTGTGGCGGCGGCGCTCGTGATGCCGAAGATCCGGGCAGCGCGGCAAACCGCAAAGGCGGCCCGGACATGATCTCGGCAAAGGACATCAGGCTCGTCTTCCATCCGGGGACGGTGCTGGAGACCCACGCGCTTCGCGGCATCAGCCTCGACGTGCCGACCGGGGAGTTCGTGACGGTCATCGGCTCAAACGGAGCCGGCAAATCCACCTTGCTTGGCGTGCTATCCGGAGAGACCCCTCCAACTTCGGGCTCGGTGCTTGTCGACGGCATAGACGTTACCCGGCAGCCGGTTCACAACCGGGCGCACTACGCGGCCCGGGTTTTCCAGGATCCGCTGGCGGGAACCTGCGCTTCGCTGACAATCGAGGAAAACCTGGCGCTGGCACAGAAGCGGGGTTCCCGCCGAAGCTGGCGGCTGGCGGTCAACAAGGCCAGCCGGGAGTTGTTTGCCGACCGGATCCGGGTGCTCGGTCTTGGCCTGGAGGACCGGCTCGGCGACCGGATCGGCCTTCTGTCCGGCGGCCAGCGGCAGGCTGTCTCTCTGATCATGGCAACGCTTGCGGACAGCCGCATCCTGCTTCTGGACGAACACACTGCCGCGCTCGATCCCCGCATGGCAGCATTCGTCATCGACCTCACGGATCGGGTGTTCGAAGAGTTCGACCTGACAATCCTGATGGTTACCCATTCGATGAAGGATGCCCTGGCGTGCGGTTCGCGCACGGTCATGTTGCACCAGGGCGAGGTTGTGCTGGATGTCGCCGGCACGGAGCGTGCGGGGATGGGCGTGGCCGATCTTATGGATATGTTCACGTCGGTGCGCGGCGAGACGCTCGCCGACGACGCCCTGGTCCTTGGCTGACCGGCCGCAACCCGCCACCGGCAGCGACAACTATCTCAAGACCATCACGGTCGGTTTCTCCGGCAGGTCGCGAAGCGTCAACCTCAACGTATCTTCGGTGGGGTATCTGATTTCATAGGTCGGTGCCATGGCGGACAGGAACCGATCCAGCGTCGCCTGCCCGAAATAGTGCATGGGAAGGACCAGGCGGGTACGCAGGCGTTCAAGCACCTTAACCATGGCGTGGACATCCATTGTGTAGGTGCCATCGACCGGAACCATAACCACATCCAATCGCCCGATCCGGGCATAGTGCTCTTCACTTGGCATATGGTGCAGATGGCCCAGATGTCCGATACACAGGCCGGCCACTTCAAAGACAAAAATCGAGTTGCCAAATGGCTCCACGCCGTCGAAGCGGCGGATGTCCGTCGGTATGTTGCGGATCAGTACATCTTTCAGACGCAGTTCGTGGTTCGCCGCCCCGCCATCTTCGCTCCATCCGCGCAGAACATGGGAAATGCGCGGATCCGGCAATTCGGTGAAATGGGATGAATGGGCATGGTTCATCGTGACCACATCCGGACGCCGCCCCTCTCCGGCGTAGCCGGCATAGTCCGTGGCGATGACAATACCTTCCTCGGTGCTGATGCGAAAGGTGGAATGGCCGGCATACTCTATGGTGACCGAGGGGAGCTCGGTTGCAATGTCGTTCAGCGAGGCCAGCTGGACACCGGATGGCGCCTGGGCGATGGCGAAGCACATGCTGCTTGCCGCGCCCGCCCCGGCAACCGGAAGGCCGAGCTGCAATCCGAAGACACCAAGTGCCGTCCACAAGACTCGCCGCGCAATGATCATTGCCTGCCCCGGTCCGCAACCCGCCAAACTCCTCCCGGCAATTCTAGGGTCGGAATCGCCAGCCGGCCAATCAAAACGGATTGAACGGACAGCGCGCGAAGCCGGCGCCGATCGCCTAGACAGCAATTCCGGCTTTTGTCCGGGCATCATCCCAGATCGCGCACAGATTGCGGTACCGGTCGGCCATGGTCCGAACCGCGGCCCTGTCATCAATGCAACCGGCGAACCAGTCCCTTGCCGGATCGGCGAAAATCGATCGGCCGACTGCGAAGCCCCTGACGAGTTCATGGCGGGCCGCCACCTGGAAGCATTCGCGCAGATGGTCCTCCGGCGCCTCCAGGCCCAGGACGACGATCCCGCGGCACCAGGGATCGCCCTCCGCCACCGCGCCGCAGGCAGCCGCCCAGGCGGCGTCGTTCCTCATCGGTTCCAGCTTCCACCAGTCGGGGCGGATTCCAAGGCCATGGATGTGGCGGACAATCTGTGCCGTCGTTTCGTCGGCGCAGGCGCCGACTTTGGAGGGAATGATCTCAAGGAGGAATTCCAGGCCGTTCCGGCGGGCGGCATCGGCAAGCCGCATCAGCGTTTCATCCTGATCGGCCTTGGTCGCCGGTTCATCGTCGGGGTGGTAGAGGCACAAAACCTTGACGACATGCGCGCGCGGCCACTCCGACAAATCCGATCCGAAGTCCGGACCGATTTCCAGACGCAGCGGGCGCGATCCAGGTTGCTCGACCGGTCGACCGATCCACAATCCGGTCCCGGCGGCGGCATAGAGGGCATCCCGGCCCAGCCGGCGATCACAAAGCACGCCAAATCCCGGTTCGCCTGCCGCGACCTCCTGCGCCGCCGCCAGGCAAAGTGTCTTGAATTCACCGATTCGGTCCGGATCCGCCTCCGTTTCCGCCGCCATGTCTTCGAACTGGCTGCGGTGATCAAATGCGAATACCTTCAGGTCCGGCCATTCGCCGGACCGGTTTGTCGCCCAATGAATGTGCTCCAGATCACGGTCCTTTCGCAGCGCGCGTTCAGGTGATCCGTTCTCCAGGAACCAGGTCAGTTCCTCCCAACTCGGATAGGCCGGGGCGCAACCGTGCCGGGAGACGGCGAATGCGCCGCACGCATTTGCATATGTAAGCGTGGTTTCCCACGGCTCGTCACGGAGCCACCCGCGCAGCAAACCGGACATGAAGCCATCTCCGGCACCCAGGACGTTGAAGACCTCGATCGGAAAGCCGGGTCCGGACCTGCCTTCATCCAGGGTATTGGGGATTTCGCCCTCAAACGCCGCCGCGCCCATGGGGCCCCGCTTGCAGACAAGGATCGCCTTGCTTTTTTCCCGCACCGCACGAAGCGCCGCGATCGTGTCGGTCGAGCCGCCGGCGATATGAAATTCCTCTTCGGTGCCGACAATCAGATCAAACAGATGCAGTGTCGCCTGCAACTTCGCGGTGACGGCGCCGGACGCGATGAACCGCTCCTCGCCCGCACCGTGGCCGGCGAGGCCCCAGAGGTTCGGACGATAGTCGATGTCCAGCGCGGTGCGGGCGCCATTGGCGCGGGCCAGACCAAGCGCCTTTACAACGGCAGCTTCGGTTTGCGGATGACTGAGATGAGTCCCTGTTGCTGCAATGCAATCGGCGCGCGCGATATGGTGCGGATCGATATCATCCTCGCAAAGAGCCATGTCAGCGCAATTTTCGCGATAGAATATCAGGGGAAACCGTTCGGCGTCCCGGATGCCAAGAATGACCAGGGCGGTCAGCCGGTCCGGATCGACAGTTACACCCGTGATGTCGACACCTTCGCGTTCCAGTTCCTCGAGCAGGAACCGGCCCATATGTTCGTCGCCGACGCGGGTTATCAATCCCGATTTCAAGCCCAGCCGGGCCGTACCCACCGCCATATTCGTCGGTGAGCCGCCGACATATTTGTTGAAAGACGCCATGTCTTCCAGCCTGCCGCCGACCTGGGCGCCGTAGAGGTCCACCGAAGACCGGCCGATGGTGATCACATCAAGCTTCATATCCCATAATCCCGCGTTCGGATTTATCGCTTTCGCCGGCCAGGCGGGCCCGTCCATCGATCATGCTGCCGGGGCACGCAACAAGTTCCGCGCTTCCTCCACACCGAGCGCCGCCGGGCGGGTGCAGCTTGTCGTCAACTCCACGAATTCGCCGGTCTCGCCGGACTTCAGGATCGCCATCATGATGTCGACGGTATGGAGCGCGCGCTCCAGGGAACACCGGTGATCGCGGCCCTCCCGGATCGCCGCCACCATGTCGGCGAGGCCAGCCGTCCGATAGTTGGCGATCATACGGGATTTCTGCTCCTGATTTGGTGCCGAAAACGGATGATCCCATTCCGCGACGGGACTGATATCACCGCTACGGCCGGCGGTGCGGACGGTACCGCCAAAGTAGTTCGGGTCCGGCACGAACAGCGAGCCCTCAAGGCCGTAAAGTTCCATGTTGGCGTGTTGATGCGCCCAGATGTCCCAACTTGCCGAAAGCGTGATTGTCGCACCCGTTTCAAACTCCAGCAGCGCATGGATGTTGGTCGGGGTCTTGACCGGAATGACCTCACCGGCCCGCGGTTGGCTGCCTATGGTTCGGGTCGGAGTCGCAGCGGAAGCAAGCGCCGCCACCCGATGCACCGGACCGATGAGGTTGATTAGATTTGCGATGTAATACGGCCCCATATCCAGGATCGGACCACCGCCCGGCAGAAAGAAGAAATCCGGATTGGGATGCCAGCTCTCCATGCCGTGGGACATGAAATGGCAGGTGCCGGCAACGATATCACCAATCAGATTGCGGTCGATCACCCGGCGCGCCAACTGATGAGCGCCTCCGAGGAAGGTATCCGGCGCACAGCCAACACGTCGACCGGTTTCGCTCGACAGCGCCGCCAGCGCCTTGCCATCGGCAACAGACAGGGTCAGCGGCTTTTCGGAATAGGCATGTTTGCCTGCCTGGAGAATCCGGCTTGTCACCGAATAGTGGACGTCCGGAACAGTGAGATTGACGATAACTTCGATATCGTCATCGGCCAGAAGCCGGTCGACGGATCGTGCCTCCACGCCAAACGCATCGGCCCGTGCCTGTGCGGCGTGCATGTTGATGTCGGCGCAGGCCCTTAATTCCAGGTCGCCAAACAGCGGGGCGAGTTGGAAATAGGTGGAGGAAATGTTGCCGCATCCGATTATGCCGATGCCGAATGGGTCGCTCATTGTCATTCCGTTTCGGTGTTTTGATTGGCAGGTTTCGCCGCTCCGGTCGCCGACAGATCAGTAAGTCCTTGCGGCTGCAATCGAGCGGCGGGCAAATCGTTTGTCGTCGCTGGGATTGTCATGTTCCATGACGAACAGCCTTGCCGACGTACCGCGCAACGCCGCCATTAGTGCCGGCCAATCCAGCGTGCCTTCGCCGACATCCTCCCATCCATCCTCGGTGGCGCATTGGCCGGGCGGCGCGATGTCCTTGACATGGACAGCAGCGATCCGGTCGCCGTAGCTGTCGATCCAGCCCAAGGGGTCGATTCCGGCGACGGCAATCCACGCGATGTCCGCCTCCCAGGCGAGATCCGGCGCCGCCGCGAAAATCCGTTCCATGGGAACAGAACCGTCGGAAAGCGGCATGAACTCGAAATCGTGATTGTGCCAGCCGAATTCAAAGCCGGCGGCACGAAAGGGCGCACCCGCCCTTTGGAGCCGCTGGCCGAATGCTTTGTAGCCATCGACATCGGTCGGGCGCTTCTCCGCGGCCAGATGGGGGCAGAAGATCGCGGAAAGCCCCAGCAGCCTGGCGATTTCTATGACACGGCCGGGTTCGCCTTCCAACTGATCGAGGCTGAAGTGCCCCGACGGCATCGTCAGGCCGGTCTGGTCCAGCAGGCTGCGCAATTCGTCCACGAGATCCGCGTCGGTATACAGAGCGCCATAGCCTTCAACCTGGGTGTAACCAAGCTCCTTCAGCATGCGGAAGGTGCCAGACAAGGGCGGAAATTTACGGGAACTGAAAAGCTGATAGGAGAATTCGGTCGTCATCGGCGATATCCTTGTGGCCGGCGAAACGGACTGGAGATCATTCCCGGTAAATACCGAGGACTCGAAACTGATCAGAAGCGAGATCCGGACGGAAATCTGACGGTCGCCAATTCCCACTCCAGAACGCCATCCGGATTGATCCCGGCGTGGTCGTAGGCGAACAACCCGATTTCCGCAACAATTCGCTTCCAACATGTGGATCGTTTGCGACAGGCCGGCCGGGAACCGAAGGCCGTGTCGAAGCGTCCCGTGGCTGGCGCTAGAAATGGTCAGGACAAATGATCAGGCAGATTGAATGGCTGGCCGTGGCGGCAGTCGCGAGCGACTGGCCTCCCGTCGGAATTGGCGATCTTCTGGGTACAAACAGGGATGGATTCGCTTCCTTGCCCCAAGCCTGCGACTTTCAGCCGCGATTTGGTGCGGGATGTCAGTGGCTTGAGAGCAATTTCCCTGCTTTTTTGCAGAGAAATCAGGACGCCGGACCAAGGAGTGCCGGGAGCAAGAACAGGCAACCGGCGTGGCCGGTCAGGAATCAGGGGTTAAAGCGGGAAATCCGGTCAGAGGCATCTCCGATCCTATCCTCGTCATCCTCGGCCACGCCGCGCAGCGGATGACGTGATCCAGACCATTGCCTACCGGCTGCAGGTACGGGCATTCGGTGGATTGTCGCCGCGAACCCGCAAGGCGCTTGCCGGAACGGGACGTGTCGGCAGCAGCCGGCGTCCGAGGATCGTCCGGCACATCAGGCTGAGCACGTTGTTCATCCGCGAGTGGCAGGGACGGACGATAACTGCGGTCGCCGCCGAAGGCGGCGGCTTTGACTTGGAAGGCAAGCGCTATCGCTCGCTCAGCGCCATCGCCCGCGCGGTGACCGGGACACGCTGGTCGGGGCCAGTCTTCTTCGGTCTCAGCCCGGAAGCCAAACGATGAGCCGGCGCAACTCCGGCTCGACGCGGACGACGCTTCGCTGTGCCGTCTATACCCGAAAGTCGAGCGACGAAGGCCTGGAGCAGAGCTTCAACTCCCTGCATGCCCAGCGGGACGCCTGCGAGGCCTTCATCGCCAGCCAGAAGAACGAGGGCTGGGCCCTCCTGCCGGAGGCCTATGATGATGGCGGGTTGTAGGGTGGATCGATGGAGCGCCCTGCCCTTCTCCGGCTCCTGGATTACATGCGCGGCGGGCTGATCGATATGGTGGTCGTCTACAAGGTTGATCGGGTGCCCCGGTCGCTGGCCGACTTCGCCAAATTGACAGAGCTTTTCGACGAGACCGGCACCTCCTTCGTCTCGGTCACGCAGCAGTTCAACACGTCGACATCGATGGGCCGGCTGACGCTCAACCTGCTCCTCTCCTTCGCCCAGTTCGAGCGTGAGGTGGCCGGGGAGCGCATCCGCGACAAGATCGCGCTGTCGAAACGCCGCGGCATGTGGATGGGTGGCCTGGCTCCGCTCGGCTATGACGGCATCGACCGGAAGCTTGCGGTCAACGAGACCGAAGCAGCAACAGCCAGACTTTTCTTCCACCGCTACCTCGAGTTCGGATCAATCGCTGCGCTGAAGCGCTCGCTCGATATCGAGGAGATCGTTTCCAAGCGGCGGGTGTTTGCCGATAGCCACGCGGTCGGCGGCAATCCCCTCAGCCGCGGCGCGCCTTACCAGATCCTGCGCAACCGGTTCTACCGTGGCGAGATCGCCCATCGCGGTGAAGTTCATCCCGGCAAGCACGACGCCATCATCGATGCCGATCTCTGGCAGAACGTACAGAACAATCTTGCCGGCCGGGCACGGCGAACGCACGGCGCGCGCAATGGCACCAGGTCAACCGCACTCCTTGCCGGTCTCGTCTTCGACACCGAAGGCAACCGGATGTCGCCGACCCATGCCAGCAAGGCCGGACGGCGGTACCGCCACTATATATCGGCACCGCTGGTGCGCAGTGGCAACACGTCGAAAGGCATCCGCGTGCCGGCGCCGGATCTCGACGCGCTCGTCATCGATGCTGTCGCCGATGACGACGCTCAACGGCTCGCCCAAACCATCGAAGCCGCAGCGCGGTTCCTGACTGCCATGGAATCGGACAATGCTCGGGTCCTAAAAGCTGGCTCATGGCTCGGTCTTGTGGAGCGGATCGACGTGGCCAACGACAATGTCACGATCCATCTCGACCGATCCGCCCTTGGGGCCGCGCTCAAGAACGTCGACGGAGTAGCAGCTTCTGACTTGCGGATGGCCGATGCGCCTCTGATCATCACGTGCCGCACACGGTTGCAACGCTGCGGCAAACAGGTTCGGCTAATCCTCGGCACCGTCGAAACGGACGTCGCAATGCTGGATGCAGACCTGATCACACTGGTTCGTGATGGCCGCCGCTGGTTCGATGACCTGCGGACCGGCAGTACATGCAGCATTGCCGCGATCGCCAGGTGCAACCGTCAGGACGTCGCGCATGTGAGCCGAACGATCAGTCTCGCTTTCCTGGCGCCGGACATCATCGAGATGATCCTCGCCGGCCGGCAACCGATCGGTCTGACACCGGAGCGGCTCAGGGCGGCAAGGCCGCTGCCTCTCGACTGGAACCCGCAGCGCTTGATCCTGCTCGACTGATCTGTACGCGACGGCACCAAAGCTCCCCGCCAGACGCTCGGTGGAAGCGCGGAGGTATACGCCGCATGCGCTATCGGCTAAGCCATCATTGGCGCGACCATGTTGCAAAAATCGCCTGCGGAGAAAAGCACGGCACGGTGACACAATTTGGGCCGATACTGGTACATTGGAGAGCCCTTGCCGGCCGCCGACCCCTTGAAATGTCGCACCTTCTCAGGAAGCGCCACCATGTCGGCAAATCCGCCGGAACCGGCTGGCTGGGGCGGCAGGATTCGAACCTGCGAATGGCGGCACCAAAAGCCGCTGCCTTACCACTTGGCCACGCCCCATCCGACAACCGTTGCGACCTGGATCCGGGGCGGTATATCCTTTTCCCCACAACCCGGCAACGCCTTGTGCGGGCGATGAAGGCCGGTCGATCATCGCGCTAATCCGGAACCATTGCCGTGAGCGGATGCTAGACCATATCCGGGTTGCGACGATTGAACACGGGCGTTATAACCCGCCGGCCTCCGGCAAGGCACCGGCCGGCAAAGCATCTATCGGAGCGTAGCGCAGCCTGGTAGCGCACCTCGTTCGGGACGAGGGGGTCGCAGGTTCAAATCCTGCCGCTCCGACCATTGCTTACAGTGAATTCTACTTTCAGTGGATTCGGCGGATTTCCTGGTGACGGGTTGGATTTCCACCCGCTTTCCGCGCAGAAACGGCGGAATATATCCCCCCGCGCGCGCCGGCTTTGACGAGGCCAGTCGATCACAATTGAGGCGATTGCCGCGCTTTACCCAACGCCGCATCAGGTCTCACGGCGTCTCACGCCGGGACGTCCAGTAACCCTTGCCAGGATCAATCACGCGACCTCACAAGGCTGGCTCCTGTGCCGGCTCCCCAGCGGGGCGTTCCGCGCCAGGTGCCACCCTTCCCGGTTGTTCGCACCTGCCGCGCTGGAATTCGTCATCACTACCGAGCCTCAACCAGGCAATCGGCAAGTTCCCAGAAGCCCGCCGCGGCGCGGCCGCTTGTCACCCAAGCTGGTGGCTTGTCCAGGCAAAAGTCCGAAACATTTGCCACTCCGACGCTGTTGGGGAAGAAGTCGAACATCGGCTGGTCGTTCGGGCTGTCTCCAACAAAGACAAAACGGCCGTCATCTCCGGCAATATCGATGCCGAAGACATGTCTAAAGCAATCTTTCGTCATCGAAAGTTTGTCGTAGTCGCCAAACCAGCCGTTCACGTGGATCGATGATACCTTTGCATTCGCGCCCTTCGCTTGGAACATCATGATAATCCGGTTGATATCCTCGTCGCCCAGACGGTTCACATCCTCGCAAATGTCGATAGCCAGATCGGCGACCCGGCAAAACTGATCGCTGGCAATACCGGCACCGGGAACGGCTGCAAGGATCTCCGTTTTCAATTCATCGAGGCGCTCGCGATCCGTCTTTCGCTGTTTTTCGCACCGCGCGAATTTGCTGCGCATTTTTCGGTGCTGTTGATCATAGGAAAACCAGAAAGCCCCGTTTTCGCCGACGACCGCGTCGACCGGCCACATACGGGCAATGTGGTCACACCAACCGGCAGGCCGGCCCGTTACCGGCACCACGACCAAGCCCGCCGTCCGCATACGCTCCATGGCGCCAAGGGACGCAGCGGGAAGCCGCCCTTCGGTGGTAATCGTATCGTCGATGTCAGCCAGCACAAACCGGACGGCCGCGCGCTCGGCACGCCCGAACTGGGACAATGGCCTCACTTGACTGTTCCCATGGTGAGTCCGCGAGCCGTGTATCTGGGTGCAATGAGCGCACAGGCGACATCGTTCATGACGATACGCACGGATGTCGCCCCAACTCCCGTAGGGCAGATCGTATCCCTGTGTCCAGCAGCTGGTTCATGGACCAAGTCTGGTTTGGCTTACTGCCTGGCGCTCGCACGATGGTGCATCATGTCCGCCGGTCCGCAAAAAACCCTCAAGACCTCCCTGGCGGCCGGTGCGATTGCCCTACAGAAACGACCGGATGGCGGCGAATGCAAAACCGCCGTGCCATCATGCCGTCAAGGCCTCCGGCTCGGGCAATCCATTGGCGCGGCAACAGGCGATCACCGTGTTTGCCAACAGGCAGGCAATTGTCATCGGACCGACGCCGCCCGGAACCGGTGTAATGGCCCCGGCCACCGCTACGGCCTCCTCAAAATGAACATCGCCGACCAGCCGGGTCTTGCCTTCGCCGCGTTCCGGCGCGGGTATGCGGTTGATGCCGACATCGATCACCGTGGCGCCGGGCTTGATCCAGTCGCCGCGGATCATCTGAGCCCGACCGACGGCGGCGACGATGATATCGGCGCGCCGACAGACCGCGGGCAGGTCGCGCGTGCGGCTGTGGGCCACGGTCACCGTGCAATTCTCGCGCAACAACAGCGCGGCCATCGGCTTGCCGACCAGATTGGACCGCCCGACGATGACCGCATCCATACCGGTCATATCGTCGATATGCCGGCTCAACAGAATCAAACATCCCAGCGGTGTGCAACTGACCATCGCCTTGCCGCCCGACGCCAAAAGGCCGGCATTCAGAATATGCAGGCCGTCGACATCCTTGGCCGGATCGATGCGGGCAACGATCCGCGATTCACTGAGATGGTCGGGTACCGGGAACTGGCAGAGAATCCCATGGACCGCCGGATCGGCATTGAGACGATCGATCAGCGCAAACAAATCGGCTTCCGAGACATCGGCATCAAGCTTGTGTTCAAATGACGCCATACCGGTTTCGACGGTTTGCTTGCCCTTGTTGCGGACATAGACCTGACTGGCCGGATCCTCGCCGACGAGAACGACCGCAAGACCCGGCGTCACACCATGTTCGGATTTCAGTCTGGCGACTTCCGCGGCAACGGATGCGCGCAGATCTGCGGCGATCGCCTTGCCGTCGATCAGGACCGCCCGTCCTTCCCCGGCGCTCAAAACAAGCCCTCGATCAGGCCATCGTTGTTCAGACCGATGGTCTCGGCCGCGGGCGCCCGGGGCAGCCCCGGCATGGTCATGATCTCACCGCAGATGACCACGACAAAACCGGCACCCGCCGACAGCCGGACTTCGCGGATCGGCAGGGTATGTCCGTCCGGTGCACCCCGGACTTCGGGATCGGTTGTGAAGGAATACTGTGTCTTGGCCATGCAGATCGGAAGATCGCCGTAGCCTTGTTCTTCCCACTGGCGCAGTTGATCACGAATTTTCTTGTCGGCGATCACTTCATCGGCGCGATAGATGCGCTTGGCAATCGTGTCGATTTTCTCGAACAGTGATTTCTCATCAGCGTAGAGTGGTGCAAACTGCGCCCTGCCGCCCTCGACGATATCGACGATCTTGGTGGCGAGATCGGTGATGCCCGCCGAACCCTCGGCCCAATGCTTGCACACAACCGCCTCAGCGCCATGGGTATCTGCATAGGTCTTCACAGCATCCACCTCGGCCTCGGTGTCGCCGAGGAAATGGTTGATGGCGACGACTGCCGGCACACCGAACTGCTTGATGTTCTCGATGTGTCGCCCGAGATTGGCGCAGCCCTTCGTCACGGCAGCGACGTTCTCGGTGCTGAGATCGGAACGAGCAATGCCGCCGTTCATCTTCATGGCCCGAACAGTTGCGACAATGACCACTGCTTCGGGCTTGAGACCGGCTTTTCGGCATTTGATGTCGAAAAATTTTTCCGCGCCCAAATCCGCGCCGAAGCCCGCTTCGGTGATCACAAAATCGGCCAGCTTCAGTGCCGTTTTCGTGGCAACCACAGAATTGCAGCCATGTGCAATATTTGCGAATGGACCGCCGTGGACAAAGGCCGGATTGTTTTCAAGTGTTTGAACCAGGTTGGGTTGCATCGCCTGCTGAAGCAGCACGGTCATGGCCCCGTCGGCCTTCAAGTCCCTGCAAAACACCGGTGACCGGTCACGCCGGTAGGCGACGATCATGTCGCCCAGGCGCCTTTGCAGGTCGGCAAGGTCCTTTGACAGGCACAAAATGGCCATGACTTCGGATGCGACGGTAATGTCAAATCCGGCTTCCCTGGGAAATCCATTCGCCACGCCGCCGAGGCTGGCGACGATCTGGCGGAGCGCCCGGTCGTTCATGTCCATGACCCGGCGAAACACGACCCGGCGGGTGTCGATCTCCAGAGCGTTGCCCCAGTAGATGTGGTTGTCGACCATGGCGGCCAGCAGATTGTGTGCACTGGTTATGGCGTGAAAGTCGCCGGTGAAATGGAGGTTCATGTCTTCCATCGGCACGACTTGGGCATATCCACCTCCGGCGGCTCCACCTTTCATGCCGAAACAGGGGCCCAGTGAGGCTTCGCGGATGCAAATCGCCGCGTTCTTGCCAATTGCATTCAGACCATCGCCGAGACCAACCGTCGTTGTTGTCTTTCCTTCGCCGGCCGGAGTTGGATTGACTGCCGTTACAAGAATCAAATGCCCGTCGGGACGATCGCCCAATCCGGCGATAAACTCCGCCGAAACCTTCGCCTTGTCATGCCCATAGGGCAGGAGATGCTCTTCCTCTATTCCCAGTTTCTTACCAATCTCCCTGATCGGTTTCTTGTTCGCAGCCCGGGCAATCTCTATATCCGCCCCGATTTCCGGCATATTAGTTCCCCAATTCCTTCCCATTCAAACAACGTCACCCGTTGCCACGGCTGGCCGCCGTGGCAAACCGGCAGAAACAATCTGTCGACGGATAGCTGTGATCACACGCTTTCGTTTTCCAAGCAATGCGATTGGTGGCTTTGCGCACGACAAACACCGGCGTATATGAACCGTCCCGGTCACGCAATTGCAAGTATAAATCAAAGCGCTAACCGGTGCGCATTTTTAGGTAGGGAGCGCAGCGAAGGCGTATCGGAATGCTCTTCAATTCCCATGTGTTCGTGTTTGCCTTCCTGCCGGCAGTCTGGCTGCTTTTTCATGCCGCGGACAGCCTGGACAAACCCAGACTTGCCATCTGCGTGCTTATCACCGGTTCGCTGGTATTCTACGGCTTCTGGGACGCGGTTTATGTTCCCCTTCTGGTGGGATCGATATCGATCAACTACCTTGCCGGTTTCCTGCTCTCCCGCTCCAATACGATCGAAACACGGGGGCGAAGGCTCATACTCACAGGCGGGATCGCTTTCAATCTGGGGCTCCTCGCCTGGTTCAAATACGCAAATTTCTTGGTCGATACCGCAAGCACGGCAATGGGAACGGAATATATACTTGCCGGGATCGCGTTGCCGATCGGGATTTCGTTTTTTACCTTCCAGCAAATCGCCTATCTGGTGGATGTATATCGTCGGCTCGCGTTCGATTCCTCCCTTTTGCGATATGCGCTGTTCGTATCCTTTTTCCCGCAACTGATCGCCGGCCCGATTGTCCATCACCGGGAAATGATGCCGCAGTTCGGACGATCGCGGATCGGGCGAAGGGCACGGGATCTTGCTGCCGGATCCACGATCTTCACGATCGGCCTGTTTAAAAAGGTTGTTGTCGCGGACAGCGTGGCGATCCCCGCAAATCTGGTCTTCGACAATGCGGCGGCCGGTATCGCGCCTACACTGCTGGATGCCTGGGCGGCTGCAATCTGCTATGCATTTCAGATCTATTTCGATTTCTCCGGCTATTGCGACATGGCCGTCGGGCTCGCCCGTCTGTTCGGTATCCGGCTGCCAATGAATTTCGCATCGCCTTACAAGGCAACGTCGATCATCGATTTTTGGCGGCGATGGCACATCACGCTTTCGCGGTTTCTGCGGGACTATCTCTATATACCGCTCGGCGGCAACCGGCGCGGCCGGTTCCGGCGTTATCTCAACGTATTCGCCACGATGGTTCTTGGCGGGATCTGGCACGGCGCGGGTTGGACGTTCGTCCTGTGGGGTGCAATGCATGGTGCGATGATCATGATCAACCGGATCTGGCGGCAACGTGCCGCCAGCTGGCAAACCGCTCAAACGATCCGGGCGACCGAAATTCGACGAAGCGGTTCTTCAATTCTGATTTCCCGGATCATGACCTTCACATTGATCACAATTGCCTGGGTGCCCTTTCGCGCCGAGAATCTCGCGGTGACACAGCTGGTATACCTGGGCATGATCGGGTTGAACGGGCTTTCACTTCCCTCGCTAGTGCAACCGTTCTGGAACGCGCTGCCTGTCATACCCGACATCCTTGATGCCAGGTTCCACGGAATTCAGGTTGATTCCTACCGGGTCCTGTTCTGGCTTCCGCTTCTGTTCGCCTCTGTCTGGTTGCTGCCCAATTCCATGGAGATCATGCGTTGGGTGCGGCCGATCCTGTCCACACCCGGCTATCCGGCCACTTATCTATCGCACCCGACCCCAAGCCGGCCGATGTGGCGACAACGTCCGGCGACCGCGCTGATCGCCGGCGCGATGTTCGCCATCTGCCTGATCAAATTCCATGACACGACCGAATTTCTGTATTTCCAGTTCTAGGCGCCGCCTGTCAGGACCGACCGCCTATTTTTTTCTCTTCATCGGCGGGGCCGCCGTGATGGTGATTGTTGTTCTGGGGTTCACCATATTCGCCTTTCAGAACAATCTGATCGACAATCCGAATAGCCGAATATTTCACTATCAGATTGAAAAGCTGAGCAAGGCCGGGGCTGCGCACACTGTCTTCGTTGGAGACAGTTCGCTTGGCACGCTTCTCGATGTCGAGGCCTGGATGGCGCTATCCGGCAAGCCCGCCCTCCAACTCGCCCTGACCGGGGATTTTGGCTATGCCGGCAGCAACGGCATGATCGCGCGCGCACTCCGTGATTTGCAACCGACAAATATTGTCATTTTCCACACCGTGGACATGATGAGCCGTGATGTTTCCCCGTTCGGCCAAGCACTGGCCTATCCGGATGATGGGGGACTGCCTGCGTCGGCAATCCGGTTTGCGGGCGCCCTGCCTGCCTTTTATCTCAACGCAACGGTTGTGCGCGCGGCCATCCGTGGTATCGCAATGCGGTTGTTTGAACGGCCGGACCACTTGATTGCCGGCGATTATCTGCGCGTGCGCAACCAAATTGGCGCGCAATATGATATAGCCGCGCGAACATACGCCAATCTCCGACCTGACGCCATCAAGGCGCGGAAGGTTCAATCCCTCCGGGAAATCCGCAAATTGTGCGATAGGCGGGAACTCAATTGTGTTTACGCCCATGGACCCTTGTTTTCCCGCGCCTGCGCAACCGTAGCGGAATATATCCTGACCGCAAACAATCACATTCAAGAGGTTGGGTTCGATCCGGTTGCGGGAACACCGGTCTGCGTGCCGCAACGCGATCTCGCCGACACGATCGATCACATCCGGCCTGATCGAAAAGCCCATTATACAACGACTTACTACCGGTTGATCTCACCTCACCTGCGCTAGAACCGGGTTGGCGCAACACGATACAAAAATCCACATTTTTACAAATTCTCCACGTCTATGATTCATTAACCATTGGCTGTAGTAACCAGTGGAGGGCTCGTGCGGGACGAATGCGTCCAGTTGGCTCGGCTTTGGAAGAAGGTTCCGCTGCATGGCGGCATTTCGCCGACCAGACCAGAAAATGAGCCCGCGTACGATGATGACCGACAGGATCCAGAATACGTCGCTTGACCTGGCAAGGACCACCGCCCGATCGGCACTGTGGTCGCTTGGCCTATTCAGCCTGGTCATCAACGTGCTGATGCTCGCCGGGCCCTTGTTCATGCTGCAGGTCTATGATCGGGTCCTGCCCTCCGGAAGTGTCCCGACACTTGTTGTTCTGATCGGGCTGGTGGTCATTCTCTACGTTTTCCTGGCGCTTTTGGAGATGATCCGCGGGCGGGTGCTCGTGAGGTTGGGCCGGCGGCTCGACGAAATATTGCACAGGGACATATTTCGCGGCGTGTTCGCATTGACGGCCAGGGAGGTCAAGGGCGCGGGCTCCCAGCCGCTACGGGACCTCGATATGGTTCGCGGCTATATCGCCGGCCCCGGTCCGCTGGCCTTTTTCGACGTTCCCTGGGTGCCGATCTATATCGGATTGGTCTTCATGTTCCATCCGTTGCTCGGCATCTTTGCAGTGATCGCGGCCGCGATCCTTGCCGTGCTCGCCGTTCTCAACAAGAGCCTGACCCAGGATTCCCAGATCAAGGCAACGATGGCTTCCGAAGCCGCCCACCGGTTTGCCGAGGAAGGGCGCCGTCAGGCGGGGATCATCAACGCCCTGGGTATGGGCAAAACGCTGCTGAACCTCTGGGAAGAACGCAAGGACGCGGCACTCACGACATTGTCGGATACCGGCGACCGGGCCGGACTGATCTCCTCGGTTTCCAAGGCGGCCCGGCTACTCTTCCAGTCCGGCATTCTGGCTGTCGGCGCCTGGCTTGCGATTCGGCAGTCCATCACGCCGGGCATCATGATCGCCGCGTCGATTATCATGTCGCGGGCATTGGCGCCCCTGGAACAGATGATCGTACACTGGCGCGGATTCATTTCCGCTCAACGGTCCTGGAACCGGCTTTGCAGGCTTCTCACCGCACTGCCGCCGGAGCCGCAGCGGACAGCCTTGCCGCGACCAAGCGGGCAACTGGATGTACAAAATCTCATCTGCCTCATCCCGGACAAGCCGAAACCCGTGGTTTCCGGCGTCAGCTTCAGGTTGCAGCCGGGAGACGGCCTCGGCATTATCGGTCCGTCCGGCGCCGGGAAATCGACGCTTGCCAAAGCGCTGCTGGGTATCTGGCCCAACAAGCGCGGGGAAGTGCGTCTCGACGGGGCGACCCACGATCAGTGGGACGGCGACACGCTTGGCCGCCATCTTGGCTATCTGCCGCAGGAGATCGTTCTTCTGCCCGGCACCCTGGCACAGAATATTGCGCGCTTTGATCCGAACGCTACGGCGCAGAGCATTATGGAAGCGGCAGAGTTGGCGGGCGTGCATCTTCTCGCCCTGTCGCTCGAGAACGGCTATGATACCGTTGTCGGTCTTGATGGCGTGCAGCTCTCGGCCGGCCAGATCCAACGTGTCGCCCTGGCCCGGGCGGTTTATGGCGATCCGGCGCTGGTGATTCTGGACGAACCCAACTCAAACCTGGATTCGGAAGGCGACGATGCATTGATGAATGCCATCGTTGCGCTTCGCAAGCGCGGGACGACCGTGGTTGTCGTGGCCCACCGGGCAAGCGCCATCAACGCCCTGGACACACTCCTTTATATTCGAGACGGACGGCAGGTCTTCTACGGACCCAAGGATGGCGTCCTGCGGCAAATCACGCAGGCGGTCGCACAATCGGCAGGGCGCGATGCCCCGGGTGGCGACGTCCGTGCCCAGATCGGCGGCTCGGGGCCTGCGGGTGCCGCAACGGCGAAACGTGTCACGCATGCGGGATCGGGGAGCTGATGTCGGAGGTTCAACAATCCATAAAGCGCACGGAGTATCTCGGATTCGGCATCGTTGCCCTGCTGGTTCTCGGCGTCTTCGGGTGGGGTGCGCAAGCCCAGATCGCCGGCGCGGTGATCGCCAGCGGGCAGGTTTCCGTCAAATCCAACGCAAAAGAGATCCAGCATCTCGAAGGCGGAATCGTCGAACGGCTATATGTCAGCAATGGCGACCATGTCGAAATGGGGGATCCGCTGATCCGCCTAGACGACACCGACGCGCGGGCCAACCTTTCCATCTTCGAAACGCAACTCAACGAACTGCTTGTCGACCAGGAGCGGCTGGACGCAGAGCGAGAGGAACGAAATCAGCTCTATGTGCCCAAAAGCCTGGTCAACCGGGTCGAGGAACCGTCAGTACGCCGCATCCTGCGAAGCCAGATCAAGCTGCTCACGGCCCGGCTTGAATCCGCGGCGGGAATAAAACAACAACTCCGCGAACAGGTCGAACAGCTCAAGAACCAGATCGACGGGCTGCTCGCCCAAAAACAAGCGAAGACGGAGAAAGCCGAGATCCTTGACGGGGAGCTCAGCGATCTGGAAGGCTTGCGAGCCAAGGGTCTGGTTCCCAAACGCCGAATTTTGGCACTTTCGCGGGAACAAGCCGAACTTTCCGGCGAAGCGGCGCAACTCACCGCCGACATCGCCCGGCTCAAGGGGCGGATAACCGAGATTGAGTTGAAGATTATCCAGGTTGACGAAGAACGCCGTGCTCAAATCCTGAAAGAAATGACAGAGACACGTACGCAAATTGCGCGCCTCCAGGAGCAGGTATCGGCGGCGCAAACCCGTCTCAACCGGATCGAAATCCGGGCACCGCAGTCCGGTGTCGTACACGAACTCAATCTTCATACCGAAGGCGGGGTGCTGGCGGCCGGGCAACCCGCCATGCTGATTATTCCGGACAATGATGAGTTGGTGGTGCGGGCGCGGGTTCGACCGGAAGATATCGACCAGATTGTGATCGGCCAGGTCGCGCGACTGCAATTCTCGGCTTTCAGTCAGCGAAACACGCCTGATATTTTTGGCTCGGTGCTGACGATCGGGGCCGATCTGTCAATCGATGAGGGTACCCAACGTCCCTACTATCTCGTCGATATCGCCGTATCGCCGGACGAACTCGGAAAACTCGACGGACGGACGCTCAAGCCGGGGATGCCGGCACAGGCCTTTATCCGGACCAACGACCGGACAGCGCTGACATATGTCCTCAAGCCGCTGAGCGAACAGTTCGGACGGGCATTTAGGGATTGAATATCCCATGTGCCGCCTTCGAATGGTCATATATGTCCATATGGTGGCGGTCTGAATATCGATTGCCGCTCATGGCTGGCGTGCCAATAGATGCCTTAGGCATGCGGGCATATGCAGCTTGTCATGATTGGTCGGTCGACGTAATCACTGGTACAGTCTCCCCATTGGGCGCGGCACTCAATAGGCTGGTATTCATGTATGAATCGTATTTTGGCTTGACCGACAAGCCTTTCTCCATCCTGCCCGATCCCGGCTATATTTACTGGGGCAGGACGCATTCCATGGCCTATGCAATGCTGCAGTACGGCCTGATTAACCGTGCCGGATTCACCGTGGTCACCGGTGAAATCGGCTGCGGCAAGACGACCCTGATCCGGCAACTTCTGAACCAGTTGGATGGCGATCTGAATATCGGCCTCCTGTCGAATGTCCGTCGAAGCGACAATCGACTTCTCGACTGGGTCCTCATGGAGTTCGGTCTGGAATTCGGGGACCAGTCCTATGTCGGCCTCTACAACCGGTTCCGAAACTATCTGATCCGCGAATATGCCGAGCGCGGACGTACAATTCTCATCGTCGACGAAGCGCAAAATCTGGGGATGAAGAACCTGGAAGAGTTGCGGATGCTGTCCAATATCAATGCCGACAAGGATCAGCTTCTTCAACTTATCCTGCTTGGCCAACCGCAATTGCGGGACATGTTGCAACAACCGGAGTTGCAACAATTCACGCAGCGGGTCTCCTCGGATTTCCATATCCGGCCGCTCGTTCAGGAAGAAACAAACGCCTATATCAGCCATCGCCTCCAGATCGCCGGCGGCCGCGACGAAATATTTCCGGCGGAAGCCCGGCGGATCGTGTTTGAAGCAAGTGGCGGCGTGCCCCGCGTAATCAACATCCTATGCGACACAGCGCTTGTTTACGCGTTTGCATCCTCGGAGAAGATGGTGTCGGAAGGCACAGTCCGCAAAGTGCTCGCCGACAAGCAACAGTACGGGGTCTTTCAGGTCGACGGCGCGGCCAAATGGCCGACTCCGCTAAAGGAAGTGGCCCCGCAACCCTGACGGCGCGGCCGATCCCGGCATCGCGATCCCCAACTGTTGTTTTTTTTGATAGGCGTTGCAGTTGTGCAACGCTGAAGATGTCGCTACCTTGGCGATCATGGGGGCGCCGGTCGAGGCTGGCGCGATGTATGAAACGTATTTCGGCTTTCAAGAAAAGCCCTTTTCGATCCAGCCGGATCCCGACCTGATCTACTGGGGCCGAATCCACAGCATGGCCTATGCCATGCTGAGCTACGGCATTATCAACCGGGCCGGTTTCACCGTCATTACCGGCGAGATCGGCTGTGGCAAGACCACACTGATCCGGCATTTGCTCAACGAGATCGGTGACGACACCAACGTCGCCCTCCTGTCCAATATCGTGTTGCGCGAAAAAAGCCTGCTCAAATGGATCATGATGGCCTTTGAGCAACCGCATGAACGTATTGGAACTGTTGGACTTTATGGCCGCTTCCAGAAATTCCTGATCGATGAATACGCCGCCGGCCGGCGGACGGTGCTGATCGTCGATGAAGCACAGAATCTCGGCGCGGAACGGCTGGAAGAACTCAGGATGCTGTCGAACATCAATGCCGACAAGGACCAGCTTCTGCAAATCATCCTCGTCGGCCAGCCGGGGCTGCGCGACATATTGCGCGATCCGGATCTGGCGCAGATCACGCAGCGGGTGGCTTCCGAGTTCAATCTGGAGCCGCTGGCGGCGGAAGAGACAATCGAGTATGTCGCCCACCGGCTTACCGCTGTGGGCGGTGACCGGAATGTCATCGACGGTGCCGCCTGCCGACTGGTCCACGAAGCGAGCGGCGGAATTCCTCGTATTATCAATATTTTATGCGATATCTCCCTGGTCTATGCCTTTGCGTCACAGCAACCGAACGTGACCCGCGAGACGGTGCTGAGCGTGCTGCGGGACAAGTCGCGCCACGGGGTCTTTCCGGTTAGCTGGCCAGCCGCCGACGAAGCGGCCGGGGACCCGAGCAACGACGAATTGCCGCGGCCGCCCGAAATCGCCGATGAAGAGGTCGACGGTTCGCACGACCGCAAGCCGCCGCGGCTGGTGGACGCCGCCGGCGACGGCGACGAGGACCCGCACGACGACAAGTCGCCGCTGCCGCTCGAAGCCGCCGAATAGCCGCGTTCCGGCAACGCCGGGCGGCCCGCATTCGACCGTCGGCGGGGCCCTGTTCCGGCCTGCGTTCCGGCCTGTGTGCCGGTATCGTGCCGGTATCGTGCCGGGGCCGATCGCGCCAGCCGCCGTCCGCTCCTTGATCGGGATCAATAACCAGCCAACAATCTTGTGATCTTTGTTGCGCGACACGCGGCATGCTGTCGCTGGCATTCCGACCGACAACCGTACTAGAAGATCACCAGAGCGACTCGCCTTCTTTCAAGGGTGTAACGCTCCGGAAACGGGAATGCCGGTGGCGGACGGCCGGATGCGGGCGCGGAAACCGACCGGGAATGCCGGGTGGGCCGGGACCGCCGGAGCGGGCCGGGACGCCGGATGGGCCGGAACCGTTTGCGGATTGACGAGTAGTGAGGCGGGAGCGATTGATGTTCGACTATCACAGCCACTTTGAGCGCGCCGTCGACGCGCTGCGGCAGGAAAAACGCTACCGTATCTTCGCCGACCTGGAACGCCAGGTCGGAAAGTTCCCGCGGGCGCTCTACCGGCGCGACGGGGCGGTCCGCGAGATCACCATCTGGTGCTCCAACGACTATCTCGGCATGGGCCAGCACGCTGACGTCGTGGCGGCGCTCCAGGACGCGGCCGGGCGCATGGGCGCCGGCGCCGGCGGTACCCGCAATATCTCCGGGACCAATCATCCGCTGGTCGAACTGGAGGCGGAACTGGCCGATCTTCACGGCAAGGCCGCCGCACTGGTGTTCACGTCCGGCTTCATCTCCAACGAGGCGGCAATTTCGACGATTGCCCGGCTCCTGCCCGACTGCCTGCTGCTCTCAGACCAGCTCAACCACGCCTCCATGATCGAGGGCGTGCGACGCTCCGGCGGCCAGAAGCAGATCTGGCGGCACAACGATGTCGGCCATCTGGAGGAGCTTCTGAAGGCCGCCGGCCCGGACCGGGCGAAGCTGATCGTCTTTGAAAGCGTCTACTCCATGGACGGCGACGTGGCGCCGCTCGCCGACATCTGCGATCTGGCGGAACGCTATGGCGCGATGACCTATCTGGACGAGGTGCATGCGGTGGGCATGTACGGACCGCGCGGCGGTGGCATCGCCGAACGCGACGGCGTGATGGACCGGATCGACGTCATCGAGGGCACGCTGGCCAAGGCCTTCGGCACGCTGGGCGGCTATATCGCCGGCCGAACCGCGATCGTCGATGCGGTGCGCTCCTATGCGCCGGGCTTCATCTTCACCACGGCGCTGCCGCCGGCCATCGCAGCGGCGGCCCAGGCCTCCATCCGGCACCTGAAATCGTCGAACACGGAGCGCGCGGCACAACAGCGCCAGGCGGCCCGCGCCAAGGCGGTGTTCGCGGCGGCGAAGCTGCCGGTCATGGCGTCGGACACCCATATCGTGCCGATCCTGGTCGGCGATGCGCAGGCCTGCAAGATCGCGTCCGACCGGCTTCTCGACCGTCACGGCATCTATATCCAGCCGATCAATTATCCGACGGTGCCGCGCGGCACGGAACGCCTGCGGATTACGCCGACGCCCTTCCATGACGATGAACTGATCGACACGCTGGCGGCGGCGCTGGTGGAAACCTGGGAGGCGCTGGACCTGCCACTCTCCGGCCCGACCTCGGCGGCGGAGATCAACCGCCGGGCGGAGATCTTCGAGGCTTCCGGAGGATAGGGCCGCCCGGTCCGGCAGGGGCCGCACCGGCCGGGATCGACGCCGGATCGCGCGCCTGTTCAAACGGACAGAAAGTTTCCATGGCCTCGCGGCTCCGGCGACCGGGCGGTGATGGCAAGCGTCTGTTTGTTTGGGCCTGCCTGAGATTTCCCCGCCGTCCGCTCCCTTTAAGGCACCGGGACTGGGCATCCCCCCGCCCCTGCTTTAGCGCCGGCAAAACCGCCGGGAAACCGCCGCGCACGCATGCGGTGGACATGGCGGCGCGACTTCCGTGTGCATTTGACGTGAGTTGAGGATCGGGTCTTCGCCGGGCGCAGACATGGCCGGGTGTCATGGCTTTTGGGCGACCGCCAGGAGAACCCGATAGGCCAGCTTCGCGCGATCATCGACAAACCGGCGACCGGGAACGGCCATTCGCCCGATGACCCGCCGGATCTGGAGGTCGCCGATCAGCACGCCGAGATACAGATCGACAGTTTCTTCCAGATTGTCGAATTCAAGCTCGCCCCGCTCCCGCGCCGCCTCGAACAGTTTTCTGACCAGGGGTTGAATGGTCTCGCGGCCTGCCTGCGACAGGGCCATTCCCAGTTCACCGGTCGGATCGGCGGCGGCCGCCCGGTTCAGCGTTATCGCTTTGTCCCCCAGCAAAACGTCCAGGAGCAAGGGACCGAACGTGTTCAACGTTTCAAGAACCGGCCGGTCCGAAGGCGAGACGGTCTGGAGCAGCGATTTCAGCTCCTCCGCGTTTCGTGTCACCAGACTTCGAAACAGACCGAGTTTGTCGCCGTACCAATTGTACAGCGTTTCGTTGGAACAACGGGCGCGCTTGGCGACACTCAGCATCGATGTCCCGCCATACCCTTTGTCGGCAAGCAGCTCGTAAGCGGCCGCCTCAATCCGATCCTGCCGGGCGCTGCGCAAATCCTGCTTCAAATCGGCCTCCCCCGCGTGTTGACAAAAACCGTACACGCTGTTACGGAATAACGCAACCGTACACGTTGTTACGCCAAAGGAGACCTTCATGGGCACGTCAAGACACGGCGCGGCAAATGCCGCACTTGCAACGCTGATCGTGTTGCAGATCATCATGCTCGGGGCGCTTTATGCAAAGGTTCCGCCGCACCCTCCCGCGGCGACCCCGCTGTTCGGTATCGCGCCGTTTATCGGATCGGCGCTGGCTGTTGCGATCGCCGCCTTGTGCCTAGGCGCCACCGGCAGCAGGGCGGGACGAATTCTGTGCATTCTGGCGGCTGTGCTGGCGGCGGTCTCCTTCGGACCCCAGAAGTACACCGATGTTCAGTTCCCGCTGATCTGGCCCGCCGTCATTTCCGGGCAAATCGCCATTGCGGCGCTTTTTGTCCTAGTTTTCCGACGCGTCCGCGAAGCCGGTTCACTATCCTGATTCAGTTGCGAAGGCGCCAGCCGCCATGCCATGCAGCCTGCTCCCGCGCTCAAGCCGGGGCGCCCGGGAAACCGCGGGCATGTCTTGAAAGTGCCAAGTGGGACCATTCGTCGAACGCGTGACGAAAACCCGCCTGGAGCCCAAGTTAGCCAATGCGGTCAATTGCACGAATGCCGGCTTTGCGCCTTTCGCGATGGGCACTCTTCCGAGGCCAGATTGGAACAGGCCCGGCGAAGCTGCGGTCCGTTTGGCTTTTCATTTCGTACATATCTGCGTGCGCAAGCGTGTCAAAAGCTGTCTTGTGCCCAAGGTACTTATTGTATCACCTTGCCGGCAGGGATCGGACCGGAAGACATCAGACATGCCACAAAATACCTGGACAATCGCGGTAATCCCCGGCGACGGGATTGGAAAGGAAACCACTCCTGAAGGCATGCGGGTCCTGATGGCCGCACAAAAACGATTTGAACTTGGCTTTGAATTCACCGAACACGACTTCGCTTCGGCTGACTACTACCTGGCGCATGGGCAGATGATGCCGGATGACTGGAAGGACAAGCTCAGTCAAAGCGATGCGCTTTTCTTCGGGGCTGTTGGGTGGCCGGACATTGTGCCTGACCACGTTTCGCTTTGGGGTTCGCTTATTCAGTTCCGCAGAGAGTTCGATCAATATGTGAGCTTACGCCCAGCCCGCGCCATGCCCGGTGTGCCGCTTCCTCTGGCAGGCCGCAAACCGGGCGACATCGATATGATGATCGTGCGTGAGAACACCGAGGGCGAATATTCCACAATCGGCGGAAAGATGTTCTCCGGCACCGATCGCGAGATCGTCATGCAAGAAACCGTCATGAGCCGTACCGGGATCGATCGGATTTTGAAGTATGCCTTCGACCTTGCAGCGGAACGCGGCGGGCACCTGACCTCGGCCACGAAATCCAACGGGATCTCGATCACGATGCCCTATTGGGACGAACGCGTGGCCGAGATGGCCAAGCAGTATCCAGACGTCAAGGTAGACAAATACCATATCGATATTCTGACAGCCCAATTCGTCTTGCACCCGGACTGGTTTGACGTGGTTGTCGCCTCGAATTTGTTTGGCGACATCCTGTCTGACCTTGGTCCCGCTTGCACGGGCACGATAGGTATCGCGCCCTCGGGCAACATAAATCCAGAAGGCAAATTCCCGTCGCTCTTTGAGCCTGTCCACGGGTCGGCCCCCGACATTGCCGGGAAAGGGATTGCAAACCCGGTCGGCCAGATTTGGGCTGCGGCAATGATGCTCGATCACCTGGGCGCCAAGGAGGCTGGCCAATCCATCGTCACAGCGATCGAACGGGTGCTGTCAGAGCAAGCCCTGCGCACACCCGATCTTGGCGGACCGGCAGATACAAAGACCTGCGGCACAGCGATTGCCGATGCGGTCTTGGACATCGCTTGAATGGCCCTGTCCCGTTTCCTGCCGGGGTTCGAGGTCGCGAAGGCGAGCCTGCCCGATATTGAGATAAATTACGCCAGTGCAGGGGCCGGCCACGCCGTCTTGCTGCTTCACGGCCATCCACAAACGCATGTAGCTTGGCGGAAAGTCGCACCAAAGTTGGTGGCCGCCGGTTACCGGGTCATTGCGCCAGATTTGCGTGGTTACGGAGACAGTGGGAAGCCAGCGAGTGATGCACAACATCTGCCTTACTCCAAACGGGTAATGGCAGGCGACCAGATCGCCTTGATGGGTCAGCTCGGCCATGACCGTTTTTCAGTCGTCGGCCATGATCGAGGCGGTCGCGTTGCACACAGGCTGGCGCTGGATTTTCCGGACGCGATTGAACGCCTGGCCGTGCTTGATATCGCCCCGACGCGTACGATGTACGAGCTGACCAACAAAGAGTTTGCAACCCGGTATTTCTGGTGGTTCTTCTTGATCCAGCCTTATGATTTTCCTGAAAGAATGATCGGAAACGATCCAGAGTATTTCCTGCGACGTCACATTTCCGGACAGGTCGAGATTGAGGGCGCGGTCGGCGAGGACGTGATCGCCGAATACCTGCGAACGTACCAGGACCCGGCTACGATCCATGCGATTTGCGAGGACTACCGCGCTTCGGCAAGCACAGACCTGGAACATGACAGAGCCGACCAGGACAGTCGTGTCTCATCACCGCTCCTGGCGGTCTGGGGCACCAAAAGCGTTGTCGGCACGCTTTACGATGTTGAGAGGACCTGGAAGGAACGGGGCACACAGGTGAAGGGCTGCGCATTGCCATGTGGCCACGCCATCCCCGAAGAAACCCCGGGCGCGTTGGTTGCAACACTGTTGGAGTTTCTTTCAAGGACCTAGGCGCGATCTCATTCAATGAACCAACGATGCCCTTTCGACAGCCAACGGACAGATAACAGACATCGGCTCATTTGAAATCGAGATCCGGTTTGTCCGCCCTGCCGCCGTTGATGCGCGCGGGTCAATTGAGGCCAGGGACCGCCAGGGCAGGCCGCGGACGTCCGATGTCATGGCCGCGACATCGGACGTCATTGCAAAACAGAAATAGCCGGGCAAAGCCGAAATGGCCGGAGGCCCCTCCCCTAGCGCCGCCTTCGGGCGGCCAAGACCGGGACGATGAGGCTGAGGGCGAAAAACCGCACCGCGTGGTGGGCGGCGACAAAAGTCGTGTCGACGCCGGTGATGACAGCCAGCGCCACCATCGCCTCCAGGGCACCGGGCGAATAGGCCATCAATGCCTGGGCCGCCGGGATATCCAGGACGGTGCCGACGACCGTGGCCGCGGTGATCGCGGCGGCAACAAGGATCGCGAAGACGACGATGGCGTGGGGAATGACGGATGCGATCAGGCGGGCGTCGCCGGGCTGAAACCGCGCGCCCGCGTTGGCCCCCAGGATGACAAGGCCGGCGGCGAAGAGGGACGGCGGAATGGCTGTGGAGACCAGACCGCTGGCAAACAGTGCCGCCACGGCAAACAGGGCGCCGACCACCAGCCCGCCCGGCACGCCGAACCGCCGGGCGAGAGAACCGGATACCATGGCCACACCCAGCACGAGCATCAGTTCACCGGGATGGACCGGACCGCCGGCGGATACCGATCCCGCGCCCGCGCCCGCGCCGCCCAGCCACGGCAGGGCCAGCGGCACAATCAGCAACAGCAGGAACACGCGCAAGGTCTGCGAGATGACGATGGCCCGGACGTCGGCGCCGACATCCTCCGCCGTGGCCACGACCGTGGAAAGCGAACCGGGAAACGACGCGAGAAGGGCCGTCATCGGATCCCAGCGGGCGATCCGGCGCAGGTAGAGCATCGCCAGCGGGACGGACGCGGCAATCATCGCCGCGAGCACCAGGAAACTCAGCGGCCATGTCCAGATCCGGGACAGTGTTTCCGGGCGGGCGGCAGAACCGGCCACCAGGCCAACCACGGTGTAGCTGACGACCTTGAGCGGGCCGGGTAACTGAACATCCAGACCACGAAGCGAGGCGAGCGCCACCGCCGCCAGGCTGCCGGTGAGCCAGCCGCCGGGAAAGCCGGCAAGGGACAGGGCCAGGCCGCCGGCGCCGGCAATGGCCAGTGTGCGGACGGTGCGGACCAGCGGCCGGCGGCGCTGCCGGTCAGGCAACGACCGGTTTTCCGGCAAGCCAGGCGGACAGCCGGCGGGCGGCTTCGGTCATGTCCTGGGCCTTTCGGGCAAAGCATATCCGTATGAAATCTTCACCGCCGGGACCGAATGCGGTGCCCGGGGCAACGCCGATATTGGCCTCGTCGACCAGGCGGAACCCGAGGCGACGCGTGTCCGGCGACGCCGCCTGCCCGCCCGGCGCCGCATCGATGGCGAAGAACAGATAAAACGCGCCGTCGGGCGGCGCGACCCGCACTCCGGGTGCCCCGGCAAGGGCGTCGCAAAGGATCTGCCGGCCCTGGCGCGCCTGGGCGATCTGGCTGGCGACGAAGTCTTCGCCCTCTTCCAGTGCGACGGCCGCCGCCCGCTGCATGAATACGGCGACACCGGACGTGGAATACTGGATGAGATTTTCGATCGTCTGGCCGAGTTCGGCGGGCGCGGCGAGCCAGCCGACCCGCCACCCGGTCATGGCCCAGTTCTTGGAAAACGTGTTGGTGAACAGGATGCGGTCGTCGGGCCGGCATAAGTCGTGAAAGGACGGGGCCCGCGCGCCGGCATAGAAGAAACGGTTGTAGACTTCATCGGCAACAATCCACAGGTCGTGCCGGCGGGCAAATTCGAGGATGGCGGCAAGCTCGTCGGCCGAGGCGGTCCAGCCGGTGGGATTGGCCGGCGTATTGAGGAAGATGGCGACGGTCTGCGGGCCCGTGGCGGCAAACAGCCGGTCTATGTCGAGTTGCCAGCCGGCATTGCCAAACCGCATCGGCACAGCGACCGGCTTTGCGCCGCGTACGGTGAGGGCGGCGGTGATGTTGGGCCAGGCGGGGGTGGGCACGACGATTTCGGCGCCAGGGGCGGCGATGGCAGCAACGGCGATCTGGATCGCCTGCATGCCGGAACCGGTGACGAAGAAGCGGTCAGCGGTGAACGGGCGGGCGTACTGGCGGGCATGATAGGCGGCGAGCGCGGCGCGCAGCTCCGGGATGCCGCGTTGCCAGGTGTAAAAGGTTTCGCCGTTTTTCAGCGATTTCGCGGCGGCATCGCAGATGAATTGCGGCGTCGGCCGGTCGCCCTCGCCGGCCCATAGCGGGATCAGACCCGGCCGCTGGCGGCCATAGTCGAATATCTCGACGATACCGGAATCCGGTGTTTGGCGGGCCTGTTCGCTCAGGCTTTCGCGCAGATTGGGCAGTGTGTTCAATTCCGTCTCCCGCCGGATTTCCGCAAAGCGAACCGGGCGGCCCGGCCCGACCGCCCGCCGGAACATGCGATGACGTGCGACCGGCATGGCCAGACCGACCAGGCCCCGACGATATGGCCGGTCAGGCGCCCCAATTCAGGCCGGTCGCCGCCGGTCAGTCCTTGCCGGCCAGCAGATCCCGGATTTCGGTCAGCAACACCTCCTGCTTGGGCGGTTCGGCGGGCGTCGCCTTTTCCTCTTCCTTCTTTTTCCTGGCGTTGAAGGACCGCACGACCAGAAACAGGGTGAAGGCGATGATCACGAACTTGATGATGGCGTTGATGAAGAGGCCGATGTTCCAGGTCACCGCGCCGGCTTCCCTGGCCTGTTCGATCGTGGCGAAGTCGCCCTCGCCCTTCAGGATCACAAACATCTGGGCAAAATCGACACCGCCCAAAAGCATGCCGATCGGTGGCATGACGATATCATCGACAAGCGACGACACGATCGCGCCGAACGCGGCGCCGATGACGATACCGACGGCCATGTCGAGCATGTTGCCCTTGACCGCAAATTCCCTGAACTCCTTCAACATATCTGTCTTCTCCCCGTCGATTCCCGGAATCCGGCCGGCCTCGAATCTTCGGCCGCAGGCCGACTTATCCCATATCAGCCGGGCGCACGGAACAGAAGATCGCGCACCAGGCTGTCGGCGGCACGCAGGTGGCCAAGGGCATCGCGCAGGGCGTCGCGCTGGTCACGCTTGAGACCTTTCAGCGCCACTTTGTTGCCGGGCGGCTGGCCGGCGTGAATGTCGGCGATCTGCTGCGCCAGGATGCGGGTGAGGACGATCTCGTGGGCGGCGTCAAAGCGCAAAAGGTCAGTTTCGCCGCCGATCCTTGCCGCCACCAGGGCGGACAGGCGATTGCGGGTGTTCCGGCGCGCGATGCCGTGGCAGATCGCCAGGACACGGGCAGTGGAGACGATCGGAAACAGGCCGGCCGTCTTGAGGTCGATGCGGCCGTTGTCCGTGCGCAGCTTGCCGAACAGGCCAAAGGCGCCGGCGAAATCGGCACTTGCCGCGGCGAGTTGCTTGGCGAAGGCGGGATCCTCGCCGCCGAGCGCATAGGCCTCCGCGAACAGGGTTTCGGCCATGGCGGCATCTCCGTGGACCGCCGTCATGTCGAAGAAGATATCGACAGACAGGAGATCGCCGGGCGCGGAGCGGCGCACCCAGGTCTCGATCCGCTCCCGCCATGTCGCCATGGATCCGCGCCATTCGGGGTTCTGCGCCATGACACCCCCCTTGCACAGCGGGACACCGACTTCGTCGAGGATGGCACACATGTGGCGGCCGAGTTCGGCGAAATAGCGATCCGCTTCGCCGCCGGGCTCGCCGCTTGCGAAAACAATGGCGTTGTCCTGGTCCATGGCCAGCAGGCTTTCGCCCCGGCCGCCGGAACCCAGCACCAGGACCGCGTAGGGCTGTGGCGGATCTCCGGCACCGCCGGCGCGCATGCGCGCTTCCGCCATGACGGCGGCACGACAGGTCAGCGTGCGCAACTCCTGGCTGATGATGCCGGCCACCTGGCGGCCGTCGATCGCCTCGCCGACCAGCGTTTCGGCAACCGCGGGCAGGTCGGCCCAGATGGAGGCGAGCTCGCCGATGTCGGCGGCGTTTTCGATGCCGTCGCCGATACGGATGGCGGCGGAGGCACGCAGCTTCAGAAGATCGCGGGCGGATACCGCGCCAGCCAGGTCGCCGCTTTCGTCGACAACAGCAAGATGGCGCACCTTGAGCCGGTCCATGCGGGCCATGGCGAGATAGACATACGCCTCCGCGGGCACCGTTTGGAGCGGGCGTGAGGCGATGGTTGCGACGCCGGAAGCGAGGGCGGAAGGCCCGCCGGCGGCAACGGCGCGCAGGATGTCGCGCTCGGTGACGATCCCCGGCGGCTGACCCTCGGCGGTCACGAACAGCGAGGAGGCGCGCCCGGCATCCATGCGGCGGGCGGCATCGAGAAGCGTCTTGTCAGGACCGACCGTGAGCGGCGGCGCGCTCATGATTTCGGCGATACGGTGGCGGTAGGGATAGGAATCAATCGTGGAGACGGCATTGTCGGTGCCGGTGTCGGGCCGCGAGGGTTCCATCCAGCCGGCGGCGGCATGGGTGTCGACGGTCTCCAGCATGGTGGCGCAGGCCGCCTCCGCCTCGGCGACCGTGCGAATGTTGCGGTCGCGCAGGCGCGGCACGAGAGCCAGGAAGACCTCGGCGGTGGCGATGACGTCTCCAAGCGCGGAATGGCGATCATGGGGCGTGATGCCAAGCCAGTCGCACACCAGTTCGAGGCTGAAATCGGGAAGGTCCGGCCGGGCGATTTCGGCCAGCATGCGGGTGTCGAGCGACCGTGTCGGCGGCCACTGTCCGCCGGTGCGCCCGGTTTCGGCTTTCAAAAATGCGAGGTCGAAGCCGATGGCGTGGCCAATCACCATGGAATCGCCGCGAAAACCGGCGAGCCGGGCCAGCGCCTCCGCCGTCTGCGGCGCGTCAGCGACATCCGCGTCGGCAATCCCGTGGATGGCGGTGGATGCGGGCGGGATGGCAATGCCGGGATTGACCCTGAGCGAAAACAACTCGGTGTGGGCTGCGCCGCGCGCCGACACCGTTTCGATATCCGGAACCTTGCCGGCCCTGAGCTTCAGGGCACCGATTTCGACGATCCGGTCGGCGCGGGTGTCGAGCCCGGTCGTCTCCAGGTCGAGAACAACGGCGTCGACGGCGAGAAGCGGGACCGCCTTATCGCGGATCGGCATCGCTGGCTGCTCCGCCGCCGGCGACCGACGGCAAGGCGATGTCGCGCTTTCCGGCGACGAGCACGGCGACCAGGTTTTCCCGATCGGCGGCGGCGGCGAACTCGTCATGGGCGCGGCAGAGGTTGAACCGAAGGTTGTTGGTCAGGAGCGTGCTGTCCTCCTTGCGGATGTCCTCATGGATCGGCAGGTTGGCGATAAATTCGCCGGCGCCGGCGAGCGGGATGTCCTTGACCGGGAGCATGGGAGCGGCACCCACCATATCGATCCGACGGGTTACGCGGTCGGCGGCCTCGGTCCAGAAACCGACGGCAAAACCCCGCGGCACCGGATAGCGGTGGGTGACGGCGGCGGCGGCCGCCTTCAGGCCCTCGCGCATGGCCGGCGCGCGGCCGCCGGCATCATCGCGCAGCACATGCTCGACCATGACGCTCACCCACTCCAGGCCGAGGGGGAAATTGGTCCAGGCGGTGTCCTGGATCGCCGCCTTGAACGCCGCCTCCTTGAACAGCTTGCGCGACTGGATGCCGGAGCGGGCGCGGGAATATTCGTAGGCGCATTTCTGGACCAGAAACGCGGCGCGCTGGTCGAGAAAGTCCTCCAGGGCCGGCAGTGCGGCTATCGGCGGCGGCGCCTTGAAAAAGTCGAACAGGCCCATGGTCAGTACGGTTTCCGATCCGGCGGTGGACGTGGTTTTACCACGCTTGCCGTCAACACCCTATCCTACGGGCCAAGCCGGTTAAACTCGACCATTGGCGGTCCTGTTTTCACAACCTTGCCGGTGATAGGATCGCGTCCGGGGCCGGTTCCCGGCAACCGAAGGGGAGTGAAACGGTGCATACGGGCGGTATCGCGGTGGTGCTCGCCGCCGTCTATATCGGCATCCTGTTCGCGATCGCCTCCTACGGCGACCGCGCCGCGTTGCGCTGGCCGGAGCGGTCGCGCCCCAACCTCTACGCACTGGCCATCTCCGTCTATTGCACGTCGTGGACCTTCTTCGGCTCCGTCGGCCTGGCCGCCGCCTCCGGTCTCGATTTCCTGCCGATCTATATCGGCCCGATCCTCATGTTCACGATCGGCTATCCGATCCTCAGGCGCGTCGTCCGGCTGTGCAAGGACGAGCGGATCACATCGGTGGCCGACCTTCTGGGCGCCCGCTACGGCAAGAGCCAGGCGGTGGCGGTGGTGGCGACGACCATCGCCGTAATCGGGGCGGTGCCCTATATCGCGCTGCAACTGAAGGCCGTTTCGTCCTCGGTGTCGGCGCTGGTCCCGGGCCTGGGCGCGGCCGGCGAATTGGGGCCGTTTCCGGTGCTCGGCGACATCGCGCTTCTGGTGGCCTGCGCGCTGGCGCTGTTCGCCATCCTGTTCGGCACCCGGCACACCGACGCGACGGAACATCAGGACGGGATGATGCTGGCTGTGGCGACGGAGGCGGTGGTCAAGCTGTTCGCATTCCTTATCGTCGGTGCCTATGTCACGTTCGCGCTGTTCGACGGGCCGGGCGACCTTTTGCGGCAGGCGATGGCGAACGAGGCGGTTACGGCAACGTTTCGCCGCGACCTGTCCGGCGGCAACTGGATCGTGATGACGACACTCGCCTTCATCGCGGTCATCCTGTTGCCGCGGCAGTTCCATATCGTGTTCGTGGAAAACAATGCCGGGAACGAATTGCGACGGGCGGCGTGGCTGTTTCCCGCCTATCTGGTGGCGATCAACCTGTTCGTCGTGCCGATCGCGGTGGCCGGGACGCTGACCTTCGGCACCTCCATCGACGCCGACCTGTTCGTGCTGGAACTGCCGCGCGCCGCCGGCAACAGCCTCATCGCGCTGATCGCCTTTATCGGCGGGCTCTCCGCGGCGACAGCCATGGTGATCGTCGCCAGCGTGGCGCTGGGTATCATGATTTCCAACGAGGTGGTGCTGCCGGCGGTGGTAAGGCGGCGCCTGGCCGGACGGCAACCGAGCGACATGGGCCGGTTCATCCTCCATGTGCGGCGGGCGGCCATCGTCGCCGTGCTGCTCCTGGGCTACGGCTATTACCGGGTGGCCGGCACGGCGGCGCTGGCCTCCATCGGCCTGTTGTCGTTCGCCGCGATCGCGCAACTGGCGCCGGCCTTTTTCGGCGGCTTGCTGTGGCGCCGGGCGACGGCGCGCGGCGCGATTTGCGGCATGTGCGCCGGCCTTGCGGTGTGGGCCTATACACTGCTGCTGCCGACATTCGCCACGGCCGGGCTGTTGCCGATGGCCATCATCGAACACGGGCCGTTCGGCCTGTCGCTGTTCCGGCCGCAGGCACTGTTTGCGATTTCCTTCGATCCGCTGGCCCATGGCGTGTTCTGGAGCCTGCTCGCCAATATCACGGCGATGGCGCTGGGTTCGCTCAGCCGTCCGGCCAAGCTCATCGAACGGCTGCAGGCAAACATTTTCGTGCCGGCGGAGCGCAATCCGTCGCCGGTGCCGCGGCGCATGCAGACCAACGTCACCGTCGGCGAGTTGACCGAAACGATCGCCCGCTATCTGGGCCCGGAGCGGACGAAACGGTCGCTGGAACGCTATTGCCGGGAGACCGGGCGCACAGCACAGCCGCGCCAGCGGATCGACTATTCCTACCTGCAATTCGCCGAACAGCTGCTGGCCAGCGCGGTCGGCGCGGCCTCATCGCGGCTGATCCTGTCGCTGCTGGTCAACCGCGATCGTCCGTCCGCAGCCCACGAGCTGTTGTCGGAAGCAAGCGAAGCGCTGCACTACAATCGCGACCTGCTGCAGACAGTGCTCGACCGGATGTCCGACGGGGCGGCGGCCTTTGATGCCGACCTGCGGCTGATATGCTGGAACAAGCCGTTCCGCACGCTGCTCGACCTGCCGCCGGAATTCGGTCAGGTCGGGACGCCGCTCACGGCCATTTTCCGGCACCTGTCGGAAAGCGGCCTGTTCGCGCAAGGCGACCTGGCGGCGCTCGCCGACGAACGCATCCAGCCGCTGGCCGACGAGATGAAACCGACCGTGCTCGCCGATGCGGAGAGCGGCCGGGCGATCGAGGTGAAACCGGCACGGATCGGCAAAGACGGGCTGACGCTGGCGATCCGGGACATCTCAGAGCGGGTGCGGACCGAAACCGCACTCAACCGGGCCAACGCGATGCTGGAAAAGCGGGTGGCGGAGCGGACCGAGGAGCTGGAACGGGCGAACGCGGCTCTGGAGAAGGCGAACAGCGCCGCAGAAGAAGCCAATATCGGCAAGACACGGTTCATTGCCGCGGCCGGTCACGACATCCTGCAACCGCTCAACGCAGCCCGGCTTTATGCAACGGCGCTGTCGGACCGGATTGCCGAGCCGGATCAGCGCGGCCTTGCCGGCAATCTGGGTGCCGCGCTGGATTCGGTGGAGGATATCTTCCAGGCGGTGCTGGAATTGTCGCGACTCGATACCGGGCGCCTGAAACCGGACATTCATCCCTTTGCCATCAAGGACTTGCTGGACAAACTGCGTGTGGAATTCGAACCGCAGGCGCGCGCCAAGGGGCTCGATCTGCGGATCGTCAATTCGTCGCTTTCGGTGCGCAGCGATCCGCACCTGCTGCACCGGCTGGCGCAAAACCTCGTCTCAAACGCAATCAAATACACCAGCACCGGCCGCATCGTGGTCGGCTGCCGGCGCCGGCGCGGGGCGGTGTCGTTGGAGATTGCCGACACCGGCATCGGTATCGCCGAAGCGGACCAAATGGCGGCCTTCACGGAGTTCCAGCGACTGGACGCCGGGGCCCAGGCGGCACCGGGGCTGGGGCTGGGGCTGTCGATCGTGCAGCGGATCGCCGGGGCGCTGGACTGCCCGCTGGCCGTCCACTCCGCACCAGGCAAGGGCACACGGGTGACGGTCGCCGTTGCGCTTGCCAGCGGTACGCCGGCGGCGGCCGGCAAGCCGGTCGCTGCGGCTGTCAATGCGGCGGCGCGCGAAGGCATGATCGTATTGTGCATCGACAATGACGAAAACATCCTGTCCGGCATGAAGGCGCTGCTGACCGGCTGGAAAACGCGCCCGATACTGGCGACAGGCGCAAAACAGGCCCAGCGGCAATTGAAGACGGCCGACGCCGTGCCGGAGCTTCTGCTCGTCGACTACCATCTGGACGATGGCAACGGGCTGACCGCGATCACCGACCTGAGATGGAAATTCGGCGCCGACATCCCGGCGATCCTGATCACGGCGGACCGGTCGGAGGACGTGCGCGCGGCGGCATCCCGGGCCGGGGTGCGTGTCTTGAACAAACCGGTCAAACCGGCGGCGCTGCGGGCGCTTATGGCGCAGTGGTCGGCGGAAACGACAGCCGGCCGCCCGGCGGACGTTGCGGCGGGCGATGACGCGGCGGCGGAGGGCGCGGCGGACAATGCGCCGGCGGAACGGCCGCAAACGGCGCCCAGGCAAACCGGCGATGCGGCGGGGGTGGCGGCGGCAGAATAGCCGCCCGGACATCGGCCGGTGTCAGCCGGGGGTCTGCAATTCGCGCCAGTCGCCGGTCTCGATCTCGGCGGCGACGAGAACGGCCTTGGTGCGGTTGGGCACCTTGAGTTTTTGCAGGATGGCGGAAACATGGGCCTTGACGGTGGCCTCCGATACGCCGAGCTCATAGGCGATCTGCTTGTTGAGCAATCCCTCCGACAGCATCATCAGCACCCGCACCTGCTGGGGCGTCAGGCTCTTGAGGCGTTCGGCCACGCCATCGCCGTCGCCGGTTTCGGTCAGGCCGGCCGGCACCCAGCGGCCACCCTGGAGAATGGCGGCGATGGCATCGCGGATCTCGCCAGGCGGCGCCGACTTGGAGACAAATCCCGATGCCCCCAACTGCAGGGTGTTGCGGATCGTGGCGGCATCATCGGAGGCGGACACGACGCAGATCGGCGCCGCAGGATACTGGGCGCGCAGGAACATCAGGCCGGAAAAGCCGCGCACACCGGGCATCTTCAGGTCAAACAGAACGATATCGGGCTCCACCGCCGCCTCGATGGCGTCGGCGACCTGCTGCAGACTGCCGGCCTCGATGATCCGGGCGCCGGCGAACCCCTCCGTCACCGTCTGGCGCAAGGCGTCGCGAAACAACGGATGGTCGTCAGCGATAATGAATATTTGACGGTCGGCCATGTCGGTTCCCCCAACGCCGCCGCCGGGCCGCCTTTGCCGCATCTGCGGAGGCGCTCGCAACGCCGACACCACATGACTAGCAGACTTGCCGCCGCGGGCAAACAACCGGCGCGGCGATGCCGAGCCGCAACCGAGGCAAACCGGGCGATCGGCGGCGCAAACTTGCCGGTTATCCCCTGTTAACCGAAAGTCTTATCCAGCCCGGTTCGCCGAAATGGTAATTTTGTCGCCGACAGGCATCGGTGCATGCGCGCCATGCCGAGCGAGGAGGCGTGATCGACATGCCTCCGTTCACGGACCGCGTTATCCGCGCGGGCCATATCCGAGGGAGGGCAATCGCGCATGTCTTCAGAAAACGATACAGCCTGGTGGGCAAAAACCAGGGGGCTGATGATCACGTCGCTGATCATCTGGTTCATATTCAGCTTCCTGATCCATTTCTTCGTCGATGCACTGAACAACATTGTCATTTTGGGCTTTCCGCTCGGCTTCTACATGGCCGCGCAGGGCTCGCTGATCGCGTTCGTGGTGCTGATTTTCTGGTTCGCCTCGCGGCAGAACGCCATCGACGTCGAACATGGCGTCGCCGAAGAGGAATAGGAGGCAGCAATGGCAACGCAAACTTCAGGTGGAGGCGACTTCATCTCCAACCTCGGGAAGATCTACGGGATCTATACCGGGGGCTTTTTCGCATTCGTCATTCTGCTGGCGATTCTTGAACAGGTCGGCGTGCCCAACGCCATCATCGGCTATCTGTTCGTCGGCTTCACGCTGGTGATCTATGCCGGTATCGGCATCCTGTCGCGGACCATGCAGGTGTCGGAATATTATGTTGCCGGGCGGCGGGTGCCGGCCGTCTACAACGGCATGGCGACCGGCGCCGACTGGATGTCGGGGGCCTCGTTCCTGGCCATGGCGGGCACGCTCTATGCGCTTGGCTATGACGGACTGGCCTTCGTGCTCGGCTGGACCGGCGGCTATGTGCTGGTGGCGGTGCTGATCGCGCCCTATCTGCGCAAGTTCGGCGCCTATACTGTGCCCGACTTCCTGGCCGCCCGCTATGGCGGCAACCTGGCCCGTTTCATCGGCATCATCGTGCTGCTGGCGGCCTCGTTCGTCTATGTGGTGGCGCAGATCCGCGGCACCGGCCTGATCGCCGAGCGGTTCCTGGGCATCCCCTACAATTACGCGGTGTTCCTGGGCCTGGCCGGCATCCTGCTGTGCTCGATGCTCGGCGGCATGCGGGCGGTGACCTGGACCCAGGTGGCCCAGTATATCGTGCTCATCATCGCCTATCTGATCCCGGCGATCTGGATGTCGGTGAAACAGTACGGCGTGCCGATCCCGCAGATCATGTACGGGCAGGCGCTGCAGGACATTGCGGCGCTGGAAGCGACAAAGGATGCACTGGCGGGGGCGAAATCGCATCTGGCGCCATTTGCCGGCAACGGTTTCTGGTCAAAGGAGAGCTTCAACTTCTTTGCCCTGATCCTGTGCCTGATGGTCGGCACCGCCTCGCTGCCGCACGTGCTGATGCGGTTCTTCACGACCCCGTCGGTCCGCGAGGCGCGCAAATCGGTGGGCTGGTCGCTGTTCTTCATCTTCCTGCTCTACTTCACGGCGCCGGCCTATGCGGCCTTCGTGAAGCTGGAGATCTTCCAGAACGTTGTCGGACAGGCGTTCACCGACCTGCCGGACTGGGTCTATATCTGGGGTGAAACCGGCAAAGTGAAGCTGTGCGGCGCAGCGGCGGCATCGCTGGAGGCGGTGCAGGCGGCGTGCGCGGGCAAGGACACGGTGCTGTTCTCCGACCTGTCCATCACCCGCGATATCGTGGTCGTGGCAACGCCGGAGATCGCCGGCCTGCCCTTCGTCATCACCGGCCTGGTCGGCGCCGGCGGCCTGGCGGCGGCGCTGTCGACCGCCGATGGCCTGCTGCTGGCCATGGCCAACGCGCTGTCCCACGACATCTACTACCGGATGATCGATCCGAACGCCCCGACGAGCCGTCGTCTGGTCGTCGCCCGCATCATCCTGTTCGGTGTCGCCATTCTTGGGGCGATCACGGCGACGTTCGCACCACCGAATATCCTCGGGCTTGTGGCCTGGGCGTTCTCGCTGGCGGCGGCCGGCAACTTCCCGGCCCTGATGCTGGGAATCTGGTGGAAGCGATGCACGTCCGCCGGTGCGATCTGGGGCATGATTGCCGGCTTCGGCAGCTGTCTGGCCTACCTGATCTACTCGGCGGCCCCGCCTCTGGGATTCGGCAACGATCCGATCCTGGGAATCAGTGTCTGGATCCCGGCCGTCTTCGGCCTGCCGATCGGGTTCATCGTCATGATCCTGGTCTCCAAGATGACGCCGGAGCCCTCGCAGGAGATGCAGGACTTCATCGACGAGGTCCGGCGGCCTTCCGGCGGCGTCGTCGCCCATGCCGGCGAGGATGCGACCCCGTCGACCTCAGGCGTGTAGACTGGTTGACCTGACAAGAACGGGCGGGGCCTCACGGCCCCGCTTTTTTTCTGCGGCGCCGGCGCCGGCCGGGTGACCACTGACAGATCGCACTTTGATTGGCCGGCGGTTTGTGCTTGAAAGCCGGCGTCGAATATCGCCGGCAACGATCAGGACGAACAGCCATCGAAAACCCGTTTCTCCTCTACTGGTACTTCCATGTGCCCAACTATGTGCTGGCTTTGCTCATGTACACATTGCTGGGGCGGCTGGTGCTGGCGTTCTTTTTTTCGCCGGAGTCGACCAACTATATCTGGCGCGCCTTCTGCCGGCTGACAGATCCGGTGGTGCGGGCGGCGGCCGTGATCACACCGCGGGCGGTGCCGCCGCAGGTGCTGGTCATATTCACGTTCCTTTGGGTGCTGGTCGTGCGCCAGGCCTTCAATGTGTTCATGGTGCAGAGCAATCTTGCACCGATACAGCCGATCACGTGAGGGCGCGGCCAATGACCGGTATTTTCACTCTCGGCGGGGACCGGCGGACATGAACCGGGAATATCTGATCTTCGGCATCGGCGCCTTCGGCATCGTGTCGGGCATGCTTTCGCCGATCATGATCGCGATCGCCAAACCGCTGGCGGAGATCCTGGCCGCTTCGCTGCTGGTCCTCGGCCTGAAGGGGCTGGTCGTCTTTTTCGCGACCCTGTTTGCGGCCTTGCTGACGGTGATGCTGGGCGGCGTTCCGGCGGCGCTGTTTGAACGCATCACAGGGCGCACCGAATCCGACGCGATCAGCCTCTATATCTGGCTCGCCTGCACGGCGATCCTGGCATTGCCTGGCATCATCCACGCCATCGACCTGGTCAGCGGCTGAGCGGGCCGATCCGGCGTGGCGGCAAGACGCGTCAGCCGCTGTTTCGAACGCGGCGCCTGCTGAACAAGCTGTGATCGGCCGCCGATTGCGCCGGCCCGTGGCCGGGCCTAAGCTTTGCCCATGGACCGGCTGCGCGAAGTGGCATTTCAGACCGTGGGCCGGGCCGTCGGCTTTGGCGGTCTGGCGATCCTGTGCGTCATGGCGGGCCTGGCCTTCGATCCGCTGATGGCGGTCAGGGCCGGCGGTATTCTGGTGCTGATCGTGCTGGCCATCCTGCTCATGAAAGCCCGCTCGGCGCTGACCACGGACTACCGGAAGACGGAAATGTGGCTCTATCTGGACAAGGACGAGCGGCCGGCGGAAGCTTATGCCCAGTGGGCTGCCTCGACGGTGCTGCGGGACGCCTATGTGTGGTTTGCACGCTGGACGGCCGGTGTGGCGGTGGCGCTGTGGCTGGCGGCGGTGATGCTGTCGTTCCTGGGAATCGGCGGCGACGCCAAGGCGTATCTCAACGATCCGGCCCGCCAGGCGCGCTGGGCGACACAGGGTGACCGGCCGCGCGGCGCGCGAACGCGGCGGCACGAGCTGTCCGCCCAGATGACCCCCTGATCCCGGCCCGGGCGCCCTGCCCTGCGGGCGCGCAAAGGCAAGTCCGGTCAGCTTCCGCAATAGGAGGCGATGAGGGTGCGCGCACGGGGCCGGGCGCGATGTTCGACCAGATAGATGCCCTGCCAGGTGCCAAGCATCATGCGGCCAGCGGCAACGGGGATGGTCAGCGACAGATCGGTGAGCATCGTCTTGACATGGGCGGGCATGTCGTCCGGCCCCTCGCTGCCATGGCGCCAGTGCGGACCCTGCGGCGCCAGGCCGGCCAGCGCGTCGGCGAGATCGGCGAGGACCGACGGGTCGGCATTTTCCTGGATGGTCAGCGAGGCCGACGTGTGGCGGAGGAAGAGGTTCAGCAGCCCGTCGCCGGCGCCGAAATCGCGGACAACCGCCGCCAGGACGGCCGTCAGATCGGTGAACCCGGTTGCGGCCGGTGTGACGCGCAGTTCGCGCCTGAACTGCCGCGCCGCCGCCACAGGGCCGGTCATTTCGCCCAATTCAATCCCGGCCATGGCGCAACCTCCCGGCACTCGTTGGGCCGGCAGCGGGAAACGCCCTCACAGCCGATCGGTCTCCATGTCGTCCTTGAGGCCGCGGACCATGTCGAAAAACCGGCGCATCATCTGTTCGGCCAGCGTCAGCGCCTCATCGAGGTCCTCCTGCTTGGGCAAGTCCATGCCGCGTGTGCGGCCGGCCTCGCCGCCGTCCATGTCGAGGCGTCGTTCCAGCGCGATGATGCGGTCTTCCAGGCGGGTGATTTCACGCTCATAGGCCATGCGCTCGTCAGGCAGGAGCCGGCAGGCCAGGGCCGTGATGTCGCCGGTACAGCGGGAAACCTCGCCGCTTTTCGTGTCGAGACGGATGAGGCCGTCGGCGGTCTGGATCAGCGCGTAGCGGCTGTCGGCGCCGGCATCCTGGGCCGACGACGCGGTGGCGAGAAACAAAAGGCATAGGGCGGTAACGCTGCCCCGAAAACGTGTCATGGATCTACTCCCTGGCGTACAGATGCCGGACGTTTGCGCAATCCGGGCCGGATTGCGCCGCCGGGACGGTCTTTGCTCCCGCGGAGGATCGGCGAGGTGGAAATGCCGGGCCGGCACCGGCCGGCCGCGCCGGTCGACGCCGGCGGAGAATTAAGGATTGCGGTCTGATCCTGGCCCACTATTGTGCCGTTCCCGATGTCCGCCCTCGTCTACAAGATATGCGCAAAGGCCGACTGGGCCAATGCCAAAAATGCAGGCCGCTACGACGGCGCGCCGGTCGATGCGCGCGACGGCTTCATCCACCTTTCCGCCGCCGATCAGGTCAGGGCGACAGCGGCCCGGCACTTTGCCGACGAAACCGGCCTTGTGCTGGTGGCGTTCGCGGCCGCATCGCTGGGCACTGCCCTGCGGTGGGAGCCGTCGCGCGGCGGCGCACTGTTCCCCCACCATTACGGCCCGCTCGACCCCGCGCTGGCGGTTTCCACCGAACCGCTGGCCCGCGACAAGACCGGCCGCCTGGTCTTTCCGGACGGCGTGCCATGAGCGCCGTTGCGGCCGGCGCCAATCGGCGGGGCGAAAAGAAGCCGCGCAAGCCGCTTTCCGTGCGGCTCCTCCACCGCCTCAATCCGGAGCGGGCGCACAAGCTCGCCATCCACGGATTGAAGCTGCGGCGGATCCGCCCGGCCGCGCCGCCCGACGCGCATCTGAGCTTCGACCTCATCGACAGGGTGTTCCCCAATCCGATCGGGCTGGCCGCCGGCTTCGACAAGAACGCCGAGGTGCCCGATGCGCTGCTGTCGCTGGGTTTCGGTTTCGTGGAGGTCGGTACGGTGACGCCGAAGCCGCAACCGGGCAATCCGAAGCCGCGCCTTTTCCGGTTGCCGGCGGACCGGGCGATCATCAACCGCCTGGGCTTCAACAGCGCCGGCCACGCGGCGGTCGCCGCCAACCTGGAACGCCGGCGCGGCCGCAGCGGCATCATCGGCGTCAATATCGGCGCCAACGGCGACAGCGAGGACCGGATCGCCGACTATGCGGCCGGGGTGACACGGTTTGCGCCGCTCAGCGCCTATCTGACCGTCAATATCTCCTCGCCCAACACGGAGGGGCTGCGTGACCTGCAGGTGGCCGACGGGCTGGCGGCCCTCGTGGAGCGCGTGATGCAGGCGCGCGACGCGGCCGCCGGCCGGCTTGGGCGGACGGTGCCGCTGTTCGTCAAGATCGCCCCGGACCTCAACGACACGGCGCTGTTGCAGATCATCGAAGCAGCGCGCGGGGCCGCCGTCGACGGGCTGGTGATCGCCAACACGACCATCGCGCGGGACGGGCTGAAGACCGGGCGCAAGGCGAAACAGGCGGGCGGGCTTTCCGGACCGCCGCTTTTCGACCGATCGACGGCCATGCTCGCCAGGGCGCGGCAGGTGGCGGGAAACGACCTGATCCTGATCGGCGTCGGCGGCGTCGACGGGTCCCGCGCGGCGTGGCGCAAAATCGCCGCCGGCGCCGATCTGGTGCAGCTCTACACCGGGATGATCTACGAGGGGCCGGCGCTGCCGCAACGCATCGCCGCAGGGCTGAAGCGGGAGCTGGCGCAGCGCAATTTCACTCATATCCGCCAGGCACGGGGAATTGAGACGGCGCGCTGGGCGGCGGCCTGGTCGCGGACGGGCTGAGGCGCCCTTGCAGCCGGTGCCCGTCAGGCGGCGAAGGTTTCGGCGCTGCGCCGCGGCAGCTGCATGTACAGGGTAATACCGCGGGCGCCGAGGAAAACATACACGGCCAGCCACAGGCCGTGATTGCCGATCACCGGCACGGCAACGGCCCAGACGAGAAGAAAACCGAGCGCCGAAAGCAGCATCATGTTGCGCATCTCCCTGGACCAGGTGGCGCCGATATAGACGCCGTCCATGATGTAGGCGACGGCGCCGGCGAGCGGCGCCAGCGACGCCCACAGGAGATAGTCGGCGGCCAGTTCGCGTACCTCAACGGAGGTCGTCATCACGGCAATCAGCCACTTGCCGATGACCAGATAGATGAGGCTCAACGCCATTGCCGTACCGACGCCCCACGCCAGCGACAGGCGGACGGCGCGGGCAAAGGCCGGCCGGTAGCGGGCGCCGACGGCACGTCCGGCCAGTTGCTCGCTGGCGGTGGCCAGTCCGTCGAGAAAATAGGCGCACAGGATGACGAGTTGCATCAGGATGGCATTCGCGGCCAGCACGATCTCGCCGAGGCGGGCGCCTTCACGGGCAAAGAAGGCAAACACAAACAGGAGTATGAACGAGCGGATCATGATATCGCGATTGACGGCGATGATGCGGGCAAAGGCCGGTTTGTGGGCGATCCTTGCCCAGCCGGGCCAGACCCGGCCGCCGGCGCGGCCCGGCAAGGCGAACCAGACGGCGACCAGCGACAGGGCGAACAATACAAACTCGGCGGCGACGGAGGCGGTGGCGACCCCGACCACGCCCCAGCCGTAGCCGATCACCAGGAGCAGCGACAGTCCGACATTGACAAGCGCGGCGGCGAGCTGGAGCAGCATCACGATCCCGGCCCGGGCCAGGCCCAGCAACCAGCCGGTGAGCACGAAACCGGCAAGGGCAAACGGCGTCGCCCAGATCCGGATGGACAGATAGATGCGGGCCGGACCGGAAATCGCCGGCTCCAGGTCCATTGCCCACAGGCCGAATTCGATGAACGGCCGCTGCAGCGCGACAACCGCCAGGCCGCACAGGGCGGCCAGGATCAGGCCGCGGGCCAGTACGGCGATGATCTCCGGCCGGTCGCCGGCGCCCAGCGCCTGCGCGGTGAGGCCGGTGGTCCCGCCGCGCAGGAAATTGAAGGTGGTGAACAGGATATCGAAAAGCAGGGCCCCGACGGCGATGCCGCCGATCAATGCCGGCACGCCAAGCTGCCCGATGACCGCGGTGTCGACCAGACCGACCAGCGGCACGGCCAGATAGGCGAAGGTCATGGGGATGGCGATCGCCATCACGGTGCGGCCGGTGACGCGGAAGGCGTTGGGATTGGCCGCCTGGGCCAGCGTGTGCGGGCCGGCGGCCGCCGGCTGTTGCGGTTCGGCACCCATGCGCGGCCTTTTCAGCCGCCGCCGCGTCCGCGGCCGAGCTTGAACACGCGCATGATCAGGAACACCGGAATGACGATCATGGCGCCCAAAACGAGGTAGCCAAAAGCGCGCTCGAAGGCTTCAAAGCCCATGTCGTATATGCGCAGCGCCATGTGCCGGGCCCAATCATAGACCTCGAAGGGATGGATATTGAGCGCGGCCAGCACAAGGCCGACGACAAAGGAAAGAACAAGCAGGCGGAAAAACACCCTGAGCGGGGTATCGCCTAGAAATCGTGACAGTCCCGACATGAAATTGCCTCTCCGGGGTGGTCGATGCCGTCTCGTGCGCCCTGCCCGGATCGCCGATCCGGCACGGGCGATGGTTAAAGATTCGCAGCCGGCGCGGCAAGGGGCGACGCACCGCGCGAACGGCAGCGATCGGGAACCGGAAACTGAAACAATTGAAACACGGATCGACATCGTCGGCCAACATGGCCACGATAGGATCGGGGAACGATTGGTCCTGCCGCCCGCGGCGGGACTTCATGTGTTCACTTGGAGACGATGATGACCCAATTTTCCTTTCGCGCATCCGGCAGCCGCTGGAAGCCGGTCCGCGCCGGGGCGCTCGGCGCAATCCTTTTCATTGCGATCGCGTCGGTGCTGATCGCATCCCAGGCCAATGCCCGACCTGATATCCGGCAGATGACCTGCGGCCAGGTCAACGCCACGATCCGGCAGTCCGGCGCCATCGTGATGTCAATCACAAACACCCGTTTCGCGCGGTTTGTCGCCAGCACCAGCTATTGCGACTTCAACGAGCGGGCGCGGCCGACCTATGAGGCGACGGTGGATGCGCCGCGGTGCCAGATCCGGTATATCTGCGAACGTCACGACCCGTTCTTCTCGCGCTACTAGGCCGGTCGCAGACCCCCGGCGGCGGACCGGGCCGCCGGCCCGGCGCCTAGGCGCGGGCGAGCTTTAGGTAGATGGCCGGGTCGACCCCGATCAGCTCGCACATGGCCTCCTCCCAGCCGGTCTCCGGCAGGCCGATGGCGGCGCGCTCGGCGGCGCTTTGGCCGCCGACAATGGCGAGACTGCGGCGAAGATGTTCGACCGTGGCCATGTCGATATCGCCGGCCAACCCGGGAAAGCCGGCCTCGGCGGCGGCGACATAGCGCCCGTTGCGCGGCGGCGCGGTGGCCAGCCAGGATTCCAGATACCCAGCGAGGCTTTCGGCCGCCGGCCGGAAGGCGCGGTGCCAGACCGCATCGTCGGGGCCCCCGGCCAGGGATTCCTCGTCCCAATAAACGATCGCGCCGGTGCGGGTGTCGTAGCAGTCGGCCCCCAGATCGTAGGTGTTGACCGGCAACAGGTGCACCGGCCAGATCTGGCCGCCCTGGCCCTGGGGTTCGGCGCACAACCCGGCATAGCGATCGGCGATTTCGTGCAGCGCCAGGAAGCCGCTTCCCGGCCCGAAACCACCATCGGCGACGCAGGTGTGGAGCTGCCGCAATTCCGCCGGCAGGGGAAATGGGAGCCGGCGTTCGACTTCGGCAACAGTCGCCTCGCTCGCCGGGCTTGGCAACGGCGACGGCGCGGCCGGCTCCGGCCGGTGTCCGCCGGTGCCCATCGCCAGGGTGCCGACCGGACTTTCGATCTCGACCACGGGATAGTCGGCAGCCAGCCTTGCCGGGTCGGGCGCATCGGCGCGGCGTTCGGGATCGGCGGCTCGGTTGCGCAGCCGTTCGATCAGGTCGGGTGACAGCATGGCGAAATCTCCGCAAACAGGTCTGCCCACCCAAGCACCGGGTGATGAAATTTCCGTTGCGCGGGCGGCGGCGCGCGGATGGCCGTTCAACCGGTTTCTTGAGTCCGCGCCGGCCGGGACGTGACCGAAAAACCCGCCTTTTCATGGCCTTGGAGGGACTTGGCGGGAAACCGATTCCGGCAGGTTAACCGACCATCAACCATTGCTTGAACCGACGTCAGACGGGATACGGGCGGGATAGGGGCCGGATACGGGCGGGACCCGTCAGAGATCGCGCAGCCGCACCCAGACCCCGGCACCGGGCGGCAGGACCTCCCAGTGCCGCCAACCGTTGAGATTGACCGGGCCGCCGGCGCGGGTACGGGCGACGGCGTTCAGGGCCGCCGACGGCGATGTGTACCGGCCGTTCGCGACCTTCCAGGCGCCATTTTCGATGCGGCCGGTAAAGGCGATGCCGCCATAGGCGGCGCGCAACCTGGTGCCGTCGGGCAGGAAGACGACCTGGCCGTTGCGGCTGATCTTCGTCCAGCCGCCTTCCGCGGCGCCGCCACCCTTGGCGCGGGCGCCCTTGTCCGGCATGCCCCCGATCGCCCGGCCGGCCGCATCGGCGCCGCCATCCAGGCCAAGCAGGCGGCGGAGAATGGCGTTATCGGTCTCCTCAAACGACAACCGCGCGGCCTCGATGCGGCGGTGCACGTCGATGTCGATGGCGACAGCCCGATCGGCGCCGGACAGGAGGGCTTCGGATCCGGCCGCGGCCTTGCGGGCCTTCTTGCGCCGGGCCTTTTTGCCGCCGCGCTTTTTCTTCGCCTTGTCCCTGGCCATCGTGCCTCGCAATCATCCCATCCGTGCGGCGGATGCCTGTCGTACCGGTGGATTGCCCCTTTGAGTCAACTATCTTCCCAATAGCACTCAGAGTCCACCACCCGGAGACGCCTCGACAGGATCGATCCCGGGCAGTACCTCATGTCCATGAACCAGCGATATCCCCCGATGGCTGGATAGGGAGTGCCGGGCCATGACGGGCACCGGGAACCGGACAGCCGATGCGGCCGCCAAGGGCGGCGGACTGCTGCCGGCGATCTTCGAAGACTGGTTTTCGGCTCGCGGCTGGCGGCCGCGGCCGCACCAGCTGGATCTCCTGGCCCGGGCGCATGCCGGCCGCTCGGTGCTGCTGATCGCACCGACCGGCGCGGGCAAGACCATGGCCGGCTTCCTGCCGAGCCTTGTCGCATTGCACGAGGCGGGTCCGGCACCGCCCGGCCGGCCGGTGTTCGGGCCGCACACGCTCTACGTATCGCCGCTCAAGGCGCTGGCCGTCGACATCGAGCGCAACCTGACCCGGCCGGTCACCGAAATGAACCTGCCGGTGCGCGTGGAGACCCGCACCGGTGACACATCGGCCCACAAAAGGCGGCGGCAGCGAATCGTGCCGCCCGACATCCTGCTGACGACACCGGAGCAGATCGCGCTGCTGATCGCGCAAAAGGACGCCCGCCGGTTCTTCTCGCGGCTGGACACGGTGATCTTCGACGAACTTCATTCGCTGGTCGTATCCAAGCGCGGCGACCTGCTGGCGCTCGGGCTGGCGCGCCTCAGGGCGCTTTCACCGGGGTTGCGGACCATCGGCCTGTCGGCGACCGTGGCGACGCCGGACGATCTGTGCGCCTGGCTGGTGCCCCAGGATCCGGACACGCACCGGCCGCCGGAACGAAATTTCGCCGAGCGAATCGAGGTCGCCGGCGGCGCGCCGCCGGACATCGCGATTATCGAGACAGAGGAACGGATTCCCTGGTCGGGCCATTCGGCGCGCCACGCGATTCCCGCCATCCATGACGCGATCAAGGCCCACCGCACGACCCTGCTCTTCGTCAACACCCGATCCCAGGCGGAACTGTTGTTTCAGGGCCTGTGGGCGGCCAACGACGACAGCTTGCCGATCGCCCTCCACCACGGTTCGCTCGACCAGGGCCAGCGCCGCAAGGTGGAGGCGGCGATGGCGGCCGGCAACCTGCGGGCCGTCGTGGCGACATCGACACTGGACCTCGGCATCGACTGGGGCGATGTCGATCTGGTCGTGCATGTCGGCGCGCCGAAGGGGGCGAGCCGGCTGGCCCAGCGGATCGGCCGCGCCAACCACCGCATGGACGAGCCCTCGCACGGCCTGCTGGTGCCGGCCAACCGATTCGAGGTGCTGGAATGCCAGGCGGCGCTCAATGCCAACTATCTCGGCCACCAGGACACGCCGGCCCTGAAGGACGGGGCGCTCGATGTGCTGTGCCAACACATTCTCGGGGCGGCGGTGGCCGAGCCGTTCGACGCCACCGCGCTTTACGCCGAAGTGCGGTCGGCGGAACCCTATCGCGGGCTCTCCTGGGAGACCTTTGAGCGCTGTGTGGATTTCGTCGCCACCGGCGGCTATGCGCTGCGCGCCTATGAGCGCCACGCCCGCATCCGGCGGCGCAAGGACGGCCTGTGGGCGCTCACCCATCCGCGCATCGCCCAGCAGTACCGGCTGAACGTCGGCACCATCGTGGAAGCGCCGATGCTGATCGTGCGGCAAATCCGCCGTGTCTCATCCATCGGCCGGGGCGGGCGGGCGCTGGGTAAAATCGAGGAGGGGTTCATCGAATCGCTGGTCGCCGGCGACACGTTCCGGTTCTCCGGCAGAACGCTGCGGTTTGAGGGCATTCGCGAAAACACCGTCTATGTCACCCCGGCGGAAACCGAGGATGCCCGCATCCCCTCCTATGCCGGCGGCAAATTCCCGCTTTCCACCTATCTGGCCGATGTGGTGCGCGGCATGCTGGCCGATCAGCAAAGCTGGCGCCAATTGCCGCCCCAGGTCGCCGGCTGGCTGCGGCTGCAGGCGGAGAAATCGCAGCTGCCGCGCCGCGACCAGCTTCTGGTGGAGACGTTCCCGCGGGCCGACAAGTTCTACATGGCGGCCTATCCCTTCGAGGGCCGGCTGGCCCATCAGACGCTGGGCATGCTGCTGACGCGACGGCTGGAACGGGCCGGCGCGCGGCCGCTCGGTTTCGTGGCGTCGGACTATTCGATCGCGGTGTGGGCGCTCGCCGACATGGGCGCGCTGTTCGCCCGCGGCGAACCCGACCTCGACACGCTTTTCGACGAGGACATGCTGGGCGACGACCTGGAGGCATGGCTCGCCGATTCCTACATGCTGAAGCGGACCTTTCGCACCTGCGCTGTAATTTCGGGCCTGATCGAGCGCCGCCATCCGGGCCAGGAAAAATCCGGCCGCCAGGTCACGGTCTCCACCGACCTCATCTATGATGTGCTGCGGGCCCACGAACCGGACCACATCCTGCTCCAGGCAACCCGCAACGATGCCGCCGCCGGCTTGCTCGACATTCGGCGGCTGGGCGAAATGTTGTCGCGCATCCGGGGGCGAATCGTGCATCAAAGGCTCGACCGGGTTTCGCCGCTGGCGGTGCCGATCCTGCTCGATATCGGGCGGGAGGCCGTTGCCGGCGAGGCTCAGGACGATTTGATCGCCGAAGCATCGGGCCTTGCGCGCGAAGGCCGGGACGGCGAACGGGACGGCGAAACCGGGAACGGGGGCGGCAACAGTGGCAGCGAGCGCCAGGACATGTCCGGGACAATTGCCGGCGGCGCCGGAGCCGGCGCAAGGGGGCGGCGGCCGGTCCGACATGATTGACCTTGCCGTGCATCTGGCCGGCACGCGCATCGCCCTCGACCCGGCCGGCGCGGCATGGATCGCCGACCGGCGGGCGCTCATCGTCTCCGACCTGCACCTGGAAAAGGCCTCAAGCTTCGGTGTGCGCAAAGTGCGCAAGAGTTTCCTGCCACCCTATGATACCCGCGCGACGCTCCTGAACCTCACGCGGCTGATCGCCCGGCGCAACCCGGCGCTGGTGGTCTGTCTGGGCGACAGCTTCCACGATCGCGGCGGACCGGCCAGGCTCGGCGACCAGATCCGGCAAATTGCGGCACTTCAGAGCGGCCGCGACTGGCTGTGGATTGCCGGCAATCATGACCCTGAACTGCCAGCGGCGGTCGGCGGCGAGGTGGCGGAGGGGATCGAGCTGGGCGGCCTGCGGTTGCAGCACGAGCCGGGCCGGCGGGCGGCGGACGATGGCAGGGCCGGCGGGGAAATCGCCGGCCATCTGCATCCGGTCGCCAGGATCCGGGTGCGCGGCCGCTCGCTGCGCCGGCGGGCCTTTGTCTGCGACAACAACCGGCTGATCATGCCCGCCTTCGGTGTGCTGACCGGCGGGCTCAACGTGCTCGACCCGGCCTTCGCCCGGCTGTTCGGCCATGGCGGACTGCGCACGTTCATGCTCGGAACCCGCCAGGTGCATGCGCTCGGCGCAGCGGCGCTGCGGCCCGACTGAGGCAGTGCGACGCGGCCTGTATCGCCGGGCCGGAAGCCATTGCGAGCCGTCGACGGCCGTGGCAAGAGGGCCCCATGCACGATCCGGCAACACCCCTTCCCGTCCGGCTGCTGATGCCGCTCTACCGCCGCCTGCGGCGCCTCAAACGCGCGCTCTACGGCGCCGACGAGGAGATATCGGAGCGCGAACACCGCCGCGAGTTCATGCGCCGGGCCTTCAAGGCCCTGGCCTTCAACGGTATTGCCGGCGACTATGCGGAGTTCGGCTCCCACGGCGGCACAACCTTCCGGCTCGCCTTCGACGCGTTGTCCGGCCACCGGCGCAAACGGACGATGTGGGCATTCGACAGTTTTCAGGGACTGCCGGCGCAGACGGGCGAGGACGACTATCATCCGGGCTGGAAACGCGGAAAGATGGCAACCGGCATCGACGATTTCGAGGCCATCTGCCGACGACACGGTATCCCCGGCGACAGCTTCCGGATCGTCGCCGGATTTTACGACGACACGATCGCCGATGTGGCCGACGACGCCCCCGGGCTGCCAGCGGACGTGGCGTTGGCCTATATCGACTGCGACCTCTACAGCTCGACCCGGACCGTGCTTTCCTTTCTGATGCCGCGCATCAAACACGGCACGATCCTCGCCTTCGACGACTATTACTGCTTCTCCGACCGGCAACTTGCAGGCGAGCGGCGGGCGATGCTGGAGGCGTTTGGCGACCATCCGCGGTTCGCGCTTCAGCCCTACGTCCAGTTCGGCTGGCACGGCATGTCGTTCGTCGTGGAAGAGCGGGCGCTGGTCGATTCGGCGCGCGGCGCCTGAGCAAACCCACGGCGCCGGTCAGTCGCGCCGGAAGATCACGCCGGCGAACCAGCCGGTGGCCACGGCGAGCGCCACGGTCAGCAATCCGTAGATCAGGCCGTTGGCGCGGGCGAACCGCGCGATCTGATCGCTGATGCCGGTCTTGGTGATGACCAGGTTTTCGGTCCGGGCGGCGATCAGCTTTTCCTCGCGGAAGACGAAGACGGAAACCCGGTAGGTGCCGACGGGAACGATGGTCGGCAGTTCGAACGTCGTGCGGAAGACGCCCGGCGCCAGAAACCGCACGGCATCCGGATTTTCAAAGAACAGTTGCCTGTCCTTGTTGATGGCGATCACCGCGTCGGCGAAGGCGCGGGATTCCGGGTCGTAGGCGGAGCGGACGAAATTGAGGTTCTCCAAGCCGAGCTTGTATTGCTGAAGCAGTTTGGGGCTCGCGGCCTGGGCGAGGTTTCGCGACATGTGGGCGACATAGTAGGACGGCACGCCGAAGAAGGAACGGGAGGCGGCGTTGACCCACAGGCCGAGAATACGGTCCTTGCGACGGGCGACCAGCTCCGCTTCCGGACCGCGCACGACAACGGCGATCTCGTAGTCGGAGACGACCGCTGCGTCGCGATCGCCGGTGTCACCGGACTGTGTGTTGCCGCCGATGACGGCGGCGCCGTCGGTGATGGCACCAAAGACAACGATCTGCTCGCCGGTAAAACTGGAGTTGATCTCGATGCCGGCATCGGAAAGCGTGGAAACGAGCTTTTCGCCGGGGGCCGCCGACGGCAACGCCAGCAGGGCGGCGAGCGCAAAGCCGAGCCGGCGCGCGGATTGGGAGAACCGCATCTCAGTGCCCCCCCGGCCCGGCAAGCGAATAGAGAAAATCCGGCTCCACCGCGAGCACCAGCAGGAAGCGGACACCGACGGCAAGCACCAGCACGGCGAGCAGGGCGCGAAGCTGTTCGCCGCGCAGCTTCTGGCCGGCCTGGGCGCCGAACTGGGCGCCGATGGCGCCGCCGACCATGAGCATGAAGGCCAGCATGACATCGACAGTGAAGTTGGTCGCCGCCTGCATGACGGCGGTGAACGCGGTGACGAACATGATCTGGAAGAGCGAGGTGCCGATGACGACGTTGGTCGGCACCCGCAGCAGGTAGATCATCGCCGGCACCATGATGAAGCCGCCACCGACACCCATGATGGCCGAAAGCACGCCGACGGCCGCGCCGATGCCGACCACGGGAATGGCGCTGACATAGAGCTTGGAACGCTTGAAGCGCATCTTGAACGGCAGCCGATGCACCCACAGATGCTGACCCGGCTTGCGCAGCGACACGGTGCCGCCGGCCTTCTTGGCGCGGCGCATGGCACGCAGGCTTTCCAGAAGCATCAGCGTGCCGACCGCGCCCAGAAAGATGACATAGGAGAGGCCGATAATGAGGTCGAGCTGGCCGATCTCGCGCAGGAACCGGAAGAGCAGGATCCCGAGGCCGGCGCCGACGAGGCCGCCGGCGAGAAGGACGATACCGAGCGTGATGTCCAGCGACCCGCGCCGCAGATGGACGAGCGCGCCGGAAAAGGACGAAGCGGCGATCTGGCTCGCCTCCGTGCCGACCGCGACCGCCGGGGGAATGCCGATGAAGATCAGGAGCGGCGTCATCAGAAAGCCGCCGCCGACGCCGAACATGCCCGACAGAAACCCGACTGCGGCCCCCATCCCCAGGATGGTAAAAATGTTGACGGTGATTTCCGCAATCGGAAGGTAAAACTGCACGTGTGTGCCTGATCGAAGGGCGTTGACAAATGAACCGGTTGCAAACCTATAAGCGCCTGTTTTGGCGCGGAGTCAAACACCGGCATCCGCCTGTGGCGCACCGCTGAACAGGCGGTTCATACCCGGACAGGGGCCGGCCGCCGGATTTGCCGCCGGCCGGCGCCGGCATGGGTCAGAATTCAACAATCGGCTGGGCCAGGATCCACAATCCGAGCATCGTGTAGGCGACCATCAATATCAGCATCGGCGCCTGGCTCCAGGCGGCTGCGGCACGGTCGCGGTAGACAGCGATGGCGATGCGGTGACCGATGACGATCGCCGCGGCGTGGCCGCCGACGATGGCAAGCAGGCTGGCGATCCAGGCAAAGCGCGGGCCGACGAGGGTGCTGTCGGGCGTGTACCCGGCGGTGCCGAAAAGGTTCCAGCCCAGGCCCAGCGGATCCGATGCCAGGGGGATGATCGCCTGACCCCAGATCAGGAGATAGGTGAGGTAATGGGCGAGATGGTAGGCGATGGCGATCGGCACCAGGGCCGGCGCAAACCGCCAGGCGATCTGGTCAGGCGTCGGCGATGGGCCTGCCGCGCCGCGCCGGCCGGCCCCGGCCATCAGGCGGCAGACGGCGGCGAATATGATGGCGAAAAGCAACGGGATGGCGATCAGACCGGCGGTGTGAATGAGTTTGTCGGCGGTGAAGCGGTCGACTAGGGCATCAAGGGCGTTGCGGTGATAGGCGGTGAGCGCAGCGACCCGCACCGACAGCCAGAACGGGGTTTCCCTGATCCCGTCGAAGGCGACGATCCCCAGCGCCAGCATGATGAAGGCGGTGCGCGAGCGCGCGCCGGCCGGGCCGGCGGCATCGGGAACCATCAGGCCGTGGCCGAAACCGCGCCAGCGGCCGGTGGTGAAATCAAAAGGCGCGAACCGCGAAAACAGATGGAAGAAACGGGCCAGGCAATCGGCGCTTTCGGTCCAGGCACGTACGCCATACATGGCCATGCCGGCCCACATCCATACCGCATAGGCGAGGATGGCGAGCGCCAATTTCATCGGCACGGTGTTCGACGTCCAGATCAGTTCGGCCCAGCCGAAGGCCAGGAACGCGACAACCGCCGGCCAGACGCCGATGCGGGCCGGCACCGGGCGGCGCGCCAGAAGCCGGCGCCCGGCGAATTTCATCCATACCGCGCCGGCCCATCCCGCCAGGATCGGCAACGGATTGATCAGTGCCCACAGGTCACCGGCCAGCGCGCTGACATAGGCCAGGCCGATCCACCACAGGATCCAGACGACGACCGGCAATACATTGGCGAAGGGATCATCCTGGTTGCCGACAAATCCGGCGACCAGAAGGAGGACGAACGCGGCAACGGCAAGGACTTCCAAGAGCAGCGGCGGCCGGCGGCGTATATCGCGATCGCCGGCGACGGCCGGGTCATCGTCCGGTGGCGGCGGCGCCGGCCGGGAAAACCAGGCGGCGAGCACGAAGGACAAAGCCACCGACGCGCCGGCGCCGACAAGATAGAGCCACAAAGGCAATGGCAGGTCGTAGCGCCCGCCGAAGGCATGGGCCTGCGCCGCTTCGGGGGCGGCGACGGCGAAGGCGGCGGCGACCGATCCGGCCAGGTGCGCGCAGCGCCCGGGGCGGACCGGCCGGCCGCGACCGTCAGCGGGCGCGGACATCTGCATGACGACGGACGCGGTGATTGCCGGCTTCGACAGGGTCCTGGCCGGTGGCGGCCGGCGTGGCGAAGACCGGTATGATGAAAACCGGGGGCCGGCCGATGACGAGACCGCGACCGCGCGGCCTTGCCTTTACATTCCGCGTCATGGAGTTTCTCTCCGGCACCGGCGCCCGACGGCCGGCCGGCGTGATGAGGATGGTTTCCGCGCAGGCCGGTTACGATCCGGTTGCGGCGGTGGCGCTCAGATGCCGCGCGCTTGCAGCGCCGAGATCAGCAGCGGGTCGATGTCGCCGGAAACCGGCAGACCGTTGGCACGCTGGAATTCGCTGATGGCGCGCCGCGTGCGCGGCCCGAAAATCCCGTCGGGCCGGCCGACCCGGTAGCCGGCGGCGGCGAGAAGCTGCTGGGCTTTCAGGACCATATTGGGAGATTTCAGGTCGCCTTCGCTGACACCGGCGGTTTCCCAATTGTCGATCGGGCGGACGACGATATTGGCGGCCGGCGCCGGCGGCTTGGGCCGGAAGGCCTCCGCCTCGGCGGCCAAACGGTTGAGATCCTCCGCCCTGAGGACGCTGGCCACGGTGTCGCGCCGCTCGGCGGCCTGCTCGTCGCCGGACCTGGCCGCGATGGCGAACCACTTGTAGGCCTCGCCCATATCCTCCCGAACGCCGAGGCCACGGGCGTTGAGGATGGCAATGTTGAACTGGCTGTCACGCACGCCCAGTTCGGCTGCCCGCTGGAACCAGCCGGCGGCGGCGGCGAGATCGGGATTGCCGCTGGCGCCCTCCGCATAGAGTACGGCGAGGTTGTGCATGGCCTTGGCATTGCCGGCGATGGCGGCGCGGCGATACCAGGATTCCGCGTTGCGCAGGTTCTTTTCTTCGCCAATGCCCTTTTCGTAGATGGAGCCAAGACGGTACTGGGCCGGGGCAAGTCCGGCCTCCGCGGCGCGGCGATACCAGATGGCCGATGCGGCGGAGTCGGCCGGAACACCACGGCCTTCGGCCAACCGGACGGCGACCTCGAACATGGCCACGGGATCGCCCTGGGCGGCGGCACGGCGCAGGCGACGCGGACCGATCAATGCCGGCGGCATCTTGAACTTGGCGGGGGTGGCGGCCGACTGGCTGGCATCGGCCGCGGTCTCGCGAATACCTGGCAGAGCGACGATCCGGGCCGCCGCGCCGGCGGCGGCCGTTTCGGCCTGGGCGGAGCGGCTGGAGGGCTGCAGATGCATCGGCGCCTGGGGGTTGCCGAAGGCGACCGCGTCATCGGGCCTGGCCGTGGTGTTTGCGCCGCCCGCCTGCGCGGCCGTGGTGTTTGCGCCGCCCTGGATCGCCTGCGCCGACAAGGTGGCCAGCACACGTCCGTCGGCGTTGCGGGTGACGGACAGCGACCTGTCTTCGGCGGCCGTTCCGGCGGTCCCGGCGGGCGGCATGACGGCACCGGCCGGCGGTGACTGGGCGGTGTCGGCCGACATTGCGACCGGTTCGGCCGTGGCGGCCATCGTCGCCTCACCCCGTTTCATAACCGGGTCGGCATCCGGCCCGCCGTTCATGACGGTGCCGGCTCCTTCCATGCCGGCCACGCCGGTGCCGGCCATATCGGCATTGGCCATGCCGGTGTCGGCGGGCGGAACCGCCGCAGCGTCGGCACGGGCCATTTCCTGTTCGGCCAGGTGCGCCTGAGACTGATCGGCACCGACGACGACTATGCCGTCTTCACCGGCCATGCCATCGCCGGCCTGCGACAGGGTCTCGGAACCACCGGCGGCGGGCATGTCGTCGCTCATCTGCGTCCCGCCGCCGAATATGCCGGTGGGCAGTTGCCCCTTGATGTAGAACTGGAAGAGAACGAGCGCGATCACCAGCGCGAGGGCGCCGCCAAGCACCAGGTAGCGGCGGGCATTGAGGGCCGTCACCAGGTTGGACAGGAACGAGCCGTCATTGGCGATGCCGTTTGTGCGCTCCGCCTCCATGGCCTCCGCGGCGGCGGCCTGGGCGGCCCGGCGCGCGGCCATGAGGAAGTCGTTGCTGCCCGGCAGGTGGTCGGCATCGTCAACGGGCATGTCCTGCGGGTCGGCCACGGCCGCTTCGGCAGCACGGCTGGCGGCGGCAAGATCGCCGCCGTCGTTATCGGCAGACGAAGGTGCACCGTCCAGGGAAGAGGTCATCGGCGCGCCGGTGCCCGGTTCCAGCGGCAGATCGGAGCCGGTATTGGCAGCGGGGTCGGGATCGGCGGAATCGGGCGAGAAGGATTCGGTGCGTCCGCCGGTGGCGCGGCGCAGAAGCTGGCTTGGCGTAAGCCGGCCGAGCAGGCTGGCGCCGGCATCCTCCGAATCGGACTTCGACGGCTCGCCGGCGTCCGGCGCGGGGCTTGCATCGACGTCCAGGCTGATGCGATCGGCAACGTTGGACAGTGCCGAACCGATCGTGTCGGCGTGCATGTCGTCGGCGAGGCTGATTTCGGGGATCGGCGCCGCTTTGTCGCCGGGTGCGCCGGCGGCCGGCTTTTCGATCTCGATCGCCGCGCCGGCCTGATGCTGTCCGGCCTCCGGCGTGGCGGGCTGGCCAAGCCCGAATTCGCTGGCCGCGGTGGCGGCGATGGCGGCGGCCATTTCATCCATGGAATCGCCGGACGGCGCCGGCCCGGCGGCCCGACCTGACGAGACGGTGTCGGCGGCGCTGTCGGCGACCGCGGACCGGGCGGACTGCGATGCGGGCGCGGCCGGGCGATCGACTTCGCCTTCCAGGAACGCCATGCGCTTGACAACGGCCTCCAGGGTCTCGTGAACGGAATCCATGCTGCGGCGGGTGTTTTCCTCGGTCGCGGCGGCCGATTCCTTGAGCACGGAGATGTCGGCACTGAGCGACCGGGCGATTTCGGTGACCACGGCAACCATATCCCCGGCTTCGCCGCCATCGGTGGCCGCGACCGCGGCCATTCCGGCGCCGGCGGACAACTGCGTCTGAATATCCTGCAGGCGGGCGTCGATCTGGACGAGCGCACCGTGGTCGGTTTCCGGGCTTTCGATCAGGCGAACGATGCGGCCGATCTGATCCTCCAGGTCGCGGAACGTGACGGGCGCGGCATCGGGCATGCGGTTCAGGCGCTCGGCGATATCCTGAAGGATGGGCACGATCGCCGAATCGGCGGGCTCGGCGCCCTGGGCCGGCATGGTGCGCAGTTCGCGGCGCAGGTTGGCGATGTCGCCACGCAAATCGGTGACATCGTCGAGCGAAGTCAGGTCGTCGAGCGCCGCCAGGGCGTGGGTCAGGCGATCCAGCTTCTCTTCCAGCGCCAGCGAGGCGCCGGCGCCGGTCGGCTGCGCCTTCTCCAGCCGCTCAAGAACGGCCGCGACCTGTGGCAGCGCCGCCGCGCCGCCACGGTCGGATTCAAGCCGGGCATTGATCGCATCGAGCCTGTCGCGGATGTCGTCGAGGCCGCCTGCCGGCATGGCCAGCGCACCAACGGCGCCGGTGGCGCCGGATGTGGCGCGCATGGCCGATTCCAGGGCGCCGATGCGGTTGGCGATCGGCACCAGATCGGCGCGCGAGAGGCTTTCGGTCGATTCAAGCCGCTCGATGATGGCCCGAAGCTGTCCGGCGATCTCGTCGCCGTCCACGGTCGATGCGGCAGAGCGATTGCCCAGGTCGGCGGAAAGGGTGTCAAAGCGTTCGGCCAGGGCGGAAGCCGATTCCTCGCGCAGTCCGTCGAGGCGGGTCAGTATGTCGGCGAGCCGGGCCTCGATGGGGCCAAGATCGACATTGGCGCCCTTTTCGTCGAGATGATCGATGCGCTCGATCAACTGGCCAAGGCGGCGGTGGGTTTCAGCGGAATCGGGATCGGGCCGGTCGCGCAGCTCGGCGACCGTTCCGGCCAGCGCCTGGAGCCGGGTATCGACTTTCTGAAGAGTCTCGCCGCCGGCACCGGCGACCTCCATGGCGTCGATCTTGGCAACCAGGCTCTGGATGCGGCTGTCGACAACCGACAGGTTTTCGCGCGATGGCAGGGTCTCCAGCGCGGCCCGGATATTCTCCAGCGTGGCCCACAGCTCTTCCGGGGCTTCCGGACCGGCACCGGTCGGGATCTGGCCGATGCGTTCCGTCAGCCGCTCAAAATGGGCGTCGATGGCGGCGAGCGCGCCCGGCGTCAGTTCGCCGCCCGTCATCGACCGGGCGATTTCGTCGAGACGTTCCTGGAGCGCGGCAAACTGGGCGGCAGCCGGCGCATCGGCGCCCTGCAGGCTGCGGCGAAGCCCGGCAAGCTGGTTCTGGATCGTCTCCATGCGCTCAAAGACGAGGGAATCGGCCTTGGCGAGACCTTCCATCTGCGCGCCGAGGCGGGCGATATCGGGCCCGGCGGCACTGTTGGCCTGGCCGGCGAGACTGGCCAGCGCGTCGATGCGCGCTTCGATGGCGGCGAAATTCTGGCGGTAATCGGGAATCGACGCGGCCGGCGCGGCGGCCGAACCATGGCCGCGCGGCGCGGCGGCCTGGCCCATGATGTCGAGACGGGATTCAAGCTTGTCGAGCATTTCCAATATCCCGCTTTTTGTGTCGGCGGCGGATGAGGGTCGGGTGGCCGGCAGGGCATCGGCGGCCGGCGGCGGCGATTTCACGCGGCGGGCGAGCGCCTCGACCGCGCGGTGCAGATCGGAGGATGCAATGCCCGCCTCGCCGGCACCACCGGAGACCAGGCGGCCATCGTCGCCAAAGCGGGCGTCCATAAGCCCCGACATGGGATCGGCGGATGCCGTCGGCTTTCCGCCAGCGGCGCCCTCGTCCTTCGGATCGACGCCTTCGGCTTCGTCGGGCACGAACGAGTCATCCGTGTTGGCGTTCCAAGACCTGCCCGCGTTCATTTCTTCTCCTCGACGCTTGCACGCAAGCAACCGCGCGCAATGAATGGACGGGAAATCGAAACGCAACGCGACTCCACCTGTCGGCAGAAGAAGCAATCATGGTAAATATGAGGTTAACCGCGGCATAAACTGTTTAGATTTCGGACAAATTCGTGGCCCGGCCGGCGCCGGCGGCGAATCCGTCGCCGCGGCGCTCCTGAAACGGGTGCGACAGATTCGGCGCAATTGCATCTTACGTAAAGGTAAGCTATAGAGCCGGCCGAACCTTGGCGCCGCCGTGCGCCGGCTGAGGAGCGTTTGGCAATGGCCTATTCGATCGGGGATCTGGCGCGGGAATTCGATGTCACCCTGCGAACACTGCGATTTTATGAGGACAAGGGTCTGCTCAATCCGCGCCGCCAGGGGCAGACACGGATCTACAACCGCCGCGACCGGGCGCGCCTGAAACTGGCGCTGATGGGCAAAAAGGTCGGGTTTTCCCTCGACGAGATCAAGGAAATGCTCGATCTCTACGATCTGAAGGACGGACAGGTCGTGCAACTCAAGGTGGCGCTTGACCGGTTCACCAAGCAAATTCGGGTTCTGGAAGAACAGAAAGCCGACATCGAGAGTGCCATCAGCGAACTCACGCGGACCCGGGACGTGGTGGCAGGAATGCTCCACGAAAAGGAAAGGACGGATCCCGCCGGGGCATCCGCCCTGACCGAATCCTGACCGATTCCTGACCGATCCCGGACCGATTCCCGCCCGAATCCTGGCTGATTTCCGGGCGAATTCGCCGCGCCGCGGCGGCGATGCGGCGCCCACTGGGCCCGGCCGGGGCCGGAAAATGCGGCAATCCACGTTTTGATCCCGGTTGACTGCAATCACCGATTGCCATTTGCCGGGCATTCGGCTCCTATCGCAGATGTGATCGACGGTTCGGCCGATGCCTCTTGACGGCGGCCCGGTTCGCCGGCACATTGTCTTTGTTGACGTTTACGTAAACGTAATATTTGGAGACCGCCATGCCATCCTATTCGGCGCCTGTTGACGAAGTCCGGTTTCTGCTCGGCGATGTCCTGGGTTTCGACCGCCATTCGAACCTGCGCGGATTCGGCGAGGCGACACCGGACCTGGTGGCGGCGATCCTGGAGGAAGGCGGGCGGTTTGCCGAAGAGGTGCTGCAACCGTTGAATGCAACCGGCGACGCGGAGGGCTGCAGGCGCCACGACGACGGACGGGTGACGACACCGGCGGGGTTCAAGGCCGCCTACGACACCTACCGGGAAGCGGGCTGGATCGGCCTTGCGGCACCGGAAACCTTCGGTGGTCAGGACCTTCCCTACACGCTGGCGGCGGTGATGAACGAATTCGCCACATCGGCGAATATGGCGCTGAGTATGTATCCCGGGCTGACCCAGGGTGCCATTGCGGCACTGATGAAGCATGGCACGCAGGCGCAGAAGGCGACGTATCTGCCCAAGATGGTGTCCGGCGAATGGGCAGGCACCATGAACCTGACCGAACCCCATTGCGGCACCGACCTGGGCCTGATCAAGACCAGGGCGGTGGCCAACGAAGACGGCTCCTACGCCCTGTCGGGCCAGAAAATCTTCATTTCCGCCGGCGAGCACGATCTGACCGACAATATCGTCCATCTGGTGCTTGCCCGTATCGAGGGTGCGCCGGAGGGCACCAAGGGCATTTCGCTGTTCGTGGTGCCGAAGCACCTGCCCGATGGCGACGGCAATGCCGGCGCGCGCAACGCCGTCAGTTGCGGATCCATCGAGGAAAAGATGGGCATCCACGGCAATGCCACCTGCGTGATGAACTATGACGGGGCCACCGGCTGGCTGGTCGGCACCGAGAACAAGGGGCTGCGGGCCATGTTCACGATGATGAACGAGGCCCGGCTCGGGGTCGCCACCCAGGGGCTGGCGATCTCGGAGGTGGCGTATCAGAATGCCCGCGCCTATGCCCTGGAGCGGCGGCAGGGCCGGGCGCTGTCAGGCGCCGCCGAACCGGACCAGGCCGCCGATCCGATCATCGTCCATCCCGACATCCGCCGCATCCTGATGACCGTGCGGGCCTTCAACGAGGCGGCACGGGCGCTTTTGCTGTGGACAGCGCTGCACGGCGATGTCGCGGAACGGTCGGAAGACGATACGGAGCGGCAAGCGGCGGACGCGCTGATGGGGCTGATGACGCCGGTGCTGAAAGGCGTTCTCAGCGACAAGGGTTTTGAGAACGCCGTGCAGGCCCAGCAGGTCCTCGGCGGCCACGGCTATGTCCGCGAGTGGGGTATGGAGCAATTTGTCCGCGACGCCCGCATCACCCAGATCTACGAAGGCGCCAACGGTATCCAGGCGCTGGACCTGGTTGGCCGCAAGCTGCCCAAGGATGGCGGCAAGGCGGCAATGGCTTTCTTCGGCGAGGTGGCCGCCTTCCTGGAGGCGAACAAGGACGAGGCTGCCCTTGCGCCCTATTGCGAGCCGCTGAAGAACGCGCTCGACCACCTGCAGCAGGCCACCATGTGGTTCATGAACAATGCCATGGCCAAGCCCGACAATGCCGGCGCCGGCTCCACCGACTACATGCACCTGTTCGGCCTCGTCGGCCTGGCCTATATGTGGGCACGGATAGCGGCGGTGGCGCAGGCCGGGCTGGCCGATGGCGGCAGCGACGACCGGCCGCCGGAATTCTACGAGACGAAGCTGGCGCTCGGCCGCTTCTTCATGGAACGGATCCTGCCGGAAACAGCGGCCCATCTGGCGCGCATCACGTCGGGGGCGGACACCATGATGGGCGTGCCGGCGGAGGCGTTTTGATACCCGGCGCCGGCAACCGAGGAGGCGATGGTCATGGCTGACAGGGCAAGGCGGCTGGCGCTGCCGAAGCGGTTTCAGGCGGCAATGACGAAAAACGCCTATATGCGGTTGCGGGAGATCAACGCCCGCACCGGGCTATCGAACAACTATATCCTGACGGTGCTCCTGGAGCGGCTGGACGAATATGCCGACGCCGGAAGGCTGGCCGCGGCATTCGACGCCTTCATCGCCGAATATGGCGCGCCGGACCCGGTGCCCATGAAACGCTAGATACGACTGAAGCGGCCGGCCGCCGGGAACGCCGGCCCGGCAAACGGAAAGGACAGGCCGATGGCCGAGGCTTTCATCTACGACCATGTGCGCACACCGCGCGGACGCGGCAAGGCGGACGGATCGCTGCACATCGTGCCGACGGTGCGGCTGGCGGCGACGGCGCTGGAAGCGATCCGCGACCGCAACGGTCTCGATACGCACCTGGTGGACGACGTGGTGCTCGGCTGCGTCGATCCGATCGGCGAGGCCGGTGGCGATATCGCCCGCGCCGCGGTGTTCGCCGCCGACTATGGCCATCATGTGCCGGGCATGCAGATCAACCGGTTCTGCGCCTCCGGTCTCGATGCGGTCAATGTCGCCGGCGGCCAGGTGGCGTCCGGCCAGCACGACCTGGTGGTGGCCGGCGGGGTGGAATCCATGAGCCGGGTCGGCATCGGGGCGTCCGGCGGCGCCTGGCCGGTCGATCCGCAGGTGGCGGTGCCCGCCTATTTCATGCCCCAGGGCGTGTCCGCCGACCTGATCGCCACCAAATATGGTTTCACGCGCGACGACTGCGATGCCTATGCGGTGGAATCCCAGCGGCGGACGGCGGAAAGCCGGGCGGAGGGCCGGTTCGACAAATCCATCGTGCCGGTCACCGACATCAACGGCCTGACGCTGCTGGACCGCGACGAACATCCGCGCCCCGATACCGACATGCAGGCGCTCGGCGCGCTCAACCCGTCCTTCGGGATTCTCGGCGAAATGGGCGGCTTCAATGCCGTTGCCATGGCGGCCCATCCGGAGATCGAGCGCATCGACCATGTCCACCATGCCGGCAATTCCTCCGGCATCGTCGACGGGGCGGCCGCGGTGCTGGTCGGCAACGCCCGCGGCGGCAAGGCGGCGGGCCTGAAACCGCGGGCGAAGATCCGCGCCTTCGCCAATATCGGTTCGGAACCGGCGCTGATGCTGACGGGACCCGTCGACGTGACGGAAAAGCTCCTGAAACGCTCCGGCATGCGCCTCGCCGACATCGACCTTGTCGAGATCAACGAGGCCTTCGCTTCCGTCGTGTTGCGCTACATGCAGGCCTTCGATCTCGATCCGGCGATCGTCAACGTCAATGGCGGGGCGATCGCCATGGGCCATCCGCTCGGCGCAACCGGCGCCATGATCCTCGGGACGGTGCTCGACGAACTGGAACGGCGCGACCTCGCGACCGCACTCGTCACCCTGTGCATCGGCGCCGGCATGGGCACCGCCACTGTCATCGAAAGGGTTTGAACCATGCCGAAGATCGATATTGACGCCCTGCCGGAAATCAACGCCACCGGTTATCCGCCGCCCTTCGACGAGCTGGTGAAAGGCCGGTTCCGCAAGAAGCTGGGCGACGCCGGCGGGCTGACCCAGTTCGGGGTCAACCTGACCCGGCTGGCGCCCGGCGCCGGTTCCGCCCAACGCCACTGGCACCGAAACGAGGACGAATTCGTCTATGTGGTGGCCGGCGAGGTGGTGCTGATCGAGGACGAGGGCGAAACGGTGCTGAAATCGGGCGACGCGGCGGCCTTCAAGGCGGGGGTTCGCAATGGCCACCATCTGGTCAACCGGTCCGGCGCCGATGCGCTCTATGTGGAGATCGGCACGCGGGCGGCGGTGGAATCGGGCGAATATTCCGACATCGACATGACCTTCCATCACGATCGCGATGGCAACAGCTACCGACACAAGGACGGCACGCCGTACTGACGGGCAAGGCCCGCAGACACCGGCCGGCCGGAGGACAAAGTGATGCGCTACGACAATTTCTCAATCGCCACCGACGCGGACGGCTTCGCGCTCGTCACCTGGGACATGCCCGACCGGTCGATGAACGTGATTACGCTGGCGGTAATCGACGAACTGGACCGTTTGATCGACGAGATCGCCGGCGAGGAGACGATCAAGGGGGCAGTGATCGCGTCCGGCAAGCGCGACTTCACGGGCGGCGCCGACATCACCATGCTGCATGCCCTTTTCGGCGAGTATGAAAAGCGGCTTGCCGCCGATGCCGATGGCGCGCGGGCCGAACTGCTCGCCCAGTCGCGGCGGCTGTCGCAGATCTACCGGAAACTGGAGACCTGCGGCAAACCCTTCGTGGCGGCGATCGCCGGATCGTGCATGGGCGGCGGCACGGAACTGGCGCTGGCCTGCCACGGGCGGGTGATGGCCGACGACCGCCGGACCAAGATGGGCCTGCCGGAAGTGAAAATCGGTATCTTTCCCGGCGCCGGCGGCACCCAGCGGGTGATGCGCATGGTGGACACCCAGGCCGGCCTGCAAATGCTGCTCCAGGGCCGCAACCAAACCGCCAAGAAGGCGCTGGCCCTGAAACTGACCGACAAGGCGGTGCCGGCCGACGATCTGGTCGCCGCCGCCAAAGCCATGCTCGCCGACGGGCTCGATCCGGAAAAACCGTGGGACAAGAAGGACTACCGGCTGTCGGGTGCGCAGAAGGTCTTTTCGCCCGCCGGATTCCAGCTATGGCCGGCGGCCAATGCCATCTACCGCAAGGAGACCCACGACAACTATCCCGGCGCGCGGGCCATCATGCAGGCGGTGTTTGAGGGCCTGCAACTGCCGATGGACCAGGCGCTGGAGGTGGAAAGCCGCTACTTCGCCCACGTGCTCCAGACACCGCAGGCCCGGGCCATGATCCGCTCGCTGTTCGTCTCCATGCAGGCGCTCAACAAGGGGGCGCGGCGGCCGGCCGACGTGCCGCCGGCGAAGCTGGAGAAGGTCGGCGTGCTGGGTGCCGGGTTCATGGGCGCCGGCATCGCGCACGCGACCGCCGGCGCCGGCATGGACGTCGTGCTCATCGACCGCGAACAGGCGCTCGCCGACAAGGGCAAGGCCCATGCGGAGGAACTCGTCAAGAAAGGCGTGACGAAGGGCTATGTCGACGCCGCCGACGGCGAGGCGCTGCTCGCCCGCATCCGTCCGACCACGGATTTTGCCGAACTCGACGGGTGCGACCTGGTGATCGAGGCGGTGTTTGAGGACCGCGCCGTCAAGGCGGAGGCAACCGAAAAGGCCATGGTGCATCTTGCCGATAGGGCTGTCTTCGCATCCAACACCTCAACACTGCCGATCACCTCGCTGGCGGAGACCTACAAGGACCCGGCCCGCTTCATCGGCATCCATTTCTTCTCGCCGGTCGACCGGATGATGCTGGTGGAGATCATCCTCGGGGCGGAAACCGGCGATGTGGCGCTGGCGACGGCGCTGGACTATGTGCGGGCGATCCGCAAGACCCCGATCGTCGTCAACGACACGCGTGGCTTCTTCGCCAACCGCTGCGTGATGAACTATCTGCTGGAAGGCCAGCTGATGCTGATGGAGGGGGTGCCGCCGGCGATGGTGGAGAACGTCGCCCGCCAGGCCGGCATGCCGGTGGGGCCGCTGTCGCTGATGGACGAGGTGGGCATCGACCTCGGCTGGAAGATCCTCAAGGCGACCGAGGCCGATCTCGGTGCCGATGCGATCGATCCGGCACAGCGGGCGCTGCTTGAGGAACTGGTCGTCAAGCAGGAGCGGTTCGGACGCAAGAACGGCAAGGGCTTCTACGACTATGACGGCCGCAACAAGGCCTTGTGGCCGGGGCTGGCGGATATCGCCGCGCCGAAACCGGCGGAACAGTTCGATGCCGGCGAACTGAAGCAGCGGCTTTTGGCCATCCAGGCGCTTGAGGCGGCGAAAACCATGGCCGAAGGCGTGGTCACCGATCCGCGCGAGGCCGATGTCGGCTCGATCCTCGGCTTCGGGTTCGCGCCGTGGTCGGGGGGCACGATCTCCTATATCGACCAGATGGGCGCCGATGTCTTTCTGGCCCAGCTCAGGCAGCTTGAAGCCGATCACGGCGACCGGTTCGGAGCGATCCCCATCCTGGAAGAACTGGCGGCGAGCGGCGAGACGTTCTATGACCGGTACGCGCCACCCGCTGAACGCGATGCCGCCTAGGCGGCGGGTTCGGCACCGGCCCGGGCTTCGTCAAGGCCTTCGGCCGGGCCAGGCAGGGACCCGGACGCGGCGGGCGACGCACGGGAATTCAAGAGGTATTCAAAGGCCGATCCAGATGCCTGTTCAATAGATATTCGGGGATATGCGGGGTGCGCCGGCCAGCCGCGTTTGACCGGACAGACACCCGCCCCGGAGTCACCGCGCGTATCGGGGGCGCGCCAATCATGACCCAGATCGACTACTTCTTCACGCTGATCTCGCCCTTCGCCTATCTCGGGCACGGGGCGATCCAGGCCGTCGCGGCCCGACACGGCGCCAGCCTTGCCTACAAGCCTGTCGGCCTGATGGCGGTCTGGGAAAATTCCGGATCGATGCCGCTCGGCAAACGGTCAAAGGCCCGGCAGGACGCGCGGCTGGTCGAACTGCAACGCTGGCGCGAAAAGCGCGGCGTGCCGCTCAATCTGCATCCCAAACATTTTCCGACCAATCCGACGCTGGCCGACCGCTGCGTGATCGCCATCACCGAAGCCGGCGGTGACCCGGCCGCCTATATGGATGCCGGATACAAGGCGGTGTGGGCCAACGATCTTGAACTGTCGGACCGGGACGTGATTGCCGGGCTGCTGAGCGCCACCGACCACGACGCCGAAGCGATGCTGGCGGCAGCGGAAAGCGACCATGTGGCGTCGGTCCACAAGGGTTACACCGAAGACGCCATCAACCTGCATGTCATCGGCTCGCCCTGCTATGTGCTCAATGGCGAGACCTTCTGGGGCCAGGACAAGATCGACCTTCTCGACGATGCCCTGGCCAGCGGCCGGGCGCCGTTCTCCGCCGAAGCGCCCTGAGCGAAAACCGCCGACGGCCGGACGGCTTTCCCTTCGCGGTATAAAGGATTATATTCCTGTCATCAGCCGCGCCTGACATGCCGGGGCGGGCGCAGCGCGGCATTCGGGGACAGGAACCGTGTGGACCCACAAGACCGTTTGGGGCGCCATCGACGCGCTCGCCGCCCATCAGGGCATGACAACGTCGGGCCTCGCCCGCAAGGCCGGACTTGATCCGACCGCGCTCAATCCATCGAAGCGGCGCGCCGGCGACGGCCGGCTGCGCTGGCCCTCGACGGAATCGATCGCCAAGATTCTCGATGCAACGGGAACCACGCTGGACGAATTCTTCGCGCTGGTTCGCCGGCCGCCCTCGCTGGTGGCGGCGGCCCTGCCGCGGCTCGCGCGGGTGCCGGTCCTCGGCTTTGCCCAGGCGGGCGCCGGCGGCTTTTTCGACGATGGCGGCTTTCCGGCCGGCCAGGGCTGGGACGAAATCGACCTGCCGGCGCTGCGCGACGAGGGCTCCTATGCGCTGCAGGTGTCGGGCGATTCCATGCTGCCGCTCTACCGGGACGGTGACATCATCGTGGTTTCGCCAACCGCCGACATTCGCGCCGGCGACCGGGTTGTCGTGCGGACCGACGACGGCGAAGTGATGGCCAAGGTGCTCAAGCGACGGGCCGGCGTCAATGTCCACCTGCATTCACTCAATCCGGAGCATGAGGACCGGACGATCCCGATCTCCCGGGTCGACTGGATGGCGCGCATCATCTGGGCAACCCAGTAGCGGCGCCGTGACGCGCCCGAGCCTGCCGGTTGTGGTCGCCGCAATCGCCGTGGCCGCGGCGCTGGCCTGGCTCCTGGGCGGATGGCTCTACAACACAACGCCGAGGCCGGATCGCCGGGCGGCCGGCGAAATCGATACGGGACCAGCCCGGTCCGACGCGACCGGCCCAGCCGCTACCGACCCAGCCGATACCGATCCTGCCGATGCCGACCCTGCCGATGCCGACCCTGCCGATGCGAGCGCAAACGAACCGGAAACCGGCGAAGCCGGGCCTGGCGGCGGCGGACCGGCCATCGACCAACTGGCGGAAGCCGGGCGGCCGGCGGAACCGGCGGCGGCCGTGGGCACCACGCCGCGCACCGGCGAGATCGTGGCGCCGGCCAGCCGCGACGTGACGCCGCCCGGCGTGACACGGGGGCCGGAGGTAACCGGACCGCTGGTGCGGATCGAACCGGTGAGACCCGATCCGCCGGCCGGTCCGCCGCCGCCGGAGGACCCGGTGAAGCTTTTCAGGATCCGAATCGAGGCCGATGGCCGGTTCGTCGCCGGATCGGCGAAATTCCGCCTGGCCGGCATCACCCTTTCCGCGCCGGAAACGCTGTGCGGCGGCGGCGCGGCACAATGGCCATGCGGGCGAATGGCCGTGGCGCAGCTGCGGCGGCTCGTCGGCAGCCGGGCAATCGATTGCGACCGCGCCGCCGGTCGCTCGCAACCGGACGATCCGGCGCGCTGCCGGCTCGGGCAAACCGACCTGTCGGAATGGATGGTGAAGACCGGCTGGGCCCGTGCCGCCGATCCGGCCTTCGCCGAACTTGAAGACAAGGCCCGCGCCGCCGGGCTGGGCCAATGGAGCCGGCAACGCCCCTGACCGCGGAACGGACGGCCAGGCGCGCGCAACAGGTTGATATTGCCCGGTTTTACCCGATCCGGACCGGGATGGGCCGGCACCTTAACCCTGTTCAGCGAAAGCGGCGGAACGACGCCGTTCACCATATCGCTTTACCGGCCGTTTACGGCAACGGGGTTAGCGTCGGTTTAAAGGACCCATGTGGCCGATCATGTTCAACCTACTGCGCAAACACGACAGACCGGGCCGGCGCCGCAGCCAGCGGAAACCGCATTTCGGTCTCGCCCGAATTCGGGGCGCCGGCGGTTTCAACGACGAGGCGATCGTTCGCGATATCTCGCTTCACGGGGCGCGCCTGCAGTTCCGGGCGCCCCGCACCGTGCCGGACCGTGTCTCGATCTCGATCCCGTCGCTCGGTGTCGATGTCGAGGCGACCGTGCGCTGGCGCTCGCTGACCGCCCTTGGCGTGCAGTTCTGCTCGCTGGCCTTCACGGAGCCCGATCCGTCGGAGAAACCGGCGATGCGGGCGCGCGCGCTGAGCGAACCCGTCCGCTTCTAGTCCGACGCCAGGCCATGGGCGATCAAAGCGCGGGTCTCGGCGATCCCGTAGAGCGCCACGAACGAGCCGAAGCGCGGACCCTGGTCCTGGCCGAGCAGCACCTGATAGAGCGCCTTGAACCAGTCGCGGAGATTGGCGAAGTCATGGGCCTTGCCGACCGCATAGACCTCGTTCTGGATGGTCTCGCCATCGGCGTCGGCCGGCAGAGCCGCCAGCCTCTCGTCGAGATCGGCAAGGGCGGCGCGTTCGGTTTGCGTCGGCGCGCGGAAAACCTTGGCCGGGCGGACGAAGTCATGAAAGTAGCGAATCGCATAACCGACCCGGCGGTCGAGTTCGGGATGATTTTGCGGCGTCGCTCCGGGCGCATAGCGGGAAATGAATCCCCAGAGCACATCCCGGTCCTCGGCGTTCGACGCGCTGACCAGGTTGAGCAGCATGGAAAATGACACCGGCATGTCGCGTTGCGGCGGGGCACCGGCATGGATATGCCAGACCGGATTGGCGATCCGGCGCTCCGGATCCTGATCGGCATAGGCGGACAAATGGGCGTCATAGTCGTCGACGGTGCGCGGGATGACATCGAAATACAACCGCTTGGCGGAGCGCGGCTTGGCATACATGAACAGCGACAGGCTGTCGGGCCCGGCATAGGTGAGCCACTCGTCGATGGTGATCCCGTTGCCGCGGGATTTGGAGATCTTCTCGCCATTCTCGTCGAGAAACAGCTCGTAATTGAACCCCTCCGGCGGATTGCCACCCAGCGCCGAACAGATGCGGCTCGACAGGCGGACGGAATCGATCAGGTCCTTGCCGGCCATTTCGTAGTCAACGCCGAGGCCGGTCCAGCGCAACGCCCAGTCGGCCTTCCACTGGCACTTCACCCGGCCGCCGGTGACCGGGGTCGTCACCGCTTCGCCGGTCTGCGGATCGTTGTAGGTCACGGTGCCGGCGGCGACATCGCGGTCGATCATCGGCACCTGGAGCACCTTGCCGGTGCGCTGGCAGACCGGCAGGAAGGGCGAATAGGTGGCCCGCCGTTCCGCCCCCAGCGTCGGCAGGATGATGTCCATCACCCTGTCGTAGGCGGCCAGCATCTTCAAAAGCGTGCCGTCGAAGCGACCGGCGGTGTAATAGTCCGTGGCGCTGGCGAATTCGTAGTCGAAACCGAACCGGTCGAGGAAGGCGCACAGGCGCGCATTGTTGTGGGCGGCGAAACTCTCATAGGCGCCGGCTGTCCCGCCGGCCTCGAAGAACGGGTCGGGCACCCGCGACAGCGGCCGGCCGAGATGGCCGGCGAGCAGTTCGTGATTGGGAATATTGTCGGGCACCTTGCGCAGGCCGTCCATGTCGTCGGAAAAGCAGATCAGCCGCGAGGCCACGCCGTCGCCGGCAAGCACATGGAAGGCATGGCGGACCATGGCGGTGCGGGCAACCTCGCCGAAGGTGCCGATGTGGGGCAGGCCGGACGGGCCGTAGCCGGTCTCAAAAAGCACCTCACCGTCAATGCCCGCCCTGTCGAGACGGGCAACGAGCTTGCGCGCCTCCTCAAACGGCCAGGCCCTGGATACCCCGGCGGCGGCGGCGATGGCATCGGAAACCGGTGCACCCGCCCTGCCCGCGCTCTCGCCTTTTGCATTGCCGCTCATGGGTGCCTTCCGATCCCGGTCAAGGCGCCGGCGGCGGCCGGCGCGGGCGCGGCGCGCCCGGGAGGGGACTTACCGGCGCGCCGCGCCCGCGTCAATTCGGGCCGGGCGGGCGGACATCCGCGGCCGGCTGCGAGACGGCCGGCCGTCTCACGATTTCGCAATCCGCCTTGCAGGCGGCGCGCCAGGCCATTAGGTCATTGGCAAACACCCGATCCGGCAAAAAGGCATGCACATGACACGGTCCATTACACCCGAAGAGGCGCTTATCTACGGCATGGTCACGATCTCCGCGGCGGATGCAACCATGTCCGACGCGGAGCTGTTGCGGATCGGCGACCTGGTGCGATTGCTGCCCGTATTCGCCGGCTATGACAGCGACAATCTCGCCGCCACGGCGGAGGCGGCAAGCACAATTTTGAATTCCAGCAACGGGCTGGACGATTTGCTGGAACTGATCGCGGAGGCGCTGCCGGAGAAACTGCACGACACCGCCTACGCGCTCGCCGTGGAGGTGGCGTCGGCGGACCTCTCGGTGCGGGCGGAGGAATTGCGTTTCCTGCAGATGCTGCGCGACCGGCTGAACCTCGACAAGCTGACCATCGCGGCGCTGGAACGTTCGGCGATGGCGCGGTTCCGCCGGCTCTAGGCACCGGCGACCGGGGAGAGGCGCGGCGATCATGGAATCGAGCATACCCTGGGACACGACTGCCCGGATTGCCGCCTTTTTCGGCATATTCGGGATCATGGCGATCTGGGAGATCCGGGCGCCGCGGCGGCCGAAGCGCGAGCCGCTCCGCCGGCGGTGGATTACCAATATGGCGATCGTGGCGCTCGATATCGTCCTGCTGCGCGGCTTCGGCCTGCTGGTCGCCAATGCGCTGTTCCTGCGGGTGCTGTTTCCGGCAACCGCCGTGGCCACGGCGGTGTGGGCGGCGGAGGCCGATTTCGGGCTGTTCAATTCCACGCAGGCGCTGAACGGGGCGGCGGTGCCGGGCTTGCTGGCCGGCGCGATCGCTTTCGTGCTCCTGGACTTCGCCGTGTGGCTGGAACATGTGGTGTCCCACAAGGTTCCGTTGTTGTGGCGGCTCCATCGGGTCCACCATGCCGATGTCGATCTCGACGTGACGTCGGGGCTGCGCTTTCATCCGCTGGAGATCATTTTGTCGATGGGCTGGAAGGCGGGGCTGGTGGCGCTGATGGGCGCCCCGGTGCTTTCGGTCCTGCTGTTTGAGATCGTGCTCAATGGCATGGCGATGTTCAACCATTCCAATGCCCGCATTCCCGACCGGATCGACAGGCTGCTGCGGCTGCTGCTGGTGACGCCGGACATGCACCGCTGCCACCATTCGATCATCCGCAAGGAAACGGACAGCAATTACGGCTTCAACCTTTCCGTCTGGGACCGATTGTTCGGGGTCTATACGGACGTGCCGGAAAAAGGGCACGAGGGCATGACGATCGGGATTGCCGAACACCAGGACGACCGGCCGGCAAGCCTGGCCTGGTCGCTCATCTATCCGTTCCGCAAGGGACGCTGAGACGGCCGCCTCAGTACAGGCCGAGGGGGAAGTACCGCAGGTAAAGCTCCGCCCAGGTCCCGTTGCGATAGACCTCGCGCAGGGCGTAGTCGAGTGCATTGCGAAGCGCGGCATCGCGGGGGCGTACCGCAATCATCAGGCCGCGGCCGAAATGATCGTCATCGACATAGGCGCCGCCGGAAAAGGCGCAGCAGGCGGCGAAGCCATCGGTGCCGAGCACCCGGGCAATGGTCAGCGCATCGCCGAAAGCGGCAACGATGCGACCGGCGCGGACTTCGGAAAGCGCTGTCGGCACGTCGGAATAGCAAACCAGCCTGAGGCCGGTGAAATACCGCTCCGCATAGGCCTTGTGGGCGGAACCGCAGGCGACCCCGACGAATTCACCGGCAGGCGGATCCAGCGGGTCGAAGCGGACATCCCGGCGGGTGACGAAGCGGGCCGGGATCTTCATGTAGGGCCGGGTGAACGACAGGCCGGCGGCGGCCGGCACGTCTTCGGCGAGGCCGGCGATGATGGCGTCGCCTTCTCCGGCAAGCAGGGCTTCACGCAAGGTGGAAAACGGCCGGTACTGGACGGCACAGGTGACTTTCAGGACGCCGCACACGGCGCGGGCGATGTCGATGTCGAAGCCGATCAGCAGGCCGCGCCGGTCCAGAAAGCTGAACGGCGGGAAGTCCTCGTTGACCAGGAAGCGGATGGCCTGAAAGGCATCCGGATCGGGCCTCGGCATGCGGGCGCGCAGGTCCCAGAAGTTCGGGATCACCGGGCCTTCCGGGTCGAAGGCGGGGGCGGCCGGGGCGCCCGGCGTCTCGAGAAGCTGGACCGTCCGGGTCTGTGCCCCGGCGGGCGCCGATCCGGCAGCCAGGACCATCAGCACGATTGCGGTCACGGCAGGGAAAATGGACGTGATCGACACGGCGCGGGCTTTACCCATGGCAACTTTCGCGGCAGGAACGAACGGTCTGGGCAACCGACCGGTCCGTCTTACAGGGATGTGGCCGGTTGCGCCAGCCTCCACCCGCCGGTGCGGCGGCCGGGCATATGAAAGGACCATGCGCGATGCTCGACGGAGCGGTTCGCCGGATCGTCGAACCGGCCCTCAACCGGACCGGCGCGGCGCTGGCGGGCGCCGGGATCGGTGCAGACGGAGTTACGGCGGCCGCGTTTCTGGTGGGCCTTGCCGCCGGCGTGGCCATCGTCTTCCATGCCTATCTGGCCGGATTGGCGCTGCTTCTGGCCAGCCGGCTGCTGGACGGGCTGGATGGCGCGGTGGCGCGTGCGACGGAAACGACAGATCGCGGCGGTTTTCTCGATATCCTGCTCGATTTCGCCTTCTATGGCACCATCCCGATGGCCTTCATACTCGCCGATCCGCCGGCAAACGCCGTCGCCGGCGCTTTCCTGATCCTGGCTTTCTACGTCAACGGGTCGAGCTTTCTCGCCTACGCGATCATGGCGGAAAAGCGCGACCTGTCGACGGCCGTGCGTGGCGTCAAGTCGCTCTATTTCACCACCGGGCTTGCCGAAGCGAGCGAAACGATCCTGGTTTTCTGCCTGTTCTGCCTTTTTCCCGGCGCATTTGCTCCCATTGCCCTGGTGTTCGGCGTCGTCTGCCTGATTACCACCGCGGCGCGAATCCTGCTGGCCTGGCGCACGCTCGCCTGACGCCCCCGCCGATCAGCGCGGCCAGTCGCCGATGATGGCATCCGCCTCGATTTCGATCCGCCATTCCGGATTGACGAACCGATCGACCGCCATGATCGTGTCGACCGGGCGAACCGTCCGGAAATTGGCTTTACGGACATCGATCGCGGCTTTCCAGTCGTCGATATCCGTCAGAATGATCCGGGTTCGCACCACATCATGCAGCCCCGACCCGGCCTGCTCCAGCGCCGCCTTGATAATCTCGAGGCACTGACGGGTCTGAACCGCCACATCCCCGACGCCGACCGTGTTGCCGTCGGCGTCCACCGGCGCCGTGCCGCCAATCGTGATGTAGGGCCCGACACGCACCGCGCGGCTGAAGCCGACCACGGCCTCCATCGGGTTGCCGTTGGATATCAGTTCGCGGTCATAGGTCGGTGATGTCGGCATGGAAGGCTCTCCGGTCGCTGTTTCCGGTTCCAATTTCACGCTGATGCAATGCCGCGCCGGTCAAGAGACCGCCCGGATTGCCGGTTTGGCCGCCGCATCGAGCGCCGCCGCCAGATCTTCGGCAAGATCATCCGGATCCTCCAGGCCGACGGAGAGCCGCAACAGGCCGTCGGTGATGCCGAGGGTGGCGCGGGCCTCGTCGGTCAGGCGCTGGTGGGTGGTGGTGGCGGGATGGGTCACAAGGCTCTTGGCGTCGCCCAGATTGTTGGAGATACGAACGATCTGGAGGGCGTTGACAGCACGGAACGCGGCCGCCTTGCCGCCGGCGACCTCCAGGGCGATCATCGTGCCGCCGTTCGTCATCTGGCGGCGGGCGAGATCGTGCTGGGGGTGGTCGGCCCGGCCGGGATACAGGATGCGGGTGACGGCGGGATGGGCGGCGAGCCGGTCGGCAAGCATCGCCGCCGTCGCCGCCTGACGGTCAAGGCGGACCTCCAGGGTTTCCATCGCCTTCAGCATTACCCAGGCGTTGAACGGACTGATCGCCGGGCCGGTGTGCTTCAAAAACGGCGCCAGCTTGTCCTCCACCCATTCCTCGTCCGACAAGACCACGCCGCCCAGGCACCGGCCCTGCCCGTCGACATGCTTGGTTGTGGAATAAACCACCGCGTGGGCGCCGAGATCGAGGGGCCGCTGGAAGAGCGGCGAAGCAAAGACATTGTCGACGATCAGACGGGCGCCGGCGGCGCGGGCAATCTCGGCGACGGCGGCGATATCGATCAGTTCCAGCGTCGGGTTGGCCGGGCTTTCCAGAAACACGGCACGGGTCCGCGGGCCGATCGCGGCGCGCCAGGCGTCAAGATCGGTACCGTCGACCATGGTCGCGGGGATGCCGAACCGCGGCAGCAGATCGGCGATGACATAATCGCACGAGCCGAACAGCGCACGCGAGGCGACCACATGGTCACCGGCCGAAAGATCGCACAACAGCGACGCGGTGACGGCGGCCATGCCGCTGGCCGTGGCCCGGCTCGCGGCCGCACCCTCCAGCAGGCACATGCGCTCCTCGAACATGGCGACTGTGGGGTTGGCGTAGCGGGAGTAGACATAGCCCGGGTCATCGCCCTTGAAGCGGGCCTCGGCGGCCTCGGCATTGGCGTAGACATAGCCCTGGGTCAGGAACATCGCCTCCGACGTCTCGCCATGCTGGGAGCGAACGATGCCGCCATGAACCAGCCGGGTGGCGGGGCGGTGGGCGCGACGCTTTCGGGTCATGACCATGATCCTCTTTTTCCGGGTGGCCGGGGCTGGCAGGCCACGGCCGTCCAAATGCAATATCCCGGCACAAAAAACCCGGCCTGGCGGATGCCAAAAGCCGGGGTCTGGACTTCAAACCTCCGGCCTTTTAGCGGTGATGATTAACGTGGTCGCAAGCCGGCCGGCACAAATCGCCACGGGATATCCCTCTCCGATACGCCCATCCGGCCTTGGCGTCAATCGGCGTTTCCAGTATCGCATGGGGTCCCGGGAGCACGGATTTGGGGAACCGAACGGGCGCACCGATGAACAGCAGCACAACTTCGACAACCGCGGCGCCGGGCATGCGGGGCATTCTGCCCGACCGGGCGATCCGGGCGCTGATGGCCGCCGGCGGGATTGTCACCGGCGAGCCGGCCGGCGGCGATGGCACCGCGGCGCGGCCGCAGGTGCAGCCGGCGAGCCTGGACCTGCGGCTGGGCGCCCTGGCCCACCGGGTGCGGGCCAGCTTCCTGCCGGGGCCGGCGCGAACGGTGGAAAGCCGGTTGTCGGATCTTGCGCTGCACGCGCTTCCGCTCGCCGACGGCGCGGTGCTGGAGACCGGCTGTGTCTATATCGTGCCGCTGATGGAGGGGCTGGCGCTTCCCGATGACATTTCCGCAAGCGCCAACCCGAAGAGTTCCACCGGCCGGCTCGATGTGTTTACCCGTGTCATCGCCGACAATGCCCGGGCGTTCGACCAGGTGCCGGCGGGCTATTGCGGACCGCTCTATCTGGAAATCAGCCCGCGGACCTTTCCGGTCGTCGTGCGGACAGGCTCGCGGTTATCGCAAATCCGTTTCCGCCGCGGCGACGGGCGGCTCGACGACACCGCGCTCGCCGCCCTTCACGCCGCCCGGCAGCTGGCAAGCGGCGAGGCGCGGTTCATCGACGGACTGGCGCTGTCCATCGATCTCGGCGGCAATCCGGAGGGCCTGGTCGGCTTTCGCGCCAAGCGCCACACCGGCGTCATCGATGTCGACAGGGTGGCGGCCTATCCGGTGCTCGACTTCTGGGAACCGATCCGCCGGCACGGCGCCGCGGAGCTGATCCTCGATCCCGACCAATTCTACATTCTGGCCTCCAACGAGGCGGTGCACGTGCCGCCCGATCATGCGGCGGAGATGGTGGCCTTTGACCCGCTGGTCGGCGAATTCCGGGTGCATTATGCCGGTTTTTTCGATCCCGGTTTCGGCCACGCGCCGGCCGGCGGCCACGGCAGCCGGGCTGTACTGGAAGTGCGCAGCCATGAGGTGCCGTTTATCCTGGAACACGGCCAGACCATCGGCCGGCTGGTCTATGAGGCGATGGCCGGCACGCCGGACGCGCTGTACGGATCGGACCTGCAATCCAACTACCAGGCCCAGGGCCTGAAGCTGTCCAAGCACTTCGTCGCCGGCGAATGACCGCCGGGCGCGGGACGGCGGACACAGGCGCGCCGGCGGCGGGTTCCGGCGATCCGGCTTGACAGGTTCGCCGCCAGGACCGATTTTCGTCGGCGGCGCGGGCGTAGTTCAGTGGTAGAACGTCAGCTTCCCAAGCTGGATGTCGTGGGTTCGATCCCCATCGCCCGCTCCAAATAAAAGCGCGGCGGGTGACCGCCGCGCCGTCAACACAGGCATTTTAGCGGACGCAGGACGCGCCGGCTTTACTTGGCCATCGCCTTCTTGATGATACCGACGATAACCATCAGGATGCCGCCGCCGACGCCGCCGCCGGCAATGTTGCCGATGATGGAACCGATATCCATGCCGCCGCCGCCCGCCAGGGCCGGTACGATCGCGGCGAGGATCTGGCCGCCGATACCGCCGCCGACGATACCGGCAATCGAGTTGCCAAGCGTCCCGAGGCTTTTGTCTTTCATCGCCGCGCCGGCAACATTGCCGCCGACAGCGCCGGCGATCAGTTGAACAATCAGATTTTCCATGGATACCTCCAGATAGCCCCCCACCCGAATCTGATTATAGCGACCGGAAACGTCTGGCAGAAGTTGAATTCAACCGCCGGTGTACAATCTGCGATTTCGAATTGACTTGGAACCAGCTATCCGCTGGAAGTAATGAACGAACGCGCAGCCGCAGCCCAGTGCCGAGCACATGCCGGTTTTGGCGGCGCCACGGCATTCACCAGCCGGAAACCCCACCTTCCGGATATCCCGCCAATCGAAATTCCCACGGATTTGCCATGACCGACATTCGCACCGAGGTTGCAACGCGAAACCTGCTCGGCGAGGGGCCGATCTGGGTGGCGCGGGATCAGGTCCTTTTCTGGGTCGACATCCCTGGCCAGGAGCTCCACCGCTTCAGCCCGGAGACCGGTGCGCACACCGTTGTCGCGTATGACGAGCCGATCGCCTGCGTGGCGCCGCTTGCCGGCGGCGGTCTCGTCGGGGCGCTGGCGAGCGGATTTGCCCGCTTTGATTCTGACGGCGCATTCGCCGGCTGGCTTGCGCGGCCGGAGCTTTCCATACCGGGCAACCGGTTCAATGACGGCGGCGTCGATCCGCGCGGCCGCTTTTACTGCGGGACGATGGACGACAGCGGGAGGCGACCGCGCAAACCGCTCGGCTCGCTCTACCGGCTGGAGCCCGATGGTTCGGCGAGCGCGGTGGCCTCCGGCATCGCCGTCTCCAATTCCCTCTGCTGGAGCCCGGACGGGCAGACGATGTATTTCTGCGATACGGCAGAGGGCTTTATCCGCGCCTACGATTATGATCCCGATACCGGTGCGCTGGGCGCCATGGGCGTGTTTGCCGAAGAAGGCAGCGCGCCCGGCCGGCCGGACGGCTCGGCCGTCGATGTGGAAGGCCATGTGTGGAACGCGCGGTTCGCCGGCGGCTGCATCGCCCGATATACGCCGCAAGGCGAACTTGACCGGATCATCGAAGTGCCGGCGACCTGCACAACATGCTGCGCCTTCGGCGGTGCCGACATGAAAACGCTTTTCATTACCAGCGCCAGCGCACCGCTTTCGGAGACCGAGAAAGCCGCGCAACCCCTCGCCGGGGCCCTGCTGTCGGTGGCTGTCGATGTGCCGGGGCTCCTGAAGCCGGAGGCCGACTATCGGAACCTGCCGGCCGCCTGAGCCGCCTGCCCGCCCCGCCCGACCCTGCCGGGCCGGCAGGCGCGGAAAAAGGCGCAGGGGATTGGCTGGCCGGTCTCTTTCAATCGGGGCGGTTTCGCCCTAAACCGTTCCGGCCTCGCACGGTGCCGGGGCAGACGGCACACCGGAAGCATCCGGGCGGCCCGGCTCAATGCGACGAGACAAGACATGAACTATTCCCCGACTTTCGTTCCCGTGCCGCGCGAACGCACGGCGGCCGCCATCAAGACGGCAATGCTGGAGCGACTGGCCTACGATGTCGGCAAGGACCCCGGCCACGCAGTGCTGGCGGACTGGTGCACGACACTTGCCCATGTGGTGCGCGACCATGTGGTCGACAGCTGGATCCCGTCGACCCGGCGCACCTATGCCGACGGCCGCAAACGGGTCTACTACCTGTCGATGGAATTCCTGGTCGGCCGGCTCCTGCCCGACGCCATCGCCAATATGGGACTGGAAGACGCCTGCCGGGCGGCGGTCACCGACCTCGGCCTCGACTATGATGCGGTGATTTCGGCGGAGGCCGATGCGGCGCTGGGCAATGGCGGGCTCGGGCGGCTTGCCGCCTGTTTTCTCGATTCCATGTCGAGACTGGGGATCGCCGGCTACGGCTACGGTATCCGGTATGCCCATGGCCTGTTTCGGCAGCGGATCGAGAACGGCGTCCAGATCGAGGAGCCGGAAGACTGGCTGGTCTCCGGCCATACCTGGGAATTCGAGCGGCCGGAAGTCACCTATCCGGTCCGGTTCGGCGGCCGTGTCGCAGCCGATGAGAGCGGAGGCAGCGTCTGGTATGCCGACGAAACCATCCTGGCGACCGCCCATGACACGCCGATCGCCGGCTGGCGCGGCGAACATGTCAACACGCTGCGCCTGTGGGCGGCCCGGCCGACACAGATCTTCGACCTGGACCTGTTCAACCGCGGCGACCATGTCACGGCGGCGGAACGGGCCGTGGCGGCGGAAACGGTGTCGCGGATCCTTTATCCCGACGATTCAACCAGCGAAGGCAAGGCACTGCGGCTGAAGCAGGAATATTTCTTCACCGCCGCCTCGCTCCAGGACCTGGTGCGGCGGTATCTGAGCGACCATGCCGGCCTGGACGCGCTGCCCGATCATGTGGCGATCCAGCTCAACGACACCCACCCGGCCGTCGCGGTGCCGGAACTGATCCGGCTCCTGAGCGACGAACACGGCCTGGCTCTGGACGCCGCCGCCGACATCACCCGGCGGACAATCAACTACACCAACCACACGCTCCTGCCGGAGGCGCTGGAACGCTGGCCGGCAGAGCTGTTCGGCAGCATCCTGCCGCGGCACATGGAGATCGTGCGCTGGCTCGACCAGCAGCACCTGGCCGATCCGGCCACTGTCGCCCGCGGGGCGACCGCCGGCACCGTCGGCATCCTCGATCCGGACAATGGCGATGTGCGGATGGGCCACCTGGCCTTTGTCGGCTGCGGCCGGGTGAACGGCGTTTCGGCCCTGCATACGGATTTGATGAAGGAGACCGTGTTCCACGACCTCCATGCGCTTCACCCGGAAAAGATCGTCAACGAGACCAACGGCATCACGCCGCGGCGATGGCTTTATGAGTGCAACCGGCCGCTGCGCGATCTGCTGATGGATTCCATCGGCGGCGGGTGGATTGGCGATCTGGAGGCGATCGAGGCGATCGCCCCGTTGGCCGCCGATCCGGCATTCCGGGAGCGGTTTGGCGAGGCCAAGCGCCACAACAAGGTGCGGCTTGCCGGCGAGATCGAACGGCTGATCGGACTGAGAATCGATCCCGACGCGCTGTTCGATGTGCACATCAAGCGCATTCATGAATACAAGCGCCAACTGCTCAACATCATCGAGACGGTGGCGCTCTACCAGATGATCCGCTCCGACCCCGGCGGCAATTGGACACCGCGGGTGAAGATCTTCGCCGGCAAGGCCGCGCCGAGCTACCACACCGCCAAGACGATCATCCGGCTGATCAACGATGTGGCGGCCGTGGTCAACACCGACCCGGCGGTCCGCGACCGGCTGAAGGTGGCGTTCCTGCCCAACTACAACGTATCCCTGGCGGAAAAGATCATCCCGGCAGCCGACCTGTCCGAACAGATCTCAACCGCCGGCATGGAAGCCTCGGGCACCGGCAACATGAAGCTGTCGCTCAACGGCGCGCTGACGGTGGGAACGCTGGACGGGGCGACGGTGGAAATCCGCGAACATGTCGGGGCCGACACGATCCATATATTCGGCCTGACGGCACAGGAGGTCCTGGCGAAACGGGCGGCCGGATTCGACCCGGCGGCGGTGATTGAGGGCGATTCCCGTCTTTCGGCCGCGTTTTCGATGATCGAGCGGGGCCGGTTTTCGCCCGGCGAGCCGGACCGCTACCGGGGTTTGCTGGATGGCCTGCGACATGGCGACTATTTCATGGTCACAGCCGACTTCGGCGCCTACTACGACATCCAGCGAACGATCGATGCCGGATTTCAGGATCGACCGGAATGGCTGCGAAAGGCGGTTCTCAATACCGCCCACATGGGCTGGTTCTCATCGGACCGGACAATCCGCAGCTATGCCCGCGACATCTGGGGCGTGACCGTGCGCGAACCGGCGGCGGGAGCCTGAATCGCGATGGGCGGCGCGGCGGGGGACATCGACCGGCTTTTCCCGCCCGCCGACCGCGCGGCCCTGCTGGCGGCAGATCACGGCAATCCGTTCGCCGTTCTGGGACCCCATGAAGACAAGGACGGGCTGGTCGTGCGCGTCTTCCTGCCGGGCGCGGAAACGGTGGCGATTGTCGCCGACGGCAGCCGCCAACCGGTTACGGCGCTTCAGTGCTGCGATCCGGCCGGCCTGTTCGCCGGCGTGGTCGCCGGCGCGGCGCTGCCCTTTGCCTACCGGCTGAAGGCACGATCCGGGGATACCACATGGATGGCCGACGATCCCTACCGGTTCGGGCCGGTGATCGGCGAAATGGACGAACACCTGATTTCGGAAGGATCGCATCTGGCGCTCTATGACGTTCTGGGCGCCCACTGCCGGGAGGCGGACGGTGTGGAGGGTGTCCACTTCGCCGTCTGGGCACCGGGTGCGCGGCGGGTCTCGGTGGTCGGATCCTTCAACGAATGGGACGGCCGGCGGCATGCGATGCGGGCGCGCGGGCGAACCGGGGTGTGGGAGATCTTCCTGCCGGGGGTCGGCGCGGGAACGGCCTACAAGTACGAGATCAGATCCGACGACGGCACGGTGCAGCCGCTGAAAGCCGATCCGTTCGGTTTCGGCGCCGAAGTGCCGCCGGCGACGGCATCCGTCGTGCGCGATCTGTCCCGGTTTGCCTGGTCGGACGGGGACTGGCTGTCGACACGCGCCGCCCATCAGCGGATCGACGCCCCGATGACGATCTACGAGGTTCATCCGGGTTCGTGGCGGCGGCACGGCGACGGCGGGCACCTGACCTACCGGGATCTGGCGGAAACGCTGGTGCCCTATGCAAGGGACCTGGGATTCACACATCTGGAACTGATGCCGGTTTCCGAACACCCCTTCGCCGGATCCTGGGGCTATCAGCCGATCGGCCTGTTCGCGCCGACAAGCCGTTTCGGGACGCCGGACGATTTCCGCCTGTTTGTCGATGCCTGCCACGCGGCGAAGCTGGGGGTCATTCTCGACTGGGTGCCCGGCCACTTCCCCGCCGACGAACACGGCCTTGCCCGGTTCGACGGCACCCATCTTTACGAACATGCCGATCCCCGGCAGGGCTTTCATCCGGACTGGAACACGCTTGTTTTCAATTACGGCCGGCCGGAAGTCGCCAACTATCTGACCGCCAACGCGCTGTTCTGGCTGAAGCGGTACCATGTCGACGGGCTTCGCGTGGATGCGGTGGCCTCCATGCTCTATCTCGACTATTCGCGCCAGGAGGGCCAGTGGGTGCCCAACGCCTTTGGCGGCAACGAAAACCTGGAGGCGATCGAATTCCTGAAATCCATGAACCGGGCCTGCTACGGCGCCGACGACACGATTGTGACGATGGCGGAGGAATCCACCGCCTGGCCCGGCGTCTCGCGGCCGACCGACAGCGGCGGCCTGGGTTTCGGCTTCAAGTGGAACATGGGCTGGATGAACGACACGCTGGCCTATATGGGCCGCGACCCGGTCCATCGCCGCCATCACCACCACCAGATGACCTTCGCGCTCCATTATGCCTATTCGGAGAATTTCATCCTGCCGCTCAGCCATGACGAAGTGGTGCACGGCAAGGGATCGCTCTACCAGCGCATGCCCGGCGACCGGTGGCAGAAGTTCGCCAATCTGCGGGCCTATTTCGGGTTCATGTGGGGACATCCGGGCAAGAAGCTGCTGTTCATGGGCGGCGAATTCGGCCAGGACAGCGAGTGGAACCACGACACCGGCCTGCCGTGGCATCTGCTCGACGATCCGGGCCATGGCGGGGTGCGGGCGCTGGTGCGCGACCTCAACGGCGCCGTGCGCGGCCACGGCGCGCTTTTCCGGCGGGACAGCGATCCGGCCGGATTCGGCTGGATCCTGGCCGACGCGGCGGCGGAATCGGTGCTCGCCTTCGTTCGCCGCGGCGGACCGGGCGACGCGCCCGTCGTCGTCGTCTGCAACTTCACGCCGGTGCCGCGCGAAGGCTGGCGAATCGGCCTGCCGCACGCCGGCCGGTGGCGGGAGATCATCAACACCGACGCCGCCGAATATGGCGGCTCGGGGCTCGGCAATCTCGGCGGCGTGGACGCCGATGACGGCGGCTGGCACGGCCAGCCGGCATCGGCGTCTATCACCCTGCCGCCGCTGGCCACGGTGATGCTGGTTCCCGAAGCGGCCTGAACGCCGCGCCCGGCGCGGGCGGCGGCGTTCGCATTTGCGTACGATCCTCAGGCGAGCTTGTCCCTGAAGAAAGCGATGGTGCGCTCCCAGGCAAGCTCGGCCGCCGCCGCGTCGTAGCGGGGTGTGGTGTCGTTGTGGAAGCCGTGATTGACGTCGGGATAGATGTGGGCGGTGTATTCCTTGCCGCTGGCCTTGAGGGCGGCCTCGTAGGCCGGCCAGCCGGCGTTCACGCGCTCGTCCAGCCCCGCATAATGGATCAGCAGCGGCGCCATGATCTTCGGCACATCCTGCGATGCCGCCTGGCGGCCGTAGAAGGGTACCGCGGCGGCGAGATCGGGATAGCGGACCGCCATGGCGTTGCAGATGCCGCCGCCGTAGCAGAAGCCGACAACGCCGACCTTGCCGGTCGAAGCGGGATGGTCGCGCAGATGCTCGAAGGCGGCGAAGAAATCCTCCGCCAGTTTGCCGCGGTCCAGCTTGCGCTGCATCTCGCGACCCTCGTCATCGCTGCCCGGATATCCGCCGAGCGGGGTCAGGCCGTCGGGCGCCAGCGCCACGAAGCCGGCGATGGCGAGACGGCGGGCGACATCCTCGATATAGGGATTGAGGCCGCGGTTTTCGTGGACGACCACGACGCCGGGCAGTCTGCCATCGGCGCCGGCCGGCCGCACCTGATAGGCGCGGATGGTGCCGTGACCGTTGGGCGATTCATATTCGACATATTCCGCCTCGATGCGGGCATCGTCGGCCATGACCTGCCGGGCCAGCGCGTAGCGGGGCGACAGCGCTTCCAGCAGTGCGGCGGCGCTGACCCCGCCCACGGCATATCTGGCGGCGCCGTCGAGAAAGCCGCGCCGGCTCAAAAGGCCATGGGCATATTTGTCATAGAGGTCGAGAAGACCCTGGTCGAAATCCTTCGCTGTCCTGCGTTCCATGGATATGCTCCTTCATTGCTCGTGGCGTCGCCCGTGCCAGATTACGTGACCCTCCGCACCAAGATGAGCAAAAATGCGGCCGGTAAAATCACAATCCGGCGAGCGGCGCGGCATCAGGTGATGACATCAGGTGATGGCATCAGGTGATGACGTCGGGGGCGGCCCGGCCGGTTTGGGCGCGCACCGGGGCGAGCGCCTCGACCGCCTCGGTCAGCGAGGCCAGGACGACCTGCGGATCGGCGTTCAGATCGCCGGCCGGCGGCTCGTAATGTTCCAGATAGATGCGGATCGTGGCGCCGGCGGTGCCGGTGCCTGAAAGGCGCAGCACGGCCCGCGCATCGCCCTCAAAGAAGATCCGCAGGCCCTGATGCTGTGACCGGGAGCCGTCGACGGGATCGGTGTAGGCGAAATCGTCGGCGCGTTCGATCGGGTGACCGTTCGCGGACCGGCCGGGCAGGCTCTCCAGCCGGTCGCGCAGGCCGGTAACAAGGTCGCCGGCCACTTCGGCATCGACCGCCTCGTAGTCGTGGCGGGTGTAATAGTGACGGCCGTGGGTCGCCCAGTGGTCGCGCAGGATCTCGGCCACGCCGTCGCCGCGGACCGCGACGATGTTGAGCCACAAAAGCACGGCCCACAGCCCGTCCTTCTCGCGGACATGGTCGGAGCCGGTGCCGGCGGATTCCTCGCCGCAGATCGTCGCCTTGCCGGCGTCGAGCAGATTGCCGAAAAACTTCCAGCCGGTTGGTGTCTCGTAGCAGGGGACGCCCAGATGCTCAGCCACCGTATCGGCGGCGCGGCTGGTCGGCATGGAGCGGGCGATACCGGCCAACCCGTCGCTGTATCCTGGCGCAAGATGGGCATTGGCGGCAAGCACGGCAAGGCTGTCGGACGGGGCGACGGGCAGGCCGCGGCCGAGCACGATGTTGCGGTCGCCGTCGCCGTCGGATGCGGCACCCATGTCGGGCGCGGACTCCGACATCATGAGATCGAAGAGCGGCCTGGCGTGGACGGGATTGGGGTCCGGGTGACCGCCGCCGAAATCGGGCAGCGGGTCGGCATGGACGACGGTGCCGGCCGGCGCCCCCAGCCGCGCCTCCAGAATGGCCCGGGCATAGGGGCCGGTGGCGGCGTGCATGGCGTCGAAGCGCATGGCGAAGCCGGAGGCGAACAGGCTGGCGATGCGGTCGAAATCGAACAGGGATTCCATCAGATCGGCGTAGTCGGCGACCGGATCGACGACCTCGATCACGGTGCCATTGCATGTCGTCTCGCCGGGCCGGGCCAGGTCGGGCGGATCGATATCCGTGATGCGGTAGGTGCCGATCGTCCGCGTCGCCTCGACGATCGATGCGGTGACGCCTTCCGGCGCCGGCCCGCCATTGGCGATATTGTATTTTACGCCGAAATCGCCATCCGGACCGCCGGGATTGTGACTTGCCGACAATATGATGCCACCGTCGGCGCGGCGCCGGCGGATAAGATGGGAGGCGGCCGGCGTCGACAGGATGCCGTTCCGGCCGACGATCAGGCGGGCGGCGCCACTTGCAACAGCCATGGCGGTGATGGTGGCGATGGCCGGGGCGTTGAAATGGCGGCCGTCGCCGCCCAGGACCAGCGTCTTGCCGCCGATTCCGCCGACGCCGTCGAACACCGCCTGGATATAGTTTTCCAGGTAGCCGGGGGCGGAAAACACTTCCGTCTTCTTGCGCAGGCCCGATGTGCCGGGCTCCTGGCCGGCGATGGGCCGGGTCTGGACTGTGCGGATCATGAGGTCCTCGCGGTCTGTGGTTCGTCCGTTGCGGCCGCCGGGCGGCCGGCGACGTGGCGTCGCACGGATCGGATCGCCGATGCAACATCGGCGGCGCCGGCGTGGCCGGCCAGGTCGGCGGCAGCGATCGGCAGGCGGCGACGCCAGTTGGGATGGCGGTCGACCGTTCCCGGCACGTTGGCCTGCTCTCCGCAGCCCAGCATATCTTCAATTTGAACCGAGAACAGCGCGCTGGGCGCAGCAGCCAGCCGGCCATGGACCGCGGCGGCGAATCCGCCGGGCAAACCGTCGTCGGCGCTTTGGGCAGAACAACCGGCGAAATCGGCAAGTGCGGCCTTGTCGGCCCGTCGCGCCGCGGCCGCCCGGTGCTGCCCGTCTTCGTCGATCCGGCCGAGCCGGCGCTGCCAGGCGATATCGGTGCCTTTCCAGAAGCCGCGCAGGGTCGGCAGGTCATGGCTGGACAAGGCGGCGCAGACGCCCTGCGGATAATCTTCCGGCGGCCGAAAGCCGCCTGCCGCCGATCGCTCAAACCAGGCAAGCCGCGTGCCGAGGATGCCGCGCCGGTCCAGTTTTTCGCGCAGACCATCGGGCACGTTGCCGAGATCCTCGCCGATCACGGCGCACCGGGCCATGCGCGACGTGATGGCGACAATATCGAGCAATTCGTCGAGGGGCTGGCGGACATAGGTGCCCGGCAGGCCGTCGGGAATCCAGAATGCGCGGGCAAAGCCAAGCACATGGTCAATGCGCACAAGGCCGGCATGGCGCATGGTGGCCTCAAGCATGGCGCTGACCGGGCGATAGGCGGCGGCGCAAACCGCGGCGGGATTCAGCGGGGCGAGCGCCCAGTTCTGCCCCTGTGGCGCGAAAGCGTCCGGCGGCGCGCCGAGCGCCATGCCGGCGGCGAAATCGCCGGGATTTGCCCACGTATCGGCGCCGTCGCGGGCAACGCCAACGGCGAGATCGGCATAAAGACCCAGCGGCATGCCGGCGCGCCGGGCGCTTCGTGCGGCGTCGGCAAGCTGCCGGTCGGCGAGGCGCTGCAACCAGATGAAAAAGGCGATCCGGTCCCGATTGTCCGACGCGAAGTCGGCAACGGCACCGCTATCCGGGCGGCGAAACGGCGCCGGCCAGTCCGTCCATGGGGCGGGCGGGCCCTGCAGACGGATGAAATGCTCATGGAGCGCGTCGAACAGCGCATGGCGCGCCAGCGCCGCCTCCCCGGCGGGTTCGGAATCCGGACTTGCCGGACCGCACCCGTTGAGGCCGGGATCGCTGGCGAACAGGGCCTCAAGGACCGGATAGAGCCGGGCGGCCACGGCGGCATAGTCGACAAGTGTGCTGTTCCGCAGACGGGCGATCGCCCCGGCATCGGCGGCCCACAAGTCCTGTGCCGCCGGGCAGGCGGAAAAGCCGGGCGCGCGGTCGGGGGCGATGTGCAGGAGGTTGTGAAAAAGCCGGCTTGACGGCGAATAGGGGCTGCATCGGTCCGGATCGGCGGCAAACAGGGCATGGACCGGATTGGCGCCGACAAACGACGCGCCCAAACCGGCGGCGGCGGCGGCAAGATCGCCCCACTCGGCATAGGTGCCGATGCCGCGGTCGCGTTTCGCCGTTGCGCGCAGGCCGTAGAGCGGCGCGGTGAGACCCCAGAGCCGGGGCCGCTCCCCGCCATCGGTTTCGACCGCGTCGGCGATTTGCCACGCCGCCGGCGGCGCGACGATCAAGACGGTTTCGGCGCGGCGGCGGCGCCATTCCACGGCCAGCCGATGGCAACCGATGGGCAGATCGGCGCAACCGGCGAGGACCGGTCCGCCTCCGTCATGGTCAATGGCGCCCTCGCGTTCGTCGCCGCCCTGGCAACGGATCGCCCAACCGGCCCCGGCCGGGAGGGCGGCCGCCGCGACGGGAAGCCGGGGAATGGCGCCCTGTTCGAGACGGATCGTCGGCGGCAGCAGCCGCGCATGCGCCTGAGCGATCAATTCGCCAAGGGCGGCGGCGGCGCGGGCGTCGGTCTGGGCCTCCACACCCATGGCCGCCAGCACGGCAACGAGCGTTTCGTCGGGAACCCGGTGCCGGGCACCGTCGACGCCGTGAAAGGCGCGAGCCACGCCAAACCGAGCCGCCAGCGCATCAAGGGGACGGCCGTCCCGCGCCCCGGTCAATGGTCGCCCGATTCCCGGTCAACCGCCACGGCCGGCGATTCGCAAAGCAGGAGCAGGCTGTTGCCGGCGACGTGAACGGCGCTGCCGCCGGCAATGTTCCGGTCACCTTCGCGAGGCTCTCCGCTCGGGGATATCGTGTCGAGACGCGCCGACCAGACATAACCCTGCCCGGCCGGCGGCAACCGGAAATGGGCACCGTCGGGCGAACGGTTGACCAGGATAGCGACGGCAGCCGGTCCGCCGCCTGTTGCCGTGTCCGCCTCGGCGGCACCGCGTATCGTTACGACAAACCGCCGGAACTCCGGATCGTGCCAGTTTTCGGCGGCCGGCGTGTGGCCGTCGGCGCGAAACCAGGCGAGATCGGGCTGATTGTCGGAGGGCCGCTGGCGGGAATGGAGAAAACCGGTCTGGCGAAGCACCGGAAGCGCACGCCGCAAAGCTGTCAGCCGGCAGAGGAAGGTGAAAAAACTCCGGCCTTCGTCGGTCTCCAGATCCCGCCAATTGACCCAGCCGATATCATTGTCCTGGCAATAGGCGTTGTTGTTGCCCGATTGCGAGTTGCCGGCCTCGTCGCCGGACAGGATCATCGGCGTCCCCTGGGCAAGAAGCAGGCAGGCCATCAGGTTGCGGCGATGGCGATCGCGTTCGGCGCGGATGACGGGATCTTCGGTCGGACCCTCAATACCGTGATTGACGCTGTGGTTGCCGCCATGGCCGTCGCGATTGTCCTCGCCGTTCGCCTCATTGTGCTTGTGGGCATAGGCGACGAGATCGGCGAGCGTAAAGCCGTCGTGGGCGGTCACGAAATTGACCGAAGCGGTCGCGGCGCGGCCTTCACGGTCGAACAGATCGGCGGACCCGGCAAACCGGGTGGCGAACTCCGCCGCCATGCCGCTGTCGCCGCGCCAGAAACGGCGCATTGTGTCGCGGAATCGGTCGTTCCACTCGCACATCGGCGGCGGAAATTCGCCCAGCCGATACCCCCCCGGACCGACATCCCAGGGTTCGGCGATCAGCCTGACGGTGGACAGCAGGGGATCGGCGATCATCTCGGCCAGGAAGGGATGGCCGGGATCGAAACCGTCGGCGCGGCGGGCAAGGGTGCTTGCCAGATCGAAACGAAATCCGTCGACTCCCATGGCGCCGGCCCAATGGCGCAGGGAATCGAGAACCAGGCGGCGAACGGCCGGATGATCCATGTTCAGCGTGTTTCCGGTGCCGGTATCGTTGACATAGTGCCGCCGGTCGCCGGGCATCAGGCGGTAGTAGCTGGCATTGTCGATGCCACGGAACATCAAGGTCGGCCCGAAATGATTGCCTTCGCCGGTATGGTTGTAGACAACATCGAGGATGACCTCGAAGCCGGCTTCGTGGAGACGATCGACCATTGTCCGGAATTCCGTCCCCGGATCGGCCGCCGGATCACCGATCGGCGCGGCCGCATAGCGCCGGTCGGGGGCGAAGAAGGCAATGGAATTGTAGCCCCAGTAATTGACCCGGCCGGCGGCGGTCAGAAACCGGTCGTCGTAGAAGGCATGGACAGGCAGGAACTCGATCGCCGAAACGCCCAGGGACCGCAAATGATCCAGGACCGGCGCGCAGGTGATGCCGGCGAAGGTGCCGCGCAGCGCATCGGGAATGCCGGGAAACCGCATGGTGAGTCCGCGGACATGGGCCTCGTAAATGATAGCGCCGGCCGATGCCCGCCATGGCCGATCCGGCAGCGTCCGGCCGCCCGCCGGGGTCGCCGTGACAAGGGATTTCGGCATGGCGGCGGCGCTGTCGATGCCGCTGGCGCGCCGGTCCTTGCCCTCGTATCCGAATATCGCCCCGTGATCGCTGACCCGACCGTCCAGGGCACGGGCATAGGGATCGATCAGAAGCTTGGCCGGATTGAACCGATGGCCGGCATCGGGATCGTAGGGACCGTGGACGCGATAGCCATAGCGCTGGCCGGGCCGCAGACCGGCGACATGGCCATGCCAGATATCGCCGGTGCGCGCCGGCAACCGCAGGCGGCATTCCCTGCCATCGGTATCGAAGAGGCAAAGATCGACCGCCTCGGCATGGGCGGAAAAGAGCGCGAAGTTGACTCCATCGCGGTCGGCCGTGGCGCCCGGCGGTTCGGCGCGGCCTGCGGTCATCGCGGTCCTTTCAAGCGTCGCATGCATCGAAGGCCTCCGGCGCGGCGGTTCGGATACGGATCCGTCAGGCCCGGTCCGCCAGCGCGCGGTAAAGCGCGGCATAGGCTTCGGCGGACTTGGCCCAGGACACCGGATGGCCCATGGCACGGTTCGACATTTTTCGCCAGACCCCGCGGTCGGCATAGAGTGCGAATGCCCGTTCCAGCGCAATCGCCAGGGCCTCCACCGTGACCGGGGCGAACTGAATGCCGGTTGCCGCACCGGCGGAAAGGGCCGCATCGTTGGCGTCAATCACCGTGTCGGCAAGGCCGCCGGTGCGGGCGACAAGCGGGATGGCGCCGTAGCGCAAACCGTAAAGCTGGGTCAGGCCGCAGGGCTCAAAACGCGACGGCACGACAACGACATCGCCGCCGGCCTGAATGAGGTGCGACAGCGGTTCATCGTAGCCGATGCGCACACCGACATGAGCCGGCCGAGCCTTGGCGGCTTCCCTGAACCCGGATTCCAGAGCCGATTCGCCGGAACCCAGGACCACGAGCTGGCCGCCCCGGTCGGCGATCATCGGCAGGACGTCGAGCAGAAGGTCGAGGCCTTTTTGCGCGGTGAGGCGGCTGACGACGGCGAACAGGGGTGCACGCCGCTTTTGCGGCAGGCCAAAGGCGATCTGAAGCGCCGCCTTGTTTGCCGCCTTGCCGCCCGGGCGGGCGCGCGAATAGGGGGCGGCGATCAGCGGATCGGTTTGCGGATCCCAGACGCTTGTATCGACGCCGTTGAGGATGCCGGTGTAGTCGGCGGCGCGTTCCGACAGCACGCCATGCAAACCCATGCCGAACGCCGCCGTCCGCGTCTCGCCGGCATAGGTGGGGCTGACCGTCGTCAGGTGATCGGCATAGACGAGGCCCGCCTTGAGAAAGGAGACCTGACCGTAATATTCCATGCCGCTGGCTGTGAACATAGCGGCGGGCAGGCCGAGGGCGGCGCGATCAGCAGCCGGCATCAGGCCCTGGAAGGCGATGTTGTGGATCGTCATCACCGTCTTCGGTGCCGGACGGGACCGGGCGTCCGCCGGCGCCCGCAGATAGGCCGGCGCCAACGCGGCCTGCCAGTCGTGGGCATGAAGAATATCGGGCCGCCATTTGCCGGACGGATCGGTGGCCAGCGCCGCGGCGGTGCGGGCAAGGGCGGCAAACCGCAACGGGTTGTCGGGCCAATCCTTGCCGTTGGCGCCAAGATAGATATTGCCCGGCCGGTCATAGAGATGTGGCGCATCGAGGAGATAGAGGGAGAGCCCGTTGGGGCCCTTCGCCTTGATCACCCTCGCCGGACCGCCAAAGGCGTCGTCGATCGCCATGACGGGCTTGGCGCTGCTGATCGCCGCGGCAATGTCGCGATACATCGGCAGAAGAATCCGGGCATTGACGCCGACATCGGCGAGCGCGGCCGGCAGGGCGCCGACGACATCGGCGAGACCGCCGGTCTTGACCAGCGGATAGCATTCGGAAGCAACGTGAAGGACCCGCATCTGGAATGTCCGGGGTTGGGCGATGCGCCGGGTTGGATTGGTGCCGCGCGGCTAGGCCTCCAGGCGCTCGATCATCGGCTTGGTAATCAGAACGACGCCGTTTTCGGTGCGCCGGAAACGCCGGCTGTCCTCGTCGGGGTCTTCGCCGACCACCAGGCCTTCGGGAATGGTGACACCGCGATCGATGACAACGTTGCGGAGCCGGGCGTTGCGTTCGATTGTCACCTTGGGCATGGCGACGACGCCGTCAAGCTCGCCGTAGGACCGGACATGGACGCCGGTGAACAGGAGCGAGCGGGAAACCGTGGAACCGGAAACGATACAACCGCCGGAAACCAGCGAACTTGTGGCATGCCCCTGGCGCCCCGGTTCGTCGTGGATGAACTTGGCCGGCGGCGTAATCTCCGCATAGGTCCAGATCGGCCAGTCGCGATCATAGATGTCGAGCGCGGGAACGAAGTCGGTGAGATCGATATTGGCCTCCCAGAACGCGTCGATGGTGCCGACATCGCGCCAGTAGGGTTCCTTCTCGGACTCAGTCCGCACGCAGGATTCGGAAAACCGGTGCGCCACCGCCTTGCCCGACTTGACGATCGCCGGAATGATATCCTTGCCGAAATCGTGGCTGGAATCGGGATCGGCGGCATCGGCAAGCAGCACCTCGTCCATCAGCTTGCGTTCGAAAACGTAAATTCCCATGCTGGCGAGCGCGCAATCGGGATTGTCGGGCATGGCCGGCGGATCGGCCGGCTTTTCGACAAAATCGATGATGCGGTTGGTCGCGTCGACATGCATGACGCCAAAACCCGAGGCCTCCATGCGGGGCACCTCGACGCAGCCGACGGTGACATCGGCGCCGCTCGCGACATGCTGCGCGAGCATGACCTCGTAGTCCATCTTGTAGATGTGGTCGCCGGCCAGCACGATGATGAAGTCGGGACCGTAGCTGTCGATGATGTCTATGTTCTGGGCGACGGCGTCGGCAGTGCCGAGATACCATTTGTCCTCGGCCACCCGCTGGGATGCCGGCAGGATGTCGAAGGTCTCATTTCGCTCGGCGCGAAAAAAGCTCCAGCCGCGCTGGAGGTGGCGAATCAGGGAATGGGCCTTGTACTGGGTGGCGACGCTGATGCGGCGGATACCGGAATTGAGCGCGTTGGAGAGCGCAAAATCGATGATCCGGGATTTGCCGCCGAAATAAACGGCCGGCTTGGCCCGCTTGTCGGTCAGTTCCATCAGCCGGCTGCCGCGCCCCCCGGCAAGAACGAACGCCATGGCGTTGCGGGTCAGGCGTCCGTTGCCGTGTTCGCGATGGCTCATTTGCCGCTCCCTGCTGTCTTTCGATTTCGCGTTGGTCGCTCACACTAGGGTGGCGCCCGCCTTCTGTCATCCGGTGGCTGGTCCGCCCACCGCGCGGCGACCGGTCTTCAGGGGCCGCATCGGATGATCTTGCCGGCCAGCGGCGGCAGGACGCGCCCGGACGCGCGAAACGCCATGGGCGGTCTTTTCCCAGGCATAGGGCTTGTGGAAGAACTGGAATATGGCCTGCCAGGCGGCAAACGACATGAGCGCCCAATAGGCGGGGAGAAGCGCGATATTTGCGCCAAGGGCACCCTGCCCCGACCGCCGGAGACCGCGCCATGCCGACACCGCCGAGGCGACGGGGAACAGCACAAGATTTGCGATATTGATCGCCCGCAACGTCCAGCCGGCCGGTGTCGTCGGCGCCGGAAAATACTCCGGGAAGAGCCACCAGGCCAATCCGCAGGCGGCGATTGCCGGATAGCAAAGGAGCGCGATCAGGCCGGTCGTGATCAAGGCATGGACGGCGAGTCCCGACAATGGCGGCAAACGGCGGCGGCGGTGGCGGCCGGTGAGCGCCACCAGGGCGGTCTGCATCCATCCCTTGAGCCAGCGACGGCGCTGGGGCAGCCATTGGGAAAACCGAACCGGCGCTTCCTCGAAGGTCCGCGAATCGATCATCGCGGTGCGGTAGCCGAAGCGGGCCAGCCGGATGCCCAGATCGGCATCCTCGGTGACATTGTAGGGATCCCAGGCGCCGACACGCTCGAGCGCGCGGCGGGCAAAATGATTCGACGTGCCGCCAAGCGGAAGCGGCATGCCCCAACGGGCCAGTGCCGGCAGCAGCACCTCGAAATTGGCCGCATATTCGATGGCGAACATCCGCGCCAGCCAGCTTTCCGGATTGTCCGGCTGCAAACGGGCCTGGACGCATCCCAGGCGCGGATCAGCGGCCAGCGCGGCGGCGGCCTTTCGCAACTGGTCCGGCTCGGGCGCATCTTCGGCATCGTAGACGGTGATCATGTCGCCGCGCGCAAACGGCAGGGCATAGACCAGCGCCTTGGGCTTGGTGCGCGGCGCGGCCGCCGGCACGACGATGACCCGCAGGCCCGGTACGGCGCGGTGACGATCCACGGCGGCGCGTGTTTCGGTATCGTCGGATTCAACGATCAGGATCAGTTCCCGCTTCGGGGTCGGGTAACTCAGGGCGCGCAGCGCCGCGACCAGATCGTCGACAATGTTGGCTTCCCGGTAAAGCGGGACCAGCACGGAGGCGACCGGCAAATCCTCGTCGGCCAGCGGCTTTGCGGACCCGGACCCGGGGCGCGTAAAGCAGGCCGCGGTCTTCCAGGCGATCGCATGCAGGAAGAGGGCGGCAAAGGCGATGTCGAGACCGATCCAGGTCTGGGTGGGCGCGGCAACGAGGACGGCAAAGACCAGCGCCACGATCGCCGTCATGCGGGCGGCAATGCGAAGACGCGGCAGGCGCGATGCGGAATGGCGGGGCATGGCGCGGGCGAGCCGCCGTCGGGCGCAGTGCACCAGAGACCGGCCATGGGCGGCTTCCAGGACGGCGCGGATGGTCGCCGGTTCGGCGATGCGGATGCGCCGGAGGATTTCCGGCCGGACACCGCCGGCGCTGCGCAAGGCCGCCTGGGCATCGGCACCCGGCGCCAAAAGCAGAAGCCGGCGGCCGTTTTCGACAACCATGGCGCGGCTGGCGTTGGCGAGCGCGGCGGCCGGCGGTGGCGGCAGGTTCGGGTCGCAGACCATGGGCGTGTCGCGGTGCAGAAAACCGATGCCGAGGTCCTTGGCAAGGCAGCGCCAGTAGAAATCCGGCGGGATGCTGGAGAGCGCGAAAAGCTCCTCCGGCGCACTCGTTGCGCGCGCGGCGGCCCGCTCAACCACATAGTCCAGAAGTGTCGCCGGCAATCCGTAACGGGACAGGAAGGCAATATCGCCCGGCCAATTCGGTGCCCGCCGGGGCACGGAATTTCCAGTTGGCGACGGTATTTCGGCGATCCGATTGGCGGCGATCGATCGCTTGGCAAGCGCGTGGGCCGCGGCGGTGCGGGAGGCAGCGGCCGTTGATGCAACGCCGGCGGGCGGCCAACGGCCACCGTGTGGCGGCCGGCGTTGTGCCGGCGATCCGGGATTGTCCCCGGATGGTCCTGATCCGGATCGGTGGTTCGACACGCCCCGCCTGACTTTTCTGACCGCCGGCAACCTGACCGCCGCCGCCATTGATGTTGTGGGCCGCAACTCTAAACAACAATTCCCGTATTGCGAGTCTCCGACGCCGGAATCGGCGCATATACCAGCGAAGAGCGGCAAATTTGCGGGCGCTTGCATCCGGCTTCGGAAACCGCGAAAACATGGACGCCGATTGCCCAATCACGCGGACCGGAATGATCCTGTCGCCCGACCCCATTCATGGATCAGTTGCAGCATGAAGAGCCTGCGACCGGTCTACCTTGTTATCGGCATGCTGATGGCGATACTGGGCGCGGCAATGCTGGCACCGGCATTTGTCGATCTCGTCGGGGGCAATCCGACGGGCATGGTGTTTCTCGGTTCGGCGGCCACATCGGTGGTGATCGGCCTGGGTCTGTGGGCCTCGGCGCGCGGACCGCGCGCGGAACTGGGGGCACGCCAGGCCATCCTGATGACGGTCGGCGCCTGGGTGGCGCTGGCGACGCTCGGCGCACTGCCGCTCTACTGGTCGGGGGTGACGCCGACGTTCACGGATGCTTTTTTTGAATCCATGTCCGGCATCACGACCACCGGAGCGACGGTGATATCCGGGCTCGACGACCTGCCGACCGGCATCCTGTTCTGGCGCGCCATCCTGCAATGGCTGGGCGGCCTGGGCATTGTCGTCATGGCGGTGGCGGTGCTGCCCATGCTGCAGATCGGCGGCATGCAGCTTTTCAAGGCCGAGGCCTTTGACACGCCGGAAAAGATCCTGCCGCGGGCGACCCAGATCTCCGGCTCCATCAGCCTGATCTATGTCACCCTGACAATCGCTTGCGCATTGTCCTACGCGGCCGCGGGGATGGAACTCGGCGATGGCATCATGCATGCCATGACCACTGTTGCGACCGGCGGATTTTCGACCAAGGACGCCTCGATCGGGCATTTCGACAGTGCCGCCGTGGAAACGGTCGCCATCGTCTTCATGATCCTGGGCAGCCTGCCCTTCATCCTGTTCATCCAGCTTCTGCAAGGGCGCATCCAGCCCTTCCTGACCGACAGCCAGGTGAAGCTCTTTCTGCTTCTGGCGGCGGGGTTCAGCCTGATGATCTGGTTCTACCGGACAAGCGGTGCGGCCGGGCCGCCGGATCCGACCGCACTCATCGCGACGGCCACCGACCCGGCCTCCCTCGCCGGCTTCCGGCAATCGGCCTTCAACACGATCTCGATCATGACCGGCACCGGCTATGCCTCCACCGATTACGAAACCTGGGGGCCGTTTTCGACAAGCTTCTTCTTCGCGATCATGTTCATCGGCGGCTGCGCGGGTTCGACATCGTGCGGCATCAAGATCTTCCGTTTCCAGGTGCTCTACCAGGAATTCCGGCAGAACATCAGCCAAATCCTGTTTCCGCACGGCGTCTTCGTGAAGCGGTTCAACGGCCGGCCGATCGAGGCGTCGGTGTCGACCGCGGTGATGAGCTTCTTCTTCCTCTACCTGATTTCGGTCGCGGTGCTGGCGGTTTTGCTGTCGTTTACCGGCCTCGACACGCTGACCGCGCTGTCAGGGGCGGCGACCGCGATCTCCAATGTCGGCCCCGGCCTGGGGGACACGATCGGACCGACCGGCAATTTCCAGTCGCTCGACGCCACGGCCAAATGGCTGATGGCCGCCGGCATGCTGCTTGGCCGCCTGGAAATCTTCACCGTCCTGGTGCTGGTGCTGCCGTCGTTCTGGCGCGACTGACGTGCCGGTCGCAGCGGCCGGACACAGGCCGCTACACGGGCAGGTCGTCCCCGCCTGAGGGTTCCGGTTCGAACAGGTAGGTCTTGCCGCAAAATTCGCACCGCACCTCGATGATCTCATCGGGCGCCTGGGCGTCATCGCCTTCCATACTGTCGAGCACGGTGCGGATGCGGTTGCGGCTGCAACCGCAATGGTCGACCAGCGCCGCCGGTTCGAACACACGCACACCGCGCTGGTTGAAAAGGCGGTACAGCAGCCGTTCGGCCGGGATGGACGGATCGATGAGTTCGTCGTCGCCGATCGTGGCGACGAGAGCCTCCGTCTCGGTCCAGGCATCGTCCTCGTCCACTGCGCCTTCCGCCGGGTCGGCTTGGAGCCACGCGATGTCGGGCGGCGTGTCGCCCGGCGGCAGATCGCGATGGCGAATGCGGTCTTCCGATTCGGGCAGAAACTGGGCCATGAACCCGCCGGCACGCCAGCTCCGCGCCGCTTCGCCGCCGGAGCGGTCGTAGAGTTCGGCAACCGCCAGCCGGATCAGGGTCGGTATCTGCTCCGACTGCCGGAAATAGGCGTGCGCGGCCTCCTCAAGTGTTTGCCCCTCAAGGCTGACATGGCCCTGGTAGCGGCGGCCGCCGCCCTGCTCGATGGTCATGGCGAGCGTGCCCTGGCCCATCAGTTCGGCAATGCCGGGATCGGACCCAAGGGCGGCGACGCCGCCGGGATCGAAGGCGGCGGTTGCGCGCATCCGGCCGGGCGTGCGGATATCGACGACAAGGAGGGTCACCGGGCCATCGGTCTGGGTTTGGAGAATGAAACGGCCGGTATCCTTGAGCGAGGTCGCAAGAAGCGCCGTCAACGCCGCCGCCTCGCCGAGCAAGGCCTTGACCGGCCGGGGATAATCGTGCCGGTCGAGGATGGCGGTGAGCGCCGGGCCAAGGGTAACGGTGCGCCCGCGCACATCGAGTGCATCGACGTGGAACGGCAAAGCGCGGTCATCGTCTCCGGCGGGCGGCCGGTCCGGCCCCGTCATGTCAGCCCCCCAAGACACCAGGCGAGAATGGCCTTTTGCGCGTGGAGCCGGTTTTCCGCCTCATCGAAGACAACGGAACTGGGGCCATCCATCACCTCGTCGGTCACTTCCTCGCCGCGATGGGCCGGCAGGTCGTGCAAAAAGATCGCGTCGGGCCGCGCCCGCGCCATCAGCGCCGTGTCGACCTGATACGGCCGCAGGAGGTCGTGACGGCGGGCCCGGGCCTCGCCCTCGTCGTGCATCGAGAGCCAGGTGTCGGCGATCACGGCGGATGCGCCGGCAACCGCGTCGCGGGGATCATCGGTTATCGTGATCGTGGCGCCGTTGGCGCGCGCCCATTCGACGACATTTTGGCGTGGCCGCAGTGCCGCCGGCGTAGCCAGCGCCAGTTCAAAACCAAACCGCGCCGCCGCCTCGATCCAGCTTGCCGCAACGTTGTTGCCATCGCCGGTCCAGGCGATGCGATGACCGGCGATCGGGCCGCGATGCTCCTCGAAGGTGAGGATATCGGCCATGATCTGACAGGGGTGCGTGTCGTCGGTCAGCCCGTTGATGATGGGAACGGTGGCATGGTCTGCAAGTTCGGTGAGCTTGTGATGGGCGGTCGTGCGGATCATGATCGCGTCGACATAGCGGCTCAATACCCGCGCGGTATCGGCGATGGTCTCGCCGCGACCCAACTGCATGTCGGAGGTGTTGAGGACAAGGCTTTGTCCGCCGAGCTGGCGCATGCCGACATCGAAGCTCACCCGGGTGCGGGTTGAGGGTTTTTCGAAGATCATGGCCAGCAGGCGGCCGGCCAAAGGCGCATCGGCATCGGGGGTGCCGGCCGGCAATCCGGCGCGCGCCGCCTTGCGCGATGCGGCGCTGTCGAGGATGGCGCGCAGAGTTTCACGGGAAAGCGCCGAAAGGTCGAGAAAGTCGCGGGCTTGCGTCATCTGATGTGTCCGGATCTGCAATTGGGGTCGGTCTGCGCGCAGCCGATGCGGCCCGGCCTGGCCGCACCGCACCCGCCTAGGCCGCCGATTCGGGCTTGTCCAGCGCCGCGGCGGCCCGTTCCAGACGGGCGACCGCCTCGTCGACGTCGCCGGCATCGACAATCAGCGGCGGCAGGATGCGCACGACATTGTCGCCGGCAGCGACAAGAAGGAGATGCGCATCGGCGGCCGCGGAGACAAGGTCGCCATTGGGCACGCGGCATTCAAGCCCCAGCATGAGGCCCTTGCCGCGAATGCCGGCAAAGACGCCCGGGTAGAGATCCACAAGAGCAGCGAGCTTCTGCTTCAACAGCAGGCCGACCTCGTTGACATGGTCCAGAAAACCGTCTTCCAGCACGGTATTGAGGACGGCGTTGCCGACGGCCATGGCCAGGGGGTTGCCGCCGAACGTGGAACCATGGGCGCCGACGGTCATGCCGCTTGCCGCCTTCTCCGTCGCCAGGCACGCGCCGAGGGGGAAGCCTCCCCCGATCCCCTTGGCGATGGCCATGATGTCCGGCGTGACGCCGGCCCATTCGTGGGCGAACAGGCGGCCGGTGCGACCCATACCGCACTGGATCTCGTCAAAGATCAGCAGCAGGTCGTGCTCATCGCAAATCTCGCGCAGAAACCGCAGGAACCCGGGTTCGATGACGCGGATGCCGCCCTCGCCCTGGATCGGTTCGATCAGAATCGCCGCGGTCTGCGGGCCGATCGCCGCTTTCACCGCATCGCGGTCGCCGGCTGCGACCTGGATGAACCCCGGCACCGGCGGCCCAAAACCCTCCAGGTGTTTCGGCTGGCCGCCGGCGGCGATGGTGGCCAGCGTCCGGCCGTGGAAGGCGCCCTGGAAGGTGATCGTCTCCAGGCGTTCCGGCGCACCGTTGACGTAGTGGTAGCGCCGCGCCGTCTTGATCGCGCACTCCACGGCTTCGGCGCCGGAATTGCCGAAAAAGACACGGTCGGCAAATGTTGCCTCGACGAGCCGGTCACCCAGGCGCGCCTGGCCGGGAATGTCGAAAATATTGGAGACGTGCCACAGTTTTCCGGCCTGCGCCGTCAGCGCGGCAAGGAGCTGGGGATGGGCGTGGCCGAGCAGGTTGACCGCGATTCCCCCCATGAAATCGAGATAACGTTCGCCGGCGGCGTCCTCCAGCCAAACGCCCTCGCCGCGCTCAAACGGCAGATGCATGCGCGCATAGGTCGGGTAGAGCGAGGCGTCAGCGCGCCCGGCGCCGGCACCCGGATCGGTGGATTCCCGTATGCTGGCTTGCGGTGTGGAGGTCATGGCGTTCATCCCGGCCTGTTGCAGGTTGCGGACTGCGGACCGCCGGCGGCAACTGCATTCGCGCGGCGGACAAAATCCAAAAAGCCGCCCGCATATGGCCAAAAGTGGCACGGCGGCGGCTTGATGGCAGTTCAATCAGCGGCCCGGCCGGATCTGCCGGGTCGCCTGGCTGTTTCAATTCTCCCTATCACGGCGGGCCGGGCCGGCGCAAACCCGTTGGCAATCACGCAATTAAGGCGATTCGGCGAGATCAAAACGGGAATCTCCGCGGTTATCCTGCCCCGGCCGGCGAAAAGTGTGACATTCGCGACTCACATTTGGGCCAATTCCACGAAAAGTTGGGAAAAACCTTCACGACTCTTGTCGCCGAGTCCGGCGATATAGTAGTTTCCACATCGACAAGCACGATATGTCGTGTGGCGGACCATTCCCGAGTGGCGGTGAGCGAGTAGCGTTGTGTCGCGAAATTCGACCAGCGGTTGCGGATGGAGTCTGCCTGAGAGAATGAAAACGAGGACCAAACGGCCATGGCCTGGACGGACGAGCGCGTCGATATTCTGAAGAAACTCTGGCAGGACGGGCACAGCGCCAGCCAAATCGCCGCGGAACTGGGCGGTGTGACCCGGAATGCTGTGATCGGCAAGGTTCACCGGCTGGGGCTTTCAGGACGCGGACAACCGACATCAACGATCAAGCGCCAGCGGCGAACGCGCCGGGCCTCGTCGGGCGGACCGCGGACACGGCGCACGCTGAGCATCGGCGCGACGGCGCTGAAGGCGGAATATGCGGTGGCGGTGGCCCGCGACCTGCGGCCACTCGACGATATCGTCGTACCGATCGCCAAACGGCTGTCCATCGACCGGCTGACGGAAAAGACCTGCAAGTGGCCGAATGGCGATCCCGGCGAGGAAGACTTTCATTTCTGCGGACACGATTCACTGGAGAACGGACCCTATTGCGAGTACCACGCCCGCGTGGCCTACCAGCCATCGACGGCGCGCAGCCGGGCGCGGCGCTAGCGCGGCGCCAACCGATAGCCTGACGGATTTATTTGCGGCGGACCTGAGCGACCTTCACGCGTTTCCTCCCAAACAAACGGCGTAACAAATTGGCGGGGCCCCGGCCCTGCCATATTTTTTTCCCGTGTCTCGCAGCCCCGGTGCTCGTTGCGCCGGCCGGCGGCCGGATTGCGGCCGCCCGGCACCAATGTGGGAGCGGGGGTTCGCGACGCGGTCAGGCGATGGCGGCGAACTTCTCATCCAGGGCATAGCCGGCGCCGCGCACGGTGCGGATCGGGTCCGCCTGCCGGCCGCGATTGATGGCCTTGCGCAGGCGACCGACATGGACATCGACCGTGCGCTCGTCGACATAGACGTCGCGACCCCAGACAGCGTCCAGAAGCTGGGTGCGCGAGAAAACCCGGCCCGGCTTCTGCATCAGGAATTCCAGGAGCCGGAATTCGGTGGGTCCGAGCGACACTTCGCGGCCCTTGCGGCGGACCCTGTGGGTTTCGCGATCGAGCTCCAGATCGCCGGCGACCAGCACCGCAGCGACGACTTCCGGCTTGCTGCGGCGGAGCATGGCCCTGATCCGCGCCATCAGCTCCGGCACCGAGAACGGCTTGACCACATAGTCGTCGGCACCGACCGAGAGGCCGCGGATCCGTTCGTCTTCCTCGCCGCGCGCCGTCAGCATGACGATCGGCAATTTGGCGGTGGCCGGCCGGGCGCGAAGGCGGCGGCACAATTCGATGCCGGACAGGCCCGGCAGCATCCAGTCAAGGAGCAACAGGTCCGGTTCGAACTCCCGCAGGCGCAGTTCCGCCTTCTCGCCGTCGGATTCGGTTTCGACATCGAAACCTTCGGCTTCCAGATTGTAACGCAGGAGGAGTTTGAGAGGCTCCTCATCCTCGACGATCATGATGACTGGCTTGCCCATGGCGGCGGGAATGCTCCCCTGCTTTCCAATGTTCTCGCTACGCCGCCCGGCGGTTCCCGGACGGCAGGTCCTAGCCGGCACCTTCAGCAGACAGCTCCATGCCCTCAAGCTGCTCGCCGGTGACCAGATAATGGACGGTTTCGGCGATGTTGGTCGCGTGGTCGCCGACACGCTCCAGGTTCTTGGCGCAAAAAAGGAGATGCGTGCACATGCCGATGCTGCGGGGATCCTCGATCATATACGTCAGCATCTCGCGGAACAGGGAGGTGTAGACGGCATCCACCTCGTCGTCGCCGGTCCACACACGGTGGGCCTTTTCAAGATCCCGGGCCGCGTAGCTGTCGAGCACGGCCTTCAACTGGCGAAGGCACAGCCGGGAGAGGTGGGCGAGGCCGGTCATGTAGCGCCGGTCGACCGATCCGGTTTCGGCGATCGCCAGTGTCCGGCGGGCGATGTTCTTGCCGAGATCGCCGATCCGTTCAAGATCGACGGAAATGCGCACTGCGCAAATGATCTCGCGCAGATCGTGCGCCATGGGCTGACGCCGGGTGATGATTATCACCGCCTGCTCGTCGATCCCCTCATGGAGCGCGTTGATTTCGCGATCCGCCCGGACGGCCTGTTCGGCGCTGTCGGTGTCGGTCTGTTCCAGCGCCTCCATCGCCCGGGCAACCATCTGTTCGGCGCGGCCGCCCATATCGGCGATCGCACTGGTGAGGTTTTTCAGGTCCTCATCAAACGACGCGACAATGTGTTCAGCCATGGCGGGCGCTCCAAGGGTTTGCCGGCAGCAGGGTGGGTGCCGGCGCCTGCGCGGCGTGCGCTTCGGTCAGCCGAAGCGGCCGGTGATATAGTCCTGCGTGCGCTTGTCTGCGGGGTTTGTGAACATCTTTTCGGTTTCGTCCACCTCCACCATGTAGCCGAGATGGAACATGGCCGTGCGCTGGGAAACCCGGGCCGCCTGCTGCATGGAATGGGTGACGATGACGATGGTATAATTCCGGCGGAGGTCGTCGATCAGCTTCTCGACCTTTGCGGTGGCGATGGGATCAAGCGCCGAACAGGGCTCGTCCATGAGGATCACCTCGGGACTGACCGCGATCGCCCGGGCGATGCACAGCCGTTGCTGCTGGCCACCGGACAGTCCGGTGCCGGGACCGTCCAGCCGGTCCTTCACCTCCTCAAACAGTCCGGCTTTCTGGAGGCTGGAGACGACAATCTCGTCAAGCTCCGCCCTGTCCTTCGCCAGGCCGTGGATACGCGGTCCGTAGGCGACATTTTCATAAACGGATTTGGGGAACGGATTGGGCTTTTGAAAGACCATGCCGACGCGGGCGCGCAACTCGACCACATCGATGCCGGGGGAATAGACATCCTCGCCGTCAAGCAGGATCTCGCCGTTGACCCGGGCGATGCCGATCGTGTCGTTCATGCGGTTGAGGCAGCGCAGATAGGTCGACTTGCCACAGCCGGAAGGGCCGATCAGCGCGGTGACGTGACGTTCGGCAATGTCCAGATCCACATCGAACAGCGCCTGTTTGCCGGCGTAGAAGACATTGACGTCGCGCGACGTCATCTTCATGCGCATGTCGCCTGTGTCCGGTTTGGCCGTCATCGCGTTGCTGGCCACCTCGGCCATCGCTTCCGTCGCTGCTTTCATGTCATTCATTGCACTTTCCCTTCCGGCTTACCAGCGGCGTTCGAACCGTTTGCGCATGAAGACCGCGGCCGCATTCATGACAATCAGAAAACCCAGGAGCACCATGATCGCCGCTGCCGTCTTCTGGGCGAATGCCTGTTCGGGCAGGTCCGCCCACATGAAAATCTGAACCGGAAGCACCGTGGCCGGATCGAGAAAGCCGCCGGGAACATCGACGATGAAGGCGACCATGCCGATCATCAAAAGCGGCGCCGTCTCGCCGAGCGCCTGAGCCATACCGATGATCGTTCCGGTGAGAATACCCGGCATGGCAAGCGGCAACACGTGATGGAACACCGCCTGGATTCGCGATGCGCCGACGCCGAGCGCCGCCTCGCGTATGGAGGGCGGAACGGCGGCAAGGGCAGCCCGCGAGGCGATGATGATCGTCGGCAGGGTCATCAGTGCCAACACCATGCCACCGACCAGGGGCGCGGAACGCGGCAGGCCGACAGTGTTCAAAAAGACGGCAAGACCGAGCAGTCCGAAAACAATCGACGGCACGGCCGCCAGATTGTTGATGCTGACCTCGATCAGCCCGGTCAGGCGGTTCCTCGGCGCGAACTCCTGAAGGTAGATGGCGGCGGCGACGCCGACGGGAAAGGCCAGGCAAAGGGTGACCAGCATGGTCAGAAACGAGCCGACAAGGGCGCCGAGGATGCCGGCAAACTCCGGTTCGCGAGAGGCGCCGCGGGTGAAGAAGATGCTGTTGAATCGCCGCTCGATCAGACCGTCGGCGACGAGCTTGTCCAGATAGGCAATCTCCAGGTCGGAGATTTTTCGGGTCGATTCCGGTTCGGCAATGCGCGCGATTTGCCAGGCCCCCGGCGCGGCCCCCTCGGCAGACCGGAGCGGCCGCAGCACATCGCCGCGGATCGTCGAGGCCGATACGCCGGTGACCCGGACGAGGCCGTTGTTGATATACACGAAATAGGATGCCGAACGCGGATCCATGGCGCTCATATTGCCGACATCGTCGATCTTCTTCAGGAGGTCCGCGTGCCGGCGTTCCAACGTCGCCCGGCGACCGGTCAGGGTCGCGATCTCGGCGCGGGCGGCGGCAATATCCTCCGCCAGCCGGGCGGCCGCCGTGCCCTGGGCGCCTTCCAGGCGCCGCTCCATACCGGCAAGCCGATCGCTCCGCCGGGACAGCGACCGGCCAAGCCCGACGGCCTCCCGCGCGATCCGCCCGGCATTGTCGGAAAGCGTCGCCTTGAGGTCGGCGACAAGCGGCGCGAAGGCGTTGCCGTTGGCCAGGACGTCGACGGTGCCCACGGTCCCCGTGGGTGTGGCCAGGACCTGGACCGGCAGGACCTGGCGGCTGGTGAGCAGACCTTTCAGATAGAGGTCGGCGGTGTCGGAAACCGGTAGTTCGAACCGCCGGGTCTGGCCGATCAGGCCGGTATCGGCAGCGACCCTTTCGCGCAACAGGATTTCAGCACTCTGCGACACCAGACCGCGCGCGGCGCGGCGGCTCGTGCGGTCGCGCGCCAGGGGCAGCGCCGCATCGACGGCATCGCGGATGATGCCGCGATAGGCACCGCCGCGAAGATTGTCGGGATCAATCCGGTCGGCGGCAAGTTCCAGTTCCAGGCTCACATAATGATAGGTGAAGGCCGGCAGGCCTTTGCCGACGATGGTCGAGAGGAGCAGGACAAGCATGGCCACGGCGAGAAGGATCGCACCGATGCCGAGGGCGCGAAACAGGCGCTCGGTCCGGTAGCGGCGGGCGAGCCGCCGGCGCGCATCGGCACCAGTATGGGGCACATTGATGCCCGAATTACCGGAATCGGCGCGATGGGCCGTTGGGTTTTGGCGGGCCGGATCAGTCATATTGCTGCCGGTATCGCTGGACCACGCGCAAGGCAATGATGTTCAGCGCCAGCGTGATGCAGAACAACAAAAGCCCGAGCGCGAAGGCGGCCAGGGTCTTGGCGCTGTCGAACTCCTGATCGCCAACCAACAGGGTGACAATCTGAACGGTCACGGTTGTCACCGCCTTCAATGGATTGATCGTCAGGTTGGCGGCCAGACCCGCGGCCATGACGACGATCATGGTTTCGCCGATCGCGCGCGAGATCGCCAACATCAGGGCGGACACGATGCCCGGCAAGGCGGCCGGAAGAACCACCCGGCGGATGGTTTCCGACCGGGTGGCGCCGAGGCCGGCGGAGCCGTCGCGCAGGGCCTGCGGGACAGCGGAAATCACATCGTCGGACAGCGACGAGACGAAGGGGATGATCATGATGCCCATGACCAGCCCGGCGGCCAGTGCCGACTCGGAGGCGATCGACAGGCCGAGACCCTCCCCCCATCCGCGGATGGCCGGCGCGACGGTCAAGGCGGCGAAAAAACCGTAAACAACCGTCGGGATGCCGGCGAGGATTTCAAGAACCGGCTTGGCGATCGTGCGGAACCGGTGGGAGGCATAGTCTGAGAGGTAAATCGCAGCCATGAGCCCCACCGGCGCGGCGACCAGCATGGCGATGGTGGTGATCAGCAACGTGCCGGCAAGGAGCGGCACGACACCGAAAACATGCGCGTTGGCATCCAGTGCCTCGGCGGAAGAGCCGGCGCCCTCAAAGGCACTCTGCGGGCTCCAGTGCAGGCCGAAGAGAAAGTTGAAGAACGGCACCTTGCGGAAGAACTGGATCGATTCAAAAACCAGCGAAAGGACGATGCCGATTGTCGTCAGGATGGCCACGGCGGAACAGGCAATCAGCGCGGCCTTGATGGCACCCTCGACAAAGCGGCGGGTCCGGCGCTCCACGGACAGCGCCCGGTACGCGAGATAACCGCAGGTGGCGGAAAGCACGGCCATGAGGAGGCCGCGCAATATCGCGCTCCACATGTTCAAGCTCTCGTAAACCTCCGCTGCCGCCTGGACCGCCGCGGCAGGCTCGCCAAATCCGGCGCCCTGACCGAGCGCCCTGGCGTCGCGGATGAACGTGCGCCGGCCGGCTTCCGACAGGCCCGCCAGATGATCGGCAAACCGGCCGCCGACGATCCAGTCCTGAACGCCCGGCGCCAACACCGACCAGGCCAGCAAAACCGCCAGGGGCGGAGCAGTGGCCCAGATGGCGACATAAAGTCCGTGATAGGAAGGCCGCGAATGAAGCGCGGCGATATGCGCGCCGGCCAGCGCGATGGCGCGCCTGTTGCCCCAATAATATGCGGCCGCGCCGATCAGGATCAGGAGCAGAAAACTGGTTGAAACCATCGCTTCGGCGGCCCCCATCCGCCTAGTCCAAGGCCAGTGCCGCACCCGATGCGCGGCGAGCCCGCGCCGAAAAGGACCGGATGTCCGCCCTGCCCCGGCGCGAGAATTTTTTTCAGCCGGCAAGCGGCGGCGGCAGAATACACCTACATCGACAGCGGAGTCATGTTGGTGACGTTCAGCCGGCTTGTCTCCCGATCGGTGGCGGGGAGCGGGATAAGGCCCTTGTCGGCGAGATATCCGTCATCGCCGAACGCGGCGTCAGAGGTGAATTCCACGGCAAATTCCAGAACACCCGGAATCGAGCCGATATGCTGTTTCTTGATGTAAAGGTAGAGCGAGCGGGAGATCGGATATGTGCCCGAGGCGATCTGCTCGAAGCTGGTTTCCACGCCATCGACGACGGCGCCCTTGATCTTGTCACCGTTCTGGTCAAGGAACGAAAAGCCGAATATGCCAACCGCATCCGGATTGGCTTCCAGCTTCTGAACGATCAGATTGTCGTTTTCGCCGGCGTCGATATAGGCGCCGTCCTCGCGGATATCGCCGCAGTCTTCGGCCCTGATCCCGTCCGCGCAGGCGGCCTCCATCACCAGTTCGACAAAGGCGTCACGGGTGCCCGATGTCGGCGGCGGGCCGAGCACCTCAATTCGCACGTTCGGCAGCGCCGGATCGATGTCCGACCATGCCTTGTGCGGATTGTCCCTCAGGCCGCCCCGGCCATCGGGCAGTTTTCTGGCCAATGCGCTGTAGATCTGGTCACGGGTCAGGGAGAGTTCCGGCCCGTCCTTGGCATTGGCGAGGACGATGCCGTCGAAGCCGATCATCACTTCGATCGGGGTAATACCGTTTTCGGTGCAGGTCCTGAATTCGGTGACCTTGATCCGGCGGGATGCATTGGTGATGTCCGGCGTGTCTTCGCCAACGCCGGCGCAGAACAGCTTCAGGCCACCGCCGGAGCCGGTCGATTCGACGACCGGTGTCCTGAATTCGGTTTTCTGGCCGAACTTCTCCGCAACGGCCGTGGAGAACGGAAACACGGTCGACGAACCAACGATCAGGATCTGGTCGCGGGCGATGGCGGCGCCTGTCATGCCGGCAAAAACCACCGCGCCAACCACGGAACAGGCCACAAGTCTGAATGTCATTTCGGGGATCCCCTTGATATCGAATGCGAGGCGCCGATGCGTCCTCGTGCGGGTATCCGTAATGCGCCCACACATAGGTTTTATGTCGGTTATTTGACACCTGTGTGACAAGGCAAGCCCTTTGAACAACTATACATTTTCTTCGGCGGCCTGAAGGTTTCCGGCGCAATCCATGCTGATACAGAAGCAGGCGCCCTCGCCCATCGTGCTTTCGATGGTCATCTCGGCGCGGTGGCGGGCCAGAATATGCTTGACGATGGCAAGCCCGAGACCGGTGCCCTGCTTCCGGCGGCTGGTCTCGATGTCGACCCGGTAAAAGCGCTCGGTCAGACGCGGCAGGTCTTGCGGGGCAATTCCGGGCCCGTGGTCGCGAATGCGGACCCGAACCCGGTCGGAGGTGGAACCGGCCGGTGCCCCGGCGGTCAGCGATATGTCCAGGCGCTTTCCGCTTTCGCCATATTTCAGACCGTTCTCGATCAGGTTTTCAAAGACCTGGATCAACTCGTCGCGGTCGCCACGCACCGGGACGGGATCGTCCGGCAGGTCGAGGACCATTTCGACACCAAGATCGCCGGCGAGCGGCGACATGGCATCGGCGACATGGATGACGACATCGACCAGATCGACGGTCTCGGCGGGCTGGAGATGGGCGCGCATCTCCACCCGGCTCAGGGACAGAAGATCGTCGATCAGGCGCCGCATGCGCTCGGCCTGTTCCAGCATGATGGCGAGAAACCGGCGACTGGCCTCCGCGTCGCCACGCGCCGGACCCTGCAGGGTCTCGATAAAACCCGTCAGGGAAGCCAGCGGCGTGCGAAGCTCGTGGCTGGCATTGGAAACGAAGTCGGCGCGCATGCGGGCCACCGCCATGCGTTCGGTGGCGTCTTCCAGCACAACGAGAAGGCCGGCGTCGGTGCCGACCGGTTCGATGACCATGGTGTACAGGCGATCGGTCTCGCCGCGCTCCAGATATTCCAGCCGCGCACCCTCGCCGGAAGCGGCCTGGGCAAGGGCCTCGCGCAGAAGCGGAGCGCGGAAGGTCATGGTCAGCGCGGTGCCGATGCGGGCACCGGGAAACTGGGTGCGGGCGCTGCGGTTGATGAACCGGATGGCGCCGTTCCGATCCAGCAGAAAGGCCGGCCGGGCCAGTGCATCGAGAACCGCCGGCATAGGCGGTTCGGACGGCGGCGGCACCCGTTCCGGCGGCGCGGCGTGAAGTCCGGCGGACGGCCGGCGGGCAGCGGTGACGAACCAGGCCGCCCCGGTCAACGCCAGGGCGGCGGCGGTGAAGCCGGCAGGAACGGACCAAAACACGGATGCGGCGACAAGGGCCGCGCCGGCAACGGCCGGCGGCAGGGCGGCGCGCAGCGTGCCGGCAGGCACGCCGGTGTGCCCGAACCCTGTCAGCGGCGGCACATGCGAGTCCCCGGCGGGGCCGGCCGCGACGCCGGCGCCTTCCGCGCGCGTACCCGCCGACGGCGGCGTGTCCGTGGTTTCGCCGGCGCCGGTTTCGCTGCCGGCTTTTGGCGACGGCACGGGCGGCTTGCGGATGTCCGGTTTGGCCAATGCGAATGCCTTTTGCGGTTTTCGACGCGCCGGCATAGTGTCCCGTTCTGAGGGAGAGTCCAGACCCGTCCACAGCCGTCGCCGCCGGACCGATACAGGATACGCCATGTCGAAAACAGACCTTGAACAGGCACTTGCCGCATTTGATCTCGACGATCCCGATCTTCCCGGCGTCATCGACGAGGCCGCCCTTCGCTCCGGCAACTACCCCTACACCAAGCGAATGGACCGCAAGGACTATGAGGAGGAACTGGAAACGCTCCAACTGGAGCTTGTGCGCCTGCTGGCCTGGCTCGGCGAAACCGGCGGGCGTGTGGTCGTGGTGTTTGAGGGCCGGGACGCGGCGGGCAAGGGGGGCACGATCGCCCGGTTCCGGCAATATCTCAGTCCGCGGCGGGCACGAATCGTGGCCCTGCCCAAACCAACGGACCGGGAGCGCGGCGAATGGTACTTCCAGCGCTATGCGGCGCAACTTCCAACCGCCGGCGAAATGGTTCTGTTCGACCGGTCCTGGTACAATCGCGGCGTGGTTGAACCGGTGATGGGCTTCTGCACGCCGGAGCAAACCGACATCTTTCTGGTGGAAACGCCGCATTTTGAGGCAATGCTGAAACGGGAAGGCATTCACGTCTTCAAGTTCTGGCTCAACATCGGCCGGGAAATGCAATGCAAGCGGTTCCACGATCGCCGGCACGACCCTTTGAAATCCTGGAAAATATCGCCGGTGGATCTGAAGGCGATCGCACGCTGGGAGGAATTCAGCGATGCCGCGGTCCGGATGATCACCGAAACCCACACCGGGCATGCCCCGTGGACGGTCATCCGCGCCAACGACAAGCGGCGGCTGCGGATCAACGCCATACGCCATGTCGTCGCCAACATCGACTATGACGGCAAGGACAACAAGGCGATCGCGGAGATCGACGAACGAATCGTCGGGTTCGGTCCGGACTTCCTGAAAATGGGCCTCTAGGCCGGCGCCCGGGCCGCAGGCGACGGCGCCGAAGCCATGGCAATCGGGGGCACCGGCAACACCATCGCAGGCGTTGACAGGAGCGCAACAATCGGGTTTGGTATGTTTGTTCTTATTTTGTTCTTGATGGCGGACCCGTGCGGCCGGCGTTGTGACGCCAATGCATGCAGACGTCGCCAACGTTCGCGGAGGATCCCATGGCAACGCCGTTTCAGGGGCTCAGAACCACCATTTACAAGGTCGACGACCTGGCCGCCGCCAAGGCCTGGTACACGGAGGCCTTCGGTGCCGCGCCCTATTTCGATGAACCGACCTATGTCGGCTTCGACATCGCCGGCGATGAACTGGGGCTGATGCCGGATGCGACACCGGCGTCGCGCAAGACCGGCAATGTCCTGTCCTACTGGGGGGTGGCGGACGTAACGGCGGCAATCGCCCGGCTGGTCGATTGCGGTGCCGAACGCGATGTCGATACCATGGATGTCGGCGGCGGGATTACCGTGGCGACAGTGAAGGATCCCTGGGGCAACGTGATCGGGCTGATCAACAATCCGCATTTCCGCCTGGCCTGAAAACGGGTCTTGCGCACCCGGGGCGCCGCAGACGCCGATGCCCGACGGCCCGGATTGCCTAGCGCGCCGACAGGCGGCCGGTGCGTTCGAGCAGATCGATCACGGCATCGGCCAGGTCTTCGGGCGTTTGGGCCACCGTATCGAGGCGGATCTCGGCATTTTCGGGCACCTCGTAGGGCGAATCGATGCCGGTGAAGTTGCTGATCTCGCCGGCGTCGGCCCGCGCATAGAGCCCCTTGGGATCGCGGTCGCGGCAGACCCCGATCGGCGTGTCGACGAAGACCTCGATAAATTCCCCCTCGCCCATCAGCGAGCGCGCCAGCTGGCGTTCGGACCGGAACGGCGAGATAAAGGAAACCAGGACAATCAGGCCGGCATCGGCCATCAGCCGGGCCGTCTCCGCGACCCGGCGGATATTCTCCACCCGGTCGGCATCCGTGAAGCCGAGATCGCGGTTCAGGCCGTGGCGGACATTGTCGCCGTCCAGGGTGTAGGTGTGCCGTCCGCGGGCATAGAGCTTCTTTTCCACCAGATTGGCGACCGTGGACTTGCCTGATCCCGACAGGCCGGTGAACCACAATACAGCCGGCGCCTGGTGCTTCAGGGCGGCGCGGGCCGCGCGGTCGATATCCAGCGCCTGCCAGTGGATGTTGGTGGCGCGGCGCAGCGCGAAATCGATCATGCCGGCCCCGACCGTGGCGTTGGTGAAGCGGTCGATGAGAATGAAGGCGCCGGTTTCGCGGTTTTCGCCATAGGGATCGAAGGGAACCGGTTCGGCGATCGAGATATTGGCTATTCCGACCTCGTTGAGGTTCAGGACCTTGGCTGCGGTATGCTCCAGCGTGTCGATACCCAGAGCGTATTTCAGGTCTGTGACCTGGGCCGGCACGGTCTTGCAGCCGATCTTCATCACATAGGGCCGGCCCGGCAGCAACGGTTCGTCGCCGATCCAGACCAGGTGGGCCTGAAACTGGTCGCTGACATCCGGCCGGCGCGCCGCATCGACGATCATGTCGCCGCGGGCAATGTCGATTTCCCGGTCGAGGGTCACCATGACCGATTGGCGGGCGACGGCGGTACCGGTCTCGCCGGCGCCGACGGCGACGGTCGCGACACTGGCCGTCCGCCCGGAGGGGACGACGGCGATATCGTCGCCCGGCGCCAGCCGACCGGAGGCGAGCGTGCCGGCAAATCCGCGGAACTGGCGGTCCGGCCGGACCACGAGCTGGACCGGCAGGCGCAAGGGCGCGGACCGTGCCCGGTCGCCGACCCGTACCGTTTCGAGATGATCGAGCACGGCGGGGCCGCCATACCAGGGCGTGCGCGGGCTCTTCGCTGTGATGTTGTCGCCCTCCAGCGCGGAAACCGGCACCGCCAGGATGTCGGCGAAATCCAGTTGCCGGCAAAACGCCCGGAACGCGGTCTCGACGGCCTCGAAGGCTCCCTGGTCGAAGCCGACCAGATCCATCTTGTTGACGGCCAGAAGCGCATGGCGGATGCCGAGCATGGATGCGATCACCGCATGGCGGCGGGTCTGGGTCAGAAGTCCCTTGGTGGCGTCGACCAGAAGGATGGCGAGATCGGCGGTGGAAGCGCCGGTGGCCATGTTGCGGGTGTACTGCTCGTGACCGGGCGTGTCGGCCACGATGAAGCGCCGGCGCGGGGTGGCAAAAAACCGATAGGCGACGTCGATGGTGATCCCCTGTTCGCGCTCCGCTTCCAGGCCATCGACGAGCAGCGCGAAATCGATGGCATCGCCGGCCTTGCCGTGGCGGGCGGAATCGCGCTGCAGGTCGGCAACCTGGTCCTCCATCAACAGGTTGGCATCATGGAGCAGCCGGCCGATCAGCGTCGACTTGCCGTCATCGACACTGCCGCAGGTCAGGAAACGCAGCGTGTCGGCCTCCGTCGCCGCGGCGAGCGCCTGATCGTCCGGGCCGGGCGCGGTGCGGGTCCCGCCTTCGCTGACAGCCACCATCAGAAATAACCCTCGCGCTTTTTGCGTTCCATGGAAGCCGACGCTTCCTTGTCGATCACCCGGCCGCCGCGCTCGGAGGTCTGGCTTGCAAGCGTCTCCACGACGATGTCGGCGAGGGTCGCGGCGCTGGATTCGTGCCCGCCCGTCAGCGGATAGCAGCCCAGCGTGCGGAAACGGATGGTCGGCCGCTCCACCGTCTCGCCGGGATCGAGGCGGAACCGGTCGTCGTCGACCATGATCCACTGCCCGTCGCGGCGGACCGCCGGCCGCTCGGCAGCATAATAGAGCGGGACGATGGGGATGTTCTCGGCCATGATGTAGGCCCAGACGTCGCGCTCGGTCCAGTTGGAGATCGGAAAGACGCGCATGGATTCCCCGTCATCGACACGCGTGTTGTAGAGCCGCCAGAGTTCGGGACGCTGGTTTCGCGGATCCCAGGCGTGGCTCCTGGAGCGGAAGGAGAAAATCCGTTCCTTGGCGCGGGACTTTTCCTCGTCGCGACGGGCGCCGCCGAAGGCGGCATCGAATTCGTACCGGGTCAGCGCCTGTTTCAGCGCTTCCGTTTTCATGATCCGGGTGTAGTTGGGTCCGTGATCGAAGGGATTGACGCCGGCCGCCCGCCCCTCCTCGTTGACATGGACGATCAGGTCCATACGGGCGTCGGCGGCGGTCTGGTCGCGGAAGCGGATCATGTCGCGGAATTTCCACGTGGTGTCGATGTGCATCAGCGGAAACGGCGGCGGCGCCGGATGAAAGGCCTTCTTCGCCAAATGCAGCATGACGGAGGAGTCCTTGCCGATCGAATAAAGCATGACCGGATTCCGGCATTCCGCCGCCACTTCGCGGATGATGTGGATGGATTCCGCCTCCAGACGCTCAAGATGCGTCAGCGGCGCCTGGTGCTGGATCGTCGGCTCGGTCACGGGACATCCGTCGGCTGTGTTCGCGTGGGAGGGTACCTAGTCCCAATGGCGGCGGCACACAAGCAATCGCGTTGCGCAATTGCCCGAACCGGCGGCAGCCCGGTTTCAGACGGCGATTTCAGGCTTCGGAAACAGGAACAAGCCCGGATTTCGCCTGCCTGCTCGACTTCATCACCGGCGCGCCGCGATAGATCGCCTCGGTGCGCCGGGCCATGGCGGGAAGCGTGAAACGGCTTTTCAGGCTCTGGCGCAGTTTCTTCGCGCCGGCGGCTGCCGCCTTGCGATCGGTCAGCACGGCGATCATGGCGGTTTGCAAGGCCGCGACGTCGCCCGGCGGCACCAGACGGTCGGCCTGCCGTGCGAAGATCTCCGGGATCCCGCCGACGGCGGTGGCGATCATCGGAAGGCCGGCGGCGGCGGCTTCCAGGACAATGTAGGGAAACGATTCGGCCCGGGAGGGCACGACGATGGTCCGGCAGCCGGCAAATGCCCGCCTGGCCGGCATGGGCGCATGAAAGGTCACGGCGCCGGCCAGGCCGAGGCTTTCGACCCGGCGCCGGTAGCGGCGCTCGTCGGCCGGTTCGCCGCTGCCGACGATGCGGGCGGTGGCGGCGAAACCGCAGGCGTGCAGCGACGCCAGCGCATCGATGAAGAGATCAACGCCCTTCAGGTCGCGCAGTACGCCGATATAGAGAAAATCGGCCGCACCGGGGGCCGCCTCCACCGGCTTGAACTCCGCGCCGGCGAGGCCGTTGTGGACTATATGGGCCGCGCATCCGGGAGGGCCGACCTTGGCCCTGTACGCCGCCGCCTCATGGCCGGAAACATGGATCAGACCGTCGGTGAGCCGTTCCATTGCGCGCTCGATGGCGAAATACAGACGCCCGGCCACGGAGCCGGGATTGTAGTGCAGGCTGCCGCCGTGGGGCGCATAGTAGACGCGGACGGCATGGCCGCGCAGACGCTCCATCGCGCCAACCAGTCGTCCGCACGCGCCACCCTTGGCGCCATGGGCGTGAAGGATATCGGGACCGATCGCCCGGCAGATCCGGTCGATGCGGCGTACGGTCATCAGGTCGCCCGGGCCGATGGTGCGCCGCATGGGGATGCGGGTCACGCCGAAGGCAAGCTTAGCGGTAAGTTCGGCGATCTGCTTGTTTTCGAATGCGCCGCCGGTCCGTGCATCGCAGATGATACCAACGCGATGGCCGGCCCGTGTCTGGGCGAGCGCCAGGTCCCGGATGTGACGGAATATCCCGCCCACGGGCGCCCGCACGATGTGAATGATCGTCAACGGATCATTGGCGCTTGCGGATGTCGGCTCCGCCTGTCGTCCTGATTTCATAGCGTCCTTGTCCCGATATCCCGGCTAACACGTAGCGGCGGTCGGCGGGCGGACAGATTCCGACGATGGTTAGGCGGGTTGGTTACCGGAAAAGGTAAACGGCACGGATCCGTTGAGGCGCCGGGCGGGGCCGCATCGCCGCTTTCGGGAAGGGGGGATTGATTGCACCGGCCACGTGGCCGGGGTGACGGGGCGGCCGGTGCAATCCTCCAGGTCGATACGGCCATGGACAAGCGCCGCATCATCTACGATCCGGCAGCAAGTTGTGGCTTACGGAGCCGCCGGATGGCGTTCACTTAACTTATACGACTTTAAATTGTATTAATTGATGTTGCTACTTAAAGATGTAACTTCCGATCTGAGCGATCTGCGGTAGGACGGCGCAGGGCACGGTACGCCACAAGGCCGCCGGCCTTGCCGCCAATGACGGCCCAAACGCGCCCGGGCTGGCGGTCTTCAGGCCTCCAGTCCGCCCATCGAGACATATTTGATATCGAGATAGTCCTCGATGCCGTATTTGGAGCCCTCGCGCCCGAGACCGGATTCCTTGACACCGCCGAATGGCGCCACTTCGGTGGTAATGAAACCGTCATTGACGCCGACGAGGCCATATTTGACGCCGGACGATACGCGGAACGCGCGCCCGAGATCCGACGTGTAGATATAGCAGGCAAGGCCATATTCGGTGTCGTTGGCGCGGGCGATCGCCTCCTCTTCGGTATCGAATTTGAACACCGGCGCCACCGGACCGAAAATCTCCTCGCGGGCAAAGCGCATATCGGCGGTTGCTCCACTGATGACGGTCGGCTGATAGAAACTGCCGCCCAGCGCATGGCGCGCGCCGCCGGTTGCCACGGACCCGCCCTTTTCGACAGCGTCGGAGACCAGTTCCTCGACCTTGGACAGCGCCGCGTCGTCGATCAGCGGGCCCTGCTGCACGCCTTCGGCGTCGCCGGCGCCGACCTTCAACTGCGCGGCGGCCGCGGCAAGTTTCTCGACAAAGCGGTCATAGATGCCGGCCTGGGCATAAAACCGGTTGGTGCAGACGCAGGTCTGGCCGGAATTGCGGAACTTCGCCATCATGCCGCCGTCGATGGCGCGGTCGATGTCGGCGTCGTCGAAAACCAGGAAGGGCGCATTGCCGCCCAGTTCCATGGAGACCTTCTTCACCGTATCGGCGGCCTGGCGCAGGAGCACCTTGCCGACTTCGGTGGAGCCGGTGAAGGTGACCTTGCGGACGGCCGGATGTTCCATGATCTCCGCGCCAATTTCGCGGGAGTTGCCGGTGACGATGTTGACCACGCCGTCGGGTATGCCGACCTCCTGGCACAGCGCACCCCAGGCGAGGCCGGAATACGGGGTCTGAAGCGGCGGCTTGACGACGGCGGTGCAGCCGGCGGCGATGGCCGGGCCGATCTTGCGCGCCAGCATGGACGAGGGAAAGTTCCACGGCGTGATCGCGGCGACGACGCCAACCGGCTCCTTGGTGACGAGAAGCTGCCGGCCCGGCCATGGCGAGGGCAGGACGTCGCCATAGACGCGACGCGCCTCCTCGGCAAACCACAGGACGTAGGCGGCGCTCATGCCGACCTCGCCACGGGATTCGGCAAGCGGCTTGCCCTGTTCCAGGGTCAGGAGCTGGGCAAGCGGTTCCTGATTATCCAGGATCGCGTCGTGAAGGCGGCGCAACATCGTGGCCCGCTCTGCCGCAGTCGTGGTTCGAAAATCGTTGAACGCGGCCTGGGCCGCCTCGATCGCCCGCTTCGTCTCCGCCCGCCCGGATTTCGGGACGGTGCCGATAATGTCGCCGGTCGCCGGATTTGCAACATCGGCGGTCGCCCCGGAATCGGCGCCGATCCATTCACCGCCGATCAGATTGGCTTCACGTTTGAAATACTGAACCGTCTGCAACATGGGTATCTCCGATTTGTCATGTGGGGCGAGCGATCGCCGCGATTCGCGCCATCAGATCCGGCTCCACGACGATGCCGTCGCGCCGGGCGATCGCCCGGCACGCCTGCCGCTCCCGATGACGTTGACCGGCCTCACCATCGCTTGCCACAAGACGGGCGAGTTCGGCAAACCGTTCGATGACAGTGGCGCCGCCGAAAGCGCCGGGTGAAATGGCGACCAGCAACTGGCCGACGCCGGAGGGCGGTCCCTCCAGATCAAAAAAGGCGGGTGCTTCGGTCGCAAACGAACCGCCGGTCAGCCCGGCAGCGAGATATTCCGCCAACAGGACAAGCGGATCACCCGATCGGCCGACATCCGGCCCCGGCAATTCCGCAACCAGCGGCACGTCGTCGATCTGGGGCGCCGCAAAGGCCAGGGGGGCGGCGCCGGTCTGCACGTCCGGTGCCTGAACGGGCGTTTGCGCTGCGGGGCGATTGGCCAACATGATGCCGAACAGGCCGGCTTCGGCGAGACGTTCGGCGGCAATTCCGGGGCAGCCGCAATGGTGGGTGTGACGGATACCGACCATGGCGATGCCCTGGCTCCCGGCAATCGCCGACAGTTCCTCGATTGCCAGATCCAGCGCCGGGTAGGCAAAACCGTAGCCGGCGTCAACGATCAGGGCCGCCGGTGAGGACTGGGCGATCGATGGCACCGCATAGCCATCGACCCTGCCCCTGGCCGCGACGGCACAGTAATCGGGAACCAGGCGCAGGCCCTGCGCCGGCGCGCCGGCCGCCTCCGCCGCCACGATGGCCGTGGCAACCGATTCCGCATTGCTGACCGAGGTGCTGGCCGCCTGCAGGGCGGCCGCGACCGCCCGATGAATTTCGCCCATGGCAATGCGGGTCATGGGAAATTCCCGCCAACGGCGCAACGCCGGCGGGCGAACGCCGAGGCGATCACCGCGGGCCGGCGCCCGCCCTGAATGTCTTCGCAATCCGCCAACACAAGCCCCCTCCTGCTTTCGTGTCAGTTGCGTTCAATATGTCGTATGCGCGATCCAGATGCCCAGGATGGCGCCTTCACACTCCGATTTCGTCGTTCAAGCCCTCTCGTTGTAGTAGAGCATAACGGTATGTCTGGCTTCCGCAAAAAACAGCCAACGCTCCAATAGCATGCCGGCGAGATGAACCGGCGCGGCGGCGACCAGGAGCCCGCGGAAGAGACCGAATCCCGGCCAGACCAGTGCCAGCAGCAGACAAACCGCGGGCACAAGCGCGGCCAGCAAAACGGCGATTGCGCGCAACTTGTCGGCATGTTTGCGGGCAATTCGATGGCCCATTTCGCGGGTCAGGTAATTTTCGTTGACGTGGGGCCGTTCCAGAAGCCGCACAGCGCCGAACCGGCCGAGGCCGGTCGCCGTTTCCGGCGTCGAAACCGGGCGGGCGCGGGCGGCGCGTATCCACCACATCGCCTTGACGGCGCCGGCCACAACCAACGCCAACAGGGCCAGCGCCGGCATGAGGCGCTGCAACTCGCCGGTGAACGCCAGGACCGCGTTTGCGGCAATCAATCCGCCGGCGGCGGCGAAGGCCAGAAAGGCCAGGGGCGTCAGAACCGTGTGCCAGGCGTTGATCGTCTTCAACGAGGCGTAGATCATCGATGTGCAAAAAACCGTGGCTGCGCACAGGATCGCGGCAATCCAGCCTGCCGGCGCGAGATGGCGTTCCAACAGGATCGCGGCACCGCCGGCAACGGCGAGCGGCAAGAAAGCGACCAGCGCGACAACGCCTTCGCGCGACAACCAGCTCGATCGCCATTGGCCGAGGGCCCGCCAGGCGCGTTCGGGATGGTGAAGATGGCCGGTGGAGCTCAGCAATCCGAGCACGATCAGAATCAGGGCCACCGCGTAGGCGATCGGCGTCGCCCTGCCGGCGCCGGCCAGACCGCCAACCCCAAGCACAGCGGCCAGACCATAGCCGATGCCGGTAAATGTGGTGAATACGATGATCGACAACGCCGGATGCATGGGCCTAACCGATCCGATCGAGAACGGTATCGACCCAGCGAAGAAAGCCGGTTGCACCGGTCGTCTCCTCGCCCGGCGCCGCCGGTTCGGGGCTGGCGGACCGTGGCGCGGCAGCCAGCGGCTCGGTGCGCCGGGGCGGCAGGTAAACATTGACGGGCCGCGTGCCCTGCTCCGGCATCAGCGCCATGCCGCCGCGATCCGCCGCCATGCGGCTGACATCGGAATCCGGATCGGCAAAGTCGCCGAAATGGCGCGCATTGGCCGGGCATGTGCGCACGCATGCCGGCACCCGGTCTTCAGCCGGCAGGGTGGTGTTCTCGATCCGATCGACGCACAGGGTGCATTTCTTCATGATCCCGGCGGCGGCATCCATCTCGCGGGCCCCGTAGGGACAGGCCCAGGCGCACAGGCCGCAACCCATGCATTTGTCCTCGTCAACGAGCACGATGCCGTCGTCGGCGCGTTTGTAGGAGGCGCCGGTGGGGCAGACGGTCACGCACGGGGCATCCTGGCAGTGGAGGCAGGATTTGGGGAAGTGGACGACCCGGGTTTCAGCGCCCTGGCCAGCCTCAAAGGTATGGATGCGGTTCAGCCATGTGCCGGTGACCGCGGCGCCATAGGGATGCTGATCGGACAGGGCCGCGCCCGCGCCGCCGGTGTTCCATTCCTTGCAATTGACGACACAGGCATGACAGCCGACGCAGACATCGAGATCGATTGCAAGGCCAAGCCGTTTGGGCGTTTGTCCGGGCAGGCTGGTCATTGATTCCGCTCTCCGCCGGCGGCCGGCGCGGTATCCGGCACCGTCGCTGCCGGCCGGGCGTCACGGGCGTGCCAGTCCTGGCCGTAGCGCAGCACACGGGCCGCGGCGGCCAGCCCCGGCAGGCGCTTGAGCGCGGCGAATTGCGGCTGACTGCGTCCGCGCGGCGGCCTGTCGGCCTTTTCCAGGCGCACCCGCAAATCATACCAGGCCGCCTGGCCGGTCACCGGATCGGAGTTTGACCAGCGCAGGCCATCGCCGCGTCCGGGCAGCAGTTCGTGGATGAGAGGATTGAGCAGAAAGCCGGTTGTCGTTTCCGGTGACCCGGCGGCGAGATTCCAGGCGCCGGCCCGCTTGCCGATGGCATTCCAGGTCCACACGGTGCGGTCGTTGACCGCCTGCATGCGGGCAACGGGAACGGTGATGCGGCCATGGACCGATATCACATGGGCGAATTCGCCGTCGGCAATCCCCAGTTCATCGCAAAGGGCGGCCGGCACATAGAGCACATTGGCGGTGTGAATCTGACGCAGCCAGGCATTCTGCGAACCCCATGAATGGTACATGGCCATCGGCCGCTGGGTCACGGCGTGGAGCGGAAACGCCGCTTCGTTTGTGCGGGCGCCCTCAAAAGGCGGATACCAGACCGGCAGCGGGGCGAAGGATCCGGCGATCGTGTCGCGCAGATGTTCGGGCGGAACATGCGCGCCATGGCCGGCGGCGGCCAGGCGGAAGGATTGCAGGGTTTCGCTATAGAGCTGGTGGACCGTCGGCGCCGGCTTGTCGGTGAAGCCCATGGCGACGGAAAAATCGAGCCAGGCCTGGTTGGCAAACTTGAAGAACCGCGCCTCCTCCGGAACCGGCAAGGTCCAGAATCCACCGTTTTCCACATATCGGTCGAGCTGGTCCGGATTCGGTTCGCCGATCCCGGCCCGATCGCCATCCCCGCCGCGAAAGCCGGCGAGCGGCCCGATGCCGGGCTTGCGTTCGTGGCCGACGATATAGGCGGCGTAGTCACGCCATCGGGGCTGACCGTCGTCACCGACGAATGCCGGCAGGCCGAGACGCGCACCAAGGTCGATGAGGACCGACTGGAAGCCGCGAACATCGCGATCGGGCTCGACAACCGGATGACGAATGGCATCGGCAACCAGATCGGGCTCGCAGATCGGCCGGTCAAGCAGGGAGATGCAATCGTGGCGCTCCAGATAGGTGGTGTCCGGCAGCACCAGATCGGCATAGTGGACCATTTCGGAGGCATAGGCGTCGGAATAGATAATCCGCGGTATCTTGTATTCGCCGTCTTTTTCGCCTTTTGCCGTCAGCATTTCGATGACACCGGCGGTGTTCATCGACGAATTCCAGGCCATGTTGGCCATGTACATGAACAGGGTATCGACGGGATAGGGATCGCCGGCGGCGGCGTTGGCGATGACCATGTGCATCATGCCGTGGGCGGCGAGCGGGGCATCCCAGGAAAACGCCTTGTCGATGCGGCACGGACTGCCGTCGTCTTCCAGCAGCAAATCCGCCGGTCCGCGCGGATAGCCGAGATGCGGCCCGGCCAGCGGCGCCCCGGCGGTGGTCACCCCGGTCGGCGTCGGGTGGGCGGCGACCGGCTTGGGATAGGGCGGCTTGTAGCGAAAGCCGCCGGGGCAATCGACCGAGCCGAGCAAAAGCTGCAAAAGGTGGAGCGCCCGGCAGGTCTGAAAACCGTTGGCATGGGCGGAGATGCCGCGCATGGCATGCATGGAGACCGGGCGACCGACCATGGTGTCGTGACGGGCGCCCTTCCAGTCCGTCCAGGGCCGATCGATGACGATCTCTTCCTCAAACGCCACCCGGGCAAGCTCGGCGGCGATGGCGCGGATGCGCCCGGCCGGTATCCCGGTTTCCGGCGCCGCGGCATCGGGGGAATATTTCTCGTCGAGATAGGCTTCCGACATCAGCGCAAAAACCGGACGCGCGCGCGTGCCGTCGGCAAGCGTCACCGGTTTCGTCAGTTCGGGGCGCAGGACGGTTTTCGTCGCCGGTTCGGCAGCCTCGGCGTCCCTGCTCCAGACCAGCGCATTGCCATCGCCATCGCGGGCGAACATGCCGTCGTCGGCGCCGCCGGGATTGTCGATCACCAGCCACGGCGCGTTGGTGTAGCGGACCAGGTAATCGATATCGACTTTGCGGCTGGCGAACAGCTCATGCACCAGCGCGAGGATGAACAGGCCATCGGTGCCCGGACGAATTCCGACCCAGTCATCGGCGATCGCCGAATAACCGGTGCGCACCGGATTGACGGAAATAACGCGCGCCCCCCGGGCCTTGACCTGCGACAGCCCCGTCTTGATCGGATTGGAATCGTGATCCTCGGCAACGCCAAACACCATGAAAAGCCGTGTGCGTTCCCAGTCCGGCGCGCCAAATTCCCAGAAGGCGCCGCCGATGGTGTATATGCCGGCCGCCGCCATGTTGACGGAGCAAAACCCGCCATGGGCGGCATAATTGGGGGTGCCGAACTGCTGGGCCCAAAAGCTGGTCAATGCCTGGGACTGGTCGCGTCCGGTGAAGAACGCCAACCGTTTTGGATCGGCGGCGCGCAACGGCGCCAGCCAGGATACGGCAAGGTCCAGCGCCTCGTCCCAGGATATTTCCCGGTACTTGCCAGAGCCGCGCGGCCCGGTGCGCAACAGGGGCGCCCGCAGCCGGGCCGGCGAATTGTGCTGCATGATGCCCGCCGACCCCTTGGCGCACAGAACGCCGCGATTGACCGGATGGTCGCGGTTGCCCTCGATGTAGGTGACATCGGCGCGGCGGCCGGGATTGTCACGAAGATGCACGTTGATCCCGCACCGGCAGGCGCACATGTAGCAGGTCGTTCTGGCGACCCGGTCACCGGCCGGCCGGTTCGGATTGAGAGCATGTTCGGTCATCAAGACTATCGGGCGGCCCTGTCAGGTTTCGGCTCATGTCGCTGGCGTCAGCGGGTCGCCAGTCTATCCGGAGTTTGGGCGGGAGCAATCGTTTTGCCCCAAAACCCTAGCGAATTCGACCCGCCCCGCTTCGGCCAGATCGTCAAAACCGGACGAGCCAGCGGAGGCGGCGCGCCAGGCTGTCCCCAGATTCCGGGTCTGGAGCGCGGCATGAACGAAAGTCGCTCCGTTTCAGCCGGAAATCCGGAGCTGCCTGGGAGAATCTGCCTAGAACAGGCGCTCGAATCCGACCTGGATAAAGATGCTGAGCAGGATTTCCAGGAGCACGACCGGAACAGCAAGCAGCGGCGGCGCGAGCAGTGCCGTGCGCGCTATCAAATAGGAAAACCGGATCGCAACGGCAAACAGGGCCAACAGCACATAGGGCAGAATCTGCGAGGGCAGGATGCCGAAGACATGGAGGATTTCGGGAACGGCAATGAATGCGGCAATAACAACGCTCGCCCAGTTGCGGACGATGATAAACGGTACGTAGTGGGCAGCGACGCCGATCTGGCGGGCGATGGCGGCAAAAACCATCGGGAAGGCAAGCCAGTCGGCGAGCAGCAGGATCAGCCGCAGCGTGACCGCAGCGCCAGTCAGCGGAACCGCGTCTTCCATATGGGCGCGCGCCAGATGATCGGAGACGAAGGCGACGAGGGCAAAGGGGACGATGATGATGATGGCGGCAAAGGAGCGCCAAAACGCGTCAATCGACAGGTCGAGACGCTGCAGGCCGGACGCACGGCCATTCATGACGGCCCAGGAACCGGCGATGTTGTCGCGAATCGTGCTGATGAAGTCCATCAGTCCGGGAAATACGCCCGAAGGACGGCTTCGTAAATGCACTTCGTAGCCGCCAGTTCGTCGACGGCGATATATTCGTTGACCTGGTGCATGGTTGTGCCGACCGGCCCGAATTCGACGACCGGGCAATAGTCCTTGATGAAGCGGGCATCGGAGGTGCCACCGCCGGTGGCGCGGCGCGGCGGCCGGCCGGTCACCGATCGGATGGCATCGGACAGGACCGCGACCAGCTCGGCATCTTCGGTCAGGAATACATGCGAAACGGTCGGCTCGGGATCGAGCGTCCAGTCCACCGGCCCGGCGGCATCGGGACGCAAACGGCGATCTTCGGCGGCGCGGGCGAGCCGGTCACGAAGCTCCGCTTCCAGGGTTTCAGCGGTCCACCGGTCGTTGAAACGGCAATTGAAGCGTGCCGTGGCGCGAGCCGGTATGACGTTCCAGGCCGGGTTGCCGACATCGACGGACACGACCTCCAGGGTTGTCGGCTGGAAATTTTCGCTGCCCTCATCGAGCGGCACAAGGAGCGAGTCCACAAGCGCAATCAGGCCGCGCACCGGATTGTCGGCCTTTTCCGGATAGGCGGAATGCCCCTGCCGCCCGGTCACCTTCAGGGTTGCGGAAAAGGAACCGCGGCGACCGATCTTGATCTGATCGCCCAGGATTTCGGCGCTGGTCGGTTCGCCGACAATGGCGGCGGAAAAGCTCTCGCCGCGCGCCGCCGCCCATTCCAGAAGTCTGGCGGTGCCGTTGACGGCCGGGCCCTCCTCGTCGCCGGTGATCAGAAACGACAGCCGTCCGCCGAATCCGGCGCCGCGCGCGTCAATGAAGGACAGGGCCGCCGCCGCCATGGCGGCCAGACCGCCCTTCATGTCGACAGCGCCGCGGCCGTAGAGCCGGCCCTCCTCGATGGCGGCTGAAAAGGGCGGATGCCGCCAGGCCGCCGGATCGCCGGGCGGAACGACGTCGACATGGCCGGCCAGGGTCAGATGACGCGGGCCGCTGCCGATCGCCGCGAACAGGTTTTCCACATCCGGCGTACCGGGCCGGGAAAAGACAATGCGCTGCACCTCAAAACCGGCGGACAGAAACGCCTCCTCCAGCACATCCAGAGCGGGGCCGGCGTTCGGCGTCACGGTTTCGGCGCGAATCAGCGCGCTCAGCAGGGATTGGGGATCGTGGGCAACCATGATGGATCAGCTCGCTGGTCTGCCAACCGCCGCAAGGCAACCGGGCCCCACCAACGACCCGGCCCGCCTATCCGGCAGGGCGTCGCATGTGACAGTCAGGTCCGGGCCGGCGGCGGGCCCCACTGATTGGCCTCCGCCTGGCCCTCCAGGATGCCCAGGTCGATGAGCGCCCAGAGAAATCCGACGATCGGGATGAGGAACAGCAGGCACCACCAACCCGACTTGCCGCGGTCGTGGCAGCGCTTGATATGAACCGCCAGGCCGGCGAGCACCATCAATATGGCGATGACGATCTGGATAAGCCCCCCTTCGCCGAAGATGATCCGGACCAGAATGGAAACCGCGAGCAGAATCAGAACCCCGATCCACCATTGCTTGCGACTGATTCGGCCCTGGTAGTCCGTGAAAAGAAATTGCCAGTCCATTTCGCTCTCCTCGTGAATTCCAACAAAGCCCGACAAACATACCCGCGCGGATCACGTTTTGCGCGGCAAAACGTCCGGCGCCGGTCCGAAGCGGTTGGGCGCCGGCGTGCCGGGCACCAATCCGATTATCAGGATCGCCAAAAGCGACAGGGCAGGCACCAGAAGTGCGATCGTGAAAAAGGCGGAGGCATTGAAATCGTGCAGCCGCTTGGCGGCAACGGCAATGTTGGCCACCATGGTTGCGAAAACGAAGACAAAGCCGATGCTGCTGATTTGCAATGAAATGGCGCCTGTCTCCGGATCGATCTCCGGCCGCACGAACATCGCGGTCACGGCAATCAGGAAGGCGCTTGCGAGCCAGTAGACATGGCGGCCGATGCGGCCATCAAAACGCGCAAAAACCCACACCATTTTTTTGGCGAGGCCGGTCGGAAATATGGGTGCCGATTGCCGGGCCAAGGATCAGCGGCCTCTCATTTGCGTTTTTCGGTTGCGCACATCAGTCGCGAAGCAAATCGTTGATGGCCGTTTTCGATCGTGTGCGCTCGTCGACCTGCTTGACGATCACGGCACAATACAATGACGGGCCGGGACTGCCGTCGGGCAGCGGCTTGCCGGGCATTGTACCCGAAACCACGACGGAATAGGACGGCACCTCGCCATACAGGATCTCGCCGGTGGCCCGGTTCACGATCCGTGTTGACTGGCCGATATAGACGCCCATCCCGAGCACCGAACCGCGGCGGACAATGCAACCCTCCACCACTTCCGAGCGGGCGCCGATGAAGCAGTCGTCCTCGATGATTGTCGGCCCGGCCTGCATCGGCTCCAGGACGCCGCCGATGCCGACACCGCCGGACAGATGAACGTTTTTACCGATCTGCGCGCACGAACCCACCGTCGCCCATGTGTCGACCATGGTGCCTTCATCCACATAGGCGCCGATATTGACAAAGCTCGGCATCAAAATCACGCCGGGCGCGACATAGGCGGAATGGCGGACAATGGCGCTGGGCACAGCGCGGAAGCCGGCCTGCCGCCAGCGCTCCGGCGACCAGCCGAGAAATTTCGAAGGCACCTTGTCCCACCACCGGGCGCCGCCGGGGCCGCCGTCGATCGGGGCCATGTCGTTGAGACGAAACGACAGAAGAACCGCCTTTTTCAACCATTGATGCACATGCCAGCTGCCATCGGGCGCCGGTTCCGCGACCCGCGCCTCGCCGCTGTCGAGCCGGTTCAGCGCCTCTTCAACGGCATCACGCACCGGACCGGCCGTTCCGGCATCAATGGTGTCGCGCGCATCAAAGGCGGCTTCGATGGTCGCTTCCAATTCGTTGAGATCGGTCATCTCGATATCCAATTTCGGGCGACGTTCGACCTCGCCGGCCATGCGCAGTTGATTCTGCGGGACAGCGCGCCGCAATATTCGTCAGCGGCGCGGACCATAGCCGGTGCACGCAACCAGTCAACAGACGGGATCGCAGTCCGGCAACAGCCGCGGCCTGTCTGGCGCCGGGCTTCCGCCTGACGATTTGTACGTGACGCCGGCTGTCGATCGGCTATAAGCGCGACGTGCCCATCCAATCCATCTCATCCACCGTTTCGATCCGGTCCCGGCTGCAATTTCCCGATGCCGACCGCACGGTCGGCTTCGGGACAAACACGATCCTGCGGCTGAGCGAGGCACGCGACGAAACCAGTCTGGAAACCGCGCTTGCCGACCCGGCGGCACAGTATTGCCTGTTTTGCCACGACAGGCCGCTGGTGATGGTGGGCGAAGATCCGGCCGCGTGCCTGTTCGATGAAGCCGACGCGGCCGCGCTGGGCGTGGTTGAGGACACGCTGGTGCTGCTCGGTCACGAAAGCGGCGCACCACGCATCGGCGGGCTCATCGGAGGCGGCGAGCCGGATCCGGACGGCCGGCGGGCCGGCGCCGGCCTGCCGGAGAACATCAAGGCCATCGACCTGCGGTCGCTGGCGACCCAGGGCCTGTTGGCGCCGGCGATGCTCGGCCTGCTTGGACAGGCCCGTTCACTGCTCGGCTGGCACGCGAATCACCGTTTCTGCGCCCGCTGCGGCGGCGAAACCGGGATGGAACAGGGCGGCGTCAGGCGGCGCTGCAACGCCTGCGGGGCACTGCACTTCCCGCGCGTCGATCCGGTGGTGATCATGCTTGCGATCCACGGCGAGGACTGCCTGCTCGGCCGCTCCCACCATTTCGATGCCGGCCGTTACTCGGCGCTGGCCGGTTTCGTGGAACCGGGGGAGACAATCGAGGACGCGGTGCGCCGGGAAACCCACGAGGAATCCGGTATCGAGATCGGTGAAGTGATCTATTTTGCCAGCCAACCATGGCCGTTCGTTTCGACATTGATGATCGCCTGCCATGCCCAGGCGCTGACCCGGGACATCGTCATGGATGCCGAGGAACTCGACGATTGCCGCTGGTTTTCGCGGGCCAGCGTACGGCAGATGCTCAACGGCACCCACGGACAGGGCTTCACCGCGCCACCGGCCATGGCCATCGGCCATCGTCTGCTTGCGGCCTTTGCGGAACCGGCGTGAGTTCGGCGGCCGGCCAGCCGGCTCAGACCTGCGGCGAGGGACGGAGATCGCGGTTTTCGGCCGGCTCGGCGATGCGGGCGCGGAAAGGGCTCGCCGGATAAACGCCGACGATCCGCAACTCCGCGGAGAAGAAGGCCAGTTCCTCCAGCGCCAGCTTCAGATCGTGGTCGTCGGGGTGGCCCTCCACATCAGCATAGAACTGGGTGGCGAAGAACTTGCCGCCCAGCTGGTAGCTTTCCAGCTTGGTCATGTTGATGCCGTTGGTGGCGAAACCGCCCATGGCCTTGTAGAGGGCCGCCGGCACGTTGCGCACCCGGAAGATGAACGAGGTCACGATCGATCCGCTGCCGGGCTCGGCACGAACCACTTCCGGCGACAAAAGCACGAAACGGGTGGTGTTGTGGTCCTCGTCCTCGATATCCTCCTCCAGGATGTCGAGGCCGTGGATCTCCGCCGCCAGCCGGGTGGCAATGGCGCCGCGCGTGCGGTCACCGATCTCGTTGATCTGGCGGGCGGAGCCGGCGGTGTCGGCGGCCACCTCCGCCGTCACTCCGAGCCGACGGATAATGTCGCGGCATTGGCCCAGCGCATGAACATGGCTCTGGACCGTTTTCAGGTCGGCCGTCCGGGCACCGGATATGCCGAGAAGCTGATGATGAATGGGCAGAAAATACTCGCCGATGATCGACAGTTGCGCGGTCGGAAGAAGATGGTGGATGTCGGCGACGCGTCCGGCGACGGAGTTCTCGATCGGAATGACGCCGATATCCGCTTCGCCGGACGAAAGGGCCTGGAAACAATCCTCAAACGTGGGCATGGCAATCGGCGCGATGTCCGGAAACAGGTCACGGCAGGCGATGTCGGAATTGGCGCCGGGCTCGCCCTGAAAGACGATGCGTTCGGCACGAATGCCTTTTGCAAGGGCCGTCGCGGTCATTCTGGATTCTCCGTTTCGCCGTGCCCGCCCGGTCCGGCCAGCGCAATGCGGGCGCGGGCGAGGTCGGCCGGGGTATCGACACCCAGCGGCACCGTGTCAACCAGCATGACGTCGATCCGCATGCCGGCCTCCAGCGCCCGCAGCTGTTCGAGCCGCTCGCGGGATTCCAGATGTCCCGGCGGCAGGCCGACGAACCGGGCAAGCGCGGCGCGGCGATAAGCATAGACGCCGATGTGGTGATAGAGCGGTCCGTCGCCCGAAGGGATGGGTACGCGGCTGAAATAAAGCGCGGTCAGCCGCCGACCCCGGCGGGCAGCCGTGCCGGAGACCGGATATGCGGCCACCTTTACGACCGCGGGATCGGTACGCTCGTCGGGATCCGTGATCTCGGCGGCCAGTGTGGCAATGTCGACGGCAGGATCGGCAAGGGGCGCGAACACGGCCTCCAGGTCCGCCTTGCCAAGTGTCGGCAAATCACCCTGGAGGTTGATGACAATGTCATGGACGGCGTCCGGATCGATGGCCTGCAAGGCCTCGAAGATCCGATCGGATCCGGATGCGTGGTCGGCGCGCGTGAGGATGGCGCGCGCACCGGCCGCCTCGGCTGCCGCGGCGATGCCGGCATCGTCGGTCGCCACACAGACCGGGCCGAGCGCCGCTTCGCGCGCGCGATCAACCACGTGGGCGATCATGGGCCGGCCGGCGATTTCGGCGAGCGGCTTGTCCGGCAGCCGTGTGGCGGCCCGGCGCGCGGGAATGATGATGACCGGTTTCATCGCCTCTTTTTTCACCTTTTCACCATCACCGCCGGCGCCAATCCGGCCGGCGGTGTCAAAACGTCTCAGAAAGCCGCCGCTTATACGGCTTGATGGCGTTTGGCAAAAGCGATAGGTCTCATCGCGAACAAATGAGGGTGGTCATTGCGGCGGAACGGGCTCCGCCGATCCAATGCCCGCCCGGTTGGCAGATAACCCGTTCAGGAGCGCATCGCGCGATGGATTCATTTGAACTCAACAAGATTGCCGGAGCCGTCTTGGGCACCGTGCTTCTGATGTTCGGCATCAACATCCTTTCCGAGCAACTCTTTCATACTGGTTCACCGGAAACGCCCGGCTACGCGGTCGAGGTGACCGAAGCCTCCCACGGGGAGGAGGCAGCCGAACCGGCGGCCGAGGAACCGATCGCGACGCTTCTGGCCAGCGCCGATGCCGATGCCGGCGTGGCGGTCTTCAAGAAATGTGCAGCCTGCCATACCACCGAAGAGGGCGGCGCCAACAAGGTTGGCCCCAATCTTTGGAATATCGTCAACCGGCCGCTGGGCGGTGTGGACGGATTTTCCTATTCGAGCACCATGGCCGACATGGGCAGCAACGGCGAGTCGTGGAGCTACGACGCGCTGAATGCCTTCCTGATCAAGCCGAAGGATTACGTGAACGGCACGAAGATGGCGTTTGCCGGCATCAAGAAGGCGTCCGACCGGGCCAATCTGATCGCTCATCTGCGGTCGCTGTCGGCGGCACCGGCGGACCTGCCGATGGCGGAGCCGGCCGGCGAGGCGGACATGGAAAAGGATGCCAGCGCCGGGACCAACGAGGCAGAGGCGAAAACCGAGATGGCCGCCAACGCCGACAATATGGCGGGCGAATCAACCGCTGAATCCACGACAGGCGGCGAAACCGCGGCGGCGATGACGGAACAACCGGCCGCCGAGGCGGCGCCTGCCGCAGGCGAGACGGCGCCGGCGGATGGTGACGCCGGCACGGTTCTTGCGATGATCGGCGATGCCGACATCAAGGCCGGCAAAAAAGTGGCCAAGAAATGCGCCGCCTGCCATGCCTTCGACGAAGGCGGAAAAAACAAGGTCGGTCCGCCGCTGTGGGGCGTCGTCAACGGCGAAATCGCGGCCATGGCGGATTTCAAGTATTCCGATTCCATGAAAGCCTTCGCGGAAGCCAATGGCAGCTGGTCGTATGCGCTGCTCGACACCTACCTGGCCGATCCCAAGGGCACGGTGCCGAAGACCAAGATGGCGTTCGCCGGCATCAGGAAGGAAGCGGATCGCGCCGCACTGCTCGCCTATTTGCGGACGCTTGCCGCCGATCCGGCGCCGCTTCCCTGATCTGGGCGGCGCGGACCGGTCGCGGTCCGCGGCACATGCCGCAACGCAGCCGGCAACGGCCAAATTGCCTGCCGGGGCGGCCGGCCGGGCACTGTTAAATTTCGGTCACATTTGCGCTCGCAGGGTGATCCTGCGGCAATCTCGCACTATGATGGGGGTTAACTGCCCGGCGTGCCAAACCGGCCTGCCGGACGCCATGTCCATGAACCGGAGTACCGCGACCCATGCGCCATCCCGAGCGAACCGGATCGATACGCAGCGCTGGACCGGCATTCGCCGGACTGCTGGCGACGATGATTTTCGCCGCCGGCTTCCTGGTTTTCGCAACAACGGCAACGCCGGCGCAAGACAAGGTCTGGCGGCACGGAACGTCGCTGATCGGCACGCCGCGCTACCCGCCGGATTTCAGCCAATTCGACTATGTCAATCCCGATGCACCGAAAGGCGGCGTGGCGCGGCTTTCCGATCGGGGTTCGTTCGATACGCTCAATCCGATCCTGCCCAAGGGCGAAACGCCGCTCGGACTTGGGCTGATGTACGATGGCCTGATGACGACGGCGCTCGACGAACAGTCGACGATGTACGGACAAATCGCCGAGGCGATGACGTATCCCGACGATTATTCCTTCGTCACGTTTCGGCTGCGCGAAACAGCGCGGTGGCACGACGGCACGCCGATCACGCCTGACGACGTGGTGTGGTCGTTCGACAAGATCACATCGCTCAATCCCAGCCAGCGGTTTTATTACCAGCATGTGCTGAAAGCCGAAGCCACCGCGGCGCGTGAGGTGACGTTCACGTTCGACCAGACCGGAAACCGGGAACTGCCCCACATCGTGGGCCAGATGCTGATCCTGCCCAAACACTGGTGGGAGGGCAAAGACGCCGACGGCAAGGTTCGCGATATCGGTTCCGGGACGCTTGAACCACCGCTCGGCTCCGGCCCCTATCGCATCAAGAGCGTGTCACCGGGCAAGACCATCGTCTACGCGCGTGTCGCCGACTATTGGGGCGCCGACCTGCCGGTCAGCATCGGCCACAACAATTTCGACGAGATCCGCTACGAGACGTTTCTCGACGAGACGGTCGAGTTCGAGGCGTTCAAATCCGACGTTTACGACTGGCGCAACGAGAACGAGGCCAAGCGCTGGGCGACCGGCTACGAATTTCCGGCGGTCCGCAGGAACCAGGTCCTCAAGGAGGAATTCGCCAACCCCTATCGCGACTCCGGCGTGATGATCGGGTTCATTCCCAACCTGCGGCGGCCGCAATTCGCCGACAGCCGCGTTCGCCAGGCCATCAACTACGCGTTCGATTTCGAGGAGTTGCGGCGCACCATCTTCTTCGGCCAGTACGAACGGATCGACAGTTTCTTCTACGATATTCCGCTGCGATCCAGCGATTTGCCGACGGGACAGGAACTGGAAATCCTGGAAAGCGTTCGCGACCTGGTTCCGGAGACCGTGTTCAGCGCACCCTATGCGAATCCGGTTGCCGGCGATTCTCAAAAAGTGCGGGCCAATCTGCGGGTGGCCATCGGCCTGCTTCGCGAGGCCGGCTACGAACTCAAGGGGAACCAGCAGGTCCACAAGGAGACCGGAAAACCGCTGCAATTCGAACTCCTGCTCAACGGTCCGACGATCGAGCGGGTGGCGCTGCCGCTCCAGGCCAACCTGAAGAAGATCGGCGTGAGGATGGACGTGCGCTCGGTGGATACGCCGCAATTTATTAACCGGGTACGGTCACGCGACTTCGACATGATCTACACCGGCTGGGCGCAATCTTCCTCACCGGGCAACGAACAGCTTGATTTCTGGGGTTCCGATGCCGCCGACAGCGAGACTTCGCGCAACTATGCCGGAATCAAGGATGCCGGGGTCGACGCGCTGATCCAGCGGGTCATATTCGCCAAGGACCGCGACGAACTCATCGCGGCCACCCGCGCACTGGACAGGGTGCTGCTGCACAATCATTTCGTCATCCCCAGCTACACGCTGCGCAAGTCGCGGATCGCCCGCTGGGACCGGTTTTCCCACCCGGAGACGCTGCCGGAATTCGCCATCGGCTTTCCGCAAGTCTGGTGGTGGGACGCCGAAAAGGCGGCACGCGTGGAGGCCGCGAGATGACCGGCCCCTCGCTTGACCGGCGAACCGTCCTGAAGCTGTCGGGCGCCGCTGCAGTCACGCCACTCATGCCCGGCACGGCACCGGCGCAAGCGCGCGCCCACGGCCTTTCGATCTTTGGCGACCTGGCGCTGCCGGCCGATTTCGACCACCTCGCCTATGTCAATCCGGATGCGCCGACCGGAGGCACGATCGCTTTTCTGCCGCCCTACTGGTACTTCAACCAAAATCCGCAAACCTTCAACACGCTGAACGGTTTCGTCACAAAGGGGGACGCGCCGCCGCGCATCGAACTGACTTTCGACACGTTGATGGCGCGAAACTATGACGAACCGGATTCCGTCTATGGTCTGGTGGCGGAGTCCGCTTCGATCGCCGACGATGGCAACGAGGTGCGGTTTTACCTGCGCGAGGCGGCCCGCTTCCACGACGGCTCGCAGCTTGCGGCGGACGATGTGGTGTTCTCCATCGAAACCCTGAAAGCGGACGGGCATCCGCAACTGGCCCTGCCGTTAAAGGAAGTCACAAGCGTCGCAGCGCCGAACAGCCGCGAGGTCGTGGTCCGCTTCTCCGGCCGGCAATCACCGGGAATGCCCCTGGTCATCGCCACGCTGCCGATCTTTTCCAAGGCCTACTACGCCGACAGGGACTTTGCCGCCTCGACGCTCGAAGCCCCGCTGGGTTCCGGCCCCTACCGGGTCGGCTCGGTGAATGCGGGCAACCATATCGAATATGACCGGGTCGATGACTACTGGGCCAGGGATCTGCCGATCGTGCGGGGCCAGAACAACTTTCAGACGATCCGTCTGGAGTTCTACCGGGACCGCACGACCGGTTTCGAGGCGTTCAAGAAAGGCGCCCTCAATTATCGGGAGGAGTTCACCTCAAAGGTTTGGGCAACGGAGTACAATTTTCCGGCCGTCGATGAGGGCCGGGTGGAGCAGCGCCATTTCGACGCCGAGAAGCGGCCGAGCTGGCAGGGATGGCATTTGAACATGCGGCGGCTGAAATTCCAGGATCCCCGTACCAGACAGGCGATGGGCCTGGTCTTCGATTTCGAATGGGTCAACGAAAATCTCTTCTACGGGTCCTATGCGCGGTCGTCTTCGTTCTTCGAGAAATCCGTTTACCGCGCCGACAGCCGCCCCGATCCGGCGGAACTGGCGCTTCTGGAGCCGTTGCGCGACCAGATACCGGACAGCGCGTTCGGCGCACCCTATGTCTATCCGCCCTCGGACGGATCCGGCCGGGATCGCCGGCGCCTGCGGGAGGCGACGGAACTCCTCGATGCGGCAGGCTGGCGACGGCAGGACGGCAGGCTGGTCAACGATTTCGGTGAACCGTTCACGGCCGAATTCCTCATCCGGGCACCGATTTTCGAGCGCGTGCTCGGCAAATACGTGGAATCGCTGCGGGCGCTGGGAATCGACGCCTCGATCCGGCTGGTCGACCCGGCCCAGTATCAGGAGCGGCTGAATACGTTCGATTTCGATATCGCCGGGCTGGCATTGTCTTCGTCGGCGGTCCCGTTTGAGGGATTGCGGTCGTCCTTCTCTTCGGAATCGGCGGACAGGCAGGGATCGTCGAACTATTCCGGCATCAAGGATCCCGCCGTGGACGCGCTGATCGAGCATGTGCTTGCCGCCAACACCCGGGAAACGCACCGCACCGCGCTGCGCGCGCTCGACAGGGTGCTGCGCGCCAATTTCTATTTCATCCCGCAATGGTACGCATCCAACCACAGAGTAGCGATCTGGAAGGAGTTCGGCTGGCCCGACAAGAAGCCGGACTATTTTTTCCCCGTGGAATCCCTGTGGTGGTATGATTCGGCCAAGGCTGCGGAAATCGGCCGAAACGGATAGTCGCCTTCCGGACATCAGACATTCATGGCCGCCTACATCATTCGCCGCCTACTGCTCATGGTCCCGACAATATTGGGAATCATGGCCATCAGCTTCGTCATCGTACAGTTTGCGCCCGGCGGGCCGGTGGAGCGGGTCATCGCCCAGCTTCAGGGCACCGATGTTTCCGCCACGGCGCGAATTTCCGGCGCGTCGGGTGGCGATCTTTCGGGAACGGGTACGGAATCGTCGGCCGCAGGCGACAGTGCGATCAATTCCAAATATCGCGGCGCCCAGGGCCTCGATCCGGAGTTCATCGCCGAACTGGAGCGCCAGTTCGGATTTGACAAACCGCCGCTCGTCCGCTTCGGCCAGATGTTGTGGGACTATTCGCGGTTCGATTTCGGCGAAAGCTACTTCCGCGATATCTCCGTGCTGGCGCTGATCAAGGAGAAGCTGCCCGTATCGGTTTCGCTGGGTCTGTGGATGACCTTCATCTCCTATCTGATCTCCATTCCGCTCGGCATCCGCAAGGCAGTGACCGACGGATCGCGATTCGATGTCTGGTCGTCGGCGGTTATCGTCGTCGCCTATGCCGTACCTGGTTTTCTGTTCGCCATCTTCCTGATCGTGTTCTTCGCCGGCGGATCGTTTTTCGACTGGTTCCCGCTTCGCGGACTGACATCGGAAGGATTCGCGACGATGAGCTGGCCGGAGAAGATCGCCGATTATTTCTGGCACCTCACCTTGCCCCTGATCGCCATGGCCCTGTCGGCATTCGCCACAACGACGCTCCTGACGAAGAATTCGTTCCTGGACGAAATCCGCAAGCAATATGTCGTGACGGCCCGGGCCAAGGGGCTGAGCGAGCGCGAGGTGCTCTACGGCCATGTCTTCCGTAACGCCATGCTGATCATCATATCGGGCTTTCCGGCCGCCTTTATCGGCGCCTTTTTCGCCGGATCGCTGCTGATCGAGACGATCTTCTCGCTGGACGGTCTGGGGCTTCTGGGCTTTGAGAGCGTGATCAACCGCGACTATCCGGTGGTCTTTGCAACGCTTTATATTTTTTCGCTGCTCGGTTTGATCGTGCAACTCATTTCCGACCTGACCTATATGTGGATCGATCCGCGCATCGACTTCGAAAGCCGCGAGGTCTGAGCGGTGGACCAGACAACGGACAGGCAGGTGGAAAAGGACGGCGGACCGGGAACGGCAAAACCGGCGGCGGTCGATGTCGCGCGGCCGCGACTTGTCCTTTCACCGATCAACGCCCGGCGCTGGCAGAATTTCCGGGCCAACCGGCGCGGCCACTGGGCGCTGTGGATCTTCATGTTTTTGTTCCTCGTCACCCTGTTCGCGGAGTTCATCGCCAATGACAGACCGGTCCTGGTCTCCTACAAGGGTGATTTCCTGGTCCCGGTGTTCGTCAACTATCCGGAAGAAAAATTCGGCGGTTTCCTGGCAACGACCGACTTTCGCGACCCATTCATCCAGGACGAGATCAACGGCAACGGCTGGATGATCTGGCCGCCGATCCGCTATTCCTACCGCACGGTCAACAACGAGGTATTTGAGCCGGCACCGGCACGGCCATCATGGATGGTCGACAAGGACACCCGGTGCAACCGCTATCCGCTGGGGGCCGACGATCCCAATTGCACAGCCTGGAACTGGAACTGGCTGGGCACCGACGACCAGGCCAGGGATGTGGTGGCGCGGCTGATCTACGGCTTCCGGATATCGGTCCTTTTCGGCCTTATCCTGACGATATTTTCATCGGCCGTCGGGGTGACGGCCGGCGCCGTCCAGGGCTATTTCGGGGGACGGGTGGACCTCATCTTCCAGCGCTTCATCGAGATCTGGACCTCGGTGCCTTCCTTGTATCTCCTGCTGATCGTTTCATCGATCCTGGTTCCGGGCTTCTGGGTCCTTCTGGGCATCCTGCTGCTGTTTTCGTGGGTGGCGCTGGTCGGCGTGGTGCGGGCGGAATTCCTGCGTGCCCGCAACCTGGAATATGTCAAGGCGGCGCGGGCGCTCGGGGTCGGCAACGGCACAATCATGTTCCGGCACCTTCTGCCCAACGCGATGGTCGCGACGCTGACCTTCATGCCGTTCATCTTGAACGGATCCATCACGACCCTGACATCGCTTGATTTCCTCGGTTTCGGCCTGCCGCCGGGATCGCCCTCGCTGGGCGAATTGCTGGCGCAGGGCAAGGCGAACCTGCAAGCGCCCTGGCTCGGGATTACCGGGTTTGCGGTGATATCGCTGATGCTTTCGCTGCTCATCTTCATCGGCGAGGCCGTGCGCGACGCCTTTGATCCGCGCAAGACATTCGTGTGAGGCGGGCATGGCCGAAACACCGCTGATCACGATCACGGATCTTTGCGTCGACTTCACTGTCGGCGACACGGTGACCCACGCGGTGCGCGGCCTGTCGTTCGACATTTGCAGCAATGAGACGGTCGCGCTCGTCGGCGAATCGGGATCGGGAAAGTCGGTGACGGCGCTGTCCATCCTCAAGCTGCTGCCCTATCCGGCGGCCAGCCATCCGGCGGGATCCGTGAAGTTCGAAGGCCAGGAACTGCTCGACGCCGACGAAAAAGCCATGCGCAAGGTGCGCGGCAACGAGATCTCGATGATCTTCCAGGAGCCGATCAGTTCGCTCAATCCGCTGCACACCGTGGAACGGCAAGTCGGTGAAATCCTCAGTGTTCACCGGGGGATGAGCGGCGAAGAGGCGCGGGCGCGGGTTCTGGAGCTGTTGAACCAGGTCGGCATCCGCGAACCGGAAATGCGGCTGAAATCCTACCCGCATCAATTGTCGGGCGGCCAGCGGCAGCGGGTGATGATCGCCATGGCGCTGGCCAATGAGCCGCGGGTGCTGATCGCCGACGAGCCGACGACCGCGCTCGATGTCACCGTGCAGGCGCAGATTCTGGAGCTGCTGGCCGATCTCAAGCGGGACCGCGGCATGGCGATGCTGTTCATCACCCATGATCTGGGAATGGTCCGCAAGGTTGCAGACCGGGTTTGCGTCATGACCGAGGGCGAAATCGTCGAAGCCGGACCGACCCGCGATGTGTTCACCAATCCGCAACACGCCTACACGAAGCATCTTCTGACTTCGGAGCCGAAGGGCGACCCGCCGAAATCGGACACGAGCGCGCCGGTCGTTCTGCAAGGCGACGACATCAAGGTGTGGTTCCCGATCAAGCGCGGCGTCTTCCGGCGAACCGTCGGCCATATCAAGGCGGTGGACGGTATCGATGTGCAGGTGCGCGAAGGCCAGACACTGGGCGTGGTCGGCGAATCGGGATCCGGCAAGACGACCCTCGGCCTGGGACTACTGCGCCTGGTTTCCTCGGCGGGGCGGATCACATTCCTCGGCCGGGATATTCAAGGCCTGAAATGGAGGGACACGCGCGCCCTGAGGGGCGACATGCAGGTCGTCTTCCAGGATCCCTACGGATCGCTGAGCCCGCGCATGGTGATCCGGGACGTGGTGGCAGAAGGGTTGCGGATCCATGAACCGGACCTGGATGCGGAAGCGCGGGAAGAGCGGGTGATCAAGGCGCTCGACGAGGTCGGCATCGACCCGGAGACCCGCTTTCGGTATCCGCATGAGTTTTCCGGCGGCCAGCGCCAGCGCGTCGCCGTCGCCCGGGCGATGGTGCTGGAGCCGAAATTCGTCATGCTCGACGAGCCGACATCGGCGCTCGACATGAGTGTGCAGGCGCAGGTGGTCGATCTGCTGCGCGAATTGCAGCGCCGCCACGATCTTACTTATCTGTTCATCAGCCACGACCTGAAGGTGGTGCGGGCGCTGGCCAACGACGTGATCGTCATGCGCAACGGCAAAGTCGTGGAAGGCGGACCGGCAGCGGACGTGTTCGACAATCCCAGAACCGACTACACCAGGGCGCTGATGGCGGCGGCTTTTGACCTGGAAGCCGCCCACGGCGCGGCGGTCAGCGAATAGGCGCCCGGCGTGCGTGCATGGTTTCCCGAACCCGACCACCCGCCGTCCTGATTTCCCTTGAAGGCCCGGACGCGTCGACCTGGCGCACCGACCGGCCGCTGTTTGGCGAACGGCCGGTCCTTTGGACGGGGCAGACCGGCCTATACGAGGGCGATGCCGGCGATCTTGCGGCTGTCGGCTACCTGCTTGCCTGGTCGCCCCGGCGGGATCTTCTTTCCGGCCTGCCCAACCTGGAGATCATCTTTTCGCTCGGCGCCGGCGCCGACGGCCTTCTGGGCATCGATACGCTGCCCGATGTGCCGATCGTGCGTTTCGTCGATCCTAGCCTGTCAGCCCAAATGCGCGAATATGTGCTGTGGCAGGTGTTCCACCATTTCCGCCGGGCGGAGCATTATCGCCGTTGCCAGGCGGAGCGGGCGTGGGCGAAACGCCCTCAGCCAGCGGCGCACGACGTGACGGTCGGCATTCTGGGCGCCGGGGTTCTGGGCCGCGATGCCGCGGCGCATCTTGCCCATCTCGGCTTCGACGTGCGGATTTGGAGCCGGACCGGCGCCAGGATCGGCAATGTCCGCTCCTTTGCCGGGCCGGGGGAGCTGGACGCCTTCCTGGGCGGCACGGATATCGCCGTGTCGCTGCTGCCGATCACCGCACAAACGCGGGGGCTGCTCGACGCCTCGCTGATCGGGCGGCTGCGTCGCGACGGACCGCTTGGCGGACCGGTGCTGATCAATGCGGGGCGCGGCGGCTGCCAGGTCGAGGCCGACATCGCCGATGCGCTCCGTTCCGGGGCGCTGGCCGGCGCCAGCCTTGATGTCTTTGAAACCGAGCCGCTGCCGGACGAAAATCCCTTATGGGACTGCCCCAATCTGGTGATCACACCGCACAACGCCTCGGCGTCGGATCCACAAGCCCTGGTGACGTCAATGCGGAGGCAGATAGAGGCCCATGAACGGGGCGAGCCCTTGCAACATGTCGTCGATCGCGATCGAGGCTATTGAGCCGATCCGTACGCGGCGGCATCACACGCGGGTCAGGTGTTCGGCGGGCTTGCTGTTGGCGGCAAGGAGGATGCCTTCCGGCGCTCCGGGAACGAGGCGGAAACCGCGCGCTTCCAGAAGTGCGGCCACCCGGTGTCGAAGATGGATGCGGCCGTGATCCTCGCCGACATCGACGGCGATCCGGCGCGTGCTGCGCAACGTCCGCGTCGCGCCGGACAGGATTTCCGGTTCCGCCCCCTCCCCGTCGATCTTCAGGAGATCGATCGCCGGCAATGTCGCGACCTGCGGTATCTCGTCCAGGGGCCAGGCCTCGGCGATGACGCCCTCTTCGGCGATGCCAGGCCGCGCAATCAGCGAACCGTGCCCGTGGTCGCCGGAGCAATAAAAATAGGTGGTCTCGCGGACATTCCACGCGGCATATGGCTGGACGCTGGCGGTGTCGAAACGACCGAGATTGACGGCAAGGCTGGCAAATGCGCGGGCATCCGGCTCCAGTGCGACGACATTGGCGCCCCTGTCCAGGCACCAAAGCGAGAATTCGCCAATATTCGCGCCAACGTCCACGACGTTCGCATTGTCGGGCAGGCGCAAAAGGTCCGATCCGCCGTAACGTGCGGCAACCCGCTCCAGGCGCGGCGCGATACCGCCCCGGAAATCGGCGACCCGCGAAAACTCCGGAAAGCGGATCAGCCCAAGACCGTCGTCGATCTCGAATCCGCCCTCGACCTCACGAAATGCGATCGGCCGTCCAAGGCCGCGGCGGCGGCTCTGCCAGGCGAGATCGAAACGGGTGAGACGGACACGAACATCGCCGGGCAGGCGTTCAATCAGGCCACGGGTCCAGCCCGGGGCCGGGTTTTCGACGCCACCACGCCTCATGACATGCTCATTCATACGCAACACGCTACCGGTTCAACGCACAATCGGTTCGTCACACAATCGGTTCGTCACACAATCGGTTCGGCACACAATCGGTTCGACACACAAAATTCAACTCAAATGCCGCTTCACCGGCGCCGCCCTTCGATCATCGCCAATCCGGTGCCGGCCCGAAATTGCACGAGAACTCACACAATCCGGCGCAGGCCGGTGATTTTCAAGCCCTTTTTGCGCATCCTGGATAGCATATCCTGCAATGGTTCGCTCTTCACGGCCATGTGATGGGCATTGGCATGCAGGAGATCGGCAGCGGTTTGCATGATCCCGACATGGCCGCTCCAAAACACCAGATCGCCACGGCGCAGTTCAGCGGGATCGATGGCCGGATCAAGCGCGGCGCCAAGCACCTGCTGCTGCATGTCGGAATCCCGGGGCGCCGCGCCGCCGCAGGCCTGGATGGCGATCTGGACAAGCCCCGAACAATCCAGGCCCATCAGGGTCTTGCCGCCCCACAGATAAGGCACGCCGACGAACTGTTCGGCAACCGCGACAAAATCCGTCGGCGCGGCGGCAAATCCACCCGACGGGCCCCGATCCGGTGGCGCGTCCGGGGCTGCCAGATGCCCGACGGGGACATGACCGGCCGGTGCGATCCGGGCGAAGTCGGTGTCGCGTCCCGGTTCGGTGCCAACAACGGTCACGGCTGCGCCCATCGGCAAGGCGGCCAGCGGCGGCGACTTGATATCGGGCCGGGGAAAGAGGAACGTCCGCGGCACGCAAACCCGATGATCCGGACCATGCCGGCGGCCGGAAGGTGCGGCGTCCCCAAGCGTGTCGGGAGGCAGCCAGCCGACATATCTGTCCCGCTGCAATTGGGCCCAGACCCAGCCGTTGGCAGCGACCTCAAAGACCGACACCGCCTCCCCCTGCAGGGCCTCGGTATCAAGGGCCGCGTCAGGCCGTGGCTGGCGGCGGACCGGCGCGGCCGGCACCACGACCTGCATCGGCCGACCGGGGACGTAGGCGGCGGCCTTTACGCGCCCCTTCAGGGCGATGTCGGCAAGGTCCGGCCGATAGGCGTTAAGACGCCGATCCGGCGGGGCCAGGTCAGGCGAATCAATGGCGTTTGATTGCATCAGTCGGTCGTCCGTTTGCCGTGGCCCGGGCCGGTCGCCCGCTCACGCGGGAACCTGCGCGCCGTGGGCGATGATCATGTCGCCCAGACGCTCCACATATAGCGATCCTTCGACTGTGCGCTGTATGAGAACGTTGCGACGGTCTTCAGGATCGCGCTTGCGGGTTAACAAACCCTGCCGGCCCATGGAATCCAGGGCCCGCGTGATGACCGGTTTGGTGACGCCAAGCTTGGCTGCCAGGCCGCGGATCGTGTGCGGCTGCGGCTCCAGGTAGACGGTGAGCAGAATGGTCGCCTGGCGCGCCGACAGGTCCGGCTCGTCGTCGCGCACAAGCGCCAGATTGATGTCGTGCCACAGGCGCAGGGCCTGGACGGGGCGCAGTTCCAATGCCATCGGCACACACCGGTTTGTTTCGGATGCGAACCAATTAAACGCCGACACCGAAACCGATGCAAGATGTTGGCCTATCGCGGGTCACCATATCGCCGGGCCAGGGCGCGATAGAGTGCGCGAATTGCCTGGGCCTCGCCACCGACAGGCGCCCAGGGCCGCGCTTCCGGCACCCAGCCGAAAATATCGAAATGCGCATATGCGGCCGCCGGGTCGACGAACCGGTCGAGAAACAGGGCAGCGACCGTCGCGCCGGCAAATGCCTTGCCGCCGACATGATTGAGATCGGCAACCTTGGAGCGCAGCCATCGATCATAGGGGCGCCATAGCGGCATGCGCCAGACCGGGTCCCGCTCCGATTCGGCGGCGGCGAGAATTTCGTCCGCGAGAGAATCATCTTTCGTGAACAGTGGCGGCACGTCCGGTCCCAGGGCGACACGGGCGGCGCCGGTCAGCGTGGCCATGGAAATCACCAGATCGGGATCTTCCTCGCCGGCAAGGGCGAGCGCGTCGGCCAGCACCAGCCTGCCTTCCGCGTCGGTGTTGCCGATCTCCACCGTCAGACCCTTGCGGCTCCTGAATATGTCGCCGGGACGGAAGGCGCGGCCGGAAATGGCGTTTTCGACCGCCGGGATCAACACGCGCAGCCGCACCGGAAGACCGGCATCCATGATCATGGCGGCAAGGCCGATCACGGCGGCGGCACCGCCCATGTCCTTTTTCATCAGGGCCATGCCAACCGCCGACTTGATGTCCAGGCCGCCACTGTCGAACACAACCCCCTTGCCGACCAGTGTCACCTTGGGATGCGCCGGGTCGCCCCATGCCATGTCGGCGAGAAGGGGCGGCCTGTCACTCGCCGCGCCGACCGCATGAATCAGGGGAAAGCCGGACTGTAGTTCGTCGCCGCCGACCTGACGAAACTCACCACGGTGCTCGCCGGCCAGCGCCTCCAGGGCCGCCGCAAGATCGGCGGGTGCCAGATCGTTGGCCGGCCGGTTGATCAGGTCGCGGGCCGCAAAAACCGCACCGGTGACCCGGCGAAGATCGGCAAGATCGATATCGTCTGAGGCGACCAGCCGCGCCTTGCACGGCACCGGTTTGCGGTAGGCGTCGAACCGGTATGCGCCCAGGCCAAAGCCAAGGGCGCCGAGCCGCCCGTCGAAGGACATTCCGGCATTTACTCCCTTGGCGGCCATATCGTCGCTGAAGGCGTAGGCGCCCTCCGGCAGGCCGTGCGGGAGCGCTCCGGTCAGCAGCGGCGAAAAACCCGGATCATCCGGCGACCCCATTCCAAACAGAACAGCCGACACGCCGCCATCGGCATCGGGCAGACAGAGGATCTCGCCGCTCTTGCCGGAAAAGCCGATGGCTTTGGCAAAGGTGCGGGCCGGCGCAGGCAAAATCTCCAGGCAGGCCGGGAGCGCCGCCGGCGTCACCGGGTGGACGGGAACTGTCGGACCGTCCCATTGGGCGGAGGAGAGAATCACTTCGGACATGTTGGCTGGCCTTTCCGATTGGTCCGATTGCGTTTGGGCGAAGACGAGTACGGGGCGAATCCCGCCAATCTATTGCCGTTTTGCACCGGATTTGTCGATCCGGCACCAGAAAACTCCGTTGCGTGCGGCAAGCCTGTTAACGTTAACGGACCGTTAGCGTGTGCGGCCTAATCCTTTTGCCAGTGCAACATCACCGGCAGGAACCACGCGGGACGGCAGCCATGACGATTGATTCCAGGATTTCCAGGCCCGGCGGCACAGCCGCCATGCGAATCGCCATCTTGTGCACGGTCGCCCTTGTCGCCGCCGGCTGTCAGACCCGCAAGGCGGCGCAGGAGGAATCGACCGCCCTTTACACCGGCTCGATCGACAAGACCGCCACCATCGAAGCTTCCAACCTCAACCACGAAACGGCGTTGAGCGAAGTGCAGCGGTGGGGCAAGGCCTATACGGCGGATGAAAAGGACAAGGTTGCCGCGCTCAACTATGCAGCCGCCCTGCGGGCGGCCGGCGAGAAGCAGCAGGCCGTCGCGATCATGCGCAAGGCATCGATTTATCACCCCAAGGACCGAGAAGTGCTTGCCGCATATGGCAAGGCGCTGGCTGACAACGGCCGTTTCCGCGAGGCGCTGGCGACGATCCAACGGGCCCAGCACCGCGACAATCCGGACTGGCGGTTGCTGGCCACGGAGGGCGGCATCCTGGATTCGCTCGGGCAGCACGACCAGGCCCGCGCCGTCTACCGGCAGGCGCTCGTTCTGGCCCCCGGCGAACCGCAAATCCTCAACAATTTGGGTATGTCCTATGTCCTGACCGGCGAACTGGACCTTGCCGAGGACATCCTGCGCGATGCCCTTTCCCATCCCAACGCCACCGTGCGGTCGCGCCAGAACCTGGCGCTCGTTCTCGGCCTCAAGGGACAATTCAAGGAGGCGGAACGGATCGCCACGCAGGACATGTCACCGGCCCAGGCGAAAGCCAATATCGCGCTGCTTCGCGACATGCTCAACCAGAGCAACACCTGGCAGGAAATCGCCAAGGAAGGCTGACCGACCGGGTTGTGATCCGGCCGGATCCGGCAATATCCAGCCGGGACTCCGGGCAGACCGGACATCGGGACAAATCAGGCGGCCCCTACTCGGCGGCATCCCTGTGGTGCGCCTCGTCATAGCCGAATACCGTATCGGCCCGGCGCAGCCACTCGCCACCGATCATGTCGTTGCGGGCAACGCCGCAGCCATTGCGATACATGTGGCCCAGCCGTTGTCGCGCCTGCAGTTCCCCGCCGTCGGCAGCCCGGGTCAGCCAATCCAGCGCGCACTGGAAATCGCGCTCCACGCCGCGCCCGTACTGATAGAGCAATCCGAGATAATACTGGGCCCGGTGATCGTTCGCCCCGGCGGCAAGCATCAGCCGTTCGGCCACCAACGCCGCCTGGAGCTTGTTGTCCAGCTCGTCGTGATAAAGATTGGCGAGATAATAAAGCGCCTGGGGGTCGCCCTCGTCGGCGATCGGTTCCCAACAGGCGCAAGCGCCCTCGTAGTCGCGGCGCAATTTTGCCGCAAGACCGTCAGATAACGCACGCATACACTACTCCAACGCGTTGCCCGACCGCCGCCGCGTCCGGGCCTCACCTCCCCGCGCTGTAACCGGACCATGTTAGTGCACCGGCCGCCATTCGCCAACCCCTTGATATGACATTCGTTTCCCCGTGACGCCTTTGGCGGCCGCGCACAAAAAAAGCCGGGCTTGCGCCCGGCTCTTTTGGTCCTGTCGGATTGCCGAAACTTCAATCGGAAGCCGTCTGCAGGATCTCGCCGATTTTTTCGTTTGCGGCCTTCTGGGTCTTGGTGATGAATGTCGAGCTTATCGATTTCTTTCCGCCGTAGTGCTTCTGCATTGTTTCCGGCAGCTCGATCTTGATCTTCACTTTGTGTTGCATGTGGCCCTCCATTGATGATGCCCACCGCCCATTAACGGCGTTTGGTTACCAAGCCGCTAACCGGCCATGCTTCGGCAGGCCCGCCATCAGCCGGGCTTGTAGTCACGTGTGGCTTCGGGATCCTCGGTGGCGAACGGCAGCGCCATCAGTTCCGACCATACCATGTCGGGGACCGGCCAGTTGGCCCACTCGATGGTCTGGGCGACCCGTTCGGGACGGCTGACGCCGCAGATCGTCGAGGCGATATCCTGATCGCGGGTGGAAAATTGCAGCGCCACGGCGCCGGGCGGAACATTGTGACGGCTGCAAATCGCCTCGATTTCCCGGATCGGGTCGAGCATGTCGGCGGAGGCTTCCTGGTAGACGTACCGTGGAAAGGCCTCAACGCCCTTGGCAAGCACACCGCCGCAATAGGGCGCGGCATTCAGCACCGCGATACCGCGCTCACGCGCCAGCTCGATCATCGGCGCGGCGTTGCGATTTGCAAGCGTATACCGGTTGTGGGTGATCAGGGCATCGAATGGCCAGTCCTTCAGGATGGGCATCATGATGTCGATCCGCCCCGCGGCCAGCCCGACCGCGTCGGCGATCCCCTCTTCCTTCATGCGGAAGAGCTCATCGACGGCTCCGCCATCCCTGGTGACTTCGCTGAGATCGGCGGTGTATTCCGGATCATGCAGGTTCAAAATCTGCACATGGCCGACGCCAAGCGCCGTGAGGCTCTGCTCGAGCGAACGCCGAACCCGATCGGAATCGAATCGGCCGGTTTCCATGTCGCGGTCGAGCTTTGTGGACAGGATGAAACCATCGGGCAGGCCGCCGCGCTCGCGTATGGCAGCGCCAATGCGTTCCTCGCTGCGACCGAACCCGTAGTTGCGCGACGTGTCGAGCGCCGGAGCCGGCCCGTCAAATATGGCGTTCAGGGTCGCCCGCGCCCGCTCCTCGTCCACCCCATACCCATAGGTGTCGGGCATATGCCCCAGCGACGATGTTCCAAAACAGATCGCCGGCATCCGCAGGCCGGTGGCCCCTAACCGCTGCGACCGAACCAAGCCGTCCGGTGCGTGTGTTTCGCCATGACCGGCCATGTCCCTCTCCCCTTCCTGCATTTCCCCGGCAAACAGTTGCAGCCGACCGCGCCGAAGTCCAGCCGGATGTGCCGGCGCACCGGGAGGTCGCGCACCGGCTGTCGCCCATTGCCTTGAATTGCGTATTCGGTTGAGGCTAGGCTTTGACGGCAAGTCCGAACTGCCGTGCTGCCCTCTGTGCGGGGTGAAGCATACAAGAGCAGCAACGGACGGGAGGCTCGCAAACATGACAGTCCTGGAACTCCAGAAAATTTCCAAGAATTTCGGCGCGATACAGGCGCTGCAATCGGTGGACTTTTCCGTTGTCGAAGGCGAAGCGGTCGGCCTGATGGGCGACAACGGCGCCGGCAAGTCGACACTGGTGAAGATCATCGCCGGAAATTTCCCGCCAACCGGCGGATCGATCCTGGTGGAGAACAAGGAAGTTCACTTCAGCCGGCCGGTCGATGCACGCCAGGCGGGAATCGAGGTCGTGTATCAGGATCTGGCGCTTTGCGACAACCTGACCGCGGCGGCCAATGTGTTCCTCGGGCGCGAAGTCCTGCGGCGCATCGGGCCGTTGAAGCTTCTCGACTTTCCGACGATGTTCAAGAAATCGGCGGAATTGTTCGCGGAACTGAAATCGGAGACCCGTCCCCGTGATCTGGTGCGCCAGATGTCGGGCGGGCAGAGGCAGGCAGTCGCGATCGCGCGGACGCGGCTGAGCGATCCGAAAATCGTTTTGATGGACGAGCCGACAGCGGCAATCTCCGTGCGCCAGGTGGCGGAGGTCCTGGACCTGATCCGCCGGCTGAAAGACACCGGCCATGCCGTTGTCCTCATTTCCCACCGCATGCCCGACGTCTTTGCGGTGTGTGACCGTATCACAGTGTTGCGCCGCGGCAGCAAGGTTGCCGACAAAAAGACCGCCGACACCTCGCCGGAAGAGATCACCGGACTGATCACGGGAGCTATTCATGCCGCCTGACACCGCACTGGACACCATCGAGGATGCCGGGCCTGTCGCCATCGGCGACATTGCCGGCCTGGAAGAACAGACATTCCTGCAGAAAATCCTGACCAGCCAGCCGTTTTGGGTCACGGTTGCGCTCGTGGTGGTCTCGATTGGAATCGGACTGTACCAGCCGAGTTTCCTGACTGCTCAGAACATGGCGAATATCACCCGGAATTTCGCCATATTCGGGATCATGGCGCTGGGCATGACCTGCGTGATCATCACCGCCGGCATCGACCTTTCCGTCGGTTCGATCATGGGTCTTGTCGCCATCGTCGCCGGTCTGTTCCTGACCGCGGAATATCCCTGGTATGTGGCGTTTGCGATGGGACTGCTGGCGGGGCTGGCATGTGGTGCCGTGAACGGATTCCTGATTGCCTATGTGGGTATGTCGCCGTTTGTCGTGACGCTCGGCATGATGTCGATTGCCCGGTCACTCGCTGTCGTCGTGTCCGGCAACCAGATGCTCTATAAGTTCGGGCCGGATGCCCCGATCGTGAAAGCGATCGGACAGGCGAAATTCCCGCCGAATGTGGAGGGCGATTTCTGGCCCGACTGGATACCGGCATTTTCGTCGCGTTTCTGGATCATGGTGATCCTGGCGCTGGTCGTCGGGTATGTCTTCAAATACAGGGCATGGGGTCGCCACCTGTTTGCGATCGGCGGCAACGAGCAGGCCGCCCGGTTGACCGGCGTGAACGTCGATTTCATCAAGTTTCAGGCCTATGTCTTTTCGGCATTCTGCGCATCGATCTCGGCACTTCTTGTCCTCGGCTACACCGGGTCGGCGATCAACGCGCTCGGGCAGACCTACGAATTGCGGGTTATCGCCGCCACCGTTATCGGCGGCGCGAACCTGATGGGCGGATCGGGCACGGCATATGGCGCGATCGTCGGCGCAGCACTGCTCGAGGTGATCCGCAACGCGCTCCTCATGGCCGGAATCGACTCCAACTGGCAGGGCGCCTTTGTCGGCCTCTTCATCATTCTGGCCGTCCTGATCGGACTCCAGACCAGCGGTAACAGTGTTATTGCAACTTTGAGAGATGCGATCCTGCCACGGTGGGGTCGTTCATGATGCCGCGCCAGTTGGGGCGGCACAAACCAGGGAGGAAAGTTTGAGAAATCTGCTTATATCCACAGTATTTGCCGTGTCGGCCTTCTCGGTCGGCTCAACGGCGATGGCCGAGGACATCTTCGCCCTCGTGCCGAAAAACATGAACAATCCGTTCTTTGATCAGGCGCGTGATGGCTGCAAGAAAGCCGAAGGCGAATCGAACGGCGCGTTCAAGTGCGAATATATCGGCCCCGGCGAACATGGCGGTGGTGACGAGCAGGTCCAGATCGTCATGGATCTGATCGCACGCGGAAACGTGAAGGGTATCGGTGTGGCTCCGGCAAATGCGGCGGCCATGGCGGTGGCGGCCCAGGCGGCCAAAGAGGCCGGCATTCCGATGCTGACCTGGGACTCCGACCTGCTGCCCGACAACTACGATCTTCGTGTCGCCTATATCGGCACGCACAACTACGAGATCGGCGTGAATCTGGCCAAGATCGCCATGAAGATCAAACCGAGCGGCGGAACGGTGTGCATCCAGTCCGGTGGCGCGGCCGCGGCCAACCACAACGAACGCATGCAGGGTATCCGTGATACGCTCGGCGGCATGTCCGGCACCACCTCGCCGGGCGAACGCCTGACCGGCCAGAACGGCTGGACAGAGGCGGACGGCTGCCCGCTGTACACCAACGACGACTTCCCGCTTTCGGTTCAGCAGTTCGAGGACTTCATGGCCGCCAATCCGGAAGTCGATGCATTCCTTCCGACCGGCGGCTTTCCGCAGTTCGTACCGGATGCAAACCGTGCCGCAGTCGAGCCCTACAAGGGCATGATCGCCGACGGTTCGCTGGCGCTTGTTGTTGCAGATACGCTGCCGGTGCAGATCGACCAGATGAAGGAAGGCTATTCGGCCGGACAGGTCGGCCAGCGGCCTTTCGAGATGGGCTATCGGGTGATGAAGGCCTTCGCTCAGATGGCGGCCGGCGGCGATGCGCCATCCGACCCGACCTATACAGGCCTCGATGTCTGCACGCCTGAGAATGTCGACACCTGCATCGCGCAGTAACCGGCCGTCCGATCCGAAAGCGGACGGCAACCGGGCCTGAAACCGGTTCAACGCCGATTGACCCGGCGGGCCGACCGGACGGCGACCGGACAAGAGGGGCGGAACCCCGTTCCGCCCCTCCTTTTGCTCGGCGCGGCATTCTGTCGGGGATCATCGCTGACGCTGGATGGCGAAATCCGCCTCCGGCGACGACCCGTCAACGGTCGGCCCGTATCCGTTACGCCAGTGTCATCGGACCTTCCGGCGTTGGCGGCGCGAATTCGTAACCGCCCCAGACCGACTGATCGAACTGGACCACCGACCCGGTCATCATTCCCGATTCCCCGGACGCCAGAAACGCGACGGCCCGCGCCACTTCACGGGGATCGATCAGGCGGCCGAACGGTTGGGCGGCGGCGGCCGCGTCCAGCCAGTCCTCGGCGGCCTGGTGATATTCGCGCTGGATCCGATCCTCGCCCTCCGATGCCATCCAGCCGATATTGAGCTGATTGCAGCGGATCCGGTTGCGCAGGAGCGCAAATCCGGTGTTTCGGGTGAGCGTCGCCAAGGCCCCCTTGGACGCGCAATAAGGGGCGATGAAGGGCTGACCGGCCAGGGCCGATGTCGAGCCGATATTGACAATCGACCCGGCTGTTCCCTTGGCGATCATGTCCTTGACGGCATCCTGAATCAGAAAAAACGGGGCGCGGACATTGATCGCAAACATGCGGTCGAACAGTTCCGGGGATGTGTCGAGTATGTTCCCCCGGTCGGTCAACCCGGCGGCATTGACGAGGATATCGACACGACCGAATTCCTCGACCGCCGATGCGATGACGGCGCGGCAATCGGCGACGGATTCAAGATCGGCGCGGACAAACCGGACATCACATCCGGACTGGTCGTTGATCCGCGCGGCCACCGCCTTGCCCTTCTCCGCGTTCCGCCCGAGCGTCAGGAGGCCGGACGCGCCGCGTTCGGCAAACAAGGTCGCAATCGCGGCGCCCAGACCCTGCGTACCGCCGGTGACGACAGCCACTTTTCCATCGATTCTGCTCATTGAACCACCTCGTAGCCCGCCGCGGCCATAACGCGCAGCAGTTCCTTGTGTCCGATCTTTGCCATTTGAAGTGGCGGATTGGGTTTGGGATCCTGTTCCGCCTCGACAACGAACCAGCCCTCATAGCCGTAGGAAGCGAGCCGCTTGACGATGGCCTCGAAATCCAGATCGCCATCGCCGGGCACCGTGAACGCCCCCTTGACCACGGCGTCGAGGAAGGATTGCGAGGACCTGTCGAGCCCGTCGACAACCGGGCGCCGAATGTCCTTGGTGTGAACGTGGGTTATGCGGGCGTGATGGTTGTCGATGACACGGAGCACATCGCCACCGGCAAAGGCCATGTGGCCGGCGTCATACAGCAGCGGAATGCCTTCGCCGGAGTGCTTCATGAAAAGATCAAGCTCAGGCTCGGTCTCGACAACGGCGGCCATGTGATGGTGATAGGCGAGCGGCATTCCCTGTTCGGCGCACCATTCGCCGAACATCGTCATTTTTCGGGCATAGTCCCGCATTTCGTCCGCGCCAAGCCGAGGCTTGGCGGCAAGCGGCACGGACCGGTCGCCCTGAATGGAGCGGGCCGTCTCGCCATAGACGATGCACGGCGCGCCGGTCGCCTTGAAAAAGGCCATCTGCTCGGCGATGCGATCCTTCTCCGCGGCAAGCTCGCCATCGAGCAGCAGGCCGGAAAACCAGCCGCCGCAAACCCGGATCCCGTAGCGATCGAGTATGGGGCCAAGGACCGCCGGATCCATCGGAAACCGGCGGCCGGTTTCCATGCCGGTGTAGCCGGCAAGGCTTGCCTGGCGCAGGCATTCCTCAAGCGACACGTCGTCGCTCAATTCCTCAAGATCGTCGTTCCACCAGGCGATCGGCGCGATGCCCAATCTGGCTTTCATCGTGCGGTCTTCCATCAAACGCCCACGCGCTGCTTCCTGCGGCCCAATTCATGGTCGGCCCGCGCGGCGCGGACGCTTTCCTTGTCGCTGACCTCGGGAACGCCGACATCCCACCAGGCATCCCCCGGCACCCATTCATCGGCGTCGCAGACAATGGAAATGACCGTCGTGCGGTCAGTGGTGTAGGCCCAGTCCAACGCCTGCTCAAGATCGCCGATGCTTTCCACCTTGCGGGCGAGCGCGCCCATGGATTCGGCATGCTTGGCGAAATCGACAGCAAAGGGCGCCTTGACCCGGCAGTCCTTGATCAGGTTGTTGAAGGACTGGCCGCCCTTGAAATTCTGCAGCCTGTTGATGACCGCGTAACCGCCATTGTCGCAAACGACGATGATCAGCTTGTGGCCGGTGAGTACCGACGAGTAGATATCCGAGTTCATCATCATGTACGTGCCGTCACCGACCATGACGATCGGCGTGCGGCTGGAATCGGCCATGGCGGCGCCCCAGCCCGCGGAAATTTCATAGCCCATGCAGGAATAGCCGAATTCGCAATCAAACGTCCCCGGCGTCTTGACCCGCCACCCCTTGGTCGTCTCGCCCGGCAGGCCACCCGCGGCGCTGATCATCAGGTCACGCGCCCCCGCACGGCGGTTGACCGCGCCGACAATCTGGGCATAGGTCGGCACCGGCGCATTGGTCGGCTTCTGCAGATCGTCCAGCAGGGCATTCCAGCTGGCAAACTCGGTTCTGCCCTTTTCGGTCCACGCCTCGTCGGCGGACCAGTCGCCCAGGGCCTCGTCGAGTTCGCAGACCGATTCCCGGGCGTCGCCTGTCACGGCAAGCGCCCGATGCTTGGTGGCATCGTATCGCGCCGCATTGATGGAGATGAACCTGGCATCGGGAGCGAAGGCCGACCAGGAGCCTGTCGTGAAATCCTGAAGCCGGGTGCCGATCGCCACGATGACGTCGGCCTGCTCGGCCATGGCGTTGGCGGACGCCGATCCGATCACACCGATCGGCCCGACATGGGCGGGATGATCGTGCGCCACGGCGCCCTTGCCGGCAATGGTCTCGGCGAGGGGGATGCCGCGCGCCTCGGCAAAATCGCCAACCACGGCGTCGGCGAGCGAATAGCGCACACCGCCACCGGATATGATCAGGGGCCGCCGGGCGGACGCCAGAAGACGTGCTGCCTCGGCCAGGCGGCCGCTGTCCGGCCGCGGACGGGGAATTGCATGCACCGTCGGTGCAAAAAAGGCCGCCGGATAGTCGCAAGCCAGTTCCTGTGTGTCCTGGCAAAGGCCGATGAACGCCGGCCCGCAATCGGCCGGATCGAGCATGGCGGCAACGGCCTGGGGCAGCGAGGAGATAATCTGTTCGGGATGGGTAATGCGGTCCCAATAGCGGGTCACGGCCTTGAAAGCGTCGTTGACCGACGTGGTCGGATTGTTGAAATGCTCGACCTGTTGCAGCACCGGATCCGGGCGGCGATTGGCGAAGATATCGCCACCCAGAAGCAGAACCGGCAGGCGGTTGGAATGGGCCACACCAGCCGCGGTCACCATGTTCGTGGAACCCGGCCCGATGGAGGCGAGGGCAATCATGATCTGCCGGCGGCGCCTGGCCTTGGCAAATCCGATGGCGGCCAGCGCCATGGACTGTTCGTTCTGGCCGCGCCAGGTCGGCAGTGTGTCCTGGACGTCCTCCAGCGCCTCGGCCAGGCATGTGACGTTGCCATGGCCGAAGATGCCAAACAGACCCGCGAACAGGGGTACCCGTTCGCCATCGACCTCGGTAAACTGGTTGCACAAATAGCGAACCAGCGCCTGGCCCATGGTCAAGCGCACAGTGGAATCCGACATACCGTCCTGCCTCCCCGGATATTTTTTTGGCGGATCGCCGCCAAAACGTTTTTATTGACAAGTTCAAATCACCGCAATGATCCTGGGCAAAGCGCACAGACCGAACGAGGAGATACATCAGATGGTACAGATGGCAATTCTGGGCTGCGGCCGGATCGGAAAGATGCATGCCGACAACCTCGATCGCCATCCGCGCGTCACTCTGCGTTCGGTCTATGACGTCCATGGCCCTTCGGCGGACGAAACGGCGGCGCGGCACGATTGCAAAGCGGCGAAGGATGTCGCGGAAATCATGGACGACCCGGAAATCGGCGCGGTCCTGATTGCCACCTCGACGGACACACATGCCGATCTGATCGAGGCGGCGGCGGCGGCCGGCAAGGCAATCCTGTGCGAGAAGCCGATCGATCTCAGCCTGGCGCGCGTCAATCTTTGTGCGGAACGGATCAAGGACGCCGACGTGCCAATACAGATCGGATTCAACCGTCGTTTCGACCCCGGCCATCGGGCCGCCCGCGACGGAATGCTGGCCGGCGAAATCGGCGACCTGCACCAGGTGATCATTACTTCACGGGATCCGGAGTTGCCGCCGAAATCCTATCTGGAAGTGGCCGGCGGCCTACTTCGCGACATGACAATCCATGATTTCGACCTTGCCCGGTTCATGCTCGATGACGAACCGGTGGAAGTCTTTGCGGTCGCCGATGCGCTGATCGATCCGGAACTGGGGCGGGAACTCGACGAGGTCGACAGCGCCATGATCACAATGCGCACCGCCGACGGCAAAATGTGCCACATCAACAATTCACGCACTGCCGTATACGGCTACGACCAGCGGATCGAGCTTCTTGGCCGGGCGGGCATGCTGGTGTCGGGCAACCGCAATTCCCATGGTCTTGAGCGATACGGAAAAACCGCCGTGGAAGCGGCGGAACCCTATCTCTATTTTTTCATCGAACGCTACAAAGAGGCGTTCACCGCGGAGATCGACGCCTTTGTCGCCGCCATCGAGAGCGGCAAGCCCTGTGAGGTCGGGTTCGAGGACGGCCGGCGCGCCCTTATGCTGGCCGAGGCGGCCTATCTTTCGATCGCCGAAAAGCGCGCCGTTCGCGTCGAGGAAATCGGCTGAGAGCGGCGAAATCAGCCGCCGCCGGCGGTGAAGCCGGACCGCAGAGAAACAAAGACAAATCCGTATCGAGCGCAGGTCACGCGTTCGACCGGCAGGAGGAGTATCCGATCATGAATCAACATGCGGCGATCGAACCGGGCCGAACAGCCGTGGTCACCGGCGCGGCGAGCGGAATTGGCCTGGCGGCATCGGAGCGGTTCCTGAATCTGGGCATGAACGTGGTGATGGCCGACATCGACACGGCGTTGCTGCACAAGGAGGCCGACCGGCTCGGCGGGATGTCAGGCGGGGCACGCGTTACCGCGGCGGAGGCCGACGTCAGCCAGGCCGCCGAACTGGACAAGCTTCGCGACAAGACCCTGTCCACCCATGGCGATATTGCGGTTTTGATGAACAATGCCGGGATCGAGCAGGTCGGCAAGGCGCTGGATCGCTCCGACACCTGGGACCGGATCCTGTCGATCAACCTGATGGGTGTCATCAACGGTACGCAGGCCTTCGCGCGCGCGATGATCGACCAGGGCCGGCCGGGCGCGATCATCAATACCGGATCGAAGCAGGGGATCACCTGCCCGCCCGGCAATGCCGCCTACAATGTCGCCAAATCGGGGGTAAAGACCTTCACGGAGCAGGCGGCGCACGAGTTGCGCAATATTGACGGCTGCCAGGTGAGCGCCCATCTTCTGATACCGGGTTTCACGTTCACCGGCTTTACGAAAGTCCGGGTGTCGGAAAAACCGGATGACGCGTGGTGGCCGGAACAGGTAATCAACCTGATGATGACGGGCCTGGCCGCCGGTGATTTCTATATCCTGTGTCCCGACGGCGCTGTGACGCGCGAGATGGACGAAAAGCGGATGGCCTGGGCGATCGGCGACATCATCGAAAACCGGCCGGCGCTATCGCGCTGGCACCCGGACCATGAGGCGGCTTTCGCCGCCTACATGGCGGAATAGGCCGGCGGAGGGTCGTGCTCAACCCGTTGGAAATCTGGCCGGCGGCTGACCGAGCGCTTGCGGGCTGAGCGCCAGGGCTTTCGCGATCATCGATCCGCCTCCGGTCGCGACGAATACCTGTCCGTCCGGTTCCGCCCCAGGGCGCCTTCCGCATATCTTGCCACCGTTCCCGGGGCCTCCCCGTCACCGGTATCAACATCCGCTGGTTTCGTCAGGGAGGCGGCGCGGCCGGCTTGTTTCGGTCCGGTTCAGTTGCCGCTCAACAGCTTTTCGATCTTGTCGATGCGGTGGCCGGTCAGATCCTTGTCGACCTCGCCGACGATGCGTCCGGTGACGGCGCCATGAAGCCGTTTGCGGATTTCGCCAAGCACCTGCGGCGGTGCGACAAGCACCAGGCTGTCAAAGCGATTGCGGTGGGCATGTCGATAGAGCCGCTCGGCAATCTCGCGCGCAAATTCCTCCTTCCCGAGGCGATGCCAATCGGTATCCTGCACGGCGCTGCGATGGCCGCTCACACCATCGCTGAACCGACCGGGCCGTTCCGTCCCCTGTTCCCGGGTCGGCGGATTGTCGTGTTCGAACTCCCGGAAAACCTGCAGATTTGGATAAAGGCCATCGCCTTCATTGCGCAGAAAGAGCGCCCTTTCGCCGTCCATGACGATGACCCAGGTGCCGTGATTCAGTTTGATCTTGTTCATACCGGTCGTCCGCTTTCTGTTTGTTCCGCCACGCGACCCATGCGGAGCAATAGCCCAGCATCGCCGAATTGGGAATTGGCATTGTGGCGCAGATGCCCGAAACACGGCGGGCGGCCGGCGGCTTGCGCCCTGGCCGGCGAATTGACCCGCGGCCATGCCGCGGTCCTTGCCGGGCGCGGCCGTTTCCGTGGCCGGAGGATCCCTGATGACGTCAGCAGCAGGCGGAGACCGGGGAAGGCCGGCATGTGGCCCGATCCGCCCGGCGGTGGTCGGACCGGGCGGCCGCTACGATCGGCCCGCCCTGCCCCGCTGAACCGGCGACCGGAAGGCATCCGTCCACCGGCCAAGGAAATGGTAGATCGGCAGCGCCCGCCCGGCTATGATCGCCAGGCGAACAAACATACAAGGGGGCGGAACATGCCAGCACGGAAACTAGGTCTTGTTGTGGCGTTGTCGTTGGCGCTCGCCGGCGGCGGATGCAGCTGGCATAGCATGTCCAATACGGAAAAGGGCGCCGTGATCGGCGCAACGTCGGGTGCCGTGGTCGGCGGTGTCGCGTCGGGCAGTGCTGGCGGTGCATTGGCGGGCGGTATTGTCGGCGGGGCGGCCGGTGCCATGATCGGCAATCTCACCGAATAGGACCGCCAACCGGCCGATCCGGCGCCGGGCCGGCCGGTTTGGAGACGATCAAACCGGTCCCGGCATAATCTCCTGCCGGCAGCGCGGCGGCGGTACCGACACGGTTCCTGACCGAAGGCCGCGTCAAACCTGCCGATGGCCCGCCCGGGGAAACCGGTCGGCGGCCTGTCCCTGGCTTTGCGGGTGAACAGGTTTTCGGCGACCCGCGCCTTCCTTTCACCCGCCCCAGACAGGTCCGTTGCCGGATGACCAGCGCCACCGGCGTGTCGACAGATTGCCGGCCGGGCGCTGCCGGTGCCTGACCGGGACGGCTGCGGTCGGTCCCGTCGCCGGTCACGTTTCTTCGCTGATCCGCCTGTTCGCAAGTCCTTCTATCCGCCGGGCCAACTATCCGCTGGGCCATCTATTCGCCGGCCCATCTATTCGATGACGATGGCCGGCGGCTTGCGGCCGGTCGGCTCGCCGCCGCCAAGATGTTCGGCGACTTTCGCCGCGATGTCGCGATATGTCTGCGCAATCGCGCTGTCGGGATCGGTGACGACAATCGGCGTGCCGGCATCGGACTGCTCCCGGACATCCATGGCGAGGGGCACGGCGCCCAAGAAATTCACGCCGATCCGTTCCGCCTCCGTGCGGGCGCCGCCATGGCCAAAAATGTCGGAGCGTTCGCCGCATTTCGGGCAGACGAACGTGCTCATGTTCTCGACTATGCCAAGCACCGGCACTTCCGTGCGCCGAAACATGTTCAGGCCCTTGCGTGCGTCGATCAGGGCAAGGTCCTGCGGTGTCGATACGATGATGGCGCCGGCCAGCGGCACATTCTGGGCCATGGTGAGCTGGGCATCGCCGGTCCCCGGCGGCATGTCGACCACGAGGACATCAAGCGCGCCCCACTGGATTTCGTTCAGCATCTGGGTAAGCGCCGACATCACCATCGGCCCCCGCCAGATCATCGGCGTGTCCTCATCGACAAGAAAACCCATCGACATCACCTTCAGCCCATAGCCCTCCATGGGCTTGAGGATACGACCGGCGACCGGTTGCGGCCGCCCGTGAATATTCAAAAGCCGCGGCATCGAGGGCCCGTAGATGTCGGCGTCGAGAATGCCGACACGCATGCCGTTCGACCGCAGGGCCAGCGCCAGATTGACGGCGGTTGTAGACTTGCCGACGCCGCCCTTTCCGGAGGCGACGGCGATCACCGCCCTGACGTCGCCGATACCGGCATCGGGCACGGTCGGGGGATCCGGCATGGCGCGCGCTTCCGCCGCGCGCCGGTCGCCATCGCCGGCCACGGAACCCGGTCCCCCTTCCCCGCCTGGCTGCCGCTCGGCGGTCAGCACCGCGAGCGCCGATTCTATGCCACCAAGACTGCCGGCTGCCTTTTCCACCGCCTGACGCAATGGCTCCAGGGTCCTGGCCTGCGCCGCCGGCACCCTGATGGAGACGATCGCCTTGCCGCCGGACAGGGTTATGTCGTTTTCACCGACCAGACCCTGGTCAACAATATTGCCGGCGCCGTCCGGCCCGGCGACGGATTTGAGGGCATCCAGAAGGGCAGTCTTTTCCGCAGATGTCATCCGTTCAATCCTGTCGCTGGTTCAGATCCGGCACGCAGCCCGGTGGAGCCGGCCGCAAGGCGCCGGCCGAACCGCCCGGATGTGGCACCCGCGGGTTCGCGAATCAAGGGGGTTGCGCGGATCTGCCGTCAAGCCGCCGGTTGCCTGCGGCGGCGCCTGTGTTCACGCTGAATTACATAAAGACCGCTGCCGACGATTATGCCGGCGCCGACAATCGTCCACAGATCGGGGAACTGGCCGAATACAAGATATCCGAGAATGGTCGCGAAGAGGATGAACAGGTAGTTGAAAGGCTGCAGCACCGATGCCGGCGCCATCTTCAGCGACTCGATCAGCAACAGGTGGGCGACCGCCGCCATGACGCCGATTATCGCCAACATCACCCAGGCTTTCGGCGTCGGCGGCGTCCAGAAGAAGGGGGCGACAAAGGTCATGATGACTATCCCGACGACACCGACATAGGCCAGGGAAACCTCGCGCGGATCCTGCCGCCCGACGATACGGGTCAGGACGGTGTAAAGGGCGAAGAAAAAGGCCGCCGCCAGGGCCGGCAACGACCCAGGTTGCAGGACGCTCAAACCGGGCCGCAATATCAGCAGGACACCGAGGAATCCGGCGCCGACCGCCAGCCACCGCCGAATACCGACAGTTTCGCCAAGCATGAGCGGCGAGAGCGCCGTGACCATCAGCGGGAATGTCGCGATCAGGGCATGGGTGTCGGCGAGCGGCAGGAGCCCGACGGCGACAACAAACAGGATCATGTCGCCGAGCAGGGCCAGCGAGCGGGCGATCTGAAGCAGCGGGCGGGTGCTGCTCAGCGCCTGCCGGAGCGGGGCGCGGCGGCGGGCGACCGCCAAAGCGAACATGCAGAAGAAGATGAAGCGGATCCAGATGATCTGCGGCGCGGCATGGTCGACAGCCAGAATCTTTATGATCGCATCGTGGCAGACAAAGATCGTGATCGCCGCGACGGCGAGCGCTATGCCGCGGACGGGCCGGTCAGGCGGAGTGGTATTGGTGCTGCCGGCCAGATCGGGACGCCCTGTTCAAGAATCGGTCGCCACGATCTTATTCATCAAAGCGCCGGGACCGAAAGCCCGAAAAACGATTGTCCAACCGGCAACCAGCAATGAACCCCGGCAGGCAGATCCCGCACGACACCGCCGCGCCAGCAGGGCAATGCTCAAACAAACGGATCGTAGGACCACTGAAGGAGCGCCTGACGCTGGCGCGGCCGGCAAAAGATATCGCCCGGATCGCAGTTGGCGCGGATCTGCGCCGCGTGGCGCCTGAAGGCGCGCCAGCGGCGGATTTGGACGCGGTCGATTTCCGGTGCCCGGCGGCCGAGCCAGTACCGGCAATACCACTGGAACCAGCCCCGCGGATCGTCGCCGATGATCCATCCCTTTTCGCGCCAGGTTTGCAGGGATTGCCGGCTCTTGACGCCGAAATGGTTCAGCTTCGGGTCCGCCCGATCGGCGATCCGGGCGCCGTCGAACCAGCCGGGCGGCAATTCCGGACGGCAGTCATTGCAGTATTTGCCTTCAAACACACCCATTTTGAGCATTGTGGCGGGCGAATATCGCGGAACGAACCCGTCGGCAAAATCCGCACCCGGGCGTGCGGCGATCTCGTAGACATAGTCCGTCTGCATTCGGTCATCGACGCGAACAATCGCGCCGATCTCATATGCCGTATCTTCCGCCATCCCGACCCGGTTCGTCCTTCCGATTGCAAGCCGCCGGTCTCCGCAGGCGCCCCGTTGTCCCGACTATATAGTGCGAAAATCCGGTTTCGCCGCCCCGACGCGGGCAGCAGGCAAACCGGCGGCCGGGCGGTGGCAAGCCCGCCGCTGCGCCGGCGACTGGGGCTTCCCGGATTGCGCGCTATATGGGAAGCATCGGGCCTGTCCGGATTCAGACTTTTTGCAACCATTCGTCGAAGGCTGGATGAACGCCGCATGATGCCGACCCTGCAAAACAGCTATGCCGGCCTGCCGGCGCAGTTCTACAACCGGCAACAGCCGGCCGTCATGCCGGCGCCGAAGCTGGTTCGGCTCAACGCGCCGCTTGCCCGGCAGCTCGGGCTCGATCCCGGCTGGCTGAGGACGCAGGACGGCGTCGCATTTCTGGCGGGCAGCCAGCTGCCGGACCATGCCGAACCGCTGGCGATGGCGTATGCCGGCCACCAGTTCGGCGTTTTCGTACCGCAGCTGGGAGATGGCCGGGCAATTCTCCTGGGCGAGGTTGCCGACCGGAACGGTCGATTGTGGGACATCCACATCAAAGGCGCAGGGCGTACGCCGTATTCGCGATCCGGCGACGGCAGGGCCGGACTCGGCCCGGTGCTGCGCGAATATATCATCAGCGAAGCCATGGCGGCGCTCGGCGTGCCGACCACGCGGTCGCTGGCCGCCCTGACCACCGGCGAAGAGATAAGGCGCGAACGGGCCCTGCCCGGCGCAATCCTGGTCCGGGTCGCCGGAAGTCACGTTCGGGTCGGAACGTTTCAGTATTTCGCGGCACGAGGCGACACCGATTCGCTGCGCCTGCTCGCCGACCATGTCATCGCCCGGCACTTTCCCGATTTCGCGCACGCCGAACAACCCTATCGGGCACTGCTCGATGACGTGGTCAGCCGTCAGGCAGAACTGATCGCCGGCTGGATGCAGATCGGGTTCATCCACGGCGTCATGAACACGGACAATATGTCAGTGGCCGGCGAAACAATCGACTACGGCCCCTGCGCGTTCATGGACAGCTACGATCCCGGGACGGTCTACAGTTCAATCGACCAGCGCGGCCGGTATGCCTATGGCAACCAGCCGGCGATCGGCCAATGGAACCTGTGCCGGCTCGCCGAAGCGATGGTGCCGCTTCTGGCCAGCGACCAGAAAAGCGCCGTGGCGATTGCGCAGGCGGCGGTCGATGGATTTGCCGACAAGTACGAAACGGCATGGCTGTCGGGCATGCGCCGGAAACTCGGCTTGACCACCGCGCGTGAAGGCGACCGCGCCCTGGTCACAGAGCTTTTTGCGTGCATGGCCGCCAACGGCGCCGATTTCACCCTGACGTTCCGGCGGCTCGGTGACCTGATTTGTCCCGACGTCGCGATGTCGCCCGGCCGGCACGTGCGTGACCTGTTCGGTGACCCGGACGCCTTCGATCAGTGGCTATTGCGGTGGCGCGAGCGGCTCGACCAAGACGGGGCCGGAACAGGGGAACCGGTTGCGGTCATGCAGTCGTCCAATCCGGCCTATATTCCCCGCAATCACCGGGTGGAGGCGGTTCTGCGGGCGGCGGTCGACGACGGCGATTTTGCGCCGCTGGATAATTTGATGTCGGTGCTATCGACACCCTATGCGGTGCGGGCGGAATTCGCCTGTTACAGCGATCCGCCGGCGCCCGGAGAGGAAGTCAGGGCAACGTTTTGCGGCACGTGAATTGCTGCCGGTGCTCCGATCCGGCGGCTCGACATACCGGGCATCAGGCCGCCGGCCGGATCCTGGGATACCGGCCTATTCCGGCACGGGCCCGGCCATCGCCGCCAGCGTGTGCGCCAAGCCGTTTTCAATATGCGCCTGCAGGATCCCTGCCGCTTTATCCGCATCGCGGTTCAGCGCCGCATCGAACATCGCCCGATGTTCATCGACCGCCTCCTGACCGCGATGGGTCAGAACCAGCATCTGGTATCTGAGATATTTGTCGTAGAGAATTGCATGCAACGACAAGAGATTGCCGGAGCCGCACGCCTCGATCATGGCAAGGTGAAACTCCCAATCGTAGCGCTTCCAGTCTTCCTTCTGCGACGTGTCTCCGCTCAACATGCGCTGCTCCATCAAGTGCAGCTTGTGGTGGGCGGCGACGAGATTGCCTTCCCAGTCCGTGTCACCGTTGTGAATGGAAAGCCGCGCGGCGTGGCATTCAAGGAGAACCCGCAAATTGGCAATTTCGATCAGATCCTCACGCGATACGGAGGTGACGAAAAATCCGCGCTGCTCCTCGGCGGAGACAAAACCCTCACTGGACAATCGGCTCAACGTCTCGCGCAATGTCGACATGCTGGCGGCGTAGCGCTCGCGCAGCGTGTCGAGCTTCAGTTTCGAGGCCGGCTGGAGATCTCCGAAAATGATGTCCCGCTTGATCCGCTGGTAGGTTGCCGAACCGACCGTGTTGAGAGCGTCGCCCACCCTGTCATCCATCCGATATTTTCAATGTTGCCATGACATCTAGTTGTTTGTATCAGCGTACACAAGCCAGATAAAATCTGTAAAATGCCATAACATCAGATATAATTGAAATTATCCTACATGCCAGATAAGTTGGCCGAAATCATTGAGAACGGGTCTGTTCCAAGGGGATCATCGGGAATGTCAGATGTCGTGCGTATTGCCGTGGTCGGGTTCGGGCTCATAGGCAAGCGCCACGCGCAATGCGTCCAGCGCCAGACCGGCACCGAACTGGTGGCGATCGTGGAGCCGCAACAGGATGCACGCGATGCGGCAGCGGAATCGGGCGTTGCCTGTTTCAGCTCGCTCGACGGCATGTTCGACGCTGTTTGCCCCGATGGCGTCATTCTGGCGACGCCCACGCCCCTGCATGTGGAGCAGGGCCTTGAGTGTATCGCAAGGAACTGCCCGGTGCTGGTCGAAAAGCCGATTTCGGTCACGTCGCAGCAGGCGTCCGGCCTGGTGGCCGCCGCGGCGGCCGCCGATGTGCCGATGCTGGTCGGCCACCATCGACGGCATACCGCGGTCGTGCGGGCGGCCAAATCCGCGATTGCCCGCGGCGAAATCGGGGAATTGCGGGCTGTTCAAGTGACATGCTGGTTCTACAAGCCCGATCACTATTTCGATGTGGCGCCATGGCGCAAGCACAAGGGCGCGGGCCCGATCTCCGTCAACCTGGTGCACGATGTCGATCTGCTCCGGCATTTTTGCGGCGAGGTCGTCCGGGTTCAGGCCCAGGCGCTGCCGTCCACGCGCGGATTTGAGAACGAGGAACTTGCCGCGGCCCTGCTCACATTCCAGTCCGGCGCGGTGGCGACGATTTCGGTCGCCGATTCGATCGTGTCCCCGTGGAGCTGGGAGATGACGTCCCGCGAAAATCCGGCATATCCGGCCACCAACCAGAGCTGCTACCTGATCGGCGGGTCCCTCGGCTCCCTGTCCATTCCGGATTTGCGCGTCTGGCGCCACGAGGCCGAGCCTGATTGGTGGACACCGATTTACTCAAAAACACTTGTCGCGGAAGCGGGCAATCCGCTGGCGGCGCAGGTGGCCCATTTTATCAATGTGATCCGGGGCCGGGAAGAACCGATCGTGTCCGGTGAGGAGGGTGCAAAATCGCTGCAGATCGTGGAGGCCATTCAGTGCGCCGCGCGGGCCGGGAAACCGCTTGAAATCAACCCGGTGGCGAAAGAACCCGATCCGAATTTTCCGTTTGCCGAGTAAATCGAATTAAACTGACAAATGTTGTTATATCTGATTTTTTTTCGAATATCTTGAAAAAAGTATAAAATCTGGTAATTATCCTCCCGAGTTCGTTTCGATGATCCGATCCAAGGGAGGAAATGGAATGATTTCGAGATTCACGCGCCGCTCGGTTTTAACGGCACTGACAGCCGCAGGTGTTGCGGCTGCCGTTGCGACGCCGTCGTTCGCGGCTGACAAGATCAAACTGCGTCTGGCGACGTCCGGTTCGGAGACCGATCAGCGCTCCGTCGCGATGGCCGAAGTGTTCGCGCCGATGGTTGCCGAATTCGCCAATTACGAGCCCGGCTACAACGGCACGCTCTTCGCACAGGGCACGGAGCTGGAAGCGATCAGCCGCGGCAATCTGGAAATGTCGATCGCCTCGGCCCAGGAACTGGCCCAGTTCTTCCCCGAGTTTTCGATCTTCGCCACCGGCTATGTCCACCAGGATGCCGCCCACCAGGTCCGCGTCTTCAACGATCCGCTGATGGATCCGTTCAAGCAGAAGGTCGAAGACGAACTGGGCGTGAAGCTGCTTTCCGTCATGTATCTTGGCCGCCGACAGGTCAATCTGCGTCAGTCCAAGGACGAGTTGGCGGTCATGACGCCGGCCGATCTCGCCGGCGTCAATCTTCGCATGCCCGGCACCGACGCCTGGCAGTTTCTCGGCAAGGCGCTGGGCGCGTCTCCGACACCGATGGCCTTCGCGGAAGTCTACACGGCCCTTTCCACCGGCGCGGTGGACGGCCAGGACAATCCGCTGCCGACCGTGGTCGACGCCAAGTTCTACGAGGTGACGAACCAGATCGTCCTGACATCGCACCTGGTCGATCTCAACTACATCGCCTTCTCCAAGGCCTTGTGGGACGAATTGACGCCGGAACAGCAGGCGACAATCCAGAAAGCCGCCGATGCGGCCGCCGAATCCGGACGCCAGAAGCAGCTTCAGAAGGAAGCGGATCTCGTCTCCTTCCTCAAGGAACAGGGCCTGGCGATCTATGAGCCCGACCTGGCGGCGTTCCGTGACCAGGTGCAGTCGATGTACCTGGAAAGCGAATTCGCCGAGAGCTGGCCGGAAGGCGTTCTTGAGAAGATCAACGCACTCGGCAACTGAGCCGGACAAGGGGGCCACGGGAGGATCAGATGGCTATGGTGTTGAAGTGGTTCACCCGTGGCGCCGAATTCATCGCCGCCGCCATGTTGGCGGCGATGTTTGCGACGTTTCTCCTACAGATATTCTCGCGCTATGTCTTGCTGACGCCATTCGGCTGGACGCTGGAGTTTTGCCTGATCCTGTGGGTTTGGATCGTGTTCTTCGGCTGCGCATTCATGGTCCGTGAAAGGGACCATGTGACCTTCGACATTTTCTATCTCGCCGCGCCACGCCGCGTGCGCCAGACATTGGCGCTGCTGGCCGCGGCGGCGATCATCATCGGCATGGGCTGGGCCCTGCTGCCGACCTGGGACTACATCGACTGGATGAAGATCCGGAAGACGACAACGGTGGAAAATCCGTTCACCGGCAAGAAAATACCGATGCGCACGATTTTCTCGATCTACGCGATCTTCATGGTGGCGATCATTGTTCGCTACGCGTGGCGTTTCGTCGACATTGCGCGAAGCGGCCCGCCGGACGAGGACCACGAGATTCCGGGACATGAACCCGATCCGCCGCATCTGCGCCACGGGGAGGATGTGGTATGAGCATGGAACTCGCGCTTTGCCTGGTCACGCTGTTCGGCCTGGCCGGTATCGGCACACCCATCGGCTATTCCATCATCCTGGCATCGGTCGTCTATCTCGGCTTTGCCGGGCTGGATGTGGCGCTGGCCGGCGAGAAGATCCTGCAAGGCCTCTACAAGAGCTTCGTCCTGCTGGCCGTGCCGCTGTTCATCGTCGCCGCCAACATCATGAATGCCGGCACGATCTCCGACCGGCTGCTAAACTTCTGTGTCGCCGCCGTCGGGCGGTTCCGCGGCGGTCTCGGCCATGTGAACGTCGTCGCCTCGCTGATCTTTTCGGGCATGTCCGGATCGGCCGTCGCCGATGCGGCCGGCATCGGCAAGATCATCATTGAAATGATGACCAAGGACAATCGCTACAGCCGCGGCTATGCCGCTGCAATTACCGCGGCGACCGCGACAATCGGCCCGATCATCCCGCCTTCGATCCCCATGGTTCTTTATGCACTGGTCTCCAACAGTTCGATCGGCGCACTGTTCCTCGCCGGCATCCTGCCGGGGCTGGTGATGGGCGCGGTGCTGATGGCGATGAACACCTATATCTCGTCCAAGCGCGGCTTTGCGATGGAAGAGCCGGTGCCGCTGAGGAAACTGCCGAGAATCACCGGCAACGCGTTCCCGGCTCTGATGATGCCGGTGATCCTGCTCTACGGTATCTATGGCGGTGTCACCACGCCGACGGAAGCCGCCGCGGTGGCCGCTTTCTACGCGCTCATCCTTGCCGCGGTTTTCTACCGCGCGCTTTCCGTCAAATCGCTCTATGCCATCCTTGTGGAGAGTGCCCGATCCTCCGCCGCCGTCGGCATCGTCATTGGCGGCGCGCTGATCCTCAATTTCATCGTCATCTCCGAGAATATCCCCGGGATGATGTCGGATGCGCTGACCGGACTGGAGGTGCATCCGCTGGTGTTCCTGCTGGCGGTCAATGTGCTGGTGCTGCTGCTGGGCTGCGTGCTGGATGCGACGACGATCATTCTTGTGATCGTTCCGCTGTTCATCCCGACCTGCAGGGCGCTGGGGATCGATCTCGTGCATTTCGGCGTGCTCGTCGTGGTCAACTCGATGATCGGCCTGATCACGCCGCCCTATGGCATCCTGTTGTTTGTGATCAACGCGGTTACGGGCATTCCGCTGAAGGAGATTATTGGTGAAATCTGGGCCTTTCTTGCAGTGCTGATCGCCGCCTTGGCGTTGTTGATCCTGTCGCCGGATCTGGTGCTCTGGCTGCCGCGGGTCTTTGGTTACCAGGGCTGATGGGTCTCTGCGTCGCGACCACTTCGGTCCCGGGCGATCTGACGACCAAACTCGAAACGATCGCCGGGGCCGGGTTTTCCGGCATCGAACTCCACGAACCGGATCTGACCGGATATGCGGGTGCGCCCGAAGAGGCCGGAAAGCAGGCCAAGTCACTCGGTCTTGCCATCGAAGTCTTCCAGCCGTTCCATGATCTGGAAGGATTGTCAGGCGATGCGCGCGCCCTGGCGTTCGCGCGGCTGGATCGCAAGCTCGACCTGATGGAGGAACTGGGCGCTAAGACACTGCTTGTCGGCACATCCACCCATCGGCACGCCAGCGGTGATGCAAACCGGATCGAAGGCGACCTTTCGGAGCTGGCGGACCGGATGGGCAAACGCAACCTGCGCGCGGCGCTGATCGCCCTGCCGTGGGGCCAGCATATCCGGACCGAAATGCAGGTGCTGGACCTGGTCAAAAAGATCGACAGCCCGCATCTGGGGCTGGCGGTGAACAGCTTCTTTTCGCTCGCGGACGGCTCAAAACCGGCACGCCTGCGGGACATTCCCGGCGACCGCATCTTCCACGTCCAATTGTCCGATGCGCCAGCGCTGGACTTCGATATCCGACGGCTCAAAAGCCATTTCGGGCTGCTGCCGGGCCAGGGCGGACTGAACCTGGAAAGCTTCGTGCGGGTGCTGGCGAGATCCGGTTACAAAGGGCCGTGGTCACTGGCGCGCGTCGGCGACACCGCGCGGGGCGGCCGCGAAACCTTTGCCCGCGACGGCTTTCGCGCATTGGTAACGCTGCTCGACGAGGTTGCGCAAACGGAACCGGCGCTGGCGGCCCCGCTTGCGGGTCTGCCTCCGCGGGTCCATGCGACGGGGTTTGAGTTCATCGAATTCGCCGCCGACGAGACTTCGGGGGCCGATCTGACGCGAATGCTCGGCGCGCTGTGTTTTCGAATGGAGCGGCGCCATGTGTCGAAATCGGTCGAGCTGTGGCGCCAGGGCGCGATCAATATCGTCGTGAACACGGAATCCAGGGGATTTGCCGCCGAGGCATTTGCCGAACACGGCCCGTCGGTTTGCGACATGGGCCTGCGGGTGCGGGACGCCAGCCAGACCGTGGCGCGGGCCACGGCGCTCGGCGCGCCGGCCTTTTCGCAACCGGTGGGAACAGGCGAACTGGACATTCCGGCGATCAAGGGTGTCGGCGGAAACGTCGTGCATTTCATCGACGAGAAATCCGATCTGCACCGGGTCTGGGACATCGAATTCGACGCTGTCCCGAAAACCGAGGCAACGCCGCCGGCCGGCCTTCGACGCATCGACCATGTGGCCCAGACCATGAAATACCAGGAGATGCAAAGCTGGCTAACCTACTACACTTCGACGTTTGAGATGGAAAAGAGCCCGGTCGTCGACGTGATCGATCCCTCCGGCGTCGTCCTCAGCCAGGCCATTTCCAGCCCGGAGGGCGAAGTGCGGCTGAACCTCAACGGGGCGGGCGAGCGACGGACATTTGCGGGTGCTTTCCTGGCCGACCGGTTCGGGGCCGGCGTACAGCATATCGCCTTCCTGTCCGACGATATTTTCGAGACGTCGGACTATCTGGCCCGGGCGGGATTTGAACGTCTGGACATCGCCGGAAACTATTATGGTGACCTGCAGGTCACGTTCGGTCTGGACGATGACCAGACCGAACGGCTCAGGCGGGGCAATATCCTTTATGACCGGGATGGAAAAGCGGAGTATTTCCAGATCTATTCCGTGCCGATCTTCGACGGGTTCTTTTTCGAGATCGTGGAGCGGCGCGGCGGTTATGAAGGATACGGTGCGCGAAATGCACCGATCCGGCTGGCAGCGCAAATGCACCATCAAAACCGCAGGCAAGAGGCATGACCGACGGCGACGACGCAACGACAATCCGTGAGTGGTGGCGAACCTCGATCATCGACATGGAACCGGGCCGGATCGCGTTTCGCGGAACACCGGTGGAGGCGCTGATCGGCAATGTCAGCTTTGCCCAGATGATCTGGCTCATGGTGCGGGGCGAACTGCCGAGCAAGCCGGAGGCCGATTTGCTGGAGTGCGCGCTTGTTGCAGGCGTGGACCACGGTCCGCAGGCCCCGTCGATCGCCGCCGCACGCATGGCGGCGACCTGCGGTGTCGGTTTGAACAATGTGCTGGCCACCGGCGTGAACATGCTGGGTGATGTCCATGGCGGCGCCGGCGAGCAGTGCGCGGAACTCTATCTCGACATTGCCAGCCGGCTGGATGACGGCGCGGAGATTGCGGCCGCCACCCGGGACGGCATCGCCGCCTGGCGGGCGAATTATGGCAAGATCGTTTCCGGTTTCGGCCACCGGTTCCACAAACCGGTCGATCCTCGTGCGCCACGGCTGATGACACTGGTCCGGAAAGCTGCCGAGGCCGGTACCGTCACCGGCCGGTTTGCCGATATCGGCGAGACGGTGCAGGTGGAGATCGGGCGCCAGCGCGGCGCACCGATCGCGATGAATATCGACGGGGCAACCGCGGTGATCTTCTGCGAGCTTGGCTTTCCGCCGCCGCTGTCGCGGGGGTTGTTTTGCCTGTCGCGGTCGGTGGGTATCCTGGCCCATGGCTGGGAACAGATGAACCAGGGCGGTCGCAACAAAGGGCCGATGCCGCCCCGCTATCTGCCGCTCTACCAGCCGACAACCGACCGGCCGGCGGAACGGTAGCGGCATCCAAGCACAGCGAGGGGGCAAGGATGCAGCCGCTCAGGATTGGCGTCATCGGGTGCGGGGGAATCAGCGACGTCCATTTCCAGACGCTGGCAAAATACGAGGCCACCGACGTCGTTGCCTGTGCCAGCCTCGATCTGGCGGAAAACCGGGCAAAGGCGGGCGCGATGTGAAACCGCTCTACCTTGATGAACCGATGGCGCCGGGTTCAACCCATCGCCCAATGCAGGATGATCAGGGCAACAATCCCCGGCACCGGTTCGAGACCATCACGCCCGGCATTTCCTGGCGGTGGCGATGTTGCCCGACGGTGCAACGCCGCCGGCGTGAGGACATGACGAGCGAGGCACTCATTGCAGGCGAACTTGATTTCGAAGGTCCCTTTCCGCGGCTGTCGCGGCGATTGCGGCTGGAGCCGTCGGCGGCGGGCGCATATCGACCATGCAGGCCGCCGCCGCCCGCTTGTCCGACCGATGAGACATGGTCGCCGGGCAATTTCTAAGTTGATGTTTTCGATAATTTCTGATATTTTTATTGTTGTAGGCAATTATTGCCTGTATCCGGTTTTTCTGGAGTGTCCGATATGCTCACGAGTCGATCAGAGCATAAGGGCCAGCCGCTTTATTCGCTGGCACACCTGACCCTGATCGGTTGCACGCCTGCGGAGCTTGTCTATATCGCCGCCCGGGCCGGCTACGACGCGGTAAGCCCCCGTTTTATCACCATGAACGTGGCGGGTGAGTTCACTCCGTCCCCGGTCGAGGCGTCACAGGTGCAGGCGACCAAAACGGCGCTGGCGACGACCGGCCTGGACGTCCTGGATGTCGAAATCGCGCGTATAACGGAAGATTGCGATCCGCGGGAATTTGAACGCGCGCTGGAACTGGGTGGCGAATTGGGCGCCAGCCGCATGATCATGAGCGCCTGGACCAAATCGCGCGACGATCGGAACTTCCTGGTCGATACCTATGCGGAAACATGTGATCTGGCCGCGCCATACGGATTGACGGTCGACCTGGAATTTCCGTCCTTCTCACGCTTGCGCACGCTCGACGAGGCGCTGGACATCGTTCGCGCCGCCGACCGGCCCAATGCCGGAATTCTGGTCGATACGCTTTATCTGCACCTCAGCCGGGTGGATATCGGCGAACTGCTCCATGTCCCTCCGGAGCTCTTGCACTTTCTGCATATCTCCGACTGTCTGCCCGGCATTGCCGATACCCGCGAAGGCATGATCCAGCTGGCGCGCGACGCCCGGCTGTATCCCGGCGAAGGCTGGATCGATTTTGCCGGCATTATCGAACGCATCCCGCCGGTCGACTATTCGATCGAACTGCCCAATCAAAGCCGGCTTTCGGAACTCGGCTACGAGGAGCATGCGCGCCGCTGTCTGACACATGCAAAACGCACATTCGGATCCGTCCGATCCAAACGCCGCGAAATCAACCAGATCGCGGCTTGACCCGATCATGCAACCGAGGAATTCATGCCAAGAGAACTGACAGAGGAAGATCGTCAACTTGCCGCCGATCTGATCGCCCGCGCCCGCGCGGCGATGGCGGAAATCGAAAACCGGGGCCAGGGCGATCTGGACCGGTTGGCGCAGGCCATCGGCTGGTATTCAGGCAACGAACACACGTTCACGCGGCTGGCCCAGATGGGTGTTGATGAAAGCGGCATCGGCGACCGGGCCGGCCGGCCGGCAAAGCGCTTCAAGATTCACGGTGTGCTGCGTGACGCCCTGCGTCAGAAATCAACCGGCATCGTCGAGGTCGATGAGGCCAGGGGGCTTGTCAAATACGCCAAACCTGCGGGCGTCATCGCCTCGCTCATCCCCATGACCAATCCGGCGCTGACGCCGCCGGTCACCGGTATTTACGCGGCCAAGGCCCGCGACGCGGTGATCTTCTCGCCCCATCCGCGCAGCGCCGGCACCACGTTTGAGATGGTCGAGGTCATGCGCAACGCCTGCCGGGCGGCGGGCGCGCCGGAAGATCTTTTCCAGGCGATCCGCAAACCGTCCATTCCACTGACCCAGCATCTGATGGAAAACTGCGACCTGACGCTTGCCACCGGCGGCAAACCGATGGTCAGGGCCGCCTACTCGTCCGGAAAGCCGGCCTATGGCGTGGGTGCCGGAAACTCGTCCATCGTCATTGACGAGACGGCGGATATCGAAATCGCCGCGGCCAACACGCGCATGTCGAAAACGTCCGACTTCGGTTCCGGCTGCTCGGCGGACGGAAATATCATCATTCAGAAATCCATCTACGATCGGATGGTCGCCGCACTGGAGGCGGAAGGCGGTTACCTGTGCAATGGGGCGGAAAAAGCGCTTCTGGAAAAGGCGATGTGGGACGAAAAAGGCAACCGCACTTTCCCGACCATCGCCTGCCGCCCGCAGCAAACCGCTGATGTTGCCGGCTTTTCCATTCCCGAAGACCGCAAGTTTCTCATGGTCGAGAACCAGGGCCAGATCGGACCGGAGCACAAATTCTCCAAGGAGAAGCTCACGACCCTCATGGCGCTCTACCATTTCGAAACGTTCGACGAGGCGCTGGATACCGTAAGAGCCATCTACGAGGTGGGCGGCAAGGGCCATTCGTGCGGCATCTACAGCCACGACGACGATCACATCGATGCGCTTGCGCGCGTCGCGCCGGTCAGCCGGATGATGGTGCGGCAAGCGCAATCCAAGGCCAATGCCGGCAGTTTCACAAACGGCATGCCGATGACCTCGTCACTGGGTTGCGGCATCTGGGGCGGCAACATCACCAACGAGAACGTCAATCTGAAACACTTCATGAACTACACCTGGGTCAGCCGCCCGATACCGGAAGACCGGCCGTCGGAAGAAGAACTGTTCGGCGAGTTCTACAAACGCGAGGCTGCCTGATGAACGACTCCGCCAACAAGACCGTTGCCGAACATGTCGTCGACTTTTTGGAGCGGCGTGACGTCAAGCATGTCTTCGGACTGTGCGGCCACACCAATATCGCGGTGCTCGCGGCCATGGCGGACAGTTCCATCGACTTCGTGACCGTGCGCCACGAACAGATCGCCAGCCATGCCGCCGATGCCTACGCCCGGGTGCAGGGCAAGGCATCCGTCGTGTTGTCGCATCTGTCTCCGGGTCTGACGAACTGTGCGACCGGCGTTGCCAACGCGGCACTGGACTGTATCCCCATGGTTGTGATCGCCGGCGATATTCCGACCCACTATTATGGCAAGCACCCGCATCAGGAGGTCAATCTTCACGCCGATGCAGCGCAGTGGGAAATCTACCGGCCCTTTGTCAAACGCGCCTGGCGGGTCGATCGCGCCGACCTGATGGCGGAAATCCTGGAGAAGGCATTCCAGCTGGCCGAAAGCGGCCAGCCGGGACCGGTGTTGGTCAACGTACCCATGGATATCTTCTCGCAACGCATTTCATCCGACAGCTTTGAACGGATTGCCTCCAACACGCGCAAGCTGGTGAAACCGTCCATCGACGAGGATACCGCGCGATCCATCGTGACGGCGCTTGGAACGGCCGCCGATCCGGTGATTTATGCCGGCGGCGGCGTCCTGCTTGCGAGGGCATCCGAGGAACTCCGGGAGTTCGCAGAGCATATGGGTCTGCCGGTCGCGCATTCGCTGATGGGCAAGGGCTGCCTCAGGGACGACCACCGGCTCGTCATGGGCATGACCGGCTTCTGGGGTACGGAGCTGGTGAACGAAAGCTGCCTCAACGCCGATTGGCTCTTCGCCGTCGGCACCCGGTTCAAGGAGGCCGACTGCTCCAGCTGGTATCCCGGATATACGTTCAACATCCCCGGCACGAAGGTCATTCATATTGATATCGAACCGTCGGAGATCGGGCGGAATTATCCGACAGAGATTGGTGTCGTTGCCGATCTCAGATCGGCGCTCGGTGTGCTCATCCGCGTCGCCAGGGAGATCTATCCCGGCGGCATCAAGCGGCCGGAGGTTGAGCAGAAAATCGCCGGGTTCCGCGAAAAATTCAAACAGCGCAATCGCGCGATGGCCGCTTCCCCGGCTTTTCCGATGATGCCGGAACGCATTCTGGCAGATGTTCGCACGGCTTTGCCGGATGACGCCATCATCACGACAGACGTTGGCTGGAACAAGAACGGCGTCGGCCAACAGTTCGACATTTTAAGCCCGGGCTCGATCCTCACACCGGGCGGTTTTGCCACCATGGGCTTCGGGCCCCCCGGTGCCCTCGGTGCAAAAATCGCCGCGCCTGACCGGGTCGTAATCAGCCTGGTGGGCGATGGCGGCTTTGGCCAAAATCCTTCGGTGCTGGCCACCGCGGTTGAACGAAATCTCGGCATCGTCTGGCTGGTCATGAACAACAACGCGTTCGGCACGATCGCCGGCCTGCAGAAGGCCCATTACGGCCTGACCTACGGCACGACATTTCCCGGCTCCGACGACGCGACGACAGCACGGCCCGATTATGCGGAAATCGCCAAAGCCTACGGCGCGGCAGGCATGCGCATATCCTCCGCCGACGAGCTGCTGCCGGCTCTGGGAACGGCGATCGCCAGCAAAAAACCCACCGTGCTCGATGTCCCGATGGTCAACAATCCGACGCCGACGACCGGACACTGGAACATCCTGGACATTTATTCGCCGGGCAGGGATGTCTCCCACGTCGCCACCTGAGCGGGATTCCTCATCTACATCGATGCATCCGGCCGCAGCGGACCGGGCGTCGGCGGGATCCGGCCGGAGATTCCAGGCGCCGGACAAACGGCGTGACGCGGTTTGGGCGCGGTTTGGGCGCGGTTTGACGGTGATATCGGTCACCCGCGGCGTTCGGACCGCCACGGTCGCTGCCGGCATTTGCGGCGCCGGTATCAATATCGCAGATTATCAATTCCCTGCATATACGAAATCCGAAATGCCAATTTCTACATGCCGCTAATCAGTTTTTCCGCTTTCTCTTTTCTTGATCTGCATTTGTGTATCTTCTTTAAAATATGTTTTTCTTCCTTTTTTGTTTTGACTTCTTTCAATTTTTTGTTCAAGGCCTCTTCCTTGTGGTCGAGCTTTTCAATGATTTTTATCAGTGCCCTTTTTTGTTCGGCCGCGTCGGAGCCTTCATTTGACAACAGATTTTGAATTCGATTGATCGATTTCTTGATGCCCATCCGAATACTCTCCTGACTTTCACGCACCTGCTTTGGTTGTTCATACTCCGGATACCCTTAATAAAGAACAATCCGGATCTCACTGCACAAGTTCTTGCAGAGCCGCCCCCTCACCTTCATCCAACAGATCGTCATCGTCCGATCGCAACATATCCTGGGCTTCGCGATCGGAACGTCCGGCTTCGCTGTACAATATCCGGCCAGCCTCGCACAGCAATCGGACAACACTCTCGACATAAACACTGTCGTTCATGACCGAAGTCGCCATCGCCGTCGTGATTTCGCGCTCGCGGATTAGCCTGTCCAAAGTCCCGTCCGACAGGCTGTCGCTTTTCTCATAGTCCGCCAGAAGGTCGTCGAAATCATAAACGTCGACGCTCTCGTCGCCATCCCGCAACTGATGGATGAGGCGCAGGGCCTCGGCGATTTTCAACCGGAACCTGTTGTACTGACCCCGTATGGCCGCGTTGTCGGAGGCAATATAGAGCGTCATGTTCTTACGCAGGTGCTTTACGTCCTTTACGCTTCTGACGATGTTCTGTGCGGCGGCTCTGAGGTCATACAGGGCGCCGGAATAGTCGGCCGGGACACGGGTTTGTGCCCGACTGGTGAATTCGATGATGCTGGAATAGAGGTACTTCACACGTATCGCGTAGTCGACGTCGATGTCGATATCCATCACGTTGCGATCAATTTCGACATACGCCGCCAGATCACGATCGGAATGAATGTAATGCCGATGCATGCTCAATCCGTGGGCAATGATTTCTTCGGCATTGTCGAACAGATAGAGGATTTCGTTGCGGATCGTCGTGATCAGGGTTTCAGGAAACTCCATGGCGGAATCGTTCAGGAATTTCGGCTCAACCAGTTTCGGCACCTTCGCCGGAATCAGCCGATCCAGCAGCCGGACCAGGTGCTGCACGAAGGGAAACATCACGATGACGCCGATGGCGTTGAACAATGTATGAAAGACCGCCAGTTTGAGGGTGAAATCGTCCTCCCTGATGCCGGTCAGGGCGGCGATCTCATCGACCGCCCAGACCATCTGTGAAATCAGGCCAACGGCAATCAGGCCGGTCGTCACATTGAAAATCAGGTGCGCGAGGGCGAGCCGCTTGCCCATGTAGTTGGCGCTCATCGACCCGATAATGGCGGTGATCGTCGTGCCGATATTCGCACCGATCGCCAGGGCCAGGGCGTTTTCGTAGGACACCTGGCCGACCGACAGCGCGGTTATGATCAAAACCAGGGTGGCATGGCTGGACTGCATGACGACGGTCGCGGCGGTCCCGACCAACATGAAAACGATCAATCCGGGATAACCGGTGAGCGTGAACTGGGTAAGGTCAATCGTCTCCCTGAACGCCTCAAACCCTTCTTTCATGTGGTGTATGCCGAGAAACAGCAGGCCCAGCCCGGCCAGGACGTAGCCGATGCCCTTCAGGTTTTTCGATTTCTGAAAAACGAGGATGATGGCGAATGCCAGCATCGGCATGGCATAGGCGGAGATTTTGACCTTCAGCCCAAATCCCGCGATCAGCCAGGCACCGGTGGTCGTACCCAGATTCGCGCCGAATATGATCCCGATACCGGCGGCGAGCTGGATCAGCCCGGCGCTGAGAAACGATATGGTGATGACCGAGACGAGGGAACTCGACTGCATGATGGTTGTCGTGACTATGCCGAACAGAACGCTTTTGGAGAGCGAATCTGTTGTCCGTTCCAGCAGTCTCTCCAGAATGCCGCCCGTAAACGCCCGAAAACCGTCTTCCAGAAAAAACATTCCGAACAGAAAAATCGCGACACCGGCGGCGATCTGCTTGAAATCGGGGCTGTACCAGAAACCGGCTGCAAGAATGGCGAGGATTGTCGGGAGCAATATTCGTCGAAGCATGTTCTGTTGCCTTACTGCCCGCCGCGGATCGGGGCCACCGGACTATTGCAGAAAAATCGTCCCAATGCACCGACCGGGCGGGGACCGGCGTTGATCTAAATCATGGCTGCCGCCGATGATCGTTCGCACATTGAATGTGGAGGATCCGCAATTCCCTGCGGAATCAAAACCGGGCTTCACATTATCATGGTCAGCATTCAGAAAATCGAACGGGCGGCGCAGCTAAACCGGGATGAACTATTCCGGTTCGGCGCCGGATTGCTGTTCATCGTCGGCATTATGCTGTTTACGGTCGTGAGGACCGACGGCGGCACGCACGGGGTGCTCCTTGTGATCGCAGCGATGATCGGCGGCTACATGGCCATGAACATCGGTGCCAACGATGTCGCCAACAATGTCGGCCCGGCGGTCGGTTCGCATGCGATCACCCTTGTCGGCGCCATTGTCATCGCCGCGATATTCGAAGCCGGCGGCGCGATCATTGCCGGCGGCGATGTCGTTGGAACAATCAAGAAGGGTATTATCGATCCCGACCTGATCGCCGACCGGGATACATTTATCTGGCTCATGATCGCCGCGCTCCTGGCGGCCGCCTTGTGGCTTAACCTGGCGACAGTGCTGGGGGCCCCGGTTTCCACCACGCATTCGATTGTCGGCGGGGTGCTCGGTGCGGGCATCGCGGCCGGCGGCTGGGGTATCGCCGATTGGGGTCAGGTCGGCCAGATCGCCGCGAGCTGGGTGATCTCACCAGTGCTGGGGGGGGTGATCGCCGCCGCCTTCCTCTATGTGATCAAGCGGACAATCACCTATCAGGATGACATCATGGAGGCGGCGCGGCGCATCGTGCCGATACTTGTCGCCGTGATGGCCTGGGCATTCGGCACATACCTGATGCTGAAAGGGTTCTCGAAAATCTGGAAGGTGTCCTTTCCGATGGCCCTGGCAATCGGCTTCGCGATCGGGTGTCTTGTCTTCCTCGCCGTTCGGCCGGTCATCGCGCGCCGGTCGCAACGGCTTCCCAACGGCAAACAAAGCGTCAACGAGTTGTTCACCGTGCCGCTGATCTTCGCCGCGGCGCTGCTGAGTTTCGCGCATGGGGCCAATGACGTCGCCAACGCCGTCGGCCCGCTGGCCGGCATCAACGAGGCGATCGTCGGGGGCGGCATCACCGCCAAGGCCGAGATCCCGGTCTGGGTGTTGCTGGTCGGGGCGCTGGGGATATCACTCGGACTGGCGCTTTACGGGCCAAAACTCATCCGCACGGTCGGTTCGGAGATCACAGAACTGGACCGCATGCGCGCCTTCTGCATCGCGATGGCCGCGGCAATTACCGTCATCATCGCATCCCAGCTCGGCCTGCCTGTCAGCTCCACGCACATCGCGGTCGGCGGCGTCTTCGGTGTCGGATTCCTGCGGGAATATCTCAAGGTCAGCTACGCGCGGATGGTGGAGGAGATCAAAATCCATCACAGCGGCGAAAGCCCGACGGAAGTGGAAGATTTCCTGCGGCGTTTCGAGGCCGCCAATGTCACCCTGAAAGGCGAGATGTTGCGGCAGATCAAGAAGCAGGCCGGCGACAAGCTTCTGCACAAACAGGAGCGAAAGGGACTGGGCCGGCTGCACCGCCTTGAGTTGGTCAAACGCTCCATGCTGTTCCTGATCGCCGCCGCCTGGGTCGTTACCGTGCCGCTGGCCGGATTCATGGGCGCGATGTTCTTCTTCATGATCAGGGGAATCATGCTGCCGTGAGTGCCGGCGCCGGGCAGCCCGTTCCTTTCGATCGGCAGGACGCCGTCCCGGCGCCCGGAGCTTCATCGCCGGGTGCGTGGAATCGCCGGCGTCTGCGCCAGGCGGTTCGGCGGGAGCGAGGTGACGTTTACGTGTCCAGTAGCACCGGTTTGCCGTGCGGTGTCCGCAAATAAGCCTGCCGCCAGGCTTCGGTGCGATCATCCAGCAAATCGGTGCGGAGACCGGATTGACTGTCGAGCAACTGCTCCAATGCCGCCAGGGCGCAAAGGTAATAGGTTTCGCCGGTGTCGGGCGCGCCGCCGGCGTTGGCTGCCGCGAGCCGCGCACCCAATGTGTCGGACCACTGGCTGTCGGTGAACTGGCCACGCGCGATGAGGTTGTTGGCGAGTGCGAGCACCTGGGCCTGCCAGGGCTCTTCGAAAACCGGCCCATCATCATGGCGAGCCAGCGGACCGGGCATGCCGTCAGGTTCGGACAAGATGCGCCTCCCACAAATCCAGGTTCACGGTATCGGCACTGTCACCGGATTCCGGCCACAGTTCGCCGGCTCTGAATTCGACCGTGTAGAGATGTTGGTAACGCTTGATATTGCGCGCATTGTCATCAGCAAAAATGAATGTCCCGTGGCGGTCGAATATGCGGCCGCTTTTTGCCCGCGCGTAGGCCGGCAGCCGGGTATGACCGGTCGAAACACCGGTGGTGGTCACGACCGTTTCACCCAGTTCAAAGGCAGGCGGCGAATTGGCGGGAGCGTCAAACCGGACAGCCCGCATGGGTTGGGCCCGAACGTCGGCCGCGGTCATCGGCGGCGGCACATCGACGCCCGCCGAGCCGGCTTTGCCGGTCGCCAGCTCATCAACCGTCGCCCAGCCGGAATTGATCAACATCGCGCAGTAAGTCTGGATCCACTGGTCGAAATAGGGCCGGCTCAGATAGTCGACCGGGTCGATCAGCTCGCGGCAATGCCTGAACCAGTCCAGGTTCCAGTCCGGCGCACGGCTCATCGCATTTATGATGCAGCGAACGCGGGCTTCCCATTCCTCGTGGAACTGGCACTCCGCCTCGTCGACGTCAATCCTGCCGAATCCGTGGCGTCCGCCGAGATCGTGTATGCCGTCCACGGCTCAGCTCCCGGTGCGCGGGGACAAGTCGCGCTCGGTGCCGATCATGGCATTGCGCGTCACCAGTCCGGCCAGCCGCGCCTCGTCCCAGCCTTCGGTGCCCGCCGGGCGTTGCGGCACCACGATGTAGCGCAGCTCCGCCGTGCTGTCCCAGACCCGGATTTTCACATCCGCCGGCAGGACAACGCCGAATTCCTCAAGCACGCCGCGCGGCGCACGAACCGCCCGCGACCGGTATGCCGCCATCTTGTACCAGGTGGGCGGCATTCCAAGGACACCGACGGGATAGCAGGAGCACAAGGTGCAAACGATCAGATTGTGCAATTCCGGCGTGTTTTCCACCGCCGTCAGATGACCCTGATGCAATCCCAATTCCGCGATAGCCGCGCCCGCATCCTCGAGAAGGCGATCCCTGAACTGGGGATCCACCCAACTTCGGGCGATGACGCGTGCCCCGTTCTTGGGGCCGATGTCTTCAGAGTAGGCTTCAATCCAGGCTTCGACGGCGGCCGGTTCGACCATGCCCTTCTCGACCAGCAGGCTTTCCAGGGCCTTGGCGCGCAGCGCCGGCTCCGGCGGGAGGTGGGCGTGCAACTCATGATGGATTTTCGCCACGGTTTCGGAATCGTGCTTGATCATCTCTCATGCCCCTTGCCGGACGCCGCCGGCCGATGGCGGCCGATACGCCACCCACCCGTGCAAACCGCTCCGCCGTTGCGGCGGGAAAACCGGCGCCGGCATACCAGATTGCAGCCTTTCGCGGTCGCCGGCAAGGTTGGTGTGCCGGTTCAGGACAGTGACCGGCGACGGAACCCGCGGGCAGCGCACCATCGCGCGGGGGGCGCACCATCGCGCGGGCGGCGTCCTCATCCGCGCTCTGGCCCTTCGGGCCTACGCCATCGGAGGCTTCGCCATCCGGGCCTTCGTCATTCGGGCCTTCGTCATTCGGGGTCGTCGTCGGGACGATACGTGATGAACAATCCGTGGAAGGCGAAAGCCGCCGCCCCGCAAAACAGGACGCCCCAGAACGGCGCCCCGGTGAGAAACTCAAAGATCCCCCACCCGCCGGCGATGCCGACAATGGCGGCGCGGATCCAGACCGGCCTGTAGAATGAACTGTTCAGATCCAGCGATTTCATAAGTTCGATCCGCCCGCCGCAGCCGCCGGTTCAATCGCGCCGACCCGCCGGGCACGCCAATCCGTTGCATGCACTGGAATGTTCCCGCATGCGCATCCGGCCCCGAAACCGATCAGGCGGCGTCGGAAAATTCCGCGCCGGTTTTTGCACCCGTGATATAGGCGACAACATCCTGGCCGTCGGTTTCCTCCTTCTTCAGGTTGGCGCAGATCCGGCCGCGTCGAAACACGACGATGCGATCGACGAGATCCATCACCTGCCGCATATTGTGGCTGATCAGGATCAGCGGCTCACCGGCCTCCTTGAGGGTGCGGATGATGTTCTCCACCTGGGCGGTCTCCTGCACGCCCAGCGCGGCGGTGGGCTCATCCATGATCGTCAGCCGGGAATGGAAGGTCGCGGTGCGGGCAATGGCCACGCACTGGCGCTGGCCGCCGGACATGTTGCGGATGGTGTTGCGGATATTGGGGATCTTGACGGCGGTCTTTTCCAGGCCGGCCAGGGTCGCCTCGCGCATGGCCCGGTAGTCAAGCAGGCGGAACGGTCCCAACCAGTCAAGCTTGGTCTTCTCGCGGCCGAGGAACAGATTGTCGGGCACGTCCAGATCATCGGCCAGCGCCAGGGTCTGAAACACGGTCTCGATCCCGGCCTTGCGGGCGTCGAGCGGGCCGTCGAAATTCACCTCCTCGCCATATAGCCAGATCTTTCCGCGGGTCCGCTGTTCGACCCCGGTGATCTGGCGCACGAACGTCGATTTGCCGGCGCCGTTGTCGCCCATGATGGCCACATGCTCGCCCTTCTTCAACTCGAAATCCGCGCCCTCCAGCGCATGCACGCCGCCATAGTGCTTGGTCAGGTCCTGGGTCTTCAGAACGATTTGGTCGCTCATTTGCTTTCTCCCAATCAAGACTTCATCGCCGCGCGCTGCTGGCGCCACTGGTCGAGTACGACGGCAGCCACGATGATCCCGCCCTTGACCATTTCCTGATAGAAGGCGTCGAGCTTTAGATAAGTGAAACCGGAGATGATGACGCCGAAGATCAGCGCCCCCAGCACAGTTCCGATGATCGATCCCCTGCCCCCGGTCAGCGAGACGCCGCCGATGACCGCCATGGCGATGGCGTCGAGTTCGTAGACCAGGCCCATGCCGGACTGCGCGGTCAGGTTCTTGGAGCTCAGCACGATGGCGGCAAACGAGGCCAGCATGCCGGCGATCACATAAACCAGCACCTTGTGCCGGGCGACGTTGATCCCGCTCATGCGCGCGGCGTCCTCATTGGAGCCGATGGCGTAGGTGTGCTTGCCGTAGACGGTGTATTTGAGGATCAGGTGGAACAGGATAGCCAACAGCACGAACCAGAACACCGGCATCATGCCGCTGCCGATCCAGGTATATTCCTCGGTGGGAAAACTGATCGGGTTGCCGCGGCTCCACCACTTGGCCACGCCGCGCGCCGACACCATCATGCCCAGCGTGGCGATGAAGGGCGGAATCCGGGTGTAGGCGATGAGCGCGCCGTTGATCATTCCCGCCACCAAGCCGCAGGCCAGACCGACAAGGACCGGGATGAGAACCGGCAGGTCCATCGCCCACAATCCGAAAATGGCCTTGGGATTGGGATTGCCGTTGACCAGTTCGGTCTGGGCAAACGACATGGCGATCATCGCGGTGGCGCCGACGACGGAGCCCGAAGACAGGTCGATGCCGCCGGAGATGATGACCTGGGTCACGCCCAGCGCGATAATCCCGATAATCGCGACCTGCAAAATGATGATCTGGAGACGCGCTTCGTTGAAGATGGAATCGAAGCGGCCCTGGGTATCGAAGAGCAGGCTTTGGCCGTTCATGTAGGGAAGCAGCTGGCCGAGTGCCTCGAAAATCGCGATAATCAGGATCAGCGCGACAAAGATGTTGATCTCGTTCGGCCAGGCGCGTTTCGACTTGTCGAATGTCAGCCCGCCGGTGCCATGCGAGGATTCCGCCATATCGCCCTCCTTTGATACCGGTTCGATACCGGCTTGATAGCGGAAACCCGGGCCGACCGGATTTCCATTCCGCAAAGCGGTGCAACGGCACCGCTTTGCATTTTCCTATACACTCAGGTCAGTTCTTCGCCAGGAAGTCGGCCATGTTTTCAGGCGTCACCAGCTGGAAGGGGATATACACCTTCTGATCGACCTTCTCGCCGTTGGCGAGTTTGATCGCGGTATCGACGGAGCCGGCGCCCTGTCCGACGGCATCCTGGAAGACGGTGACGTCCAGATCGCCGGCCTGCATCGCAATCAGGGCGTCCTGGCTGGCGTCGACGCCGCCGACCTGGATGTCGGCCATGTCGAGGCCTGCCGCTTTCATGGCCTGGATGGCGCCGATCGCCATCTCGTCGTTGTTCGCGAGAACAAAGTCGAAGTCCTCGCCGGCGGAAAGCCAGTTGGTCATCAGCGACTGCGCCTCGTCACGATTCCAGTTCGCCGTCTGTTCGTCGATCAGGGTCATGAAGTTGCACATATCCATGCCGATGACGTCGTGGACGTCCTTGGATCGCTGCACGGCCGCCTGGTTGGAGAGCTGACCGTTCATCAGGTAACCGCGGGCGCCACCGGCCTTGCCGGCCGCGCGCAGATTCTGGCAAACTTGGAACGCCGACAATGTGCCGGATTCGATTTCGTTCGACGCCACGAACGCCTGGGTCGGCGGCAGTTCGTTGACATTGTCGGGCTCGCGGTTGACGAAAACCAGCGGCGTGTTGCCGGCGGCCGCCGTCATCGTGGCACCGGCAGAGGTGTCGACGATGTTGATGATGATCGCATCGACGCCGGCGGCGACGAAATTCGTGATCTGGTCGCGCTGCTTGCCGACATCATCGAGCGCGTCTTCCATTTGCAGGTTGACGCCATCCAGAGAGGCCGCGTGATCGGTCATGCCGTTGCGCATGACGGTCAGCCAGTTGTCGTCGAACTTCGAAATCGTCGCGCCGAGTTCCTGCGCCATGGCGGTTGTGCCCATCAGTGTGGCAATTCCGATGGCAAGTACAAATTTCTTCATGGAGTTCCTCCCAATTTTGGTGCCGGCCCACCAGTTGAATGCCGGAGCTCTCAACAGGATCCTGAAAGTCGATGCATCCATTTCCTGCAGATCCCGTTGCAGCAACTTCGCGTCACGTATCCAGATTAGATCATAGGCCATTGCCAATTGCAACCGGTTGCAAAAAATGCGACGCTCCGCCATTGTGCGTTTGGAGGACGTATCCGATCCAATGGCTGACAGAGGCCTATGAAATCTAAAGACATTATGACCGTCACGATGAAAGAGGTTGCGGCACGCGCCGGCGTGTCCCGTTCCGCGGTTTCGCGCGCCTTCACCGACGGGGCGTCGGTCTCGGACAAGATGCGGGTCAAAGTGGAACGGGCGGCGCGCGAACTGGGATACAGTCCGAATGCGCTTGCCTCGTCGCTGACCACCGGGCGCACGAAGCTCATCGGACTGTTGTCCAACAATTTCCACAACCCGATTTTTCTCGAAGTGTTCGACCTCTTCACGCGAGGTCTGCAAGATCGCGGCTTGCGGCCGTTGCTTGTCAACCTGTCGAATGAAACCGATCCGGAAAATTCCGTGCGGATGCTGCGCCAGTATTCCGTCGATGGCGCGGTTGTGGCTTCCTCGACCCTGCCGTCTGATTTTTCCAAGGCGTTTCGGGACGCCGGCATTCCGGTTGTCAATTCTTTCGGCCGGTGTTCCAGTACGCCGGAAGTCCATGTGGTGAGCGTGGACAATATCGAATGCGGGCGCATGGCGGCCCGCACGCTGATCGTGCGGGGATATGATAGCGTCGGCTTCCTTGGCGGCCCCGAAAGCGCCACATCGACACAGGACCGGCGCGCCGGGTTTCTGTCGGAGCTGGCGGCGCAGCCATCGATCCGGGTCTCTTGCACCTGCGCAGAGGCATATTCATTCGCAGCCGGGCGGCGCGAGATGATGCGGCTTCTGGAGGGGGAACCGGCCCAGGCCTATTTCTGCGGCGATGACGTCCTGTCGATCGGCGCGCTGTCTGCGGTGGAGGACAGCGGGCTTTCGGTTCCCGGCGATATCGGCCTTATCGGGATGAACGACATGGAAATCGCGGGCTGGGACAACATCAACCTGACGACGATACATCAACCGATCCGGGAGATCGTGACAAGCTCGATCGAGCTGATGGTGGCAATGCTGGACGATCCTGACCGTTACCCCGAAGCGCGAATATTTCCCTGTTCAATCATAGAGCGGAACACACTGAAACCCCTGACCGGCTAGGACCGGAACGGTCCGCGGGGCCGACAACCGATCCACGCACGATCCCTTCAGCGGAACATGGGCGGCCGGGCGTCGACCCAAATGCCGCGCGCCTTGCCGCTTTCGGCGACGGCGAACACCGCCGCCATGGACCGCAGGCCGTCCTCGGCGCGGGGATAGAGGTTGGCGGCCGGGTCCATCTCACGGCCTTCCTCTCCGGCACGGATCGCCTCTGCCAGGTCGCTGTAAATATTGGCAAACGCCAGCGGCATGCCTTCTGCGTGGCCAATCGTGACACGGCTCGTCCGGTCGGCTTCCGGCGACAGACCGGCCTCGCCGCGTTCAATCGTCTGCAGCCTGCCGCCGAGCGGCATCCAGAACAGCTGGTTCGGCTGTTCCTGCGCCCAACGCAATCCGCCCTTCTCGCCGAAGACCTGAAGCGTCAAACCATGCTGCCGGCCGATGGCAATTGAGGACGTCCACAATCGCCCGACCGCGCCGCCGTCAAACCGGAGGTTGACCATCGCATCGTCTTCCAGTTCACGGTTTTCCACGCAGCTCACGGTATCGGCGGAAAGGCGTTCGACCTCCTGGCCGATCACAAATCCGGCCATGTGAAGCGCGTGGATGCCGCAATCGGCGAACTGCGCCGAAACGCCGGCCTGGCCCGGATCGTACCGCCAGCGCACACGCGGATTGTCGGCATCGGCGGCATCGGCGTGGTGACCGTGGGCGAATTCAGCCTTGACCAGGCGGATTCTTCCCAATTCGCCGTTCGCCACCATGACCTTCATATGCCGGACAAGGCTGTAACCGGTATAACCGTAGTTGACGGCGCACAGCCGGCCGGCCGACCGGGCAATCCCGACGATCTCCTCGCCCTCCTCGACCGTCATGGTCATCGGCTTTTCGCACAGGACGTGGAAGCCGTTTTCCAGAAACGCCCGGGTGATCTCGTAGTGGGTGGCGTTGGGCGTAGCCACGGTCACCAGATCGACGCGATCGTCACGGGCTTTTTCGCCATCGAGCATCTCCTGCCAGCCGCCATAGGCCCGATCCTCGGCCAGCCCGAGATGCCGACCGTATTGGCGGCCTGCCTCGGGACGGTGATCCAGGGCCCCGGCGACAAAGGAAAACGCGCCGTCCAGCCCGGCGCCCAGGCGGTGTGCGGGCCCGATCTGGCTGCCCTCGCCGCCGCCAATCATGCCCCAATTCAGTTTCCTCATCCTCGCGGTCCCTGGTTAAATCCGATGGATTCAAGGTATTCCCGGTTCCTGCGCGCGTCGCCGAGCGGATCGGTCTGGAGCGTCGGGTCACAATCCTGTTCAACCGTGCACCAACCCTGGAATCCGGCGTCCAGCAAGGCCTTTCGCACCGCAGGAAAGTCGACATCCCCATCGCCGAGATTGCAGAAAATACCCTGGCCGCAGGCCTCGTAAAATCCCGTCCGGTTTGAAATCACGGCGGCTTTGACCTGGGGATCAATATCCTTGAAATGCATGTAGCTGATCCGATCGGCATGGCGTCTCATAAAGGCCACGGGATCGAAACCGGCATAGGAGTGGTGCCCGGTGTCGAAGCAGATCTTCAGGACGGATTCGTCAACCTCGTGGAGAAGCCGTTCAAGCTCGAGTTCGAAATCCATGAACCCGGCCGCATGAGCGTGGATACCGACTGTCAGGCCATAATCCTGCGTGCCCATCTTTGCCACGGTTTCGATGCGGGCGCGAAAGGCCGTCCATTCGGCGGCATCCATCTGCTCGGCCTCGCCCGCCCGTCCGGCCGTCTGGGCGCGGCGCGGTGAAATCGAATCGATCAAAACCAGATTCCGGGCGCCATGGGCCTGCAACGCCTTGCAGGTGCGGACGGATCCGTCCATCACGTCATCCCATTGCTGCGGATCATGAAAGGCGCGAAAGACCACGCCGCCGATCAGCTCCAGGCCGTTTGCAGCAAGCGTATCGCCCAGGACGGACGGGTCTTCGGGCATGAATCCCACCGGCCCGAGTTCGATGCCTTCGTAGCCGGCCCGGGCACATTGCGCCAACACCGTCCGCCAGTCCGGATTGCGGGGGTCGTCGGCAAACTCCACACCCCATGAACACGGGGCATTGCCAATTCTTATGTCCATGTTGGTCAAATCCTCATCGTTTTCAGAACCGGCTGGTATTCAGCCATGTCCTCTCTCTTGACGATGCCATCGCGGTTGCAACGACACGATTGACCTCCATCCCGTCCCGGAATGTCGGCCAGATCTGGGTCGCGGTTTCGATGGCACGCAGAAAATCCCGGGCCTCGATTATGATCTGATCCTGATATCCGGTGCCGTGGCCCGGTCCCTGGCAGAAGGGCAGGTAATCGGGATGCGCGGGGCCGGTCAGAACCTTCGTAAAACCGCGCGTCGCTTCCGGCTCGTCCATTCGGTAAAGCCAGAAGGCGTTCTGATCCTCCTGATCAAAACGGATCGCGCCCCTGGTGCCGGTGATTTCATAGGCATAACCCATTTTCCGCCCGGTTGCGATGCGGCTGAAATGCAGGTGTCCCATGGCGCCGTTTTCAAACCGGCACATCATCTGTCCCTGATCATCGTTGGTCACCGTGCCGCCGGGACGTTCGACATGGACCGTCTCGATATCGGCGATAAGGCTTTCGATGGGACCGATCAGCGCAAGTGCGGCGTTGATCATATGCGGCGCCAGATCGCCCATCGTGCCGTTGGCATCGCCGGCGGCCCGCCAGCTGGCCGGCGACTTCGGATCGGCACAGAAATCCTCCGTATGCTCCCCGCCGAACCAGGTGATATCGCCGATTGCGCCATCGCCGATCAATTCGCGGACATACTGGCTGGCCGGCGTGCGGATATAGTTGAACCCCACCATGTTGACGCAGCCGGAGGCCTCGGCCGCCGCAACCATGGCGCGGCTGTCGTGGAGTGACGCGCCCAGCGGCTTTTCGCACAGGACCGGCTTTCCCGATGCAAAGGCGGCTTCGGCCACCGGGCGATGCATCGACTGGGGCGCGGCGATGACGACCGCTTCGACCGCGGGGTCGGCGACCAGCTCGCGCCAGTCGTCAGTGGCGCGGGCAAAACCATAGGCGGCCCGATAGCGTTCAGCCGATTTCATTGTCGATGCGCAGACCATCTCCAGGCGGGGGCGCAAGGGCGTATCGAAAACAGCCCCCACCGAAGACATCGCAACGGCATGCGCCTTGCCCATGTAACCGCCGCCCAAAATACCGATGCCGAGTTCCGTCATTTGCCGCCTTTTCCCAAAAATCATTTGCAACCGGTTGCAAAACTAGTATCGTCGGATTTGAATTTCCGCAAGAAACAATCGGTGCGATGCCGAAAATCCCGGGGATCACCGTTCACATGAAATCGAGCCATGACACAATACGCCTGACCACGGCCCAGGCCATCATCCGGTGGCTTTCCAACCAGTTCATCGAGATCGACGGCCAGACCATGCGGCTGTGCGGCGGCGGATTCGGGATTTTCGGCCACGGCAACGTGACCTGCCTGGGCGAGGCGCTTTACCGCGCGCGCGACGAGCTGCCGCTCTATCGCGGCCAGAATGAACAAAGCATGGGCTTCGCCGCCGCCGGCTATGCCAAGCAGTGGCTGCGCCAGCGCTTCATGTTCTGTACCGCCAGCGCCGGTCCGGGCACTGCGAACCTGGTGACCGCCGCCGGCCTGGCGCATGCCAACCGTCTGCCGATGCTGCTGTTGTGCGGCGACACATATGCAACCCGGCTGCCGGACCCGGTGCTGCAGCAGATGGAAAACTTCCACGACCCGACCTTCGGCGTGAATGACGCCTTCAAGCCCCTTGCACGCTACTGGGACCGGATCACCCATCCCGCCCAGGTCATCCAGTCCCTTCCCGCCGCCGTGGCGACAATGCTGGATCCCGGTGATTGCGGCCCGGCCTTCCTGGGGCTTCCGCAGGACGTGCAGGGCTGGGTCTACGACTATCCGGCGATCTTCTTTGAGAAGACTGTCCACCGCATTCGCCGCATTGCCCCGGACGCCGGCGAGGTCGCCGATGCCGCGACGCTGCTGAACGCCGCTGAACGGCCGATCATCATTGCCGGCGGCGGTGTGCAATACAGCCGTGCGGTGGCGGAGCTGTCCGGGTTTGCCGAGGCGCACAATATCCCGGTTGTGGAAACCATCGCCGGGCGGGCGAACCTGGTGGCCACCCATCCGCTGAACGCCGGGCCCATTGGCGTCACCGGATCCGACAGTGCCAACACACTTACCGGCAAGGCGGATGTCATCCTGGCCGTCGGCACGCGCCTGCAGGATTTCACAACCGGTTCGTGGACGGTGTTTTCCGGTGATGCCCGCATCATCTCGATCAATGCGGCCCGCCATGACGCGGGAAAGCACAGGTCGCTGCCGGTGGTTGGCGATGCCAAGCTGTCCCTACGCGCGCTGGATGCAGCGGTCGGGGCTTACACGGCGCCGGAGTCCTGGACCGCCCTGGCGCAATCGGAGCGGCGCCGATGGGACGAATATGTCGCCAAAAATGTCGCCCACGGCGACAACCGGCCCAATTCCTATGCCCAGGCCATCGGCGTCGTGAATGCGCTGTGCGATCGCCGCGACCGGGTGGTGGCGGCCGCCGGCGGTCTGCCCGCCGAGATCACAGCCAACTGGCGCACGCTGGATCCGGGCACGGTGGACGTGGAATTCGGGTTTTCCTGCATGGGTTATGAAATCGCCGGCGGCTGGGGGGCGCGCATCGCCCAGATGCAACGCGAGCCGGACCAGGACACGCTCGTCTTCACCGGCGACGGCTCCTACATGATACTGAACTCGGACCTTTATTCCAGTGTCCTGTCCGGAATGAAACTGATCGTTCTGGTGCTGGACAATGGTGGTTTTGCGGTCATCAACAAGCTGCAGAACAACACCGGCAATGAAAGCTATAACAACCTGTTTGTCGATTGCCCGACCATAACGGAGCCCTTTCCGGTGGACTTTGAAGCCCATGCCGCAGCCATGGGTGCGCAGGCGGAAACAGTCTCCAATCCCGCCGAACTGGGCGAAGCGTTCAAGCGGGCCAAGGCGAGCGACAAGACTTATGTAATCGTCATGAAGGTCGACGCCTATGAAGGATGGACCGAACAGGGCCATGCATGGTGGGAAGTCGGCACGCCCCACGTCACCGACAGTGACCGGGTTCGCGATGCCCATCTTGCGTGGGAAGCCGGCCGCGACAACCAGCGCAGAGGGGTTTGATGGCGAACCTTGAGCGCATAAGGGGCAATCGTTTCCTGATTATCGGACGAGCGGGCATGGACCTGTATGCGGATCCGGCGGGAACGCGAATTGAGGAGGCGGAACGGTTCTACGCCTGTCTGGGCGGTTCTTCGGCCAATATCGGCGTGGCGATCACCAAGCATGGCGGGTACGCCGCATTGGTTACGTCCGTATCCGATGATGCGGTCGGACGATTTTGCCTGGGCGAACTGGACAAATACGGCATCGACCGCAGCCATGTGAAAAGCGTTGGCGGCGAGGCCCGCAACTCGCTGGCGGTTGTGGAGAGCCGCGTCGAGGATCACCAGTCGGTCATCTACCGCAATGGCGCGGCCGATTTTCAGATGACGTTGGAAGACATCGCATCCATCGATTTCGCGGGCTTCAGCGCCTTGATCACGACCGGAACCGTGCTTGCCGCCGAACCCTCCCGCAGTGCGGCGCTGCATGCCCTTGAACTGGCGAAATCCGCCGGGCTGCCGCTGATATTCGACGTGGACTATCGGCCCTACAGCTGGCCGTCGGCCGCGGTTGCCGCCGACGTCTATTCCCGGGCCGCCGCGCTTTGTGACATCATCGTCGGCAATGATGTCGAATTCGGTTTCATGGCCGGCGATTATGGCAAGGGACCGGACAAGGCACGTGAATTGGCGGCCACATCGGCGCAAATCGTCATTTTCAAGATGGGTGAGGCAGGCGCGATCACGATTACGCCTGACAGCGAATTTCGCACCGGTATCTTTCCGGTCTCCGTTTTGAAACCCACCGGGGCCGGCGACAGCTTTTTGGGCGGATTCGTTGCCTCGCTGGCGGCCGGCCACACGCTGCACGACGCCGTGATGCGCGGCTCGGCCAGTGCATCGATCGTGGTCAGCCGGGTCGGCTGTGCGCCCGCCATGCCGACGACCGCCGATCTTGAGGATTTCCTGTCCTCCCATCCCGGGCCAACCGCTGTTTGAGAGGACCGATCCATGCATATCGCCCCGTTCGACAACCAAAACAAACCGATCGTTGATGCGAACAACGAACTGGTCCCTTTAAACTACTTCAACATCGTCAAACTGGAGGCGGGGCAAAGCTTCGAATACCAGGTGCCGGGCTACGAAACCAGTATCGTTCCGGCCACCGGTACGATTGACGTCGAGGTCGAAGGCACGTCCTTTCCGGCGCTGGGCAATCGCGGCGAGGATGTGTGGGATGGTGAACCGGAAGGCGTCTATGTGCCTGCAGGCGCCCGGACGCGGATGGTCTGTGTTTCCGGCACGGCGGAAGTCTTTGTCGCAGGCGCAGCCTACGACAAGGTGCTGGAGCCGTTTGACGTGCGCCCCGACGATATCGACCTCGTCCAATACGGATCCGATGACACCAAGACGCACCGCAAGATCAAACATATCCTGGGCCAGAAGCAGCACGGACGCGTGGGGCGCCTTCTGGTGAGCGAGCTCTATACGGTGGGCCAGGGCGGCTGGTCGGGATTTCCCAGCCACAAACACGACACCGACCGTCTGCCGCATGAAACGCGGCACGATGAAACCTACAATTTCCGGTTTCGGCCGCCTCACGGATCCGGCCTGCAGATGCTGCAGCGCGAGGACGGCAAGGCTGGCGACGCCTACCACATCGTCAATGGCTCAACGATTTGCCTGGACAAGGGATACCATCCCTGTTGCGTGCTGCCGGGATATGAAATGTATTACTTCACGATCCTTGGCGGGCTCAGCCAGCGCAGCCTGGTTCAGTACTTCCAGCCCTGCCACGCCGACCAGATCGAGACGATCCCCGGCATCAAGGACATGATCGCGAAGTTCAAATGACGCTTGCCACGCTGTCGGACGTGCTGCAGCCGGCCCTGCGGAATTGCCATGCAATTGCCGGCGTGGTCTGCCTCGGCTGGGAAGACATGCGGGCATATGTCGCCGCGGCGGAGGCGGAGGAAGTGCCGGTGATCCTGCAGGCGGGGCCTGCCTGCCGCGCGCATACGCCGTTGCCGGTGCTGGCGAAGATGTTCCGATATCTGGCTGATCAGGCGGCCGTGCCGGTCGTCGCCCATCTTGACCACGGCTACAGCGATGAAGACTGCCGCGCGGCGATTGATTGCGGCTTTACCTCGGTGATGTACGACGGCTCACGCAAGCCAATCGCGCAGAATATCGCCGAAACAGCCGCGATCGCGGAAATGGCTCATCGGGCCGGCGTCTCCTGCGAAGGCGAAGTCGGGCATGTCGGCTATTTCGGCAAAACCGAATCGGCCGGCACCGACCCGCACGAAGCTGCACGGTTCGCCCTTCAAACAGGCGTGGACGCCCTGGCCATATCCGTCGGCAACCAGCATCTGCAGCAAAGCGCCGGCAACAGCCTGGATGAAGCCCGGATCGCGGCGATCGGGGAGATGTGTGATATTCCGCTCGTTATCCATGGTGGATCGGGCGTACCGGTTGCCCAGCGCACCTCGCTGGCGCGGGGTTCGAAAATCTGCAAGTTTAATATCGGAACGGAGCTGCGCATGGCGTTCGGCGATGCGTTGCGGGTGGCCGTGAACCGCGACCCGGCGCGCTTTGACCGGGTCGCGATCCTGGGGGAGACCCACGATCCGGTCGTCGCGGCCACGCGCCGGATCCTGCGGTCGCTGAAACCGGCGTGAATATCCGGGCCGGGATCTGCTGTCCGGACCGACCGGCGGCGGGCGCCGATTGCCGGATGAAAGCGGCAATGGACCGCGACCGTTCCCGCGCGCCTTGTTGTGCGGAACCGGGGTTTGTTTCTATTCTGGTACAGACGGGAACCGGACGATCGAAGGCTTGAACATCCGAGACGGGTATGCGAGGCGGGCATGAGAAAACGGGATTACAGCCTGACCGGCGAAGAGGCACGGAAAGCCGTCGAGAGCGGCCTTGCCACCGCGGCATGGTATCACACCGATGTGCCGCGCAAGACCATGAAGGACCTGATGCGGCGCAGCGACCAGCCGGCGATCCGCGATACGATCATCCTTTACGGCTGCATGATCGGGTTCGCCGGCATGGGGATCGCGCTGTGGCCGTCCTGGTGGTCGGCCCCCTTCTGGCTGGCCTACGGGGTGCTCTACGGTTCGGCGAGCGATTCGCGCTGGCACGAATGCGGCCACGGCACCGCCTTCAAGACCCAGTGGATGAATCTGGCGGTCTATCACATCGCCTCATTCATGATCATGCGCAATCCCGTGCGCTGGCGCTGGAGCCACGCCCGCCACCATACCGACACGATCATCGTCGGGCGCGATCCGGAAATCGTCGCCATGCGGCCGCCGGACCTGCTGCGCATCGGCCTCAACTTCTTCGGGATCGTTGACAGCTACAACGCCATGAAGCTGATGCTGCTGAATGCATCCGGAAACCTAGATGACGATGAACGGACATTCATACCGGAATCGGAGCAGGGGCGGGTCTATGCCGTGGCCCGGATCTGGGTGGCGATCTATGCCGCCACATTCGGGCTGGCGATCTATCTCGGCTCGATCCTGCCGCTGATGGTGATCGGTCTGCCGCGGCTCTATGGAGCATGGCACCATGTGATGACCGGCGTGCTGCAGCATGCGGGACTGGCGGAAGACGTTCTCGACCACCGGCTGAACAGCCGCACGGTTTACATGAACCCGATCAGCAGGTTCATCTACTGGAACATGAACTATCATGTGGAGCATCACATGTTTCCGATGGTGCCCTATCATGCCCTGCCCCGCCTTCATGACCTGATCAAGCACGATCTGCCGGCGCCGACACCATCGATCCTCGCCGGATATCGGGAGGTGTGGCCGGTGCTGAGACGCCAGCTTCGATATGAAAACGTGTTCCTCAAGCGCGACCTGCCGGCAACAGCCAAGCCCTACCTTCCGGAGTTTCACGGCGATGTCGAGCCGATGGCAATGGCCGCCCAGTGAGGAACAGAGGGGCGACCAGTCGGGGCCGCCGCGGGCGATTGGCGGACCGGTCCTGAAATTCCGGCGGGCCCGGCCGGGCGGTGTGAAAAAGCGTGCGCCGGACGCCGAAGGCGGAATTCGCCGGCTGCCACCTGCCCGTCACAGCGGTTCAGATCACCGGACGGGCGCGCCGTAACCGGTCAGGATCTGGATATACTGTGCCCGCACATAGGATTCCGGTTCGGCAAGCCGGGAGGCGGCCAGGCGCCCGCGAACGTCGCGGACACAGGCAAAGCCGCGCCCTTCCATCCAGTCCTCAAGTCCGCGTTTGAGGGTTTGCGCATGTTGCGGACCATGGCGCAAAAGCGATGATGCGGTCATGACGATATCGGCGCCGGCGAGCAGGTATTTGATCACTTCCTCATGGGATTCAACACCACTTGTGGCGGCCAGGGATACGTCGATCCGCCCGGCCAGCAGGGCAATCCACATCAGGGACTGGCGGATTTCATAGGGCTGGCTCAACTGGAGGTCGGGCTTTGGCCGGAGCGCTGACAGATCGATGTCCGGCTCATAGAACCGGTTGAACATGACAAGCCCGTCGGCACCGGCTTCGGCTAGTCGCGCCGCGAAATTCGCCGGCGAACTCAGCCACGGCCCAAGCTTGACGGCAAGCGGCAGCTTGACGCTGTCGCGCACCGCCCGCACCGTGTCCAGCCATTGTTCCTCCACGGCACGGCCGTCCAGCGCCGGGTCGGCCGGCACACGGTAGATGTTGAGCTCGATTGCGGCGGCGCCCGCCTCTTCAAGTTCATGCGCGACTTCCAGCCAGCCCGCCGGGGTCGAACCGTTGAGGCTTGCGATGACCGGAATCGCACATGCTTCGCTGGCCCGCCGCAGCGTATCGATCCGTCCGGCCAGGCCACCGACGTTCCATGTCGGGCTGGGGAAGTAGCTGGTGGCTTCCGGATGGGCGAAACTGCCCCGGTCGATCAGTTCGGCGATCGCTGAATCCTCGGCCTCGATTTCCTCCTCGTAGATCGACGGCATGACGACCGCGGCACACCCGCCATCCTCAAGCCGGCGGATTCCATCGAATTCGCGAGCCAGCGGGCTTGCCGAAGCCACGACGGGGTGCGCCAGTTCAAGGCCCAGATAGCTGGTCTTGAGATCCATTATGCTTCCTCCCAGTTTGGAAGGAACCGGCTGCCGTCGCGGCCGGCGAGATCCTCATAAACCCGGAACCGCTCGTCGATGACCGCCTGCGCCTGGCGCAGCATGTGCGCGGCGCCGGCGGCGTCGGAGCGCGCCAGGGCGCTGTAGCGGAGTTCGCGATTGGCAAAATCCTCAAGCTTCAGCCGCGGTCTTGTGCTGTCGAGGCGGAACGGATTCTGGCCGCCCCGCCTGCGCGTCGGGTCATACCGGAAAAGCGGCCAGTAGCCGGCCGCCGTCGCCCGCGCCTGCTGCTTCATGCCATATCGCATATCGATACCGTGCGCGATGCAGTGCGAGTAAGCGAGGATCAGCGAAGGGCCCGGGTAGGCCTCCGCTTCGCGGAACGCGATCAGCGTCTGTTCGGGATTGGCCCCCATGGCGACCTGGGCCACATATACGTAGCCATAGGCTATCGCCTGCATGGCCAGATCCTTGCGCGGCACGGTCTTGCCGGCGGCGGCGAACTTCGCCATTGCGCCGAGCGGCGTGGCCTTGGAGGCCTGGCCGCCGGTGTTGGAGTAAACTTCGGTGTCGAGGACCAGCACATTGACGTCGCGGTCCTGGGCCAGGACATGGTCGAGCCCCCCATACCCGATGTCGTAGGCCCAACCGTCGCCGCCAACGATCCAGATGCTGCGGCGGACAAGAAAATCCATCACCGACAAGAGCGTCGCGGAACGTTCGTCATCGCGCTTTTGAAGCTCCGTCCGCAGGTTCTGGAGGCGTTCATACTGGGCTGCAAACTCGCTCTCGTTGACCTGCGGCGCATCAAGGATCGCATCTGCAAGCTCCTGATCGATATCGCCCGCCATCTCGCGGAGCAACGAACGCGCAACCTGTGTCTGCTTGTCGGCGGCGAGCCGGTAGCCGAGCCCAAACTCCGCATTGTCCTCAAACAAGGAGTTGGACCATGCCGGCCCGCGGCCGTCCTCGCCCTTGCACCACGGTGTCGTCGGCAGGTTCCCGCCAAAGATCGAGGAACAGCCGGTGGCGTTGGCGATCTGCAGCCGGTCACCGAACAACTGGCTGAGCAGTTTGAGATAAGGCGTTTCGCCACAGCCGGCGCAGGCGCCGCTGAACTCAAACAACGGTTCCAGAAACTGGACGCCCCGGACATTGGCGAAATTGACACGTGAGCGACGGGGCAGCGGAATTCCGTCGAAGAAGGCGATATTCCGCCGCGCGTCGTCGAGCTGTGGCGCCTTGTCGACCATGTTGATGGCCTTGCGGCCAAGATCCGCCGGGCTCGATGCGGGACAGTTTTCGACACAGATCGCGCAGCCGGTACAATCCTCCGGAAAGATCTGGAGCGTGTATCTGCTGCCGGGGAAGCCCCGCGCATTGACGGGTGCGGAGGGAAACCCGTCCGGTGCGCCTTCCAGCGCCTCCTCGTCGTAGTATTTCGCGCGGATGACGCTGTGCGGACAGACGATGGCGCACTGACCGCACTGGATACACAATTCGGCATCCCATTCCGGCACTTCGACGGCGATATTGCGCTTCTCGTATGCGGTCGTTCCGGACGGGAAGGTTCCGTCGACCGGCATGGCGCTTACCGGAATCGAATCGCCGCGCCCGGCCATCATCGGCCCGGCAACCTGGCGAACGAAGGCGGGCGCGAATTCCGGAACCGGCGGCGCCAGATCAAACGTGCTGGTCGCCCGGCCCGGCATCTCCACCTCATGCAGATTCTCCAGCGCGGCGTCGACGGCCGCGAAATTCTTCTTGACGATCGTGCCACCCCGGCGCCCATAGGCCTTTTCGATCGATGCCTTGATCCTGGTGATGGCCGCATCGCGCGGGAGCACACCGGAAAGGGCGAAAAAACAGGTCTGGAGGATTGTGTTGACCCGGGGACCAAGTCCCAGATCGCGGGCGACCCTGGTTGCGTCGATCGCGAACAGGCGCAGGTCTTTTTCGAGTATCGTCTCCTGAACCGAGCGCGGCAACTCGTTCCAGATGTCCTGGGGACCGTGGGGCGCGTTCAGGAGAAACGTGGCGCCGGGCGCCGCCGCATGGAGAATGTCGCGCTTCCTGACAAACTCGAACTTGTGACATGCAACGAAATTTGCGTGGCGTATGAGATACGGCGCGCTGATGGGCTCACTGCCGAAGCGCAGGTGGGAAATCGTCTCGGCCCCGGATTTGTGGGAATCGTAGACAAAATAACCCTGGGCGTACCGATCCGGGGCCTCGGCCAGTATCTTGACGCTGTTCTTGTTGGCGCCGACCGTTCCGTCGGCGCCGAGACCGAAGAAGATCGCGCGCGTCGACGTATCGGGCTCAATGTCGAAATCGTCATCCCATTCCAGGCTGGTTCCCGACACGTCGTCATTGATGCCGATGGTGAAGCCCCGCCGCGGCTGCGGTCGGGCGAGTTCGTCGAACACGGCCTTGGCCATGCCGGGATGAAATTCCTTCGACGACAGTCCGAACCGTCCGCCGATGATTTTCGGCAGCCGGTCGGTTTGGGCATAGGCGGCGACCACATCCTGGAACAACGGTTCGCCGGCGGCGCCCGGTTCCTTGGTGCGGTCGAGGACGGCGATCGATGCCACGCTTTCGGGCATGGCGGCGAGAAAATCCGCACATGAAAACGGCCGGTAGAGAAGCACCTGCAACGCTCCGACCTTGTCACTTTTCGCGGCAAGCCACTGCGCCGTATCGCGAACAACTTCCGCGCCCGACCCCATCGCGATGACGACGCGCTCGGCTTGCGGATGCCCGTCGTAGCGAAACAGGCGGTAGGACCGCCCGGTGATATCGCCCAGACGGTCCATCTCCTCCTGGACGATTCCGGGTACGGCGGCATAGAAGGGATTGACCGTTTCGCGGGCCTGGAAATAGGTGTCGGGATTGTGCGCGGTGCCGCGTACAAAGGGATTTGCTGGGCTCAGGGCCCGCGCACGGTGCGCCCGCACCAGGTCATCGTCGATCATGGCCCTTATGGCGTCATCGGGAATCACAGAAAGCTTGTTGACTTCGTGAGAGGTCCGGAAGCCGTCCATGAAGTGGATGAACGGGACCCGCGAACGCAGGGTCGCGGCCTGGGCAACAAGGGCGAGATCGTGGGCCTCCTGAACCGACGCGGCACCCAGCATGGCGAAGCCGGCGGCGCGAACCGCCATGATGTCCTGATGGTCGCCGAATATGGAAAGGGCCTGCGTCGCGATCGAGCGCGCGGCGACATGAAAAACCGCGGGCGTCAGCTCGCCGGCGATCTTGAACATGTTCGGCAGCATGAGAAGCAGACCTTGCGAGGCGGTGAACGTCGTTGTGAGTGCGCCGCTTTGCAGGGATCCGTGGGCCGTTCCGGCCGCCCCGGCTTCCGACTGCATCTCCTGCACGACCGGCACATTGCCCCAAATGTTCGCAATGCCCGCCGCCGCCCATTCGTCGGCAAGCTCGGCCATCGGCGAGGATGGCGTTATCGGATAGATGGCGCAAACCTCGTTCACCCGGTAGGCGATGTGGGCGACCGCCGTGTTGCCTTCCATCGTGTCGGTTGTCATGTCCGCCTCACACGCGCAGCTTGAAACGGGCGGGAATGGGCTCGCCCGTTTCGTCGGCCTTTCTTGCCGGATCGGCGATCATCTCGATCGCATGACACGGACACTGGTCGAAACAAACGGCACAACCGGTGCACAGGGTGAAGTCGACCTCGTATTTTCGCCCTTTGCCAAGCTTTATGACCGCCTGCTCCGGACAAGCGGCGAGACAATTGTCACACTCAAAACAATTGCCGCATGACAGACACCTGTCGGACTCATACCGGGCCTGGCGCGGGTCGATTCCGCCGACAACCTCGGCAAATCCCTGCCGGAGTTCGACCGGAAGTTCGCTCGGCCGTGATCTTCCGGCATCCAGAAACAGCGGCAGATTGAGTTCGGCGAGACCGATCGTCGTGTCCGGCTTGTCGCGTGCAGACAGGCTTTGACCCTTGAGCCAGGCGTCGATTGAACGCGCCGCCTTCTTGCCGTGACCGGTGGCCGCGGTCATGGTCATCATACCGCCGATGACATCGCCGCCTGCGAAGATGCCGGGCCTGCCGGCCATCAACGCCCCGTCGACCCCGATACTGCTGTTTTCGGCGATCGATATGCCGGAAACACCGCGCAGGAAATCGACTTCGGCATGCTGCCCGAGTGCGAGAACCGTCGCATCGACGCTGAGTGTCTCCAATTCGCCGGTCGGGTGGAGCGATCCGTCCTCACCCAGTTCGATGCGTTCGATCGTGAGCCCGTCCTTTGAGAAGCGCGTCGGATTGGTGAGCCATTTCGCCTTGACGCCCTCAAGAAACGCCTCATCGGCTTCATATGGATCGGCCCGCATGTGGGCCCGATCGCGCCGGTAGACGAGAATGGCCTCCTCCGCGCCGAGGCGCTTGGCGACCCGTGCGGCATCCATCGCCGTGTTGCCGCCACCGACGACGGCCACGACACGGCCGAGGTTGGGCGCCCTGCCCTCCTCAACGTCCTCCAGCATCGTCACGGCATCGATCATCGCCCGGCCGTCCATTGCCGGTATGTCCAGATGGTTGCCGGCGTGCGTGCCGACGGCCACGAAGGCCGCATCGAAACCACCGCTTGCCATATCGCCTTCAAGGTCGTCGACCCGGGTGCCGAGGGTCAGCGTAACGCCCCTGGCTTCGATGGTCCTGATCTCCGCCAGCAGTTCGGCACGCGGCAGGCGGTAGGCGGGGATACCGTAGTGAAGCATTCCACCGGGCTCATCCATGGAATCGCGGATCTCGACGGCATGACCCATGCTTCTCAGATGCCATGCGCATGACAGCCCGGCCGGGCCGGCGCCGACGATCAAGATCCTCTTTCCGGTATCGGCACCGGATTCGACTGACCAGCCTTCGGCGCGCGCGCGATCACCAAGAAACCGCTCGACGGCATGGATGGCGACGGCTTCATCGAGATCCTTGCGATTGCAGTCCGTCTCGCACGGATGGTAGCAGGCGCGACCGTGGGTGGCGGGAAGCGGATTGTCCTCGACCAGTTTGCGCCATGCCGCCTGGAATTCGCCATCGCGGGCAAGCGCCAGCCAGGCCTGGATGTTCTCTCCGGCGGGGCAGGCGTGGTTGCAGGGCGGCATCTGGTCAATCCAGGCCGGATGCTGCCAGCGCACGGGGCCGAGACCGCGATTGACCGTTTCCTGCAGTACCGGCGTCAGGTCCTTCGGGATCAGGCTCATCGGCGGGATCCCCGCGAACAAGGATTAACCGGCAAAAGCGCGGGCCGTGGCGATGCGCCGGGCCTCATTCGATGGACGTCCGTGCCGCCTGGCTTCACCAATACCTCCCCTGTGGCGTCGTGGAAGCAAGCTCAGCGTGACTCGAATGCGCAGGAAGGGCAACACGTCATTGGCGACGGCCGGCCTTTCGCGCCTTCGAAATCCCCCGGCGAAGCGGGGAAACGAGCGGTCACGGCGGGGTACGCGCGCGATGGGCCGGGATCGGATTGTCCTGCGATACGTCGTCGCACCGGCTTCGCCGCCGACCGATCCGCGACCGTTCGCGACCGGGATCGTTCGCAGGACCGGCTCTGTCAGGACGGATGCGCGTACCGGCGGGCGAGGATCAATCCGGCGCCCAATAGCTGTCGGGCGGCGGGCCGTAGTCGATGAGCGCGCAGGAATAGACGGCGGTTTCGTCGAAGGGATAGCGCGCTTCCATTTCCGGCGTGAGCGTCAGGCCGAGGCCGGGCGCCGTCGGGCGCAGCAGCATGCCGTCGACGATCCGGGCCTGGTCGCCCAGCATGTCGCGGCCGAGCGGGAAATCGAGCATGGGAAACTCGACAAGCCCGCCGCCGGCGGCGAAGGCGGCGTGATAGCTGGCCATGATCGCCGCCGCGCCGCCCCAGGCGTGCACGACGACATCCGTCCCCTTTGCCCTGGCGGCGGCAAACACATCCATGACCGCGGATATGCCGCCCATGACGGACGCATCCGGTTGCACAAAGTCGTAGACGTCGTTGTTGATGCGCTCGATCATCTCCCCGGGGGTGGTGATGATCTCGCCGCCGCAGACCGGCACGTCGATTTTGCTGCGCAACTGTCTGAAGCCTTCCGGCGCGTCGGGGCCGATCGCCTCCTCGACGAAGATCATCCGATGGTCGGTCAGGGCGTGGACGGCCTCGACATAGCGCACCACATCCTCGACGGCCTGGGGCGGATCGGCGAGATTCTGACACATGTCGACCCCGACCTCGATGCCGCGGCGGCCGGCCTCCCGGAGCACCCAGGCGGTCCGCAGGATATCGCCCTTGACCGCGCGCATCTTGTAGAGGGTGATGCCGAGCTCTTCGAGCAAATCAAGTTCGCGCAGGAACTGCTCCTTGCGATCGCAACAGCCGCCGGAGCCGTAGATGCGGATCGCGTCGGCCTTCGCGCCGCCCAGCATGTCGTAGACCGGCGTGCCGAGCGACTTGCCTTTCGCATCCTGCAGCGCGATTTCGAAGGCGGCGATCACGTGGCGGGCGGCCCCCTGAAGCGACCAGTAGTCGCACAGCGAGCGCAGATCGCGCAGGCGGCCGGCGATGTCGAAACCGTCCTTGCCGAGAACCTGTGGCGTGCAGAGCTCGACGATTGCCTGAAAGACCTTGGGCGCAAAGACCGCCAGATACCCTTCGCCGAGCCCGGTCATGCCGTTGTCGAGCGTCACCTCGACCATGCCGATGGTGCGCTTGGGACCGTTGGGAAAGCACTCCTTGATCTCCGGATCGTCGGCATCGGCATAGGGCGAAGAAAGCAGCAGGCAGCGTATGGCGGTGATTGCGGACATCAATATCCCCTGGAGAAATCGACAGCGCCACGCAAGGGCGCATCGGCGCGGAAGCGGTTCAGATTGTCAAGAAACCAGTCGATCTTGCGATCGATCTCGCCGGCGCTGCCGCCACCGGTGTGCTGGGTGAGAATAGTGTTGGGCGTCGTCCAGAAGGAATGACCGGGAGGCAGCGGTTCGTCGCGCGTCACGTCGATCACCGCGCCGGACAGATGGCCGGTGGTCAGGGCATCGGCAAGGGCCGCCTCGTCGACCAGCGAACCACGCCCGAGATTGGCAAAGATCGCCCCGCGCCTGATGCCGGCGAAGCGGGCGCGGTTGAAAAGGCCTGCGGTCCGGCTGGTATCGGGGACGGTGGCGACGACGATGTCGGCTGCCGCCAACGCCCGGTCGAGTTCATCCGCTGTCCCGTGGCGACCGAACGCCATTACGCGGCAACGAAACGGTGCAAGCAATTCGGCCAGCCGGCCGTTGATCGCGCCGCGGCCGAACAGGACGACGCAAGCACCTGTCAGGAGCCGCAATTCGGACCGGATCGGATCACCCACCCATCGGCCGGTGGTCCGCAGGACGGTCAGGCGATCGATCCCGCGCACAAGCGCCAGGATACCCGCCAGCGCGGTCTCGGCGACCGGATCGGCAAAAAAACCGGCAAGGTTGGTGACCTGTACGGGTCCACCGGCGCGCGCCCAGTCCAGCCCCGCATATTCGCCGAAACCGACCGATTCCAGTTGCAACCAGCGCAGGTTGGCGTTGGCCGCAACGAGACGGGGTTCCGGATTTCCGAAGACAATCGGCGCATCACATGGCGCTGCGGCATCGACGAAAGCGATCGGCCAGTCTGCGGCGCCGTGAACGAGCCTCTGACGTTGATCGGCGGTCAAGGCCAGGCAAACCGCGATGTCCACTACGCCAATCCTCCGCAAGAAGGTATTGACGAAAGTGGAGCCTTCCCGGCCCTGCCGGTCACACCTGGAACCGGGCGCATCGGAGGATCTGCAACGGACGCTCGTCCGTGCTCCATTCGTGATAGGAACAAACCACTGTCCCGTCCGTCGCCTGGGCCACGGTCGGGTAGCCGATATGCTGGTAGAGGCCGGGATGGTGATAGTTGACAGCCCCCTCGTCGTAGATGCCGGCGGCCGGCACGACGCGGCTCGATGACGGTTTCAGCGTGGCGGAATCGGCCGGGATACCGCCCTCGCTGATAACGAACTCGTCGCCGACGTCCCAGTCGATGCCGGTTTCAGAGATGATGCCGCGCACGCCGTAGGACGGCCGCCGGTAGCCGTAGACGAGCAGGTAGCGCCCGTCCTGCAGGCGGATGAGTTCGGGCGGATAGCCCCAGATCTTCGTCCATTTCGGCGGCGACCAGGTGAACCCGTCATCCTCCGACACCACCATGATCATGTTCTTGGTGTCCTGGCTCGGCTGAAGATGGGTGCGCATGAACGCGACGAGGCGGCCATCATCAAGGCGCGCCAGCCCGGCCTCCTCGTAGTCGATGATGTTGTTGGGGTCGTAGGCCAGCGTGCCGTAATAATCCCAATTGTCGCCGCCGTCGTCGGAGCGGACCAGGAAGCAACGATTGGTCTCACCGGGGGCATCCTCGGAATATTCGCGCATGCGCCCGTAAAGGGCGAGGATGATGCCGCCATCGGGCAATTCCCAGGCGCCGAGCCGGCAACCGCCATGCTTCATCGGGCGGACATTGACCGGCGCCGGTTCGCTCCAGGTCTCGCCACCGTCGGTTGACTTGATCACGAAGGTACCGAGCCACGCCTGGGTCTTGTAGGCCCAGGTCCAGTCGCCCCATTCCCCGGTCAGCGGGAACGAACTCCAGGACGGGCATTCCGCCTTCATGCCACGCTTGAAAAATCCGGTTAACGTGAAGTTGACCAGCAGTGTGCCGTCGCCGAGTTCACAGATGCCGCAATCCCAGTTGCCCTGAGTCGCGCTCCACGGAACAATCACCCGCGGCTTCGACCAGGTCAGGCCGCCATCGCGCGACCGGGTCATCAGCGTCTGGCCGCTGTCGTGGTGGAAGGGAAAGCGCTCCTCGTTGAAGACGGCGAGGATATCGCCGCTCTTCAGCGTCCTTTGCGCGATCTGGTTCACGCAATGCTCCGGGTGGCGGTAGATGTCGTGATGGGTCAGGTTGCGAATTTCGGACATGGCTCATCCGTTTCCTTTCGATACTGGCCGGCGCCGCTCAGCCGGCCTGCGGCGCCGATGTGCACAACCACATGGTCTTGGTCTGCACATACTGATCCATGGCCTCGGTGCCATTGTCGCGCGCCAGCGAGCCGGAGCGCTTGTAGCCACCAAACGGCGTTTTGACGTCGCCTTCGGAGAATCCGTTGACGGAGACCGTCCCGCAGGGCAGGCGACGTGCCATGTGGAGAGCGCGATCGATGTCGCGGGTGAAGACCGTGGCATGCAGCCCGTAGTCCGTGTCACGGGCGATCGCCAGCGCCTCGTCCATGCCCTTCACCGGCAGGATACCGAGGACAGGGCCAAAGATCTCCTCGCGAGAAATCGTCATCGCGGGTTCAAGGCCGGCGAACACGGTGGGTTCAATGAAGCAGCCCGGGCCGAATTCCTTGCCGCCTGTCAGCAGCCGCGCGCCTTCCTTGCCGCCCCTGTCGATATAGGACATGACGCGCTCCTGGTGCTCGGCGGTGACCATGGCGCCGATGGAAGTATCGGGATCGAGGGGATCGCCGACCGTGAATTGCCGGGCACGGGCCACCACACGCTCGGCGAATTCATCGGCGATGCTGGCATCGACGAGCTGGCGCATGTTGGCCGAGCAGTTCTGGCCGCCGTTCCAGAAGGCGGACATGGCGGCGTTCTCGATAAGGTCGTCATTGAGATCAGCGTCGTCGAGCACGATGAAGGGGCTCTTGCCGCCCATTTCAAGGCCGATAACCTTGAGGTTGGTTTCGCCCGCGTAGCGCAGAAAATAACCGCCGACCTCGGTTGAGCCTGTGAAGGAAACGATGTCGATGTCGGCATGCCGGCCGACCGCCTGCCCGGTGGTCTCGCCCAGCCCGGGCAATACGCTGAGCACACCATCGGGAACACCGGCCTGACGCGCCAGTTCAGCGAACCTCAGGGTTGTCAGAGGCGTCTGCTCGGCCGGCTTGACGATGCACGAACAGCCGGCGGCGAGTGCCGGCGCCAGCTTCCAGGCTGCCATCAGCAGCGGGAAATTCCATGGCAGAACAAGCCCGACGACGCCCGCGGGCTCCTTTACAACCAGCGCGAGGCTGTCCTCGCCCGTCGGCGCGACCTTGCCGAACGTCTTGTCGATAAGTTCGGCATACCACTGGAAGAAATCCGCGACCTCGTTGCCGATCTCGTGCAGGCAGTCCGTGATCGTCTTGCCGCTGTCGAGGCTTTCCAGAACGGCAAGTTCGTCGGTGTTTTCGCGCACAAGTTCAGCGAGCCGCAACAATATGGCCTTGCGATCCTCCGGGGCGGCCCGCGACCAGGCGCCGTCGTCGAAAGCCTTGCGCGCCGCCGCCACCGCCCGGTCGACGTCCTTGCCGGAACAGTGGGCAACATGAGCGATGACCTCGCCTGTCGCCGGATTGATGGTCCGGAATGTCTCGCCGTCGGCAGCGTCGACGAATGTGCCGCCGATGAATGCACGCACCTCGGGCTTGAGACCGGAGGCGATGGCCTGGAAATCGGATTTTGTCTGCGGCATGGGAACCTCGCTTTGCATTAGTGGGATGTGCGGCGCACCGAGATGTGCCAGGGGATAAGGAGCCGCTCGGCCAGCGTCACGACACCGAACAGGCACAGGCCGAGCAGGGTGAGAAAGAATATACCGGCAAAGGCCAGATCAGGCCGCATGTTGCCGGTGACGATCTGGATGTAGAATCCGAGACCCTGGTCGGAGCCGATGAACTCGGCGATCGCCGCCCCGACGGTGGCGTTGATGGCGGCGTATTTGAAGCCGACGAAACATTGCGGCAGGGCGGCCGGCAACCGGATCTTGATAAACGTCGTCCAGGCATTCGCCCCCGTCGACCGGGAGAAGCGGGACAACTCCTCGGTGAGCGAATTGAACGCCAGAATGGCGTTGAGAACGATCGGGAAAAAGCAGACCAGAAAGACGATGATGACCTTGGGCAGGAGCCCGAATCCGAGCCAGGAGATGAAGAGCGGCGCAAACGCGATCTTCGGCACCATTTCGATGCAGACGAAGAAGGGATAGATGGTGCGGCGCAGGATGGACGAAAACGCAATCGACAGCCCGATCGGCAGCGCCAGGACAATCGCCAGAAGATAACCGAGCACAGTCTCAAGGCCGGTGATGAGGGTGTAGTCGATCAACCGTGGCAGGTCGGCGGCACCCTTGGTGACGATTACCGAGGGCGGCGTCAGGATATATCGCGGGACGTCGAACCATTCGATCGCGTATTCCCAGAACAGGAAAAACCCGATGAAAAAGGCGATGAACATCCAGGATTGCGCCAGCAGGCGCCGAATACGCGCAAGAGCGCCCCATGCCTTAGATGACGCCATAGCTTCTGAAGATCTCCTGTGTCTCGCGCACATAGCGGGTGAATTCCGGCCGCCCCTTGACGTCGAAGTCGCGGGGGAAAGGCAGGTCGATGTCGATGATCCGCTCGATCTTGCCCGGCCGCGGCGTGATGACGGCGACACGGGTTGAAAGCTGGATCGCTTCCTCGATGGAATGGGTGACAAAGACGACAGTCGGGCGCTTCTGCATCCACAGCGACTGCAAGTCATTGCGGATGTTCTCGCGGGTCATCGCGTCGAGCTTGCCGAGCGGCTCGTCCAGCAACATGGTTTTTGGCTTGTGGATCATCGCCTGGCAGAACGCCGCCCGCTGCTGCATGCCGCCGCTCAATTCGTGCGGCAGACGTGTCTGGAAGTCTTCCAGGTGGACCGACTGGAGCAGTTCCTCAACATCCCCGGCCCGGCTCGCCGGCGCGATGCCGCGCAGTTCAAGCTGCAGGTCGATATTGCCGCGGACGGTACGCCAGGGAACCAGCGTGCTGTCCTGGAACATGATGCCGATGTCGGTCTGGGGGCCGGCGACCCGCTGACCGGAGATGGCGATTTCGCCCCCGGTGATGTCGAGCAGCCCGGCGATCATCAGCATGAGCGTGGATTTGCCGCAGCCGGACGGGCCGAGAAACGAGATGAACTCGCCCTCGCCAATGGTCATCGACACCGGCCCGAGCGCGTGCACCGCGTCGGCACCGGCGCCGAAGACCTTCGTGACACCGACGATATCGATCATGATTGCCGCGCTTGCGCGTGCACCCCCGGCAGTTTGCCGGGGGCGGGCCGCTCCGCCCCCAAACGGGCCGTTATTCCACAAACTCGTTGGTGTAGAATGACGCCGGATCGGAGTTGGGATCGAGATCGTTGTATTCCTTCATCAACGCGACCATCCCTTCCCAGTCGGACGGTACGTTGATGCCCAGCTTGCGCTCGGAATTGGCGTTCGAATAGAGCAGACCAAGGGTCACGTCGAGCACCGCGCGCGCCTGGGCCTTGCCTTCATCCTCTGCCATCGTGCCGCCGACGATATCAGCCATGGCGGCAACCGCGGCATCGGGATCAGCCTCTGTGGAGGCATAGGACTTCATGGTCGCAGATACGAAACGCCGGACCAGATCAGGATTGTTTTCGACCAGATCCTTGCGGGTGGAAATGCAATAGCCGACCTGGTTCACGCCGAAATCGGAATACGGGAAAATCACCGGCGGTTCGCCGCCATTGGCCTTTATCTCGGCCGGCTTGTCGTCGATGCCGCCGAGTATGCCGACCGCACCGCCGGAGCCCTGCAGATAGCTCGACACCAGAGCCCCGTCCGGTACATTGGTCAGCTTGATGTCGGCCTCGCTCAGACCGGCGTTGGCGAGCACGATCGGGAAGAACGTGTTGACGCCGGCATTGGCCGTGGTCAGCAGTGTCTTGCCCTTGAGATCGCCGATTTCAGCGACTCCGGTATCCGGCCGAACGAGAACCGCTTCCGAACCCATGGCGTCAATCACACCGACGGAGATGATCTTGGCGCCCTGCGAGGCGAGGTTCACAAGCGCGCCACAGGACCCGTAGGCGAAATCGCTGTCGCCGTTGGCCACGAGCCGGTGCGCCGACGACGAACCGTTGCCCGAGCGGATGTCAAGATTGATCCCTGCGTCCTTGTAGTAGCCGAGATCGCGGCCATAGGCGAAGCCGGCATGGGAGCCGTAGTACATCCAGTTGAGACGCAGCCGCACATCGTCCTGGGCGGCGGCAATGCCCGCGGTCGTCACCAGCACGACGGTCGCGGCAAGCACGCTTTTTGCTACATTCATGTCTTATCCTCCCTTGGTTTGGCCCTGCGGCCCGACGGCATCTTGCCGACCGGCCTCAGCTCTCGATCAGGCGCGGAACGCCGATTGCCTCCAACATCGCGTGGCAACGGTCCCGGTAGAGCTTGCGAATGTCACGGGTTGGCGGCCGGCAGCGGCTGGACGGCAGGCCGACGAGTTCCATGCAGAGCTTGTCCAGATAGCCGTCGCCGGATGTGTAGTTTTTCTCGATGTCGACCCAGAGCTTGTAGAAGGGCTTGGCCTCTTCGACGAGCATCCGGGCGATCTCGGCATAGTTGCCGGCATGAACCTCGTCGACGAGCTTGATTCCCCATTCCGGCCAGAAATTGCACTGGTGCACCTCGAAGGCGCGGGCGCCGAGGACTGGCATCGCACTCATCGCAAAAAGCAGGTTGTTGTCGATGATCGTGAAGCGTGACGAAAAGGCGGAAACCACGTCCTCGAACTCCATCGCGTCCGAGCGTGGCGCCGCCCATTTCAGGCCCACGATGTTGGGAATCGCGGCCAGCCGTTCGACCATATCGAAGGTCAGGTCCTGGCTCGTCCAAAACGTGTTGTAGATGATAATGCCGAGGTCGGGCTCAGCTTCGCTGGCCGCCTGGACATACTCCTCAAAATCGCCCTGGGTATGGGTGAAGTAGAAAGGGCAAGAGACCTGGATGAACTGGGCGCCGGCGGATTTCGCTGCATGGGCCAACTGCCTGAGCTCGAGGGTCGAGGTCGTCTGCGCGCCCATGGCGATTGGGACCGCGCCGGCTGCTTCATCGGCGACGATCTGGGCGACCCGGATACGCTCATCGAAAGTCATAGTCGAGAAATCGCCGGCCGCGCCCCCGGCCAGGAACGTCGCGTAGCGCTTGTCCAGTCCTGCATCGATCAGGAACCGGACATAGGCCCGCAACGCCTCCTCGTTCACCCCCATGTCCGGGGTGTCATGAAATGGTGTGGGGACCGTGACGTAACAGCCCTCCAGAGCCTTCTTCAATTCTTGCGGAGACAATGCATCTCCCTCCGTACACGAACCGGACCCGCCAAAGGGAACAGCGGCCGAATGCCCTTACTTGTGCATTCAACGAATTCCGCCCCGGAACTCCCGTTGACGCGACCAACGCTCAGGCTGCTCAGTCTCACAGAAAGGGTGCAGGGTCGGATGACTGTTCAGGCTAGTGAGTTGACGATTTCTGCCGACTGGTCCGGCCGTTGCCGACGGTGCCGATTTCGGCGCGCATGCGTGCGGCCGCGCGTGCCCGTCCCCGGCAATTACAGCGTTATTCGTTGTTGAAGCTCTGGCCGGTAGCGCTTGAGTTCCTCGCTCGTCGCACGCCGCCGATACTCGCGCGGCGAAATCCCGAAATGAGACTTGAAACTCCGTGAAAACACCTCCGGCGACCCAAAGCCGCATGCCGCGGCGACGTCCTGGATCGCGATATCGCTGTAGAACAGCGTATTGCGGGCGGCCTGCAGCCGGATCTTGCGATAATAGCTCATCGGCGCATCGCCGACCTGTTCGCGGACCAGACGATTCAGCGCCCGGACCGACACGCCGGCCCGGTCCGCCAGCGCCTGGGCGGAAAGGGGCGTGCGGATGTTCTCCTCCATATCCTGAAGGATTTGCGTCAGCGGCGACTTGCTGGAGAGGGGCCGGGTGCGCGGCTCCAGCCGCTGCGCCTCGGCGCCTTCGCGCTCGCGGTGGGCCACGAACGCGTTGGTGACCATCTGTGCCAGCGCCGAACCGTTGAGCTGCTCGATGATGTTCAACACCAGGTCAAGGGTCGCATGTCCGCCGGCGCAAGTGACCCGGTTGTTGTCGATTTCATAGAGCTGCTCGGTGACCTCGATGCTTGGATAGCACTCGCGAAACGTCGACACGGATTCCCAGTGCAGCGTTACCTGTCTTCCCCGCAGCAGACCGGCCTCGGCCAGAGCAAACGCTCCCGTGTCGATCCCGCCGACCAGACTGCCATGACGCGCCAGACGGCGTAGCCAGCTCAGAAGCTTTTTTGACATATGCTGGGTCGGATGATTGCACGCGAACACAAACACGATCGGCAACCAGTCGATTTCACAGATCTTTGTGTCGACGCTCAAGGAAACGCCGCTGCCCGACACGACCGCATCCTCAGATTCGGAGATCAACTGCCAGTCGTAGATCTTCCTGCCGGCGTACTGATTGGCGATACGCAGAGCCTCGATGGCCGGGACAAGGGCATAGAGCGGGAATTCCGGAAGGAGCATAAAGCCGAAACGGACAATATCCCGGTCTCCCCGGGTACAGGCAATAGCATTCATCTCCGCAGTGCCCATAGCTGCACACCTCGCAACGCGATGGACCGTCCGAGCCATGTTGGCGGCGGCAGTTGGCACAAGACGCCGCTGCTCCGAACGCAACTTGTCCTCATTGCAACCGCCAGGATGTGGCCATGATGCAGGTGCAACGAGAAACATCCTCGCCATAGTATACCGTGAACAGGTCCCCGTTGTCAGAATTTAGGGTGGACGGATATCCGAGATTGCGATTCCCCAGACCGCCACGAATGCGGATGACATTGCCGGTGTCCCAGGAATCGCCCTCGTCGGCCGATAGAACTGCCCGGATGCCGTAGTCCGGCTGCCGCCAGCCGAAAGTCATCAATATTCGACCATCATCCAGCATCACGAGGTGCGCCGGGTAGCCGGCGACCGCCAGCCTTTGCGGCGGCGTCCATGTGTGTCCGGAATCCTCAGACGTCACCTGGTGCAAATGGCGCGTGACGTTGTCGCGCAGGATCGCCACGAACCGGCCGGAATCACATCGGATCAGAGCCGGCTCCTCGAACGCATGGCCGCTCGCGGCAGCGACGGCTGAAGGCGCCGACCATGATCGGCCGCCATCCCGCGACCGGATGGCGAAGACCGCGCTGTAGTTGGGCACGTCGCACATCAGCAGCACGATTTCGCCATCCGGCAATTCAACCGCGCTGCGCATGGCATAGCCGCCGCTGAACGGCGCGGTGTCGACCGCCGCGGTCTCCCGCCAGCTTGCGCCGTCATCGTCGGAGCGGTGAATCCAGGCCCGGCCGCCGCCTCGCACCCACGGCGCCAACCCGGCGGGATCGGCATCCCAGCCGCCGGTTTCGTGCTCCGGCGAGTTCAGCCAGCCCTGCATAAATGCATCGGGATAGGTCAGGCCGGTCTGATCGGGCAGGCGGCGCGCCAGGCCCATGGGGTACCAGTCGAACTGCCACTGGGACATAAGCACCGACCCGTCCGACAGGGCGGTGAGCCCCGCACATTCGGTGCCGGAGATGTCATAGCCGGGAACGACCTCCGGCGAGCTCCAGGCGGCGCCCCGGTTGTCGGACCTGACCAGGACATTGCGGAACAATGGTTCCTCTGGCGGATGCAGCACAAAACGCCGGCGCGGCGCGCGGTTGAACACAACCATCCAGATTCCGTCACGGCTGACCGCGGCGTGCGGATGGGCGCAGTAGGCATACTCATCACGGTAAACGACCGAATGACTTGCCTGCCGCGCCTCGATCATGATTCCTCACAAAGTGAATCGGGTCGCCAGGCAGAATTGCAGCGGCTGGGGATCATCGCCCCACTCATGATAGGCTGCGACGATCGTCCCGTCTGATACCTGGGCCACCGTCGGGTAGCCGATATGCTGAAAGACGCCCGGATTTCGCCAATCGATCGCCCCGGCCCGGGACTTGCCCCGTTCGGCGCCCATGCGGCTTGAGCCGGGCCGCTCCTCATCGGTGAGACCGGGCACGCCGCCCTCGCGGATGACAAATTCGTTCTCGCGATCCCAGGTAACACCGTCCTCTGATATGCAGCCGTAGGTCCCGTAGGGCGGACGCCTGTACCCGTAGACGCACAGATAGCGTCCGTCCTGAAGCGCGATCGCCTCGGCCGGATAGCCCCATATATTTGTCCACTTGGGTGGCGACCAGGTGAAACCATCGTCCTCGGAAATCACGATGACCATGTTTTTGGCGTCTTCACTGGGGCGATTGTGGGTGCGCAGGAAACAAACCAGCCGGCCATCCTTCAGACGCAGCAGCGCAGGCTCCTCATAGTCGATTATGCTCGCCGGATCGAAGGCGAGTGTGGAGAAGTACTCCCAGTTGAATCCGCCGTCATCAGAGCGCATCAGCGCCGAACGCGTCGATTCGCTCTCGCCTTTCTCCTCGTAACCGAGGATGCGGCCGTAAAGACCCATAAGAAGTTCGCCGCCGGGCAATTGCCAGCAACCCAGACGGCATCCGCCGTGCTTGAGCGGACGGATGTTGACCGGGATCGGTCGCGTCCAGGTCTCGCCGCCGTCCATTGAGCGCACCACATAGGTGCCGAGACAGCCCTGCGTGTGGTAGGCCCAAGTCCAGTCGCCCCACTGCTCGGTGAGGGGATGGTTGGACCAGGATACGCCCTCGGGCTTGACGCCACGCCGGAAAAACCCGGTTATCGTGAAGTTGACCACCAGGGTGCCGTCCTCCAACTCGCAGATCCCGCAGTCCCAGTTGCCTTCGGTATCGGTCCAGGGGACAACCACCTTGGGCTCGCTCCACGTCACACCGCCATCCTTCGACCGCGTGATCAGCGTCTGCCCGCTGTCGTGATGAAAGGGGTAACGCTCCTCGTTGAAGACCGCGAGTATATCGCCGTTGCGCAGGTGCCGCATGGCAATCTGGTTCACGCAATGCTCGGGATGCTTGAAGATGGTGTGGTGTTCTATGTTTTGCGGCTTGATCATCGCGGATCCTTACAAGTTTTGCTGCCGTGTGATCATCGTCCAGTTTGCCGGACCCGGATTGACCTTTCCTGTCACCAATTTGATTGTTTCAACCGACCCGGCCATCAACTTCGTTTAAGCTCAGGTTGCGACCCTGGTTTCATTTCCCGCGTCAAAGAGATGGATATCGCCGGGATCGGCGGCCAGCCCGATCTCCTGGCCGGGATGCACGTCGAGCCTCTCATTGAAGAGCGCCACATAGTGGCTTTTCGCTTCGGCTGCCGGTGACAGGCCGAGCTGGATCTGAGACCCCAGCGGTTCCACGACATCGATTGTCATCTTCAGCGAATCGGGACCGTCAATCATCGTCAAATGCTCCGGACGGACACCCACCGACAACCGATCGGGTCCTTCCGGAGGGACCGGCCCGGCAAGTTGCAGACGACCGCCCTGATCCAGGACAACAATGCCGCGGTCGGTGTCGGACAAGCGCCCGGCAAACAGATTCATGCGTGGCGAGCCGATGAACTGGGCAACGAATGTGTTGGCCGGCCGGTCGAACAGCTCAAGCGGTGTGCCGATCTGCTCTATGACACCGTCACGCATGACAACGATGCGGTCTGCCATCGTCATCGCTTCGACCTGATCGTGGGTGACATAGATCACGGTCGTTTTCAGCCGCTGGTGCAGCGCCTTGATTTCGCTGCGCATCGTCACACGCAATTGGGCATCGAGGTTGGAGAGCGGTTCGTCGAACAGAAAAACCTTCGGATCGCGGACGATCGCCCGCCCCATCGCAACTCTCTGGCGCTGACCGCCGGAAAGCGCGGCCGGCTTGCGCCCCAGCAGACTTGTCAGGTCCAACGTGGCGGCCGCCGCACGCACCCGCTCATCGATTGTGGCTCGGTCCTCGCCACGCAGCTTGAGCGAGAATCCCATGTTCTCCGCCACGCTCATGTGCGGGTAAAGCGCATAACTCTGAAACACCATTGCGATGTCCCGGGATTTCGCCGGCGAATCGGTCACGTCCTTGCCATCAATGAATATCTCGCCGTCGCTTGCCGGTTCCAATCCGGAGACAATTCGCAACAGGGTCGATTTTCCGCAGCCCGATGGCCCGACCAACACCATGAACTCACCCGACCCGATGTCGAGGTGAATGTCCTTCAGCGCCTTGAAGGTTCCGAAGTCCTTGTTGAGCCCGCTGATACGGATATTTGTCATAGTCATCGCCCCGTCCATCAGGCCAAATGATTGCACAATACTAGGTTGGTTGTTGCGACAGCTATTGGCCGAAACGGTCAAGTTCCTGACTTTTTCGGATAACCCCGGGGCGGCAAAATAAGAACATCATCGACCCATGGAGCGCAGAAGATCAGCCCCAAATCTTCCGACGCTCAAGATAACTTGCGCCAATAAGGCGCGGGGCGACATGGAGGAGATGATGATCAAATCAGAATTTTCGCGCCGGAAACTGCTCAAAACTGCGGGATCGGCTGCCGCGGTATCGGCACTGCCGATGCCCTTCATCAGCAGAGCATCGGCCCAGACACTCATCGAACTTGTCCACTGGAGCCCGCTTGCCGCATCGGACGGCGAGGTCTGGGCGAAGATGATCGAGAACTTCAACGCCGCCCATACGGACAAGGGCGTCCAGATCCGCATGGAAGTGGTGAACTGGGACGACTATACGACAAAGGTGCTGGCAGCAGCGGCTGCCGGCGTCGCGCCGGATTTCGGCTGGAACACCGATCCGCGCCCGTCGTTTGTCCGTGACGGCTTGTTGGTCCCGCTCGACGACCTGGCGGCAAATTCCGGTCTCGACATATCGGATTTCTCCGACTTCTCGATAAACGCCTCGAAGTTCCCGAATTATGCCGGGGACGAACTGTTCCAGGTTCCGCTCGATCTCATGTCGATCATGCCGGAGGTCAACACCGCGCATGTCGAGGAAGCCGGCCTGAACATCGACGACTGGCCGGATGACGGGGAAGGCCTGATCGAATGGGCCAAGGCGATGACCAAGATGGACGGGGACAGCGTGGTGCGGTCCGGTATCATGATGACCGGATCGGGCGTCCAGCCGACCGTAACCTGGGGTATCGTCGCCGAGCAGATGGGCTTCAAGCGGGTCAGCGACGACGGAAAGAGCGTGGCCGTGAACGCCGACGCCGGCAAGGCGGCGATGCAGTGGGTGCTCGATCTTTTCGACAAACACAAGGTCTCCACCCGCGACGTCACCGACCGCTACAAGGCCTTTGGCACCGGCCAGGGCTCAGTGTTCTGGACCGGTCCGTGGACCATCAACGGCTATATCCAGCAGGGCCTGCCGTTTGCCACCAAGCACTTCCCCAAGATCGGCGACAAACGCGTCACCTATTTCGAGCGCGGGGCGCTGGAGCTTTACCTGCAACGCGACACGAGCCGTTATCAGGCGACCATGGATGCGGTGACCTGGCTTTCCGACAACAGCTTCCTGTGGTGTACCGAAGGCCGGGGTGCCAGCCCGAGAAAGTCGATCATCGGCCGCGACGACTACAAGACAGCCGGTGCGCCCTGGTCGGTGCGCGGTGCCTTTGTCGACGGAATGGACTATGCGACCGCTGTCGCCGATATCCCGATTATCCGCGGGGCCGATTTCAATATCTATTCCGGCGGCAACTTCCTGGCCAAGACGCTGGAACTGGTCTGGGCCGGCCAGTCGTCGATCGACGATGCCATGGCCAAACTGCAGGAGGGCTGGCAGGAAGCGCTTGACGAGGGTTGATTCCGACCGGTCCAAACTGAAGACAGGCGGCCCGCCAAACACGGCGGGCCGCACTTGTTTTGGGGGAATTCGCAAATCTCGATCGGCACCGGGCGTGCCATCGCTGTCCGGTTCGCCGCTTGTCTGGCAGCCGGTATCGCGGCGGCAGAGGCGACCGGTGCCGGTTCGTGCCGGTCCGGCCTTTTTTCGCCCGGCCTTTTTCCGCAATGGCGCGCTATCGGTGGTCGAGCCAGACTGACCGGGGAACACCGCCCGGTTTGTTGCCGGATCGGGACCGGGCACGCCACGATGGCAATCGATGCAAAAACAGTCATCTTTTTGGCCGGTTTCGTCATCCTGAATGCCGCGTGCCCGTTCCAATATCAGACTAGGCATCAGGGGCAGGAATCGCCATGGCACGCCACGCGATGAGATCGCGCGACGCAAATCCACCGACAGACTGGATCGCCTACGCCTTCGTGGCGCTGTTCACGGTGCCGTTCCTGATCTTCAACATCGCCCCGATCTTCTTTTCCGCCTATCTGTCGTTCATGAAATGGGGGATCTTCGGTCCGCCGCGATATGTCGGTTTCGACAATTACGAAACCGCGTTCAAGAACGATCAGATCCAGATTGCATTCCAGAACATCCTTCTGTACGGCGCGATTATCGTGCCGGGCGTGCTCGTGCTCGGCCTGCTGGCTGCACTGTATGTCCATAACCGCTGGCCGCTTTCGTCATTCGCGCGGGTTTGCTTCTTCTCGCCCTACGTGGTTTCGGCGACGGTGATCGGGCTTGTCTGGGTGTGGATCCTCGACACCCAATTCGGGCTTGTGAACCACTATCTGTCCTATCTCGGCATCGGCAAGATACCCTGGCTGACCAGCGTGGACTGGTCGCTTTACGGGGTAAGCATCACCTCGATCTGGTGGGATATGGGGTTGGCCTTCGTCCTGATCCTGGCCGGCCTGCAGGACATACCCGGCGATCTTTACGATGCCGTGGAGATCGACGGCGCGACACGCTGGCAGAAGCTCCGATACGTGACCTTGCCGATGCTGCGGCCGACCCTGAGCATGGTGATCACGCTGCAACTGATCTCAACGATGCGCATATTCAGCCAGGTCTACGTGATGACCAGCGGCGGCCCGGCCTCTTCATCGACCTCGGTGCTCTATGAAATCTACACCGTCGCCATCCGCAACCAGAAGTTCGGACTGGGTGCGGCGGTGTCCATGCTGCTGTTCGCGGTCATCCTGCTGGTGACCCTTCTCAGCCGCCGCCTCATCCGGGAGCAACCCTCATGAGGCGGTTCCGGACATATCTGCGCAACCGCGGGATGCGGCCCGCCGACGTACCGATCTGGCTGTTCGGCCTGTGTATCGCGGCACTTTGGATCATGCCGTTCATCTGGATGATTTCGACCTCGTTCAAGTTTCCCGGCGATGTCATGACGGTCGACATCGAATGGTTGCCCCGCCGTGTGACTTTCCAGAACTACATCGACATCTTCCAGAAATACCCGGTGTGGCGTTGGACGTTGAACTCCATCATCGTTTCGGTCAGCGCGACATTCCTGTGCGTGATGGCCGGCGCCCTGGCCGGCTATGCGCTGGCACGCATGACCTTTCCCGGCCGCAACATCCTGTTCATCGCCTATATCGCCTCGCTGATGGTGCCGATCGAGGTGTACGCGGTTCCGATGCTACTCGGTATCATCAAGGTCGGCTGGGCGAATACCTATCAGGCGCTGATCCTGCCTTCGGTGGGCAACGTGTTCAGCGTGTTGATCTTCCGTCAGTTCTTCCTGAATTTCCCGCGGGACCTGGAGGACGCGGCCAAGATCGACGGCGCCGGGCACGGGCTGATCTTCTGGCGCATCGCGCTGCCGCTGGCGCGGGCGCCGCTGATCGCCGCCACGGTCATCATCTTTGTGCTGAACTGGAACAATTTCCTTTGGCCGCTGCTGGCGGTTTTTGAGGAAAACATGAAGACCCTGCCTGTCGGCATCGCCGCCTTCACGCCGGTCTTCGGCACGGCGACGCAGCTTGAAGGCTTTGCGCTGTCTATGGCCGGAGTCACCATCCTGTGCGTGCCGAGCGTGCTGGTCTTCCTCATCCTCCAGCGTTACTTCATCCAAGGCATATCGAGCGGGGCAGTCCGTGGCTGAACAGGACAAACTGAACTATATCGACGGCAAATGGGCGCCGCCGGCAGACGGCGAATTTCTGGAGACGATCGACCCGGCGACCGAGGAACCCATCGGCCGATTTGCGCGCTCGGGCGCGGCCGACATCGATGCCGCGGTGCAGGCCGCGCATCGGGCCATAGGCGGCGATTGGTCGGCGCTGACGCCGGAACAGCGCGGGCAGGCCTTGTTCCGTCTCGCCGACGTGATCGAGGCCGACCGAGAGCGACTGGCGCGGATTGAAACGCTGGATGTCGGAAAGCCGCTCAGGGATTCGCTCGGCGATATCGATGGTGTCGTCGGGGCGCTGCGCTACAATGGCGGCGCGGCGGACAAGATGGAGGGCAGCACAATCCCGCTGGGGCGGGACATCGTCGATTTGACGCTGCTGGAGCCGCTTGGCGTTACCGGGCATATCGTACCCTGGAATTTCCCGCTGGGCATGGCGATACGATCGCTGGCGCCGGCCATGGCGGCCGGCTGCACGAGCGTCGTCAAACCCGCCGAGCAGTCGCCGCTCTCAACACTCGCATTCGCCGAGCTGATCGAAAAGGCCGGCCTTCCGCCGGGGGTCATCAACATCGTTACCGGCCTTGGCGAGGAGGCCGGGGAAGCGCTGGTGCGCCATCCGCTGGTGCGGGGGGTAACGTTTACCGGGTCGGTCGAGACCGGACGCCGCGTCATGGCGACGGCGGCCCAGGGTGTCAAACCGGTCGTGCTGGAGCTGGGCGGCAAGAACCCGATGATCGTGCTTGCCGATGCCGATCTGGAGCGCGCGGTGAACGATGCAACGATGGCCTCTTTTGAAAATGCCGGCCAGGTCTGTTCATCCTCCTCCCGCTATCTGCTGGCATCGGAGATTCGCGACGAATTCATCGAACGGTTGTGCGAACGAGCAGCCGCTCTGTCCGTCGGGCCGGGTATCGAAGATCCCGACCTCGGACCGGTCGTCTCGCAGGAGCAGCATGAAAAGGTGTGCGCCTATATCGACGGCGGCACGGCCGGCGGCGCCCGGTTGCGCCAGGGCGGCGGCCGGCCAATGCACCTGAACCGTGGCTATTTCGTCGAACCGACGATATTCGACCAGGTGACGCCGGACATGGCGATCGCACGCGACGAGATCTTCGGTCCCGTCGGCGCGGCGATCGACATCGCGTCCGCCGACGAAGCGGTCGATATCGCCAACGCTTTGGGCTTCGGTCTCGCGGCGGGCGTCTATACCAGCGATATCGGCCGGGCCATGAACATGATCCGCCGCCTGGAGCACGGATCGGTCTGGATCAATGGCTGGTGGATGGGCGGTGTCCAGGCGCCGACCGGCGGCATGAAGGAAAGCGGGATCGGCCGCGAACGCGGACTGGCGGGAATCCACAACTATCTCGCGGTCAAAAACATCGCCGTCCGCCTGTAACCCCTTCCGGCCGCTGTCGATCGGGATCCCACAGGTGCCCGGATTGATTGTTGGCATGATCGACCCGAAGGTCCGCCGGAATCCGGGAAGGCGCGGCGGGGGCCGGGGATTTCTTCAACCTGTCAGACGGGCCAGCATTTCGGCCCCTTCGCGCAAAGCCTCGTCGGCAATTTTCGACGGAACGAGAAGGTCGAAGGCATGCACGGTGCCTGCATAATTGTGCAGTTCCACGGGAACCCCGGCGGCCATCAATCGCACCGCGTATTCGATCGCTTCATCGCGCAGCGGATCATGTTCGCAGGTCATTATGTAGGCGGCGGGCAAACCGGCAAGATCGGCTGCGCGCGCCGGCGCCGCATAGGCTGAGACGTCCCGCCGGTTCCGTCCGAGGTAATGATCCCACATGTCACGGCAATTCCGGGAATTCCAGATATGGCAATCGTCGCCGCCGCTCATTGATTTGGTGGCACATCTGTCGTCAAGACCGGGGTAGAACAGCATTTGCAGGGCAATGTCCGGGCCGCGCCGATCGCGGGCCATGAGCGCGACCGCGGCTGACAGGCATCCCCCGGCGCTGCCGCCGCCAACCGCAATCCTGTCGGGATCGATATTCAGCCGGGCGGCATTCCCGCTGACCCACTCAAGTGCCCGATAGCAATCCTCGACGCCCGCCGGAAACGGATGCTCCGGCGCCAGGCGATAGTCGACGCCGACCGACACCGCACCAGTGTCCCGCGCCATGGCCAGGCACCGGGCATGCTCGTTTTCCAGATCGCCCATGAAGAATCCGCCGCCATGGAAGTTGATGAACGCCGAACCCGTTCCCTTGCCCGCCTGCGGCGTGTAGAGCCGCAACCTGATGTCGGGGGCGCCGGCAGGTCCCGCTATTGTCAGTTCCTCCTCCGCGACGCCGGGATCGCCCGGTCGCTGCAGACCCTTGGCGATCAGGTCCTCCACATAACCGCGGACGCCGGCGCGTGTCGCTTCGACATCGGATGTATCAAACACGGGGATCGATGCGGATATCCGTTCAATCTCCGCAAGGTAGTGCCGTTTGGTGCCCAAAACCGTTATCCCGCGCCAATCCTGAATCCATCCCGATCGTAGGGCATCGAATCCATCCGGAGCAACCGGTCGCCCGTCAGCCGGGGGTGGAATTCGGGGACCCGGCGCCGGGCCGGTAGACCGGTGTGGGAATGGACTCCATGCGCGCCTTGATCTGCAGCGCCACGACAAGCGAGTAATGGCGGGACAGGGCAAGATTTCCGCCATGGAACCAGAGGGCGTCCTGGTTGGTCGGCTTCCACATGTTGCGCAATTCCCCCTCCCAAGGCCCGGGGTCACCGGATACGCCAGAGCCGTACCCCCAGAACTTCCCGATCCGCTCCGCGACTTCCCGTGAAATCAGACGGGCAACCATCTCGTCCATGGATCCGTAGCCGGTTGCGTGAACGACGACATCGGCCTCGATCCGCTCGCCATCGGCCATGATGATTCCGTTTTCATCGAACCGGTCAATCTCGACGCCGGCCTTGACCTTGATCTCGCCCTTGATGATCAACTCGCTGGCACCGACATCGATATAGTAGCCCGATGCCGTGCGCAGCGCCTTCATCATCAAGCCGGAATCGTCCTCGCCCAGATCCCACAAAAAGCCGGATGCGCTCAGACCGTCATAATAGCCGGCGTCCGCCTCGACCATCTCGGCATAGAGGGGCGCCTGGAAGCGGGGCATGAGACGAAACGGAACGGATGCAAATTTCAAATCCGCTTTCTCCACCGTCATGCCCCGCGCGACGGCGTCTTCTGAGTAGAGCTCGGCGAAGCCGTATTTCATCAAGGTTTCCGACTTCACGACGATCGAAGGCGACCGCTGAATCATGGTCACACGGGCATCGTTTTCCCACAGATCGACACCAATATCGTGCGCGGAACTGCCGGCGCCGATTATCGCGCAGCGTTTTCCGGCATAGGCGGAACCATCCGTATACCGGCTGGTGTGAACTGCCTCGCCCCTGAACCGGTCGGCGCCGGGGAAATCGATGACCCTGGCAAATCCATACGCGCCGGTCGCAAAGACCAGATGGTCGGGATAGAGCGTCATTGGCTCGCCGTCGCGCATCAGCGAGACCGTCCATTTCCCGGTACCGGAATCAAATCCCGCGCCGGTGCATTCCGTCGACGACCAGTAATTCAGCTCCATTATCCGGACATAGGATTCCAGCCAGTCGGCCATCTTGTCCTTGGGCGTGAAGACGGGCCAGTCATCGGGAAATGGAAGATAGGGCAAGTGGTCATACCAGACCGGATCATGCAGAACGAGCGAACGGTAGCGCTTGCGCCATGAATCCCCGGCGCGCCCGTTTTTCTCGACAATGATCGCGGGAACATCCAGCCGGCGCAGGCGCGCCGCGAGCATGATCCCGCCCTGGCCGCCACCGATGATCAGACAATATGGCTGCCTTGAGAAGCCCAGTTCCCGCGCCTCGCGCGTCCGCTCCTCCAGCCAGGTTGTGCGGTTTTTTCTGGCATTATGCCCGGTACCCGGAACGCGATTGGGACCCTTCCTCTCTTCGTAGCCCTTCAACTCGTCAATCTTCGTAAGAAGGGTCCAGCATTTTCCATCCCTCAGACGCAGATATCCCCGCCCGCGCGCAACCGCCGTCTCCAGTGTGAACCAGGCTTCGGTCACGTCGCCATCGTGCACCGCCTCGCCCTCCGGCGACAGCGCAACCGGAATGGTGCCAGCCAGACATTCACGCAACATCGCCGATATCTGACCGCGCCCCTCAAGCGTGATGATGTTCCATGTAAACGCGAGCAAATCGCGCCAGTAGCACTCGGTACCGAACAGGGATGCGGCCGCCGCCCGATCGCCGCGGTTCAAAGCGCGAGCGAATTCGGCCAGCCACCCGGATGCCTGCTCTGTCTGCTCTGTCTGCGACATGTTCACGAATTCGACGCCGCCAAGCGCGAGGCAATCAGGCCAGGTGTATTGCCTGCTCCTTCTCGATGCTTTCCTCGGCGGCCAGAACGATGCGGAGGCTGTTGACGGCTGCATCCATCGATTCGGAAAGATCGAGATCCTCGTTGATCGCCTTCAGGAAAAACTCCTGCTCGCGGTCGCACAGTTCTTGATGGTCGGGCTCGTCCTCCATGCCCAGGAGCTCATCGGGTCTGGCGAAGTTCTTGTCTGAATCGACGGCCGCATGGTGGATCTTGATGGCATTGGTTTTCGTGTGCTGGTCAATGTCGGCTGAATCCGATACCTCGCCATCATGTCCGCTGTCCTGGCCGTCTTGCGGAACTACGATCGAGACGGCACCTTTCGGACCCACGACATCCTTCACAAAGAATGCGATCTCGCTCATCATCGGCCCCCAGCCGGCTTCATACCAGCCGACCGATCCGTCATCGAACGTCACATGCAGATGTCCGTAATTTTGCTTTGCGGCATCGTCCCACAGCTTCGCACCAATGCCGTGCACACGTACCGGTTTTGCGCCGGTGAGTTGGCACATGACATCAACATAGTGGACGCCGCAATCGACGATGGGGATCAGCGAATCGATCAGGTTCTTGTGCCAAGCCCATGCGGGACCGCTGCTTTGCTGATTGAGGTTAAGCCGCATGACGAGCGGTTTGCCCAGTGTCTTTCCGACCTCGATGAATTTCATCCACGACGGATGCACCCGCAATATGTAGCCGAGGACAAGTTTGCGATCGGCCGCGCGTGCCGCCGCAACGACCTTCTCCGCATCCTCATTGTTGGTCGCGATCGGTTTCTCCATAAAGACATGACAACCGGCATCAAACGCTTTCAACGCATATTGCGCGTGGGTGTTGGGCCAGGTGTTGATCGAGACCGCATCAGGGTTCGTTTCCTTCAGCGCCTGGCCATAATCTTCGAAGAGAGGGTAGCCGCTCAGATCGTCAGGAATATCGGTTCTGCTCTTGATTGTCCGGCTCATCAGACCGACGATCTCGAAGCCGTCCAGTTTGTGATAAGCGTTGGCGTGCGAGACACCCATGTTGCCCAGTCCAACAACCAGTACCTTTACCTTGCCTGCCATTGTCGCTCTCCGTCCCGTTGAATTCGCACAATCCCGGGCCGGGCGCGGCTTTCAGCCGGCATCGGCCGATGTTGCCGCCCCGGGTCGCCTGATATCCACCCGGGCGCCATGGCGCCCGGGCGAAGCGGAGTGATCCGCTAACGAACAGCGTTCGCGAAGAACCGCCCGTTGATGGCATCAATGTCGACCGCCGCCATTTCGTCCGACAGGCTGTAGCCATCCGCATCGGCCTTCACCCTGGCCATGTCGAAATCGTTGGCCGGGCCGATGAACTCATTGGTGACGGCTTTGCTCACGTCGACCGGCTTGGTGATCTGGCCAATGTCCGAAATCGTCTTGAAGAACAGATTCCAGCGCTCCATGTCATGCCAGCCCCAGCCTTCGCGTTTGGACATGTCGCCGCGGAAGACGTTCGCCAACTGCATCATCGATTCCGTACCCAGTTCGGTACCGAGGTTCTCTTTGACAATCGGGAACTGCTTGAAAACGATCTCGGTCGCCGCGCGCGGATTCTGGTGGCCGAATTCAAGGCCCATTGCCCAGCCGCGAAGATAGGCTTCCAGGAACTTGTGACGCTCGGCATCCTCGACATCGGCGCGTCTGACGACAAACACATTCGCCGGGAAATTGGAATGGTCGACGCCCAGCCAATATTCAAGATCAAGCCCCTTGCCTTCCCAGTCGGCGCGCAGGCCTTCCCAGGCAAGCGCTGCGTCGCCTTGTCCGGACGCAAGCAGGGTGCCCCACTGCGGCCATCCCCCCTCCACGTAGTTGATTGTCTTGGGATCGACGCCGGCGGCGGCGAACATCGGGTCCGTTATTGCCGACCAAGCAGCGCTTCCAAGCAGAACGGTCTTGCCTTCCAGCTCCTTGAGATCCTTCACGCCTTCGCCGGGGCGGAAAGCGAAATCGAAGACGTCCGCGGCACCCATGTTGAAGACCGAAACGAGGTCCATGTCATTTTCCAGCGCGAACGAAAACACGCCCGGCGACGGAAAGCCCATGTCGGCCTGGCCAACGGCGACAAACTTGACGGTTGCCGTTCCATCGGAAGGCCCCGGCTCCATCTTTGTGTCCAGATCGCCGAAGTAGCCCATTTCCTTGCCGACCCAGTAGGGGTAGTCGTCGAGCACCTCAAGCGTCCCGCGCGGTGAAATCCAGGTGAACGTCTCTGCCGCGCTGGCGGACCGCGGAAACAGGCTTGCTCCACCCAGTGCCGAAACGGCGACGGCTCCAGAGCCGGTCACCTGCAGGAACCTTCTACGGCTGACGGGGCCAAGACCGCTGGAATTGGTTTTGAGATCCTTGGACATATTACCTCCTTTGCCTCGGCTGCGAGTTGGTTGTTGTTGTCAGCCGAATTTGTTGTGCTGGTCTGATATCAGAGCGTCGGATGCTCGTCTGGTGACTAAGACTCCCAGCTTGCCCACTTCTTCCCGACAAGGAAGAAGAACACGTAAATCAAAATTCCGAGTATCGACAACACCAGGATGACAGCAAAGAACTGCGGCATCTTGAGGGTTGCAGAGAAGGTCGTCAGGCGATTGCCCAACCCAAATCCACCGCCAACCATCTCCGCTCCTACGGCCGTCAACAACCCGAAAATCGCACCGATCATCAACCCGACGATTATCATCGGCAACGCCATCGGAACACGTATCTTGAGGAAGATCTGAAATGTGGATGCACCGAACGACCGCGCGAGAGCGATCTTTGCCAGATCGACCCGTCGGAAGCCGGTCGCCGCGTTGATCATCACCATCGGCCCGGATGCCAGCGCCACCGCGATTATTCGCGGTTCGTAACCGAAACCGAAGCGCAGGATCAGCAACGGCACGAGCGCCAGCATCGGCGTGGTGACGAGCATGAGGATATAGGGCGCCACAATCTTCTCGACGAAGGGAAACTGGGTAATGATCGCGGCCAGCAGCAAGCCGATCGAAGCGCCGATTGCATAACCTGAAAACAGCTCGATCAGCGTGTGCACCAAATGCGGTCCGATAAACCGGAAATCCGTGAACAGCGCCGCCACAATCGCACTGGGCGGCGGCATGATATATTGCGGAACCTCGTAAAACCGAACGGCCAGTTCCACGCCGCCGATGATAAATACCGCGACCGCGGCGATCGCCACGACTTCGCCAAAGGTCTTGATTCCCGGTCCCGACGCGAACGCCGAAAGATTGGTCAGACCGACGGTTTGATCACCGCCCTTGGTCTTTCCGAATTCCGGAATCTTGTCGCCAAGTGCTTTGTCCGCCATGCGGCTGATTTCCCTCACATATTCCTAGGCCGGATTGGCTGCCAGCTCGTTTGTTGCCTGCGGCGGCTCATGCTCGATCTCCGCCTTGATTTCATTGACCAGATCGAAAACCTCCCGGGTCGCCAGCAGATCGAGCGTTCTGGGCCGGGGAAAACCGATCTCGAAAATCTTGGCAATGCGCCCCGGTCTCGAAGACATGACAAATACCCGGTCCGACAAGAACACCGCTTCTGTGATGTTGTGGGTAATGAAGACGATTGTCTTTCGCGTTTCCAGCCAGATTTCCTCAACCAGGAGGTTCATCTCATCGCGCGTGAACGCATCGAGCGCGCCAAACGGCTCATCCATCAGCAACAGCGAGGGATTGAACGACAGTGCCCTGACAATTGCGGCGCGCTGCTGCATGCCGCCGGAGAGCTCCCTGGGAAACTTGCCGCCAAACCCGTTCAGCCCGACCCGATCAATCAGACGATCAATATGCTCGCGGTCCGGCTTCTGCCGCTTTATCTCGAAGGGAAACTCGATGTTCTTGTCGAGATTTCGCCACGGCAGGAGATTGGCTTCCTGAAAAACCATGCCGATCTGCGGGTGGGGTCCGGTAACTCTCTCACCGTCGAGGATAACATCGCCGCCCGTCAACGAATGCAGGCCGGCTATGGACCAGAGAAGAGTCGTTTTCCCGCAGCCTGACGGCCCGACAACGCACGCAAACTCGCTTTCCTTGACCTGCATGGACACATTGTCGAGTGCATGCAGAGGGCCGGATTTGGTGGCGTAATATTTGGTGGCATTGTCGACAATCAGTTTCGACGTGCCGGTCCCGCTCATGCACCTGCTCCCAACAGTGGCCGGAGTACGGCCGCACCACTCCCGTCCACCAAATACGATGCCCGGCCCAGCGGCAAATCGTCGACAAACATACCGCCAGACCTCCGGCTTAGGTTGGTAAGTATCTTACATATATCCAATTTACGCAATTGGTGAATTCCCAAAATCCCTGATTTTTGCCAATCATGATTTTATTTATTATATAAGTTACCTACATTATCTGATACCGTCAGGCGGCGGTTCAGAGGAGAGTTGCCGTTGGCCTATCGATCCATGTACTGCTATGCGTGGGATGTCGCCGAGGTCGGCGCGCGGTCATTCGCCGAGGACCTCCAATCAAGGCATATCAACACGATTACGCTTGCCTGCGCCTATCATGCGGGCAAATTTCTCCGTCCCAACGGCCGAAACGGCAAGGTCTATTTCCCGGAAGACGGAACAGCCTATTTCAAGACAGATCCCAGCCGATACGGCGAGATCCAGCCCGTCGAGAACAGCCTGCTTTCGCAACAGGATGTTCTGGAGGATTGCTGCAATCGGGGTGATATGGACGTCTATGCCTGGATGGTGTTGATGCACAATTCGCTTCTCGGGCAAAGGCATCCGCATTGTTGTGTAACCAATGCGTTTGGCGACCGTTACATCTACAATCTCTGTCCTTCGGCACCCTCGGCGCGCGCGTACGCCGTCGCACTGTGTTCGGACCTGGCGGATCGCTATTCCGTTGCCGGCATAACGCTGGAGACGCCAGGCTTCCTCCCCTTCGTGCACGGATACCATCATGAATTTGCGCTGCTCAGGCAGAACACCTGGCTGAACAATCTGCTTGGCTTATGCTTTTGCGCGCACTGCCTTGAGGGTGCGACCGCGGCGGGAATCGACGCGCACGGATTGCGAAAGCGGGTCGCGGATGCGGTCAGTTCCTACCTGTCCTCGGATGTCGACTTTCCCGACGACATGTCCGACGCGTTCTGGGCAGCGGATCTGATCTGCGACCCGGATTTGGCCGCGCTGTTTCGCTGGCGGTGCAGGGTTGTGGAATCGCTGGTGAAGGAGATCAAGACAGCGGTCGGCGACGACGTGACCGTTTCCGTCATACCTTCAGTCGCCCGCCCGACCGGCGGCGCCTGGTACGAAGGAAGCGACATCGGGCAGTTGGCGAAAGTGGCCGATTATGTCGAGGTTTGTTTCTACGAGCCGGGCGCGGACCGGATTGCCTGCGATCTTCACGATGTGTCGCGGCGGTGCGGCGGTGCGCAAAAGCTACGCGGCATCTTGCGCCCGGGCTACCCCGATCTGGCCGATCGTGCGCAGGTTGTCGCCGCCGTCGCCGCGCTGACGTCCGGCGGGGTCAGCGATCTGGCCTTCTACAATTACGGTCATTTGAAGAAACAGAGTCTCGACTGGATTCGCGAGGCGATGTCGGCGCCGGAGAAAAGACGATGAGCGGCTTTTCCGGCAAGAACGCACTCGTGACAGGAGCCGCCGGCGGCATCGGCCAGGTGATTACCCGGACATTTGCCGGCCGGGGCGCGACCGTCGCCTTGATCGACAAAAATGACAGCGTCCACGGATTTGCGCAGACGCTCCGCGACGAGGGTCTGCAAGCGGCCGCTTCGGTCGCGGATATCGCGTCGGCGGAACAGGTTGCTTCGTCCTTCGACGAACTGCGCGAGGCACTCGGGCCGATCGACATCCTGATCAACAATGCAGGATATTCAAGCGCCAGCAACCTGGAGACAACCACCGGTGAAAGCTGGTGCCACGATGTCAACGGCAATCTGAACGGCGCCTATCACTGCACGTCGCATGCGTTGGACGACATGAAAACGGCAGGCGGTGGCGTGATCATCACAATCGGCTCCGTCAACGGTTCGACATCTCTGGGTGATCCCGCATACAGCGCTGCAAAAGCCGGATTGATCAGCCACATCAAGGCTTTGGCGATGGAATACGGTCGATTTGGCATACGTGCGAATATGGTCTGCCCTGGCACAGTGCGCACGCCGATCTGGGATCATCGCGTCAATCGGGAACCGGAGATTTTTGAAAAGCTGGTCGAATGGTATCCGTTGCGGCGCATCGCCGATCCGCAGGATATCGCCAATGCCGCCGCATTTCTGGCATCGAGCGAAGCCGCCGCGATCACCGGTGCCGTCCTGCCGGTGGACTGCGGTCTGTCCGCCGGCAATATCGTCATGACGCGGGAGATCACACAACTGGAATTCTGATACGTCGATGGGGCGGCCACCATCGGGAACGGAAACGACACCAAGTGAAAAACGACAAACACGACATCTCATCAGAGGAAACCGATCCGCAGGTGTCAGCAGCGGTCGATGTTGCCGATGATAACGGTCGCCTGGAGTTTGACGATCTGATCTCGCGGTTGACGCGATCGCGGCGGGAGCTTCGACCGGCCGAAAAGCGCGTTGCAGACGTTGTGCTCAAGGACATTGAATCGGCCATCCGCGCCAGCAACTCGCAACTCGCGCAGGCCGCGGGCGTCAGCGAACCGACCGTCACAAGATTTTGTCGCGCAATGGGATGCCAGGGTGTCCGCGATTTCAAGCTGAGACTGGCGCAGAGCCTGGTCGTGGGGACGAAGTCCTCTGTGGAGGCGGCGACCAGACCGGAGAATGCGGCGGCGCCTTATTGGAACGCCGTGTTTGGACAAGCCAGGCAGGCGATCGGACTCGCGGAGCGGCAATTGGACCCCGGGACCGTGCAAAACGCTATCAAGCACATCGCGGAAGCCAAACGGGTGTTTGTTTTCGGTCTGGGCGGCGGTTCGACATCGTTGGCCCAGGACATGCAATACCGGCTGTTTCGTTTCGGCATCAGCGTTGTCGCCTACACCGACACCTATTTGATGCGAATGGTGGTGGCAACGGTTCGACCCGATGATGTCGTCATCGTCATCTCGGCAACCGGCCGAACACGCGAGTTGCTGGAGGCGACCGAGATCGCCCAACAATACGGCGCAACGGTGGTTGCCCTGACGCGACCGGGCTCCGAGCTTGCGGAAGCCGTCAAGATCAGCCTGACAGTGGAAGTGCCGGAAACCGTGAATGTTCTGAAGCCGACGGCATCGCGGTTTGCATTTCTTGCCGCGCTTGATTTGCTGGCAACGGGCGTCGCCTTTCAGCTTGGCCCGCCAGGCCAGGAGACACTAAGACGCGTCAAGCTCAATTTGATGAGCATGCGGGAGGGTGATGTCCTGGAACCGCTGGGTGATTGATGGCCGCGAAAACCCGACAAGCCGATACGATCCTAAAAAATGGCGTGCTGATTGACGGCACCGGTTCGAAGCGGCGGACCGCCGACGTGTCCATACGGGACGGCCGCATACACGCCATCGGCAATCCGGATCTTCAGGATGTAACCGCGCAGCGCAGCCTGGATATCTCCGGGTTCATCGTTGCCCCCGGGTTTATCGATGTGCACACCCATGACGACAATGCCGTCTTGTCCGATCCCGCGATGACGGCCAAGATCAGCCAGGGCGTGACCACCGTCATCGCGGGCAATTGCGGCATCAGTCTGGCGCCGATTTCGTCGATCGATCCACCGCCCCCGCTAAATCTGCTGGGCGGCAGATCTGCCTACCGCTTTGCAACCGTGGCCGAATATGCGGATGCTGTGGATGCCGCGCAGCCGGCCGTCAACATCGCGCTTCAGGTCGGTCACAGCACGCTTCGCGTGGGTGTTGTCGCCGATATCGAACGCAAGGCCAATTCCGCTGAAATCGACCGGATGCGTGACCGGTTGGCCGAGGGACTTGAAGCCGGGGCGATCGGCTTCAGCACCGGTCTCTGGTACACGACCAACGCGCCGGCGGATATCGACGAAGTCTGTGCCCTGGCGGAACTTTTGTCAGATGTCGGCGGGATCTACACGACCCACATGCGCGACGAGCACGACGGCGTTCTGGATTCCTTGCGCGAGTCGTTTGAAACCGCAAACCGGGCGCAGGTTCCGATCGTCATATCTCACCACAAATGCGCTGGCCCGAAAAATTGGGGCCGCAGCAAAGAGACGCTGGCACTCATCGACAGGGCCAGGGCGCATCAGCGAATTTCGCTGGATGCATATCCCTACGTCGCCGGTTCCACGGTCCTGGAGCCGCAAATGGTTGATCCCGACATCCGGATTTCGGTTTCCTGGTCCGTGCCCCATCCCGAACTGGCCGGGCGGGACCTGTCTGACATCGCGGCGGAATGGAACTGCTCCCAACACGAGGCCGCCCGCCGCCTGGCGCCGGCAGGTGCGATCTATTTCCAAATGGATGAAGCCGACATGCGCCGAATATTGTCCTATCCGCCAACAATGATCGGGTCCGACGGCCTGCCGCACGATACGCACCCCCATCCACGCCTTTGGGGAACTTTCCCCAGAGTATTGGGTCGCTTTTGCCGAGAGGAGGGCCTGTTCTCCCTTGAGCAGGCCGTTCACAAAATGACCGGCCTCTCCGCGCAGAATTTTGGCCTGAAGGACCGCGGAAAGATTGCCGAGGGCGCCCATGCCGACCTCGTCGTATTCGATGCGGACCGGATTATTGACAAGGCAACCTTTGCCGAACCGAAACAGCCGGCCGCCGGGATCGAGCATGTGTTCGTCAACGGCGAAACCGCCTGGACGGCCGGTGGCGGACGATCCGGCAGGTCGGGCCGGTTCCTTCGCAGAAGTTGATGTCCAGCGAAATCAGGGAGCAGCACGCATGGAAAAGGTGAGGATCGGTGTCATCGGGCTGGGGTGGTTCGGTGAAATCCACAGTGATGCAATTTCGGCAATTCCGACATTGGAGTTGGCGGCGCTGTGTACCCGCACTTCGTCGCGGTTGGAGGCGCTTGGAAAGAAGTACGGGGTTTCTCAGCTTTACACCGATTACAATGAACTGCTCGCCAATCCCGATATCGATGCGGTGAGTGTGGTGACGATGTGGGATCAGCATACCGCACCCGTGATCGCCTCACTGGACGCCGGGAAGCATGTGTTCCTGGAAAAGCCGATGGCGCATACCGTCGCCGACTGCCAGAAAATCTGCGACGCGGCCAAGGCCGCACGCGGTCATCTGATGGTCGGACACATATGCCGTTTCAATCCCCGTTACGCGACGGCCAAGCGAGAGATCGAAGCCGGAGCGATCGGCAAAATCCTGTCCTTGAGTTCGCGGCGGAACATTCCGGCCGCCTGGACACCGGAAATCCTGAACAAGATCGGACCGATCGTTGGCGACGCGATCCACGACACCGATCTAATGCTGTGGTTCACGGGAGCGAAGGTGGTCAGCGCCTACGCCCAGACTGTTGATCTGCGCGGGCTCAAATATCCCGACATCGGACAAACCATGTACCGATTCGACAATGGCGCGACCGCGACCTTGGAGACGGTCTGGTGCATGCCCGACAAAACACCGTTCGATATCGACGAGCGCATGAGCATTATCGGTTCGGACGGCTTTGTCCATGTCCAGGACACATTCCCCAATATCGGTATTTGTACCAAGGATGGTTTCAGAAGCCCCGATACGACCTACTGGCCCCAGTTGCGGGGAATGACAACCGGCGCATTGCGTGAAGAGCTCAGCTATTTTGCCCAGTGCTGCCTGACCGACAGCGCACCGGCCGTCATTACGCCCGAAGAATCGATGGCGGCGCTCCAAGCCGCCCTTGCCGCCGAGGAATCCGCCGCCACAGGCCAGGTCGTTCACCTGTAAGCACGAGACGAGCGAGCCAATGCCCCAGACACACGCGCACGCGTTCAATCACGTCGGCGTCTCCGTTCCCGACATCAACGAAGCCATGGCTTGGTACCGCAAGGTCTTCGGCCTGGTTCTGATCGCCGGTCCTGCCGAGGTGCGGCCGGACGGCACCCATTTCGGCAATCTGTCATCGGATATCTGTGGCGAACGCTATGGCGGCATGAAGATCGCCCACATGGTGACGGCCGACGGTGTCGGTTTTGAACTGTTTGAGTTTCTTGAGCCAAAACCCGAACGGCGCGACGATACGATGGAGTACTGGAAGAACGGCTTCTTCCATGTCGGTTTCACCCACCATGACGTCGAAGCAAAAGTTAACGAGATTGTCGAAAACGGCGGCAGGAAACGATCCCGGATATGGGAACTCATTCCCGGCGGGAAGGTGAAAATCTGCTACTGCGAAGACCCCTTCGGCAATGTGATTGAAATCATGTCGCACCGATACGAGCAGGTTCTGGCCAACACCGATGACGCAAGCCAGATTCCAGATCGCTGAATTCACTGTCTGAACATTGGCGCGTCAGAACGAATGCGCAATCCGGCACCAAAGCGCCGGACAGGCACATCGGACGAACCGCCGATGGCTGCATGCGCTCAACAACCGGGCCACGTGTCGCCTACCCGGTACCCGCGCGGCCAGGGATCATCGGGGTCAAGCATCACCTGATGGATGCCGGTGATCCAGGCGCGACCGGAGATGAATGGCCGGATCGCCGTGGTGCCGTTGATATCGGAAACCGATTCAATATGGCAGTCGAAGTGACTGCCAATGATCGATACGCCACGGAACATTTCACCGACCGCCAGTTCACCTCTGGCGTGCAATACGGCCATACGGGCAGAACACCCCGTGCCGGTCGGCGAGCGATCCAGTTTGCCCGGTTCAATGGCCACCGTGTTCCGGCCCGTCTTAACGCCGTCGATCACCTGAACGGGCGCCGTGAACTGACAGAATGAATAGTGGGTCCAGTCGGCAAGGGCCGGATGCCGGAATCCCAACTGTTCGTTGGACGCCTGCACGATTTTCATGCCGGTTTCGGCAAGCTCCCGGGCCTCGTCCGCCGTCAGCGAAAAGCCCAGCGACGCCGCATCGACCAGAACGAAACTGTCGCCGCCATATGCCGTATCCACGGACAGCGCCCCGACCCCCTCCACTTCGAGTGTCGCATCAAGGCGATCTGCAAAGCTTGGCAGGTTGGTAATGCCGACCGACTGCGCCTTGCCGTCGCGGCATCGCGCAACCACCTCGACCAACCCGCCGGGCGCTTCAAGTGTGAAGCGGGTCTCCGGCTCCGACACGGGTACAATTCCCGTATCGAGCAAGACCGTGGCCACACAGATCGAATTGGAGCCGGACATGGGCGGCGTATGGACCGGCTCCATGATGATAAAGCCCATCACCGCGGACGGATTTTTCGGCGGCACCAGAAGATTCACATGGCGAAAGACACCGCCGCGAGGTTCATTGAGAAGGAATTGCCGCAATCCGCCGTCTTGCGCGATCCAGCGGGACTGCTCCCACAAGGTGTCGCCCGGCGGCGGCGCGACACCACCGACAATCACATCGCCGACCTCACCTTCCGCGTGGCACCCGACAATGTGGATTGTGCGGCCGGAACGCATGTCAGACGGCGAGCACCGGATCGCCGAGGGCGGCCATGATCGGGCAGATACCGAGGCCCGGATCAGGTGATGCGCGCATGGTGCCGTTGACGCGTTTTGGCGCACCTTCCGCAATATCGACCGTGCCGTACGAATTGAAGTCGGTCGCCGAAAACGAGAACTCCTCCGGCGTCGACTGGGCCAGATGCGCGATTGTGGCCGTCACGATATCACCGCCCCAGGTGTCCTCAATCGTCATCGGAATGCCTGCCTGTACGCAAAGGTCGCGCATCAGCCGCGCCTTGGTCAGTCCGCCGACTTTGGAAATCTTCAAATTGATGACATCCATCGCACCATCGGCCAATCCGCGGATCAGGCTGTCCACGCCGGTGATCACCTCGTCCAGAATGAAGGGAAGCGCCGTGCGCCGCCGGGTAACCAGGCATTCCTCATAGGTGGGACAGGGCTGCTCGATGTAGACATCGACATCGCGCACGGCATTCACCACCCGCGCCGCCTCATGCATGGTCCAGCCGGTGTTGGCGTCTGCCACGAGAATATCGCCGGGGGCCATTTCGTTTGATGACAGACGAATTCGCTCGATGTCGCTGTCGGCATCGGCACCGACCTTGAGCTGGAATTTCGTGTAACCCTCGTCGCGATATCCGGCCACGTTGGCGGCCATGGCGTCGGGTTCGATCTGCGAAATGGCGCGATACAGATGTATGTCCTCCTGTGCCGCGCCGCCGAGAAGCTTGTATACCGGCAATCCGGTCACCTTGCCGAGGATATCCCAACAGGCGACATCGATGCCGGCCTTCACATAGGGATGTCCCCGCAACACCGCGTCCATATGGCGATTAAGCGCGCCCAGGTCTCTGGGATCATGGCCGATGATACGGGGCGCGATCTCCGCCAGGCCGGACCGGACACCCAGGGCATAGGCCGGCAGATAGGCCGACCCCAGCGGGCAACACTCGCCATAGCCGAGCAGGCCGCCGTCGGTTTCGACTTCGATGACGGTGCTGTCAAACACCTCGACAAAGTTGCCGTTTGACCAGCTATAACGGCCCTCCTTCAGTGGCAAATCAACCTGATAGGCCCGTATGGCGGAGATCTTCATATCGGGCGCTCCCTTATCCTTCCGGATCGTCCAGTGAACCGAACCTCACAATAAGCCCGATCAACGAAATTGCGTTAGCGGATTTCAAGAAGACCACCATCCACGGGGATAATCTGGCCGGTGATCCATGCGGAACGGCAGGTTGCCAAAAAGAACACAAGCTCGGCGATTTCACCGGCCGTCCCCCATCGTTCGATCGGATAGCGGCGTATGACACCGGTCATCAACGCTTCGAACTCCGCCTCATCGGCGGCCCGCGCCCTGAACTGGGATTCCGACAAGGGTGTGCGCACCGCACCGGGCGCGACCGCGTTTACCCGGACCCCCTGTCCTGCATAATCCGCCGCCAATTGCCGGGTCAGCGCCACGACCGCACCCTTGGAGGCCGAATAGGCGGCAACACCTTTCATGCCCGCGAGTCCGACGGTGGAGGCGGTCAACACAATCGCACCCCGGCTTTCGATGAGGTGGGGCATGGCGGCCTGCGCTGTCAGGAACGAGCCGGTGGCGTTGACCGCCATCACCCGGTTCCAGTCCGCAAGGGAAACCGACAAGACATCGCCTTCCACCATAATCCCGGCATTGGCGGCAACGCAGTCGATGCGGCCGGTCCAATCCAGGCCCATCGCAATCATATTCCGGACAGAACCGGGATCGGCCACGTCCACCGCCACGGCGCGGGCGCTCAGGCCCTCCCGGGTGATGGCACGCGCCACAGCCGCGACGCCTTGTGCATTTTTGTCCGCACACAGAACCGACATGCCGTCATCGGCAAAGCGCTCTGCGATCGCCTTGCCAATGCCGGAAGCAGCGCCGGTGACGATTGCCGTGGTTCCAGCGCGCCGCTCGTTCATCTAGGTCGGATCCGGCGCGAATATCTGGGGGTACATGTGCCGCATCGCTTCATCATCCAATGTCGGCTTGAAGCTGTGCTGATCCTTGATCGCCTTGGCTCTGATCGCCGCCGGGCGCGCGTCGATCTCCGCGGTCAGCCGTTTGACATTGGCGAAGTCATCCATGGCATCGTCGTGGCCAAGCATGAACGGAATCCGCGACGCCCAGCCCCAGACCGCCATGTCGATGATGGTGTAGGTGTCGCCCAGCATATATTGCGCCTGCGCCAGCCTGTCGTCGACGATGCGCCAGTGGCGGCGCGCCTCATAGTCATAACGTTTGCGCGGATAAGGGTCGTCGCACGGTGCAAAATTGCGGAAATGAACGGCCTGGCCGGAGAAAGGGCCGACGCCAGATGCGACAAACATCAACCAGGACAGCAGCTCGCCCCGGCCGGCGGTCGTGCCTTGCGGAATGAACCGACCGGTCTTTTCTGCAAGATACAACAGGATCGCATTGCTATCGAACACGATGACGCCATCATCGTCGATCGCCGGCGCCTTGCCGTTGGGATTGATTGCCCGATAGGCCGCCGTGTGCTGATCGCCGCGCCGGGTGTCGACGGGTACTGGCGTGTACTGGAGACCGGTTTCCTCCAGAAACAGGGCAACCTTCATCGGGTTGGGCGCGGCATTATAGTAAAATTTGATCATTCACAATCTTCCCTTTCCGCTGCGCTTGTCACACCCTCCGCATTAGTGACGAAGTATCTTGCCGAAGAAATTCCGGGCCCGATCGGTCGTCGGTTTGTCGAACAAATCCGATGGCTTGCCGCTCTCGATGATCTCACCAACATCCATGAATATCACCTTGTTGGCGACCTCCCTGACAAATCCCATTTCGTGACTGACAATGATCATGGTCATGCCCTCGGCGGCCAGTTTTCGCACGGCGTCCAGCACTTCATTCACCAGTTCAGGATCGAGGGCCGAGGTGACTTCATCCAGCAGGAGGATTTTGGGCTTCAGCGCGAGCGCTCTTGCAAGCGCGACCCGCTGCTGTTGTCCGCCCGACAACTGGTCGGGATAGGAATCATGCTTGTCCGCCAGGCCAACCAGCGACAATAACCGCCGCGCCTCGTCCGTCACCTCCGACTTTGACCAACCCTTGATCTTGATCGGCGCAAGCGTCAGATTTTGCATCACGGTCATGTTCTGAAACAAATTGTATTGCTGGAAAACGATTGCCATGCGGTCGCGGACTTCGCGCACCGCGCGCGCGTTGGAATAGTCCATGTGTTCCCCGGCAATCTCCACGGTGCCATCGGTGATCGGCGTCAGGCCCATCAAAGCCCGCAGAACGGTGGACTTTCCCGACCCTGACGGGCCAACCAGCGAAATGATCTCACCGGCTTCAATCGAGAAGGATATTCCGTGCAGGACCTCAACGGGACCGTATTTTGCGCGCACGTCGCTCACCGCGAGGTATGGCAAGGCGTTTCTCCAGTTTTTGACCCAATAGGCTGAGCGGGAACGACAACAGGAAATAGCAAAGGGCAATCGTACCAAAGACGAGAATGCCCGAATAACCCTGATTGTTGAGCTCTTTGCCACGGAACGTCAGTTCAAACACGCCGACCTGGCTGACCAAAGCGGTATCCTTGATAAAGGATACGGCAAAGGCGATCGCGGGCGGGACAATGACGGGCCATGCTTGTGGCAGAACGATTGTCAGCGTGGTCTGAAGACGCGACAGGTTCATCGCCGCCGCGGCTTCAACCTGGGTAACCGCAACGGATTCGATCCCGCCCCTGATGATTTCAGCCGTGTAGGCAACCGCATAAAGGCAGATTGCGATAACTGCGATCGTGAAAAGCGAGGCGTCGGGGGTGACGGCCTGAATGAAGAACAAGACGAGATAAATCACAACAATGAAGGGAATGCGCCGAAAAACTTCCACATAGGCAATACATGTCCAGCGCAGCGGTATCGCCCACAATCCCGGTGTCTGCCGCAAGTAAACAAGCACGAAAGCCAGCGCAAATCCGATCAGGCACCCGACAAACGTCATGGCCAGGGTCAGGCCCGCCGACTCAACCAGCAGCACCATGTTCGCCGGGCTGAAAAAATCCGGGGCCTGCTTGAGAATCCGATCCATCAGAATATTTTTGCTTTTACGCGGAACGCCCAGCGTCCCAGAAAGGCCAGCCCGATGCTGGCGATAAATGTCAGCACCACATACATGCCTGCCACGACGGTGAAATATTCAAGCCACCGGTAGTTCACGGTCGACAGGTTGATGGCCTGCCCTGTCAGCTCATCGACACCGATCAGTGCACCGACAGACGTTCCCATCACCAAGACGACGATGAAGAAGTTGGCCATTGCCGGGTAAATCGACTTGGCGATATGCGGCACGATGATATAGCGGACCTGCTGGAGCAGCGACATTCCGAGGGTTTGCCCGGCTTCGATCTCGGTGATCCTCACAGACAGGAAACCGGCCCGCAAGATCAAGGTCAGATAAGCGCCCGCATTCAGGGTCAAGCCGATCAGGAGACAGGCCTCGTTTGACCATCGAATGCCGATTTCGGGCAGGCCGAAGTAAAGGAAATAGATCTGGATGAGCGCCGGCGTGTTCGTGAAAAAGACAATGTAGCTGTCGACCAGGACCCTTAACAGCCACGGGCCGTATGTCTTGATGGCCGCTCCAAACAGCCCAATCAGCACGCCGCCGCCAAATGCGAACACACCCAGCTGGAAAGTCAGGATCGCACCTTCCAGCAGGGTGTCCAGATTGTCCCAGACAACCCCAAACTGAAACCTGTAGTTCATGTCGCCTGATCAGCCGGGCGCGGCCCGCCGGATTTTTCGCGGCGGGCCGTACCCTAGTCCATACTCAGAAATAGGGGTCGGGATCGACCGTGCGCAGCATCGGCGCGCCATAGAATTTTTCCCAGGTCTCGTTGACCGTTCCTGATGAATGGAGGTTGTAGAGCGCAATGTTCAGCACCTCGGTCAAATTGTCATTGCCCTGGGCAACGCCGATTGCGCAATAGGCGACAAAAATCGGATTTTCGACAACCCGCCAATTCACATCCGGATAGTTCTTCGTGAATGCCATGAAGAAATCGATATTCTCGACAATCGCGTCCGCGCGGCCCTGGCCGACAAGGCGCACCGTGTCTGCCAGCGTATCGACAAGTTCAAGTTTGACGTTCGGCATGTTTTCACCGATCCAGTCAACCGTCCAGTTGCCGCGCATGTTCGCCAGCGTCACGCCTTCCTTGTTAAAGTCTTCCCACTTGCTGCCGTCGATCTTGTCGGTCGCCAGGACAGCCAGAACCTCGGTGTGCAGGGGCACGGTGTAATCGATGAGTTTTGCCCGTTCGGTGTTGCGGGTCAGCGCGCCAAGCGAAATGTCGATCCGGTCCGACACAAGGAACGGCACCCGTTGTGGTGTTTCCGTCGGCACCCATTCGACTTCGACGCCGATCGCGCTGGCCAGCGCCTTGCCAATCTCGATATCGAAACCTTCCCACTCGCCTGCGTCATTGCGCGTGCTCATGTTCGGAAAATTGGGGTTGATGCCAATCCGGATTTTTCCGTCCGACAAAATATCGTCAAGGCTCTTGGCCTGAACGCCGGCGAAAGACATGGCGGCCAAGGCTATACCCGTAAGCCCGGCAATGAAGTGGTGTCTATTCAGCATTGATTGATCTCCCTTGTCATGTGACCCGGTCCGGGCCAATACCCTCGCTTCCGTCCGGTTTGCGGCGCACATTGTGCGCAAAACGAACTTTTGTGCGAAATTAAGGTCAGTGAGAAAGCCAATTCTGTCAATCCCTGCCGTCCCGCAAAAGCCTGTTACGGCTGGTCCACTATGGCTTCCGCCTCGATTTCGACGTCATAAGGTCCGACCAGATCAATTCCGCCGACAAGCGTATTGGCCGGCATGATGTCGGCAAAATACCGCGCATGGACAGCTGAAACCCTTTCCCAGTCGTCAGGGCGGCGAAGATATATGCGGGTGCGGACGACGTCCGGGGCGGCGCCGCCCAAGGATCCGATCGCGGCAAGAACCTTGTCCAGAATATAGACGGTCTGACCTTCGGCATCGCCCTCGCAAACCGCATCGCCGTTCGGTGCCGTGGCTGTCGTTCCGCTGACAAGAATGCGGTCCCCAATACGCATGGCGCGGGCGAAACCGGCCTTTTCTTCCCAGATTGATCCGCTCCGCGCACGCTTTCGCTCCGGTCTTTCCGGCACGGGCGACACATCAAAAACCGGCGGCAAGGCACCCAGGTGGTGGCTCAGGTCGCCGGATGCCGTAAGGAAGGGCGGCTTTCGGTATTCATCGCCGCAATCACCGGGAATGCCTGTCAGACAGCCGGCTGCAGCTGTCAGCACTTCGCGATCTTCCTCGTCAAGATCGAGGGCCAGGGCGCGCAGATTGTCGGCGCGATGCTCTGACTTGGACAATCGCGCGCCGATAATCGTTGCGCGCACCGCCGGGTGCCGCAGGGCCCAGCCCGTGGCGACGTTTGAGGCGGATACTCCATACTTTCGGGCAACCTGCGTCACCGCCTTCATCAATCCCTGGAACCGGGACCATCCACCGCCCGCGTCGATAAACCGTTTGTATTTCATCCCACTCCAGTCGGAGATGTCCGCGGGTTCTTCACGGCCGACCCATTTGTCGGAAAGGAATCCGCCGGCCAGTGTCCCAAAGGCCAGAATGGCCACGTCATTGGCGAGAGCGACGCGTGACAGTTCACCTGCCGCCCGCCGATCGAGGAGCGAAAAACACACCTGATTCGATACAATCTCGATTCCGTTCGAGACCACCATCCGCAGATGGGCGGCATCGAAATTCGTCAGCCCGATCTCGCGGATCAGACCCTCCTCCCGCAGGCGCATCAGATGCGCCAGGGCGTCAAGATATTCCGGCGATTCATAACGCCACCAGTGGAACTGCATGACATCGATAGCGGAAACCTTGAGGCGGTTCAGCGCGGTTTCGACACCTTTGCGTACGATGCCGGCGGTCATCGGCCCGGGCTCGGGGCACCATTTCGTCAGAATTGTCGGTGGCACTTCGCCGGCTTGCCGCATCGCATTGTGAACCATGCCGGCGACGATCTCGGCACTGCCGTAGTGATCCGCCATATCGAATGTGTCGAAACCGGCGCGGGCATAGGCCAGCAAATCATCGGCGGCGTCCTCCAGATCAAGGGCGTTGCCATTCCGCTCCAGGTCAGCGACCTGCCACAGGCCGGTGATGAGGCGGCGAATGCGGACGTCCTTACCCAGTTGTACCTGCGCCGGCTGTGGATCCATCTGACTCTCCCTTTGCGAACATCTGTGCGCATTTTGATTGCGCGTTCAACACGGAACTACCAGATTGTCGTCATGCGGATTGGACTGATCGTAAACCCGTTTGCCGGCCTCGGCGGTGCCGTGGGCCTCAAGGGCACGGACGGTCCGGATGCGGTTGCCGAGGCGTTTCGCCTGGGGGCCAAGCCGACCGCCGGCTTGCGCACCCGCGTTGCGCTGGAGCGACTGGCGGCACTTGCCCCCGATGTCCGCCTCGCCGCCGCCGCCGGAAAGCTCGGCGCGGATTGGGCGGTCGGCCTGCCCCTCAAAGTGGATATCGTGGACATCGGACGACCGACCGGCACCGCCGAGGACACCTGCCGGGCTGTCACGGCCATGAGCGACGTCGATCTGGTGATGTTTGCCGGGGGCGACGGAACCGCGCGGGATATCGCAGGCGTGCTGCCGGCCGGCCGCCCGATGCTCGGCATTCCGTGCGGCGTCAAGATGCATTCCGGCGTGTTTGCCGTCTCACCAGGCGCGGCCGGCTCGGCGCTGGCGAACCTGGCTGCCGATGGCGGCAGAATCCGCTGGAACGATGAGGCCGAGATCATGGATATCGATGAGGCAGCGCTGCGCGCCGGCATCATCACACCGCGATTGTTCGGCCTTGCCCGTGTTCCGGAACTGAAGAATCTGATGCAGGCGTCAAAGGGCGGGAGGCGGCAGGACTCCGCGGCCGCGCTGGCCCAGGCCGCAACGTCCATTGTCGGCGAAATGGACCGGGATGTCCTCTATGTTGTCGGACCCGGAACCAGCGCAGGCGCGGTGATGCGAGCCGCCGGCCATACGCCGACGATTCTCGGAATTGACGCACTTGCCGGCGGCAATGTTGTTGCACGCGATGCGCGTGCCCGTGACCTGGAAGCCTTGAGCGGCGACCGCCGGGTTCGAATCGTGCTGGGGGTTACGGGTCAACAAGGTTTTCTTCTTGGCAGGGGCAACCAGCAAATCAGCAAACCGATTGTCGAGAAAGCCGGGCGGGACGGCCTGATCGTGCTGGCCACGGAAGATAAGCTTCTGGCGCTCCGGCAGCCAAGGCTGTGGGTCGATACCGGCGATGCGCGGCTCGATGAACGGATATCCGGCTTCATCAGGGTCCGGACCGGAGCCGGCCGTCAAATGATGATGCGGATCGGAACCGGTTGATTACGTTTGTGCGATCTGCGAACTTTTGTGCACAAATAGCGTGCAACAATGTCGATCAAGACAGGAACAAAGACATGATGAACCAACCCCGCGCGCATCCCTGGATGGCCCTATCGGCGCCCGGTGCGCTTGAGGCAATGCTGGATGAAATCGGCGTCCCTTCGGTCGAACACCTGTTTGAGCAGATACCGGCGGATCATTACCGAACGGCACCGCTGGATCTGCCGCCAGCGCTCGACTGTGAGATCGCCCTGAAACGCCACCTTGTGGAGAAACTGAAGAAAAACGCCGATTGCGAGTCCAACCTCAGTTTTCTGGGCGCCGGTGTCTGGCAGCATCATGTTCCGGCGATCGTCGACGAGATTGTCGGGCGCACGGAATTTGCAACCAATGTGTGGGGCAGTTACCAGTCCGATCACGGGCGGAACCAGGCATGGTTCGAATTCGCGTCGCAATTGGGCGCGTTGCTCAATCTCGATGTCGTGCAACAGCCGGTCTATTCATGGGGATGCGCAGCCGGCCATGCCATCCGCATGGCGGCCCGGATCACCGGCCGGTCAAAAGTGCTGGTGCCGACATTGTCCGATCCGGAACGCCTGTCGGTGATCGGCACCTATTGCCAGCCATCCGAAATGGCGAGCCACATCGAGGCGGTTCGCATAGCGGCCGACCCCGACACGGGCCGATTGGACATCGCCGATCTCAAGGCGAAGCTCGGCGGCGATGTGGCTGCGGTATATTTTGAAAATCCGGCCTATCTCGGAACGATCGAAACCGGCGCGGCGGAAATCGCCAGGCTGGCACGGGCGGCGGGTGCTGAAACCATTGTCGGTGTCGATCCGATCAGCCTGGGTGTGATCAAGGCGCCGGGCGACTATGGCGCGGATATCGTCACCGGCCCGGTCCAGCCGCTGGGTGTGCACATGCATTGCGGTGGTGGTGTCGGCGGATTTGTCGCTTCGCGGGATGAAGAAAAATATGTCCGCGAATACAATGGCTTTCTCGTTTCCATCGCGGACACGCAACAGGACGGAGAGTTCGGTTTCGGGCTGGCCGTCCCGCACCAGAACTCCTACGGCATGCGCGAACATGGCAAGGACTGGACCGGCAATTCCACATATCTGTGGTCGATTGCCGGCGCGGTTTACATGAGCCTGCTCGGGCCGGACGGATTCCGCGAACTTGGGAATCTGATTGTTTCCCGCGCCCGGTATGCGGCCATGCTTGTGGCCAAGATTCCCGGGGTGCGGATCGTATGGCCCGACACGACTTTCAAGGAATTCGTTGTCAATTTTGACGAGACGGGCCGCACGGTGGCGCAGGTCAACGATGCGCTGCGCGACCACAACATCTTTGGCGGCGTCGATCTTTCCGGCGGCGAGACAGGCCTTGGCCAGTCAGCGCTTTACTGCGTGACCGAAGTGCATACGGCAGCCGATATCCGCCGCCTGGCGGCTTCCCTCAAGGAGGTGTTGAAATGACCCGCCTGCCAAAATTTCACGCCGCCAAGTGGGATGAACCTGTCGTCATGGAAACGGGGCAGGCCGGCGCACGCGGCCAGCTGTTCCCGGAGCCGGAGCCGGAGATTGCGGAAAGCATCGGCGCCGATCTCATTCCCGATGACATGGCCCGCAAGGATAGCGTCGCGTTGCCGGAGATCACGGAATTCGAGGCACAACGGCACTATCTTCATTTGAGCCAGATGACGCTTGGCATGATGGGGGTCAGCCTGTTCGGCACCTGCACCATGAAATACAATTCCAAGACGGCCGAATATGCGACGCTGCGCCCGGAGCTTGCCGAAACGCACCCCTACCAGCACCCCGACACCCTGCAAGGGGTGCTCGAGATCATCCACGATTTCGATGAAATCCTGCAAAACCTTTCCGGCATGGACCGGTTCATCTTCCAGGCCGGCGGCGGGGCCGACGCCGCCTATACAATGGCGGCCTTGGCGCGTGCCTATTGGGCGGACCGCGGGCAGTTGGAACAAAAAACGGAGATGGTCACGTCCGTCCAGGCGCATCCGTGCAATCCGGCGACGGCTGCCGCGGCCGGTTTTGCGGTCGTGAACCTGCCGCTGGAGGAAAACGGCTACCCTTCGCTTGAGGCGCTCAAGGCGGCGGTCGGCGACAGGACGGCGCTGATCATGATCAACAATCCGGACGATATGGGAATCTACAATCCGGAGATCAAAGAATGGGTGCGCGTTGCAAAGGAGGCCGGGGCCCTGTGCTTCTACGACCATGCCAACTTCAATGGCGTGATGGGCAGGCTGTCGGCGCGGGAACTCGGCTTTGATGCCTGCATGTTCATGTTGCACAAGACATTCGGCGCACCCAAGGCCGGCGGCGGTCCTGCCGTGGGCGCCTTCGGGTGCACGGAACTGCTTGAGCCCTATCTGCCGGTGCCGGTCGTCGCAAAATACGGCGATCGGTACATTCTGGACGAAGACCGGCCCAAATCGGCCGGCAAGGTGCGTGAGTTCTGGGGAAATATTCCGCAGGTTGTCAAAGCCTATGCGTGGGCCCGCGCCATGGGTGCCGAAGGCATCAAACTGGCCTCCGATATATCAGTCGTCGCCAACAATTACATGGACAAGAAACTGTCTGAAATCCCGGGCCTTGAAATCTCCAATCCCGGTGTCGGCAAAAGGCGGATGGAAATGACCCGATGGTCGCTTGGTCCGCTTGCCGAGGAGACAGGGGTCGGCACCGCCGATTTTGCAAACCGCATGGCGGACTATGGCATTGATCCCTGGTGGATGAGCCACGAGCCGTGGGTCGTCGCCGAACCGTTCACTCCCGAGGCCGGAGAGCTTTGGTCAAAGGAGGACCTTGATCAGTGGATCGGCGTCATTGCGCAAATTGCCGGAGAAGCCCGGACGGATCCGGAACTTGTAAAGTCGGCGCCGCACAATCAGCCGATTGCGCAGGTCAAGGGTGACGTGTTCGAAGATCCCGCCAAATGGGCCATGACCTGGCGGGCGTACAAGCGCAAAGCTGCGGCCAAAACCCAGGGCAACGGCGGCACATCCTGACCGGGCCGGAAATGCATGTATTGCTAATCCTCAAGGACCGAGATACCGGAGAGCGAAATCGGCGGCTCACGGCCAAGCACAAGGTCGGCGATGGTCCGCGCGGTCATTGGCCCGGCGCTGAACCCGACCCAGGGAAAGAGCGCCAGAAAGTATCCGGGGACACCGGGCGCCTCGCCGATGATTGGCCGCCAGTCCGGCGTGCCGTTGACCCAGGCCGGCCAACTGCGCGCAGCCCGCGCATGGGCCATGGCGGGGACCACATCGGCGGCCATCGCCATATTGCCGGCAAAGTTGCAGGGATCGATCGCAAGGTCGCCGTCTTCCCGGACATGGGCGGACCACCCGCCACCGATGATGCAACTGCCGTTTGCCCTTTGTTTCAGCGACAGTTTTCCGGCCGCCGAGTAAACCAGATGCGGGATCAGCGGTGCCAGGGGCTCGGTTACCGTAACCTGGAGCGGAAAACCGCCCAATTCGATCTCCATGCCGACCATCGCGGCAATCTCTGCCGCCGCGGCACCGCCGCAATTCACGATCTTTCCGGCTCGGAAGGTCCCGCGATCTGTTGTCACCTGAAACCCGGACGGAAAATTCCCGATGCCGGTTACGCGGGTTTCGCACCAAATCGCCGCGCCGGCCTGTTCCGCGGCGCGCGCGACCGCCGGTGTTGCGCGAAGCGGATCGGCCTTGCCTTCGCTTGCACAAAAACCAGCGCCGATCGCCGCCCCGGACAGATACGGAGCGACATCCCGCAACAGGGCGGGGCCGAGTATTTCCGTCTCGACCCCCACAGTTGCCTCGATTTGCGCCTTGGCCCGGATCCGGCGCATCTGTTCTCTCGTGCGCGCCACAACAAGGCCGCCGCCCAAATGCACATCAAGATCGGAATCGAGGTCCCCGGGCAATGCCGCCCACATGGCGATCGATGCCTTCAGGAAACGCAGAGTGGGGGCATACAGGCGGGCCCAGTCTTCGCCGTAGGCAACAAATTCCGGATATTGAATTTGCAGGTGCAGCGAACCGGCGTTTGCGCCCGATGCCCGGGCGCCGAGATCGCCGGCCTCGACCAGCGTCACCTCAACGCCCTCCCGGGCGAGATACCAGGCGGTCATCAAGCCGGCGATGCCGCCGCCAATAACCAGGATTTCCGTGTCGGATATCATGCCCATATGCCGATCGACACCGCAGCCCGAACACGCACGACCACGCCCACATGCCGACAATTCAGGAACCGACCATGACCCCAAGGCAATTCAGCGGCAGCTACACTGTCACCATTACACCGTTCACGCCCGGCGGACACGAGATCGACTATGAGGCGTGGCAGGGATTTCTCGACTGGCAGATCGCCAGCGGCGTGCCGGGCATCATCATTCTGGGAACCACCGGCGAATTCCTGACCATTTCCGATGCGGAGCGCGAAGCGTTCGTCAAGGCGACGGTTGCGTATGTCGCCGGCCGCATGGTCGTCATGGTCGGCAGCATGAACGCCTATACGCCCAATGCCGTGCGCTACTCGAGAGAGGCGCAGGATTTGGGCGCGGACGGATTGATGATCATCCCGCCCTACTACTACACACCCACCGACGACGAGATATTCAATTACTACAGGGCCATCTGTGAAGCGGTCGATGTGCCGATCATGCTCTACAACAATCCGTTCACGTCCAATGTGGATATGTCCGCGCAGCTTGTTGGCCGACTGACCAAGAGTTTCGGGCAGATCCGGTATATCAAGGAGGCGTCCCAGCGCATTGAACGCATTCACGCAATTATTGTTGAAAGCGATGGATTGATGAATGTGTGGGCCGGTCAGCAGGTCCTGGAGAGTTTCAAGATGGGGGCCAAGGGATATGTGAATCCCTACGGCAATTACATTCCGCGCGCGACAGTCAAGTTTGTGGAATGGGCCGAACAGGCGCGGTGGGACGACGTTTGGGCGGTGCAGCGCATCATTGGCAAATTCGACGCGATTATTACCCGGGGACATCCGCTCTACGGGCATCAATGCTATTCCAAGGCGTTGGCGGCAGCCGCCGGCCACCCGGTCGGTGATGTTCGGGCGCCGATCACAACCTTTGAAAGCCTTGGCGAAGAAGGCCGGTCGCGTGTGGCACGGATGGTGCCGCTGATGGAGGAACTGGATGGGATCGTCGACGCGATCGAAAGCCGGAGAGACGCAGCGGAGTAGGCTCATCTAATATATGCCGCACCATTTACATCGATTGTCGAACCGGTCAGATGGCGCGCACGCCCCTCGGCCAAAAACACGGCAAGCTCACCGATATCCGATGGCGGAACCCATTCACCCATCGGCAAGGCGGCCGTGACAGCGGCTTCACCGCCCACTTTTGCGGCGCTGTCCACCGACATTCGGGTGCGCACAACCCCGGGTGAAATGACATATGCCAGGATACCCTTGTCGGCGTAGTTCCGCGCGACCGTTTTGGTCGCAGCGACGATTGCCGCTTTTGACGCGGCATAGGCAATCGCGCCCGGATTGGCCGTGCCGCGGCTCGCCGCCCAGCTTCCGATACCGATGATTGCGCCCCGTTCGCCAGCGGTGAGCCAACCGGCGACCGCATGGCGCAGCAATCTTGCGGGCGCATGAACATTCACCGCCATCGCTTCGATCCAGATCCGGTCCCAGTCCGCAATCGGGCTCAGGACCCCGCCGTCCTGCCGCATTATTCCGGCATTGTTGACAAGCACGTCGATCCTGCCTCCGACGGCGTCTGTCGCCTCATTCCAAAACCGGTCCACAGCCGCCATGTCGGTAAAATCGGCCTGCAGGAGCGTCACCTGCCCGGAAGTGGCGGAACTGGAAGCCTTCACCACGCCCTCGCGATCACTGCCATAGTGCGCAACCACCCTGGCCCCGGCGTCGATCATTGCGGCGGCAGTTGCCGCGCCGATGCCTTTCGATGCGCCAGTGACAATGACCGTCTTGTCTGAGAGGTCCGCCATGTCCTACGTCCTCGTGACGAACGGCTTGGAGCGCAGTGCCGGATTGCACCGTGCATAGGGTGCCGGCAAGCCGATCTCCTCACCCAGGGCGACGGCGGCTTTCCAGGTCCAGCGCGGATCCCAGAGCATCCCACGCGCCAACGCGACCATATCCGCCTGCCCGGCCGCCAATATTGTTTCCGCCTGTATAGGGTCCGTTATCTGCCCGACAGCCATGGTCGGCAGACCAGCCTCGCGCCGGATGGTTTGCGCCATCGCGACCTGATAGCCGGGACCGACAGTTATTTCCTGACGCTGATCCAGACCGCCGCTGGACACATCGACCATATCGCAACCCTGTTCCTTCAATGCCTGGCAAAACGCGATCGAACTTTGGATATCCCAACCGCCTTCGATCCAGTCCGTCGCCGACAACCGGGCAATCACCGGCCTGTCTTCGGGAAAGGCCCGGCGAACAGCCCTGAACACCTCAAGCGGATATCGCATCCGCGCCGCCAGGCTCCCACCATATCTGTCGGTGCGCCGGTTGGTGATTGGAGACAAAAACTGGTGCAGCAGATATCCATGGGCGACATGGACTTCGACGAGGTCGAAGCCGGCCCTGTGCGCCCGTTTCGCGGCCTGTATGAATGCCGCCTTCACCCGCGCCAGCGCTGCATCATCCATGGCGATCGGCGCCGGCCAGTCCGGCAAATACGGGACAGCGGACGGCGCTTCCGGTTCCCAGGATTCCGGCCCCTCGACCAGCCCCCCGCCTTCCCAGGGTGATACGGTACTTCCCTTCCGGCCCGAGTGCCCCAGTTGAATCCCGATGCGGCTGTCGCCGACCGACTTCACGAACCCGACAATCCGCGCGAGGGCGGCTTCCGTTTCATCGTCGTAAAGCCCGGCACAGCCGGGCGTGATCCGGCCTTGGGGCTCGACGCCGGTTGCCTCGACGACAATCAGCCCCGGACCGGACAGGGCAAACTGACCCAGGTGGGCCAGGTGCCAATCGCCAACGACACCGCCTGTCGCCGAGTATTGGCACATTGGCGATACGGTTATCCGGTTGGGGATGGTCAATCCGCGCAGGGCGATCGGTGAAAAAAGCGTGCTGGCCATCCGACCCCCTCACATTCCAATTGAATAGCGAATCCTGTGCGATATACTAACATTTGTGCGTAGAGTGAACATGTCGGTACCCGACCGTTACGCGAAAAGGATCCCCTCCAATGACCAAACTCGATGTCGCGGCAAGCACATTTCCGTTCCTGTATTCACATAGCGGATTGGACGCCTGCAAGCATCTGCGGTCGCTTGGATATGACATATTCGAGTTGATGATTTTTCCGCCCCATTGCTGGCCGCGCGAACTCAGCGCGCAGGATCGCCGGGATTATGCCACATGGCTTGACGGGGAAGGCACCCGGATTGGTTCCTTCTGTTATCCCCTTCTCGACAACAATCCCAACGGCGTCGACCGACTGATGCGAGAGTACACGCTGGACCGGTACCGCGAAGCGATCGATTTCGCGGCCGAACTTTCCTGCCCCTATGTCGTCGCGATCCCGGGACCGGTAAACAGCCTGATCAATCCCCCGCACCAGTGGATGTTGGACTGGTTCGTCGAAGGCATGAAGGACCTGGTCAATCACGCGAAGGGAACAGGCGTTCAGCTGCTCTTGGAAAATGTGCCCTTCACCTACCTGCCGACAGCACAGGACATGATCGATACGGCGGCGCTTATCGGCCCGGAGGTTGGTGTCAATTTCGACGTTTGCAACAGCGCATTCATCAAGGAAGACCCCGCCGAGGCCATCCGCCTGCTCGGCGACCTCGTGATGAACGTGCACATTTCCGATTCCGGCTATGATGAATTCAAGCACGATCGCCTCGGCACCGGCATCGTCGAACCTGGCCCTTCGGCGAACGCACTGAATGATATCGGCTACAAAGGGGTGACGGTGCTGGAGATCATTACGGATGCATTGCAGCCGGGTGCCGACCCCGACGGCGACATCAAGGCCAGCCACGACATTCTCGCCGATGCGGGCTGGAAGCCTTTGGGTTAGTCGACCGGTTTCAGGCAAGCCCGGCTTCGACGGGGAATACCGAGCCCGTCATGCCCGCCGAAGCATCCGAAACGAGAAAGTGCGCGGCATTCGCCACGTCTTGTGCGGTCGCGATGCGGCCCAGAGCCGTTTCAGCGGCCAGTTCTTCCAGAACCGACGCCTGATCCGGTCCGCCCCCGGCATGGCGGGAATCCACCCGTGCCAACAGGGCATCGGTGGCAATCGGACCGGGCGCCAACGCATTGACCCGAATTCCGTTCCTGCCCAAATCGAGCGCGGCTGCGCGCATGACACCGATCACGGCATGTTTCGATGCGCTGTAGAGCACCTGTTTCGGATGCGCCCGGTAGCCATTGATGGACGCCATAACGACGGCCGAGCCATGGGCCGAGCGGGCAAGCGGCTTTGACAGGGCGCCGAGCGTTGCCGCGACGCCCCAGACATTGACGGCCATCACCCTTTGCCACTCCTGCGGGTCCAGTTCCGCGATGCCGCGCCACGGCGGCACAATGCCGGCATTGGCGATGACGATATCCACTGCGCCCATCTCCGCGCCGAACCCGTCCAGTTTCAACACGGCATCCGGCGCACCGAGATCGCAGGAGAATGTTCGCCAGCCGGACGGAACCGCATCGGCGTTGCAGTCCAGATCGATGACCGCAATTGCGGCGCCCGATGCCGCCAGCCGATCGGCAATCGCCCTGCCGAGACCGCGCATCCCGCCGGTTACGACCGCCTTTCGGCCTTGCAGATCCTGAGCGACAGTCATATTGCGCAGTCCTTTTCTTGCAGCTACTACTCGCCTGACAGAAGCGCACTTTTGTTCGCTGGGCGAACCATTGCAAGCAAAAGGTCCGGCATTGCCGCAGACACCGCAAACAGAGGTTGCCATCCTTGGGGCCGGCTTCATAGGCACGTCATTCGCTGCCGCCCTGTGCGACGCGGGTTGCCGCGTTTGGCTGTCGGAACCAGACGAAACACGCCGAAGCAAGGCGCAAGCCGAATTCGATTCCCAGACCGAAGCCATGGAACTGGCCGGTCTCCGCCAGGGCAAGGGCGGGGCGCTGACCGTTTGCGACGGATTTGGCGACAGTCTCAGTTCCGCGTCGCTTGTCCTTGAATGCGGCCCGGAAATCCTTGCATTCAAGCGATCGGCCTTTCCCGAGCTGCTGGCCGCAACCGGGCCGGAAACAGTTCTGGCAACCGCGTCATCGGCGATTCCGATATCCCGCATCGTCACCGATGAGCGCCAACAGGCCCGGTGTCTTGTTGCCCATCCGGTCAATCCGCCGGCCATTCTCCGGCTGATCGAACTTTGTCCGGCGCCGGGAACGCAGGCGTGGGCGATGAAACACGCCGCCGCGCTATTCCGCCACTGCCGGTTCGCGCCGGTGGTCCTGGGCCATGAGATCGAGGGCTTTGTCGTCAATCGCCTGCAGGGCGCGGTATTGCGGGAGGCCTACCGACTGGTCGAGGAAGGCGTAACGGATGTCGAGGGGATCGATGCGGTGATGCGGGTTGGTCTCGGCCCGCGCTGGGCGCTTTCGGGCCCCTTCGAGACAGTGGAATTGAATACGCCCGGCGGGATCAAGGCACATGCGGCGCGAATGGGTGCCGCCTACAAGCGCATCGGTGAGTCACGCGGGGAAACCGTCAACTGGAGCAGCGACCTGGTCGATCTCGTTGAACGCCAGCGGCGCGCAGTGTGCGCCGAGGATGAACTGCCGAAGAGAGTGGCATGGCGATCTGACGCGGTCGCGAGACTTGTGGCCGTCCGCGACAAGCTCCTGAAGTTGGGTCATGTCTGAAACGACATTCACCTTCGATCGGAAGGACGTTGAAGCAGGCAGCGGCTTGTCCCTCGCCGCAGCGTTGACCAGGGCCGGTCACAAAACGTTTCGTCACACCGCAAAGGACAATGGCCGCGGCATCTTTTGCGGGATCGGCGTTTGCCAGGATTGTCTGGTCACCGTAAACGGCGTGCCGAACAAACGCGCCTGCATGACAGACGCGGTGCCGGGCCTGAATGTCGAGACCCAGGTTGCATTCGCACCTCTGGACGAAGCGAAGGCCGAGCCGGCAACCGGCAAGGCCCGAACCATCACACCCGACATCCTGGTCATCGGCGGCGGGGCGGCGGGATTGTCCGCAGCGATTTCGGCACGGCAGGCGGATGCGTCTGTCATCGTGGTGGATGAACGCAGGGTGCCTGGCGGCCAGTACTTCAAGCAGTGCGGCGACGCACGCCCGCTCGACGACCAGCAAAAACAGGGCGCGGATCTTCTCGCCGCAGCCCGCGACAGCGGGGCCGAGCTGCTGGGCGGCGTGGAAATCTGGGGCGCATTCGACGGCCCGCTGTTTCTGGCAGAGAAAGCCGGCGCCGCCATCATCGCCAAACCGAAATCGACCATCGTTGCCACCGGCGCCTACGAGCGTCCCTGCATGGTGCCGGGATGGACACTTCCCGGCGTCATGACCACCGGCGCAGCACAGACCCTCTGGCGAAGCTACCGCACAGCGCCGGGGCAACACATTGCCGTGTGCGGATCGGGACCGCTGAATGTGCAGGTTGCGCTGGAGCTCGCCAAGGCCGGCGCGCACATCTCCATCGTGGCGGAGGCTGCCCCAACACCTTTCGTCCGGCCGTTGTCCGGTTTGAAGATGATGCTGGCCAATCCGGAACTGGCCTTCAGGGGGCTGAGCATGATCGGCAATTTGCGGAGCCGGGGGGTGCCTGTCCGCAATGCGACCCGGCTGGCGCGGATCGACGCTGAGGAAGACCGATTGCGGGCGCACTTCCGACATTCCACCGGCAAGACGATGTCCGTCCTGGTCGATGCCGTCTGCATGAATCAGGGATTCGAACCGCAAAACGAGATTCTGCGGTTGCTTGGCGCAAAGATGGACTACGAGCCGGCATTTGGGCATCTGAAATGCCAGCGCAGCGACATTCTTGAAACCAGCATCCCGGGCTTGTTCGCGGTCGGGGATTGTGCCGGCCTGGGCGGCGCGCCGGCAGCCATGGCCGAAGGCCGCATCGCCGGCCGGGCCGCCGCCCAAAGGCTGGGCTATCCCGGCATTGGCGGTAACGTGGCCGATCAACGCGAATTGGACCGGCACCGGGCATTTCAGGCGGCCCTTTGGCGCCTTCACGACATTGCCCCGACGGACCCCTCCCGCGCGCCCCCGGAGACCGTGATTTGCCGCTGCGAGGAAATCAGCCTTGAGCAACTGGCCGATGGTCTTGCGGACGCACCCGGACACGCCGGTACACTGAAGCGCGCGACCCGCGTTGGCATGGGCCGGTGCCAGGGCCGTTACTGCGGCCCGGTGGCCGCCCGGCTCGTCGCACAGGCGACGGGAAAGCCACTGGACGATTACAGCCATTTCGCGCCACGAATACCGATCAAACCCGTCAGCATCGCAGCAATTTTGGCCGCGCAAGAGGCGCTGGATGAGACAGGCTGACATTCTCGTCGTTGGCGGCGGTATCGTGGGGCTTGTCTGTGCCTGCGAACTGGCGCGGGGCGGATGTCGCGTCACGCTTGTCGATGCGGGAACGAATGCCGGCAGCACCGCCAATGCCGGCAGCCTGCATGTCCAGATGCAAAGCCGGTTCATGCGCCTCTATCCCGATCAGGTGCCGGCCGTTGAAGCCGCGCTTCCTTTCTATCGTGCGGCGGCGGATCTGTGGGAGACACTCGACGCCACCGATGGTCCGTTTGAACTTTCCAGACGGGGCGGCCTGATGTTGGCCGAAAACCCCGGTCAACTGGCCTTTCTTGAGGAGAAGGCCGAACGGGAAAGCCGCAAGGGCCTTCGGGTTGAGATCCTGGACCGGTCCGCTCTGGACGGAATCGCGCCGTGGCTTGGCGCCCAGATCATCGGCGCTGAACTCTGTCATGATGAAGGCAAACTCAATCCGCTGGCGGCCAACAAGCGCTTCCGCGAACACGCCGTCGCAGCCGGCGCAAATCTCGTAACGGACTGGATCGATCAGATAGCGGCCGGCGAAAACGGCATCGAGGCGATCGGAAAACGTTCAATTTACACCGCAGACCTCGCTGTCATCGCGGCGGCCTGGGGCGCCGGGCCGCTGACCGAGAAGCTCGGAACCCTTATTCCCACAAGGGCCGAGCCACTGCACATGAACATTACGGAAAACTGTGAAACCGGCATCCATCAATTGATCCAGCATGCGGAACGTTCCATTACGCTGAAACAGTTCCAATCGGGCCAGATCGTCATCGGCGGCGGGTGGCCGGCACGGGACAGGGGCGCGGCCGCCGTCCCGGCCGTGCAGTGGAACTCGCTGCTGGGAAATGTGGCGCTCGCGGCCAGGCTCGTGCCCGCGATTGGCAAAATGCGCATAATCCGGACCTGGGCCGGAATGAACACAACGATCGACGGCGCATCGGTCGTCGGCGCCCTGCCGCAATCCGAACGGGTCATCATGGCCGTCCCCGGGGACGCCGGCTATACGCTCGCGCCCCTCGTCGCCAAAATGGCCGCCGCGGCGGTTATGGGTACAAAGCCGCCCCATGATCCGGCACAGTTCAGTCCGGACCGGTTCGCGACATAGCACCCGTGTCAGCGCTTGAGCGCTTGCGAGATCATCGACACGGTCGCGCGGAGCTTCGGGAGAATGATTTCGATCAGTTCATCCGGGGACATGCGGATCGTCGGCACGCCCACGTTGATCGCTCCAACCAAGGCACCCGAACTGCTGCGGACCGGAACCGCGATAGAGATGAGGCCCATCTCAAGTTCCTGATCCACGACTGAAAAGCCCTCTTTTCGGACGCGCTGGAGAATCTTGCGAAATTCCACCCGGTCGGTGACGGTCATTTCTGTCATCTTTGTCAGTGGGATACGCTGCAGCATGCCCGGCCAGGTGTCATCCGGCTGCGCGGCCAGAAGAACACGTCCGTTGGCGGTGCAGTGAGCCGGAAAACGGGCGCCGACGGAAATTCCGACGCTGATAATTCGGTGATACTGGGCTCCGCCGACATAAACGACATCGAAATTGTCGAGCACCGCCGCGGACACCGATTCCTGAATTTCCTCAGACAGGTGTTCAATGAAGGGGCGCGCGATGTCCCAGGCGCCCTTTGACGACAGAACCGAATATCCCAGTTCCAGAACCTGCGGCGTCAGATCGAACAGTTTGCCGTCGGCCACGGCATATCCCTCGTGGACCAGGGTCAGGAGGATCCGTCGCGCGCCGGCGCGCGTAAAGCCGGTTTCAGCGGCAACTTCGGAAAGCGTCATCTTCCGGCCGGTCCGGTTGAAGGCGCGCAAAACCTCCAGCCCCCGGGCCAGCGAACTGACATAGTCTCGGGGATTGAGGCCGTTTGCATCCTGATCCTCGGTTCGATCCGCCGATGCCGTCATCAGGCCGGACCGCCGCGCGGATCGCGTGGCCGCGCCGTCTGCCGTCTTCTCCGCTTTTTCCGTTTTCTGGGTCATCTCGCTTCACTGCCCGGTCCGGCTCCGGCCCATCGTCTAACACATCGCGCCGTGTGTCCGCATAGGCGGAAAATATACAAATTCCCTTGCGTGCACATGCCAGTCCGGTCTTATATCGAACATTAGTGCGTTATGTGAACATTAATAAGCCCTGGAGGTGACACAATGAACTCATCAGCGAACAAGAAACGTGGTGTTTCCCGGCGAACAGCCCTGGCTGGGCTCGCTGCGACAACAGCGATCGGCGCCCTGCCGTTCAAGGCTTCTGCGCAGGAAACCACGCTGCGTTGGTGGTCACCGCAAAGCGCACCCTTGCAGGTCGAAGCCTACAATTTCCAGATTGCCGCGTTTGAAGCCGCCAACCCCGGGGTCAAGGTGGTCTTCGAAACGACATCGGACGAAGGTTACGCGCCACAACTTGCCGCCGCGTTTTCGTCCGGCGAAGTCCCCGATATCGTAACCCATCTGCCTTCTTTCGCCATCCAGTCCTATTATGCCAACGGGCTCGTTGAACCCTTCAACGATGTCATCGCGGCGATCGGCGCCGATGACTATTTCCCCGGCGCCAATGAAGTCTTCAAGGCGGCCGATGGCAATTATGTCGGCACCGGCATCGGCAACTCGGCTGCCAACATGTTGTGGCTGCGACGGGATCTGATGGCGGATGCCGGGATCGACAAGGAACCGGTAACCTGGGACGAGTTGCGCGCTGCCTGCCAGGCCATGCAGAAGGGCGGCATTTACGGTGCGCCCCTGCCCTATGGCCGAAATTCGATGACCACGCTGATCTTCATCGGCTTTATCCACCAGGCTGGCGGTCAGGTCTTTGATCCGGATCTGAATGTTGCCCTGGACAATCAGGGCACGCGGGATGCGCTTGATTTCTACACATCCATGCGTGAGCTGTGCCCGCCGGGCGCGACCAACTATAGCTGGGGCGAAGCAATTACCGCCTTTGTCAGCGGCGCCACGGCAACCGGCATCTACACCGGCCGGGTCCTGGGCAATGTCAATGCGCAGAATCCCGCCATCGCCGACAGTATCACCTGTGTCACCTATCCGCGCATTTCAACGGATGTCGCACCGTGGACGTTCAATGATTTCCCGAGTGTGTTCATCCCCGCCCAATCCCAGCAGAAAGAGGCGGCGAAGGCTTTCGCGGCGTTCCTTTTCGAGCCGGAGGGCTACATCAAGCAACTCCACGCCGCCCCTGGGCATGTGCTGCCGGTGCTTCAGTCGATCAACAAAAACCCGGATTATCAGGCCAACGAAATCATCCAGAAATATCCGGATGAGGTCGAACTGATGGCAGCTTCCGCAGCCGGCGGATTCAACCTTGGCTATGAATCGGCAGCGCATCCGTCCAACGAGAAAGCCGGCGAAATTGTCGGGTCGGGCGCGATCGCCGACATGGTTCAGCGGGTTGTTCTGAATGGCGAAAACGCTGACACGGTTATCGGTGAAACCGTGGCGGCCATCGAAGCCATCATGAAAGGCTAGGTCCGCAGCACGGCCGCCGGCAGCCTGGCCGGCGGCCCCGACCTCCCCGTCATGGCCAGCCCGAAACAGACAGTCCTCGAGCGCCAGTACTCGATGCTGGGCTTGGTGCTGATCGCGCCCACGGTTCTCGTGTTCTGTGCGGTTATCGTATACCCGCTGGTTTCAGCCATCTATCTGTCCCTGTTCCAGATCTACACGCCGACACTGGAAGGAAGCTGGGTCGGACTGGGCAACTATCGGGCGCTTCTGGCAAAGGGCGAATTCTGGACCTCGCTGCGGACCAACATAATCTGGACGGCGGGCACCTTGACGCTTCAGATCATTTTCGGGGTGGGCATGGCGCTGGTCCTTCACCAGAACATCTGGTTTCGCAGCCTTGCTCGGTCGCTGATCCTGTTTCCCTATTTCATATCCACCGTCGTCGCGGTGCTGGTCTGGAAATGGCTGTTCAATGACCTTTACGGAATTCTCAATCATCTGATGATGGCCGCCGGCATCATCGAATTTCCGCTGGATTATCTCGGCTCGATGCCCAATGCGATGGTCTCGGTCATACTGGTCGGCGCCTGGAAGTATTTTCCGTTTGTTGTCATCGCGGTTCTTGCCCGTCTGCAAACGATACCCGAGCAGCTATACGAAGCAGCCCGGATCGACGGCGCCGGACCGATTTCCCGGTTCTTCGATGTGACGCTGCCGCAACTGCGCGAGGTCCTCGTGGTCATCATCATGTTGCGCGCCATCTGGGATTTCAAAGAGTTCGATCTGATCTTCCTGCTTACCGGCGGCGGACCGATTACTTCGACACAAACGCTGCCGCTGCTCGTTTACAAGGAGGCCTTCGCGCTCAACCAGATGGGTATGGCCGCGGCATATGCGGTGGTCATGATGATGATCATGCTGGCCTTCATGATCTGGTATATCCGGCGAACGCGGGCGCAAGATTCATGAAAATCCGTGCAGCCGCCTTCAATCTCCTGGCCTGGGCCATCGTTGTCATGGTGGCATTTCCGTTGTTCTGGATGCTTGTGACATCGGTGAAACCGCAGTCGGAATTGTTCCGGCGGCCGCCGACGATGTTGCCGGAAAGCTGGACGTCGGCGCATTATCTGCGGCTCTTGGCAGATACAAATTTCCTGCGCTACTTCGCCAACTCCGTGATCCTCTCCTCAACCACGACCATCGTTGTCGTGGCCATAGCAACGATTGGCGCCTACAGCCTGGTTCGCTTCAGCTATCGGGGTCGGGAGAGCCTGGCTTTCCTGGTCCTGTTTACCTACCTGTTGCCGTCGGTTGTGCTGATCCTGCCGCTCTATCTGATGCTGGTGCGGCTTGGCCTTTCAAACACCATTGTCTCCCTGGTCATTGCGTATACGACCTTTGCCCTTCCCTATGCATTGTGGCTGTTGCGGTCTTTTATGGCGGGCATTCCCGAAGACCTGGAATCGGCGGCACTCGTTGACGGCGCATCGCGGCTCGGCGCATTTCGTGATGTGATCCTGCCCCAATTGTTGCCGGGGATCATATCCACGGCGCTGTTCACATTCATCCTGTCATGGAACGAATATCTGTATGCGCTGGTTCTGGTAAATTCCGACAATGCCCGCCCGCTGACGACCGGGGTCATGAACATGCTGATTTCCTCATTCAACATCGAATGGTCGCTCCTGATGGCGGCTTCGGTGATGATGAGCGTTCCCCTCATTGTCGTTTTCGCTTTTCTGCAAAGCTACCTGACCCGCGGTTTTGGTGCCGGGGGGGTCAAGGGGTAAGCCATGGCCAAAGTGGTTTTCTCCAACGTCCGGAAAGTCTTCGGCGATTTCACCGCGGTTGACGATCTCAACCTGGAAATCGCCGAAGGCGAGTTCGTGTCGCTCCTCGGGCCCTCCGGCTGCGGGAAAACGACGACCCTGCGGATGCTCGCAGGATTGGCCTTTCCAACGTCCGGTGAAATCCGCATTGACGACCGGGTGGTCAATGATATTGCGCCGGCAAACCGCGATATCGCGATGGTATTCCAGTCCTATGCGCTCTACCCGCATATGAGCGTGGAGCAAAACATCGCATATCCGCTGAAAAAACGCGGCGTGCCCAAGGCCGAGCGGCCGGCGATGGTCGCCAGAACAGCGGAACTCCTGCACCTCACCGAGCTACTGAAGCGCAAACCCAGACAATTGTCGGGCGGCCAGCAGCAACGGGTCGCGCTGGGCCGGGCACTGGTCCGGGAACCGAAGGTATTCCTGCTGGACGAACCGCTATCAAATCTGGATGCGAAACTTCGCGGCCACATGCGCGCGGAACTGGTGGAATTGCACCGTCGCCTGGGCCGCACCATGGTTTACGTCACGCATGACCAGCTGGAAGCGATGACGATGTCCAGCCGCGTTGCAATCCTGGACGGCGGGAAGTTGCAGCAATTCGCGCCACCGCAAGATGTCTACCGCACACCCGCAAACCGGTTCGTTGCCGGCTTTATCGGCACGCCTGGCATGAACATGATCGACGGAGCGCTTTCACGGGTTGGCGACCAATGGCGCTTCGACGCGCCCAATCTTCACATCGAAGCCCGCAATCTCGGCGCGGCGGCCAAAGCCGGCCCGGCCTGTCTCGGCGTTCGTCCGGAAGCCCTGATTTTGGGCAGCGGGCCCTACGCCGGCAAGGTGCAACTGGTGGAGCAGACCGGCCATGAGAATATCGTGATGCTTCAGGTTGGCGAACTCCGGCTCACCGGGCGAACCGCGGCGCAGAACGTCTGGAAGCCGGGTGAGTCCATTCCGTTCGATATTGACGCAAACCAGACCCATTTCTTCGACGAAGGCCCGAGGGGTGTGCGGCTCAACAAGCCAGCCATTCAAAATGCACAGACGCCGGGCACAACGCCAACACCGGATCAGGCCGCGAAGGAGGCTGCCCATTGAACCGTGATACGATCGACTGGGCCGGCCCGATGCCGGCCGTTACCACCCCGTTCCGTGCGGACTTTTCGTTCGACGAGGACAGCTTCATCGCAAATGTAAACCGGCTGTTCGATGCCGGCGCGACGGGGATAATCTCAGCCGGATGCACCGGTGAATTCTGGTCGCTCACCTTTGAGGAACGGGCCCGGATCGCCAAACTCACGGTGGATGCCTGCGCCGATCGGGGTCCGACCATCATCGGTACGGGCAGTATTCAGGAAGGCGAGGTCATTGAACAGATTCATGCCGCGAAAGAGGCAGGCGCCGATGGCGCCCTGGTCCTGCCGCCCTATTTTGCCCATCTGACAGATGCGGAACTGGTCGCCCATTTTGAGGCGATCGATGCCAAATCGGTCCTGCCGATCGTCCTCTATAATATTCCCGGCAATGCCGGCAACGCCGTTACGCCGGCTCTGGCGGACAGGCTGGCCGATCTCGATCATGTCGTGGCAATCAAGGAAAGCAGCGGCGACTGGAGCAATTTCCATGCGACGCTGTCGCGGGTGCAGGATCGTATCCGCGTGTTTTGCGGACCATCGTCGACATTTGGTGTTCCGGCGACATTGGCTGGCGCCGACGGGTTGATAGACTGCTTTCCCAATGTGTGGGCGCCCGGCTGCCTCGATATGTGGTCTGTAACAAAGGCTGGCAGGCTGGACGAGGCCTGGGCCCTCCAACGCACCGGGATCGCGCTCACCGAGTTGTTCACGTCCGGTGGCCGTTCGCTCTATCCCTCTACAAAAGCAGCGATGAATCATCTTCACTTTCCGGGCGGCGGCCACATGCGCCCTCCGTTGCGGGACTTGTCCGGCGCCGGGCTGGAAGGCCTGATCACCGGTCTCACGCAGATATTGCCGGCACAAGCAAAAGTTGCCTGACGGCACAGGACTAAGGACATAGCCAATGGATCTTGGATTGAAAGGCAAGCGCGCGGTCGTCAGTGCGGCGAGCCGTGGACTTGGCCTCGCAACGGCCAGATCACTTGCAGCCGAAGGCGTGCATCTGACGATGAACGCCCGTTCCAGGGCACCGCTGGAGGACGCCGGTGCGCAGATACGGTCGGAATTCGGCGTCGAGGTCAGAACCGTTGCCGCGGATTTCAATTCGGCGTCAGACCGCCGGGAAATCCTCGATGCGGCGGGTCAGGTCGACATTCTCGTAAACAATCCCGGGGTGCGGCAGGTGCCGACACCCTATGCCGAGATCAAGCCGGAGGACTGGCGTTACTGGATGGATGTGCATTTTCAGTCATCCATCGAGATGATCCAGGCCGTCGCACCTGCCATGCAGAAGCGGCGCTTTGGCCGGATCGTCAACATGTCGGTGAGCTTTATCAAGTTCCCGCAAATCGGCTTTGCACACAGCCATGCCGCCCGCCTTGCGCTTTCCGGCGCAACAGCGGCGATGGTACGCGAGCTGATGCCCTACAATGTCACAATCAATACCGTTTGCCCCGGATTGTTCGACACCGATGCGCTGCATACCAACCTGCATGGTCATGCCGAACGCGGAAACACCACCTATGAAGCCATTGTCCAGGACCGCAAGGAAAACTGTCCGGCAGGCCGGTTCGCCGACCCGAAGGAATGCGGCGACCTGATCGCCTATCTGTGCTCCGCGCAGGCCGGCTTCATGTCGGGGCAGAATATCGTCAATGACGGCGGTGTCTATCAGGGCCTGTTCTGATGGACAGGGTCGCGATGGTCTCGGGCGGCGGCCGGGGGCTGGGCGCCGCCATTGTGGACAAGTTGCTTGCCGATGGCTGGATTGTCTCGCTGGGACTGCGCGATCCGGGACAGGCGGATCGCTTTTCGGCAGCGCCGGACCAATTGGTGGCGGTCCCCTTCGACGCCGCAGACGCCGGCACGGCGGACGCCTGGGTCAGCGAAACCGTCACGCGCGCAGGCCGGCTTGATGCGCTGGTTAACAATGCCGGCATATTGCGAATGGTGGATTTCAATCAGGGCACCGAAGACGATCTTGATGCGTTGTGGGCTGTCAATGTCAAAGCGCCGTTTCGGTTGATCCGCGCCGCCATGCCGTATCTGAAAGCGGCCGGTTCCGGCCGTGTCGTCAACATTGCCTCGACTGACGGCAAGCGATTTCGGCAAGGCACCTCGATCGGCTACGCCATGACAAAACACGCACTTGTCGCCATGACCCAGGCCGTGCGAATGGAAGGCTGGGACGACGGCGTGCGCGCAACGGCGCTTTGCCCCGGCGCCATCGATACGGATCTGATTGCGGGCCTTCCGGGTGTTACGCCCAAGGCCGATCGGCTGACGCCGGAAACGGTGGCGGAGATGGTATCGTTCGTGCTGTCGCTGCCGAATCAGGCCAGCGTGCCGGAACTCGTTGCGAACACAAGGCTGGAAACACTCATATGACAGACAATGCCCCGATTAACGACCTGCTCGCAGCCTGGGACAGGGACTGTTTCCTGCACCCGGTCACCCATGCGGCAAAACACGCGCGCGGCGACATACCGGGCATGATCGTTACCGGTGGCGAGGGTGTCTTCGTCACCGACAGGGACGGCAATCGGTATCTGGATTCGTTTGCAGCCCTTTATTGCGTGAATGCGGGATACGGACGCGACGAGATCGCTTCGGCAATTTCGGAACAGGCGCACAAGCTTTCCTATTTCCACGCGTTCGCCGGCCACGGCAACGAACCCGCAATCCGGTTGGCCAAGATGATCATGGACCGGGCGCCCGACCACATGGCGCGCGTGTATTTCGGCCTGTCGGGGTCGGACGCAAACGAGACCAACGTCAAACTCGCTTGGCATTACAACGTTCTGCGGGGGAAGCCCGAAAAGCGGAAGATCATCAGCCGGTGGCGCGGATATCACGGTTCGGGCCTGGTGTCGGGGTCGTTGACCGGTCTTCAGAGCTATCATGCCCGCTTCAACCTGCCGCTTGCCGATTTCCTCCATACGGACTGCCCCCATTATCTGCGCCGGCCCGATCCCGACATGACGCAAGACGCCTTTGCAGATCACCTGATTGCCCGGCTTGAGGCAATGATCGAAGCCGAGGGTCCCGATACGATCGCCGCCTTTATCGGCGAACCTGTCATGGGAACCGGCGGCATCCTGCCGCCGCCGCCCGGTTACTGGGAACGGGTGCAGGCGGTTCTCGACCGCCACGACATCCTGTTGATAGCCGATGAGGTTGTGACGGGTTTCGGCCGCACCGGGCAGATGTTCGGATCAGACACATTCGACCTGAAGCCCGACTTCATGACCATCGCCAAGGGGCTGACATCGGCCTATGTGCCGCTTTCCGGGTCGATTATTTCCGATCGGGTTTTTGACGTCATTTCACAAGGCACCGATGACCACGGCGTTCTGTTTCATGGCTGGACCTATTCAGCTCACCCGGTCTGTGCCGCGGCGGGCGTGGCAACGCTCAATCTGATCGATGAATTGGGGCTGGTCGCCAACACCGCGGCCGTCGGCCCCTACCTCCTCTCGCAATTGCATGATGCGGTTGCAGACCATGCCAATGTTGCCGAGGTTCGCGGCAATGGCCTGCTGGCCGCAGTCGAATTCATGGAAGACCCGGCAAACCTGACCGCTTACCCGAACATGACCGTTAGCCCGGCAATCTCCGCCGCCATGCTGAAGCGCAATGTCATTGCCCGCGCCATGCCCGAAGGCAACATTATCGGATTTGCGCCTCCGCTGTGCATATCCCGCGAAGAGGTGGACATTGTCGTTGAGGCGCTGCGTGATGCGGTGGACGAGGTTCTGGGATCATGAACCCGGACCGGCCCTGGGAAACGCCGGAACAAGAGTGGCGGGCCGATATCAACCGGGTTCGTGCCGGCCGGCCATTGCAGCCCGATCACTGGCCGGATGGCGCCCGCTGCGCGTTTGCCCTGTCCTTTGATTGCGACCATGAAACCTTCGAGCTGGGAACCGGACAAGCGGCGATCGGACGGCTGGCCTGGGGCGAATTCGGCAGGCGGACCGGCGTGCCGCGCATTCTGCGTGTGCTGCAACGGCACGGTGTCCGCACCAGCTTTTTTGTTCCGGCCGTTTCGGGCCTGATCGAACCGGACGCGCTTCGCCCGATTGCCGACTGCGGGCACGAAATCGGCGTACACGGCTGGATCCACGAGAATACCTCGCGCCTGGAACGATCGGTGGAAAGCGACCTCATGGTCCGGGCGCGTGAAACGCTGGCGGAGATCACGGGTGCCGAACCGGTTGGCCATCGTGCCGCCAACTGGGACCTCAGCAGGCACACGATCGAACTGGTTGCCGAACACGGCTTTGCCTATGACAGCAGCCTCATGGCCGACGATTCCTGCTATGAGCTCATCGCCAACGGTCGGCCGACCGGTGTTGTTGAAATTCCGGTCGACTGGGTGCGGGATGATGCGGTTTATCTGCTCTTCAACCGCACGCCGACAACACGCCCTTGGACATCACCGGATACCGTGTTCGACATCTTCAGGCGCGAATTCGATGCCGCGTTTGAAGAAGGCGGCGTGTGCCAGCTTGTCTTCCATCCCTTTGTTATCGGTTACCGGTCCCGGATATGGATCCTGGACCGGTTGATTGAACACGCCAGGTCGAAAGGGGCCGTCTGGTTTCCCACGCACGCGGAACTCGCGACCTGGGTCCTTTCAAATGCCAATCCTTCCCATCAAGGAATTCCGCAATGATCGATTTTTCCCACCTGGTTCGCCAAGCCAACCTCATCGATGGCGCATGGGTGCCGGCCGACGATGGCAGTTCACTCCACGTCACAAACCCGGCCAACGGCGAAGTCATCGCCAGCGTTCCAAATGCAGGTGGCGAGGAAACACGCCGGGCCATTGCCGCGGCGTCGAAAGCCTTTCCGGCCTATGCCTCCATGCCGATGAACGACCGCCTGGCGCTGATGCGAAAGCTCCATCAGGCGATAATGGACAATCTCGAGCCGCTGGCTGCAATGCTCACGGCCGAGCAGGGAAAACCGCTGGCGGAGGCGCGGGCCGAAATCGGATCGTCAGCGGCATATGTGCTGTGGTTTGCAGAAGAGGCCCGGCGCACCTATGGCGCTGTCATTCCCGCGCCAATCGCCAACCGGAAACTCATGACGACCCGCCATCCCGTCGGTGTTGTGGCGGCCATCACGCCATGGAATTTCCCGTCGTCCATGCTCGCAAGGAAGCTGGGCCCCGCCCTCGCCGCCGGTTGCACGACGGTTGTGAAACCGGCGTCGGCAACGCCGCTGTCCGGGCTGGTGTGGGGACATCTGGCCGAGGCGTGCGGCTTTCCGCCCGGTGTCGTCAATGTGCTGACCGGTGGCGCCAAGGACATAGGACGGGAACTGACATCGAACACCGACGTCGCGAAGATCACATTCACCGGATCGACGGAGATCGGCAAGCAGCTGCTGCGCCAATCGGCCGACACGGTCAAACGCGTATCGATGGAATTGGGAGGCAACGCTCCGTTTCTGGTCTTTGACGATGCCGATATCGAGCGGGCTGTGGCAGGCGCAATCGTGGCCAAATTCCGGAATGCCGGCCAGACCTGCATTTGCACCAACCGGCTTTATGCACAGTCCGGCATCTATGACCGGTTTACAGCAGCCTTTGCCAAGGCCGTTTCCGAACTGAAGGTGGCACCGGGCCATGAGCCGGATGCCCAACAGGGGCCGTTGATCGACGAAGCCGCCCTGGAGAAAATCCGTGCGCTGGTTGCCGATGCGTCGGCCAAGGGCGGCGAAATTGTCACCGGCGGTGCTGCCCACCCGCTGGGCGGCCTGTTTTACCAGCCGACAGTCGTCGCCAATGCAAATGCCGAAATGCGGGTCACAACCGAAGAGATCTTCGGCCCCGTGGCACCGGTCTATCGCTTCGACAAGGAAGACGATGTGATCCGTGCCGCCAATTCGACCCGCTACGGCCTGGCGGCCTACGCCTATACGCAGGATATCGGCAGGGTATTCAGACTGCAGGATAAACTGGAGTATGGCCTGATTGGCATCAATGAGGTTCTGATCGTGACACCGGAAGCGCCATTTGGCGGACTGAAGGAATCCGGCCTTGGCAAGGAAGGGTCATGGCAGGGCATAGATGACTATCTGGAGACCAAGTATACCTGTATCGGCGGCCTGTAAGGCGGTTCCGCGAAGCCGTTCGGCCGGCCGGATCGGGGGCGATCACGCAGCGACTGGCTCGTTTGTACAAGCGGCAATCACGCGCGCCAGTCCGCATACCAGTCCTTGAACAACTTGTATTGCGCTTCAGTATAATTGCGTTGCGCATCTGACAACATGTCCGTTTCATTGAAATGGAGCCGGTATTCCAGATCGCCGTTCAATACCATGAGGTGCTTGTAGTAGAGCACCAGATCGGGGCCTTCATCGAAGGAGGACAGGACACCGAGGGCGTTTTCCAGTTCAACCGCCTTCCGGCGGGCTTCCGCATCACCGGATGCGGCGCGTTCGCAAAGCTTGACGAGATGTAAAACCTCGCTCGGCAGGGCGTTTCCGATCCCGGTGATGGCGCCGGTCGCACCGCAATTCACATAGCCATGATAGACGTTGGTATCGACACCGACCATAAGCGTCACATCGTCGACCTGCGAGGTGATGAATTCAGCCGCGTAGCGCAGATCGGACGCGCCACCAAATTCCTTGAAGCCGACCAGGTTGGGGTGATCCTCGCGCAGCGCAAAGAACAGGTCGGCCCGTGTCGCGAACCCATAATAGGGGCTGTTGTAAATGACCGCGGGCAGGTTCGGCGCCGCCGAAAGCACGGCTTGGAAATGGGCTTTCTGCGCCGCGTTCGAGGTGCCCCGTGACAGGACACGGGGAATGATCATCAATCCACCGGCACCAACTTCCGCAGCGTGGGCGGCATGGGCGGCAGCCTGTTTCGTGTTGACAGCGCCTGTCCCGACGACCGTTGGCACGCCTGCGCCAACCAGCCGGGCCACACCTTCCATCCGCTGGGCGTCGGTCAGCAACGGCCAATCGCCCATCGACCCGCAATAGACCACGGCAGACATGCCCGCTGCCACGAGTTCCTGCGCTTTCCGCACCAGGCCGTCAAAATCAACGCTACGGTCATTCGTGCAGGGTGTCATCAGCGCCGGCATGCAGCCGTTGAAAATGTTGCCGGTCATGACTGCTCCAATCCTGTCTCCGCCGCGATTGGCCGATATTGCGGTTCACCCGTCACACCGGCATGGCAGCCCCGCCGGCCATCCCCGGGCTCGTTTCAATCCGTGAACCGAACAGCCAATCGACGGCCAAATGCTTCGCCTCTGGCCCATGCCCGTTATCACATGATCCGGCATTCTTCCAATTCTGCACGGGCAACACGATTGGATCGAGCCCGAACAGGAATTGCGGTCCGCCAAGAGCAACAGGCGGTGATTGCCATGCCGGCGGCCATGGCGACTGCGATCGCCGTACAGCGCCAGCCGGGTACGCCCGCCGCAACCGGGCATCCGCCCCCGACAACGGTTCCATTTCCGCCGCCCCATGGCGCCGGTTTCCGATCCGGTATCAAATGATGGCGGACGGATCGGACATCGAAACGGTATCGGACCGATGTCCGTGATCCGGAAAACAGCCGTCCGCCATCCTGACTAAGACGTCAGGATTTCAGCGAACGATTTGAGCTGTGTACAAAACGCCGCGCCCAGTTTGTCGAGCAGTTGACGGCCCTTGTCCTCGCTCAACGGGTTCAGCGGCGGGCGGACATTGGCCCAACGGGCATCGCCGGTGGCGATCGCCAGCAAGCGTTTTTGCGCCGGGATCGGTGCGTAGTCCTGAAAAGTCAGTCGTGTCTGCCGAACCAGCGCATGCAGCTTCGCCGCCGCTTCATGCCGCCCTTCCGCCAGGTGGTCTATCACCCGGGCGATGTCGCCACCGTTGAGATTTGCCGTGGCGGAGATGCAGCCCGGGCTGCCCTGCGGAAGCGTCTTGAGAATTGGCAGTTCCGAGCCGGAGTACACGACAAGATCGCCGATTGAGAGCAAGGCGAGCGTGTTGTCGTCCTGACCGGAACTGTCCTTTATCCCCGCGATCTCGTCCGGGAACGCCTGTTTCAGGCGTTTCACCAGGCTGACCGGAAGCCCAACCCCGGACACCTGCGGAATGTGATAGAGAAATATGCGGCAGTTCGGCCGATCAATCCTCGAAATCAGTTCGGCAAAATAGTCGTACAAGCCATCCTCTGAGACGCCTTTGTAGTAAAACGGCGGCAACGTCATGATTGCGGCGGCGCCGAGGTCGAGCATCTGTTGGCTCAGCGCGACCGTTTCGGGCAGGTTGGTAAGGCCTGTCCCCGGTATCAACCGCGCCGGGTCGATACCGGATCCCACCATCGCCTCGATCACGGCGATGCGTTCGCTGCTCGCCACCGACGACGCCTCGCCCGTGGTGCCGAATGGCGCCAGCGCCACACAGGGCCCGTCCAGCAATGCCGCCGCATGGCGTGTGTAGAGATCCATCGCAATGGACAAATCGTCATTGAATGGGGTGAGGTTCGGGGCGATCACCCCTTTGAATGCCAAGTGGTTCATCGGAGCATGTTTCCGACACGCCCCCAAGCCTCGTCAAGAGCCCGCTTCCGTATGACCGGCAAAGTCGGCGGCGACACATGATGCGCCATTGTCACCAAGCGGTCGGCGCGTGGTACGACGGCCACCCGGTCACATTCCGGCGCCTTCGGCGCCGGTACCGCCCCTCACGTCATCCGGTATCCGACATTCCTGAGTGTCACAATCCGTTGACCTTCCGCGCCGATTTTGCGGCGAAGGCGGCCGACATACACATCGACGACATTTGTCAAAGGATCGGCATTGAGGCCCCAGACAGAGTTCAGAATCCGTTCGCGCGACAGAACACGGCCCATATTCGTCAGGAACAGCAGGAGAAGATCGCGTTCTTTCTTGGACAGCTGAATCTCCTCACCGGCGATCGTGACCTGCAGCGACGATCGATCGAAATTCAGCGTTCCGCAGGTAAGAATGGTGTCGCCCGCTTCCGCCGCATAACCGGTTGCGCGGCGGTGAAGCGCCTCCACGCGGGCAATGAGTTCATCGAAGTCGAAGGGCTTTGGCAGATAGTCATCCGCCCCGATCTTCAATCCTTCGACTTTCTCTTCGGGGCTGTCCAGAGCCGTCAACATCAAAATGGGCGTTTTTGATTTGCGGGCACGCAACTTGCGACACACATCCTGCCCCTGGATGCCCGGCAGCATCAAATCCAGCAAAATCACATCATAGGAATTGGCCGCCGCGTGTTCCAACGCATCTTCGCCGTCTGCTGCATGATCGACTGACCAACCTTCCGCGGCGAGGCCGCGACGAACGAAATCGGCGAGACGCGCCTCGTCTTCAACAAGCAGGATGTTCATCGCCAGCTCCACCTTTGTCTTGCTCCGGGCAGAACACTAAGCACGAATTGTTGCATGTATGGATATCCCGAAAGCGGTGTTCAATTTTGTCATCAGGCCCTAGGCGGACCTGCGCGATGCGTTTGTGGGCACGATTTTCATCGGAGGCTCTTTGGGCAGCATTATGACGACCCGCAGGCCGCCCTCCTCACGATCCTCCAGGTGAACGCGACCGCCATGGGCCTCGACTATCGATTTGACAACCGGGAGCCCGAGGCCGTTTCCTTCGATGCCCTGCCCGGAGGCATTGGAACCCCGGAAGAACCGATCGAACGCCTGGGACTTTTCCGCGGCGCTCAGTCCCGGCCCGTCGTCTTCGATCGCAATCATTTGTGCAGCGGGTCCGTCTTCCAATTTCACCGATATCGCCGGACCACCGTAGCGACGGGCATTCTGCAGCAAGGCAAGCACCGACTGCCGGAAACGAACCTCGTCCACGCGTGCAAGAACTTTGCCTTCAGGGCCATCGAACCGAACCGGGCCGGGGAACATCGCCATGGCGTCGCGGACGACTATGCGCAGATCCGTCTCTTTCCGGTCCAACCTCAGCTGTCCGGCCTCAAATCGCGCCACGGTCAGCATATCGTCGACAATCTGATTGGTATGTTTTGCAGAATCGCGAATACGCGCGAGAGCGTCAGAGACTTCCTCGCTCAATTTGCCGGACGTTCGCAGGGTGACATCGGCCTCGCCAAGAATAATCGCCAGGGGTGTTCGCAGTTCGTGGCTGATATCGGCCATAAGCTGCTTCCGGTTTTCCTCGCCGGTCTCAAGCTTGTCGATCAACTGTTGAAGTTCGGCCGTTCTGGCTGCAACCGTGTCTTCCAAGTGCTTTTTCTGCTCGGCGCGGCTCGCCTCACGCGCAGCTAGACCTTCTCCCATGCTGGTCAAGACGTTGCCCAGGTCGCGGAACTCGCGGCTTCCGCCAAGATGAACCGGTTCGGAATAGTCGGCGGCGCGCAGACGGCCGATACCTTCCGACAGCCGCGTCATCGGCTGTCTTATCTGGCCATTGAACGACAAGAGTGCCACGATCAATGTCGCAACGGAGGCGAACATGATCAGGTAGACCAGCCGCTCGTTCCACGTGCGGAAGGCGGCGGCCTCCGCCAGCACTTCTTCAACCTCTTCCAGTTCCTCTTCAAGCGCGGCTTCGATCTTGCGGTCGAGTTCGTCGTCGATATCACCGTCCAACAGGGCCGCTAGCCGTTCGATCTGAACGAATGTCTCGATCGGATCGCCGGATGCCGTCAGGGTCGCAATGGCTGCATTGATCGACCGGATATCCTGTTCAATCTCGTCGAGAAGTTCCAGTTCTTCGATTTCTTCATCGCCGACCGTCTGGATTTCGCGTGCAATCACATTGCGAATGTCTCCAAGATTCCGCGTTATCTTTGCGCGCAGTGCATTCATCTCTTCTCCACCGTCGCGATCGCCAATGAGAAGAGCGTCGCCGTGCTGTTTGAACAGGCGATATAGGTTTGCCTCCAGCTTCAGGTGCAGCCCATAGGCGTCCTGTGCCAGTTGCGTGCGTGCGTCCCACCAGCGGGCCTTCTCGAGGCTGTAAAGCGTGAGCGCCGACAGTCCGCCCAGAAGACCAATGATAACGGCGGTATAAATTCCAAACAGAGTGGATGAGCGCATGTCAGGCGACCTCTGAATCTTCTTCCGGATATTGCGCGTTTGCCGATTCGACCAATATGACCGTTGGCGCAGACTGCTGGCGCATGGTTTCCAGCAATTCGACACGATCCACGCCAGATGACCACCGCACAGAATCGATGACAATTACATCGGCCTTGCCAAGGACAGCCCGCGCCAAATCCAGCCGCAGGGAGAATTGCGAAGACAGTCCGTTGCCGTTTTCGGACAAGCGCTGGTCGAGACCGCGCGGTGCGGCCAGGAGGCCGTCCAGACCAAAAAGGCCAAGAACCTCGGCGGTCTTCCGGTCACCGGGACGTTTCCGGCACATCAGTGTCGCAGACCGGCGCAAACTGCCCTGGAGCCCGACATGTTCATCGGCAATATGGGCGACCCTCGGAATTTTCTTTTGCCCGTCATACAGGACATCCAGGGTGTCGACATTGTCGAGGCCGGAAATGCACCGTGCGAGGAGGCGGGCATGTTTGCCGCGCAATGTGGTTGCTTTGCCGGGTTTCGCCACGAATGCCACGGAATCCCGACCGAATGCGCCGCGCACCTCGACAGGCACGGATTTGGACCTGCGCGCGCCCTGTCGCAGGAGGGCGGGCTCCGACAGCAGCCTTTCCGCTTTCTCGCGGGCCACCCGCCAGGCGCAATAGTGGTCCCAGGCCGCGCCAAGGTCCTGCAAAGGCAAGGCGATCAGGGCCAGGACAGAGAGGCACGCGGCCACCGTGGCAGGCGCGATTTCGTATTGGCTGGCCTGCCACAGCATCAGAAGGCCGGAAACGGCCACGCCCATTTGCAGCAAGGCCTGGAGGCCCGCCGTTTTGCCGCGCCGGGCCAAGGCGTCGGCGCGCAGCGACGCGCCTTGCTCGTCGAGCTTGCGCAGCTCCCTGTCCGTTCGCCCCATCAGGTCCAGTTCGGGCGCAATCGCAATCCGCTCGATCATTGAGATCGCTATGTTGGCTCGACGGCGTCTGAGCCGGCGGTGACGGCGTCCCAGGTGCCAGGCCGTTGCGCCCATGACCAGCAGAACAACGGCGAGCACCATGAGCCCGACGCCTGCAAGAGCGGAATTGAGAACAAGCAGGATCGCGACGGCGCCCGGGAGCACCACTGCGGCAGACAGCACATCGGGCAAACCGCGTCCAAACCACAGGCGCGCCGCCGACAGATCGCCGACAAATCTCAATGACAAGGCACCGACACGGCGTCTTTCGTGACGGGATTTCGGGAGGCGGGCGATCTGCTGATAGAGCGCACGCCGCAACGAAATCGCGTAACTCTGCCCCAAGGCTTCTGCACGGCAGCGGGACAGAAGAAAACACGAGGCGGCCACCAAACCTGAAGCCGCCAGTTCCGCCACCGTGCCAATGGCCAGAACATGGCCGAAATGCAGTGCCGCGAACGCATCGCGCGTGGCGAATGCCGCAACCGCAAAGGCCGCCGCCTGCACTATGCCGCAGGAAACCACGAGGACCGCGTCGGCGACGCGGTCCCTTGTGGCCAGTGGGGGGAGAAAAGTCATGCGGCCATATCCACCGGGTCACGGCGCATGAGAGGTGCGACATGGCGCGCGATCGCTTCAGGCGACCAAAGATCCTCGCGTGACAGGATCGGGCGATCAGTGACCTCGGCGGCCTCGGCCATCGCCAACGGCGAGCAACTCACCATTCCGGAGATTGCAAACGGGCTGAGCCCCACCTGCGCCAGAACCGTCACACCACCCAGTGCGCTGAGTGCATCAGGTGCCGCGAAGAGGATGCCGTCCAGCCGATCGCGAATACGGGAAGACCTCAGGATGGCGCGGGTTTCCTGCTGGAACACACCATCGGCAATTTCAACGACCACGACCTCCGCGCCACGCTCCGCAGCGGTCGCGACCAAAGTGTCAAAGCCGGCTTCGATCCGGTCCATCGGCGTGCGAAAGGTCGTCGCCATCCCCACATCGGTGAAATCCAGCGCCGGCGCACCCCCGTCCTCGAAGCTGTTGAAGTCACCAAAGGCGCCGGTGCCCGTGGCTTTGACACCGGCCACGGCATAGCCGGCACGCATAAGGCCATGACCGAGGCTGGACGCAGCGGTTGTCTTGCCAGAATTCATCGATGCACCGAAGACGCCAATGACCGTCACGCGATCGTTGGGGGGCAGGGCCGGCAGGGCATAGTCGGCAACGTTGATCGCTTCGCCCCTGGCATTGGTCAGAAGACCCAGGGGCTTCAACCGTGTGGGGTCTTCCATGAAGGCGTGCGCGGCATCCACCCGGCCCGCGACACCGCCTCCCGCCACAAGGTCGATGAGATTGTCATCAATGACGGCGCTGGCGAGAAACTGGTCGGGCGCGTAGCGATCGCCGAGACAAAGTACGACATGGTCACCGGGATAGCTTGCCGAGGCGCGCCGCTCGGCCAGCTGAATTTTCTTGTGGTGCCCGATTTCGGCGATTTCGCAGAGGATCAGGTCGCCGGCTCTCGCATGGCAAAACTGTGCGGAAAGCCCGCTCACATCAGATCGATTCACCCTGCGGGTCGTGAAAGCCCATTTTGCGGTCTCGCAGACGGTCGGGGAGATTTGAGAAATCGGTGTCATGCCGTGCTCCGTTGCTGGCGTTTCGTTGCATCCCTTTTGCCAGCGCTACGTGAGAACAATCGCAAAGCCGGATGAAGGCCCGGCCTTCAAGCCGATGAACAACATATGAACGCACGCGATCGAGATGAACGATTTGGTTCGCGGGGTCGCGGCGTGGCCAACTCAACCGGGATTGCCTTGATCCGGTCAATTTCAGGCACCCGATCAATTGCCGGGCGATGACGAAGCAGTCCGTTGATGATGTTCAGGACGCCAGCATCTGTCGCCGCATCAACGTGAACATACCCGATCGACCGATTGCCGGTTCAAGTCCAGGGCGGCGACTGCGATCTAGTCGTCATCCTCGCCATCGCTTTCACCTCCGTCGCCGCCTCCATTGTCGGAGTCGTCGCCGTCATCATCGCTTTCCCGATTGTCCCTGTCATCGCTGTCTCTACCGCCGGCATCTCTATCGCCGCCGTCCTGGCGGTCGCCCCGCCCCGCCCGCAGTTCGGATATCGTCAGGCGGCCGTCGCCGCTATGGTCAAACCGATGGAGCAGCCTTTTTGCACCAGCCCTGCCAAACGCCGCAACAAGTTCATTGAAGCTCAGCACCCCGTCAGAGTTCTTGTCCACCGACCGAAAACTGGCGGTCTGCGCGTTTGCCGGCGCCGTCAAGCCGGTAGTCATCATTGGCGCGACGGCAAGCCAATACACAAGGGCCAAAACACCGCGTGTCCTCGCGATCCGGCGGATTGTATTTCGGACCCCCCGAAGATCAGGCTTCAGCACCGATTTCCCCTGCTCTTCAGCATGTGTCTCAAACCAGCGTTTGCAGGTCCAATGGAACAATGTCGCACAGCCGGATGACTCACATCCTTTCAGAATGATGAACGTGAAATGAACGTGTTTGCCGGTCTTGTTTTCCAACCCGGGCTTCGCCTTTTTTCAAAGCCCGCGGATTTGACACCGCAATCGCCGGATGCCGATCCGGCGGCCGAAACCGGCGCGCCAGGCACTCATCCGGATCGACAGGCAGCCAGGCTACCGCGGCTACGGCGGCGGCCGTGATGCCAATACGGCGCCAGCGGCCGGGGGCATCAACGGCAATGTGAACAAAGCGGCGGACAAGAATTCTTCCGGCAGGGATCGCGCGGTATGCATGCTGGTTCGAAACGGGAGGGCGGCGCGTTGCCCCACGGCTTTCGCGGAGTGCAATTCCGTTAATATTCTGATTTGGCTGACTTAATCATTGGCGCGCCGGAGAGGATTCGAACCCCTGACCCCCAGATTCGTAGTCTGGTGCTCTATCCAGCTGAGCTACCGGCGCCTTGCCCGTTTCAGAATGGTCGTGAAACGTGTCCTGCGGGCCGCTTCAACTAATCAATCAGTTGGCCGATTGCAAGCGCAACCGCCGCCGCGCAATCCGGGGGCCCGCACCGCCCGGCAATCGCACGTGCAATGGCCCTGTCCCGCCAAGCGGATTGTCGCCGCGGATCCGGCATCAGTTTGCGGTCCGGTTTGCACGCCTGAGTTCATCGAGCTTGACGGGCCGATCGGGCAGTGTCAGCTCAAAAACGGCACCGGCGGACGTATGATCGACCAGCCGGATTTCACCGCCATGGGCGTGGGTGATTTCCGCAGCAATAGCCAAGCCCAGGCCGGTCCCGCCCGGGCGCGCCGATCCGCGAAACGGTTGGAACAATGCCTTGCGGGCCCGCTCCGGGACGCCCGGACCGGTATCGCAGATCCGAATTGTGACGACACCCCCCCGGCGTTCCGCTTCCACCCAGAGACGGCGAATTACCGCCGGATCCTTGTCGCGACTCAATGCTTCCATGGCATTGCGGCAGAGATTCATGAGCGCCCGAAACAGCTGGTCGGGATCGGCGTCGATCTCGATCTCGTCCGGCACCCTGTTTTCCCAATTGATCAGGTCATGGCCCGGCAGCGACAGCACATCGGCCACGTCGTCGATCAGCGCGGCGAGGCGAACCAACCGCCGTTTGGGTGGTTCCTCATTGGCCTGACCATAGGACAGGACCGAAGTTGTGTAGCCGATCGCGCGGTCTATGGTGCCGACGATCTTGGGTGCGACACGCTGAACGACGGGATCGTCGGCGGAGCCAAGCCGGTCGGAAAACAGTTGGGCGGAGGCCAGTATGTTGCGCAGATCGTGATTGATCTTCGAAACCGCCAGACCAAGGTCGGCCAGATGGCGCTGCTTGTGCAGCATGTCGCCCAACGCGTGCTGCATCGAAGCCAGACGATCTTCGACAAGGCCAATCTCATCGCTGCGCCGCGACGGTTCGATGATGGAACCGGGTTCCTCCGGCGCGGCGGAAAACGCCGCCATATTGGCGCCGATGCGGGTAATCGGCCGGACAATCAGCCGATTGAGCGCCAGATAGACGAGTGTGGCGGAAAACAGCGAGATCGCCAGCGACAGCACGAGGATGTTGCGGGAGTAGACCAGCATGGCCTTGCGAAGGGCGGATTCGCGAATCACAACATCGAGCCCGTCACTGCCGGCCGGCGGATCACCGGCAACCGTGACAAACCGCTCACCAGTGGCGAACAGCGTCGCGAACGCGGCGGCGACGCTGGCCAGGGGGCGCAACTCCGTCAGGTCATAGTGTGCCGCGACATCCTTCGGCATATCGCCGGAGGCAATCAGCATTCTTTGTCCGTGGCTGCGCAATGCAATGGATTCAAGACCAATCGCATCGAGCATTTCGCGCTGCAATTCCTGCGGCAGCCCGTTTTCAGGCCCCGCGGACGCGACGATTGCCGCGACGGCCGCCGATTCCAGTTTTTCATGCAACCAGACATCCCGGAAATTGGCGATGGACGGCACGTAAATCAGCACCTCTGCAATCATCACAAACAGGATGGTCAGAAGCAGCAGCTTGGCCGACAGGCTGCTGGCGATTCGGCCGCGGAGTCCGGTATCCGCCGGTCGTTCTTCACCGCCGGGCCGGGTATCGGGCAAGCCCTCGCCGCCTGGGCCGGCCGTGTCACCGGGCGCATTCAGCTCTGCATTCGGAGGAATCCTGTCGCTCATGCCACTTCCCAAGGACGACGCTGCGGCAAGGGATCGTTCCCGCCATTCATATCGCCAAGTGCCGATAATAACGGTTGCAAATGTTTCTCATAGCGTCGCCAGCCGTCAAGCGATGATCGATAGACCGGTTGACGGACCTGCATACCGCTCAACGTGCGCACGGCGCGGCGGTTTTCGTGGAAACCCAGGCAATCGTCATGCCATGGCAAACCGACATGATCGACAAGCCGGCGCGATACGGTTTCAGGATCGGCGATCAACGCCTCATAGCGGCATTCCAGCATCTTTACAGGCAAAACAGCGTTCCAGTGTGCCATCAGTTTGTCATAGAGCCGATAGTATCGGCCGAGGATTTCAAGATCGGTCGCATAGACGTGCTGCTCGTTCAGCGGATTGATGTAGCAGGACACGCAATTGGCAACCGGATCGCGGCGGCAATGAATGAAGGCGGCGTCGGGGAAGATCAGCGCGAGCAGCCAGAGCCGCTCGAAATTGTGAGGAAGCTTGTCGGATACGCGTCTGGTGCTGCGCGAGTGGTGGGCAAGCAGTTCCAGATAGTCCTTTGCGATCCGGCGGGTATCCCGGCGGGTCAATGCCGCCGCAACCTGCGGAAACAGCGCCGCGGTCTTTGCGGTGGCACCCAATTGCCGGGCCATCGCGTTGAAGAACGGCACCTCGTCGGCGCCGGCAAAATCCGGGTGGCTGGCCAGGATGTGCTCCACCAGAGACGTGCCCGAACGCGGCATCCCGAAGATGAAGACCGGACGGTCGCTGCGCGAACCGAAATCCTGCCGTTGGGCGAAATATTCGGGTGTAATCGTGGATCTGATCGTGTCGACGTAGGCGGCAAAGTTGTCGAGATCGAACTTGCCGGAATAGCTCGCATTGGCGGTCCGGAAATGGTCAAACGCCCGGTCATCCTCGTTGCGATCGGCAGCGATCTTGCCGGCCGCGTAGGCAAGGTTCTGGCGGTCCTGGCGGCTGAGGCGGTCACTGTCCAGAAGGCGTTCGATATCATCAAGTTCCGGATCGCCTGCGGCGAATTTTCTGCTTGTGGCGAGGCCGCTATAGGCCCGCGACACGTTGGCATCCCGTGCGATCAGATCGCGATATATCCGCTCGGCCTCGGCCATATTTCCGGATGCCCGCTCAAGGCGTCCGATTTCAAACCGGATATCCGTGTTTTCAGGTGCGGCGGCGTGCGCTTTTTCGAGCCATGTCCGCGCACCGTCCAGGTCGCCGAGCATGAACAGGCATTCGCCGAGATTCCGCAATGCGTTCAGGAGAGCCGGATCCAGGGACAGCGCCTTCCTGAGATGCGGAAGCGCCTTGTGATATTCAAGCCGGCGCATGTGAACCATGGCCGTGTTCGCGCGCATGGCGGCGCTCTTGGGGTTGGCCCTGGCGGCCTTTTCGAAATGCAGGAGCGCGGTTTCTGTATCGCCCTCGTTGAGCGCGATCACGCCGAGGCGAAACCGCGCATCCGCATGCCGCGGCATGAGGGACAGAATGCCGGTATAGACCCTGACCGCGTCCGCCATGCGTCCGGCCTGCTCCAGGCCCTGCCCCCTGGCCATGGCCCGGGCGACATCCAATCCGGCACCCGCGGCTTGTTTCCTGTTCCGACGCATTGTCAGCCGGCTCTGTTCATTTCCCGAAAAAGCGATTGCCGCCGATTCTTATCCGAAGATCCGCAAAAACCGAATAAGCCGCCTGACACGCGTGTCACCGACGCTCTGCGCATAAAAGCTGACGGCCACCCGTTTGTTGATTTCCGAATAGGTCGGATAGGGCAACACCGGCGAGATCATGTCGCGGACCTTGAGCTTTTTGGCGATCGCCAGGGCCCACATGCCGATCAATTCGCCGGCGTGGGCGCCGACGATACCGGCGCCCAGGATGCGCCCCTTGCGATCGGTGATCACCTTGACCTCGCCGACTGGTTGGCGTTCGGCGCGGGCGCGGTCGTTTTCGCCATAGGGCCACCTCAAGACGCGGATTGTCCGGGTGCGTTTGCGGGCCTGCGCTTCTGTCAGGCCGACATGGGCCAGTTCCGGATCGGTGTAGATCGCCCAGGGCACGAGGTCTGTATTCATCCGGGCGCGCATTCGAAACAGGATGGCGCGAACGACGAGGCCGGCATGATAGCCCGCCCAGTGGGTGAACTGGAAACCGCCGGTGACATCCCCGATGGCATATACCCGCCGGTTGGACGTGCGCAGTTTGGCGCCGACGGCAATACCCTTGCCGGAATAGGCGACATGGGCGGCTTCGAGATTCAGTCCGTCGACATTGGCGGTGCGGCCGGTGGCGACCAGCAGATGCGTGCCGGTTATCACCTGCTCTTCCCCATCGCCCTTAAATGTGACCCGGACTCCGTACCGCCCCTGTTTGCCGACCTTGGTAACCGTGGCACCATCGTGAATGACCACACCGTCGGCGCGGACACCGTCCAGCACGCGGGCGGCGAGTTCCGGATCGTCCTTGCCGAGCGCCGTCTGCGCTTCCAGAATCGTTACCTGCGATCCCAACCGCGAATAGGCCTGGGCCAATTCCATCCCGATCGGCCCTCCACCGATAATGATCAGATGACCGGGCAGTCTGTCGAGATCGAATATCGTCTCATTGGTCAGGTAGGGCAACGTGTCGAGACCGGTGATCGGGACGAGGAACGGGCGCGACCCGGTGGCGATGACAAACCGGCGCGCCCTGATCCGATAGTCGCCCGCAACCACGGTTCGCCGGTCGGCAAAGCTTGCTTCGGCTTCGATGACCTTCACGCCGAGACTGGTGAACCGCTCCACGGAGTCGTTGGGGGCTATTGTCGCGATCACATCGTGGACATGGCGGTGGACGGCCTTGTAGTCGACTTCCGGTTCGCCCGCGGCAACGCCAAATGGCGGTGCGGTGCGGATGGCCCGGACCCTGTTTGCCGCCGCAATCAGCGCCTTTGAGGGTACGCATCCATAGTTGAGGCAATCGCCGCCCATGCGGTTGCGCTCGATCAGCACGACATCGACGCCGAACGAGGCCGCCGCGGCGGCAACGCTCAATCCGCCCGAACCGGCACCGATCACGCATATATCCGGTTTCAGCAACTCCGGCACCTGTCGCCCCGCACCTGGTTCAGTTCCGCTGGCTTGCCTCATCGACCGTCGCCCGCGTCTGTCGATAACGTTTGATCATGATGGGAATCAATGTGGCAAGACCAAGCGCGACAAACCCGAGAAGAAGTTCAGCGGAAACAACCGGGCCGTCTTCGCCAATTGCCGAGCGCAGGCTTTGACCGAAATAGGCATAGGCGAATGTGCCGGGAACGATGCCCAGCGCGGTTGCGATGACATAGGGGACAAGCTTCATGCCAAAAAGCGCCGGCGCCAGATTGATCAGCCAGAACGGAAACGCCGGAATCAGGCGTATCGACAGCAGATAGGTAAACGCGTTCTCCTGGAATCCCGCCTGAAGCTTGGCCAGGCGCGGCCCCGCCTTGTCTTTCAAGACATCACCGCACGCGGTCCGCGCCACAAGAAAGATGATCGATGCACCGATGGTTGCGGCAAATACGGTCAGAAGACCCGCCGTCAACCAACCGAACATCAGGCCGCCGGCTATCGTCAGGATGCTGGCCCCGGGAAAGGATATGGCCACGGCAATGATATAGACGACCACATATGTGAGCGCGGCAACCGCGCCGTTTGCCTCGACAAAGGCAAGCAGCTGATCGCGGTGGGCGGCGATGTGCTCGAGAGAGAAAAACTCGTGATAGCCGCGCGCATAACCAACGACGAGCAGCAACACAACTGCAAATACCGGCAGAAGACGCTTCCAAGGCACCGACGATCGACCAGCCACGGCAGATTTTTCGGCGTCGTCGAGTGTCATGTCGTCATTTTGCGGCATGGCGCTTGAGTATCCCTTGCAGCAACCATCGCATCACTTCGTCATCATTGTGTTATTTTACCTGTCCGATTGAATGGCGCATCCGGAGAAACATCATCCGTACCCGCCTTTATTGGCGTGCACACATTAAATCTAGGTATGGCGGAAGCGAAATCGGCCCGTTTCACCGTCTTTTGACATTTCGCCCCTTGTTTCTCACCAGTGCGTGATCGATATGCCGGTACGGGTCAACGCCCAAGACGCCCGGAGATGCGTTGACTTGTCGGGGGCTTTGACCCTATATCGCGCACGCAAACCGGAGCATCGCAGCACGTTGGATCCGGTGAATTTCCGCACATGGCTGTGATTGCCGGAACGAACTGAGTTCCCCAAACACGGCGCACAGATCGAGGGCCGCTTTGCCGGCGGCGAGGCAAGATGAAACGCACTTTCCAACCGGGCAAGCTCGTGCGCAAGCGCCGTCATGGATTCCGGTCCCGGATGGCGACACGGAACGGCCGCAAAGTGCTGGCCCGGCGCCGGGCGCGGGGGCGCAAGCGCCTGTCGGCGTAGTCGAACCCGTGGAGCGCCTGAAACAGCGGCGGGAATTCACCGCCACGGCCAAGGGTCGGCGTAGATCAAACCGTGCCATGACCGTTCAGTGGCGCTGCCGCGGCGATGGCGATCCGGCGCGGTATGGCATCACCGTCACGAAACGTACCGCGAAAAAGGCCGTCGAGCGGAACCGTATCCGCCGGCGGCTTCGCGAAGCCGTGCAGCGCACAATCGGCGCCGACCGGGCAAACACCTATTGGGGGTATGACATCGTGCTGGTTGGTCGGCGGACCGCCATGACAATGGCATTCGACGATCTGGTGTCGGCGCTTTCCGCAGAGCTTGCGCGGATCATGCCCTGCAAATGCGGACCGAACGAAAAAAAGGGCGATTGAGACTGCCATGGAAAACAGCCGCAACGTAATCGTTGCCATCGCCCTTTCGTTTCTGGTCCTTCTGGGTTGGCAATATTTCATCGCTGCCCCGAAAATCGAGGCCGAGCGCCAGAAGCAGGCCGCCGAGGAAGCCGCGCGCCAGACAGAACTGGCTGGCAATACGGCACCGGGAACCGGCGAAGCCACGGCCGACCCGGCCGCCGGCGCGGACGCCCTGGCGCCCGGCGCGCCCGCCACCCCGGGCCCGGCCGGGACGCCGGCAAATACAGAAAGCCCGGCGCTGCCGGGTGGCGGACAATCGCTGCCGCAGGCCCGCGATGCCGCATTGTCCGGCAGCCAGCGGGTGACAATAACCACGCCGAAGCTGAAGGGCTCCGTCAACCTGACGGGAGGCCGGATCGACGATCTGCTGCTGACCAACTATCGCGAGACGCTGGAGGCGAACTCGCCACTTATCGAGTTCCTGTCGCCGGTGGGAAGCGCCGCCCCCTACTATGCGGAGTTTGGCTGGGTAACCGCCGAGGGCGGCCCGGCGACGCCGGGGCCCGACAGTCGGTGGACAGCGGACGGCGAGGCGTTGTCGGTGGACAACCCGATAACGTTGAGCTGGGACAACGGGGCGGGACTGGTGTATTCGCGGCAAATCGCCGTCGACGCCAACTACCTGTTCACAGTTCGACAATCCGTCACCAATACCGGCGCCGATGCGGTAACGCTCTATCCATACGGACTTGTCCATCGGCGGGGTGATCCGGGCGGTTCGGGGTTTTTCATTCTGCATGAAGGGATGATCGCGGCCGTTCGGGGCGCTGAAGATTCCAAGCCGCTGCTGGAGCAGACGAAATACGGAAAGCTGGAGGCGATCGAGTCGTTCGAAGCCGAATCCGGCTGGGTCGGCATTGCGGACAAGTATTGGGCAACGGCCCTCATCCCCAACAACGGCTCGGGCTTTGAAGGCCGGTTCGTGCCGGGGAAAATCGGCGATTTGCCAACATATCAGGCCGACTTTCGCGGCGATGCGGTGGTGGTTCCCGCCGGCGGAACGGCGGAAACGGAAACGCTGCTTTTCGCCGGCGCCAAAGAGTTCAGCGTGCTGAGCGCCTACAAGGATGCGCCCGGCATTGCCCGCATCGACGACCTGATCGACTGGGGCTGGTTTTACTTCCTGACCCGGCCGCTTTTTCAGGTGATCCATTGGCTGTTCAACCAGATCGGCAATTTCGGCCTGGCGATTCTGGCGGTGACCGTCATCGTCAAGGCGCTCTTCTTCCCGCTTGCCAACAAGTCCTATGCGTCGATGAGCAAGATGAAGAAGGTGCAGCCGGAAGTGAAAAAACTGCAGGAGCGGTACAAGGATGACCGCATGGAACTGCAGAAATCGATGATGGAGCTCTACAAGAAAGAGAAAATCAATCCGTTGTCGGGCTGCTGGCCCATCGTCATCCAGATTCCTGTCTTTTTTGCGCTTTACAAAGTGCTGTTCGTCACGATCGAGATGCGTCATGCGCCGTTTTTCGGCTGGATCCAGGACCTGTCGGCGCCCGATCCCACGTCCGTGTTCAACCTGTTCGGCCTCGTGCCTTTCGATCCGCCGCAATTCCTGATGCTCGGCATCTGGCCCCTGCTCATGGGGATCACGATGTTTGTCCAGATGCGGATGAATCCAACGCCGCCGGACAAGACCCAGGCGATGATTTTCGCCTGGATGCCGGTGATCTTCACGTTCATGCTCGCGTCGTTTCCTGCCGGCCTGGTCATATACTGGGCCTGGAACAATTTCCTGTCGATCCTTCAGCAGGGCGCCATCATGAAGCGCCATGGCGTCAAGATCGAATTGTGGGACAATCTCAGGTCGATGGTTGGCAAAGGCTCAACAGCGCCCAAGGCGGACAACGACAAGGACGACAGCAAAAAGGATTCGCCAGAAAAAGGTCCGGCGGAATAGGCACGGCCGATGCGCGACCTGTTTGCCGGGCGTTGGCGGTTTGTCCTATCGGCGCCCAACGAATCGGCGCTGCCGCCGGAGGGTCCACCGGAAGTCGCGTTCGCCGGGCGCTCCAATGTCGGAAAATCAAGTTTAATCAATGCGTTGACGGGACAGTCCGGGCTGGCCCGGACATCGAACACACCCGGCCGCACCCAGGCGCTCAATTTTTTCGTACCTGACAATCCGGCAGACGAAAACACGCTTCCGGCGCTGGTGCTCGTCGATCTGCCGGGATACGGGTTTGCCAGGGCGCCAAAGGCGGCTGTCGCCGCCTGGACGCGACTGATCAGGCGCTATCTTTCCGGCCGGGCCACGCTTAAGCGGGTTTTTGTGCTTGTCGATGCCAGGCACGGCCTCAAGGCCGGCGATCTGGACATGCTGGCCCTCCTCGACCGCGCCGCGGTCTCCTACCAGATCGTTCTCACCAAGGCCGACAAAGTCGGGCAAACCGAACTGGCGCGCGCAGCCAGCGAGACAGAAACGGCGATCGCCAGTCGGCCCGCGGCATTTCCGGCGATACTCGTCACGTCCAGCACCAAGGGGACCGGGCTGAGCGATCTGCGCGACACGATCGCCACGCTTGCCTGAACACCCGCCGCCTGAGCGCCCGATCAACGATCTGCGACCATGCCGATTGTTCTCGCAACCGCTTGCGGTTATCACAGGCTGTCTGTGGCTGCGACCACGATCCGGATCAACATCTTCAGGCCATGACCGAATATCCATTGACCGAATTGGGCCGTGACAAGGCCCGGCTGATCGCCTCGGCGCTGCCGTTCATGCAGCGATATGAGGCCAAGACGGTGGTCGTCAAATATGGCGGCAACGCCATGGGCGATGAGGAATTGTCCAAGGCGTTCGCCCGCGATATCGCGCTTTTGAAGCAATCCGGCGTCAATCCGGTCGTCGTCCACGGCGGGGGACCGCAGATCGCCGACATGCTGAAACGGCTGGGGATCGAAAGCAGGTTTCACGGGGGATTGCGGATCACCGACGAAAAAACCGTGGAAGTCGTGGAAATGGTGCTCGCCGGTTCCATTAACAAGGAGATCGTCGCCGCCATAAATGCCGAAGGCGAATGGGCGATCGGCCTTTGCGGCAAGGACGGCAGCATGGTTACGGCCGAACCGGTGGCCGGAACGGCCGTCGATCCGGATTCCAGTATCGAACGAATTGTCGATCTGGGATTCGTCGGCAAGCCGGTTCGGGTGGACAGACGACTTCTGGACCTGTTGGCACGGTCAGAAATGATCCCGGTCATCGCACCGATCGCGCCGGGCGAGGACGGCCAAACCTACAATATCAACGCTGATACGTTCGCCGGTGCCATTGCCGGCGCATTGAAGGCGGAACGGCTGTTGTTCCTCACCGACGTGCCGGGTGTGCTGGACGACGACAACCGGCCGATCGACATGCTGACCACATCGCAGGCACAGGAAATGATCGCCAACGGACGGATCTCCGGCGGAATGATCCCGAAAGTCGAAACCTGTATCAACGCGGTTGCACAAGGTGTCGGGGGTGTCGTCATCCTGAACGGCAAGGCGCCGCACGCGGTGCTGCTGGAGCTGTTTACCGATGAAGGCGCCGGTACGCTGATCACTTCATGAGCACAAGCGGCCGGCGGGCGCAATCCGGTTGTCTCCGCTCATCAGGGAAGATTAATCCTACGGCCCTATATGTGTGGCATGACTGAACAGCCCCGATCGCCCGCTCCGATTTCCGCGCCCGCGGCCACCACGACCGGACCGGACACGGCCGGCAGCCGGCAGCCCAAGCTTTCGGAATTTTCCGAAGTGGAAGCCTGGATCTTCGATCTCGACAACACGCTGTATCCACGCCACTCAAACCTCTTTGCGCAAATCGACGATCGCATCCGCGCCTATGTCAGCAGCCTCCTGAACGTTGATCCGGAGGAAGCCCACAAAATTCAGAAGCGTTTCTACGAACAGCATGGGACGACCCTGGCCGGGCTTATGGCCGAACACCATATCGACCCCGACGAGTTCCTGGAATTCGTTCATGATATCGACCACTCTCCGGTCGCGCCGGATCCCACGCTCGGCGAAGCGATCGGTCGTCTGCCGGGGCGGAAGTTCATATTCACGAACGGATCGCGATCGCACGCGGAGCGGGTGGCCGAACGCCTGGGCGTCACTGCCCACTTTGAGGATATCTTCGACATTGTCGCCGCAGACCTGGTGCCAAAACCGCAACGGCAAACCTACGAACGGTTCGTCAACCGTTTCGATGTCTATCCACAAAACGCGGCGATGTTTGAGGACCTCGTCCGCAATCTCGTGGTGCCGAAATCGGTCGGGATGCGAACCGTCCTCGTTGTACCGCCGGTGGCCAGCAAGGCGATCTCGGAGAGTTGGGAGCGCGACGGCCATGCCGATGGCGCGACAAACCAGGCAGTGGATTTCGTCACCGACGACCTGCCGGTTTTCATCGGCGAAATCGCCGATACACTCGGTCGCGACAGCAGCGGGCAAGCCGATGTGGCGGCCGATTGAGTTGGTATCCGGACCGAGAGCGCACTTCCGCCTTCCGATCCGGCACCGCATGTGCGTCAGTGCCGGCGTGGCGAGCGGGCGCCGATCATGGCGCGCTGCCAAAGACGTGCGGTCGATCGATTCCGGCAGGCGCTGGAAATGAGAGAGCAGGACTTTATCGAGATCATCCTTGCAAATCCGGTCAATGCGGAAATCCTGTCGCGGATGCCGGCGCTGGATCTGCCGGACGGCTGGCTCGTCTCCGGCTGTCTGTTTCAAACGGTGTGGAACCATGTGACCGGGCGACCGGCCGGATATGGCATAAAGGATTACGACGTCTTCTATTTCGACGACAGCGATCTGTCCTGGGCGGCGGAGGATCGGGTCATCCGCCGGGTGTCGGCGGCGCTTTCAGATGTCGCCGCGCTGATCGAAGTGAAAAACCAGGCCCGGGTGCATCTTTGGTACGAGGGCAAATTCGGCGCGCCGCGCGCGCCGATCGGCTCGTCGTGTGAGGGCATTGACGGATTTATGGAACGGACCAGCAAGATCGGCATCACAACGAAGCCGGACGGCGGTTACCGCATCTATGCACCCGAAGGGCTTCAGCTGATCCCGGAGATGATGGCGATACCATGCCGCGATTTGGCGCATTTTTCGGAACACCGCTTTCGGGAAAAAATCGCAAGATGGCGCGGTTGCTGGCCGGAACTGCGGGTCGCTGACTAGCTCCGCGACCGATCGCTATCCTGCCCGGCGGGCAGCGCGGGCGCGCCCCGCGTCAAGGGTCAAGTCTGGCGTGCCGCCGGGCCCCTGCTCTCCTCGGCCATCAGGCGCGCGATGCCCTTGTAAAGGCTTGCAACAATCTCCGCTTCGGTGATGCAAAACCTTGCCGTGGGCGAAATATCGACCGTGCCGTCGGTCCCGATCGGCGTGTGCTCGCCGCCAATTCCGCGCACGGACAAGCCAAGCGGCTTTGCGATCGCCTTCGCCCTGACGTCGGTTCCATCGGCCGTGAGATTCGGCAAAGCGATGTGGAGGGATGCGCGCATCCCCGTGCCAAGATTCGTCGGGCACGAGGTCACGACGCCATAGTTGGCCGAATAGGCGAACTTCATCGATTCGATCTTCTCAACAACGGCCAGCGCCGCCTTCAGGCGATCGAAAACCGCATTCAACACCGTTCCGTGTTGCATGCACATGATGCGCAGGTGGTCTTCCTCCCCCACCCAGATAATGAACTGCCTGTCGTCGGAAACATAGCAGCCACGCCCGAACGGCCAGTCGGCGGCGATCCCCGCGGCGGTCAGAAAGCGGTCACCGCTCATGTCCTTGAACATGATGTGGGCGTCCACCAGCTCCTGATAGGCCGCCTTGTCGATGAAATAAGGGCTTTCGGGGGTTATGGAATAATAGGTCCCGCCAAAGTCCGGCATGGCCATCAACATGCCAAACGCCTCCACCATCCTCTCTTCGAGGCGAACACGGTCCGGCCGGGTCATGGCGCCCGGCAGCGGGAACGCGCTGAGGTTGCGCGCCGTGCGGACACGTATCGACAAGGCCGGCAATCCAAACGCGGCGATGTCGAGTATGCCGTTGTCGGGCAAGCCCTCCACGCCGTCGAGGTTCCAGTCATTCACATGGCGCGCATCATCCGGCACCTTGTGGTAACGCGCCAGCACCCTGGAGAAGAACGGCCGGAAGTCGTCATAGTCGGAGGGCTGGCATGCGTAGCATCCCATCTCGCTGTCCGGGTTCTCTATACCGGAATTCAGGCACTTCAGAAGACGGGCCTTGTGCTCATCGGAGAGGGTTTCGAAATAGCAGGGATCGAAGCACTGCAGGGCAATATTGTTCGGCCAATCGACCTTCAGCGCTTCGATTTTCGCGACGGAACTTGACATCATTGCTTGCTCCGGAAATCCGATGCGCCGCTGCCAGCGCATCGCAGATTGCCCGCCAGACAGGTGAATCCGGGGATCCTGCCGGCTTTGGCGCCGAAAACCTTGCCGCGGCCACACTGTCCGGGACCGGGCCGGCCGGACACGATACCGGCTGTATTCAGCGGAAACGGACCGGGCGCCTGGCGCCGCGGGCCCAAGGCGGATGGAACCGGATGGCCGGCGATTTGGGCAGGAGGCTGAACGACGACCTGCGCCGAAACTCGTTGGGGCTGCTTCCTTCCGGACCTGACCCGGTTGGCGAGTGACACATCCGCCGCCAACCTCCCGCGCCCTATATCGCGCTTCGGCTACAGCTTCGCAACCCCGCCGCGGCGATTCGCATCGGCCCGGGTTTTCGGTCCTTACCGGCGGGATTGCGCGATGATCGGCCCGACATGCCGGGTCGGCAGGGGATTCCGCTTCACCCGCGGCGATGCAGGGCTTATGAAAGACCAATGAGCGAGGTGGAAGGGCGCGCAGGCGACCAATCCGGATATCTGGTCCTGGCGCGCAAATATCGTCCGGCGCGGTTCGACGACCTGATCGGCCAGCAGGCAATGGTGCGCACTCTGCGCAATGCCTTTGCCGCCGGGCGCATTGCGCATGCCTGGATGCTGACCGGCGTGCGCGGTGTCGGCAAGACGACAACGGCGCGGATTCTGGCGCGCGGGCTGAACTATGCCGCAAACGGAGACGGTGCGGCGCCCGCCGGCGGCCCGACAGTCGATTTTGGCGAGCCCGGCATCCATTGCCAGGCAATCATGGAGGGGCGGCATCCCGATGTGATCGAAATCGACGCCGCGTCCCACACCGGCATCGACGATATTCGCGATATCATTGAATCGGCCCGTTACGCCCCGGTCAGCGCGCGGTTCAAGGTCTACATCATCGACGAAGTGCACATGTTGTCAAAGTCGGCGTTCAACGGGCTCCTGAAAACGCTGGAGGAGCCGCCGCCGCATGTGAAGTTTGTCTTTGCAACCACGGAAATCCGCAAAGTGCCGGTGACGATCCTGTCCCGGTGCCAGCGCTTCGATCTCAAGCGGGTCGACGCGGCCGACCTGATCGCAAATCTGGCGCATATTGCCGAACAGGAAGGCGTTACGGTCGCCGAGCCGGCGCTTCGCATCATCGCGCGGGCCGCGGAAGGATCGGTGCGGGATGCCCAGTCCATGCTCGACCAGGCGATCGCTCACAGCGGCGGCGACATCAATGCGGAAACGGTGCAGGCGATGCTTGGCCTCGCCGACCGGACCCGAACCGTCGATCTGTTTGCCGATGTCGCGGCCGGGCGGACCGCCCAGGCGCTCGATCGCATGGCCGAGCTTCACCGAACCGGCGCCGAGCCGCTGGTGGTGCTCACGGATCTCGCCGATTTCACCCATTTCATAACCCGGATCAAAATTGCACCGGCAGCGGCCGACGATCCCGGTGTATCGGAAACCGAGCGCACCCGCGGGCTGGAATTCGCCGAAACGCTCTCGATACGGACGCTGTCGACGTTTTGGCAGATGCTCCTCGCCGGGATCGACGAGGCGGCGCGATCACCGCGGCCGGCGGCGGCGGCGGACATGGTGCTGGTACGGCTGTGTCATGCCGCGGATCTGCCGAGCCCCGACGAGGTTTTGCGGGCGCTTGCCGATCGCGCCAACCCGTCCGGGCAGTCGGCGCCAGCGCAGAACGGCGATATCCGATCCGGCGGTTCGCCGGTTTCGGATTCGGGTTCTTCGGCGGCGGCCGGCCATTCCGGCCAGACCGGTTCGCCGGGGCGATCGGCGATGGGCGATCCAGGGGCCGGAAGCCCGGTTTTGTCCGGACAACGCCAGGACGCGGCAACCGCTGCAACAGCCAGGAAAGTCGAACCGTCCTTTCCGCCGGCGCCGGACCGGACGCCGGAACCGGCGGCGCCGCCACCGGCTTTGCCCGATGGTGTCCACGACAGATTCGGCTCGCTCCTGGACCTTGCCCGCGAACGACGCGACCGACTGATGCTTCGGGCGCTGGAACGGGACGTCATTCCGCTGGGCCTGAACGATCGGCGTTTGGAAATCGCCCTGACGCCGGATGCGGATCCCGGCCTGCCTCAACGCATCGGTGAAGCGCTGCAATCCTGGACCGGTGAACGCTGGTTCGTCATCATCGGAACGCCGGGGCCGGAAGCGATGAGCGTCCACCAGCGGCGCAAGGTGGAGAACGCAAAAGTTATCACCGAGATCAAGTCCGATCCGTTGGTTGCACATGTGCTTGATACGTTTCCGGGCGCCGAGATCGTCGGTGTGCGTGACATGCGCACCACCGAACGGGCAAACAGGGATGAGGAGTGATTGGCGATCCGAACCCGGTTTGCCGCGCTCACCCATCGAGATGCGAAAGACGAGACAATAGAAATGGAGAAACCATGCGCGACCTGATGGGCATGATGAGCAAAGCCAAGGAACTGCAGGAGAAAATGCAGGACCTGCAGCAGGAGATCGCCGACATGACGATCAGCGGCACGTCGGGCGCAGGCTTGGTGACCGTCACTGTCGATGGCAAAGGCGGACTGAAGTCGGTCAAGATCGATCCCAGCCTCGTGAAGGAAGATGAGGTGGAGATCCTGGAGGATCTGATCGTGGCGGCAGCCAATGATGCACGCGGCAAGGCGGAGGTCGAAGCCGCGGCGAAGATGCAGGAACTGACGGCCGGCCTGCCCCTTCCCCCGGGCATGAAATTGCCGATCTAGAGGAACTTTCAAGCCAAGATGAGCCGACAAGTCATCGGTCCGGAGATCGAACGGCTAATCCAGCTTCTGGCGCGGCTGCCGGGGCTCGGACCACGCTCGGCAAGACGGGCTGCGCTTTATCTGGTGAAAAGAAAAGACGCCCTCCTCGGTCCGCTTGCGGTTGCGATGGCGGAGGTGGCCGAAACGGTCAGCCTGTGTTCGGTCTGCGGAAATGTCGATACGACAGACCCTTGCGCCATATGCGCCGATCCGCGCCGGGACGACAAGACATTGGTGGTCGTGGAGGATGTCGGTGACCTGTGGGCGCTGGAGCGGGCCGGCGCGATCAAGGCCAAGTACCATGTTCTCGGCGGAACGCTTTCGCCGCTTGACGGAATCGGGCCGGACGACCTCAACATCACCGGCCTGATCGGCCGGGCGCGGTCGGGCGCCGTCGACGAACTGATCCTTGCGGTCAATGCCACGGTGGAAGGCCAGACAACGGCCCACTACATCACCGACCAGCTGTCCGGCAGCGGCGTGAAGGTGACCCGCCTGGCCCATGGCGTGCCGGTGGGCGGGGAACTGGACTATCTGGACGACGGCACGCTGGCAGCGGCCATGCGAAGCCGCACGCCGTTTTGATCGTTGTGGATCGGCGATTGTTAGCCGGTGGCCGTGGCGAACATGCGGGCGCAACGTCCCGGGACCATGTTCAGGCGCTACATGGATGCGCTTGAACGAATATAGGCGTTCGCCCTGTCAGCCTTGCGTTTGCTCGACGCGACGATCCGATCGGAGTCCAGATCACGCACCAGCGCCTGGGACGCCCGGCCTTCGTTCAACATCAGGTCGGCAGCGAACGAAACCAGACCGACAATCGTCAGATGGATCATCACCTTTTTCATGGGACCCTTGTCGCACAGATTTCTCGCTCGGCCATAAATGTTAAGAACGGCAATTGACTAAAATCGTAACGACTTTGCAATGCATTGAAAAACCAAAGCTATTCGTTTCCAGCCAGGCGCGGGCGGGGATGCTGGCTGACGTTTCCTGTGGCGGCGCCATCTCCCCCTTCGCCGCCGAAACCGAGATTTTCGATACGCCTGCCCCGCTTTGTCACCTTGTCGCTCGATGTCTGTATCATCTCGATGTCGGCCTGCGCCTGGCCGAAATGCAGGGCCAGCTTGCGAACCCGGTCGTCCAACCGGCCGATATCGGCCATCAGTTTCATAACCTCGTCGTGAATGATGTGGGCCTGTTCGCGCAGCCGGGCATCGCGCAATACCGCTTGAATTACCTGGATCGACAACATCAGGAGCGACGGCGAAACGATGACCACACGGGCCTTGTGGGCGCGTTGAACGATGTCCTCGAACCGCTCATGGATTTCGGCGAATACCGATTCCGACGGCACGAACATGAACGCGGTATCCTGGGTCTCGCCGGGGATGAAATAGCGATCGCGGATATCCTTGACGTGCTTGATGATGTCGGCGCGGAACTTCTGTTGCGCTGCCTTGCCTTGCTCCGGCGTCTCGGCCTGTTTCAAGGCCGTATAGCCTTCAAGCGGAAATTTGGCGTCGACCACGAGCGGCGGCGCCTCGTTGGGCATGAAGACCAGACAATCGGGCCGGCTCCGGTTTGAGAGCGTCGCCTGAAATCCATAGGCGCCTTTGGGAAGACCATCGGCGATGATCGCCTCCATCCGCCCCTGGCCGAAGGCGCCGCGTGTCTGCTTGTTGTCGAGGATATTGGAGAGGTTTGTCACCTGCCCGGCCAGATCGTTTATGTTCTTCTGGGCGACATCGAGCACGGCGAGCCGTTCGTACAGCTGCTTGAGGCTCTGGCCGGTGCTGCGGGTCTGCTCGCCGACGCTTTGGCTCAATCGGTGACCGAGGCCGTCCAGACGCTCCGAAAGGGTCCGGTTGAGATCCGACTGACTTGTCCCGACCATTTCACCGACGGCCTGAAGCCGTCCGGACAGCTCCGACTGCGCCCTCAGAAGGTCGCCGACCTGCGCTTCCAGTTCGGCGGCCCGGGCGGCAGCCGCCGCTTCGGCCCGGCGACTTGCCCGCCTGGAGCGGACGAATCCGATGGCGAACGCCAACAATATGAAAACGACTGCCGCCCCGATAGCCAGCTCAAATTCGGTTATCGGCCGGCCGGCAAGACGGGAAAGCGCTTCGATTACGGGGTCCATAAGGAGAACATAGCCGATTCGGCCGACATGGTGCGGCAGATTGGCGAATCGGCGCAACGTTGACGGGAGCCCGCACAAACCTTATCTCGCGGCCACCATGGCCATACGCGATATCGTGACACTGCCGGATCCGATCCTGCGGAAAAGGAGCGCGCCGATCGAAACGGTGGATGATGAGGTGCGCGCCTTTCTCGACGACATGCTCCAGACCATGTATCACGCGCCAGGGATCGGCCTGGCGGCGGTCCAGGTCGGCGTTTTGAAGCGGATCGTTACGATCGACACTTGCCGCGACGAGGAAACGGAGGAGCATAATCCGATCTTCCTCATCAATCCGGAAATCGTGGACAGGTCCGACGAACGATCCCTCTACGAAGAAGGCTGTCTTTCGATTCCGGAGTACTTCGCCGAAATCGAGCGCCCGAACACGGTCCGCGTACGTTATGTCGACTATGACGGCAAGCAACAGGAGATGTCGGCGGACGGATTGCTGGCGACCGTGATCCAGCACGAAGTGGACCATCTGGACGGCACGCTTTTCATCGACCACCTGTCGAAACTGAAGCGGGATCTTGTTGTTCGCAAGTTCACCAAGGCGGCGCGGCAGGCGGAAAAAGAACGTGGCCATGGCCCGACCGCCTGAACGCCGACACCGGCTGTTGCCGGCGCCTGTGCTCCTGAACACAAGCGCCCTTCGACCCGCCGCCCGATGACCCTGCGTCTGATTTTCATGGGAACGCCTGACTTCGCTGTTCCGGCATTGACCGAACTGGCGGGGCGGGGCCACGAAATCGCGGCGGTTTACACACAACCGCCACGGCCGGCCGGGCGCGGGATGGCCGAGCGGCAATCCGCCGTCCATCGCCAGGCGGAGTTGTTCGGTATCCCGGTCGTGGCGCCAACCAGCCTCAGGGGCAATGACCCGCAGGCGCAATTCGCCGGCTTTGGCGCCGATGCCGCGGTTGTCGTCGCTTACGGATTGATCCTGCCGGAGGCGGTCCTCGGTGCCCCGCGACTGGGCTGCTACAACATTCACGCCTCGCTGTTGCCGCGATGGCGCGGTGCGGCGCCGATCCAACGGGCAATCATGGCGGGGGACCGGGAAACCGGTGTGGCGGTGATGAAAATGGACGCCGGGCTTGATACAGGTCCTGTTTGCCTGGCGGAACGGACGGCCATTGCGCCCGATGAAAGCGCCGGCAGCCTTCACGACCGGCTCGCGAGTCTTGGCGCGGACCTGATCGTGCGTGCGATCGCCGCGCTGGAACACGATGGTTTGTCCTGCAAAGCGCAGCCGGAAACCGGGGTCACCTATGCCGACAAGATCAGCAAGTCGGAAACCCGGATCGACTGGAACCGATCGGCGACAGATATCCACAACCAAATCCGTGGCCTGTCGCCGGCGCCCGGCGCCTGGTGCCTTCTGCCGGCCACGGATACAAACAGGCGGGTCAAGGTCCTCAGGGCAGTGCCCATGAATGGCAGCGGGACGCCGGGCACGGTGATTGGCGATCAACTGATTATCGCCTGCGGTCGGGGCGCGATCGCGCTTGAACAACTACAGCCGGCGGGCAAAGCGCCAATGGACAGTGCCTCATTCCTGCGCGGCAATCCGGTGGCGGTCGGCTCGGCATTGCCAGGCCTGAGCGAGACCTAAAACATGCCTGCCAGGGCCTGACACATGCCGCGATACAAGTTGACACTGGAATATGACGGAACACCGTTTTCCGGTTGGCAGCACCAGGAGAACGGCCGTTCCGTGCAGACCGCGCTGGAACAGGCTATCGCCGGGTTTTCGGGCGAGGCCATGAGGGTCCAGGGTGCAGGACGCACCGATGCCGGCGTCCATGCGCTGGGACAAGTCGCCCATGTCGATCTTTCCCGCGAATGGCCAGACTCCACGGTTGCAGACGCGATCAACGCGCATTTGCGGCCCGAGCCGGTTGCCGTGCTGGACGCCAAGCGGGTGGCTGGCGATTTCGACGCGCGGTTTTCGGCGGTGCGGCGGCACTATCGGTATGAGATCTGCAATCGGCGCGCACCGCTTGTGCTGGATCGCAACCGGGCCTGGCACATCAGCACGCCACTGGACGCCGACGCCATGAACGCGGCAGCCCAGCGGCTTTGCGGAAAGCACGATTTCACGACATTCCGGGCGGCCGAGTGCCAGGCGAAGAGCCCGGTAAAGACGCTTGATGCCATATCAGCGGAACGGTCCGGCAACCGGATCGGTATCGCCGTTACGGCGCGGTCATTCCTGCACAGGCAGGTGCGGTCGATCGCCGGCTCGCTGCGCCTTGTCGGCGAGGGCCGCTGGTCGGCGGACGACCTGACCATGGCGCTGGTCGCCTGCGACCGCAGCCGCTGCGGCCCGGTGGCGCCGCCGCACGGCCTGTATCTCGTGGCTGTGGACTATGCCGAGGATGCCGATACCTGAACGCAATTGCCCGGCCGATGGCGCGGCCGGGCGTTCGGTTTCTGCGATGGCCTTGTCGGCTTTGCCTATTCGTAACCCATGACCTGGATCACGGCCGGGGTGATAATGACGGCAAACAGGACAGGCAGGAAGAAGAGGATCATGGGCACTGTCAGTTTTGGCGGCAGCGCAGCAGCCTTCTTCTCGGCTTCGGCCATGCGCATGTCGCGATTTTCCTGGGCAAGCACACGCAGCGAATGGGCCAGCGGCGTACCGTAGCGTTCCGATTGAATAAGGCTCGTGACAACCGCCTTGACGCCTTCAAGGCCGGTGCGTTCGCCAAGATTTTCGTACGCGCGCCGACGGTTTTGCAGATAGGACAGTTCAGCCGTCGTCAGGCTCAATTCCTCGGCCAATTCGATGCATTGCCGGCTGATTTCCTCGGAAACCTTGCGGAAGGCGGTCTCGATACCCATGCCCGATTCCACGCAGATCAGGAGCAGGTCGAGAGCGTCCGGCCAGGCGCGCCGAATGGCGAGCTGGCGCTTGCTGATCGCGTTCTTGACGTAAACGCCGGGCGCATAAAAGCCGACATACGCCACGCCCAGACAGATGCCCAGCTTCATCAAAAAGGGCCGATCGAAGTCTGTCAGGAAAAAGACGTAGGCGATTGCCAGGGCAAAAAACACAATCGGCATGACCGTGCGGGCGATCAGGAACGCGAAGATCGGATTCTGACCCCGGAAGCCGGCCATCCGGAGATCTTTGGCAATCTGGCCGTTCTCGGCCTGCTTCACAAGGTTCAGGCGGTCGACGATATCCTTGAAGAGCTTGGACGGTTCGCGGCGCAGCGATCCGGCTGTCTGTTTCTGAGCGGCCTGCATCTTGGCACGCTCGCGGGCGCGGATACGCTCCCGTTCGCTGGCGACCTGCCGCATCCGGTTCGACAGATTGTCGCGCACCAGATAAGGCCAGCTGACCACGACGACAGCCGAGAAGACGGATACCGCTGCAGCAATGGCGATGATGAGTTCGGGATTTTCAAACATGGTCGCAGGATCCGCTGATCATTGTCCTTGAGGTCGGCACGCTAGAAATCGAAGTTGATCATCTTGCGCATGACGAGAATGCCCATCAGCATCCACAGGCCGCTGCCCATCAGCACCCAGTTGCCGGTCGTGGTCTCAAACAGGCGCAGGATGTATTCGGGCGTGGAGAAGTAGACCAGAACCGTGACAACAACCGGCAGGGCGGCGATGATGCCGGCGGAGGACTTCGCTTCCGCCGACATGGCGCGGATTTTGGCTTCCATCTTCTTGCGGTCACGCAATACCTTGGAGAGATTGCCCAGGGCTTCCGACAATGAGCCACCCGATCTGGACTGAATTGCAACGACGATGGCGAAGAAGTTGGCCTCCGCGAGCGGGATCCGCTCCACCAGGCGCGACACGGCCTCGTCCATGGGCAGGCCGAGTGTCTGGTCTTCGATAATTTCACGGAATTCGCTGCGCACCGGCTCCTGGGAGTCGGAAGCGATCACTTTCATGCAATCGATGAGCGGCAAACCGGCTTTGACGCCGCGAACGATCACATCCACGGCGTTGGGAAATTCATTGAGAAACTTCTTGAACTGCAATTTGCGCTTGTAGGAGACATAGACATGCGGGAGCAGAAGACCGCCGGCCAATGCAAAACCGACGGCCGGCAACAGCGAGGCCCCGCCGGCGAAGATCGCCATGGCGAACGAAAACAACCCGGCCAGGACACAAACGACAATATATGTGTTTTTCGTCCAGCTCAGACCGGCCTGACGCATGCGGACGGTCAGGGACGGTTTGGCCGACTTGTTGAGCCGCAGCTTCTGCTGCTCCTCGATTTCCTTCAGTGTCTCCTCGACGCTCCGCTTGCGCCGCTTCTCGTCGGCCGCCGCCTTGCGGTCGCTGGGATTGCGCGACGCGGTGACCTGATCCAAACGTTTGCCGGATTTGCGCGAACCGACAATTGTCGGCAGGAACAGCGTCAGGCCGATCGCACCGATGGTCAGTACGATCAGAAACAGGATTGCGATTTGAACCGTTTGCGGTGAGTTCATCTTACTTTCCGGCTCCACTGGCACATCGGTCCGGCAGGTCTTGCCGCGGCCCAAATTTCACTGGCGGACGCCCGCGGCGTCCTCTTGCTGCGCGGGCGCCCGTGGCACCCGAAATCCGATCCGGCCCGACGAGCGTCGGCGCCATCAAGCCTGCATCGGCTCTTCGATCTCCGCGGAATCGAGCGCCGCAGCGAGGCGCTGTTCCTCGTTGAAGTAGCGCGCACGATCCCAAAACGCCGGCCGACCGATCCCGGTGGAACGATGGCGGCCTATTACCTTGCCGCTGGTGTCTTCGCCGGTCATTTCATAGACAAACAGGTCCTGGGTGATGATGACATCGCCCTCCATCCCGAGCACTTCGGTGATGTGGGTGATGCGGCGCGAGCCGTCGCGCAGACGGGCGGCCTGGACGATCACATCGATCGACGAGCAGATCATCTCGCGGATCGTGCGCGAGGGCAGCGAATACCCGCCCATTGTGATCATCGACTCGATACGAGACATGGCTTCGCGTGGCGAGTTGGCATGGAGCGTGCCCATGGATCCGTCGTGGCCGGTGTTCATCGCCTGAAGAAGGTCAAACGCCTCAGGTCCGCGCACCTCGCCGACGATTATCCGTTCCGGGCGCATACGCAGACAGTTCTTGACCAGGTCGCGCATGGTCACCTCGCCTTCGCCTTCCAGATTGGGAGGCCGGGTTTCCAGGCGAACCGTATGCGGCTGCTGAAGCTGGAGTTCCGCCGCATCCTCGCAGGTCACGATACGCTCGTCATGGTCGATATAGCGCGTGAGGCAGTTGAGAAGTGTCGTCTTACCGGAGCCGGTACCGCCGGAGATCAGAACATTGCAGCGCACACGGCCGATAATCTGGAGAATTGTCGACCCTTCGGGCGTGATCGAACCGAACTGAACCAGTTGATCGAGGGTCAGCTTGTCCTTCTTGAACTTACGAATGGTGAGCGCCGGACCGTCGATGGCCAGGGGCGGTGCAATGACATTGACACGCGAGCCGTCGGGCAGACGGGCGTCGCAGATCGGGCTTGAGTCGTCGACACGTCGACCGACCTGGCTGACAATGCGTTGGCAGATATTCAGAAGCTGACCGTTGTCACGAAACCGGACATCGGTTTCCTCAACCTTGCCGGCCACTTCGATGTAAGTCATGTCGGCGCCGTTGACCATGATATCGGCAATATCGTCGCGCGCCAGAAGCGGCTCCAACGGTCCGTAACCGAGAACGTCGTTGCAGATATCCTCCAGCAGCGATTCCTGCTCGGAGATCGACATCACCACATTCTTGACGGTGATGATGTCGTTGACGATATCGCGAATTTCGTCGCGGGCCTGCTCAAGGTCCATCTTGGACAATTGAGACAGATCGATGGTGTCGATCAGGGCGCCAAAAATCTGCGTCTTGACGTCGTAATATTCATCCGATTTGCGGGTCGGGCGGCGTTCAGGCGCCGCAGGCGCCGCAGCAGGCTTTTTGGGCTGCTGCGGCTGAGCCGATTTTTCCTGGTCGGGAGCTGGCGGCGGCGCCGCGCTCTGGTCGTGCTCGATCGCCGGTTGTACCGGTTTTCTTTCGACGGCTTCCCCGCCTTCCATCCGCTTACCGAACATCGATACCCTACTCCCTTGTCAGCCGACCTACTTCTTGCCGCCTGATTTTCGTGACTTGCCACCGCCGGCCGCCTTCTTGGATTTCAACCTGTCCAGGAACGGCGCCACCTTCATCTTGCTCTTGCGATTGCCACGCAATTCCTTGCGGCCGGTGACGATCTGGGCGATGTCGGCGAACGTGTCGGAGATGTTCGTCTTGGCCGAAGCCTCGGCGATCATCTGTCCGTTGTTGGCGGCAGTGCCGAAGAGCAGCGGATCGAACGGAATCGTGGCGATCGGATCCATCTGCAGCGCGGCGGCGAAGTCTTCCGGCTTGATTTCCGGACGCTTGGGCACGCCGATCTGGTTGAGGATCAGTTTTGGCGCCACATCGTTCGGGCGGGCCTGCTTCAACAGATCCACGATGTTCTTGGCGTTGCGCAGATTGGCAAGATCGGGTGTCGCGGTGATGATGACCTCATCAGCGACAACCATCATCTTGCGCGTCCAGGCAGACCACATATGCGGCAGATCGAGAACCACGGAGGGCACGTTCGACTGGACGACATCGAGCACCTGGTCAAAGGCCACCTCATCGAAATCATAAGGCTTGTCGAGCGAGGCCGGCGCGGCCAGAAGACTCAAATGCTCCTCGCACTTGGTCAGCAGGCGGTCGAGCAGCACTTCGTCCAGACGGTCGCCACCGAAAACGGCTTCCGCAATGCCCTGCGGCGGGTCCTGATTGAAGTCGAGCCCGGCGGTGCCAAACGGCAAATCCAGATCCGCCAGGATGACGTCGGAACCGAAGACCCTGGCCATCGTCCAGGCGATATTGTGGGCCATGGTGGAGGAACCCACGCCGCCCTTGGAGCCGATGAAGGCATAGATGTGGCCGAGCTTGCCGGCCCCTTCCTCGTGGTAGATCTGGGATACCGAACTGATCACCGACATCACATCGATCGGCGTCACAAGGTATTCGCTGACCCCGCGCTTCAGAAGCTCGCGATAGACATTGACGTCGTTGTTGTGGCCGATGACCATGACCTTGGTGCCGGCGTCGCAGACTTCGGCAAGCTGGTCGAGCTGTCCCATCAGTTCATGGGCCGGTAACCGGCTTTCCGTGACGATCAGGTTCGGTGTCGGCGCGGATTTGTAGAATTCCGTCGCCGCGGAAATGCCCCCGGTATGCACCTTGACGTGAGCGCGAGTCATCCGCCGGTCGCTCGCCGCCATTTCGATGGTGCCGGCGACTTCCGGTGTGTCACAGAAGGCCTGAATCGTAATCCGCGGAACCGGCCTTGCGTCGTCGGGACGCGGTGTCTCGTCGACCTCAGGCAGTTCGGTGGTATCGAGTGCGAGATTGCTCATATCTTCAGTCACCCCCTATCTCGCTGCCGATTAGCGAGCTTCCGGACTTGGTTTCATTGCCCTGCGCATAGTCGGTCAGGACCTTGGCGCGGCGGGCGCCGTTGGCCGCTCCGATGGCACGCGGAGCCGCGAAATCGGCGGGATTGTCGACCATGGCGGCGAGGTTGTGCTGTTGCGCGCAGCCAAAGTTGTAGTACGGAGAATTGTCGACCGTGGCTGTCGAATCCTCCGGCCACAGGCCACATTCCGGTGTTACCGCCTTGACCTTCAGGAAGGTGAGCCGGACCGGTGCGATCTTGTCGCCGTTGTGGACCTTGTAGGGAACCATCCGGATCAGGGATTTCGGCACACCAGCGCGAACCATGATGCGGGCCGCCTCGCGACCGGCAGACACGGCGGCGACCTCATTGGCCGAACCGCTCGGCACCTGGATGGTCATGGCACCGGTTCCGGTCTTGCGATAGTCGGCGACATGATTGTGGATGGCGCGCGCTATGTCCGCAGACAGGGTGCGCGCCTTCATGCCGATTGCAAGCTCCAGATAGTGCGGCTCTTCCGACAGCATGATCGGATGATGCTTGGTGTAGTCTTGCCGCATCAGCTGGATGTCGGTCGTCGCGGTCGACTGGCACCCTGCAAGCGCACCAGCACCCATCAGCAGGGCCAAGGCGACCGGGACCGTACGCGAAATGCGGGCAGTGCCGGATTTTCTGTCATGCGAAGTCATATTGCTCACTCCCAACACGTCCCGAATTAGTCGAACGCAAAACCGATGGATCCGGTATAACCGCCGGACGGGCGGTCGGCCGCGTTGCCGTAGATTTTGGTCAGCCTGTTCATGAAAAAGGCTTCCCGATCGTTGGCGAGGACAAGATTGTCATCCGGCCGCGCCAGCTGCTTGGGTGAGACAGGCCTCACCAGATAAGGGGTGGCGATCACCACAAGCTCGGTGTCCGCCCGGATGAAGTCCTTGGACGAAAACAGGGATCCGAGGATCGGCAATCGACGCAATCCCGGCAAACCATTGAGCGCACGCCGGGTTTCCTCCTGGACCAGGCCGGCCAGAACGAAGGCACCGCCTGAGGGAAGCTCGACCGTCGTCTCCGTCCTGCGGACGCTGATTCCGGGAATAACGAGCGCCTGATTCAGGCCGAATTCCTGAGCGAACGCACCTTCTGAGGCGATATCGCTGACCTCGGCGCGCACTTTCAGGCTGATGCGACCGGCGGACAGGACAACCGGAGTGAATGCCAGATTCACGCCAAACTGCTTGAATGAAACCGTCACACCGTTCTCGTCCGTTGATACGGGAATGGGGAATTCGCCACCAACCAGGAAATTCGCCGTTTCGCCGGAGACCGCCGTCAGTGTCGGCTCGGCGAGCGTCCGCAGCATACGGGTTTCCTCAAGAGCCCGGATGGTCGCGGCCACGGAGGTGGTTCCGTCGTTAAATCCGAGTGAGGCTTCCGAGGCCGCCCGACCCGAGGTGAACGGGAATGTCAGGGGCGAGAGCGTTGCCGGACCGAATCCGCCGCCGACCAGCCGGCCGAAAGTGAACGAACCGGAATTGATCAGCGCCTGGGTGTTGATGCCGAGCTGCTTGACGACCTCGCGCTGCACTTCGGCAATGGTGACCTTCAGGCTGACCTGTTCGACACCCATGATTGTCAGCAGATTGACGACCTTCTTTTCCAGTTCGCCGCCGCCCTCTTCGTCCTTGCCAAGCGGCGTGCCCTGCAGCATGCCGATGGTGATTTCCTGGGCGCGGGACGATGCACCTGCCGATGCAACCTCGCCGCGCAGGACGATATTGCCGTTCATGCCTTCGGCCTTGACGTTGCCTTCAGGAATCGCCTCCGCAAGCAGGCGGTTGAGCGCCGTCAGGTCGATATCGACATAGACGTCGAAACTGGCGATCTGTCCGCCGGCGCCATCAAACAGGAAGATGTTGGCCTGACCCAGTTTGACACCGATCAGGTAGAGCCGGCGTGACGTCCGCAAGACGGCGTCGGCGATCTCCGGATTGGACACCAGCACATCGCCAGCATCGACCGGAAGTTCAACGACCAGGGACTTGTTCACCCCGAGCCGAACCGGCCGGTTGTTCACCGTCTCACCGGCCCTGATCTTCAGGTAGCGCGGGAAATCGCTGGATGCGTCAGAACGATCCGTTCCCAGTGCGGTCGCCAGGAAGACGGCCATGACGACAATCAGGATCGCGCGAATTGATGCAAGCGCATTCATGTTTTTGTGCTCCTCGGCTACGATTTGCCGCTTCTGGATAGACGACGACTATCTGGTCTGAACGAGATTTCCCCGACCGGATCGAAACACCTGGACCGTCCCGGTCTTTTTCCTCTTGCGAGCAACGGATTCCTCATCGGAATCGGCCATGCTGCGCAACGAAAGCGAAATGACGCCGGATGCTTCTGCCGCGGTCATGATTTCGACCTGTGAGGGATCAAGCTCCAGCGTTGCCGTCTTGCCGACGACGACCCGTTCGCCATCCTGCTCCTCGACCGTCTGGTCGATGGCCAGGACGCGGATGTTGTCGAGAATTGTCTGACTTACGCTCGATCCGGCGGCACCTTCGGCACCCTCCGAGTGGATCGTGTGAATCACATCGACCCGGTCATTGGGCAGGATAAAGCCACCGGCGGTGCTTTGTGCCGATACCCGGACAGCGATCGCGCGCATACCCGACGGCAGGATCGCCGACATGAAACCGCTTTCCGGTCGGGCAAGCTTGCCGTTGCGGATCGGTTCGCCTTCGACAAACATGCTGCGGACAACAGTGCCCACCAGCTCGGTCATCGCATCAGGCCGGCTTGCCTTGTCGATATATGTCGGATTGACGATATCGGCGGGAAACGCCTGCCACCTGACGTTGTCTGCGGTGATGGATGTACCAGGCGCGATGTTGCCAACCGCAATCAACACATCGCGTGTATCGATCTGCGGCGCCTCAGCAACAACCGTCGGTTCCGAAGAGCCGAGATTCAAAGCCAGATAGGCCGCTGCACCACCGGCAATCAAAGCGATGGCAAGTACCAGAACGCGGAACATTTTCATCTTGGAAGCCCCGAATATGCCCCAACCGTTGGGGCCGTCGTGTTCTCATGCAGTCTCGGGGGGAAAGGTCAAAGGATGGTTAACAATGTCCCATCAATGCTTGCAATTCGACAAATTTCAGCCAGAAAAACGATCGATATCGGTCACGATTTCGAAACGAATGGTCCGGCCGGGCCGTAAAAGCCGCCGAAAATCCATAGCGGAGGGTCGTGCGGCGCGGCTCGAACAAATGCAACCACAGGTTCAAATCGACAATTGCCGGTTTGACCAGCTGAACCGGCAATTTTTTTGGAAATGCTTCAGATGGCCGCGCCAAACCATGCGGTGGATGGAAAGACAAACAGGGCGGCGAATGCAAACGCCGCACCGTAGGGAATTCCGGACTTTGAATTGTGGAGGCGCATTATCGATTCATTTGCATACCAGCTGGCCGGCAGCATCGCAGAACGAAAACCGATGATCACCAACGTCAGCAACCCGCCCGCGAGCGTGGCGTAGATGAAATAGATAAGCGCGTGATCCCAGCCGAACCAGAGAGCGACGGCAGTTGCCAGCTTGGCGTCGCCGCCGCCAATCCAGCCCATGGCGAAAAAACCGAATGTGACAACGAAGACAATACCGGCGACCCCGACACTGGTTGCCATGTCGACCAGTGAGTAGCCGGCGATTGGCGCAAGAACGAAATAGGCGCCGGCGACGGCCAGGACGAGCATATTGCGTATCTTCATGGTCAGGATATCCATGATACCGGCATAGATCATGGCGGCCGGAAACAGGATAATCGTCAGCCAAGCGGCCATTGTGCTGAGCGTCATGGTCGTCCCTCGCCTCTTCACGTTCGCACGATGGCGCTATCTATGTCGCCATCGGCTTAACAAGTCGTTGGCGAAACGCCTTCATCCGGCGATACGGGCCCATTCATCGCACCCGCAATAAAAAACGGAGGGCTCTCGCCCTCCGTCTTTGGCTTTCGCCGTCCTGCAGGAAGCGCCGCCGGAAACCGGTGGCGCTCCGACAGGCCGTAAGTTACAGCGCGGCTTCGACCGACTGGAACTTGGCGTTCAGCGAGCCACCGACCTGGGTCAGAACGGCAATGAGGACGACCGAGATGAGCGCAGCGATCAGGCCATATTCAATAGCCGTCGCACCAGACTCGTCCTTCACGAAACGCGCAACAAGATTCTTCATGGTTTTTGCTCCTACTTATCCACTTTGACCTGTCGGCCTGCCCTGTCGATATTCTCTTCGACCAGAACTGAGCGAGGGATAGCACCCAGAAATTTCCCACCGGTTAATTCGATCAACGAATCTCGGGGCTATCTCCGCTTTATTTGCAATGGTGAACTAACTCTAAATCTGTTCTTTGACTTCGCCTTCTATTCAAGAAATAGATATTTCAGTCCTGTTTTTCTTCTGTTAACCATGGCAGCTCGGCAGTTTCGCAGGTATCGTGGCCGCGATCTTTCCGGTGCAAAGCGAATTCGCCATTTCGGAGCGGAATTGACAGGCCGGAAACGGCCGGGACAGGGATCGTCACCCGTCCGCTTCGCAATCCGCCACACTGCATCCCGGCATTCCGATCATGCCCACAGGCTGGAAATTCGGCGCGCATCGCCGGACGTTTGGAATTCGTTCACCCTTTATTGCGATTGTCTGGCAACCAAAGGCACGGAGAGATTCCCATGAACACGCGCATATTCCGTTCGGCTCGCAGGTTTGTCGCCGCAGCGAGCCTGGCGCTATTTGTCGCCCTGCCCGCCCAACAGGCTGCGGCACTTGACGATACGATCGAGGTCAAGATCGATTTCGCCAAAATCGTCAAGCTGGAGCGGTCAGCCGGCACCATCGTTATCGGCAACCCCGGTATCGCCGACGCCGCCGTTCAGGATGACCAGACGCTGGTCCTGACCGGCAAGTCGGCCGGCTCAACGAACATGATCGTACTGGACTCAGAGGGTTCGGAGATCGCAAACACAACCATTCGTGTCTCGTCGAACGTTCGAAGACTGACGACCGTATTCTATGGCAGCAAGCGCCAGACACTTTCCTGCGCACCGACATGCGAGCAGGTCGTCTCGGTCGGCGATGCCCAGGAGCTGTTTGAATCGGCGCGGACGCAGATCGAGGGCCGCCAGCAGTTCTCCTCAGCAAAATAGGACCGGAAAACAACAGCACGGCAATCCGCCGTACCGTTCCTTCCCGATCCTGGCAGACCGTGCCAATCAACCCGGAACGCCCGCCGAATTCCCGGCGGGCGTTTTCTTTGGCCTATTCCGGTCGCAACAAGGTCTCTGCCGGTTTCGCAGGCAAAAATATGGTTTGATCCGGTTCAGGCTCCAACGCGCCGGGCAAGGAAGATCCTGTGATCGATGGCTCCAGGGCCGCCGGCTCAAGGTCATCGGATTTCGTGCCGGTGCCGCGCACGTCCGGCGCAGCCGCTCCGCGCAACCGGGGTACGGGAATTTTTTTAACATCGTCTCCGGCATCGACCGATTGTCGGGCCAGAACACTGGCGCCGTGATAGTCCGATGGCACGATCGGCTGGTAGCCGCCGCCATAGACCGGGTCCAGGATGTCATATATCGCCGGATCGGATTCCGCCGCGGCGACAAGATAGTCGGTCAGAACCCGCTTGTCCTCCGCGTCCAGTGACTTCAGCACCGAAACCGGGCTGTTGGTCAGCGGCCTGGATTTCCAGACAATCTGAATCTCGTTCATGCCGAGCTGGCCCTGCCCGACAAGATGGGAGAAGGTGCCGCGGGTGTAGCCCGACGCCACCGGGCCGGCCAGCGAACTCCAGGCGAAGGCGGCATCGGCAAGGCCATCGCGCATGCTCAGAACCGCTTCGACAGTGGAAACGTTGTTCTTGATCGCGCCGAAAAATGCGCCTGGATCCAGGCCGTCCGCCTTCAGGGAGGCCAGCTGATACAGCCGTCCGGCAACAGAATCCGCCGGCGCGACCGCAACCAATTTGCCTTCAAGGTCAGCCAGCGTGGAAAAACCGGAGCCTCGAAGGGCAACGATCAGGGCATAGCTGGCCATTGTGCCATCGCTGGCGAGCGGTGCGACCAACGGTTCAACACAGCGGCAAAGCTGATCTGCGGTCACGTAGGCGCTGGTGGAGAGGAATGCCAGATCGACCCGCTTCAGCACCTGGGCATCAACGAGAGCGGACAGGGACGCGATCGGCAGAATCTCCACCGGCCTGGAAAGCGCCCGGGCCAGCGTCTTGCGCATGGGATCGAGATCTTCCAGCAGACGACCGACATCGCCATGCGGCACGATACCGATCCGGAAGGTCGGCTTGCGGTCGCCCGGTGGTGTCAGGTTCACGGTGGCGCCGCTCTCGTCATCAACAACGTCGCTGACATCATGATAGGGACCGGGAACGTCCTCGCCGGGAACTGCGACATCGTTGCCGAAAATGGCGCCTTCGGCGAGTTCGTCCGATTCCCGGCCTTCGCCATTCGGCGCCTGCCTCAGAGAATCAGGGCTGTCGGGATCAATGAGTGTGCGCAGCCGGCCGAGTTCATCCTCACTCAATTCCGTGGCCGGCGACAGGCCTTCTTCGGAGCTTTCGACCGTTTCGCCGCTGCGCCAGCGCTGCAGGTCACGCCGTATGCGTTCCTGCTCGCTTTCGCTTCCCGGGCCAATGCCGATATCCGGGATCCGGTCCTGGGCGTGCGCTATGGTCTGTCCCGGTGCCAAGTGCGCAACCAGGACGGACAGAGCGAGGGCAAATATCTTTCCGCCGCTTGCGCCGATCGCAAACGCATCGGCCAACTGATCATTGGTGGTGCTCAAATTGACATGCCGAAGTCCGGACATCAGGCCAGTGTCTGGTTATATGCGCCAACTTCGGGATGTTTGCGAATCATCCCGTCGATCGCCGCAAACATATCGCGCATTCGCTGCTCAGACACGGGGCTTTCCACGACCACAACCAATTCGGGCAAATTTGAGGAGGCGCGCACCAGACCCCAGGTACCGTCGGCGTTGACAATGCGCGCACCGTTGACCGTGATGAGATCGGCGATCGGCTGGCCGGCAAAACTGGCGCCGCGATCGCGCATCGCCTCAAAATCCGCCACGATCTTCTCGATAACGCCGTACTTCTCTTCATCCGGACAATGGGGAGACATGGTCGGAGAACCCCAGGTTCTGGCCAGTTCACTGGCAAGCTCGGAAAGCGTGCGCCCCGGTGCGCGATCAAGCATGTCGCAGACAGCGATCGCGGCAACAAGCGCGTCGTCGTAGCCGTGGCCGACGGGTCGATTGAAGAAAAAGTGGCCGGATTTTTCGAAGCCGGCAAGTGCGCCCAATTCGCGAACTCGCCGCTTGATGTGGGAATGACCTGTTTTCCAATAGTCGACGGAGGCGCCGTTTGCCTTGAGGACGGGGTCGGTCTGGAACAGGCCGGTGGCCTTGATATCGACGATAAATCGCTGGGGGCCATGCGCGGCGGCGAGATCGCGGGCAAGAAGCAGACCGACCTTGTCGGCAAAAATCGCCTCCCCCGCATTGTCAATGACGCCGCAACGGTCGCCGTCACCATCGAATCCGAATCCGACATCAGCGCCGGACTGGAGCACGGCATCGCGAATGGCGCCAAGCATCTCCAGGTCTTCGGGGTTGGGATTGTAGCGGGGAAAGGCGTGATCCAATTCGCAATCAAGCGGGACAACCTCGCAACCGATCCGTTCAAGGATTTCAGGCGCAAAGGCGCCCGCCGTGCCATTGCCGCAGGCAACAACGACCTTGAGTTTCCGCGCAAGCGCTGCCCTGTCGGTCAGGTTCCCGGCATAGATTTCCGGAAATCCGGCAACATAACCGTACGCACCCCCGCCGCGCGCATCAAACGCGCCGCCGAGCACAATCTCCCTCAGCCTCGTCATCTCGTCCGGCCCGAAGGTGACCGGCCGGTCGGCGCCCATTTTCACGCCTGTCCATCCATTTGCGTTGTGGGAGGCGGTGACCATGGCGACCGCCGGCACATCAAGCGCAAACTGGGCATAGTACGCCATGGGCGAGAGCGCCAGACCGATGTCGTGCACCCGGCATCCGCTTGCCATGAGGCCGGTGGTCAGGGCCTGCTTCACCGACAGGGAATAGGCGCGGTAATCGTGGCCGGTGACGATGTCGCGGCCGCATCCCAGTTCGCCGAGCAGAGTCCCAAGCCCAAGGCCGAGGGCCTGGACGCCCATCAAATTCAACTCCTCGCCGAGCTTCCAACGGGCATCGTATTCGCGAAATCCGGTCGGTCGGACAAGCGGCGTCGTCTCATAGGCGGCGGTATTGGCCGGCAACGCGGCGACCGGTGTCGGGAACATGGTACCCTCATGTGCAGGAGGCCGTTATGGCCGATGGCACGGCAAATTCAAGTGCCGATGCAGGACGCCGGCTGTTCAGCCTTCGATATAGAGCGTATTTCCGGAAATCTCGAAGCGGTGGAGCCGGTTCAGGAAACTGGCACCCAGAAGATTGGACTGCAAAAGGTCGTCGCGCATGATCACAGCCTCGACATTGCGGACCTCGACCCCGTCGATGGCAACGTAATCGAGCATGTAGGGGGCGCCGTAGGATGTGCCGTTGGCGGTCGACAGCCGCAATGTGAAATCGGCGCGGCCAACGCGAATGCCGGCGCGGGCGGCATCGGATTCACGCAAGGCCACCATGCTCGCTCCAGTATCGACAACGACCGGAATTCGCCCGCCCATAATATCCGCCTGGAGATAGAAATGGCCGTTCCGGCCGGCCCGGTATTTGTGCGTGGAGGCCGCATCCGATGCACGGGTCACGACGGCAGCGTGATTTTCGCCGCTTGCCGCGTTGCGGGCTTTGGCATCGTCGCGAACCTTGGACAGAAGATCCGGCAGGATCATCGGGGCGGCCATGGCACCGACAGCCAATATGACGCAGGCCGCAAAGATCTCGCGCATGTTCGGGCTCCGTTTTTGCAAATGTGGCCAACGGACGCCAAAACTCTGTTTCACAATTCATTAAAATCCGAACGAACGCGATAATCCCGGCGAATCAGGGGACTTACAGTATGCGGAAGGCGGCGGGGCTGTCGTTCCGGCCGGCTATTTGGTGCCATACATGCGATCGCCGGCATCCCCAAGGCCGGGCATGATGTAACCTTTTTCATTTAGCTGCACATCAATAGCGGCGGTGAATATGTCAACGTCCGGATGGGCCTGATGGAAGCGATCGATCCCTTCCGGTGCAGCCAGCAGGCAAACGAACCGGATTTTCGTGGCGCCACGCTTTTTCAGCAAATCGATTGCCGCAATCGCCGAATTGGCCGTCGCCAGCATGGGATCGACAGCGATCGTGAGCCGTTCCGACAAATCATCCGGGGCCTTGAAATAATACTCCACCGCTTCCAGCGTCTTGTGGTCACGATACAGACCGACATGGGCGACCCGGGCGGACGGAACCAGATCGAGCATACCCTCCAGGAGCCCGTTGCCGGCTCTCAGGATTGACGCGAAGACCAGTTTCTTGCCGGCCAGGGTCGGCGCTTCCATCTCCTTGAGGGGGGTCTCGATGGTCTTTGTGGTCAATGCGAGGTCGCGGGTCGCCTCGTAGCAGAGCAACGCTGCAATTTCGCGAAGCAGACGCCGAAAACCGGCCGTCGATGTGCCGACATCGCGCATGATTGTGAGCTTGTGCTGAACAAGCGGATGGTCGACGACTGTCACGTTTTCCATGGTGGTCCCTGCCGATTTTCCCGCACCATAGCGATCGGAATCGACTGAGGGAACGCCGCCCGGCCGCGCCGGCCGCACGCGCCTGTGGAATTCACCGTTATTTCATCTGCCTCCAGCCCGGCAGAGGCGCCGGATCAGGTTTTCGCGCGTTTCGGCATCAACGAAGGCGGCGTCCAGTGCGGTCCGGGTCAACTGCAAAAGCGCGGGTTCATCATATCCGAGCATGGCGCGGGTCTGATCGTATTCGTTCGCCAGGCTTGTGCGAAAAAAAGGCGGATCATCGGAACTGATCGTGACCGAAACGCCGGCGGTGCGCAGGCGATCCAGCGGATGTTCCTTGCGATTCCGATAAAGGCCGAGGGCGACATTGGAGCCCGGGCAGACCTCAAGGACGATATTTTCGTCGGCCAACCGGCGTACCAGATCAGGGTCTTCGATTGCCCGCACGCCGTGCCCGATCCGTGTCACCGGCAAACTGTCGAGTGCGGCGCGCACGCTTTCCGCTCCGCACACCTCGCCGGCATGGACCGTCAGGGCGAGGCCGGAATCGGCGGCCACGGCAAACGCCGGCGCAAAATCGGCAGGCGCATACATCCGCTCGTCGCCGGCCATGCCAAACCCGGTGACGAGAGGGTGTGGATTGGCCGCTACCATCCGGGCATCGGCGAGGGCCTGTTCGGGTCCGTAGTGGCGCTCGGCAACGGGAACGATCCGCGCTTCGATGCCGGCCTCAGCCCGCGCACGGGCCATGCCATCGGCCAGCCCGGCGATGTAGGCCGGATAGCCAAGACCGATACGCTGCGCATGGCCGGGCGACACAAACAGCTCTCCGTAGATCGCGCCGTGTGCGGCGATGCCCGTGAGATACCGGTGTGCAAGCTCCGAATAGTCCTCCTCGGCGCGGAACAAGCCGGCGATCACGTCATATGCGGCAAGGAACCGGGAAAAATCCCGCCAACGGTAGCTCGATCCGTCCGGCGTAATCACCGACTCGATATCAACGCCGTATCTGGCGGCCATCTTGCGGGCGAGGTCCGGGGATGCCGATCCTTCCGCATGGCAGTGCAGTTCGGCCTGCAATATCACCGGTTAAAAGCCACGAAAGGGCATGTCGGGAGGTCGGCGGAGCCAGTTGTCCGGCGCATAGGCCGCGGCACCGTCAACCACATGGAGGGCAAAGGCCTCGCGCGGTCGTGGGCTCCGGTTGGGGGCCGAGCCGTGCGGCGCCGTACCGTGCAGAACAACGAGCGTGCCCGCCGGCGCTTCCAGCGCGACCGGCTCCATCGCTTCCCAGTCCGCAGGCTCGCCCTGTTCCATCACCAAATCTTCACCGCGGTAGCGGAAACGCTCCTTCAGGGGGCCCATGTGGCAGCCGGGAATTCCGACCAGGCAACCGTTGTCCGCATCGGCGTCGTCAAGGGCAAACCAGAAGCCGATCGTCGACAGCGGATCGGTGTAAATAAACGTGGAGTCCTGGTGCATACCGACCTCGGCGCCGATTTCCGGCTGCTTGAATATCACCATGGACTGAACCAGGCGGGGGTCGGCCATACCGAGATCGCCGGCCATGTTCGCGAGACGGGGATCGCGGCAAAAGGCATTGAAGACCGGATTGCGATCATGCATGGCATGGCCGATCTTGTTCAGGGCACGGCGCTTGTCGCGGGTCAGTCTTCCTTCGTCATCAAAAGCTTCCGGCTCGAAGAAGAAGCGGATCTTGTCTCCCGATTGGCGAAAATAATCATCGGCGGCGTGCTTCTGATCCGTCGTTGAAAAGATCGTCCGCACCGATGCCGGATCGAACGCCTCGACGAGTTTGTCTATCTCCGCGCGCAACGCTTGCAAGGCCTCGCCGCTGGCAAAATCGCGCAACACGAGGAATCCGTCGGATTGCCAGGCCTTGCGCATGGCAGGATCGAGATGACCGTCGGCCGGGGCGGCAAATGCGTGCAGCGACTTCATCAGGAGAGGATAACCGGTTGGCCGGTCACATCAAGCTTGAACCGGCGCGCAGCGGCTCCAGCGCCAAATGCGCCGAAAGGGTCTGGGCTACATCGGCAAAGGTCTGAAGTACACCGGCGGCGCGTCCCTCTATTCCGGGGCCGAACGCCAACACCGGCACGTTCTCGCGGGTATGGTCGGTGCCTGTCCAGCTCGGATCGTTGCCGTGGTCGGCGGTCAGGATAACCAGATCGCCACGCCGCAAACGATCGATGAATTCCGGCAGACGCCTGTCGAATGCCTCCAGGCAACCGGCATAACCGGCGATGTCGCGGCGATGGCCGAATTCCTGGTCGAAATCGATAAAATTTGTGAAGACCAGATCGCCGTCCCCTGCCAGTTCCGCCGCTTCGAGGGTGGCGTTCATCTGACGCTCGTTGTCGGGCGCCTTCATGACCTTGTTAACGCCGTGACCGGCAAAAATGTCGGCTATCTTGCCGATACCGTACACGTCGCGACCAGCGGCGACCGCGTGATCGAGCAGTGTCGGCCGCGGCGGCGGAAAGGCAAAATCCCTGCGATTGCCGGTCCGCGCGAACGAATGCGCATCTTCGCCAATGAACGGACGCGCGATAACGCGGCCGACCTTCAAGGGATCGCACAGCGTCCGGGCGATGGCGCAGAGATCGTAGAGCCTGTTCAGCCCGAACTCGGTTTCATGGGCAGCTATTTGAAACACGGAGTCGACGGATGTGTAGCAAATCGGTTTGCCGGTTCTCAGATGCTCCTCGCCAAGCCGTTCGAGAATCTCCGTCCCGGAGGCATGGCAGTTTCCCAAAATGCCGGCCAGACCGGCCTGTTCGACCAGTTTCTCTGTCAGATCCGCGGGAAAGGCGGGAACCGTATCGGGAAAATAGCCCCATTTGAACGGCACAGGCAGGCCGGCCAGTTCCCAGTGACCGGTGGATGTGTCCTTGCCGATCGACGCTTCGCGGGCACAACCCCAAATCGCTTGCGGATTGCCGATCCGATCGAGACCGGCGGGATGAATGCCGCAAGACAGTTCGCAGGCACGGCCGATCCCGAGCCGGTTCATGACAGGAATGGCCAATGGACCCGTGCGCTCCGCCGTATCGGCTTTACCGGCCGCACAGGCCGCCGCGATATGGCCAAGTGTATTGGCGCCCTCATCGCCGAAATCCGCGGCATCGGCGGCACCGCCGACGCCGACAGAATCCATTACAAGCAAAAATCCGCGTGCCATCCCGCTTCCCTATGTCCGTTCAATTCGCATCCGATCCGATGCGCTCGTATATCGCGGGATTTTCAGGCGCGGAATCACCGACCGTATATGCATCGCGCAATGCCGTGGCTGCTGCTGCGGCGGCGGCCTCATCCTTGGCATGAACGATGCCGAGCGGCCGATCCGGACCGACTTCGGCGCCCAGGCCGGCAAGGTCCGTCAATCCAACCGCCGGATCGACGGAATCGTCCGGGTGGGTGCGGCCGCCGCCAAGCGTCACGACGGCAATGCCGACAGCCCGCGTGTCAATCCGCGCGACGGTGCCCGGTTCGGCGGGAGGGATGTCCCGTTTCACACTGGCAGCGGGCAGATGACGCCCCGGATTTTCGATCAGGTCGCCGGGACCACCCAGGGCCGAAACCATGGCCTGGAAACGCTCCGCCGCCCGTCCCTCGTCAAGCGCCGTCCTGGCCAGATCGCAACCGGCATCGGCGGATTCGGCCAACCGGCCCGATTCCAGCATTTCGCCGGCAAGTGCCAGGGTGACCGCCTCAAGACGGGGATCGCGATGGCGGCCGGTGAGGAAGTCGACGGCGTTTTTCACCTCCACGGCATTGCCGGCTGCCGAAGCCAACGGTTCGTTCATGTCGGTGAGCAGCGCGGACGTGGCCAAGCCTGCGCCGTTGGCCACGACAACCAGGCTTTGCGCCAGCTCGCGCGATTGCTCGTGGTCGGGCATGAAGGCGCCGGAGCCGGACTTGACGTCGAGGACCAGCCCCTCCAGGCCCGCGGCAAGCTTCTTTGAAAGAATCGAAGCGGTTATCAGCGGGATGGATTCCACCGTCGCGGTTGTATCGCGAATGGCATAGAACCGCTTGTCGGCGGGCGCGAGATCGCCGGTCTGGCCGATGATCGCGCAACCGGCTTCACCGACGGCATGGCGAAATAGCTGATTGTCGGGCTGGCTTTGGTAGCCGGGTATGGAATCGAGCTTGTCCAGCGTGCCGCCGGTGTGGCCAAGGCCGCGCCCGGAAATCATCGGCACGACGCCACCGCACGCGGCAACGATCGGCGCCAGCATCAGCGAAACATTGTCGCCGACGCCGCCGGTGGAATGTTTGTCCAGCACCGGTCCGCCGGCACCGGCCCAATCCAGCACTTCGCCGCTGTCCCGCATGCCGCGTGTCAGCGCCACGCGTTCGTCCATGGTCATGCCCCTGAAGAACACCGCCATCGCAAACGCGGCGACCTGTCCTTCCGAGATCGAACCATCGGCGAGGCCACGGACGAAAAAGCCGATCTCCTCGACATCAAGCCTCTCGCCTTCCCGCTTTCTGCGGATAATTTCCTGGGGCAGGAAGGTCATACGGCAACCTCCGCCAAAAGGCGCGGCAGAATGCGCGCCATCTTGGCGCCGCCCTCCGGCGCCATGTTCTTGGTCTCGGCGTGGGAGAGTTCGTTGCCGGTCATGCCAGCCGCAAAATTGGTGATGATGGAAAAGGCGGCCACGCGAAGGCCAAGGAAACGGGCGAGGATAACCTCCGGTACCGTTGACATGCCGACGGCATCGGCACCGAGCACGCGGGCAGCGCGAATTTCAGCCGGCGTCTCGAAAGAGGGGCCGGAAAACCACATATAGACACCTTCCGAAAGTTCGATTTGTTCCGCCGCCGCAGCTGCGCGGGCGGCATCGGCAAGTCGGGAATCATAAGCGCCCGTCATGCCGACGAACCGGTCGTCGGATGTCTCGCCGATCAGGGGATTGAGCCCGGACCAGTTGATGTGATCGGTAATCAGCATCACCGAACCAGGCGGCGCATCCTCCTGCAGGCTGCCGGCGGAATTTGTCAGCACCAGGGTTTCCACGCCGACGCACTTCAACGACTGAAGCGCGGTGCGCATGACATCGGCACAGCCGCTTTCGTAATAGTGGGCCCGGCCGGACAATATGGCCACCGGAACGATGCCGATCCGGCCGATAATCAACTCGCCCGAATGACCCGTCACGCCGATTTCCGGGAATCCCTGCAGATCGCCATAGGGAATATGGACCGAACCGGCGATTGTCTCCACAAGTCCGCCAAGACCGGATCCAAGGACGAGCGCGACCTTCGGTTTGAGATCGGTTCGCGCGGCGATTCGGGCGCTGTTTTCCCTGTCTGCGTTCATGGCAGCGAGTCCGATCGGAATGCGCGGGGCAGAAGATCCCCCAGAAAGACGGATTCCTCTATGCCGCCTGGGCCACACAGATGAACCGGCGTTTTCGGGCCGGCGAATTCGGCGAGCCTCTGGCGGCATCCGCCGCAGGGCACAATTCGCGCCTGGCCGTCGGCGACGACGAGAATTTCCCGGATTTCGATCTCGCCGTCGGCCACCATGGCAGAAATCGCCGATGTTTCCGCACACCAGCCTTCCGGATAGCTGGCGTTTTCCACGTTGCAACCTGCGTAAATCCCGCCGCCGGCGCCCCGCACCGCGGCACCAACACGGAACTTCGAGTACGGCGCATGCGCATGGTGCATGGCCGACCGGGCGGCGTCGAGCAGATCATCGGCCATCCGTTCCGCCTATCGCTCCTTGACATAGGGCACGCCGCCGGCACGCGGCGGGACTGCCTTGCCGATAAATCCAGCCAGAAGGATGACGGTCAAAATATAGGGGAGCGCCTGCATAAACTGCACTGGCACTTCGCCGATACCCGGCACGTCAACGCCCTGGAGCCGAATGGCGACCGCGTCCAGGAAGCCGAAAAGAAAACATGCGCCAAGCGCCGGCCAGGGCCGCCACTTGGCAAATATCAGGGCTGCAAGCGCAATAAAGCCCTTGCCGGCCGTCATATCGCGGATAAAGCCGGCGGACTGGGCTATCGACAGGTAGGCGCCGGCGATACCGCACAGGATGCCACAGATAATGACAGCGCGATATCGTAGCCAGGTGACCGAAATGCCGGCCGTGTCGACGGCAGCCGGATTTTCGCCGACCGCGCGAAGACGCAATCCGAAGCGGGTGTGATAAACCACCCAGGCGGTAAGCGGCACCGCCGCAAACGCCACATAAACCAGGAGATTATGCCCCGACAGAAGCTCCGAATAGAGCGGGCCCAGGATCGGAACATCGGCGACGGAACCAGCGCCGGGGAACTCCAGAGACGAGAACCGGGCGTCGCCGGTTAGTTGCGGCGTGCGGCCGCCCTGCCGGAACCAGGCCTGACCCAGAAGCGCCGTCAGGCCGACCGCCAGGAAATTGATCGCCACCCCGGACACGATCTGATTGCCGCGTTGGGTGATTGAGGCAAAGGCATGGATCAGCGCCAGAACCACCGAACAGCCGATGCCGGCGGCAAGCCCGAGCCAGGCGGATCCGGATATTGCGGCGACGGTTCCCGCGGCAAATGCGGCGCCCAGCATCTTGCCTTCGAGACCGATGTCAAACACGCCGGAACGCTCCGAATACAGGCCGGCGAGACAGGCCAGCAGCAAGGGAGCGGACAGGCGGATGGCCGAATCGAGGATCAGGATGATGCTCTGAAAATCCATCAGGCCCCCTCCCCCGCCGTCGCGGCAGCGGCCGTTTTCGGGGAGAACGCGGCGAATACGCGGATAAGCGATGGCCGGAACATGTGCTCAAGCGCGCCGGCAAACAGGATGACAAGCGCCTGGATGACGACGATCATGTCACGCGAAATCTTCGGCATTTCAAACGCCAATTCCGCGCCACCCTGATACAGCATGCCGAACAGGATCGCCGCCAACACAACGCCGACCGGGTGGGACCGGCCCATCAGAGCAACCGCGATGCCGACAAACCCCGCACCGCCGGCCACCTCGAGTTGCAGACGGTACTGGTCGCCCATCACCGGGTTGAGCGCCATCAGGCCGGCCAGCCCGCCCGAAATCAGCATGGTGATGACAATGATCCGAGCCGGCGCGATCCCGGCATAGATGGCGGCAGTCTGGTTGAAACCGTTGGCGCGGATCTCGTAGCCGAGCTTTGTGCGCCAAATCAGGAAATAGACGAAAACGGCGGCAGCCAACGCAACGAACAGCGAAATATTCGCCGGCGCGCCGCCAATATCGAGGCCGAAAAGCTCAAACAGCCCGCCAAGTTTGGGCAGGGTGCCGCCGGCTTCGAAGGTCCGGCTCTCCGGGGCCATGCTCCCCGGCGGCGACAGCACGTTTACCAGCAAATAGACCATGAGCGACGAGGCGATGAAATTGAACATGATCGTCGTTATGACGATGTGGCTGCCGCGCTTGGCCTGAAGCCATGCCGGAACGAGCGCCCACAGCGCGCCGAACAACGCGCCGCCGGCAAGCGCGACGGGGAAGGTCACCCACCAGGGCATGATGCGGTCGAGCGCAAGGGCCGCGAGGGCAACGCCCAAACCGCCGAGATAGGCCTGTCCCTCGCCGCCGATATTGAACAACCCGGCATGGAAGGCGACGGCCACGGCGAGGCCGGTGAATATGAAGTTGGTGGCATAAAATAGCGTGAAGCCGATACCTTCGCCGAATCCGAAAGCCCCCCAGACGAGCACACGGACAGCATCGATCGGATTTTCGCCGATAAACAGGACAACAAGGCCGGACACGAGGAAGGCTGCCGTCACATTGATCAGTGGCAGCAGACCGTAGTCGGCCCAGGCCGGCAAACGGGCAAAGGGCTGGCTCATGAGGCACCGCCGGCGCACAGTCCGGGTTTAGAAGTCATAGCCCCCCGCAATCAGGAATTCCCGCAGCACCACCGGAAATGGCCGCACGACGATATCGGCCGTCTCGCATTCGTGAAGCTTTTCACCTGTGCGACAGGATTCCAAGCCCCAATCGTCTTCACGGTCATACACATCGAGCATCCGCCGCCAAGCGTCTGCACCCTCGCCAATGCGGATCTTGGACGCGACCCATCCGGCCAGAAATCCGTTGGACGCAAAGTCACCGTGGCTCTGGGCCCTTGCCTCAAGACGCGCCAGGTGCGCGCGATGGATCGGCACAAACCGGTCCTCGGCAGACAGGTCGACGACGCGGCCGCCCCGGATTGTCAGTACCCGCAAAGGGGCCGTCGTGCAGGCATAACAACCGAATGCGTAAAGGAAGGCATTGTCCGGGGTGACCAGCTCAAAAAGCCCGTCGCCATCGGCATCCCGGATCAGCCCGCCGCCGCCGTCGAACATACCCAGCGACAATACGCGCCAGTTCGTGTCTTCGGCGAACGCGGCCAGCACATCGACACAGCAATGGGCACCGCCGGAATAGGACTCAAGCACGACTTCCGGGTTGTCGTTGGCAATGGTGAACTCGACGACGGAAACGGTTGCCGGATAGTTCGCACCTCCGGCCTCCGGTACGAGCTCGGCAACCTGCCGGCGCTGCTTTTCGATGGTAACCACCGGCACCGGCCAATCGGCATCGCCATGGCGATCGCTGTCGGCATACAGGCGAATATCGAGATCGCCCACCGAGAGCCGGGCTTCGGTATTGGCGCGATCGATCGAGGCCGAGAGGGCCGGCATATCCGCTTCATCGCCGGACGCCGCCTGCGCCGGCGACGTGAAAACCGACATCATCACGACAGCGGCGGAGGCGATCTGGCACATACCGGCGAAATGGCGGTGCAACGAATTCATCCGCGACGGACGCCTCATGCGGCCTCATCCTCGATTCCGGCCATCATCAGGCCAAGCTCGCCTTCGGTGGCTTGCGGGCCGCGCTCGCCGACAATCCGGCCGGTAAACAAAACCAGGATCCGGTCCGACAGGGAACGGATCTCATCAAGTTCAACGGAAACGAGAAGGATCGCCTTGCCAGCATCCCGCATGGCGATCAGCTGCTGGTGAATGAACTCGATGGCGCCGATGTCGACGCCGCGGGTGGGTTGGCCGACCAGAAGCACATCGGGATCGCGCTCCATTTCCCGGGCAAGGACAATTTTCTGCTGGTTGCCGCCGGAGAAGTTGGCCGTTTTCAGGCGGCAATCGGGGGGACGAATATCGTAGCGTTCGATTTTGGCGCGTGCATCACTCCGGATCGCGTCGATGTCGTGGAACGGGCCGTGGCAGTAGAGATCATCGGAGTGATAGCCGAAGATGGCATTCTCGTTTTCCTCGAAAGCCATGACAAGACCCATCCGTTGCCGGTCTTCGGGCACATGGGCGACCTTGACGTCGCGCAAGTCACCGGCATCGGCGTCGCCGGCCAGACTAACCGAATTGCCGTCGATCAGCACTTCGCCGGATTGGGCCTGTCGAATACCGGCAATCGCTTCCAGCAGCTCCGACTGACCATTGCCCGACACGCCGGCGATACCGACGATTTCACCTGCCCGGACCGAAAACGATACGTCATCAAGACGGGTGACGCCCCGTTCATCGCGGATCGTGAGGTTTCGGACTTCCAAGAGAGGCCGCCCAGGCGTGGCCTCACCCTTGGTGACCCTGAGGAGAACCTGGCGGCCGACCATGAGCTCGGCAAGCTGCTCGGGCGATGTGTCCGATGTCGACACCGTGTCGACAATTGTGCCGCGGCGCATCACCGAAACATTGTCGGTGGCCGCCATGATCTCACGCAGCTTGTGGGTGATCAGGATGACAGTTTTGCCTTCATCGCGAAGCTGGTGGAGTATGCGAAACAGGTGATCGGCCTCCGCCGGGGTGAGCACGCTGGTCGGTTCATCCAGGATAAGGGTCTCCGCGCCGCGATACAGCGCTTTCAGGATTTCCACGCGCTGCTGGATGCCGACAGGGAGATCGTCGACCACAGCGTCCGGATCAACTTCCAGTGCATATTCCGCCGACAACCGGGCCAGTTCCTTGCGCGTCCGTTCGGCACCGTCACGCAGCAGTACGCCACCTTCGGCGCCGAGCATGACGTTTTCCAGAACCGAGAACGGATAGACGAGCATGAAATGCTGATGGACCATGCCGATACCCGCCGCGATGGCATCGTCGGATGTGTGGATGGTGACGGGCTCGCCATCGATCCGGATTTCGCCGGAATCGGCGTGATAAAAACCGTAAAGGATCGACATCAGCGTTGATTTTCCGGCTCCGTTTTCGCCGACGATGCCGTGTATCGTTCCCTTTGGAACAGCGATGTGGATATCCCGATTGGCGTGAACAGCCCCGAAGTGCTTGTTGATGCCGATCAGTTCGATCGCCGGAGCGACGGTTGCAACCTTCTCGTTCATCGGCTCCGGCTTTCCTCCGACATTTCCACCACCCGTTCCGCCATCACCCGTTCCGCCGCCACCCGTTCCGCCGCCGGCTTTGCCCCCGCCCGGCCAAGCGGCAATATGCGCGCCATCCGGCTACGGATGCGGGATCTGGATCCAGGCCCGTGGCTTGCCGCGCTTTGCCGGGCTTGCCAGCACAAGAACCCAGTAGGACCGATAGCGACCCTTTGCCGTCGTCGCCATGGCAAAGCCTAACTCGGTGACATTCTGGCGCAAGAGAATTTCATTGTGACCCTTGCGGGAGGTCTTCCAGCCATGCATGGCATGATCGAGGGAGCGGTATCCGGCGCCGAGGTTTTCGGCCGCCGCGTCCCACTCATAACCGACCGCCGCGAGGCGTCTGGGCAGTGTGGATCCATTGAGCCGGTGAGTCAGCCTGCCGGCACGGGCGAGTTTCGCAACGTAGGCACGGGCAGCGCGGTTGAGCGCTTCGTTTGCCACGACCGGCCCGCGCCGTTTCGACCGCCGATAGGCCGACACGGCGCGCACCGCGTCGGCCGGACTGAGGGCTCCGGTGACTGTATTGTCGACGGCTGCGCCCCCAAAGAGGCCCCCGACCGCCTGGCATCCGGCCAAGAAGACAACGGCTGACATCGCGGCGGCGGCCAGCCGCCATTGCCCGACCCGCGCGCCACCAACCGCCAACCGGCGGCGTTTCCAGCACATGCCAATCACGCGATGTTCCCGGAGCCTAACAAATACCGGCGGCGTGGTGCGCCGCCGGAGGTTGCAGATCGTCCACCGGTTCCTAGGAGACCGGGCAGTTGTTGTCGGACATATAGTCGTGGACGGTAATTTCGCCGGACATGATCTTGGCCGCCGCGCCCTCCACGGCCGACTTCATATCATCCGTGATCAGGTCCTTGTTGTTGTCGTCCAGCGCCCAACCGACGCCATCCTGCTCCAGGCCGAGAACGTCAAAACCGGCCGACCAGCTTTCGGTGCGCACATCATCGAACGCCTTGAAGACAGCGTTGTCGACACGCTTGAGCATGGAGGTCAGCACGGAACCGGGATGCAGGCCGTTCTGGTTGGAATCGACGCCAATACCCAACTTGCCGGCATCGGCAGCGGCCTGGAGAACGCCAAGGCCGGTGCCACCGGCGGCGTGATAGACCACGTCCGCGCCGCGATCGAACTGGCTCTTGGCCAACTCGCCGCCCTTGACCGGATCGTTCCAGGCGGCGCCGGTCGTGCCGGTCATGTTCTGGTAGATTTCCGCGTCCGGATTGACGGCCTTGACGCCTTCCACATACCCGCAAGCAAATTTGCGGATCAAGGGAATGTCCATACCGCCGACGAAGCCGACCTTGCCGGTTTTGGATGCCATGGCGGCAAGCATACCGACCAGATATGAGCCCTCATGCTCCTTGAATACGATGGAGCGGACATTGGGCAGATCAACGACCATATCGACGATTGCGAATTTGGTGTCAGGGAACTCCTTGGCGACCTTTTCCAGCGCCTGGGCCTGTGAAAAGCCGATGGCGACGACCGGATCGTGGCCGCGCCGGGCAAAATTCCGCAGGGCCTGCTCGCGCTGGGAATCATTCTGGATCTCGAAATCCCGATACTCCAGGCCGGTCTCCTTCTTGAACATCTCAGCGCCATTGTAGGCTGCCTCGTTGAAGCTCTTGTCGAACTTCCCGCCAAGATCGTAGACTAGGGCCGGTTTGGCGTCCTGGGCGGCCGCATTGCCGGCAAACATGATGGCCGCCGCGGCAGCCAGCCAATTCAAACGCATTTTTGTTCTCCCTGTTCGGTTGCACCAAGCATCCATTGGCGCGGCATCGCGCGCCGCTTGGTGCCAGATTGCCATGGACGGCGATAAATTGCACTCCGTTTGTGCCATCGGTGGCGGGCCCGCGCGGCGAGCCGGTCATGTGGCAGTGATTGACCGCAGCGGAAAAACATATCAAGGGGCAGCTATCCGGGTGCTATGTCTGGCCGCAATCGCAAATGCGGGATTTCCGAACACAACATCATGAAGACCGAATCATGAAGACCGAGAACGACATGTTGCGCTTTCCCGTTCTGATCGGCGACATCGGCGGCACCAATGCGCGGTTTGCCATCCTTGCCGGCCGGGATGCGCCGCTGCAATCCTTCGATCCGGTCGAGACGGGTTCGTTTCCGGATATCCAATCGGCGATCAAGGCGGCAGTCGGATCGCAATCCGACATTTCTCCGTGCTCGGCGGTGATCGCGCTCGCCGCGCCCATCGACGGCGATGCGGTCGATCTGACCAATGCGCACTGGGTCGTGAAACCGCGGGACGTCATGAGCGCGCTCGGGATCGACGATGTCGTCCTGCTCAACGATTTCGAGGCGCAGGCGCTCGCCCTTGCGGTGCTTTGCGACAGTGACTTGCAGCGCATTGGCCGCGGCACGAATGCGCCGGACAACGCCCGTGTCGTGATCGGTCCGGGAACCGGGCTTGGAACCGCCGGGCTCATTCGGGCCGGCGGCCTGTGGATCCCCGTTCCCGGCGAAGGCGGCCATATTTCGCTCGGCCCGGATGCGCCGGATGAGTTCCGGCTCTGGCCGTATATCGAATCCGAATTGGGGCGCATTTCCGCTGAAATCCTTCTTGCCGGCCGCGGCCTTGTTCGCCTCCATGGTGCCATGTGTCGCCTGGAACGGCGGCAGCCGGCGCTGCCGACCCCGGCGGCGGTAACCGGCGCCGCGCTGGCCGGGAACGACGAGGTGGCTGTTCGCACGGTGGAGCTCTACTGCCGGCTGCTCGGCCGGGTGGCCGGCGATATCGCATTGATCTTCATGGCCACGGGCGGAGCCTATATCGGCGGGGGAATTGCGCCCCTGCTTCTGCCGTTTCTCCAGCGCGGCGGATTTCGTGACGCATTCGAAAGCAAAACGCCGCACGAAGACCTCATGGCGACGATCGGAACCAGCGTCATCACCGCGGAACGGCCCGCGCTTTCCGGCATATCCGCCTTTGCGCGATCGCCAGGCGATTTCGGCGTTTCGCTTTCCGGTCGGCGGTGGCGGGCGGACCTGTCAGCGGGCCGCAAATCAGGGGGGCGGTGACAATTCGATCCGCCGCCCTTCAGCAGCGCGGGCATCGTCGGGATCGTGGGTCACCAGCAGGACGGGCAAGCCGCGGGCCCGCGCCCGATCGAAGACCAGTGCCCTGATCTGATCCTTCATCGCCGCATCGAGCTTGGAAAACGGCTCGTCGAGCAGGAGCGCACGCGGTTTGGAAAGCAAGGTGCGCACCAGTGCCACCCGGGCGCGCTGGCCGCCGGAAAGCGTGGCGGGATCGCGGTCTGCAAATCCGTCCAGATCGACCTCGGCGAGGGCTTCGGCCACGATCCGCCGCCGGGCTGCCCTTTGCCGGACATCCGGAGACAGGCCAAAAAGCAGATTGCCGCCCACCGACAGGTGAGGAAAAAGCAACGGGTCCTGAAACAACAGGCCGAAACGGCGTTGCTCGGCCGGGAGATGGGTGACCTCGCGGCCGTCCAGAAATGCCGTACCGGTCACGGAAAAGGCGGTGTCGAGGAACCCGGCGAGGAACGACAAAAGTGTGGATTTCCCCGATCCTGAAGGCCCCATAACCGTCAGCACGTCGCCGGGCGCGATACTGGTATCGATTGCCAGCAGGCCAGTTCCATGAAGCGATATCTCGACATCGCGGATATGCAGCCCGGGCGGCGGTGGCGATTTGCAGGACATCGGCCCAATCTAGCCGTTCGGCCGCATCTGTGCACGATCGCGAAAGAGGATTGCCGGGATCACAAGCGCCAATCCGAAACCGGCGAACGGCAGGACCGCCTGAACAAACGCCGTAATACCCACAAGACGCCGGTCGGAACCGGACGCGAGCGCCACCGTCTCGGTGGTCACCGTCGGCCAACGCCCGCCGCCGACAAGCAGGGTCGGCAAATATAGTCCGATGGAGACAGCGAAGCCGACCGCGGCGGCCGTCAGCACCGGGCGTGTCAGCATTGGCAGCCGCAAACGCCAGAAAATGGCATTGTCCCCCCGGCCCAATGCGCGCGCCATATGCGCGTAACGTCGATCCCAGTTCCGCCACGGATCGCCGAGCGAAAGGAGGACATAGGGAAACACAAACACCAAATGGACCAGGACCAGCGCTGCCAACGTCCCGTCCAGCGCCAACCGCGACAACACGATCTGAAGGCCGAAAAGAAATGCGATCTGGGGTACCAGCAGGGGCAAAAAGAGGAGAAAAAGCGCCTTCACCGTCGGTGTCTTGCCGACACGGCCCTCATATTCCAGCGCGCCCAGTGCGAGAACGACGGCGCACAGGCTCGCCGCCGCGGCAATGGCAACCGCATTGTACAGCGGCACCACCAGCGACGGCATCGCCCGCATCCAGCCGGCAAGGGAATAGGACGAAGGCAGGGCATCGGGGAACCGCCACGGTCCGGCGAGGGACCAGATCGCAAGCACCGCAATACCGGCGGTGATCAGGGCAACCGACAAAAGCATGGCTCCGGCACCGACGCTGCGGGCCGCGCCGTCACGCACAAACCGGTACCCGGCGGGTGCGACGTGCCGGCAAATCCGCGACATTGTCCACTCACCTGCGAGCCAGGCGACCAGTGCCGTCGCGGTCAATCCCAGTTGCAACAGCACCCCGGCAGCGGCCACGAACCGCCTCGACAGGTCCGGATCCGATTGCCACTGGATTATGCGAACGGCCAGCGGTGCCGGCGTGGTCGGGCCCAAAATCATCGCAACATCAACGACGGACGTGGCGTAAGCGATAACGGCGAGAACAGGCAGTCTTATCTGGCGGTAGAGGAGCGGCATCACGGCATGAACGAAGCCGGCCAGCCGGCCGTATCCGAGACCCGCCGTCACTTGCGACAGTTCCCGGGCGCGGGTCTGCGGGAGCGCCGCCAGGGTCATCAGCAGCAGGAACGGAATCTCCTTGATGATGAGTCCGGCCATCATCGACAAACCCCACAGATCGTTGACAATCAGCAGGTCCGGCGGCCGCGTCAGGCCGGTCCAACCGGGCGAAAGCAACCGCATCAGCGCGCCGGACGGCGCGATCAGGAATGCCAGGCCAAAGGCCGCCGCGGCGTGCGGGACCGACAGCATCGGCGATACCAGTCGCTCCACGGTCCGGAAGGCGCGGGTTCCCTGCCAGCCGGCAACGAAAACCATGACAATCAGGAACGACACCAGGGTGGTCGACAAGCCGACCGACAGGCTCAGCCAGCAGGACCACCACAGGCCCGGTTCATCGGCGAGTTTGACAAATGCGGAAAGGTCTACCGTCGTTCCGCCGATGGCCGGCAGATATCCGAGCGCAGGCATCAGCGCACCCAGGAGCCCGGCAGCGACCGGGCCGATCAGGATAAGGATGGCGAATGCCGGAAGGAGGAGCAGGACGCGCGCGCGCGGCGATTTCGCCGCCCGGATGTCCGGAATGTCGCCCAAGCTACTGGTTTACGCCGTAGCGCCTTGCCCACTCGACCTCAAGCCTGGCCAGCCAGGTTGCGTGCGGTTCCGGCAAAACCTTGCCGAGTTTTTCGGGAGGGAGGGTGGCGATTCCCAATTCCAGACGCTCAAAGCGGGAACGATCGGCATCGGCAAGGCCCGCAACGTCGAGCACCGTGGGATCGCCCCAGACGTTGGGATCCTGTTTTCTTGCCTGCGCCTCCGGCGACATCAGAAAATCGGCAAGGACCATCGCACCGGCCTTGGCATTGGCGTTGAACGGAATGGCGACGAAATGGCTGTTGCCGATGGTGCCGCCGTCGAAAACGAAGCTGCGCACCGTATCGGGCAGTTCGTTGCTGGCGATGGCGTTGGAGGCGTCAGCGGGATTGAACGCGAAGGTAATGTCCACCTCGTTGTCGGAAAGAAGCTGGCGCAGCGCGCCGTAGTTGCGAGGATAGGCGCGGCCACGGCGCCACAGCAGAGGCCGCAGCTCGTCAAGATAGGCGAACAGCGGCGCTGTCGCTTCGACAAAAACCGCATCGTCGACAGGCTTGGAGAGAATATCCGGGTCAGGTGTCAGTTCAAAAAGCGCCTGCTTGAGGAAGGTGGAGCCGATGAAATCCGGCGGCTGGGGATAGGTGAAACGGCCGGGATTTCCCTTCGCCCAGGTTAACAGCGCCTGCATCGATCGCGGTGGATCTGCCAGAACCGCCTTATCATGGAAAAAGACAAGTTTTGCCATGCCCCACGGCGCTTCCAGGCCGTCGACCGGTTCGGTAAAATCAGTGAGGACCGTCGGCTTGCCGACCTCGTCGACATGGGCATAGCTGGGCAGGCGGGTGGCCCAGGGCCGATCGAGAAGCATGCCGGCATTTTTCAGGGAAACGAAGTTTTCCCCGTTGATCCAGACAAGGTCGACCGATCCTCCCTCGTCGCGTCCGGCTGCTTTCTCGGCCAGCACCTTGGAAACCACAGACGCCGTGTCCGTCACCTTGACGTGAACGACATCTATTCCGTAGCGGTCCTTCACCTGGCGGCCGGCCCAGGCGATGTAGTCGTTGATCCGCGGTTCCCCACCCCAGGCATGGAAGAAAACTTTCTGGCCCCGCGCCTGTTCAATCAGTGCCGACCAGTTGCTCGGATCGGGCGTTTCGGCGGCGGCGTGCCCGACCAGCGCGCCCAGCGTCATGATTGCGGCGAGAACCGTGCGTCGCATTGGCGTATCTCCCTTTCCCGGAGTGATTGACCGTGTAGGCGCGGGCAATCAACCCACAATTCGGTGAAGCGCCCGCGATGCCGGGGCGTTCAGCGGCCGATGGCGATGCCTTCGCGGCGCGGATCGGCGCCGCCGGCCAGCCCATCGCGATCGATGGCAATGGCATGGAGGCCGGAATTCAGGGCACGAATGCGGACCTCGTAGCCGGCCGCTTCGAGTGCCGGCCGCAGGTTTTCCGCCGGCGTGCCTTCTTCCAGATCGAATGTTCCGAACCTGTTGACCAGGTGGGGCAGGCTCACCGCCTGCTGGACATTCATGTCCCAGTCGATCAGAGCAATGAGCGTCTTGGCAACATAGCCGATGATCCGGCTGCCGCCGGGCGAGCCGAGCGCAAATGCCGGCCTGCCGTCGCGGAATACGATGGTCGGCGCCATCGACGAGCGGGGACGCTTGCCCGGCTCCACCCGATTGGCCACCGGAACGCCATCGCGATGTGAGCGGAAGGAGAAATCGGTCAGTTCGTTGTTCAGAAGAAAACCGGCAGCCATGAGCCTGGAACCGAATCCATTCTCGATCGTCGTCGTCATCGAGGCGATATTCCCTTCGCTGTCGACGATGGCGAAATGGCTGGTGGAGGGCATTTCCAGCGCATCGTCATCGGCCCAGTTGCGCGCATGATCCCATTTCGGATCGCCCGGCTCCACACGCTCAAGCCGCGCGCCACCGGCGAGCAATGCGGACCGTTGGTCCAAATAATCGCGGTCCAGCAAGCCCGCCGTCGGCATCGGCACGAAATCGGCATCGGCCATGTATCGGCCGCGATCCGCGAAAGCGAGGCGGGAGGCATCGCCGATCAGCCGCCACGCCGCCGGCGAATTGGGACCCAGAGCGCCCAGATTGAATGGTTCGAGCAATCCGAGGATCTGGCCGACCGTGAGTCCGCCGGACGAGGGCGGTCCCATGCCGCAAACATCGTATGACCGGTATTTGAGGCAAACCGGCAACCGTTCGCGAACGCGATAGCTGGCCAGGTCGGCAGGAGCCAACACGCCCGGATTTCCCGGCGCATTGACGACGGCGGCGACGATTTCGGCGGCGATGGCGCCGGTGTAGAACGGCGCGACACCCTCGCGGGCCAAAGTCTTCAATGTCCCGGCATAGGCCGGATTGCGAAGTCGCGCGGCGACGCCAAGCGGCAGCCCGGCATCGTCAAAGAAATAGTCATGGGTGGCGGGAAACCGGCTCAAGCGTTCGCGGTCACGGGAAATCAGGCCGGCCAACCGCGGCGAAACCGCAAACCCGTCTTCGGCAAGGCCAATTGCCGGACCGAAAAGGTCCGCCCATGGCGTGCGGCCCCATCGGCGGTGCATTTCCGACAACAGCATCGGCGTCCCCGGGACGCCGACCGACCGGCCGCCGACGACGGCATCAAAAAACTTCAAAGGTTCACCGGACACGGTCTGGAATAAACGGGGTGTAGCGGCTGACGGCGCGGTTTCGCGGCCGTCGAGCGAGGTCAGCCGGCTTGATGCGGCGTCCCAATACAGCAGGAACGCGCCGCCTCCGAGGCCGGAGGATTGCGGCTCTACCAGACCCAGGACAAGCTGAACCGCGATGGCCGCATCCGCCGCGCTGCCGCCAGCTGCGAGAATGTCGGCGCCAGCCCTGGCGGCATGGGGGTTGGCGGCCACAACCATCCATTCACCGGCCGTTGCCGGCGCTCGCGAAGTTCCGGCAAGGTCGACGACGACGGTTTTCGCTTCCGGTTCAATCGCGTCGGCGGCATCCTGGGCGGGGGCCGGGACCGCAAGCGTCAAAATCAGGAGAACGACAACAACAGGCAGGATCCGCTGCCCGAGTAACCTGGTTTCGATGTCGTATTTCATACCCGTTTCTCCTGTCACCGCTATCCGGTCCATCCGCCGAGACGCCAGCCGGCGCGGGCGCCCGGTCTTGGACATTGGTCCGGATTTGGGCAATGGTACGTCACCGGCGCACAATGGCAACGGTCCCACCAGCCTTGCAGCGATTTTTGGCTTGGGACCGGGACAATTGGGATAAACGAAGCTCCGACACCGGAATACAATCCGGTGCGGCAGTCATATCGCGGGGGCGGTCGATGGATACGGCTATCAACACGGTGATCGCACCGGTCGCCTATCTGGGGCATTTCGCCCTGTTTCTGCTCGTGCTGTCGATGCTGATGGGCAATCTGAAGCTTCTGCGGGTGCTGGCGATCGCCTCGGGCCTGTTGATGATCTTCTACAGCGCTTTCGTGCTGGGCGATATTGCCGGGATCTTCTGGGGCAGCGCGCTGGTCTGTGCCAATCTCTTCCAGCTTGCCTGGGTCGCCTTCCGGAACTGGCGGATGGTGTTCACGCGCGACGAGCAGGCCTTCTATCTGGGCGCGGTTCCGGACCTTACCCCTGTCGATGTACGCAAATTCCTGAACGCGGGAACGTGGACCGATGTCGTGACCGGCACCTATCTGGCGCGCCAGGGAGAGCCGAACCGGGAGCTTGTATTCATCACGATGGGACATGTGAACATCGAAACAGACGGGCAGGTTGTCGCCGCATGCGGGCCTGGCGACTTCATCGGTGAGGTCAGTTTTGCCACCAATGATCCGGCAACCGCATCGGCCGTCACCGCGAGCCCGGTCCGCTATATCGGCTTCGATCCGGCCGCACTCAGCCGGTTGCTTGAACGCTATCCGCATATGCGGGCGGCCCTGGAATTGGGATTCCGGCACAATATCCGCGACAAGTTGGTGCAGGCCAACCGCGATGCGCGGCTCGCCCAGGCGCGCGCCGTGGCGGAGCGGCCTTCGAGGCAGACAGGCGGGCCGGACTGACCGCCGGCGACCGGTTCGCCGAATCCCCGCCGACCAAACGGACGATCAGCTGGCAATCCAAAGCACGGCGATCAGGACGATCAACGCCAGCAATCCCCAGGTGACCGGCCCACCAAGCATCCCGGCGGCCGCCTTTTTCTCAAGTTCCTCTTCGGCGTGATGAGCCGCTTCGGATACATCGTGGGCGACATGCGATACGGTATCCTCGACCGCATGGATGCCTTCGCTCAGCGCATCCGCCGCGCGATGGGCGAGATCATCGGCGGACTCGTCTTCTGCTTCGGGCGGCGCATCGCCGCCGGCTCTTCTGGCAAAGTCGGCGAAGAACTTGTCGGCAAGCTTGCGGGCGGTGGTATCGATGAGCCGCGATCCCATTTGCGCCAGCTTGCCACCGACCTTGGCATTGGCGGTGTATGTCAGCACCGTTGCATCGCCATCTTCGGCGAGAGCCACGTCCGCGCTGCCTGCCGCGAAGCCGGCGACCCCGCCCTTGCCCTCCCCGGCAATCGTGTAGCCATTCGGCGCATCGATATTGGACAGGGTGACAGCGCCGTTGAACGTCGCCTTGACCGGGCCGATTTTCGTGGTCACGCGCGCGGTATAACCATCGCCGTCATCGCTTTCCTCCAACATCTCGCAACCCGGTATGCAGGCGCGAAGAACGTCGGCGTCGTTGAGCATGTCCCAAACTTTCTGACGCGGTGCGGGAATGCGATATTCGCCGGTCATATCCATGGCGGATCCTTGTTGTCGTCGTGAATTGCCTGCCCGCTATTTAGCCGCTCGCCGGGCCGGGCGGTAGTGCGAATCAACTTTGCGGGTTGGCCTTGCCGCCCAGCATGGCTAAAAGCCCGGAAATGACCGCAAGACACGCACAAGCGGAGACCCTGGACGCGATCGTCGCGGCGGCGCTGGCGGGCGCGCGCGCGGTCATGGCGGTGTACCGGTCGGATTTCGAAGTCCGCACCAAGCAGGATTCAACACCGGTCAGCCGCGCCGATGAAGATGGCGAGGCGGAGATCACCGCCGCATTGGCCGTTGCCTTTCCCGATATTCCGGTCGTTGGAGAGGAGGCGTGCGCACGCGGCGGCGCGCCGAAGCCGGATGCCCGCTTCTTCCTGGTCGATGCGTTGGACGGGACCAAGGAGTTCATCCGCAGGAGCGATGAATTCACAGTCAATATCGGTCTGGTCCAACATGGTGTGCCGTCAGCCGGCGTTGTTGTCGCACCGGCCCGCGATCTCATTTTCGCAGCCGACGATACCGCCGCCTGGCGGGGAACCCTCTCGCCCGATCTCGCCGGGGTCGGCGGGCGGGCACACCTGCGCACGCGGCCGGTGCCAAGCCGTCCGGTTGCAGTCGCCAGCCGGTCGCACTGTACGCCGGAAACCGAACGTGCACTGGAGGACGCCGGCTGTGTCGACCGCACATCGATCGGCTCCTCGCTGAAGTTCTGCCTGCTGGCGGAAGGCAAAGCCGACTTCTATCCGCGCCTCGGCCCGACAATGGAATGGGACACAGCCGCCGGCGATGCGGTTCTGCGCGCCGCAGGCGGTACCGTTTTGACGATCCATGGCGAGCCGCTTCGCTACGGCAAGGCCGTGCAACCCGGTCTGCGGCCGTTCGAAAACCCGTTTTTCCTGGCCGCGGGCGATCCCGCGCTTGTGGCGCGGCTGAATCTGCGCCCGGCCTCCTGACCGCACGCCGCGGCGAAAGCAGCGCGATGACGCAATCCCCGATAACGCCGACATTCCTCCAGACCACGGGTGTGGACGATTATCGGCTTGTGGACAGCGGCGGCGGACGGAAGCTTGAACGATTTGGCGATCTGACCCTGGTGCGGCCGGAAGAACAGGCAATCTGGTCACCGCGCCGACCGGAGCAGGAATGGGCGGCGGCGGACGCGGTTTTTACCGGCAGGACCGATGAAGAGGGTGCGGGCCGCTGGAACCGAAAGCCGGGTACGCCGGACTCCTGGACATGCCACCACGGCCCGGTGCGTTTCTCCTGTCGGTTCACGTCTTTTCGCCATGTCGGCGTTTTTCCCGAACAGGCGGCGCATTGGCCGTTCATGACAGCCCGACTTGCTGCGGCCGGTCCGCAGGCAAGCCTTCTGAACCTGTTCGGCTATACCGGGATCGCCACGCTGGTCGCAGCGGCCGGCGGGGCGCGGGTCACCCATGTCGATGCCTCCCGGACGGCCATCGCCTGGGCGAAGGAAAACCAGGCGCTTTCGAAACTTGAAGACCGGCCGGTGCGCTGGATTTGCGACGACGCGATGAAGTTCGCCGCACGCGAGGTCCGACGGCAACGCCGCTATACCGGCATCCTTCTGGATCCGCCGAAATGGGGCCGCGGCCCCAAGAACGAAACATGGCAGCTCTTCGCGGATCTGCCGGAAATGCTGAAGCTCTGCCGCATGTTGCTGGATCCGGACAACGGCTTCCTGATCCTGACGGCATATGCCATACGCGCTTCCTTTTTGGCGCTGCACGAACTTGCAGCCGATACGCTCGGGCATCCGGTGGAATCCGGGGAACTGGTCCTTGGCGAACAGAGCGGGCGGCAGCTTTCGACCTCGCTCTTCTGTCGCTGGCCGGCGGCATGAGCGGCGGCGGCGTCAGGACCGGCAAGCCACATGGCCGGGCGCGCCCTGGCGGCCGCGGGGAGGGCCGGCACAAGCTGGTGACAAGTGCCGGCAATCCAATCATCAAGGACATCCGCGCGCTTTCGCAGAAAAAGTTCCGCGACAGCTCCGGCCGGTTCGTCGCCGAGGGATTGCAACTGGTGCGCTACGCGCTCGACGCGGACTGGCCGATCGAAATCTTTGTCTATACAGGCGCGGCGATGTCGGAGACGGCGGTTCAGCAGGCGGCGGCGGCCAGCAAGGCAGCGGGCGCCCTGCTTCTTGAAGTCAACGCCGCGGTGCTTTCGCGCCTGTCACGACGCGACAATCCGCAGTCGGTCATCGGCGTGTTCCGGCAGGCGAAGGCGCCGCTGGCCGAAGTGGGACGGACCGGCCTTTGGGTGGCGCTGGAAGCGGTTCGGGACCCCGGCAATCTTGGGACGATCATCCGAACGATGGATGCAGCCGGGGGTGCCGGCGTGGTGCTCGTCGGTCAATGCTGCGATCCTTTCTCGCCAGAGGCGGTGCGGGCAACAATGGGATCGGTTTTCCATGTCCCATTGGCTGTCGCGCCAGTGGCGGCCTTTATCAAACAGGCCAAATCCGCCCATGTTCCGATGATCGGCGCGCACCTTACCGGTGCGACGGATTTCCGCGATACGCCCTATCCCGATCCCTGCCTTGTCATCATGGGCAACGAGCAGAAAGGCCTATCGGCGCCGCTGGCGGCGGCCTGCGACAAGCTGGTGCAGATTCCGATGACCGGGCAGGCGGAATCCCTCAACCTGGCGGTCGCCACGGGATTGATGATTTACGAGGCGCGGCGGGATCATATGGGCCATCGAGCCGGGCGCGGGCGACCGAGCCAATCTTGAGACTTGCCGAGCTTGCTCTTTTCGGCGATTAAGCGGACACAAGGCCGTTAACAACGGGATCAAGGTGGGACATGACGGTGCGTATTTCCGGCGATGCTCTGGTAACGGTTTTTGGCGGATCGGGCTTTCTGGGAAGCCATGTGGTGAGCGTCCTGGCGCGCGCCGGATACCGAATTCGGGTGGCGGTGCGTCGTCCCGACCTGGCCGGCCACCTGCAGCCGCTGGGCGCAGTCGGTCAGATCACCGCGATCCAGGCCAATCTGCGTTACCGCGCCTCCATCGACCGGGCGGTCGAAGGCGCGGCCGGTGTCGTCAACTGCGTCGGAATTCTGAACAGTTCCGGACGGCAGACATTCGATGCCGTTCAGGCGTTCGGACCCCGGGCGATCGCGGATGCGGTCAGGCAGGCGGGAAACGCGAAGCTGGTACATGTCTCGGCCATCGGCGCCGATGCCGGTTCCCCGATCGCCTATCTGCGAACCAAGGGCGAGGGCGAAGCTGCGGTTCTGGAACTGGCACCGGACGCCACCGTCTTGCGACCTTCGGTGATGTTTGGCCCGGGCGATTCGTTCTTCAACACATTCGCATCGCTGGCCCAGTTCTCGCCGGTTTTGCCATTGATCGGCGGCGACACGAAATTCCAGCCGGTCTACGCCGGCGACGTGGCGTCAGCGATCGCCAAGGCGCTGTCCGGTGACGCCGGCGCGGGGGCGACGTATGAACTCGGCGGGCCGGAAGTTCTGACGTTCCGGCAGTGCCTTGAAGCCATGATGGATGTCACGGAGAAGCGGCGGCCCCTGATTCCGGTTCCGTTCCAGATCGCACGGCCATTGGGCGGCCTGCTTTCACTGCTTCCCAAACCGCTTCTGACAGGCGATCAGGTGCGGATGCTGGAAAAAGACAATATCGTTTCCGATGTCGCCAAGGCCGAAGGGCGAACTCTTTCCGGGCTCGGTCTGTCACCGGCGACCCTGGCCGTGATCCTGCCAACCTATCTGGCGCGCTATCGGGCCCATGGCCAATTCGCGCACACACGCGCGAGCTAGCACCGGTCCAAATCGACGCCTGAGGCCGGGATATTCAGCCGAATAGGCGCAGCGCCACCAGGCCGGCGACGCCGACGAGGATGCGCCACCAGGCAAAGGGTGCAAAGCCATGCCTGGATACAAATTCCAGAAGCGTACGCACGACAACGACGGCGGCGACAAAGGCCGCGACGAAGCCAATTGCGATAATCATGGCGTCATCGGCGGCGAGATTGTCGCGGTTCTTGTAAAGATCGAATACGAAAGCGCCGGCCATAGTCGGCATGGCGAGAAAGAAGGAAAATTCCGCCGCCGAGCGCTTGTCGCACCCCATCAACAGCGCACCGGCGATGGTCGCTCCGGACCGCGAAACACCCGGCACCAGCGCCAGGCACTGGAACAACCCGATCTTGAATGCAAGAGCCGGCGGATAGGCCATCGCATCATCGTGCGTGATGTCGCGTTTCAGGCGATCGACAAGAGCCAGAACGACGCCGCCGACGATCAGCGTAATGCAGATCAAGGCCGGGGTTTCGAACAGGACGGTCTTGATGAATTCATGGCCCAGCGCGCCAGCGACCGCCGCCGGCAGAAATGCGAGCAGAACCGCAATGACGAACTGCCGCGCCATCGGATCTGTGGGAAGGCGAAGAACAACCTGCCACAGCCTGGCGAAATAGACCGAAAGGACGGCCAGAATTGCGCCGAGCTGGATCAACACTTCAAATGACCGGCCTTCGGAGCGAAAGCCGAGAAAGTGTCCGGCAAGGAGAATGTGGCCGGTGGATGATACGGGGAGGAATTCCGTCAGGCCTTCCAGTAGTCCCAGAAAGACCGCATCGATTATCGTTTGACTGTCCATATGCCCAAAGTCCGCCCGAATCGGTTATTGGATTGCGATCTAACATGTCTGCCCGGCGATCCCGACGGAATAGCGCCCCTTGATTACCCGCATTGACCACTGCGTTCGCGACCTGGCCTGGAATCAATGATCGAACTCCTCCACTTTCCGCTGTCGGCGGCCTCCCGGTTTGTCCGGCTGATCCTTGGCGAATGCGAAATCTCGCCGACACTGATCGAAGAACGCCCCTGGGAGAGGCGGGAGGAGTTCCTGATCATCAATCCGGCAGGCACATTGCCGGTGCTGGTCGAAGACCGCGGACCGCCGGTTTGTGGCGCATGGGCCATCTCGGAATTCCTCGACGAGACCCGGTCGTTCGCACTGGGCGATCACGCGCTCCTGCCGGAAAGCAGCGACGGGCGGGCGGAAGCGCGGAGGCTGACGGACTGGTTCCTCAACAATTTCGAGGCAGAGGTGAACAGCTATCTGTTTTCCGAAAAGGTGGAGAAGCCGATGCGGCGTGACGGCGATCGTTCGCCCAATTCGTCGGCGCTGCGCGCCGCACGGACAAACATCCGCACGCATTTGAGCTATATTGCCCATCTGACGACAGCAAGAAACTGGCTGGCCGGCGACAAGATGAGCTATGCAGACCTGGCCGCCGGAGCCGCCCTTTCGGTTGCCGATCATCTGGGCGAGGTGCCATGGACAGACAACGAAGAGGCAAAGGACTGGTACGCGCGCATCAAGTCGCGGCCGACCTTTCGCCCGCTGCTCGCCGACACGGTGCGCGGCGTGGTTCCGCCCGGGCACTACACGGATCTCGACTTCTGAGTCCCGATGCCGCCGCCGGGCTGAAATCCCTGCTTGCGCAACTCGCCAGCCATGAGGGATTTGACCTGTTCGGCGTGGCCAGCGCCAATTCCATCGCCAACGCCGGCCCGCGCCTGTTTCAGGCAATCGAGGAAAATCATCACGCGACAATGGCATGGCTGGCCGACACCGCAGATCGGCGCGCCGATCCCCGGCACCTGTGGCCGGATGTGCAATCGATCGCGCTATTCGCGATGAATTACGGGCCGGCGGGCGATCCATTGTCGACGCTTGGCAGGCCCGACGCCGGCAACATATCCGTCTACGCCCGCAACCGGGACTATCATGACATCATCAAAGGGGCCCTGAAACGGATCGGTTCGAAATACGCGGCCGAGGCCCGCCGGATCGGTGCCCCGGACGATCTCAAGGTCTTCGTCGACACGGCCCCGGTGATGGAAAAACCGCTTGCGCAGGCAGGCGGAATCGGCTGGCAGGGCAAACACACCAATCTGGTCAGCCGCAGCCACGGCGCGTGGGTTTTTCTGGGTGCGCTCTTCACCAAAGCCGCCCTTGCCGCCGACCGGCCGGAAACCGACCATTGCGGCCAGTGCCGCGCCTGCCTCGACATCTGCCCGACCGATGCCTTTCCGGCGCCATACAGGCTCGATGCCCGGCGCTGCATCTCCTACCTGACCATCGAACACAAGGGGCCGATCGCCCGCCACCTGAGGCCGGCGCTGGGAAACCGCATTTTCGGTTGCGATGACTGTCTTGCGGTCTGTCCCTGGAACAAATTCGCAAGGCGCGCGCGCGAGGCCAGGCTCGCGGGCCGGCCCGATCTGGAAGCTCCCGCGCTGGCCGATCTCGCCACGCTCGACGATCCGGCATTTCGCGCCCGCTTTTCCGGCTCACCGGTCAAACGGATCGGGCGCAACCGGTTTTTGCGCAATGTGTTGATCGCCATAGGCAATTCCGGCAAGCGGACACTCGCCGCGGCGGCGCGCGATCGCGTTTGCGATCGGGATCCGGTGGTGCGGGGCGCAGCCATATGGGCCGTGTCGCGGCTTTGTGAAACCGATACGGTCGCAGCGTTGTTTGCGGAACATGGAGCGGCGGAGCGCGACGGTTCCGTTGTGGAGGAATGGCGCGCCGCGCTGGGGGGTCAACCATGAGGCTTTTCGTATTCGGCCTGGGCTATTCGGCGCTGGCCACCGCCTGCCTCATGCGGAACAGGCTCAACCAGTTTTCCGGGACCAGCCGGTCGGCGGCGCGGGTGAACATGCTCCAGCAAGCTGGAATCGATGCGGTCATATTCGACGGCCACGGGCCGAGCGATGGGGTCGGTTCGCGACTGCCCGGCATCGATCATATCCTGCATTCCATCGCGCCGCCGGAAACCGGCGATCCGGTCCTCGCCTTCCACGGACGCAATATTGCGGAAGCACAGCCGGAGGGTATCTGCTATCTTTCGACCGTCGGTGTCTACGGCGATCATGACGGCGGCCTGGTGAGCGAGGACAGTCCCTGCCGGCCGGCATCGGAACGCTCGCGCCGCCGCCTCCGTGCGGAGGCGGACTGGAAATCGTTTTGCGACGAACACGAAATTCCGCTCGCCATCCTGCGGCTTGCCGGAATCTACGGACCCGGCCGCGGCCCCTTCGAAAAACTTCGGGCCGGGACTAGCCGACGGATTGTCAAGCCGGATCAGGTCTTCAACCGCATTCATGTTGAGGATATCGCGCAGATCGCAGAGGCGGCGATGTCGCGCAATGCGGACGGCATATTCAATTGCGGCGACGATCTGCCGGCGCCTCCGCAGGAGGTCATATCGCACGCCGCCGGCCTGTTGGGCCTGGAGCCGCCTGCCGAGGAACCATTTGACGAGGCGGATCTTTCGCCGATGGCGCGGTCATTCTATGGAGAGAACAAGCGGGTCGACAATTCAAGGATCAAGTCGGAACTGGGAATCACATTGAAATATCCAACCTATCGCGAAGGCCTTGCCGCGATCCTGGATGGGGAAGGCCGGGCATGATGGCAGTGTCCATACGCCCGGTAACCGCTGCTGACCGGGCCGAATGGGATCGTCTTTATGCGGGCTATGCGGATTTTTACGCGGTGACACAGACCGCTGCCATGCGCGACCGGGTCTGGTCCTGGCTGACGGACAGGGAGCCGACGCCGGGATACGGTGTCGAGGGGCTGGTCGCCTCGGCCCCGGGCGGGCAACTCGCCGGACTTGCCCACTACCGACCCTTTGCCAGACCTCTGGCAGCGGCCACCGGCGGATTTCTCGACGACCTCTTTGTCGATCCGGCCTTTCGCGGGCAAAATATCGGCCAGCACCTGATCGAAGCGGTTGCAGAAGTCGGCCGGCAACGCGGCTGGACGATCATCCGCTGGATCACAGCCCGCGACAACCGCCGGGCGCAGCGGATCTATGACCGGATCGCCGAAAGGACAGATTGGGTCACTTACGATATCGACCTGTCCGCCGTGTGCCGGCACACCGGATCCGACAGGGCACAAACGGAAGGCTAAGCGGAGGCCGGCACCTTCGGATTGCGCCGACACCCAATATGGACACCGATCCACGGACAGGGCGGGGCACGCCCCGCCCGCCGCGACCGGTCGTCACGTGTGCGCTGGTGGCGAAGACCGGCGTTCAGGGCGCCGGCACGATTACGATCGTCGAACTGCCAGCCCGATTGCGGAGCGCGTGAACCTCGGCCAGATCAGGATCGCCGTGCCACGCGCGGGCCGCGTCCGGCGACGGGAAGGCAATTAGCGCCACTGCCTGGGCGGGCGGCGGTTTGCCTTCCAGGCGCTCAGGTGCGCCGCCTGCCGCAACGAGTGAACCGCCATGTTTGGCCAGCGCATCCTTGGCAACAGCCCGATAGGCGGCCACGGCTTCCGGATCTTCGATTGTCAGAGATGCATAAAGATATGTGGTCATGGGTGACTCCATGTTTGGAAACCGGTTCAATCTGCACCCAAATTGCCTTTTCGAAAATTGTGGAAGCTTGCAACAAACATGTGCAAATATGCACATGTCATGGACTGGTCCAACCTGTCATTCGTTCTGGCGGCCGCCCGTCATGGTGGCCTGAGCGGCGCGGCCGGGGCACTGGGTGTCAACCACGCCACCGTCTCGCGGCGCATCGCTGCGGCGGAAACGGATCTCGGGGTCCGGCTGTTCGACCGCCTGCCGACCGGCCTGCGACCGACAAAGGACGGATTGGCGGCCATCGCCACGGCGGAAGCCATCGAGGCACGGGTCATGGAACTGGACACGGCCATCGCCGCCAGCGATGAACGGATGGAAGGCCCGCTGGTGGCGACCGCGCCACAACTGGTCATCGAAATGCATCTGGCTGGCGTGTTTGCGGCGTTTTCGCGCACCTATCCGGCGATCGACCTGACAGTCCTGGCATCCAACGAGACATTGAACCTTCACCGCCGCGAAGCCGATGTGGCGGTTCGCGTCGCCGATGCGCCGGAACCGAGCCTGTTCGGCGCGCGTGCGACAGATCAGAGGCGGGCATGGTATGGCGCGGCGGCCTATGTCGCCGGCTTGCCCGGCGGCGAGGCCGCGCCGGATGGCCCGGTGACGGCGAACTGTGTGGGCTTCACCTGGTGGGGCGACAGCATCCCGGCGGATGTGACACACCGTTTTGGCCATGCGCGGCTTGCCGGCCGATTCGACGACATGGTGGCGCTGCGCGCCGCCGTGCAGGCCGGCATGGGCCTGTCACGCATGCCCTGTTTCCTTGGTGATCCCGATCCGCAGCTGGTACGCGTGCCGGGGCTGAAACTGGAGCCCTATGCCGCTATTTGGGTCCTGACCCATCCGGACATGCGCGGTGTCGTTCGCGTCCGCCGCTTCATGCAGTTCGTGACCGAAGCCATTCGCCGCCGCCGGCCGCTCTATATGGGCGAATAAGCCTCAAACGGACGGGCCCGCGGCAGTTTCCCGCGGCGGGCCCGATCACGATCGCCAAACGGCAACCGAACGCGATCTATTTGGTCTTGTCAGCGTCTCCGGCCGGTTCATCAGCGGTCGAATCTTCGGCCGCCGGTGTGCCGGCTTTCCCTTGCTCGTCGTCGCCGGCACGCTCTTTGAGGGCGGCGCCCAGTATGTCGCCAAGCGATGCGCCGGAATCGGTGGAGCCATATTGCGCAACCGCCTCCTTCTCTTCGGCGATCTCAAGCGCCTTGATCGACAGGGATACCCGGCGGGTTTTCTTGTCGATGTTGGTGACGCGGGCATCGACCTTCTCACCCGACGCGAAGCGCTCCGGCCGCTGCTCGGAGCGGTCGCGCGACAGTTCCGCCCGGCGGATGAACGCCGTGAGATCGGTGTCGGCGATCTTGACCTCGATGCCGGAATCCTTGACCTCCACGACCTCGCCGGTCACGACGGATCCCTTGCGGACGCCTTCCATGGCTTCCTCGAACGGGTCGCCGCCGACCTGCTTCACGCCCAGCGAGATCCGCTCCTTGTCGACATCAACGTCGAGGATCACGGCCTTGATGACATCGCCTTTGCGATAGTCCTCCATGGCCTCCTCGCCCTGGCGGTTCCAGTCCAGATCAGACAGGTGAACCATGCCGTCGACATCGCCCTCCAGGCCCAGGAACAGACCGAACTCGGTCTTGTTCTTGACTTCGCCCTCGACAACGGAACTAACCGGATTGTTCTCCGCAAACGCTTCCCACGGATTCTGCATGGTCTGCTTCAGGCCCAGCGAAATCCGCCGCTTGGCCGGATCGACCTCCAGGACGACCACTTCCACTTCCTGCGATGTGGACACGATTTTTCCGGGGTGGACATTCTTCTTCGTCCAACTCATCTCGGAGATGTGGATCAACCCCTCAATTCCCGGCTCCAACTCCACGAACGCCCCATAGTCGGTGATATTGGTCACACGGCCGGTAAACTTGGCATCGACCGGATATTTGGCCTCGATGCCGTCCCAGGGGTCGGATTCCAGTTGCTTCATGCCGAGCGAGATGCGGAAGGTTTCCGGATTGATCCGGATGATCTGCACCTTGATCGTCTCGCCGATGTTCAGGATTTCGCTTGGATGGTTGACGCGGCGCCACGCCATGTCGGTAACATGAAGCAGGCCATCGATGCCGCCAAGATCGACGAATGCGCCGTATTCGGTGATGTTCTTGACGACTCCCTCCACGACCTGGCCCTCCTTGAGGCGCGCGACGATCTCGGAGCGCTGTTCGGCCAGCGTGTCTTCCAGAACCGAACGTCGCGAGACGACGATGTTGCCGCGCCGCTTGTCCATCTTGAGAATACGAAACGGCTGCGGCGTCTGCATCAGGGGGCCGATGTCGCGCACGGGCCGGACATCGACCTGGCTGCGGGGCAGAAAGGCGACGGCGCCATCGAGATCGACGGTAAAGCCACCCTTGACCTGATTGAAGATATGTCCGGTGACCGTGTCGTTTTTCTCAAAACTGTCTTCCAGACGGACCCAGCTTTCCTCGCGGCGCGCCTTTTCGCGCGACAGCATGGCCTCGCCGAGGGCATTTTCCACGCGCTCCAGATAGACCTCGACCTCATCGCCGGGCTTGAGCGCCCCGTCCTGTGCCCGGACGCCGAACTCCTTCAGGGGCACCCGCCCCTCGACCTTCAGTCCGACATCGACGACGGCGAGATCCTTTTCGATGCCGACGACCGTACCCTTGACGACGCTGCCCTCGGCGATGTCGGATTTCGCAAATGACTCTTCAAGGAGGGACGCAAAGTCCTCTCCCGCGGTTTGTGGTGTGTTCATCAAAACTCCTGCATGCCCCTGTTTTCAGCCTGCCTTGTCGCGGCCGATTGTGTTGCAGGGGCGTGCGCCGTGGGTTTGTGTTGCCTATGCCGCGCCCGCCCTGCCGCTTTCACCAGCGGTCCGGCGCCTAATCTCGGGCAGATCGCGACGTTTTCGTTCCGTAACGCCTTTCACGACGAATAGGCCTGCCCGACGATGACCAAGGCGGCCCGGAACGCGGCTTCTATAGTCATTTCCGTTGTGTCCAGCAAGTGGGCATCATCGGCCGGGACAAGCGGCGAGGCGGCCCGCGCCCTGTCACGGGCATCGCGCCGCTCAAGATCGGCGAGAATAGCCGCGTCGTCGGCGTCGATGCCGCGGGCACGCATTTCTGCGGCGCGGCGGCGGGCGCGGACCGGTGCGCCGGCGGTCACGAAGAGCTTGACCGTCGCGTCCGGGCAAACGACCGTCCCGATATCCCGGCCATCGAGGACGGCGCCGGGCGGCCGCGCTGCAAATCGGCGCTGGCCGGCCACCAATACTTCCCGAAGCCGCGGCATTGTGGCGATCCGCGATGCCGCATCCCCTATTCCGTGACGGGAAAGGCGGGTCCGGTCCAGTGTGGCGAAATCGAGATTCTCGGCGATCGCGACAGCGGCGTCCTCATCTTCAAGCGCCAGTCCCGCCTCCAGCATCCGCGCCGCCACCGCGCGATAGGTCAGGCCGGTGTCAAGATGGGGCAGACGGTAGTGATCGGCCAGCATGCGCGCCAACGTGCCCTTGCCGCTGGCGGCAGGCCCGTCAATCACGATCACCAGTGCCGATGGGTTTGCCATGGCAGTTCAGGCAACCGCGTCGTGCAACCGAAACCGAGCCCCCAGATCCTGAAGACGTTTGCGGAAGTCCGGAAAACTGGTGGCCATGACCGCGGCATCGTCAATTGTCACCGGTTCGTCGGCGGCGAGGCCCATGACCAGGAAGCTCATGGCGATACGATGGTCGAGATGGGTCGGGACGTGGCCGCCGCCGGGAACCGCACCACCGTTCACGACGAGGAAATCCTCGCCTTCATGGCAATCGACCTTGTTGGCCTTCAGCCCATGGGCCACCGCGGCAAGGCGGTCGGATTCCTTGACCCGCAATTCATGCAGGCCGGCCATCATCGTCTGACCCTCGGCGAACGATGCCGCGACCGCCAGAACCGGATATTCGTCGATCATCGACGGCGCCCGCTCCGGGGGAACCTGAACCGCCGTCAGCCGGCTGGATCGGACGGTCAGGTCGCCGATCGGCTCGCCGCCCGAAACACGCTCATTTTCGATGACGATGTCGGCGCCCATTTCCTGCAACGTCGTGATGAGCCCCGTGCGGGTCGGATTCAACAGATGATCGCGGATGGTGATGTGCGAGCCGGGCACGATGAGGGCGGCAACGACAAGAAAGGCAGCGGAGCTCGGATCGCCGGGAACGGTGATGTCCTGGGGTTTGAATTCCGGGAGGCCGCGCAGGCGGATTTCGGTCTCGCCATCTTCGCGCCCGCGGATATCGATTTCGGCACCAAAGCCCGCCAGCATGCGTTCGGTATGATCGCGGGTTGCGACCGGCTCGATGACGCTGGTCACGCCCTCGATGTTCAGCCCGGCAAGCAGGATCGCGGATTTCACCTGCGCCGACGGTACCGGCACCCGATAGGCGATCGGCGCCATGGGATCGACGCCGCGGACCGTCAGCGGCAACCGATCACCCGATCGCGCAATCACATCGGCCCCCATCTCGCGCAACGGATCGAGCACACGCCCCATCGGCCGCCCCGACAGCGATGCGTCGCCGCAAAACGTGGTTGCGAACGGGTGGGCGGCGGCCAGGCCGATGGCGAGCCGAACGCCAGTGCCGGCGTTCCCGTAGTCGATCACCTCTTCCGGCTCCAGGAGTCCGCCAGTGCCGAGGCCGTCGACGCGCCAAACATCGCCATCCTTGGCAACGGTCGCGCCGAACTTCCGCATCGCGTCGGCGGTGGCCAGGACATCCTCGCCTTCCAGGAGGCCGCGGATCGTCGTCTGGCCAATTGTCATCGTCGCAAACATCAACGCCCGGTGGGAAATGGATTTGTCGCCGGGCAGACGCACGATGCCCTCAAGCGGCCGCTCACAGCCGGCGGCAGTCAATCGGACGGGTGGAAGGTCGGCCGGATTTGCCATGGTCGTCAAACTCTGCTTGCAGATTTTCCTCCCGCAAGGGCGGGTGGCGGCCGGTGCCGGCGCCGACGCACGGTTTTCGACAGAGGTCGGACCGATCCGGCGGGTCGTATCACATCAACCCCGTTGCGCCAATCGGCAGATGCCTGGAACCGGGCCCGTCGGGCAAAGGCGCCAAAAGAGGTTTGACAAGCAGGCCACGGCATGGCTAGGGAACGCCGCTTTTAGATGAAATCGAGGTCTGTCGTCGTGGCGAAACCGGAACTTGGAACCAAGCGGACTTGCTTGTCCTGTGGCGCGAAATTTTACGACCTTCTCCGCGATCCCATTGTCTGCCCGAAATGCCAGGCGGAATTCGTCGTGGCCGGCAAGGAAAAACCGGTCGCCGAGGAATCGGAGGAGGAGACGGAGGTCAGCGAGGAAGAGAAAACAACGGAAGACGCGGAGGTTGTTTCCCTGGAGGAGGTCAACGAAGACGACGGGGACGACGACACGTCGGACGCCGACGAGATCCCGGATGATATCGTAGCCGATGTGGACGTCGATGACGATGACGATGACAGTGATGATGACGTCTTCCTCGATGATGAGGAGGACGGGGACGGAGATGTGAGTGACATCGTCGGCGTAAAGAAGAAGGAAGACGACAGTTGAGCCGCCGGCGCCGGCCAATCGGAACGAATCGCCCTGGCAAGACGGTGCGAAATTGCCGTCCGGCATAAACACGCTTGAATTCTTGGGGGCGCGGGAATAGGTTCCCTCGCCGCGGCCGGCACTGTAACGCCGGACAGGAGATTGGGGCCATAGCTCAGTTGGGAGAGCGCGTGAATGGCATTCACGAGGTCGGCGGTTCGATTCCGCCTGGCTCCACCACATCCCCGCGCACCGCAGCGCCCCGGCCTTGCATTTCGCCCTGCCCGGGCTCCCTGCCCGCCCGGCGGATCGTCCGAACCCGAGACCGCGGGCAGGTGCCGGACCGCTTGAAGCCGTCTGCCGCCATCCCCATATCGATTTGACAAGCAGAATGCCGAAACGGGTTCTGCCTTGCGAGGTCGCTTGCAATGAAAGGACTTTGCCGATGAGCCGAATGGTCTCATTCTCAAGCCCGCTGATGCTCGGATTCGATGATATCGAACGGCTTGCCGACCGTGTGGGGAAAACCGCAACGGACGGATACCCACCCTACAATATCGAGCGGCTGACGGCCGATGGTCAGACGATGCTCCGTATAACGCTCGCGGTCGCGGGATTTTCAGAGGATGATCTGGACATTACCGTCGAGGATCGGCAACTCCATGTCCGCGGTCACCAGACCGACGACGGGGAGCGCGAATATCTGCACCGGGGTATTGCGGCGCGGCAGTTTCACCGCGCATTCGTGCTGGCCGACGGGATGGAAGTTTCCGGCGCCGACCTGAACGACGGACTCCTGGGAATAGAGTTGATCCGCCACGAACCGGAGCAGGTGATCAAGCGTATCGATATTTCAACCGGCCGCGGCGCGGCGGCGAACACGAAGCCGACGCGCAACAGGTAACCGCAAGGAGGCCGCTATGACCGATACCGAACGCCGGATCATGCCCGATTCCGCCTTTGTGCGGCTTGGCGATGGCGAACTTGCGTTCATCCGGCCGATTTCGTCGGATGATGTCAGGCGTTTCTTTCCGCAAGCGCCCGATCTCGCTCCGGGGCTGGAATTGTGGGCGTTGCTGGGCGCCGATGGCGCGCCGATCATGCTCACCGATTCGCGGGCGGCGGCGGAAGCCAATGCGCGCGACCACGATCTCCAGACCGTCAGCGTTCACTGACGCGGAAAGGGTGCCTGGAACCCGGTCCCTGCGCGCTGGCACAGCCGGCCTATGCTGCGGCGGTTGACGCGTTCTCCGGATTTACAAGGATTTCGAACAACATCTCCGCTTCGTCGGTTGCGCGCAGCTTGCGGGCCGTTTCGGAATCGCGCAGCAAACGGGCGATGCGGGCCAACGCCTTGAGATGATCGGCGCCGGCTCCCTCCGGCGCAAGCAGAAGAAACACCAGATCAACCGGCTCATCATCAAGCGAATCGAAGTCAACCGGTTTGGCTATTCGCGCGAACAAACCGAATATCCGGTCCACGGCCGGCAACTTGCCATGAGGAATGGCAACGCCGTTTCCGACGCCTGTCGAACCCAATCGCTCGCGCTGGAGAATCGTATCGAAGATTTCGTGCTCAGGCAGGCCCGTCAGGCGGGCGGCCAGACCGCACATCTCCTGCAATACCTGCTTCTTGCTCTGCGCTTTCAACGCGGGAATGACCGCTTTCGGCGAAACCAGATCGTTCAAATCCATAACGCTATTGTGTCCGTTCTGTTCCGGCCTGCATGGGACCGCTATTGGCCGGCTGCCGCCGGCTGATGCGCCGCCGCGGATCAGCCGCCGGATCGGTCTTTGTTCAAAGTCGGATCGATCCAACCAAAATTGCCATCGGCCCGGCGAAAAACGACGTTGATCTCGCCGTGCGACATGTTGCGGAAGACGACAACCGGCACTTCGGTCCGGTCCAGCTCCATCACCGCGTGGCTTACCGACATGGTGTTTACCGGCGTTTGTGTCTCGGCGACAATCGTCGGCGAAAAATCCTCGGCGATCTCGGTATCTTCGGCCGGCGCCTCCAGAATGTACGCCGCAACCTGAGCGCGATCCCGCGACGATGCCTTTTTATGGTCCTTGAGCCGGCGATGATATCGCCTGAGGCGCTTTTCCAGCCGCTCGGCGGCCTTGTCGAATGCGATGTTGGCATCGGCATCACGGCCGTGCGCTTCAAAAACGATCCCGGTGTCCAGGTGGACAGAACATTCGGCGCCAAATTCGCGACCGTCGCGGGAAATCGTCACGTGGCCGGAATAGCCGCCGCCAAAGAACTTGTCGACCGCGCCGGATACTTCATCCTCGATCCGGTTGCGCAGAACCTGTCCGATATCGACATTCTTGCCCGATATCTTAAGCGCCATTTTGTGCCCTGGGTTCTTTTGGTGTGGTGATTGCCGCCAGCAACCGGCCGTTCGGGCCCGGTATGCGATGCGGGCGGGACAAGTAGTGGTGCGGGGCGCGCCTGTCAACGCCAACGTGAACGGGTGTGGATCACATTGCAAGCCGGGAACCGCGGATGGGCCGGGAGTCCATCGCGACAAATCCGGTCGCCGGCATCACAATGCGATCGATCCCGGTACCCGGCTAGGAGGCAAACGCGCCGCGTTTCTCCCGCCGCCGCTCGACCGACGAACCGATACCGAGCGACTCCCGGTATTTGGCCACAGTGCGCCGGGCGATGCCGATCTTGTCCTTTCGCAGAAGTGTCACAAGGGCGTCGTCGGACAGGATGGCATCGGGGGATTCCGCATCGATCAGCGTGTGAATGCGATGCTTGACGGCCTCGGCTGCATGATCGACGCCGCCTCCGGTGGAAGCCAGGCCTGTGGAAAAGAACGACTTCAGGTCCAAGACGCCGCGCGGTGTCGCCATGCATTTGTTGGCAACCGCCCGACTGACTGTCGATTCATGCATGCCCACCTTCCGGGCGATCATCCGGAGATTCATCGGCCGCAATGCCGCGACGCCCTTTTCGAGAAAGCCGGCCTGCTGGCTGACAATTTCGACCGCCACGGCCAGGATCGTCCGGGCCCGCTGATCGAGGCTTCTTTTCAGCCATGTCGCCTGCTGAAGGCATTCGCTCATATATTGCCTGTCGGCATCCCGTCGCATCCGCTGCGTGACATGGGCATGATATTCGCGATCCACCAGAACCTTCGGCAGCGCGTGCGCGTTGAGTTCCACGTGCCACCCGCCATCGGCGCCGGGGCGCACCAGGATATCGGGAATGCGGGCCAAGGCGGCCTCGCCGTCGCCGGCCAGGCCCGGCTTGGGATCAAGCGACCTGATCTCTGCGACCATCCCCCTGAAATCCTCCTCATCGACCCCGCAAAGACCACGCAATTCGTCGAATTCGCGCGCTGCAAGCAAGTCGAGATTGTCGACAAAGACCCGCATTGCCGGATCGAGGCGGTTGAGATGATCAAGCTGTAGCGCCAGGCAATCGGCAAGATCGCGTGCAAACAGGCCAGCGGGTTCAAACCGCCGGCATCTTTCAAGCACCGCGGCCACGGTCTCCGCTGTGACCCCGAGATCGGCGGCGAGCGCCGCCGTATCGGTATCGAGATAGCCGCACGAATCGAGTGCGCCAATGATATGCCAGGCAACAATCCGGTCGGTGTGATCGGCAAATTCCAGTTCAACCTGCGCCGCCAGGCGGTCGTGAAGGCTTTTCGGCGCGGGAACCGTTTCACTGATAACCGTGCCGGGCGCAAGCCCGGGCCCGGCGCCCGGTGTGGCGGCAATTGCGGACGTGAAGTCGCCGTTGGTGGCTTCGGTCCGTTCAGGCGGGCGGACCGGCTCACCGTGGGCGCGTTGCAACAGGGGATTTGCCGTCAGTTCGGTTTCGACATGTGCTGCGATCTCGACAGAGGACATTTGCAGGAGGCGGATCGCCTGCAGGAGCTGCGGCGTCAGCGACAGCGACTGTACGGTCCTGAGCTGTTGTTTCGTCGACAACGCCATCTGGAACCCACGCCCCGCAATGAGCTGACCCGCGCAGACGAAATCGCCGGTTGGCCCGATTATTGCTTACTGGTTTCCTGCCCACATTATTTTATGGGCGTGCGGTGTCAAAGCGAGAATCTGTCGCCGAGATAAACCCGCCTCACATCCGGGTTCTCGATAATCTCGCCGGGCGTCCCCTCGGTCAGCACACGACCGGTGTGGAGGATATAGGCGCGGTCGACGAGGCCGAGGGTCTCGCGCACATTGTGATCGGTAACCAGGATGCCGATGCCCCGCGCGGTCAAATGGCGGACCAGCCCCTGGATGTCGCCAACGGCGATCGGATCGATTCCGGCAAACGGTTCGTCGAGGAGCATGAAGGAGGGCCGGCTTGCCAGCGCGCGGGCGATTTCGCAGCGCCGCCGCTCACCGCCGGATAGCGCGATCGACGGGGATTTGCGCAGGTGGCCGATGCCGAACTCATCGAGCAGCGCATCAAGCTCCAACTGCCGTTTCTTGCGATTCGGCTCGACGACCTGCAAAACCGCCCGGATATTGTCCTCCACATTCAAACCACGAAAAATCGAGGATTCCTGCGGCAGATAGCCGATACCCAGGCGTGCACGGCGATACATCGGCAATCGCGTCACATCGCGGCCATCCAGCGTGATAATCCCGCTATCGGCACGAATGAGGCCGGTGATCATGTAGAACAACGTGGTCTTGCCGGCGCCGTTGGGGCCGAGCAAGCCGACCGCTTCGCCGCGGCGGACGGCGAGCGACACATCCTGCACGACCGGCCGACCGGAAAACGACCGGCGCAAATCCCGGGTGGTCAGCCATCCCTCTGCGCGTTGCGCGGACACATCCGCCCCCGATGACGAACCGGGACCGGGTTGCCGGGCCGCCGGCGCCGGCGGAGCGGATCGGGTATCAGGAGACCGACCCCGGATGCGGGTCCGCGCGCGAACGGCCGGCCGCTGGCGCGGCCTTTCGGAAATCGCCGGCCGCTTGCCGGAATTCCGGACCGGCACTTCCGGCTGCGGATCCTGCGTTTCCGGCAACAGTTCCATGTCCTGCAGGTCGCCGAGATCCAGGTCAACGAGGTCGCGATCGCCGGCACGCGGTTCGTCAATCGGCACCGGGTCCGGTGGCGCGGGGTCCGCTGCCGGGCTGTCCGGCAACGGCCGCGATATCTGCCAGACGGGCCGATTGTCGGATTTGTCGGCTTCCCGCACGCCGCGAAGGGCTTTCGTCAGGAATTTCAAGATCGCGATCCCGGCGCAGGCAAGGCTATTTCGCCTTGCCCGGGCTGAGTATTGTCTGAACCCTGCCGCCCTCAATCCGGGCTTTCTTTGTACGCAGATTGATGACAAGGCGATTGCCGCGCAGCACATTGTCCTTGTCGGACAGGACAACATTGCCGGTCAGCGTGATCAGGTCCCGCGCCATTTCGAACACCGCCCTGTCGCCGGATGCGCTCTGGCCCCTGGCGGTCACAACGACGCGCCCGTCGGCCTCGATGCGGTCAACAGACGACCCCGGCGCCACGGAGGTCGCTTCGCCGGTGTAAAAAATACGCAGGTGCGCGGTCCGCAACACGGTCGGGCCCTGGCGCACGGCGACGTTGCCGGAATAGACCGCCATTTTTTCCGCATCGCGGATTTCCAGCTTGTTGGCCTCGATCTGTATGGGATCGTCGGATCGGCTGGAAAACCCGGAAAAAGCATCGGAGAAATCCTGCGCCCCGGCAACTGCCGGGGCCGCCGCGATCGCGACGACGACGGCGAGACGGAGAAACATCCACGCCGCGGCAACCTTGTCACATATGTTCATGGCCGGGTTCCTTCCCCAGATTCGGTGGTGGCCTGCGGCCGGTTGGGCGGCATCAGAACCGTTCGGACATTGCCTTCCAGGACAAGCACCTCGCCACCTTCGGCGGCATGCATGGTGTCAGCCCGGGTCCGCGCATCCTGAACCACAATCTCCACCGCGTTGCCGGTCTTCATGATCCGCTCATTGAAGTCAAAATCCGCATCTTCAAACCGCAACGTGTAGCCGTCTGGTGAATATGCCGTTACCCCGCCTTCCAGGTGCAGGGTGCCGGCGCTGTTGTCGTAGTCGCCAGACGCCGCCGTCACATCGACCGGTCCGTGATCGGGAACGCGGATTTCGGCGCGGATATTGTCGAGGTGCACCTTGTCGGGTTCGGTGATTTTCTGAACCGCGCGGTCGGCGGAAAGCACATATTGCCGATTGGCGCCGTCGGTGCCGGTCACCATCGGTTTCTCCATGGTGATCCCGTTTCGGCCGATTGTTGTCTTGGCGATGGAATAGTCAAATCCTTCCGGAAGTGACAGCTTCGTCGACACGAAGAAGGATGCCAGGAACGCGAACGCCGCGACGGGCAGCGCAAAGCGCAAAAACCGGACAAGGAAAGTGTGCCGGCGCGCGGCGCGAAAGGCGGCATCGCGGGCCGCCGCCCCGGCCACGACCGGTTGATAGCGGGCCTCCCGCTGTTCGGTGTATTCCGTGGTCAGCGCCATGGAACCTGGATACCTGTGTGGTTTCGAGGAACAGCCCCAAATGTGCTGATTTTTACCGGACGATCAAGCATCGGGCATCGACCCGTGACGGTATCATCAGGAATGCGCGAAGATATCGGTGTCGCCCCAACCCGCCAGATCGAGGGCGGCGCGGGTCGGCAGAAACTCAAAACAGGCTTCCGCCAACGCCAGCCGATTCTCCCTTTTGAGCCGTTGTTCCAGGACCTCCTTCATCCTGTGAAGATAGAGGACATCGGAGGCGGCATATTGCATCTGCGCGTCGGTGAGGTCGGCGCTGCCCCAATCCGACGACTGCTGTTTCTTCGACATGTCCTGGCCGAGAAGTTCGGCGGCGAGATCTTTCAACCCGTGACGGTCGGTGTAGGTGCGGACAAGCCGGGAGGCGATCTTGGTGCACCAGACCGGCGCCACCTCGATGCCGAACGCGTGGTTCAGCGCCGCCAGGTCGAAGCGGGCAAAATGAAATATCTTCGTTGTTGCCGGATCGGTCAGAACGGCAACGAGATTGGGCGCCTCGGTCTGTCCCCGGTCAATCTTGACCAGATCGACATTGCCATCACCGCCGGACAACTGGACCAGGCAAAGCCGGTCGCGACGGGTATTGAGCCCCATGGTCTCGGTATCAACCGCGACGCCATCGGGAAAGCCGGCTGGCGTCGGCAGGTCGTTGTGGTGCAGTTGAATCGTCATGGCAGTCGTCCTTCCCGGGCGGTCGTTCCGCCCGGCCTGTCAATTGCCGGAATATCATGGCCGGGTTAACGGATACCGCGCGGTCTCCGGCGGCCTCCTGGCGCGGGCGATCCCGCAAACATCCGCTAGTTGGCGTTCGCGCCGTCTTCGGCGATGTCCTCGGCCCACAGTTCCGGCTTATCCTCGATAAAACGCTTCATCAAGGCGATGCAGTCGGCATCGTCGGCGACAATAACTTCGACGCCGCGATCCCGCAGGAAATCCTCATTGCCGCCGAAATTCCTGTTTTCGCCGATGACCAGGCGCGGGATCGCAAACTGGACAATCGTACCCGAGCACATCATGCAGGGCGACAGCGAGGTGTAGAGGGTCATGTTGCGATAACTCTTCTGACGGCCGGCCTTGCGCAGGCAGTCCATCTCACCGTGCGCGATGGGATCGCCGCCCTGGACCCGCTGGTTGCGACCCTGTGCGATCAGGCGGCCCTCCCGTGCAAGCACCGAACCGATCGGGCAACCGCCCTCCTCAAAACCGGCGAGCGCTTCCTCATAGGCAACCCTGAGAAACTTGCGATCGGTGTCGGTCAGCATGGCATTCTCCGTTCACACACGTTCGCCGCGCCGGAACGGAACCAGCAGGGCCTGGGGGTATTTGGTCTTTCGGGCCATCGCTATCATGGCGAGGATCGACATGACATAGGGCAGCATCAGAAAGAACTGGTAGGGGAGGAAAGCGCCGGCCGTCTGCTGCGCACGCACCTGTAGCGCTTCCAGCCCGGCGAACAAGACCGCCCCGACCAGCGCCTTGCCCGGACGCCAGGATGCGAAGATGACGAGCGCAACGCAGATCCAGCCGCGGCCGTTGATCATGCCGAAATAAAAGGCATCGAACCACGACATGGTGATGAACGCCCCGCCGATCGCCATCAGGGCGCTGCCGACCACCACGGCGCCGGTGCGCACCGACAGGACATTGATACCCTGCGCTTCCACGGCGACCGGGTTTTCGCCGGCCATGCGGACGGCCAGCCCCACCGGCGTGCGATAAAGCACATACCACACGACGGGCACGGTGATGAGCGCCAGATAGGTCAGCGGTGACTGGTTGAAGAGCGCCTCGCCAATCACGGGCAGTTCGGAAAGTCCGGGGACCGCCCATTCGTCGAACGGTTCGATTTTCGGTGGCGTGGTCGCCGCCGGCAGCAACATCCGGTAAACGAAATAGCTCAGCGACGAAGCGAACAGCGTGATCCCGATCCCTGTAACATGCTGGGAAAGGCCCATTTGCACCGTGAATGCCGCATGCAGCAGGCCGAACAAGCCACCCACACAGGCCGCAAACACGACACCGCCCCACAAACCGCCGCCCTGATAGACCCACATCCAACCGGACATGGCGCCGACCGTCATGATGCCTTCGATGCCGAGGTTAAGAACTCCGGCCCGCTCGCAGATGAGCTCGCCGAGCGTACCGAAAATCAGCGGGCTGACGATGCGGATCGTCGCGGCCCAAAAACCGGCGGTCAGCAGAATTTCGAAAAGGTCGCTCATGCCCGCCACCGGATGCGGTATTGGGTGAACATGACGGAGAAAAGCACCGCGAGCACACAGACCCCGACCAGCACATCGGCAATATAGGTGGGAATGTTGACAGCCCGGCTCATGGCGTCGGAGCCGACATATACCGCAGAAAGGAATAGCGCCGACGGCACCACCCCCAGTGGATTGAGGCGAGCGAGCATGGCCACCGCAATTCCGGTGTAGCCGAAGCCCGGTGACAGATCGAGCGTCAGATAGCCTTTCAGCCCCGCCGTCTCGCTGACGCCGGCGAGACCGGCCAAACCACCGGATATCATCGCCGTGACGATGACGGTGCGGCCGACCCGGATGCCGGAGAACTCGGCGGCCTGGGAATTGTGGCCGACGGCGCGGATTTCATAGCCGAGCACGGTAAAACGCATCATCGCCCAGACCAGGACCGAGGCGGCCAGTGCGAAAACCAGGCCCAGATGAAGCCGCCCCTTGGCGAACAGCGGCGGCAAGATGCCCGCATCGACAATCGGCGCCGCCTGCGGCCAGCCCAGGGCCATGGGGTCCTTCCACGGCCCCTCGATCAGATAACTCACGATCAGGAGCACGACGAAATTGAGAAGGAGGGTGGTGACAACCTCGTCGACATTCATCCGTGTCTTCAGCAGCACCGGCACGATCAGGAGGGCGCCGCCGGCAAGGGCCCCGACAACCAGCAGGAAAGGGATCATAAGGCCGGCCGGCAGGGTCACGAGCCCGGTGCCGAAGAAGGTGGCGGCGAGTGCACCGGCATAGAGCTGGCCTTCGGCGCCGATATTGTAGAATTTCGCGCGGAATGCGACCGCCGCGGCAAGACCGGTGAAGATCAGCGGAATCGAACGCGTCAGGGTTTCGTTGATTGCAAATGCCGAGCCGAACGCGCCCTTGAGCAACAGCCCATAGGCGACGTGAACCGGCGTCCCGGTCCAGAGAATCAACACCGCGCACAGCGCCAGCGCCCCCACCACAGCCCATACCGGCGCCAGACCGGAGCGAAGGACCGATACTGACGTTCTCGGCTCGATGACCATCAGGCAGCCTGCCGGCCCGGATCGTGTCCGGCCATCATCAAGCCGATTTCGGCAATGGACCGGGCATCGGAAGGCAAAGCTTCGCTGAGCGATCCATGCGAAATGACAGCGATACGGTCGGACAGGACCAGAAGCTCATCGAGATCCTCGGATATCAGGAGAATTGCCGCGCCGCGTTGGCGGGCGTCCAGAAGCCGGCTCTGGACATAGGCGATGGCGCCCTCATCGAGACCGCGGACCGGCTGGTTGGCCAAAATGAAAGACGGTTCGCGGGCGAGCGCACGGGCAAGGATCAGTTTTTGCATGTTGCCACCCGACAGCAAGCGGGTTTCGGCCTCCGGCCCCTCGCAGCGAACATCGAACTCGGCGATCTGCTTTCTCGCCCGAGCCTCGGCCCGCGCGCGGTCGATGACAACACCCCAGCGGGAGACCTCACCGGACCGCAAATCCTCCGAGACAAGGTTTTCCCATATCTGCATTTCGCCCACCATGCCACGGGCGTGGCGATCCTCCGGAATGCGGCCGACTCCGCTTGCGACGATGGCGCGGGGACGCCCCGCGGCCAGCGGGCCGCCGTGTATCTTCACCGTCCCGGTGAAATCCCGCTTCAATCCCGACAGGATGTCGGCGAGGGTACGCTGCCCGTTTCCGGCGACACCGGCGATGCCGATGATTTCACGGGCGCGGACCGTCAGTCCGATATCGCGCAGCGCCGCGGCGCCGCCTCCCGCAGTCGACAGGCCGTCAATCTCAAGAACCGGCGCACCCGGCTCGACCGGCCGGCGCTCCGGCATGGCAACCTTGCGGCCAACCATCATCTCGGCAAGCGTTTCGCGATCGGCGCCGGCGGCCGGACGGGTTCCGACGATCGCGCCGTGGCGCAGCACGGCGATGCGATCGCTTACGGCAAGGATTTCGTGCAGCTTGTGGGATATGAATATCACCGAGAGGCCACCCTCGGTGAGCGATTTCAGCGTTGCAAAAAGATTTTCCGATTCCTGAGGTGTCAACACGGCCGTCGGCTCATCCAGGATGAGTATCCGGGCATCCCTGTACAGCGCCTTCAGGATTTCAACCCGTTGACGTTCGCCAACCGACAGATCGGCCACGAACGCGTCCGGGTCGACGGCCAATCCGTAGTCGGACGCAAGTGAGGCCAGCTTGCGCCGGGCGGCGGCAGTCTGCTGGCGCCACGACCACAGGCTTTCCGTGCCGAGCATGATGTTTTCCAGCACCGACAGGTTGCCGCCCAGCGTGAAATGCTGATGAACCATGCCGACGCCGGCCATTATCGCTGCCTGGGTGGACCCGGCCGGCAGCAACTCGCCATCGACGCGGATTTCGCCCTCATCGGCCTGGTAGTGGCCGAAGAGGATGTTCATCAGCGTGGTCTTGCCGGCGCCGTTCTCGCCGAGCAGGGCGAGAATCTCACCCTTGCGCAGAGCCAGCGTTATGTCGTCGTTCGCCGTCAATGCCCCGAAGCGCTTGGTAACGCCCCGGAACTCCAGAACCGGTTCCGGATCCTGGTTCAAAGACACGCCGGGTTCAGAACGAGGATTTCGGCTCGTCGTCATTGATGGCAACCGTAAACTCGCCAGCCATGATCCTGGCTTTCAGTTCCTCCACCTTCGCCTTGGCTTGCGCCGGGATGCGGTCTTCAAACTCATAGTACGGCGCCAGGCTCGCGCCGCCTTTCTGCATCATCGTCCACTCCCTGTAGTCCTCGGCGGCGAAGGAGCCCTCCTTGACCCGCTGGATGGCATGGGCGATGGCGGCCTCCATGTGCCAGAGCGCGGATGTGACGACGACGTCGGTGCCGTTTTCCTCCTTGTTCATGTCGTTGACATTGCCGAAGGCGATGATGCCCTTTTCGCGTGCCGCATCGACGACACCGGCGCGCTCCGCGTAAAGCACATCGGCGCCCGCCTCGATCTGGGCGAAGGCGGCTTCCTTGGCTTTCGGCGGATCGTACCACGACCCGATGAACGTGACTTTGTATTCGATGTCCGGGTTGACCGACCTGGCGCCCTCGATAAAGGCGTGAAACAGCCGATTGACCTCGCCGATCGGATAACCGCCGACCATGCCGAGCTTGTTGGTCTTGGTCATGGAGCCGGCGAGGATGCCCATCAGGTAGCAGGGCTCGTGGATATAGTTGTCGAAGACGGCGAAATTGCTCCCGTGCGGCTTGAACGGATCGCCCATCAAAAAGGCGATATCGGGATATTCATCGGCGACCTTGCGTGCTTCACGGGAGATGCCGAAGGCCTCGCCGACGATCAGCTTGACGCCGCTCTCGCAATATTCGCGCAACACACGGATATAGTCGGTATTGGCGACCTTTTCGGAAAAGACATACTCGATGTCACCCTTGGCCTTGGCCGCCTCCAGACCGAGATGCAGCCGGGCGTCCCACTTCTGCTGGATCGGCTGGGTGTAGATGCCTGCAACCTTTATGGTCTCGGCAAATGCCGGGCGCAGTCCCAGCACACCTGCGCCGCCCGCGGCGGCAGCCAGTTTTGCAAATGTACGGCGGGTCAGTTTGATCGTCATGCGTATGGTCCTTCCTCTCGGGTCTCACACCTGCTTCTTACAAGGCGGGCGGCGATTGCGGCGTTCCGCATCCGGTGTTTCGGGACGGAATGTTAGTGGAGCGACAAGCCCGGCGCCAGTTGTTTGGCATGTTCGCGATGCCGCGCATCGCATCACAATGACCAATCCGACTTTCGCAGCGCCAACGCGATCCGGCCGGACCGGTCCGCAGCGTTACCCCCAGCCTGTGTGACGGAGTCCGGCTATGTGCTTGTGTCGGCGTCTGTTGGCCGTATACGAAAAGCCGTGCAAATCAATCGACGGGTCCGGCCATGATGGATATTTCCTTCCAGATCACCTTTGGAATCCTGTTTTTGGTGTTGTCCGTCATCGTGGCACTGGGATCGTACGGCGCCATGCGCCTGGCCACCGTGCATCTCATCGAGGACAAAACCCAGGATCTGGCCGGTTCGGTGACCTTCCGCGTCGCCGCCCTGCACTCGCTGATCCTCGCGCTCGTGTTCGCCCAGGAGGTCCAGAACAATCGTGATATCCGCGCCGGGCTTGTCGTGGAGGCGACGGCGGTCACGGATTTGTTCTATGACATCGCCCGCTATGACGGCCCCGACACCGAAGAAATGCGCCTGGTGGTGGCGCAATATGTTCATTCGGTGCTCACGGAAGACTGGCCGTCACTGGACGAGACCGGGCTGCTCTCCGAATCCGGCTATATCCACTGGGAAGCCATCTACCAGTACGTGCTGGACCTGGTTCCGGAAAATCCCCGGCAACGGGCGCTGCGGGACCACATGCTGTCCCGGGTCCATGTCATCGCCGAACAGCGCCAGGCGCGCGTCAATGCGGCCACAAACACCATGGCAATGACCAATGCGATGGCCGGCCTGTTCTGGATCGCCGCCGCAGGTGGCGTGATCTTTGTTTGCGTACCCTATTTCGTGTTTCCGCCCCGGCCATTGAATCTCATGCTCATCGTTATCTTCGCCGCCTATACCGGATTGATACTCTTCACAATCTATGCGCTGGCTGATCCCTTCTCCGATCCTGCGGCGATCTCGGCGACACCTTTCACCAAGCTGATGGACGGCGAGATCGGGCGCTGGCTGACCGGTGTGCCGGGCGGTTAGCCAAGATCGCCGTTGTCCATCGATGGCGGGTCTGCCAAGATCGAAATCGGCGGGCGGGCGCGGGCGCAGACCCGGGGAACATTACGGGACGGTCGGAATGCGTTATTCCGGGTTGCGAATTCTGAAAGAAGCGCTGCGTGGCAATACCCGCTGGCAACCGGTGTGGCGCGACCCCGACCCGCGTCCCGCCTATGACGTGGTAATTGTCGGCGGCGGCGGGCATGGCCTTGCCACCGCCTATTACCTGGCAAGCCACTTCGGAATGGCCAATATCGCCGTGCTGGAAAAGGGCTGGCTGGCGTCCGGGAATGTCGGACGCAACACGACAATCATCCGCTCAAACTACCTTCTGCCCGGCAACGAACCCTTTTATGAATTGTCGCTCAAACTCTGGGAAGGGCTGGAGCAGGAACTCAACTACAATACCATGGTTTCGCAGCGCGGTATCCTCAACCTCTTCCACAACGATGCCCAGCGCGATGCCAGCGCCCGGCGCGGCAACGCCATGCACCTGGCGGGAGCCGACGCGGTCTTGCTCGATCGTGAAGGGGTGCGCGAGCTTTGCCCCTACCTGGATTTCGACGACGCCCGATTCCCGATCCGCGGCGGATTGCTCCAGCCGCGTGCCGGCACGGCCCGTCACGACGCCGTGGCCTGGGGCTTTGCCCGCGGCGCCGATCGATGCGGGGTCGACATCGTCCAAAACTGCGAGGTCACGGGATTCCGGATCGAAGCCGGCCGCTGCCTGGGCGTGGAGACAAACCGGGGGCCGATCGCTGCAAAAAAGGTCGCGGTGTGCGTTGCCGGCTCGTCGGGCCGGGTGATGGGGCTTGCCGGCCTGCGGCTTCCCATCGAAAGCCATGTCCTGCAAGCCTTTGTCTCCGAGGGCCTGAAGCCGATCCTGCCCGGCGTCATCACGTTTGGCGCCGGCCATTTCTATATTTCGCAATCGGACAAGGGCGGGCTTGTCTTCGGCGGCGATATCGATGGCTACAATTCCTACGCGCAGCGTGGCAACCTGCCGACGATCGAGGATGCTTGCGAGAGCGGTATGGCGGTCATGCCGATGATCGGCCGCGCTCGCATGCTGCGCATGTGGGGCGGCGTCATGGACATGTCGATGGACGGCTCGCCGTTCATCGACAAGACGGCAATCGATGGCCTCTACTTCAACGGTGGATGGTGCTACGGCGGATTCAAGGCGACCCCTGCCAGCGGCTGGTGCTATGCTCATCTGATTGCCCGCGATGAACCGCACCCGGTGGCCGCCGCGATGCGACTCGATCGCTTCCGATCCGGCCACATGATCGACGAGCGCGGCGCCGGCGCCCAACCCAACCTGCACTAACAGGCGCCTGCCGATGATAATCGACCACCCGCTGCTCGGCCCCCGCGACGCGTCGGAATTCGTTTATCTGGGCGATGCGTCCCTGATCGACCGCCCGACGGCATCGGCGGAGAATGCCGCCGACCCATTTCACGACTATCTCTACCTTCGTGACAACCCGGCGGGTGAAATTCGCGAACTTTGGTTTCATGAACATGGCGACCGGTCGTGGCTGGTGGTCACGCGCAACACCCTGACCCACGAAATAACAGGGGTGGAGCTCGCCGCCGACGTCGCCCGGGCAAGGGGGCGGGGCCGATGAGCGGTGGCCGGCGCATCGACGGCGGGCTGATCGACCGCGACCGGCCACTGGCCTTCACGTTCAACGGCAAACGGCATTCCGGCTTCGGCGGCGACACGCTCGCCTCCGCCCTCCTGGCCGGGGGCGAGCGGCTGGTCGCCCGCTCCTTCAAGTATCACCGGCCGCGCGGCGTCTTCACGGCCGGGTCGGAGGAGCCGAACGCTCTTGTTACCCTGGGCCACGGCGCATTGCGGGAACCCAACGCCAAGGCGACGGCCGTGGAGCTTCATGACGGACTGGTCGCGACAAGCCAGAATCATGCGGGGTCGCTTCGGCACGATCTTCTGGCGGTCAACGACATTCTCTGGCCATTTCTGTCGGCCGGGTTCTACTACAAGACATTCATGTGGCCGAAGGCCTTCTGGGAACGGTTCTACGAACCGGCAATCCGGGCCGCCGCCGGCCTTGGCCGGTTGTCGGGGCAACCGGATCCGGATTGCTACGACAAGGGTTTCCTGCACTGCGATGTGTTGGTCATTGGCGCCGGTCCCGCGGGCCTTGCAGCCGCCCGCATGGCGGCGCGCGCCGGACTGCAGGTAATTGTGGCCGATGAGGATTTTCGCCTGGGCGGGCGACTCAATGCGGAAACCCACGATGTCGACGGCCAGCCCGGTGCCGCGTGGGCAGCGGCGGCGGTCGCAGAACTGGAAGACCTGCCGAATGCCCGTGTGATGCCGCGCACAACGGTGTTCGGCGCCTTTGACCATGGCATAAACGGGGCACTTGAACGCAAAACAGACCGCCTCCCCGGCGAGACATCCGACGAGGAAACCAAGCCCCGGCAGCTGATGTGGCGGATCTACGCCCGCCGCGCCATTCTGGCGGCGGGCGCAACGGAGCGATTGATCGCCTTTGCAAACAATGACCGGCCGGGTATCATGCTTGCAGGCGCCGTCCGGGCTTTCGTGAACCGCTGGGGTGCGGCACCGGGCAAGCGGATCGCCATCTTCACCAACAATGATGATGGCTGGCGCACGGCGACAGATCTTGCGGCAAGGGGGATTGAGCTTGCCGCGGTGGTCGACAGCCGGGCCGGCACGCCGCCAGCCTCTGTCACCGGCGTTCCCATCATCATGAATGGCCGGGTGATCAATACCAAAGGCCGACACGGCCTTCGCTGTTTCACCCTTGCCGATGGCCAGCGGATCGCGGCCGATTGCCTGGCCATATCCGGCGGCTGGAATCCCAATATCCAACTCACATGCCATCATCGCGGTCGGCCGGTCTGGGACGAACGGCTGGCGAGCTTTCGGCCTGGCGAGGACCTGCCGCCGGGAATGCGTGTTGCCGGCGCGGCCGCCGGGACCATGACGCTGGCCGCAGCATTCGCCGAAGGACATAAAACGGCGGCGGATCTCGCCGCCGACCTCGGAACGAAGACACCCGACTTCAAACCGCCGCATGCCGACGACGAACCGGCAGGCGTGACCGCATTGTGGCATGTGAAGGAGAGCGAAGGGCGGGCCTGGCTCGATTTGCAAAACGATGTCACGACCAAGGACATCGCCCTTTCGCTGGCGGAAGGTTTCCGGTCGCCAGAGCACGTCAAACGCTACACGACGCTCGGCATGGCGACCGATCAGGGCAAAACCGCCAATGTGCCGGCATTCGGGCTGATCGCCGACCTGTCAGGCAAGTCGATCCCCGAGACCGGATCAACCATATTCCGGCCGCCCTACACGCCGGTGGCGATCGGCGCCTTTGCCGGACGCGGCCGCGGCCGGCACCTCCGGCCAACGCGGCATACGCCCGGCCATGGTTGGGCCGAAGCGCACGGCGCGACCTTTGTGGAGGCGGGATTGTGGCTACGGGCACAGTGGTTTGCCGAGCCCGGTGAACGGACCTGGCGACAAAGTGTCGATCGCGAGGTGCGGCAAACCCGGGCATCCGTCGGGATTTGCGATGTCACGACACTGGGGAAGATCGACATCAAGGGCAGTGACGCGCTGGAGTTCATCGACCGCGTCTACGCCAATACCTTTTCGACACTGCCGGTCGGAAAGGTGCGCTACGGGCTAATGTTGCGCGAGGACGGGCTTGTCATGGACGACGGTACGACCGCGCGGCTTGGCGACGAACACTTGGTGATGACGACAACAACGGCCAACGCGGCCGGGGTCTTGCGGCACCTGGAATTCTGCCGCCAGTGTCTTTGGCCCGGGCTCGATGTGCATCTGGTCTCCATCACCGAACAATGGGCCCAGGTTGCCGTCGCCGGCCCGAATGCCCGAAACCTGCTCCGCAAGATTGTCGATCCCGACTTCGACCTGTCCGACGCCGCTTTCCCGTTCATGGCATGCGGCGAGACCACCGTCTGCGGCAGCACCGCGGCACGACTTTTCCGCATCTCGTTTTCCGGGGAACTCGCCTACGAACTGGCGGTGCCAGCGCGCTTTGGCGCCGCGCTCATGGATGCGCTCATGGCCGCCGGCGAAGAATTCGATGTGGTGCCCTACGGGGTCGAGGCATTGAATGTCATGCGTATCGAGAAGGGCCATCCCGCCGGCGGCGAACTGAACGGCCAAACAACCGCTGGCGACCTCGGTCTTGGGCGGATGACGACAAAGGAGCGGGATTTCATCGGCAAGGCACTTGCCGGGCGGGCGGGCCTCACCGATCCCGACCGACCGGCGCTTGCCGGATTTCGGCCGGTGGACCGCAGCGCACGGCTCGATGCGGGCGCCCACTTCGTGGCCACCGGGCGGGCCGCAACGACCGAAAACGACGAGGGCTGGATGAGCGCCGTCGCCCACTCACCCGGCCTTGGCTACATGATCGGTCTCGGGTTCATCCGGCGTGGACCGCAGCGGCTGGGTGAAACGGTCCGGGCCGTCGACCCCCTTCGCGACACGGAAACCCTGGTGGAAATCGTCTCGCCGCATTTCATCGACCCAGCGGGAGAGCGACTTCGTGGCTGAATTCTCACTCGCCCCCCGATCGCCACTCGACGGCATCCGGCTCGCCATTGCGGACACAACGATTGCGGAGGTGACCGGATGGGCCGTCGTTGCGGTGTCAGCAAAATCCGGCAGCGAGGCGGCGCTCGAACAGGCACTTGCGCGGGCCTACCGAACGACCTGGCCGGAACCGGGAACTTCCAGTCTTTCGGCGGACGGCGACGCCATGCTTGTCGGCCTGCGACGCGACCAGATCCTCATTCTGAGGGAGGACACGGAATTGCGGTGCGAACAGGCGATCGCAGATTTTGTCGGCCGATCCGGATATTGCACCGACCAGTCCGACGGCTGGGTGCAGCTTTTGCTTGCCGGCACCCTGGCTGTCGCGGCGCTGGAGCGCATCGCGATGATCGATCTTCATATCGATCGGTTTCCGGTCGGCACGATTGCGCAAACGGTCATGGACCATGTCGATGTCATTGTGGTCCGCCGGGAACCGGCCCGGTTCCTGCTGCTCGGCGCCCGCTCATCGGCCCGGTCGCTTCTCCATGCTGTTGAGACGTCGGTCCGCAACGTCGCATGAGCGACAGCGGATCCGCCGACACTACAGGCGCCTTCAAGATCGAACGGGTGGCCGCCCAAATACACCCGCCCAACGGATCGCCTCTGATTCGCGGGGGCAAGCTGCGGGCCAATTCTGCAATTGCCGCGGGGATATCCGTTTCGTAACATGCGCACCTTGCGCAGAATAAACAGCTCGAACGGAGGAGGAAATCATGTTCAGGACACTGGGTGCCGCTCTGGTGACATCGGCGACCGTTCTGGTCGGGACCGCGCAGGCGGCGACCGAAATCCAATGGTGGCACGCCCATTCCGGCCGGCTTGGGGAACTGGTCGATGAAATCGCCAGCAGCTTCAACGCATCACAGAGCGACTACATGGTCGTGCCCACCCACAAGGGCAATTATTCGGAAACCCTGAATTCCGGCATCGCCGCATTCCGCGCCGGCGAGCAGCCGCACCTGCTTCAGGTCTTCGAGGTGGGAACGGCGACCATGATGGGCGCCAAGGGCGCAATCAAACCGGTCTACGAACTGATGGCCGAAGCCGGAGCCGATTGGGATCCGGATGCCTATATCGGCTCGGTCAAGGGGTACTACACAACGACCGATGGCGAGATGCTGTCGATGCCGTTCAACTCATCGACACCAGTGCTTTGGGTCAATCGCGACGCGTTTGAAGGCGCAGGCATCGATCCCGATATCGATCTGTCGACATGGCAAAAGGTCGGCGAGGTTCTGGCGCAGCTGAAATCGGCCGGGCACACTTGCCCGCTGGTCACGGCATGGCAAAGCTGGATTCACCTGGAAAACTTCTCCGCCTATCACAACGTACCGTTCGCCACGAAAGACAACGGGTTTGCGGGGCTCGACACCGAACTGGCCTTCAACGGCCCTGTTCAGGTTCAGCATATCCAGACCATGGGCGATTGGGCAAAGGACGGGAAATTCGTCTACACGGGCCGCCGGAACGAGGGCGGCGCGAACTTCCGAGCCGGAGAGTGCGCTCTGTTTACGGAGAGCTCGGCGGGCTATGCCGGGATAAGTTCGGAAGCCCAGTTCGATTTCGCGGTTCGGCCCCTGCCATATTGGGAGGGCGTGGACGGCGCACCGCAGAACACGATCATCGGCGGGGCCTCGCTTTGGGTCATGGCCGGTAAGGATTCGATGGAATACAAGGGCGTCGCCGCCTTTCTGAACTTCCTTTCGACATCGGAAATCCAGGCGAAGTGGCACCAGGATACGGGTTATCTTCCGATCACGACCGCGGCCGGCGACCTGACGCGTCAGCAGGGCTTCTATGAGGAAAAACCCGGCACCGACATTGCGGTGATCCAGATGACCGCCAAGCAGCCGACGGCGAACTCCAAGGGGCTGCGCCTGGGATCCTTCGACCAGATTCGCGGTATCATCGACGAAGAACTGGAAGCGGTGTGGTCCGGCGACAAGACGGCACAGGACGCTCTTAACAGCGCGGTTGAGCGAGGCAACAAGCTGCTTCGCCGGTTCGAGCAGGCGAACCGATAGTCGGCCACGCGCCGTTCAAATCCGGTCGCCCCGGCTCTTGCGGGGCGGCCGACCGGGGCGACGATGGAAAAACAGGTCACCTTCAAGGGCTGGATGCTGCCCTTGCTGCTTCTGGCGCCTCAAGTGGCGGTTACCGCCGTGTTTTTTTTCTGGCCGGCGTGGCAGGCCGTTTACCAGTCGCTGTTCATCCCCGACCCGTTCGGCCTGAAATCCCAGTTTGTCGGCTGGGGCAATTTCGAATTTCTCCTGTCCGACAAATTCTATAGATCGTCGTTCTGGACGACCGCCATATTCTCCGTTCTGGTCACGCTGGTGTCGATGGGCTTCGCGCTTTGGCTGGCGGTGCTGGCCGACCGGCTGATCAAGGGATCGGGAACCTACCGGACACTACTCATCTGGCCCTATGCGGTGGCGCCGGCCGTGGCGGGCGTATTGTGGATGTTCATGTTCAATACCAGGGTCGGTATCGTCACCTGGTATCTGGAGCAACTCGGCTACAGCTGGAACCATGTTCTCAATGCCGGCGAGGCCATGGGGCTGGTGGTCATTGCCTCGTCGTGGGGCCGGATCAGCTACAATTTCCTGTTTTTCCTGGCCGGCCTGCAGGCGATACCCCGCAGCGTCATAGAGGCGGCCGCGATCGACGGCGCGCATTTCTGGAAACGCTTCTGGACCATCGTCTTCCCGCTGCTGTCACCGACCACGTTTTTCCTGCTCGTCGTCAATATCGTCTATGCCTTCTTCGAGACATTCGGTGTGATCCACACAATCACGTCGGGCGGCCCGCAACAGGCGACGACGATCCTCGTCTACAAGGTCTATTCGGACGGATTTGTCGGGCAGGACCTGGGCTCGTCCGCGGCGCAGTCGGTCATCCTGCTCGTCGTCGTCGGAATACTGACCATCGTCCAGTTCCGCTACATCGAGCGGCGGGTGCACTACTGATGTCGGGCATGGTGGAAAAGCGGGGCGGCGGCTACTGGCTGACCCATGTCGGCCTGATCGTCGGTGTGCTGTTTATTTTCTTCCCGATTTATCTCGCATTCGTCGCCTCTACGGTAACGCAGCCGGAGATCGTCCGCCCACCGATGCCGCTGGTGCCGGGAAAGCACTTTCTCGCCAACTACAGGGAGGCGATCTTTTCCGGCATCAATGCCCCGGTCTGGCGGATGCTGGCGAACTCCACGGTGATGGCGATGGGCATCGCGATCGGCAAAATCATCATCTCCCTGCTGTCGGCCTTCGCGATTGTCTATTTCCGCTTTCCCTTTCGCCAGTTTTTCTTCTGGCTTATCTTCCTGACCCTGATGCTGCCCGTCGAGGTTCGGATCGTGCCGACCTACGAAGTGGCGGCGAATTTCGGCATGCTCAACTCCTATTCCGGCTTGATCCTGCCGCTGATCGCATCGGCCACGGCGACGTTCCTGTTTCGCCAGTTTTTTCTCACGGTTCCGGACGAGCTTGCAGAGGCTGCACGGGTCGACGGTGCACGGCCGATGCGGTTTTTTGTCGATATCCTGCTGCCGATGTCACGAACCAATATCGCCGCGCTGTTCGTGATCCTCTTCATTTATGGCTGGAACCAGTATCTGTGGCCGCTTCTGATCACCACAGATCCGGACATGAACACAATCGTCATGGGCATCAAACAGATGTTCCCCAGCGGCGACGATATCGCAAACTGGCCGGTTATCATGGCGACCGCGATCCTCGCCATGCTGCCGCCGGTCGCGATTGTTGTTTTCATGCAAAGGCTCTTCATCCGAGGCTTGATCGAGACGGAGAAATAAACCGCCCATGGCTACGATCGCACTCAACGGCGTCCGCAAGGCATTCGGCAAGACGGAGGTCATCCATGGTATCGATATCGACATCGATGATGGCGAGTTCATCGTCATTGTCGGGCCGTCCGGCTGCGGGAAATCGACACTTCTGAGAATGGTCGCCGGGCTGGAAACAGTAACGGCCGGCGACATCCACATCGATGGCCAGCGGGTCAACGAACTGGAGCCCATGGACCGCAACATCGCCATGGTGTTTCAAAACTACGCGCTTTATCCGCACATGTCCGTTTTCGACAACATGGCCTACGGACTGAAGATCGCCCGTATGCCGAAAGCGGACATCCGGGAACGGGTGGCGCGGGCAGCCAAGCTGCTGCAACTCGACGACTATCTGAGCCGCAAACCCCGGCAGCTTTCCGGCGGCCAGCGGCAGCGGGTGGCGATGGGCAGAGCGATCGTCCGCGAGCCAGCGGTCTTCCTTTTCGACGAACCGTTGTCCAACCTCGACGCCAAACTCAGGGTTCAAATGCGTCTTGAAATCAAAACGCTGCAACAGGAACTGGGCGTGACGGCCCTGTACGTCACACACGACCAGGTCGAGGCCATGACGCTGGCCGACAGGATGATTGTCATGAATGCCGGCGAGGCGGAACAGATCGGAACGCCGCTCGATGTCTACGCCAACCCGCAAACTACGTTCGTGGCGGGCTTCATCGGTTCGCCGCCGATGAACTTTTTCCGGATCGACGCATTCGACGGAGCGGAATCGCGCGATGCGATTGCCGCAAGACTGGGGATCGAAACCGATCCCGCCACCGCCCGGCTCGGTGTGCGTCCGGAACATCTGGACCTTACCGACGCCACATCCGCCAGGCTAACCGGCAGGCTTCGCTATGCGGAGGCGCTCGGCGCGGAGACCCTTCTTCATATCGTCATGGCCGACGATGAACTACTCACCGTCCGCCAGGCCGGCAATGAACCGGTGCCGGCAGCGGGGGCAGCCTGCCACGCAACATTCGACGACGAAAACTTCTGTGTGTTCGACGCCAACGGGCGCCGGGTCCCAACCGCACGCCGCTGAACACCGGCAGCTATGCGGTGTGGAATTCGCCGTCGCAGGCGCTGCGGTTGCGGTGGTCGACATTGCCGCTACATCGATTGCCATACGCCGCTTGCCGGCGGCGCCCCCTGCAACAAAGCGGCTGCCAAATGCGGGCAATGACGATAACCTGTCCGCGGGCCGGTCCGGAACGGACTGAGGCAAAGCGAAGGAAAAAGATCGATGACCGCCGCCGACGGCAAGGACGGAACCACCAACGATCCGGAAAACCCGGCGCGGGCGGTCGGCGTCCCAGCGCCACTTCCGCCAGAGCGCCTCTATCGCCGCAGTGTCCTGGCCAACGCCGAACCGGCACAGCCGGCGGCAACCGCTCCGGCCGAAAAGCGAATCGGCCAGGAACGGGCGCTGGCCGCCATCGAATTCGGTAGCCGTACCGATCATCCCGGCTTCAATCTCTTTGTCATCGGCCGGCCCGGGCTTGGCCGCCATCGGGTGGTACGCAGCATTGTTGCCGCCCACGCCGGCCAGCGCACAGAACGCGCCGACTGGGTCTATCTCCACAATTTCGACGATCCGCACCGACCCACGGCGCTGAAACTGCCGGCCGGCCGCGCACCGACCCTGAAAGCGGAGCTGGACCGGTTAATCGAGGATATCCAGGCCGCACTGCCGGCGGTCTTCGATTCCGACGACTACCAAAACCGCCGCAATGCCATCGACGAGGAATTCCGGAAGCGCCAGGAGGATGCCTTCGAGGCTTTGTCTGAAGAGGCGGCGGCGCAGGACATCGCCATTTTGAAAACGCCGATGGGTTTCGCGGTCACGCCGACCCGCGACCGGAAAATGATCAAGCCGGAGGAGTTCAGCGCCCTGCCGGAATCAGAACAGAAACGGTTTGGCGAAGAAATCGAAAAAATCCAGGAGAAGCTGTCGACAATTCTGCGATCGTTGCCGCGGTGGGACAAAGAGCGGCGGGACAATCTGCGCAAGCTGAACCGTGAAGTCGGCACGTTCGCCGTTCAACAATCCCTCGACGAGGCGCGCCAGCGTTTCGCCGACCTGCCCGCCGTGCGCGACCATATCGACGCCATCGGCAGGGACCTGTCCGACAATGTGGAGCAGTTTCTCGGCGGGCCGTCCGGCGCCCAATCGCTGGCCGAGGGCGGAATCCCGGGCGCCTTTGGCGCCGGCTCATTCGATCGCTATCGGGCCAATGTCCTGGTGTCCAACGACGAGGGCGACGGCGCGCCGGTCATCTCGGAGGACCATCCGACCCTGATGAACCTGCTCGGCCGGGTGGAGCATATGTCGCAGCAGGGCGCGCTGGTCACGAATTTTCTCCTGATCAAGCCCGGCGCGCTGCATCTGGCCAACGGCGGCTACCTGATGATCGATGTCCAGAACGTCCTCACCGAGCCGCTGGCCTGGAACGGGCTGAAACGGGCGCTGCGCTCACGCCGTATCAAGATTGAATCGCCGGCGGAGTATATGAGCCTGGTTTCCACGATCTCGTTGCAGCCCGACCCGATCCCACTCGATGTCAAAGTCGTTCTGTTCGGCGAACGACTGCTCTACTACCTGCTTTGCGAATATGATCCCGACGTCCGCGATCTATTCAAGGTGCTGGTCGATTTTGAAGATGACGTGGCGCGATCTGAGGCGTCGGAAGCGGATTTCGCGGCATTGATCGGATTGATCGGCCTGGAGGAGGGCCTTCTGCCATTCGATCCTGGCGCTGTGACGCGGACGATCGAACATGCCGCACGGTTGGCCCAGGATGCTGAAAAACTGTCGCTCGACATAGCTGCAATCGCCGATCTGGTCCGCGAGGCCGACACGTTGGCGCGGGATGGGGGCGCTGATCATGTCGACGCCGCCGGCGTGGAGAAGGCCATCGAGAACCGGCGATATCGCTCAGGCCGCCTTCGCGACAGGGTACAGGAGAGCGTGCTGCGCGGCATCGTCCATATCGCCACGGAAGGCCAGGCGGTTGGCCAGATCAACGGTCTCAGCGTCATCACGATCGGCCATGACAGCTTCGGACGTCCGAGCCGGATCACCGCACAGGTGCGCATGGGAACCGGCAAACTCGTCGATATCGAACGGGAAGTGGAACTGGGCGGACCAATCCACTCAAAGGGTGTGCTTATCCTGTCGGGGTTTCTCACGTCCCGCTATGCGCCCGACCAGCCGATGTCCCTGTCGGCGACACTCGTTTTCGAGCAATCCTATGGCGGCGTTGACGGAGACAGCGCATCGGCGGCGGAACTGTTCGCCCTTCTGTCCGCGCTCTCCGAACTGCCGATCCGGCAGGATCTGGCGGTGACCGGATCGGTCGACCAACACGGCCGCATCCAGGCGATCGGCGGCGTCAATGACAAAATCGAGGGTTTCTTCGATATCTGCGCCGGCCGCGGACTGACCGGCAGCCAGGGCGTGATCATTCCGGCCAGCAACGTTCAGCACCTCATGCTGCGCGCCGATGTGGTGGAAGCGTGCGAACAAGGCCGGTTTGCGGTCTATGCGATTGCGACAATCGACGAGGGTATCGCGCTGCTGACCGGCGTGCCGGCCGGTGAGCGCCTGCCGGACGGCGCGTTCGGGCAGGACACGGTCAACGGGAAGGTGGACGCCTGCCTGCGGCGTTATGCGGAAGCACGGCGATCGTTCGGCGCCCGCAATGAGGGCGGGAAAGACGGTACGACATGATCGCGGCCAGGCACGAATTGACCATACGCCGCATGCTCATCGGCGTGAGCGGCGCCCCGGCTTCCGAAAGCGTGCTTGCGCGGGCCGCCGAAATCGCCGCCGCGCTGAACCTGGAAATCGCCGGACGGTTTGCCGAAGAACCGGCGATGCGGGCGCTGGCTTCGCTGCCGGCCGTCCGCATGGCAACGATGACCGGGGGTCTGTCGCGGTACGGCGAAGCGGGGGCGCTCGTCAAGGAGATCGAGATCGCCTCGCGAATCATGCGCCGGCGTCTGGCGGCCGCCGCGGAACGGGCCGGCGTGGCGTGGAGTTTCACCAGATCTCTGGGGGCGCTGGAAGATGTTCTGGGCGAGGGCGCGACGGCGGCTGACCTGCTTGTCTGCGCGGAAGACAGTCTCCTGACCGGCCGGCCTTTCTGTCCGCCGGCCCTGAAACGTCTTGATGCACCGGCGGGCCGGGCCGCCGGCCTTCTCTATTTCCCGGGCCGCACACCGGCCATCGCATCGGCCATCGCATCGGCCGAGGTGGTTTTTTCCGGGCAGGTTGAGCCGGAGCTGATCGGTATCGCGGCGCGCCTTGCCGGTGTGTGCGGCGGCCGGCTCACCATTTCCTGTCCTGCCGCGGAACGGCCTGCTGTCGAAGCCCTGCTGAAACAGCTCGCGCCGCCGCCACTGAAGGTCGATATCGTCGCAACCGGCCATCCGCACCGGATCGCCGGACACTTGCGGGGTTCCGGCTCCCGGCTCCTGATCCTGCGCAGGGCCTGTCTCGACATCTTGTCGGCCGGCGCTGCGGACCTCGGACGTCATGGCATGCGGGAGCCGATGCTGGTGCTGGCGGACCGGATTCATGCCGACGAAATGGCGGACAAGGCGGGCAGCGGCTAGCGACTGCCGCCACCAAAAAGTGATCGTTCAGGCGCCACCCGCCGGTGAGCCCTCGCCGTCTTCGGGATCCTGATACTCCTCGATCCGCGCAAAGGCATCGCGCAACGCTTCCGACCAGGCTGCCGAAAGAGTGCGAAAATAGTGGTCGTCCTCGCCGATCCGCCGCCGTTCGCCGACCCGCAGTGTGTCGGTGCGATAAATCAGAAGGTCGATCGGCATGCCGACGGACAGGTTGGACCGCAGCGTGGAATCGAACGACAGGAGAAGCAGTTTCGCGGCCTGGCCCATGCGCATTTCGGGCATCGCAACACGGTCCAGGATCGGCTTGCCGTACTTGTGCTCGCCGATCTGGAAATAGGGCGTTTCCTCTCCGGCCTCGATGAAGTTTCCCTCATTGTAGATCTGGAACAGGCGCGGCCGATCGCCGGCGATCTGCCCGCCGAGGATGAAGGAGGCGGAAAAATCCTCAGCGTTCAACCCGCTCTCCCCGGCACTCATGCGCCGAACCTCGTGCAAGGCCTCACCGACGAGGCGGGCGGCCTGAAACATGGTCGTTACGGTGTTCAGGGTCGGACGATCATCGGCGGCACCGGCGATTGCCTCGTCGAGAAAGCTCGCCACGGCCTGGGTCACTGCCAGATTGCCGGCCGACAGGAGAACAATCACACGATCGCCGCCGCTTTCCCAAACCCGCATCTTGGAGAAGGACGCAATGTTGTCGAAGCCGGCATTGGTGCGGCTGTCCGACGCAAAGACGATGCCGCGGTCAAGCTTCAAACCGACGCAATAAGTCATGATCGGGGGCCTTCAAGGCGCCGGAACGGCGCTGATTGTCAGGTCACCGATAGCCATCGGCGCGCACCGTTGCAAGTGCCCGGCGGGCGGGATGTTTGACGGCTGCGCCATCACTGATTGGCCTGCTGGACATCGACCAGCACCGCAAGGCCTTCGCGACCGCGGCCCATCCGCAGCCCGCGTACCGGAGCGGCACTGTCGGCGTCCAGGCCGCAACACAGACGCACATAGCGTTCGGTGGGGCAGACATTGTTGGTCGCGTCAAAACCGACCCAGCCAAGGGCGGGAATCCAGACCTCGGCCCAGGCATGTTGCGCCTCGGCGCGGTCCTCGTTTTCAAGCAGCAGATAGCCGGTGATGTAGCGCGCCGGCAGGCCGAGATAACGGGCCATGGCAACAAAAACGTGGGTAAAATCCTGGCAAACACCGTGGCCGGCCGCGAATGCATCTGCCGCCGGTGTGCGGGCATCCGTGACCCGGGTATCGAAACGCAGACTGTCTTTCAGAAAGGCCATCAGCCGATGCATGCGGTCGACGTCGTCGGCCGTCCGGGCCGCTATCGCATCGGCGGCGGCAATCATGCCGTCGCCGGTTTCCGTCAACGGTGTGCGGCGAAGAAAAACGCGCGGCGGCGGTTCGGCGGACAGGGCGCCGACGATGCCGTTTCGATCCGACGTCTCCACCGCTCCCGATGCGATGATCACCAGCTCACCTTCCAAACCGCTCTGGGAGCACAGGCGAATGACGTTGCCGAATCCGTCGCGATAGCTGGGCGCCCGTTCGATGCCGGGCGCCTCGATCGACCAGTCGCGAATGTTCTGGCCTGGAAAATCCGGCGGGGTCAGCGCCAGGCGCTGAACGGCATGGGTCACCGGATCGTCATAGGTGTAACGGGTTTCGTGATGAATCGCGATGAGCATGGTTCAGGACAACTCCCGCCGGCCGACATCAGTAAAAATTGTAATCACTGGCTACCGATTCCGCCAAGATATTGTTTTTGCTAATGAATTCTTTGAGAAACTCGTGCAGACCAGATTCGATCAGGGTCGCGACCGTCGACGATTTGAGAACAGCCAGGGTTTCGGCGGCGAGGTCGTGACTGGGCATGGGTGTGCCGTGATAGGCTTCAAGCTCCTGTAAGGTCCGCACGATCCAGTCGTAGGCGTGATGCAGCGAACGCGGCATGATCGCCTTCAAAATCAGATAGTCGGCGATGTTTGCGGCTGTGTAGGGCCCGCGATAGACATGCCGGTAGGAGCGATAGGCGGATACCGCCCGCAAGATCATCTCCCAGTTCTTGGTGTCGATATCGCCGCCGATCATGTCGGCGCGCGGCAGAAGGATATAGTATTTGACATCGAGAAGACGGGCCGTGTTGTCGGCGCGCTCGATAAAGCAGCCGAGCTGGGAATACATGTATGTCTCGTTGCGCAGAATCGTGCCCAGAAGTGCGCCGCGAAATTGGGCGGAACTGGACTTGATCCATTCCAGAAGCGCCGGCACCTTATTGCCGGTCACGGAGGCCTTCCTGATCGCGGTAAACTCCAGCCAGGTGGAATTCAGCGCCTCCCACATGTCCTGGGTGATGGCAATTCGCTCGATGCGCGCATCGGCGCGGGCATTCTTCAGGCAATTGCGGACCGAGGAGGGATTGTCCGGATCAAAGAGCATGAAATCGACGACGTTGGCGCGATCGGCGGTTTCGTGCCTGGCGGCAAATGCGTCGGCCAGCGCGGCGGCGGCAAGAACCGATCGCCACTGCTCGCGATGGCCGGCATCGACACCAGGGGTCAGCGACATGCGGTGCCCGGCATCCAGAAGGCGGGCGACATATTCAGCCCGTTCCATGTGGCGGGAAATCCAGAAAATGTGCGCCGCCGTGCGCCCGAGCATATTCTAGTCCTCCAGAACCCAGGTGTCCTTGGTGCCGCCGCCCTGCGAAGAGTTGACGACCAGGGAACCGGGTTTGAGCGCCACCCGCGTCAAGCCGCCGGGCGTGATCCGAACACGATCGCCGACCAGCACATAAGGCCGGAGATCGACATGCCGGGGGGCGACGCCGCGTGACGTCCAGACCGGGCAGGTCGACAATGCCAGCGTTGGCTGGGCGATGTAGTTGGACGGGTGCTCGCGGATCCGTTCGGCGAACTCGGTCCGCTGTTTTTGGGTTGCGTGGGGACCGACGAGCATGCCGTACCCCCCGGAGCCATGCACCTCCTTGACGACCAGTTCGTCGAGATGGGCCAGCACATGGGCGCAATCGCCGGGATCGGCGCAATTGTAGGTGGGTACGGTCTTCAGGATCGGTTCTTCGCCGGTGAAGAACTCTATGATATCGGGAATATAGCTGTAGATCAGCTTGTCATCGGCAATGCCTGTGCCGGGCGCATTGACCAGCGTGATGTTGCCGGCGCGATAGACCTCAAACAGGCCGGGCACACCAAGAAGGGATTCACGGCGGAAGGTCAGCGGATCGATGAAATCATCGTCGATCCGCCGGTAAATCACGTCTACCCTCTCCTGGCCCGACGTCGTCCGCATATAGACGAAGCCGTCATCGACAAACAGGTCGGCGCCGCACACCAGCTCGGCACCCATCTGATCGGCCAGAAACGCGTGCTCGAAATAGGCCGAATTGTAGACACCGGGTGTGAGCACGGCCACGGTCGGCGCACCCTGGCAGGCCGATGGCGCGACGCTTTCAAGCGTCTCACGCAGCATTTCCGGATAGTGACCGACAGGCGCGACACGATGGCTTGCGAACAGTTCCGGCGCCAGCCGCATCATCGTCTCGCGATCCTCCAGCATGTAGGAGACCCCCGACGGCGTGCGCAGATTGTCCTCCAGCACATACCATTCGTCCGGCCCGGTCCGGATTATGTCGACGCCGATGATATGCGCGTAGATCTGGCGCGGCGGATCGAAACCGATCATCTGCGGCGCGAAAAACGCATTCTGGAGGATGACGTCCGCAGGGATGCGACCGGCGCGTACAATCTCCTGGCGATGGTAGATGTCGTGGAGGAAGGCATTCAATGCCCGGACGCGTTGATCGATGCCACGCGACAATCGCCGCCACTCCGCGGCGGATATGATCCGCGGGAGGATATCGAAAGGAATCAGCCGCTCCGCGCCCTCGCCCTGGCCATAGACATTGAACGTAATGCCGGTTCGCCGAAAAATCGTTTCGGCATCCTTCAGCTTTTGCCGAAGGCTCGCCTTGTCCTGGGATTCAATCCATCGGTTCAAATTGGCGTAGGAGGGCCGCACGGCACCCTCTGAATCATGCATTTCGTCAAATGCCGCCATCGTACCTGGGCATGCTCCTTATTTGCGCCGGCTCCTTCGGCCGCCCCGGTGGATTTGCATCAAAGCATGCGCGCGGCATATGAGCATGTCAAACGCCTGAGCGCGTCATTCCATCCTGCGGGTTGATCGGCACCGGAGATCCACAACCGGCCCCTGTTGCCGGCAATCGTTCGCTCAATCCGTGCCTTGCCGGATCGCGGCCCAAATGCGGGCTGGCGTCGCCGGCATGTCCAGATGGGTGACGCCGCAGGGCCGAAGGGCATCGCAAACGGCACTGACGACGGCAGGAAGCGCGCCAACTGTTCCGGCCTCGCCGGCGCCTTTGGCGCCGAGCGGATTTGTCGAGGTCGGCACCGGATTTGACCGGATATCGAACGAGGGAAGGTCACCGGCCCGCGGCATCGCGTAATCGAGAAAGCTGCCGGTCACCAGCTGGCCCGCGTCATCATGGACGATCCGCTCCATCAGCGCCTGGCCGATTCCCTGAGCAAGCCCACCGTGGATCTGGCCTTTCATCAGCAGCGGATTGATGACGGTCCCGACGTCATCGACGACCGTATAGCGGTCGAGCGTACAGGCACCGGTTTCGGGATCGATCTCCACTTCGCAGATATGGCACCCGTTGGGATAGGTTGTGTCGTCCTGCGGGGCGGCGCCCCGGGCGCACAGGTCGTCGGGATTGCGGGCCGCCAGTTCCGACAGGGTGACATGACGGTCGGTGCCTGCGACCCAAAAGGCGCCCTGCCTGAATTCGATATCGCCGACGTCCGCCTCGAGCGCCGCGCCGGCGATCGCCCTGCCCTGCTCGATGACCATCCGGGCGACACTGTCGACGGCCGTACCGACCGCCATCACCGTTCGGGACCCGACAGAACCAAATCCATCCTTCACCAGGTCCGTGTCGCCGGTCAAAACCCTGATCCTGTCAGGATCGATGCCGAGAAGCCCGCCGGCGATCTGGCCAAATGTCGTGCGGTGACCCTGCCCGCTGTCGCCGGAACCGATGGACACGGTGAGCCGGCCTTCGGAATCAAACTGCATTTCGGCGCATTCACCGGTCGGAATTCCTGGCGGACCGCCGGCCCCTTCGATGGCCATGGCGAGGCCGATCCCGCGCAACAGGCCGGCGTGCGCCGAAGCCGATCGTCGCGCTTCAAATCCATCCCAATCGGCAGCATCGCAGGCGCGCCGGAGCGCCGCAGGAAAATCGCCGCAATCGTAGTGGAAGCCCAATGCGGTCGTGCACGGCAGCTCCGCCGGCGTGAGCATGTTGCGCGCCCGGATTTCCCTGCGATCAAGCCCCAGTTTGTCGGCGGCCACATCGATCAGCCGCTCGATCGTATATGTCGCCTCCGGCCGTCCCGCGCCGCGATAGGGCGTCGTTGGCTGGGTATTGGTCATCACGCCGTCAATGGCGAAATGGATGGCCGGGATCCGATAGACCCCCGCGATGCCGGCAATATGCAGGATCACCGAGATCAGCCCGGTCGGTGCGATGTATCCGCCCAGGGCTGCACGCGCCCGGACCCGCACGGCGGCGAACTTTCCATCTTCATCCAGCGCCAACTCGGCAGTGGTGTGCCGGTCGCGCCCGTGGGGGTCGGCCAGGAATCCTTCCGAACGCGCGGCGATCCATCTGACCGGTCGCTCCAGGCGCCGCGAAGCCCATACCGCCAGCGCCGCTTCCCGGGAAGCCGTATTGCGCATCCCGAATCCGCCACCGATATCAACGGCCGGCATGTGCAAATCGGATTGCGGGATACCGAGTACACCGGCAATCGCGGCAGCGTAGCGATGGGGTACCTGCGTTCCCGTCCAGAGTGTGGAACGGCCGGAATCCGGATCGTAAACAGCCAGGACACCCCGGGGTTCGACGGGATTTGCCGAGACCCTGGTGATGTCCATGTCCACTTTCACAACCTGGTCGGCGGCTGCGAACGCGGCATCGACGGCGGCCCGGTCACCGCGCTCAAAGCGAAAAGCGATATTGTCCGGTGCACCCGGCCAAACGACCGGCGCATCCGGCTGTGCGGCATCGCGGACATTGGTGAGGGAACGACGCGCATCGATATCGACGACGACCGCCTCGGCCGCATCAAGGGCCGCCGCCCGGTCTTCAGCCAGGACCATGGCCACCGGATCGCCGGCGAACTGGACATGTTCGGAAGCAAGAAGCGGACACGGCGTGTCAAGCATCGGCGAGCCGTCCGGCCGGCCGATCTTGATGGCAGACCGCAACGCGCCGACGCCGTCGGCGGCCAGATCGGCGGCAGTCCATATCGCGGCAACACCGGGCATGGCACCGGCGGCTTCATCGTCGATGCCGACAATCCGACCGGCCGGCACCAGCGAACGGACAAGCACCATCGTCAGCTCGTCTGAACGTTCGATATCGTCGACGAACAGACCCCGGCCGGCCAACAACCGGGCATCTTCGACGCGCGGGCGTGGATCACCTATTGCCATGGTTCCCCCCTGAACGGAGGCCGGTGTCATCGTGAACGAATTTGGAACGACGGCGCATCGGTGCCGACTACCGGTCTTTCGTCGCGAGGGCATCGTGCAATGCATGCACCCCGTCGCTGACAAACCGGATATCGCTACCGCAGGCGACGAACAGAAAACCCCAGTCGAGATATCGGCGGGCGTCTTGCGGGCTGGCCGCAAGAATCCCGGGGGCCTTTCCCGCCCTTCGAATTCGCGCTGCGGCAGAGCGAATGGCCTCCTGAACCTCCTGGTGGCCGGGATTGCCGATATGACCCATGGATGCGGCGAGGTCCGACGGGCCGATAAACACGCCATCGATCCCGTCAACCGCCGCGATATCCCCGAGATTTGACAGCGCGTTTGCGGTCTCGGCCTGTACCAGAACACAGATTTCGGCGTTGGCACCGCGCAGATAGCCGGGCGCGCGACCAAACCGGCTGGCGCGGGTGGAAACGGCGACGCCCCTTGTCCCGTCCGGCGGGAAGCGGCATGCGGTGACCGCCGCCGCCGCCTCGTCGGCCGATTCCACAAACGGAATGAGCACCGTTCCGGCGCCGATATCGAGAACCCGCTTCAACAGGACCGGATCGTTCCATGGCGGGCGGACCGCACAGGACGGCTTGCCGTGGGCGGCGGCCTGCAACAGTGGCAGAAGCCCGGAAATCTCGACCGGCGAATGTTCGGCGTCGAACAGGATCCAGTCGAAACCGGAATCGGCCAGAATCTCCGCCACGAGCGGACTGCACAGGCTACTCCAAATGCCCAGTTGAACCTTCCCCGCGGCGAGGGCGGCCTTGAATGTGTTCGGCGCGATATCTGACATAACGGACCCTCATTCCCATTCGTTCGTTGGTGCCCGACCGGGCTTCATCATCGAATCATATGAACGGCGCTGCAACATGTCAGGTTTCACCCGGATGCCGGATAGCAAGTGCCTCGGCGTGACGGGCGCGCCCGGTCCGCCGCAGTCGATGAAGATAGGCCGGCAACTGGCCGCGGCAGTGATAGGGCCCCCCCTCGGCGATCACGGTCTGCAGCGGATCGTGTTCCGCCGGGCTTCGTCCGCCGATATCCGATAGCCAGTCATCCAGAAGCCGCTTGCCAAAGCCGGCGATGTCCGGATGCGCGGCCACGCAGTCGTGCTGCTGGTGCGGATCGTCGGTCAGATTGAACAGCATTGTGCCGGCCAGCGCCTTGTGACCATCATGAAGTGTCGATATCAGCAGCCATTGCCTGTCCCCCCGGTCAAACCGCACGCCGCGCTGGCAGGCCCAGGCGCCCTGGCCGATCACAAGATATTCACGGCCGCCAGCACCCGGTCCCGTTGCCGCACTGCCCGGCGTCACATCAAATGGCCGACCGTCCCAGCTGTCCGGCACTTCGCCACCAAGCTTTCCGATCAATGTTGCGGGCCAATCGAAGTGATAGTGCAGCCGCCGGTCGACACCCCGAAACGCCGGATCGGCAGGCCAGCGCATGATCAATGGAACGTTCCCGGTGAACCGGTCGGCCGTCTGATGATCGCCCCAGATATTGAGCTCGCCCAGGTTCTCGCCGTGGTCGGCCGATATGACGACGATCGTCTTGTCGTACAGGCCCCGCTCCCGCAGTTCGTCCAACAGATGGCCGATATGGACATCGGCATAGGCGATGCCGGTGTCGTAGCCGTCGATCCACGCCCGAACCCGGGCCATGGAATCGATGGGGGCCGGGGCGCGCGGATTGTCACGAAACCGGTCGTCCTCCGGTCCGCCATAGCCATTGGGCTCAAGCGCGCTGTGGGGGCCGTATCCGTTCATGCATGCGGCGAGGACGTCTTCCGTCAACCAGCCCGGGAGCAGCGTGTCGGCGAACGGATCACCGAAATCCTCAGGCGTGCGGTAGGGTGTATGCGGATCCCACAGATTGACGTGCAGAAACCACGGTTTGCCGCTGTCCTGCCGGGTGATCCACTGGCGCGCCAGGGCCGTGACACGGTCGGCTGTTTCCAGTCCGAATTGACCCGGATTGATCAGCTCATTGTAGCCGGCGTACCAGTGCCAGCAGCCATGGCGTTCGCCAAAGCTCGAAACGGAAGCGGTGTGATATCCCAGTTGTCGCAGGGCCCACATCCAGCCTTCGGTCAGGTAGGCGCTGTTGAACCCGCGTTCCGCGCCCTCACGATAGGGTTCCGCCGCCGTGCCGCCATGGCCAACGACGCCTGTCCGGTATCCGTGGCGCCCGCTCCACAATGCGGTTCGCGACGGGTGACAGGGGACATCGGAAGCGTAGACGTTTTCAAAACGCAGCCCGTCGGCGGCAATGGCATCGATATGCGGAGACGTGTCGCGATGATAGCCGTAGCAACCGAGATGATCGGGCCTGAGACTGTCGATGTCGATATACAGTATATTCAAGAATGCCCCCGGGCATTTGAAATCGCCAGCGGCGGCGGCGACCGTGCCGCCGCTGGCTCTGCCTGATCAGAACTGACGGTAGTCAACCGGCTGGCCGGCGGCGATCCGCCTGGTGACCGGATCGAGCGGATATTTCAGACCGGTCGCGCAATTGAACAGGACAACCGTTTCGTCCCGGCCAACCTTGCCCTCGGCAAGCGCCCGCCGGTATGCCGCCGCCGTTGCCGCGCCTTCCGGACACAATAGCAGGCCCTCGTCGCGGGCAATCGTGTCACGGCAGTCGATGATTTCCTCATCGGACATCGCCATGGCAAAGCCGCCGGATTCGCGAACGCCGCGCACTATCAGAAAGTCGCCGACGGCGACGGGAACGCGGATGCCGGCCGCCACAGTGTGCGCATCCTGCCAGAGCGGCGCGTGCTCCTCGCCCTCCTCCCAGGCTTTGACAATCGGCGCGCACCCGGTGGCCTGCACCGCGACCATGCGCGGCAGCGGACCGTCTATCCATCCCATTTCCTTCAATTCGTGGAATGCTTTCCACATGCCGATCAGACCGGTGCCACCGCCGGTCGGGTAGAAGATGACATCCGGCAGACGCCAGCCCATCTGCTCGGCCAGTTCGATCCCCATCGTCTTCTTGCCCTCAATGCGATAGGGCTCCTTGAGGGTTGAAACGTCGAACCAGCCGACCGCTTCCTTTCCGTCCCCGACGATCTTGCCGCAATCGTTGATAAGCCCGTCGACAAGATAGGTATCGGCGCCCTGGCTCTGGATCTCGCGGATATTGATATCCGGCGTGTCGGACGGGCAGAACACCGTGGCGCGCTGGCCGGCCCGTCTGGCGTAGGCCGCCAGCGCCGCTCCAGCATTGCCGTTGGTGGGGATCGCCAGATGTTCGATCCCGAATTCCCTGGCCATGGAGACGGCCAGACACAAACCCCGGGCCTTGAACGAACCGGTGGGCAGGCGGCCCTCATCCTTGACAAGCGCCTTTCCGGCGCTTGCGCCAAGCCAGTTGGCCGTGCGCTCCAGCGGGATCAACGGGGTCATGACTTCACCCAGAGAGATTCTGTTTTCGGGCCGTGTGACCGGCAACATCGGTGCATACCGCCAGAAGCCCGGCGCATCGGATTTGCCGATCTGTTCGCGGGTAATGGCTGCGGCCAACGCCGAAAGATCATAGCGAACGAGAAGAGGCCGGCCGGCTTTCGACAGGCCCTGGATCTTGCCCGCCTCGTAGGTTTCGCCGGTGAGCGAACATTCCAGGTGGGAAACAAATGTCTGATTGTCGGGAATGATGGAGAACTCCTTTCCGCCGGATTTCAGAATCCGCGGCGTTGATTGCGCTGGCGTTGGCGACAATACGGCATCCTGGCTCGGGACAGGCTCCGCCTGGAACAGGTTTGCAGACTGTCAGGCGAGATGATCAAGCACCAGGTCCGCGATGAGACTGCTCACACGTATATTCGATTCTATCGTGACTCCGGCTATGTGTGGAGTCAGGATCAGATTGGGCACTTCCCGGAATCTGCCGGCCGCCTCCGCGTCCAGCGGTTCGGTCTCAAAGACATCGAGGGCCGCGCCGCCCAGGCGACCGGACCTGAGGGCCTCGCACAACGCCAATTCATCGACCACGCCTCCGCGCGCCGTATTGACGAGAATTGCGCCCGATTTCATCCGGGCCATTGCGTCCGCATCGATGAGGTGACGTGTTGCGTCGGAAAGCGGCACGTGAACACTGATCACGTCGGCCTCGGCCAATAATGCAGAAAGTTCGCTTTGCCGGACATCCGCCCAAACCGGATCGCCGGCAGGCACATAAGGGTCGTAAGCGATCGCATCCATGCCCAGTCCGCGGGCCAGCTTGGCGGCATTGCGGGCAATCGCGCCGAACCCGATCAGCCCCAAGGTCCGACCGGCGATTTCATGGCCGGCGCAATCCTGGCGCGGCCAGTTCCCGGCGCGCATCGGCGCATTGGACATCCATGCCCGCCGGGACAGCATCATCGCCGCGGTGACAACATATTCGGCAACACTGAGATTGTTTGCACCGGTGGCCGGATAGACCGCGATATCGCGGTCCCTGCACGCATCGAGATCGATATTGTCCAGCCCGACCCCAAGACGGCCGACGCATTGAAGGTCACCGGCGGCACCAAGAAGACGTTCGTTCACATGTGTCCGGTTTCTGACGATCAGGGCCGTGGCCCCGGCGACCCGCGACAACAGCAAGTCGGGCTGATCGACAAGGGCCGGATCGTAAATTGTCTCATGGCGATCGCGAAGCCGGTCGACCGCTTTGTCGTCCATGAATTCGGTGATCAAGATCATGGCGCCAAATCTCCGACCGCAACCGCCTGACCGGTCTTTACCGATCGCTCCGCCGCGGTCCCGACAATCACCGACCAGAGGCCGTCGCGCGCGCTGACGTCCGGCTCCGCGATCTTGCCGGCCACAAGGTCCCGAAATCGCAGGTGCTGATAATAGGTCGAGCCATGGTGATCGCCGGCGGACAAAATCGCCTCGTCCACATGTACCTCCTCGCAGCGTTCCGACCGCCCGGCTCGATCGGAAATGACGATCCGGGACTGATGCATCGCACCGTTGGCGGCAAAGCGGGCCGGGCCCGGCACGCAGGCGTCAATGCGGGCCGATGGTCCGGTCACCGAGATCACCTCCTGCCAACGGGAGCCCTCCGCGAACATGCAAAGATCCAGCATTCCCCGGGTACCGTTGGCGAAATCCACCGCTACAAATGCATTGTCGATGACATCGGGAACATGGCCGTCGATCCGTTCGTCAAGGAAATTCACATCCTGACCCCCGGATGCGAAAACCCGGACCGGGTCGCTCCCGAGCACCAGCCGCATCAGATCCCAGAAGTGGCAGCATTTTTCCACCAGCGTTCCGCCGCTTGAGCTGTTGAACCTGTTCCAGCCGCCGACCTTGTCCAGAAACGGATAGCGGTGCTCGCGAACGGACATCATGATCGGGCGGCCGATCGTCCCATTGCCGATTTCCGCCAGCAGTCGCTGAAACGTCGGCATGTAACGGTATTCCATCGCGATCCACAGCGGGGCCGCCCGGCCAGCCTGGATGGCGACGATTTCGCGACAATCGTCGACCGTTGTGCATAGCGGCTTTTCGCAAAGAACCGGCTTGTTGCACGGCAACAGTTCCAGCAAGTTGGCATGGTGCAGGTGGTTGGGAGAACTGACGATATAGGCGTCGCACGCATCGGCGGCCAGCAGGTCCCTGTAGTCGGCCACTGCGCGGGCCGTGCCGCCCTGGATGGCCAATGCCCGCGCCCGCATACCTTCATCAGGATCGGCCAGCGCCGAAACGTCCACGCCTTCGATCAGGGCAATGTTGCGGATATGCTCCTGGCCCATCATGCCGGCGCCGATCAACCCGTATCTGATCATCGGGACAACTCCAGAACCGGCAGATCCATTGCCGCTGCCACACTTCGCAAAAGCGGCCGGTGCTCGCCATAGGCGATGGCCATATGGTGTTCCATTCGCGCGGCCAGGATGTCCTCCAACGCGCCGGAAGCGCCGCCATCAAACCGGAGGACGCCGGACGTTCCGGTAAAGGCGAGGGGTCGGTCCAGCATCTCCCCGCCGGCGAGGATCATTTTCGTCTCGCCAAGCGCCTGGGATATCCGCATCATGGTCATCCGCCCCGGCTTCAGCGCAAACTGGTACAGAAGCGGCATCTTGCGGTTGGTGTGGATCGTTGCGGCGGCGCGATCGTCCGGCGCGCACATCGAGACCGGCGCCTGGCCGCAATGCCACACGACGGCACTGTCGTCGACGGTATCGATGTCGACAAGATCGGTGAGGAAAACCGGCGCCCTCGCCGCCGCCTGCAGGATCAACTGGGTGAGTGCGCCGTAGACATCAGCCTCGCAGGCACAGGGGATCCCGGCCTCCGTCATCATCGACACCGGCCCGCAGACCGCACCGCCGTATTCGGTAAACGTTTCCGGCCAGCACCGGATGGCGAACGCATCCAGCCCCTTGCGCTCGGTCAGCCGGTCCAGCGCCAGCTTCAGCCGCAGCGATCGTTCCAGCTCCGCCTGATCGACCTCACCCAGGCCATCAAGATCCCGTTCCGCCCCATCGCGAACCTTTGCCACGTCGGCAGCATCGGCGTTTCGGGCCAGTTCGAAAAGCTCGCCGAGATCGAACTCCTCGACGTCGACACCCGCCAGGGAGCGGATTTCGGCGGCGGAATAGGCACAGGTGGGAAATCCGTCCGGATGCGCCCCGATCCGTCCGATGCGTTTGCCGGTGATCGCCGCCAGAATCCCGCTGCCGCGATCGGCGGATGCCGCGGGCGGTCTGCCCGCCAGGCGGCCGGCCGGACGGCGGCCGGCCAGCAGAGCATCCAGCACGTCGGCGCCGATGTCGTCCGGATCGCTGTAGGCCCACGAAAAGTCCCGCCCATCCAGGCCGAGGGCGTGGCTGGCCAGATTGAGCCCGCAAAACGCATTGAGCCGCAGACGACCGCCAAGGCGCGGTTCCGGTACAGCCCATATGCCGATGGGGACATCCAGAACCTGCGCGGCTTCCAGGATCATTGCCGCGTCGGTAAATGTGACCTGGAGGATAAGCAGTCTGTCGATACCGGATTTTCGCAGTTCGGCGATCGCGTCGCGCGTGGCGTCCACATCGAGAAGGAGGTCGCGGGCGCCGACGAATTTGCCGCCCGTGGCGTCGAGGCGGGCATTCATCGCATCGAGCTTGCTCCGGGCGAATTCGACATCAAATGTCGCCCGGCCGAGCGGCAACAAACCGGTTTTCAAGATGACACCTGAATGGCCGGATAGTCGTGGCGAAAGCCGGCGCCGGCCGGTCGAAAACGGGCGCCGCCGGGCCCATAACAGGCATGGCGGCGCCAATCCTGCGCGGATTCATCGGCCAGCTTGCAGATCTGCGACATATACGCCGTCGAATCCCCGGCCAGTTCGCCAGAGACGGCCGGCCAATCGGGATAGTGTCGAAAGGCGTCCAGCCAAATTGCCCGGCCAGCCAGAAATCCGGACGCCCCGGCACGGAACGCATGTTCGAGGATGTTTCGAAAATCTGCCTTGCCGGCGCCGGCCGACAACATCACCCAGGGCCGGGCGGCCGCTTTCCCCATCTCATCGAACAACGCCTGGACCTCTCGCGATCCGTCGGCGTCCGGCGCATTCACCGGGCTCTCCAGTTTGAACAGATCGACACCAAAGTCGGGTTTTGCGAATGTCGCCACAGATTCCAGAACATGATCGGATTTCTTGGCTTTCATCTCAACATAATCTGTTGTCCCGTCAGCATCGCCAGCCAAGGGATAGACAAGAAGTTCGAGCAGGAAGGGGATGTCGAACTGGGCGCATTGCGCGCCGATGCGCATGGCATAATCCTGCTGGACCAGGCACACGGACGGGTCGGCATCGGGCCGGTACCAGATCAAAACCTTTACGGCATCGGCGCCCATGCGCTTGATCTTGTCGACCGACCAGTCGTCGATATCGGACGAGTACCGGCCCCCATTCGTGTCCCTGAAATTCGAATCCTCCAGCGTTACGATGAGCCCCTTTTGGGGTGACAGAATGTCGATTGCGTGGGGAACAGCATAATGCGGGTCGAGAAGCATGGCGGTGCTTTGCGCTTGCAGTTGCTCCACCAACATCCGTTTGAATGCGGCAACTTCTTCCCAGGGCGCCTCGTCGACGCCGAGATGGTTCGCGATCGGCCCCTTGATCGGCGGGCGCTGATCGACCGCCGTCATCTTGAATACGCCGTTGGCATCCGCCATCCGGCGCATACCCCACAATTTGCCTGGTGTCAGTTGCACAAGTTGTTCTCCTGAACAAAACGGTCCGTCATTTTCCGGTCCGGGCATCCCCGACGCCCGCCGAACCGGGTGCATTTCAAAGTCGCGGCGGCATTCGCATGGACGATGGCATTGCGCTCGTCCGCCCCCTCGCCAAGCCTGAGGGCGAAGACCCCATGCCAGACGTCGCCGGCGCCGAGCGTATCAACGGCATCTATGGCCACGGCCGGTACATGTTCGACGGTGCGGCCGTCGAACAAGGTCACGCCGTTTGCGCCATCGGTGACGCAAACCCAGGCGCCGCTCCGCCGCGCCGCCTGGCGAAGCGCATCCCCGACTTCCTGTCCAGGTGCGAACGCCTGCAGCCCCTGCCTGGAAAATGCGATATGGGAAGCGCCGTCGAATGCGTCCGGCTCAACCGGCGACTCGCCATCGACGATACCCGGTATCCCGCGCCGCCGCGCAATGTCCAGCGCTTTGCGGGTGAGCGGCGTCCAGCGATTGTCCGCCAGCACCGCGTCCACCGGCGGCACATCGTCAAGCCAGTCCGCATTTTCGCGCAAGTTCCGGCCGCGGAAATTCATGATCTGCCGCTCGCCGTCGCGATCGACATAGACGGAAGAAAAGGAAGACAGGCCGGCGGGCGCACGATCGACCAGCGATGTGTCGACCCCTTCATGCGCGAGGTCGGCGACGATGAGGTCGCCAATCGGATCTGCGCCCAGGCGGGCCGCAAGACATGCCACACCCCCATGACGGGCAATGGCAACGGCCGCATTGGCCGCGCAGCCGCCGCCGACCACCGCGGCGTCCTCAGCCCGGTACTTTTCGGCCCGGCACGGCATCTCGGCCACTTGAAACACGAAATCCGCAACCGCGACCCCTGCTGTCAGGATCCGGGCCATTCATTCCTCGTCTTTCCTGCATGCCCCGGAATCGGAACACCAATACAACTTGCTCCTTCCGGCGACTTGCCGCAAGATATTGGCGGCAGGGGCGACAACCGGCAGGCAATGGCCGGAAGCCCCCTTAACGATTGGGGAGATCGGCCATGGGCAAGTTGTTTTGGCGCGGGTGATATCCGGTCTGGAGATAACGCTCACGCGGTTGCTGCGAATCGGGCGCTTCGTCGCCTGGATTTCCATCGGCCTCATGGTCATTGTCATTCTCATCCAGGTGTTTTTCCGTTATGTGCTGAATTCAGCCCTGCCGTGGCCCGACGAAGCGGCCCGGTTTCTGATGCTGTGGATGACGGGGCTGATCGCGCCGTCGGCTTACCGCTGGGGCGGCTTCGTGTCGATCGAAATGATCAAGGACATGCTGGGCCGGCGCGCCGGTATCGTGCTCAACCTGATCATTCTGGTGATTTCATTCGCCGTGCTGGTCATTGCCCTCCAACTCGGATGGAAGCACGTGAAGTCGGGCTGGCTCTACAATTCCGGATCGCTGAAAGTCCCGCTTGAGCTATTCGGCGGCGAATCCATCCGGGTCAAGCTCGCCTGGATGTACATGTCGGTCTATGTCGGGTTTTGGCTGATGACCGCCGTCAATGTCGAGATGATCCTGAAAAACCTGCACATGCTCGTGGACAGGGATGTCGACTATGGCGAGGTGCCGGACCAGATCGTCCTGAGCGCGGAGTAGGTCATGCTGGTCTGGTTCCTGCCGCTTTTCCTCTTCTTCCTGCTTGTCGGCATGCCGGTATTCTTCGGCATGCTGGCGGCGCCGGGCATCGTTTTGTTCATTTCAGACCAGGCCCGGGACTGGAATCTGCTCTACCGCAACATCTACAACGGCATGGACAGCTTTCCGCTGATGGCGATTCCCTTTTTCATGCTGGCCGGCGAACTGATGAACCGCGGTGGCATCACCATGCGGCTGGTGGAGTTCTCCCAGGCGCTGATGGGGCATCTTCGCGGCGGCCTGGCGCAGGTGAATATCCTTTCGTCCATTCTGTTCGCCGGGCTTTCCGGCTCGGCGGTCGCGGATACGTCGGCGCTGGGATCGATGCTGATACCGGCAATGGAAAAAGAGGGCTATACGCGCCGTTTCGCGGCCGCGATCACCGCCGCCTCGTCGGTCATCGGACCGATCATCCCGCCATCGGGGATCATGATCATCTACGCCTATGTGATGGGCGAATCGGTGGCCGCGCTCTTCCTTGGCGGCATCATTCCCGGCGTGATGGTCGGGGCGGGCCTGATGCTGGCCGTGCGTCTCCTGGCGGATCGCTACGAATTGCCCGCGGCGCACCGGATCGTGCAGGAACACGAAGAGATGGGGCCGGTGGAGTACTGGCTCAGTTTCGCGCTCGTACGCCTCAACCTCGCCGGGTTCGTCTACATTGTCTCGCCGATTGCAGAGGACACCCAGGCCTCCACCAAATGGATGATCTTCATCGCCGCTGTTGTGGTGATTCATTTCGTCATTGTCGCGCTCAGGCGGACCGTCAGTGACAATTTCCGCACGACGTGCAAACGCGCGGCGCTGCCGCTACAGACACCGGTGCTGATCCTGGGCGGCATCCTCGGCGGCGTCTTCACGCCGACGGAAGCGGCCGCGGTCGCCGCCGGTTACGCGTTTCTGGTTTCGCTTTTCATCTTGCGCTCAATGAAGTGGCGCGACCTGCCGGTGGTGCTGACCCGGGCGGCACTGACCTCGTCGGTCGTCATGATGCTTGTCGGCGCGGCGATCGCATTCAAGGTTGTGGTCGGGCTGTCGCATATCCCGGAGATGATGGCCGAATGGGTGATCTCGCTCACATCCAATCCGCTGCTCCTCCTGTTCCTGATCAACATTCTCCTCTTCATTGTGGGCATGTTCCTGGATGCCGGCCCGGCCATCATCATTCTCGGTCCGATTCTGGCGCCGATATTCATAAATCTGGGCGTGCACCCGATCCATTTCGCAATCATCATGAGCGTCAACCTGACCGTGGGCCTGGCGACGCCGCCCATGGGGCTCGTCCTATTCGTGGCTTCTTCGGTATCGGGTGAAAAAGTGGAGACCATCGCCAAGGCGATATTGCCGTTCCTGGCGGTCGAGGTGATCGTGATCTTCATGATCACGTTCATTCCGCCGCTGTCGCTTGCGGTGCCGGCATACTTCGGTTTCCTGCGATGACTGAAACAACAAAATGTCCTAGATTGAACCGATAACAGTGGAGGAGCTGATGATTGCAAGACTGAAATACGTTGTGGGTGTCGCCGCGCTCGCGGCCGGGCTCGCGTTCCCGGCGGCCGCCGCCGACTACACATTGCGCGCCAATGTCGCCGCCGATCTGAATGATGAAGACTATGACGGGATCATCGTTTTCAAGGATTATGTTGAATCCCGCTCAAACGGCGTGATCGAGGTCGAGGTGCTTCCCGGCACGACGCTGTGTGCAAACGGCGCCGAATGCCTGCAAAGTGTCTCCGACGGCACGCTGGACATCTACATTTCCACCTCCGGCGGCGCGGCCGGGATCTTCCCCTATGTCCAGGTATTCGACCTGCCCTATCTGATGCGCGACGACCGGGTGGCGGAGCACGTGCTGCAAGGCGAATTCGTCGACCTTCTTCGCAAAAAGATCCTGGAAGATTCCAACGGCTCGATCCGGTTGATGACAATCGGCAACACCGGCGGCTGGCGCAACTTCGCCAACACCAAGCGTGTCGTGAAGACACCGGAAGACCTGGCGGGCCTGAAAATCCGGACCGTCGTCGCCGATCTGCCGCAGGAACTGGTCAAGGCCCTTGGCGCTTCGCCGACCCCGATTCCGTGGCCGGAACTCTTCACGTCGTTCCAGACGGGTGTTGTGGAAGGCTCCAAGAACGGCATTACCGACATCATGGGCATGAAGTTTCCGGATGCCGGGTTGAAGTATGTCACGCTTGACGGCCACGCCTATATGGGCGCGCTGTGGTACATCAACAACGAGGTCTTCTCCTCGATGTCAGAGGATCTGCGGCGGGTGGTCGCCGACGGATTCTATGCGCTGCAGCAGGCGACCTTCGCTTCGCCGAAGCGCAAGTCGATCCAGGCTTACCAGGACTTCGTCGACGGGGGCGGAACGCTTTACGTCCCGACGCCGGAAGAGAAGCAAATGTTCAAGGAAGCCGCGTCACCGGTCTACGACTGGTTCAAGTCAAACATCCGTGGCGGTGAAGAGGTCTTCGATGCCTTGGTGGCCGCCGCCGCAAAAGCGGAAGCGGACATTGACCGCCTCAACGGCGCGGCGGTCCAGTAACCAGGAAAAACTCCGGCCCGCGTGCATGCGGGCCGGAATCCGGTGATCGCGGCGGGCGCCTATCCGCGCGCGAACTCAGGCCAGTTCACCGTCCGGAACCCATGCCGGTCAAACAGGCGCCGGGCTTCGGGCGCACCGAAAAACTCAAACTCCTTTTGACGCGGCTCGACCATGTGTGGCGCAAAGACGCGCATGTCGTCGCTGGCATTGGCATGGAGTGCCAGCCAGTGGTTTCCAGGCCCCGCGCCACCGATCAATCCGGACAGATGTTCGGCGAAATCCCCCCCGGGCGGGCAGAATCCCATCAGGAACCGGTCCAAGACGGGTATTTTCCGACGCTCCATTTCAGCCATGACTTCCTTCACCAGACCCGGATCAGGCGCCGGGATTCCGACCTGTCCATGCAGGGCGGAGAAATCCCTGCACATGGCAACGGGAATATCGTAGCGGGCGGACACATCGAGAAACACGCGGACAAACCGCGCCATGTAGGCGGTGCCCATATGGCTGTCGAGGTGACTGGGGCGAATGCCGTCGGCCAGGGCCCGTTCGATTTGCGCTGACATTTCGTCACCGACGGCGGCCGGATCGGCCGCCCTGGAAACGGCCTCGGGGCGGGCGTGGAAAAATCCGTCATCGTCGGTCAGTCCCGCAACCGGGCCGACAAGCGGGCGCCAGCGATAGGCGGACCATTCCGACGTCAGCGTGATGTGGATGCCGAGGTCCTGATCGGGTTCCATTTGCCAGTCCTGCAGGGCAAAGGGATACCATGGACAGGGCACCATCACGGACGCCGAGCGGACGACACCGGCGTTCCGCAGCGTTCTCCAAGCGACAACCGAACCACGGCTGGCGCCGACATCATCGAGGTGACAAAGGATTGATCCGGCCATGGTCCGAACCCGGTCAGCGCAGTTGCGGTTCCGGCCGCTCCAGCACATCGGTTTTGACGTGCAGCGTCCAATCGGGGTGGGTTTGGGCCAGCGAGGCGGGAAAGGCGCCGGTAATCGGACCGCAGGCGAGCCGACGGATCGCCGCGCGTTGCCAGTCGCGGTTCATGAATATCCGCAGTTTGCGGGCACCGAGAATTTCCTTCATACCGACCGTTATCGCCATCCGGGGAATCCGGGCAACATTGCCACCGGCCGCCGTCACCGAATTGATCAGACGGGATTCCGGCGCAAGACCGACAATTCGCGTCGTCAGGTTCGCCACATGGTGCGGATCGGTGACACCGGGTAGCGGGTCGTTGAACGCCAGATGGCCGGTGATTCCAACCCCGGCATAGCAGACATCGACGCCACCCAAACGGTCAATCGTCTCGGCAACGGTCCCGGTGTCGCGCGGATCCGGCACGAGAACGGTCGGTCGCATGGCCGAAGGCAACCGGTTCGTCAACGCATGCGCGATGTGGCCGCGAAAACTGAGCGGATCGTCGGCATCGATCCACTCGCCATTGTCGGTGAGATACTCATCCATGATGATCAGGGTCAGCCGGTCGAGGGAGAGGTCTTGCGCCACGCACCGGTCCGCCAGAACCGGGTACTGACCGACCGGGCCGACCGGCACGATCATCGCGACTTCATCGCGCCCGGCCGCCCGAGCTGCCCGGTAGTCCGTGACCATGTGATCGGCAAACGCCGTGATCAACTGCTCGTTGTCGGCGAACAGTTCCAGTGGCACCGGGATGCGCGCTTCCAGCGCGCCGCGATCAAGAAGCAGGGCTTCGCGTGTCGTTTTGTCGAGACCGTCATAGGCGCCTGTCATTGTCACGAATTTCCTTTGCTGCGCGGCCGTTTGCCCGGTGCTGCGAACAGCAACCGGCCAAGACGGTGGCTGTTGTCGGGGACCGCAGGCTGCCGGTCATCGCCGCCTATCGATACGGATAAAGCCAGGTGCGATAGTCACGTACCAGAATATGCGCCTTGGCGATCTGTTCAGGTGTCATTTTCTTGATCACCTCCTCCTGGCTGATTGCCGCGTCGGGATCGCCGCCGATGGCCGAGAGCACGTACCACATATAGGCGCGCACGAGATCCGGACCCGGCAGGCCGCGCCCGATTTCGAAGTACCACCCGACACCGGACTGGGCACCCGGGTGCCCCTTCATGGACGCGCGCATATACCATTCAAACGCCCGCTCATCGTCGCGGGCCACACCCAGTCCCATGGCATACATGACGCCGATCAGTTCCTCCGCATCGGCATTGCCCGACCTGGCAAGCGGTCGCAGTGCCGCCATTGCCTCGGCAAAGCGATCGGCTTCCATCAGGTCCCGCGCCGATTCCAGCGCGCTATTGGCACTGGCCAAGGGAGCGGCCATACTCAGCCACGATACGGTCAGGGCAATTTTGGCGAATGTCATGCAGCTTCGTACCCGTCGTGTGAGCGGGGTTTTGTGCATCCTGTTTGGCGTCTTCATGGCGGCGGTGATCCAAGGGTCCGTTCGGTCGGCGCCGAGCCTATTGCCGGAGCCGCTCAGGCCAGGGGATTTCCGGCCTTACGATGAACGGCGCGCCGCGCTCGGACGTCTGCTTTTTTACGATAAGATCCTGTCGGGAAATCGCAATATCTCATGCGGCACCTGCCACAATCATGATTTTGCCGGAAGCGACGGCCTGTCGCTCGGGATCGGCGAGGGCGGTATCGGCCTTGGACCCGAGCGGAGGATCGCCGACGGACCGGACAGGCCGAACGCCCGCGTTCCCCGCAACGCCAATGCCCTGTTCGACCTCGGCCACCGCGATATCTCCGTCCTGTTTCACGACGGTCGCGTGTCCGCCGACGATATCTATGGACGAGGCTTCAACACGCCGGCCGAAGAGTGGCTGCCAAAGGGCCTGCAAAGCGTGGTCGCGGCCCAGGCCCTGTTCCCGCTGACGTCACCGGTTGAAATGGCGGGCCAGACAGATGAAAACGAAATCGCCGTCGCCCGGGCCGTGCGAATCGATCTGGTCTGGCCCCTGATCGCGGCGCGGATTTCAGCAACCCCGGAATATCTGCGCCTGTTCAGCGCGGCGTTCGACGACGTTTCCTCCCAGGGAGACATCCGCGCCGTTCATATCGCCAATGCCATCGACGATTTCATCAATAGCGAATGGCGCACCCGCGACAGCGCGTTCGACCGCTATCTGAACGGGCAGTCCGATGCCCTGGATCCGGAACAAATGCGGGGCATGGCGCTGTTTTTTGGTGAAGCCGGCTGTTCACGCTGCCACAACGGCCCGCTTCTCAGCGACCAGAAATTCCATGCGCTTGGCGTACCGCCTTTCGGACCGGGGCGTACACGGCCGTTTGATCCCCATGTCCGCGACCTCGGGCGGATGGCCGAAACCGACGATGTTGACGATGCCTACCGCTTTCGTACACCGGGCCTGCGCAACGTCGCCCACACGGGTCCGTGGGGCCACAATGGCGCCTACAGAACGCTTGAGGGTATCGTTCGGCACCATCTGGACCCGCGCAACGCCCTGTCGACGTGGGATCGCGGCCAGGTCGTCATGCCGGGCGACGGCGTATTCGCGCAGAGCGATTTCGCGATCTGGGACGACCGGCTGGAAATGGCCCGATTTGCCGAAAGGCTCGATATCGACGCAATCACGCTGAGCGACGCGCAGGTGGCGGATCTCATCGCCTTTCTGCATGCGCTAACCGATCCGCGGTCGCTCAAGGGCCGACTGGGGAAGCCATCGGCGGTGCCGAGCGGGCTGACCGTCGACTGACGGCAAGGGACCGAACCGGCGTGCCGGCCGGCGGATCCGGCTGGCTTGTCCGGCGGGCTGGTGTCGGCCGTTGCTTTCCTGTTGCTTTCTGGCGCGCCGCGTGGCGCAGTGGGTCGCGACTTGTTTCGGGAGGGCCCCCATGCGACGCAACGATCCCTTCAGTCCGCCACGGGCGGCGCTTGTGCGCCACGCCGGTCCGCTGGCGCAATCGAAGGCCAAATGGCATGTGCTGTTCCAGCCGGAGCAGGAAACCGGCGTCCCGCTCGGCGGTATCGGCACCGGCGGGATCATGCGGTCGTCGACGGGCGCCTTCAGCCGCTGGACGATCAAGGGCGGCGGCGTGAAAAAATTCGTCATCCCGGCCGCCGGCTTCGTTCTGCGCACCGCGCGGCAGGGAGAGGCGCCGGCTGTTTTCGCCCTCCAGCCGGCGCCCCGGGACGAGGAATTGGCGGCATTTCAATTCCGGCCCGCCGACCATTGGCACGGTCTTTTCCCGAAGGCGTGGCACCACCATGACGCCGCCCGCCACGGCGGTGTCGAGGCAGAATGTCTGTCCTTTTCCCCTGTCATTCCCGGGGATATTGAAGCCGCCAACCTGCCGGTTGCGCTTTTCCGGTGGCAGCTGACCAACCTGACCGACACGCCGGCCGATATTTCCCTCGCCTTCCTTTTTCCCAATCTGAATGGCTGGTTCACCGACTTTGACGAAGGACGGCCGGACCGACCGGCAACCGGAACGTTCAACCGGGCTTTCGACGGCGAAGAGGCGTATGGCCTGATTCTCGACAGGGCCGACGCCGGTTCGGACCGACCGGAATCGAGCGGACAGTGGGCAATCGCCTGTGCGCCGGAACCGGGTATCGGCTTAAGCCGGACTTTGTGTTTTGACGGAATCGGCGATGGCAGCGAATTCTGGACCCGTTTTTGCGAAACCGGGGCGGCGCCCGACCTCGGGGAAGGATGGGTTGTGGAAGGCGGGTTCCGGGAAAACCTGCCCGGCCTGCCGACCGGCGCCGTATCGGCCGGCCTGACGCTCGGGCCGCGCGAAAGCCGCATCGTGACCTTTTCGCTGGTCTGGGATCTGCCCGTCATCACGTTCGGTCAGGGCCGGCGCTGGTACCGCAAATATACCGACAACTGGGGCATCGCGGGCAAGGCCGCCGCGGACATATCCGTTCACGCCCTGTCGATGGCGCCGCGCTGGCAGACGGCGATCGATACATGGCACGATTCCGTTCTCGCCACAGCCGGCGATGACCCCCATCGCGCAGGCATGGCAATCAACGAACTGTACTTTCTCGTCGACGGCCTGACTGCCCATACATCCGCGCGCGGCGCGCCGGACGGGCGGGCTCATTTCGGGATCATCGAATGCCACGACTACGCGCTCTACAATACGCTCGATCTTTGGGTCTACGCCGCCGAAGCAGTCGGCCGCCACTTTCCCGAACTCGCCGCCCTGGTCGTCGAAGATTATGCCGATCAGACAATTGCAACGGATTTGCGCCAGCGGCGGCACAGGTGGCATCATGGCCTGTTCTTCATCAATGATCGCGGCTGCTGCCCGCACGACATCGGCGGCCCAAGCGAGGATCCGTTCGTCGTTCCAAACTCTTACACCTACAGGGACGGCAATCTGTGGAAAGACCTGAATGCGGACCTGGTGCTTTGCGTGTATCGGGAAGGTCAGGCGATGGGCCGGGCCTGGCGCAGGCGGCAGTTTCCGGCAGTCCGGCTGGCCATCGACCATCTGCAACAGTACGACACGGACGGTGACGGGCTTATCGAAAACGACGGAACACCCGACCAGACATTCGACAATATCCCGATGAAGGGCCCATCGAGCTATTGCGGCGGACTTTGGATCGCCGCGCTGCTGGCGGGCGCAGCGCTTGCCCGGGAGGCCGGTGAGGACCGCATCGCGCGCCAGTGGCGGGAACAGGCGGATCGGGCCACGGCAACCTATCGGGAGAAGCTGTTCAACGGCACCTATTTCCTCGTCGACACCGAAGGCCCGCTATCAACAGCCTGCTTCATCGAACAGTTATTCGGGCCGTATCTGGCGCGGCGTCTTGGTCTCGGCGAAATCGTGACCGATGAGATGGCGGTATCGGCGCTGCGGACGATCTACGCCAGGAACTTCATCGAAGCCGGCGGCGGCGAGGGAACTGTATCGCTGTCGCTGATTCCACCGGATGCCCATGAACACCTGCCCCACGCCAACGACCGGACATTCCAGACCAGTGAAATCCAGCCCGGATTCAATTTCAGCTTTGCCGCGCAATTGGAGGGTTGGGGACTCGCCGGCGAAGCCGACACGCTTCGCAGGGCCCTGCACCACCAGCTCCACGAGCGGCGAAACCTCGTTTTCCAGACGCCGGCCGCGTTCGATCGCGGCGGCTTGGACTGTCGTGCGATCATGAATATGCGGCCGCTGGCGGTGTGGTGGATGCTGCCGCCGGCCCTGACCGGATCGCCGGGCAAGCGTGACGACTGAAACCGGGTTGAAGATATTTACGGGTCGGCCGGATCAGCGATGGCTTTCGGCGGGGTGTCTTTCCGCGCGCGGCGCAACTCACGTCACGCCAGCGCTCCGTTCTTCATCAGTTCCCTGGCGATCACCGTCCTCTGGATCTGCTGCGTCCCCTCGTAAATCTGCGTGATCTTGGCGTCACGGTAGAGACGCTCGACCTCGAAACCGCGGATATAGCCGGAGCCGCCGAATATCTGCACTGCATTGGCGGTTTGGGCGACCGCCATGTCGCCGGCAAAACACTTTGCGATTGAACAGGCGGCATTGGCCGGCTGTCCGTTGTCGATCCGTATCGCCGCCTGATGGGCGAGTGCCCGGGCGGCGGCTATGTCCTTGGCCATGTCGGCGAGCATCCACTGGATGCCCTGATTGTCCAAAACCGGTTTGCCGAACTGCCTGCGTGTGCCGGCATAGTCGAGTGCCGCTTCCAGTCCGGCCTGGGCGATGCCGACCGCCAGCGCGGCAATACCGACCCGGCCCTTCTCAAGAACACTCATCATCATATGGAAGCCACGCCCTTCCTCGCCGAGCAAGGCGTCCCCATCCAGTCTGACATCGTTGAATCCCAGCGCGCCGACCGGGCTTGCGCGCTGACCCATCTTGTGCTCGCGGGCGCCGCGTTCCACGCCCCTGGCGGAAAGATCGACGATGAATATCGACATCCCGCGATGCCCGGCCTGCGGATCGGTGCGAGCGAGGACAAAACCGTAGTCGGCGATGGGCGCGTTGTGGATCCAGGCCTTGGCGCCAGCGAGCCGCCAGCCGCCGCCATCGCGAACGGCGGTTGTGCGGATGCCGGCGACATCGGATCCGGCTTCGGTTTCGGTGATGCAATAGGCGACACGCTTGCGGGCCGCAATTATGTCGGCAACATAGCGCCGCCTTTGTTCCTCGGTGCCATACCGGGTCAGCAACACCGCGACCAGTTCGATCAAACCGCATTGGTCGGCAACGGATGCATAACCGCGGGACAATTCCTCCATAACGAGGGCGTAGGCCAGGGTATCCAGTCCGGCGCCGCCATAGTCGTTGTCCGTTGTAATGCCGAACAGGCCCAATTCGGCCATCCGATCGTAGAGGTCGGCGGGAAAGGTCTCCTCGCGGTCGAGTTTGCCGGCGACGGGTCGCACTTCGTCGTCCGAAAACCGGCGTGCCAGGGCCTGGATTTGCCGGTAGGTTTCCGGATCGCCTGTGGGAATTGGATACATGACCCGCTTCTCCGGTGATATTGCGCGCGCCCGCAGGACCATCGGTTTGCGGCTGTGCGGCCAGTAAACAGGCCGGCGGCCTTGCCGTCAAAGCCGGGGCTGATCCCCGGCCGACCGGATATGGCGTGACCGGCCGCCGCGAATCTACCGCGCCTCGCCCAGTTTCCGCAGCGCAATCAGCGTCAGTGGCGGCCCAACCAGTTCGAATACGACCGTCGTTCCGATTACGACAGCCAACAGCGGCTCGGCATATTCGGGGAACTGGTTTGCGGCAACGAGCGCCATTCCAAGCGCCACGCCCGCCTGCGGGATGAGCGCCAAGCCCATCCACTGCCGATGGCCGGCCGGTCCGTCCGCCGCAATGACGCCGATCCAACCGCCAAGCAGACGTGCCGCTGTCCGCAAGACAATGTAGGCGATGCCGAGCAGGCCGATCTGGCTGAGGCTTTCCACATGCAGCGATGCGCCGGAAAGAATGAAGAACAGCACCATGAACGGCCACTCGATCTTCTCGATCTCGTGGAACGGCCGGCTGTGGTGTTTCGCCAGGTTGACGACGATCGTTCCGGCGACCATTCCCGCCAGGAGAAACGATACGTCAAGCCAGATCGCAAGACCGGCGCAAAGGAAAACCACGCCCAGCGCTTCCGCCTGCATCGGCTCTCCGGGCTGGATGCGGCCGGTCAGAAATGCGGCCGGAAAGCCGACCGCCGCGCCAACGGCCAGCGCGCCGCCGAACTCCCACAATCCAAGACTGAATACCTGCAGCATACCATCGCCGGAAATCGCCTTGGCGATGACCAGCAGGATGCTGAATGCGACAAGTCCCCAGGCATCGTCCAGCGCGACAATGCCGAGAAGTGTGGTCGTAAACGGCCCCTTGGCCCCTGTCTGGCGCACAATGTCCTGAATCGCGGCAGGATCGGTCGATGTCGCCATGCCGGCGAGCAGCAGCGCCATGACCAATGGGGCCTGGAAAGCGGCCAGCCCGGCACCGACCACGACGACCGTAATCACAACGGCTGCCATGGAGACGAAAAGGATTTCCCTGCCGTGATTGCGCAAGGCTGTAACGGGGAATTTTCCGCCGAGAAGAAAAGCCACCATCGTAAGCGCGGCGGAAGCCAAAAACTCATAGAAATCGTGGAATGCGGCCGGCAGGATATCCAGGCCGAACGGTCCGATTGCAATACCGAACACGACCAGCAGCGTGACCCGGGGGAACCGTGTCCGCCGCCCGAGTTCGTCGGTGACCAGCCCGATGAGCAAGAGCCCGCCGAGCACAATAAATATCTGATGGATTTCCATGATCGAACGACTCAATCCCGCATCGCCAGGCCGGGGCGAGACCCGTGCCGGGCCGGCATTCGCAAAGGGGTGCCACACGGCACCTTAGCCTCCGAACCAGCCGGCGGCCACAGGCAATGGTCCGATCGTCGGGCGCCTGAACACCCCCTGCCCGCGCACCGGACCGCACCGCCGCCGATTTGTCAGATAACGGTGACGTTCAGCTCATCGATGCCTGCGATACTTGCCGTCATGATGTCACCCCTTTTCACCGGCGCCACGCCGGCTGGTGTGCCGGTCAGAATCACATCACCGGCCGCCAACTCAAAATACTCCGACAGGCAGGTGATGATTTCCGGCACCTTCCAGATCATTTCGCCGAGGTCGCCTTCCTGGCGGCGTTCACCGTTGACCGCGAGCCCGATCCTGCCGGTGTCGGGATGCCCGATATTTCCGGCCGGATGAACCGGCCCGACGGGCGCGGAGCGCTCAAATGCCTTGCCGATCTCCCACGGGCGGCCAAGTTCCTTGGCCCGGGCTTGAAGATCCCGGCGGGTCATATCGAGGGCGACGCTGTAGCCGAAGACGTGCCCAAGTGCTGAACCGGGCGGGATATCCGTACCGCCGGATTTGAGGGCAACCGCCATCTCCACCTCGTGGTGGACGTCGGTGGTGCGGGCCGGATAGGGGAATTCGCCGGTGGGATCGAGATTGTCAGGATTTTTCTGGAAGAAGAATGGCGGCTCGCGGTCCGGATCATGGCCCATCTCGATGGCGTGTGCGGCATAGTTGCGGCCGATGCAATAGACCCGGCGAACCGGGAAAAGCGCATCGGTTCCGGCGACAGGCAGGGCCACGACAGGTGGTGCATCGGTTACGAATTGCGGCATCCGGGTCTCCCTTAATGGACCGAGGCGGCGGCCAGCAATCCGGTTGACGGTATATACCGGGATTGCCGGCGGCCAAACGAAATTGGTTCGCCACCGGAACGGGCACCGGCGCATCCGCCGGACAACTACTGCTGCGGGCTGCTTTCCGTCTCCGGTTCGGAGGCGGCCGGCATCATACCCCCTTGATCCCCGGCGGCGACGGCGAGCGGGGCCACCGCAAACGGCAAACCAAAGGGCCGGCTCCAGATCACAACCGAAGCTTCATCGGTCAGCGCCGCGGTGTCCGGCACATCATAATCCTGATCGCCGCTCGCCGACTTGAGCGGGCCCAGGACCAGCCGATCGGCGGCAAGCACCTCCTCCAGAGTTCCGGCCCGGGCGGCACGCACGATCAACACCTGCAGTCCCGGACCTTCGCTGACAGCCATGTCCCGCAGTTCCAGTGTCGTCGCACCGGCCTCCGTCCGGACCAGCCGGGCATGTCCGGCGACGCCGTCGGCATGCTCCGGGGCCACAAATTCACCCTGCGCCAACAGGCCCGGGCCCGGCGCCGCCGCGGCGACATCCGCGGCCTCACCCGATGGCGATGCGACCTCTTCAACCGGCGCCTGTTCCTGTCCGGCGGCCACGGACTCGGCCGGCGCCTCCTGTTCATCTTCCGACGCCCGGTCCGGTGTCGGACCGGCCATCGTTTGGGCTTCGGTCGGCGCCATCTCCGACGATGGAACCAGGCGGTCCGAAGCCAACCACCAGAAGGCCGCCCCGGCGACAAAACCGGCGGCGAAAACACCGACGACAAAACCGGGCGACCGGGCCGGTGTTGCCGGTCGATCCGGCGCCGGGCGGATCCGGGAATCATCCACCTCTGGCTCGACTTCGGTCTTGACCGGCGGATCGCCGGCCATTGCATGTTCGACCGCCTCGCCGCCGGAACCGGGCGACACCGGCATTGTCTTGCGGGCTTCGGACACCGGTTCGCCGGGCGGGGCAGGCCGGGGAACGGCGCCAGGTGCCGGCGATTGCCGCTGTTGCGCGAGCGGGATCTGCGTCGCCCCGCCCATCGGCCCGCCGGCCGATCCATCCACAGGCTCCACAGGATCTGTGCGGGTGCCGATGGCGGGCTGCGGCATCTGTCCGCCGGGCGATGTGCTGTCTGCCGTTGGCTTGACCGCGGCGGGCATGGGCTCGGCAGCCAAGGCCGCATCGCGTTGCGGCGGCGGCGGGTTGCCATGCGCGGCCGGTGGTTGCCGCTGATGGGGCGGCTGCCCGTGTTCGGCAGGACGCTGCGGGTCCGCCGATGGCTGAGGATGTTGGGGATGGGGGGGCTGTGCCGGTTTCCGCTGCGCCGGTATCGGGTCCGGTGGCTGTGCCGCGGGAAATGGCGGCGCCGTGTGCGGGCCGGGCTCCGGTTGGACGGCGGGTGGATGTTGGCCGGATTTCGCCGGCGCAGGTCGGGCATGCGGCGCCGGTTGCGGGGGGGCCGGCTGCGCCGCGACCCGGTGTGGATCCGGCGGCGCGGTCTCCGGAACCGGCCGGGGATCATGTGGCGGCTCAGCAGATGCCGGCAACGGCGCCGGTGCCGCCGGATCGGCGGAACCGTCGGCCTCGCGCCGGGGCGGGCGACCCCGGTTTGGTGGTGTTTCAGTCAATGTTCCTCATGCCCCATTGGTGTTCGCCGCCACCCCCTGCAATCCGGTTTTGGCCGGCTGAAACAAATTTCCCGTCAGCACTATGGCGCCAAAAGCCGCCTTACGGCACCGGCGGTCCCCGGACCGATAACGCCGTCGATCGCGCCGGAATAGAGCCCCTCGGCAGCAAGGCTGGACTGCAAAGCCATCCGGCTTGGTTCCGTCCAGGGCGGTTTCAGCCCGCTCAGCAGATCGGTGCGGGCCGGTTCAAATCCGGTCAAGGCCGAAAATACCAGATATTCGACGGCAAGTTCAGGTTTGTCGCCAAACCGGCCGTCATCGTAGCCCCTGGCCAAACGGTAAGCGGATGCGCCGCTGTTCGCGGCGACACCTTTTTCGTAGTATTCGCGCGCCTTCGCCAGATCCTCCGGCACGAAATCACCGACTTCATGGATTCGCCCCAAGGTGAAAATCGCTGCAACCTCGCCAGTCTCTGCCGCCCGCTCCAACCAGAAAAGCCCGGCATCGGGATCGGCCCGGGTCCCCTCGCCGCGCAGGAACATGGTCCCGAGAACCGCCATCGCCGGGGCATGGCCGCTGCGGGCGGCCAACTTCGCCCATTTGTGGGCCTCGTCGCGGGATTCGGCAGTTTTGTACAAGAGGCGAACGGCGGACATGGTAGCCGCCAGCCGGCCCCGCTCGGCGGCCTTGAGGAACCAGTCCAGGGCCTGTGCCTCATCGGTGTCCTGTGCGGCGCCGGAGAGATAATAATCGCCGAGAAACTCCATCGCCTCGGCATGCCCGCCCTCGGCAGCCTTCATCATCATCGACCTGGCGGCCTCCCGATCCCGTTCGGTGCCCAATCCGGACGCCTTGAATGCCGCCGCGATGGTCATGCCCCGCAAATTGCCCAGTTCGGCGGAACGGGCCGCCAGCGAATAGGCGAGCGCGGGATCGCCGGGCATCCCCTTGCCGTTGGCGTGCAGGACGGCAAGTTCGGCCAGGGCGGCCGGATAGGGCAACTCGGCGACCTTTTCGTACCAGACACGGGCTTCCCGGTAGTTTTCCGCGGCATCGAACGCCCTTGCGAGCTGGTATTGGAATCGCGGCGTTTCCGGATCCGTATCGTGTGCCTGCCGGCAAGCCGCGATCGCACGCTCCGCGGACCGGCCCAGAACCAGCCAGGTGACCGGTTCGCCAACGGCGTTTTCGTCATATGCGCTCGCCGCCAGCCGGTCACAATCGGTTCGTTCGCCAATGCCGGTTTGCGCTTGGGCACGCGGCAAGCCGGTGAAGACCGAAATGAGAAGGGCGGACATGAACAAGACAACAATACCAGGCCGGCACCTTGTCGATGTCCCTGAAAGCCAAAACCGCAAGTGTGCATTCTCCTTTGTCGCGTTCGGGTTCATTGAATGCCCGGCATGGGAGTTTGTCCATCGGTTCCCGTGGTGCCCGGGCCACGACCGGACGCCGGCACGGCAATTCGGAGGGCCAAACGCCGCACCGCCGGCAGCCATGCCGTCGACCCGGAAGGGATCCATCGGCGGACAACCGCACCGGGCCCGCAGCTTACCCCGCTGAAGTCCCAACCGTCCGTACGAATAGTTAGTGCAAGGGCGGTCGGCGGTCCATGGCGATTTGCCGGCCGGTACGGACGCCGGTCGCAAAAAATCGCCAACGGCGATCTGGCAGGCCAGCGGCCGGACCGGGGCCCTTGCGCATCGGAATTGCCGGAACCAAGGCTGGTTTGACTAGATGCGCGGGACCGGCAAACCGAGCCTGGTCAGCGACAGGTCATCTCCGAGAGAACGAGAGCGGCGATGCAGATTGCGGCGTCAACCATCATCGGAAGGGCAAGTACAGCTCTGCCACCGAAAGAACCCATAGCCAAGGCAAACATCACCGGCGTGGCCGCCGACGGGAGGACACTCGGCACCAGCCGTTTTCCGGCAAACGCCCCAATGGCGCGATGACCGAAGAGAACCAAAGGCAAGGTGCCCCGTGTAACGGTGAGGATGCCGGTTGCCGCGCCGTAGCCGAACGTGAATATGAACGCCGCAACAACATGTCCGCTGACCGGTTTCCCGATGGCGAAACCGGCCGGCATCCTGGCGGCGGCGATCAGATTGAGGCCGGCGGGAACACCCGAACGGCCATGGATGAATGGTTTGCCAACGCGGACGTCCCGCTGACGCCGGGGATGAACCTTGGGAGCGTGGAAGCGATAAAGGAACCGGTTGGGGCGGGCCTCGGCTGCGCCGCCCTTCCGGGAACAGCCGTTCGAAATCGCGATGTCGGGACGTCGATTGTCGCCAGATCACTCTCGCCCGACCTCCTCCGGACCCTCGCCCTTGTCATGCGACACGACAAGACCCGTTCCAAATCGCTTCGTGAAACAATCAGAGTATTGCGGCGTATCCGCGGGAACCCCGGCGCAGGACAAGATTGATCGATCCGCGGACCGGAACAATCAGCGCAGCGATCACACAGGCGGCGGCGCCCGAACGCGCTGCCGTATTCGCCCGGCGGCAAATTCCTACTTCACCGCGCATCGCCTAGCGGTGACCGCCGGCCAAGAACTTGGCGACCGCCTGCCGCATACCGCCGCTATTCATGGCCGTCAGGTCGCGAACCACTAGATCAAGCCACCGGGTGTTGGACGCCAAGGCGGGAGGGAACAGACCGGCAAGCCCATGGACGCATCTGACACATTGCGCTGGCGCGTGGCCGGTCTCGTTCCAGATCTTCTCCAGTTCCTCCTCGCGCGGATCGCGAAGCGAATAGGCAGCGCCGGCTTCGTCGACGCCGCTGCAATAGCGGATCCAGGCGGCAACGGCGAATGCAAAGGGATCGAGCGCCCCCTGCCCGGCAGCGGTTTTGGCTGCCGATTCCAGAATGCGTTGCGGAAGCTTCTGGGTTCCATCCATGCAGATCTGGTAGGTTTCGTGGGCAATCGCGGGATTTGCAAACCTGTCGACGAGCTCGGCGCGATAGGTCTCAAGGTCGATACCGGGCACCGGTTCCAACGTGTCTGCGGCGGCCCGAAGATACCGATCGACGAGGGCAGCCAGATCGGCGTCGGCCATGACGTCGCGCACATAGCGAAACCCGGCAACATGGCCAGCATAGGCCAGGAGCGAATGGGCGCCGTTCAGCATGCGCAATTTCATTCGCTCGTAGGGTGCGACATCGGGGACGAACAAGGCACCCGCATGATCCCAGGCCGGACGTCCTGTCGGGAACCTGTCTTCGATGACCCATTGTGAGAACGGCTCCGTCTCGACGGCGGCCAGATCGTCATAGCCTCCGATTTCAGCGACATCCCCGTATGTGCCGTCATCGGATGCCGGCGTAATCCGGTCGACCATGGTTGAGGGAAAAGCCACGTTTTCCGCGATCCATTGCGATAGGCCGGTGTCGATTAGGGCGGCATAGGAACAGACAGCCGTTTTCACCAGCGCCCCGTTGTCGGGGAGGTTGTCACAACACAGGACCGCAAACGGGTCGATACCGAGTGCCCGCCGGCGCCGCAGCGCCTCCGTCAGCATGCCTATGACGCTGTCGGGCCGGGCGGGATTGCGAAGATCGCTGGCGATCGCGGCGTCGGTTTCATCGATCGTGTTGCGATGGCGGTCGAACCCGTAGGCTTTTTCCGTGACGGTCATGCTGACGACCCGCGTTGTCGGCCGGCAAAGCGCCGACATGGACGAGTCCGGATCGCGGGCATGGGCGATAACGCGGGCAATACTTCCGATCATCCGCAGTCTCGGACGGCCGGGACCGCGTTCCAGCACCGTGAACAAGCCATTCTGGCCGTTCAGCGCGTCGGCGATTTGTACCGATCTGGGGCTGATGCCGGTTATGCGCCAAGGGCCGCCCCAGGCCGACAATGCGGTGTCGGTATAGACGGCCTGATGGGCGCGGTGAAATGCGCCAACGCCAATATGCACAATCGCCGACCCGTGCGCCGACGGATCGTATGCCGGCCTGACAATATCGGCGCTGCCGTCGGAGATGCGCCGCAGGCGTGGACGCGGCGAACTCACAGCCGGTAAGCCCGCCTGGGCAAATGGTAGGCCAGATCCCGTGCGATATCGACCGCCTCATCCTCGTGAAGCCGGTGATCGGCCACACGCTCGGCCAGGAAGGCACAATCGATCCGCCGTGCCATGTCGTGACGGGCGGGAATGGAGGGAAACGCCCGCGTGTCGTCGTTGAATCCCACGGTGTTGTAAAATCCGGCAGTTTCCGTCGTCAGTTCACGGAACCGGCGCATCCCGTCCGGACTGTCGAGGAACCACCATGGCGGGCCAAGCCGCAGGCACGGATAAGCACCGGCGAGCGGTGCCAATTCCCGGCTCAGCGCCGATTCATCGAGTGTGAACAGGATCAGGCGGAAGTCGGGCTCCATGCCCACCGCGTTCAGCAATGGTTTCAAGCCGTTGACGTAATCGCATGCGGTCGGAATGTCGAATCCCTTGTCGGTGCCGTGGCGGCGGTGGACATGTGCGTCGTGGTTCCTGTGCGAACCGGGGTGCAATTGCATGACAAGACCGTCCGTCAGGCTCATCCGCGCCATCTCGGTCAGCATTTGTCCACGAAACAGCGCGCGCGCAGGCGCATCGGCCTTGCCGGAAACCACGCTCTGGAAAAGCGCTTCGGCCTGCCCTGCGCCAAGGTCCGCCGTTGCCGCATCGCATACGCCGTGATCGGTCGCCGCCGCACCAAGGGTCTTGAAATATTGCCGTCGTGTGCGCAAGGCATCCAGATAGCCGGACCATGTGCCGGTATCGCAGCGTGTGACATCCGCCAACGATTCCACGCCGGCTGCGAAATCCGGATGGTCGGGATCGATTACGGCATCCGGGCGGAAGGTCGGCACGACCCGGCCCTGCCAATCCGAGGACGCGATCTTGTGATGGTGGTCCAGTTGGTCCAGCGCGCCGTCCGTGGTTGCCAGCGTCTCGATATTGAAGCGCTCATACAATGAACGGGGACGGAATTCGGGCCGCCCCAGCGCGTCGTTGATCCGATCGAAGTAGTCATCCGCATTGGCCGCGCCCAACGGCGCCTCCAGGCCAAACAGAAACTGGAAGGTATGATCCAGCCAGAGCCGGGTCGGCGTGCCCCGAAACAGGAAATAATTCGCTGCAAAACACCGCCAGACCTCACGCATGTCGGTGCTTGCCGGCCCCTCGGGGCCGGCGATCCCCAATTCGCCGAAAGGCACGCCCTGGCTAACGAGCATGCGCAATACATAGTGATCGGGAACAATCATCAGGCTCGCCGCGTCGGCGAAGGGAATGTCGTCGGCGAACCACCGCGGTTCGGTATGGCCGTGCGGGCAAATGAGCGGAAGGCCGGCGATCTCGCTGAACAGGCGGCGGGCGATCGACCGGGTATCCGGGTCCGGCGGAAACAGCCGGTCGGGGTGGTTGAGCCGGCCTTCTGTGCGCTGAGGATTGATGTTCATTCGTCGTTGCCAATCCGGGCCCGGCCGTTTTGACCGGCGCAGTTATCGCGATGCGCCTGGCGGCGCGGACTTGCCGACGGAATTTTCGGCAATACGCTGAGCCTCGATTGCCAGTTCCATCACCGTGAAACAATGTTCCTGCGTCATGGCGGTTTGCGTTCGCTGACGGATATCGCTGCTTAACCGCTGGAAATAGGTCAACGGCTCGGTGCTGGCATCGATGTGTTCGCACCGGTCACCGTTGACGAGCATGACATGATCCGTTCCCGGCCGGCCCCCGATATCGACATATTTGCGCAACTCGATCGTGCCGCCGGTGCCGAGAATGAAAAACCGGCCGTCGCCCCATGTCGGCAGGGCATCCGGCGTGAACCAGTCAACCCGGATGTAACCGCGCCTGCCGCCGGCGCCGGCAAGGAGGATTTCTCCGAAATCCTGAAACTGCGGGCGCGAGGGGTCGGAGAAATTGTCGAACGCCGCGTGGATGATTTGCGCAGTTTGCGAACCGGTGAACACGAGGAACTGATCGATCTGATGTGATGCGATATCGCACAGAATGCCGCCGAACCTGGCCGGATCAAAAAACCAGTCCGGGCGCGTCGAACTGTTCAGCCGATGCGGACCCAGACCGACGGTCTGGACGACGTCGCCGATCGCGCCCTCGTTGACAAGGCGGAGCGCCTTGCCGACAGCCGGCACCTCGAACCGCTCGGAGAAATCCACCGACCAGATACGCGCAGTCTCGCCGACCGTGCGGCGCAGCGCATCGAGTTGCCGGTGAGAGATGCAGCCGGGCTTGTCGACCATCACATCCTTGCCGGCGCGCATCGCCGCGACGGCCCAATCGGCACGCTGATCTGGAATATCGGCGATCAGGATCAGGTCGATCCCGGGATCCTCCAGCAGTTGCTCCGGTCCGTCGAACCGCGGCAGACCCGGGAACCTTTCGACAAAACCGGCCATCGTCTTGGGCGAACCGCTGGTCCACCAACCGGCGCACCTGGAGCCGGCATCGAGCATGCCCTGCAACATGCCGTAGATATGGCGGTGGTCGATGCCGATTATCCCGATGTTCAGCGGTATCACGCATACGCTCCCTGATGCCCGTCAGGCGGGCTGTTCGACGGTCTCGCGGCTGCCTGTCTGCGATGCACGGGCGATTCCGTCAATCAACATCTGTACGCGCAGCGCATCGGCCCCGGACACCGGCGGCCGCATGCCGCGTTCAATCGCGTCAAAAAATCCCAGCATGAGATCGCGATGCCAGGAATGGGGAAAATCCATCGGATCGGCGCCGCCACCCGTGTTGGCGGTTTCGCCATATTCTTCCACCCGTCCGTCGCGCCAATGAACCGTCAATATGCCCGAACAGAGCGTCGCCACGGCCTCGTCGCAATGTATTTCAATCGATTCCGCCGAACCGGGAAACGCCGCCGTCGTCGCGACGAGCGAACCGGGCATCCCGGCCACGAACTGCAATCCGGCAACCGCGAAATCCTCCGATTCCATTTTGTGGAACCGCGTGGTGGCCGTCATCGCCTGGACCGCAGCGACCGGCCCGGCCAGATGCATGGCGAGATCGAGCGTGTGGATCGCCTGGCTTATCAGGACACCGCCACCGTCGCGGGCAAACGTGCCGCGTCCCGGCACATCATAATAATCCTGTGGCCGCCACCAGGGCACCTCGATACGCACCATGCCGATCGCGCCAAACCGGTTGCCTGACAATAACCGCTTCAGCATCAGCGACGCCTCGCGATAGCGATGCTGGAATACGACCCCGAGTTTGATGCCGGCGGCGTTGCATGCGTCGACGATTGACTGCGCGTTTTGTGTTGTGCGCTCCAGCGGCTTTTCACACAGGATATGCTTGCCGGCAGCGGCGAAGCGCGCGACATACTCCGTGCGCGCATTCGGCGGCGTGATGAGAATGACGGCGTCGACATCCGTGTCGGCCACGATCGCGTCCGGGTTCTCAGCAACCGGAAAGCCATATTTTTCCGCGAATTGGCGGCATTGATCCTGATTCCGCGCGTAGACGCCCCGCACCTCGATCCTGTCCGACAGATCCAACAAAGCCGCGGCATGCGGCGGCGCCGCCATACCGGACCCGACGAGCGCGACACCGAGGCGATCCCTGCTCATTGGTTGTGACCCTCCGCAACCGGATTGCCCGAATTGTCCGACTGGCCGGCGCCGCTGTCCAGCCGCAGCCCGGCGACAACGCCCCGCAGTTCCGCCAGTCCCTTCAGCCGGCCCACAGCCGGATAGCCGGGCTGGGCGCCGGAGGCCGCGTCGGTCAGGATCGCCTGCCCGTGATCGGGCCGCATCATGATCTCCCAGTCATCGCGTCCCTTGGCACGGCGCCGGCGCTCGGCATGCAGAATCGCTTCGACAACCGAGACCATGTCGACATCACCGCCCAGATGTTCATCCTCAAGAAAGGTGCACGGCAGCGTCCGGGTTTCCCGCGTGACATTTCGCAAATGCACAAACGGAATGCGCTCGCCAAAGGCGTCGATCATCGCCACGAGGTCGTTGTCCGAACGGACCCCCAACGATCCGGTGCACAGGGTCATGCCGACTGCCGGGCTGTCTACGGCCGACAGGATTTCCCGATAGTCGCCGGCGGTCGACATTGTGCGGGGCAGGCCGAGCAGTTCGAACGGCGGATCGTCGGGATGGCAGCACAGGCGCATGTCCAGACGGTCCGCGGTATCAACGATCGCGGCAAGAAACGCGATATGGTGACGGCGCAGGTCGTCAGCCGTCAGGTGATCGTAGGCGGACAGTGCCTTGCGCAGATCGTCGACGCTCCAACGTTCCACCGCCCCGGGAAGACCGGCAGTGATGTTGTTTGCCAACGCGTCGCGCTGCGAGGGCGACATCGACTCATAACGGCTGGCCGCCGCTGCGACGATTTCCTCGTCATAGGATCCGGGCGCGGCCGCGCGGCGCAGAATGTGGATATCAAATGCCGCGAAATCGACGAGATCGAACCGCATCGCCAGGGCGCCGTTGGGACGTCGGGCGGCGAGCTCGGTTCTGGTCCAGTCGAGGACCGGCATGAAATTGTAGCAGACGACCGACAGGCCCTGTGCGGCGAGATTTTGCAGTGAAACCCTGTAGCGCTCTATGTCGCCCCGCCAATCGCCGGTTTGGGTCTTGATCGCCTCCGACACCGGCAGGCTTTCCACAACGTCCCATTGCAACTGCGTCGGGCGCCCGTCCGCCGAAGTGGAAATCTCCCGTTGCCGCCTGGCGATATCCGCCTGCTCCCAGATTTCTCCGGCCGGCAGATGGTGAAGCGCGGACACGATCCCTTCGGCGCCGGCCTGTCTCGCATCTGACAGGCTCACCTTGTCGGCCGGACCAAACCATCGCCACGTCTGACGCATATCAGCCGCCCCCTTCTTCGGAAACCATGGTTGCCGCCAGCATCCAACGGATCCCGGCGTATCGAATTACTGATATCAAGAGGACAGGATTCACGATTGTCTGACAAGTCCGGGCTGGCAGCGGGCCGTTGTCGCACCGACAACCAGGGCGGCGGCGTGAGAGACGACCAGCGGCGACGGGGATTGCCGCTTGCCGGCGGCCGCCTTTGACTGGCGGACAAGGTGGGATCCGCAATTGAGCACCAATTGGCGCATGGGCAAGGAAATCGCGGTCATGCCGCCGCGCCACCATGCTTGCCAGGATGCATCACCGAATCCGACCACCGACAATTCCTCAGGCACGGAAATGCCCCGCTGCTCGATTGCCTCGACCATGCCCATGGTCAAATGCACACCGGCGGCGATGACGGCGGTAACACCGTCGGGCAATTCTTCAAGCGCCCTTTGGCCGTGTTCCAGATCCGGTTGGGCGGCGCGGACCAGTTCCGGGTCCGCGGCCAGCCCAGCGTTGCGCAAGCTGTTCAGATATCCCTGTCGGCGCGCCACACCGGTGGAGTATCGGTCGTCACCACAAACGAGCAGGATCCTGCGGTGCCCGAGCCCGATCAGATGACTTGTCGCCTGTTCCAAGGCGCTCGATTCGTCGATACAGAACCGGTCGGCATCAAACTTCGCGGAGTTGCGGATCAATTGCGCAAAAGGCTGACGACGGGCCAGGTCGAGCGTTTCGTCGGTTGGCTGGCGCGAGGGCACCAGCGCAATCGCGGCGGCACGCGCGGAAACCAGCGTCCGCATCTGACGTTCCTCACGGTCCGGGTCGTCTTCGGTGACCGCCAATACAAGCTGATGGTCGGCCTCTTCACACAACTCGGCCATCGCCTTGGCCATGGTTGCATAGAAGCTGTTGACGATATCCGGCACAATCAGACCAATGGTGTGTGAGTGATGTCCGCGCAGTATGCGCGCCGCGGTGTTGGCGACATAGCCCAGGCGCTCGGCCGATTCCTGCACTTTTCTTCGGGTTTCCGGGCGGGTGTTGCGCCCGTCGCCCAAGGCACGGGCCACCGTGGCGGGTGAAAGACCCACGTCGCGCGCAATATCCTTGATTGTAATCAAGCCCCGGCCCCGGAAAGTCTGTTGGCGGCGCCGGCAATCCTGCGGCGCTCCAGATCGAAGGGCCGCGTTTTGGGCCGTAATTTTGGCAACGTTCTCATTATCTGTTCGGTGTACTCCAAAATCTGAACAGTTGCAATTGCGGCAGATATCCCGGATTTCGGCATTAATTCTGGGTGTTCATTCAACTCTCGGCAAGCGCCACTGGACATTAACCGCTATTTTGTCACCTTGACATGAGAACGTTCTCATAACAAATTGACCGGACCGATCCGTGACAAGAATGAGCATGCTCAGGGAGGATTTCATGAACAACCGATCCAAAACGCACGCCAAATCCGGTGCGCTGACCGCATCACGACGCGATGCGATGAAACTGGTGGCCGCCAGCGCGCTTGCGATGCCGGCGCTGGCCAGACCGGCATTCGCACAGGCAGTTCAATGCCGGATCGCGACGTCTGAGGCGGTGTCCTCACCGATTTCGGAAGCGTTTGAACAATGGGCCGCAACACTTCGGGAAAAAAGCAACGGCGCTATCGATGCCCAGCATTTCCCGGCCAGCCAGCTCGGCAGTTACTCGCAACTGATCGAGGGCAATCGCATCGGCACGATCGAAATCACGACCGGCGGGCCGGACACGGAAGAAGCCGTCGCACCTGAAATCGCGGCAACCGGCGGCGCGCCGGGCTTCATCTACAAAAACGAGGCCCATGTCGATGCGGTTCTGCAGGGACCGATCGGCGCGTCGGTTTCGCAGATCGCGCGCGACAAGACGGGTGTGGAGTTCGTCGCATTCGGCGAAGTCGGATTTCGCCATTTGCTGACCAAGTCTCCGGTGCATTCGCTTGACGAACTGTCGGGTGTGAAAATCCGCGTCCCGGAACTGAAGGTATGGGTCGATTTCTGGACCCTTCTGGGCGCCAATCCGACCCCGCTGGCCTATGCGGAGCAATACAACGCCCTGTCGACCGGCGTCATCGATGGTCTGGAGGCGGATTTCTTCTCGATCCGCGGATTCAAGTGGTTCGAGCAGGCGGCCAATCTGACTTTGACAAATCATTGGTTCCTGCCCAAAGCCGTGCGGGTGAATGCCGGCTGGATGGACAAGCTGCCCGCCGACATGCAGGAGATGGTCCGCACAACCGCCAAGGAGGCGTTCGCCGAGCAACGCAAGGTCAACCGCGCCAACACACAGACCGCGCTCGACGATCTGAAGAAGGCGGGCGTGAACGTCATCGAACTGTCCGACGACGAAAAGGCCAAATGGGTCTCCGCCTCAGAATCGCTGTTTGACGAGTTCGGCAAGAAAAGCCCGGCAACAGCGGAAATGATTGCCAACATCAGGGCGCTCGGCTAGGCGCGCCGCATTCGACACGTGATGGCGGGCCGGCACGGCCCGCCGCCCACATTGGCCCGGGGCTGGAGCACGCAGGATGCAGGCTGATCACAGCGCGGCGAAACCGGCACCGCTGCTCGACAGGCTGGGATTGTATTTCGACCGCGGCATCGAGACCGTGTGCGGCCTCCTGCTCCTGTCCACCTGCCTGATTGCGTGTGTGCAGGTTTTTTTTCGGTATGTCCTGAATTCGAGCCTGCCCTGGCCAGAGGAACTGGCGCGATTTGCATTTGTCTGGCTGGTTTTTGCCGGTATGGCGATCGGTGCGCGTCGCGGCACGCATCTTCGAATCAACCTGACTGATCAATTGTTTTCCGAATCCTGGAAACGGCGTGGAACGCTGTTTTCACAAGCGATCATGTCGGCTGTCTGCATCATGCTGATCATCCACGGTCTTGACCTTGCCGGGCGCGCCAGCACGGTCACACCGGCCATGGAGTGGCCAATTCGCTGGCTGTTTTATGCCATTCCGGCCGGCGCCACCATGACGCTGTTCATGCTCGCCATCACACCACGGACCGGTATCGCGCGATGGCAATGCCTGGGATCGGTCATCGCCGGTGCGCTTGTCTATATTGCAATCCGCTTTGCCCTGGCCGGTGTCGTTGGCCTGTTTTCCACCTCAGCCGTGCTGGTCGTCGTCGGGCTCGGTTTGGTGTTTGCCGGCGTGCCCATCGCCTTTGCCCTCGTGTTCGGCACATTCGCAGCGTTCGCACCGAAAAACCCGCTCGTCATGGTCACGATATCGCAGAACATGACGAGCGCGCTGGATTCATTTCTTCTGCTGGCGATCCCCTTCTTCATCATGGCCGCGGCATTCATGAATGCCGGCGGCATCACAGAGCGGCTTGTCGAGCTTGCGACGCGGCTTGTCGGCCATTTTCGCGGCGGCCTTGGCCATGTCAATGTCGTGACCAATACGATGATGGCGGGCGTTTCCGGTTCATCGATGGCGGATGCGGCGGCGATCGGAAAGATCATGGTGCCGTCCATGGCCAAGCGCGGCTATCCACGGGCCTTTTCCTGTGCGCTGACCTCGGCCTCCTCGGTCATCGCGAACCTTATTCCACCCAGTCTGGCCCTGATCATATACGGGGCGCTGGCCTCGGTTTCGGTCGGCGCGCTGTTCATCGCGACAATCCTGCCGGGATTTCTGGTTGCCGGTGCATTGCTGCTGGTGGTGGCGGTCAAGTCCCGCCAATCCGGCTACGGGGCGGGCACGCCGGTTGCAAGCCGGCGCGACCGCTTCCAGGCGCTGATCTCCGCATTGCCGGCCCTGATCCTGCCGGTCCTGATTGTCGGCGGCGTCCGGCTCGGCGTGTTCACGGCCACAGAAGCGGGCGCCATGGCGTTCCTCTATGCGGTATTTTGCGGCGCCTTCCTTTACCGCAAACTCACCGTTCACACTGCGATCGCCGCGACGCGCGATGCATTACAGGATACGCTGGCGGTCATGGTTGTCATCGCCGCGGCCTCGCCCTTCGCCTGGGTTCTGGCCAGCGAAAGGGTTCCGCAAATCGTCGGTGGCGCACTCGGCAATATTGCTGAAAATCCCGTCATGCTGCTGCTGCTGATCAACCTGATGCTGCTTGTCGTGGGACTGTTCATGGAACTGATTGCCGCCATGGTCATTCTGGTTCCCATCCTCGTGCCGCTGACCATGGCCGCCGGTGTCGATCCGGTTCACTTCGGCATTGTGGTCGTCATCAATCTGGTGATCGGCGCGCTGACACCGCCGCTGGGCATGCTTGTTTTCACCACCGCGCGGGTCGGCAACGTGGAAGCGACGGCGGTCTTTCGTGCTGTCCTTCCGTTTGTCGCCGCACTGATCTGCGTATTGCTGGTGGTGACTTTCGTGCCATTCGTTTCGCTGGGCCTGACACATTTGATCGCGCCATGAGCAACCCGGGACCCTTTCGACTTGACGCCGCCTCGATTGCCCTGCCGACCGGGGCCTATGCCGGCGGCCATCGCGATGTGCTGACCTATCGCGACATGCCAATCGCCGGTTTTACCCAGGGCCTGCATCGGGCTTACCTGCATCCGGTGTGGACACCGGCGGGTGTCGTCGTGACTTCGGAAAGCCCGGCGGACCATCCCCATCACAACGGTATCTGGTGCGCGGCAGATCATGTCGCCGCGCTTCACCCCGGGCCCGACGGAACGGAGCGCTACGACTACTGCTTTTATTGCAATGATGTCTTTCAGGGCCGGGCGCCGGGAACGATCCGCGCACTGTCCATCGAGATGACCGCGCTCGACGAGACAACAGCGGAAATCGTTCAGGCCCTTGAATGGACTTCGCCACGCGAGTGGGGGGCGGCGGACGGCCGGCTGGTGCTGCGCGAGCGCCGGACAACCCGGGTCGCCGTTTCGCAAACCGCCCACTGTTTTCGCATGGAGAGCTTGCTGGCCGCGGGCCCGGTGCCCGTCGAAATCGGACCGACCCGCCATGCCTATTTCAACGCCCGCATCTGCGATGCGCTGGGACTGGCGCCGGATGCCATGCCAATCGACGACCAGGGCCGACGGGGCGCCGCCGGCATCGGCACCAGGGGACCGAAATGGGTTGATTTCTGCGGACCGGGACCAGGAAGCGAGGTCGCAGGACTGACGGTGGCTCCGGATGCGCCGGACAGTCAGGCCTGGTTCGTTGCCGACTGGGGCGTCATCAGTGTCGGTCCGTTTCGTGATTCAAGCGGCCTGATAACAAACGGCAGCCCGATGCGCATGTCCTGCCGGTTCATCGCGCATGACGGACCGGTCGACCGGCACTTGGCCGACTAGGCCCGGCAGCCGGCGACCCGGAGACAAATTTGGTACAGGATTGGGATGGAGATCGGCATGCAGATTGCGCGTTACCGTGTTGCTGACGGAACCACTTTCCACGGAGCTGTCGAATACGACGCCTACCGGCGCCTGGAAACGTCGCCCTTTGAAAGCCTCAGGCTGACCGATGAGCTGGATCGCGCGGCAGATGTCACACTCCTGGCGCCGGTTGAGCGGCCACGCTTGTTCGGGGTCGGGCTGAACTATGTGTCGCATATCGCAGAATCCGGCGCGCCGACACCGACCCGGCCAATGCTCTTCATGAAGCCCGACAACGCCGTAATCGGTCCCGGCCAACCGGTGATCTACCCCCATGAGGGGCAGAACATTCACTACGAGGCGGAGCTGGCGATCGTAATCGGGAAACCGGGCCGGCGCCTGGACCGGAACGAGGCCGGAAGGGTGATATTGGGCTGCACGTGCGCAAATGATATTTCCGAACGCGTGATCCAGAGCGAGGAGATGGACCAGGGGTGTCTGCTGATCGGCAAGGGCTTCGATACGTTCTGCCCGCTCGGGCCGGTGATCGCCACGGATCTCGATCCCGGCGACCTGCTGCTTCAGGCCCGCGTCAATGGGGAGACCCGGCAATCGATTCGCACCAGCGATCTTCTGTTCTCGGCGATCGATCTGGTGGTTTATCTTTCGCAGGCCGTCACGCTCCGGCCCGGCGATGTGATCATCACCGGAACGCCGGCGGGCGTTGGGCCCATTCAGCCCGGAGACGAAATGGAGATCGAGCTGGAAGGCGTGGGCATACTTGCAAATCCGGTCGTCAAGGAAGGCTGATGCCGGCTGCAACCCGATCCGCCGATGTTGCCGGCGACGCCATCTCCGGCGTGCTTGTCGAACTCGGACTTGCAGCGGATCCGCAGGCGATCCGCTATACGGCGCTGGCCGGCGGCGTTTCGTCGGATATCTGGAAAGCGGAGACGCCGACGGGGACGTACTGCGTAAAACGCGCCCGTGCAAAACTGGCGGTGCAGGCGGACTGGCAAGCACCGGTGGAACGCAATCACTACGAAGCCGAATTCCTGCGCGTCGCTGCGGAGCTGGCGCCTGGCCTGGCGCCGGAGCTGATTGCCGAACACGAACCCGCGCGGCTTGTGGTGATGCCGTATTTTCCCCCGCATATCTGGCAGGTCTGGAAAACCGCGCTGTTGCATGGCGACGCCGATCCCGGGATCGGCACATCGGTCGGTGCCGGGCTGGGCCTTCTTCACCGCCGAAGCCGCAATCAGGCGGCCATCGCCGGCCGTTTCGAGACGACCGGACTTTTCCATGCATTGCGCCTTGACCCATATCTGGCCGAATGCGGGCGGCGGCATGGCCGGCTTGCGCAACCGCTGCAAAGAATAATCGAGGAAACCGCAGCGCGAAACGAGGTTCTGGTCCATGGGGATCTCAGCCCGAAGAACATCCTGGCCACAACGGACGGGCGAATATGCCTTCTGGACGCCGAATGTGCCTGGTTTGGTGATCCGGCGTTCGATCCGGCATTTCTGCTCAACCACTTCCTGCTGAAAATGGTTCACCGACCGCAGGCGGCGGACCGGTATGCGGGCGTGGCCGAAGCCTTTCTGTCCGCTTATTTGGAACATGGCCGCGATCCCGACGAACCGGCTTTGAAGCGACGGATATCGCGCCTTCTCGCCGGCCTGTTTCTGGCGCGTGTGGATGGAAAATCCCCGGTCGAGTATCTGACACAGGAAGGGCAACGCGCCGTGGTTCGCAAGATCGCAATTCACTTCCTTCTCGATCCGGCCGACGAACCCGCTGCGCTGTTGAAGGCCACCCACAGCGAGGTTGGATAATGGAATCGACCATCGAGAAGGCCAGGGCGCGGCGCGTGTGGGATTCGCGTGGCCGTCCGACCATCGAAGTTGAGCTGTGTTCGCAAAACGGCGCGGTCGGACGGGCGATCGCCCCGGCTGGTGCATCGACGGGATCGGGCGAAGCCGTTGACCTGCGCGACGGCGGCGGGAAATTCGGCGGCTATGACGTCAGCGGCGCGCTCGCCGGTTTTTCGGCCGAAATCGCGCCAGCCATCCAGGGCATGGATTCAACCGACCAGGCCGGCATCGATCAGGTTCTCATCCAACTCGATGGTACAGCCGATCTGGCGCGCCTTGGCGGCAACGCCGTGATTGCCGCATCGATGGCGGCGGCGCATCTGGCCGCGGCGGCGACGGGGCAGGCCTTGTGGCGCTATCTGGCAAACGGCCGCGAGCCGGCCTTCATGCCGTTGCCTGAAGTCCAGATATTCGGTGGAGGCGCACATGCGGCGCGGCGCGTTGATCTGCAGGATTTCATGGTCGTCGCCATCGGCGCCCCCGACTTTGGCGCAGCGCTTGACTGGACCGCGGAAGTCTATCTGTCCGCCCATCGCATCATGTCGGAATCAGGGCGAATCGCGGGGGTCGCCGATGAGGGTGGCCTGTGGCCGATGTTCGATTCCAATGAGGACGCCATCGAGACGCTGGTCCGGGCGATCGAGGGCGCCGGGCTGCGACCGGGTATCGACATGGCCATCTCGCTGGATATCGCGGCCTCGGAGTTCGGAAAATCGGGCATGTATCGGCTGGGCCGGGACAAGCGCTCCATGAACAGCGAGGAATTCAGTGCCTGTGTCCAGGACTGGATCCGGCGATTTCCCATCGTCGCGGTGGAGGATCCGCTGGCCGAAGACGATCTGCCCGGACTTGCCGCGTTCACCGCAGCGGTCGGCGACACTGTCGAAGTCATCGGCGACGATGCACTGGTGACCAGCGCCGAGCGCATCGACCAGGCGGCGACACACGGCGCCTGCAACGCGGTTTTGATCAAGCCGAACCAGGTCGGCACACTGACCGGCGCCCACGCCGCCCTGACCGCGGCACGCCGACATGGATGGGGCGCCGTCGTATCGGCACGGTCCGGCGAGACGGAAGATGTGACGATTGCGCATCTCGCGGTCGGCTGGGGCGTGCCGCAACTGAAAGTCGGCTCGTTTGCCCGCACCGAGCGGATGGCCAAATGGAATGAAGTCCTGCGCATATCGGAAGAGGTCGCGTGCGGATTGGCGCTGCCTGAAAACCGGTGTTTTGCATGGAGCACGACGTGAAGGCGCTCTTCCACTTTGCCGCCGGACCGGGGCTGAAGGCGCTGCTGGAGGAATCGGGGTCCGACGGGCTCCGCTTCACATGTGTCGATGAAGCTGACGACGCGCGGTATTTTCAGGAGATCGCGGACAGCGAGATCCTCTGCCATGTGCTAAAACCCGTAACCGCATCGATGCTGGAGCGGGCACCGAAGCTGAAGCTGATCCAGAAGATCGGTGTCGGCGTAAACACGATCGATCTGGAGGCAGCGCGCGCGCATGATGTCGCGGTGTGCAACATGCCCGGAACGAACAGCCAGGCCGTCGCGGAGATGACGCTGGCGTTGATATTGGCGACCCTGCGGCGGATGACAATCCTCGACCGACAAATACGGCAGCCGGACGGATGGGTCGTCGGGCCGCAGTTGCAGGGGCATTTCGGCGAAGTAAGCGGCCGCCGGATCGGGCTGTGCGGCTTCGGCGCCGTGCCCCGCCTGCTTGCGCCGGTTCTCGCCGCATTGGGCGCGGAGGTCATCTATACAACGCGCCAACCGGCGGCCGATGTGCCCTACCGGCATGTCGACAAGGCGACGCTGATTGCCCAAAGCGATATCCTGTCGCTGCACATGCCGCTGACTGAGGAGACCCGCAACTATCTCGACGCCGAAGCGCTGGCCGCCATGAAGCCGGGGGCGATCCTGATCAACACGGCGCGCGGCGAACTTGTCGACCAGTCCGCGCTTGCCCGATTGCTGGAACGCGGCGCGATCAGTGCGGCGGGCCTGGATGTGTTCGCGCAGGAACCGATCGACGCCGAGGCGCCGATTCTTCAACTCGACAACGTCGTTGCAACGCCGCATGTCGCCTGGCTGACACGTGAAACGCTGTTGCGCAGCCTTGCCGTCGTGCGCGAGAACCACAGGCGGCTTGCGGTGGCGGAACCGCTGCTGCATCGTGTCATCTGAAAGCGCCGCGGACAGGCCCGTTATCGGATCCGTGTTCAACACCGGGCGCGGGGCTTTTCGGCCCGGTCACCGCATCGGCGCCGGGCACGGGTTGACGGTGCCGAAGAAAAGCAAATTGTGCTCAGGATTGGCCAAACGGGAAATTTCGGACCTGCCGAACCGCACGCGAAATTTCGCGGACAATCTTTTGCGGAACGGAATGGTTTTTGCTCCGCGTGTGCACAATCACCTGCGGATAGGCTGAATCCGGATCGCCATCGGCACCGGTATTGCCCCATTGACTGGGATCGCGGAACGCCGGCAGGCCGTGCCGCTTGGTGAGCAGGCTGAAGATCGATTGGTCATGGCGATGCGCGCGAAATCCGTCGAAGTTGGGCAATCCCATCTGGTTCGGCAGATCGGTGAGCAGGCGCTCGTCCTGCGCTGCGGCAAGCCATTGGGCAGCCAACGCCGTGGTTAGCGCGGATTTTCGCCACAAGCTGAAACTGGCCAGGCGCTGTTTGGTTTCCGTGAACTTCGCGTCATCGCAATCAAGCAAAACAAATGCATCTCTCTTGGTCCAATGCTTTTCGTATTCCCCCAGTTCAAAACAAAGCAGATCCTGCTCTGATTTTTCCAATGCATGAATCAGATTTTCTATAGAATTTACGAAGTAACTCCCCGAATCACAATAAAACAAGAAATCTCCAGGCTGTATTCTCATCAGCGCGTGATGTACAAAGTAGGGCTTCCATATCCAGTATCCGGCCCCTCGCTTTTGGCTGAGAATCCCATGGTTTTTCCGGCGAAAATCCCGATCCAGATGGTGCGGGCCGAAAGACCAGACCTCGTCAAATCCACCTGTTTTCAATCCGCTCTTCGTATTGATTTTCTGGCTACGCCGATACGTTCGATCCGCATAGTTCACGAGCACTTTTGTCATGAAAGGCGACCCGCCGCACGGAATGGAATGCATGCACAGACAATCGTGATTTCCACACTGCGATACGTAGCGCAAGGAGATCTCCGCAACCCATTGCGGAAGCGGAATTCGATCGTGGCGCGCCGTTCCCGGACGGCACGTCGGTGCGGGCGCAATATCGACGGCCGACGGAACGTCTGGCGCGCCGGTGCAGGCACCCGTGGAAATCGGGGCGCGCCGTTCCGCTTAGTTGGCCGAACCCGCCGCCGCGCGGCGCAAACGAAACGGTTTCCGGGAAACCCAGAGCGGCTCATATCCATCAATTGAACGCTCTCGACACAAACTGCGCGGATCAGCGGAATTGATGTTGCCGGACGTTGGCTCCCAAAGACAAACCGGAGCAGAGGAAGCGATATCGCCTGACATCGGCCGGGCAGCACAAATCAGCCGGAAGACGTGACGGAATTCCCATTCTGATACCTTCCGTTGACGCTATTCTTCTCCGGAGAACTCGCATGGGAAGGCGATTTCGGTGGACGTAAGCGGCTCGTCGCCGACCTGTTGGATCAGATGCGAGGTGGCCGCGCGTACCATTTTCTCGAATGGCAGACCGACGGACCGCAGCCGGTAAGCTGCAAGCCGGGACAGCATGGATTGACCAAATCCCACAACGATGGCGCTTCCTGTTCCGGGATTCCGGGCGGTTTCGGACAGCGCGTCCTTCGCGCCAACGGCGATCAGATCGTTTGAGCAGAAGTACCCGTCCGGAGACTTCGGAAATGACAGCAATTCCGATGTCGTGGACCGTCCGTTGTCATAGTCGTTCTGGTCGGCCGTCCTTGTTATGGGCTGAAATCCATAAAGCTGCTCGACGCGGCGCACGAAACCCGCCATGCGTTCCATCACAACGGTGGCGTCGGGCTGGCCACCGATGAAGGCGGGCCGTGTCACCCCTTGTGCATGAAAATACTCGGCAACCTGAGATGCCCCCATTTCGTTGTCGCAATAAACAGAACTGTATTCCGGTCTGAGGGATCGTCTGCCGACAACAACAATCGGTTTGTCCTGTGCTTTGCAACGCTCGACGATTTCATCGGGAAGATGTGAGGCTGCGACCAGCAGGCCATCCACCTGAGACAACAGGGCGGCACCCATGGAAGCCGCCCCGCTTTTGTCCTGCGATGTGTTCAAGAGGATTGCGTGGTGCTTGCGGTTCTGCGCCTCTGAGGAGACGAAGCGGAACAGATCCAAGTTTTCCGGATCTTCGAAGTCGTTGACCAGAAGCCCGATCAGATTGGATTTGCGGCTCGCCAGCAAACGGGCGGCAATATTGGGGCTGTAGCCTAGCTGCGAGGCAACGCTGCGAACCCGATCAAGGGTTTTCTTGGAGACCGGGCCTGCATCGCTGAAGCAACGCGAGACCGTGGTCAGGGACACGCCGGCCTTGTCCGCCACGTCTTGCGCCGTGACCACGCCGTGGCTTTTCCGAAGGGTCTTTCCGTCTGGCATCAGCGTCTCATGGCAAAGGCTGGCATTCGGCTGTCTTCCTGCAATTTATATTCCTGCGCAACCTGCCGCTGCATCAGGACCGGTAATCTGTATCGTTCAAAAGGACGAAGTGCCCCGGTGACACCGTGACATACTCCCAAACGGGCGGTTCGTATCCCACCGGATGGATGGGAGAGGGGACGGGTTTGGCATCGATGTCGCGGTCCTTGATGTCGATATCGGGATCCAGTTTCGGAACAGCGGCGAGAAGCGCGCGTGTATAGGCGTGCTGCGGGTTTTCGAACACATCCTGGCGCGCGCCAATCTCGACGATCTTGCCGAGATACATGACCGCCACCCGGTGAGAGACCCGCTCGACCACCGACATGTCGTGGCTGATGAACAGATAGGAGATGCCGAGATCGGCCTGAAGCTCCATCATCAGGTTCAGCACCTGGGCCTGCACCGAAACATCCAGCGCCGAAACCGCTTCGTCGGCGACGATGAACCCGGGATTCACCGCAAGGGCGCGTGCTATGGCGACCCTTTGGCGTTGACCTCCGGACAGTTCGGCGGGATAGCGTCTCAGGAAACCGTGTGGCAACCCGACCCGCTCGAACAGGGCCGCGACCCGGTCTTCGACGGCGCTGCCGCTATCCAGCCGATAGTTGCGGATTGGTTCGGCCACCTGATCGAGAAGCCGCATCTTGGGGTTCAACGATCCAAACGGATCCTGAAAGATCATCTGCATATTGCGGCGCAGCTGCCGGACTTCCGGCTTTGTCAGGCCGAGCACGTCGCGCCCTTTGAATGTGATCTTGCCGGCGTCGGGTTCGTCGAGACGCAGGATGCAGCGCCCCGTCGCTGACTTGCCGCTGCCGGATTCGCCCACCAGCGCCAACGTTTCGTTTCTGTGGACATGGAGAGACACGTTTTCGACTGCGTGTACTTTCGCGGTGGGGCGTCCGAATGCGCCGCGGGCGATGGTGTATCTCTTGACGAGGTTTGTGACATCCAGCAGACGTTCGGTCCCGGCAACAATCGGCTTTGCGGCCTCATCGCCATTGGCGCCGACAATTTTCATCGGCTCGGGATCGGGCTTGCCGGACATGTCGCCAAGCTTGGGGACGGCCGCCAGAAGCGCCTTTGTATAGGGGTGCTGCGGGTCGCTCAGGATTTGGCGGACAGGGCCGTCTTCAACCTTGTCGCCCTTGTACATCACGATCACCCTATCGGCCATCTGAGCAACTACGGCCATGTCGTGGGTGATCAGCATGATGGCTGCGCCGGTTTCATCGCGAAGCGTGTCGATCAGGGTCAGAATTTCGGCCTGCACGGTGACATCCAGCGCGGTTGTCGGCTCGTCCGCGATCAGCAGCTTCGGCTTACAGGCGAGCGCCATGGCGATCACCACGCGCTGCCGCATACCGCCCGACATCTCGTGCGCATATTGTTTCAGCCGACGCTCGGGTTCGGGGATCTTGACCAGCCGCAACAGTTCCAGCGAACGGGCGTCGGCCTCGGCGCGGGTCAGCCCTTCGTGGATTTGCAAACCCTCGGCCATTTGCCAGCCGATCGTGTAGGCGGGATTAAGCGCGGTCATCGGCTCCTGAAAAATCATGCCGATGTCCTTGCCGCGCACCTGCCGCATCTGATCTTCGTCAGCGTTCCTCAGATCGACGATGCTGCCGTCCTGCCGGTTCAGCGTCAGCACGCCGCCGGCAATCCTGCCGCCAGTGAATTTCGTTAGCTGCATCAGCGCAGAGGACGACACGGATTTGCCCGAACCGCTTTCACCGACGATCCCGACGATCTCGCCCGGCGCGATGTCAAACGACACATCGTTGACGGCGGCGACAGGTCCGTTCTTGGAGGGAAACTCGACGCGCAGGTGTTCGATGGAGGCGAGAACATTCATGGCGACCTCACACTTTCGCAAACCAGCGCCAACGCTGCACGGGGTCGGTGACGGCGCGCACCCAGTTCGCCACGAGGTTGAGGCTTAGAGCCGTGAGGAAGATCGCGAGGCCCGGGAACGTCACCAGCCACCAGGCCGATCGGATGTGCTCGCGCCCGTCCGCGATCATCAGCCCCCAGGACGGATCGGGCGGCTGCACGCCGAAGCCAAGGAAGCTGAGCGAGGCTTCGGACAGGATCAGGATCGCGATTTCAAGCGTGAACAAGACCATGATCGGAGCTGCGATATTTGGCAGGATGTGGCGGAACATGATCCGGAAATCCGAGGCCCCAAGGGCACGCGCCGCCTGCACATAGGTGGCCGAACGCGCATCCAGCGCCAGGCCACGCGTCATCCGAGCAAAGACCATCCAATGCAGGATGGAGAACACAAGGATCAGGTTCAGGAACCCGCCCCCCAACACGAACAGGACGAACAGCGCGACCAGAAGCGAGGGCAGCGAAAGCATGCCATCGACCAGCCGCATGATGATGTCTTCGTAAAGCCCGCCGCGATATCCCGCTGTCAGGCCGGCGAAGACACCCAGAATGCAGGACAGCGTTGCCCCCAACAGACCGACGGAGACCGACACACGGGCGCCATAGATCAGCCGGCTGAACAGATCCCGACCCAACTCGTCGGTGCCAAAAAGATAGAACTCGCCTTTTCGCCCCGTGGAAAAGGGGGGCAGCAGCCGGTCGCCCAGATTCAGCCCGGTTGGCTTGTGGGGAGCCAGGAATTCCGCGCCGATCGTAATCACGATCAATGCGGCGAGAAAAATCACGGCAATCAGCGTGACCTTGTCCCGCACGATCGCCAGCGCATAGTCGCCTGCCGTGATGCGGGCATCGCGGGCATCCATGGACTCTTCGATTGTGATGTTGGCGTGAGTTGGCATGGGCTCACGTTTCCGCTTTGCTCAGGCGAATGCGCGGATTGAACAGGCGATAGCTGAGGTCCACCAAGAGGTTGACCGCAACGACAAGGGCCGCGACAACGGCGATCGAGGCCTGGATCAGCGGCAAGTCGCTGTGCGAAAGGGAATCGATAATCAGAAGACCGATGCCCGGCCATGCAAAGACCTTCTCGACCAATATCGCCCCGGTCAGCAAGGCCGACAATTCGTCCCCGATCATCGTGACGATAGGGATCACCGCATTCTTCAGGGCATGGAGATAAATGACCCGGCCTTCGGCGACGCCCTTGGCGCGGGCGGTCACGACATAGGGTTTGGAAAGCTCTTCCAGCACGGCGCTGCGCGTGACCTGCGCGATGCGTCCGATTGGTCGTGCCGCGAGCGTAAGTGCCGGCAGGATCACATAGGAGGGTCCTTCATAACCGCCGGTAGGAAGCCAGCCCAGGTTGACCGCGAACAGGACAATCAGCATGAGACCAAGCCAGAACTGGACAACCGAGACGCCCGCCAGCGAAAGGACGGTGACGATCCGATCCGCTATCGAACGCGGATAGGCGGCCGCGGTCACACCCATGAACAGACCAAGCGGAACCGCAAAGCCGAGCGCCGTGGCCGCAAGAAGGAACGTGGCAGGAAGACGCTCCAGCACGATCTCCATCACCGGCTGGCCTATATCTTCCAGGCTCGCTGTTGGCAGCACCGAATAGCCGTACCGGTAGCTGACCCCAAAATCACCCTGGAGCAAATTTCCGATGTAGCGGGCGTATTGGATAAGGATCGGGTCGCTCAAACCGGCTGCGCGCCGCAGGTTTTCAAGGGCGACATCGCTTGCGCCGGGGCCCAGCATGTTCAACGCCGGATCGCCGATCATTCTGCCGGCGATAAACACGAAGCTAACCGTCAGCAGCAGAATGAGGAGCGAATTGCCCAATCGCTTCAGAAGGTACAAGTCGCTCCCCGATCTGACCGGTTATGTCGGCTGGTGTAGCAGGAATCTACACCAGCCGATCACATGTGGGGCGCCAACCATTCGACACGCGGCCGGCGCCCCCGGGAGGTTCAGTTGGCCGGCTTGAAATAAACGGCCTGTATGCGGTGGTCTGTTCCGAATGTGAATTCGGTTCCGGCCTCAACCAGATAGCCGCGATCCAAGAGTGCCAGCGGCACAATCAGGTGTTTGTCATGGACGAACCGAACCAGTTCCTTCATCTGGTTGCCACGGGCTTCGCCAAAGCTTGCCAAGGCCTTGAAAAGCTTGCTGTCAAAATCCTCGTTGCAATAGACCGACGAGCGCGAGGGACCCTTGGGATCATCGATGTTCGGGCAGGCATAGTTGGATTGCAACAGCAGGCCGTAGTCGCCCGACGGATTGCCTTTGACATGGACTTGCATCATCTGCCGCCCCGGCTCGTTGGCATAGCCGGTAATGCGGACCCGCGGATTGAATTCTTGCGGGGTTTGCACCCTGATTGTCGTACCGATCCCCACACTGTCCAGCATGGCCCCAATTGCCTCGACCACCGGTTTGATGCGGGGAGTCGTGTCACGTCCGACTACCTCGATGTTCAACTTGTCCACGTCCACGCCATCTGCCCTGGCTTCGCCCAGAAGCGCCATCGCTTTCTCGGGCTCGTAGGCATAAGGCTGGACATCGTCGTTGAAGCCGATCGTGCCCTTTGGGCCAAGCTGTCCCTGGGGAACCGATGCCATTCCAACCAATCCGACCAGCCCTTCGATATCAATGGCGGCAAACACCGCCTCGCGAATCCGGGTATCCTGCAAGATCGGGTCGGCATGGAGGGAATGGTCGAGACGCCCGTAAAGATAGGTCGTGGAAGGGCCCGTCACACAATCATAGCCAGCCTCGCTTTCCGCCCGAGCACATTCATCGGCCGACGGAAACATGGCAAGTTGCGCCTCCCCGCTTTGTACCATGGCCACGCGGGCGGCGTCTTCGGAGCGGAATACGAACTTGAGGTCGGCGTAAACCGGCTTGGTTGTTCCATAGGCGTCACCGGCCGAATTGCCCCACCAGCCGGGATTATAACTTGCCGTCCAGTACTGGCCCTTCTTCCATTCCTCGAATTTGTATGGGCCGGTCCCTACCGGCGTGTCGAAATGCCGTTCGGGGCTTTCGGCAAGCTGCTTGGCCGAGGTGATGCCGTTGAGAGTCATCCGGAACTCAAGCAGCGGATCCGGTTCGCTCGATTTGACTTCCACGGTTTTGTCGTCAAGCGCCTTGGCCGTGATGGTGCCGGGGCCGGCGTATTCCTGGATGGTAAAAGCCTTCTCGGGGCTCCAGACCCAGGTGACCGATTCCGCAGCGGCTTCAGCGGTCAGGGGTGTGCCATCGTGGAAAGACACGCCGTCGCGAATGGTGAACCGCAATGTGCTGTCGTCGATCCGTTCCCAGGCTGTGGCAAGAATCGGGCTTAACTCACCCGATACGGGATCAACGGCGATGAGCGTTTCGACGACGTTGCGCAAACCCGGGGCATTGATCTCCTTGTAGGTGCCCTGCGCCGCAAGATCCTGTGGCTCCTGGTTTACCGCAACAACAAGCGTGCCCCTTGTCGGCTCTGCAAAAACCGGTCCGGCGAAAGCCGTCGCCGCCAACAAGACAACGGAACCCATTCGTTTCCCAGACAAAAATCCGTGCGTCGACATGTCTTCCTCCCATATGGTTCTTCCGCACATTAATGGTAGCGCTTCCATTCTGTCAATAGACTCTACCTGGCAAGTCAATTTTGATGTTTACCGCCAAAAAATACCTTCCGAACAAGACATGAGTTGCACGGCTCTGAATTTTCTGACAAATTGTGAAAGCGCTTCCATCATGAGAAAAGATGTCCCAATGAGCGAAGGCGAACCGTTGATGGTTGCCCTGGTCGGAGAATCCGGCGCGGGGAAGTCGACCTCGTCTGCGCATCTGGCGGCCCGGGGATTTCACCTGATCGCCGTCGCAGCGAACTTGCGCGCCGAAGCGGCAGCGCGATTTGGCGTGCCAAGCCGCGAGCAGGTGCAACAGCATGCTCAGGAAACCCAGGCCGCCGAAGGCAACGACATTTATGCCGTGAAAGCCCTGGCGGGGCTGGATCGCGCCGCCGGTCGCGATGTCGTGCTGGACGGTCTGCGCAATTCAGAAGAGCTTGCCTATACCAAATCAATGGCGGCGAAATCCGGCTACGGCTTCGCCCTGATCGCGCTTCGCGTCCCGTCAGAAACCCGCTTTGGCCGCGTTGTCGGCCGAGCACGGGACGGCGACCCGATCAGCCGGGAGATCTTCGATCTGGCCGACAAGAAAGCAATGGGCGATGGCGAATCGGGGTTTCAACAAAACGGGTATCTGATGGATGCCGCTGATCACGTGATTTGCAACACCGGCGATCTGAGCGAACTTAAAGCCAGGCTGGATGCCATTATCGAAAAAGAAAGAACGTGACGGCCAGACCCCCGTGCATTCCTGGCGATGACGCCGAAGCGACCTTGCAGATAACCCTTCGCGCCGCGCCCTCGACTTGAACATCTTCAACCGGCGCGACGAGTTGATTGCCGGAACCGGGAGGTCACCGCACGATCCGGTCGCGTCCTGACCGCTTGACCCCTGCCCTTTCTAGGCTGCCAACGAAAGAGCGCTAGATGGCGAGGGAAGCGCTATTGCGATGAAAATTTCCTGAGGTTGCTGCGTGAGATCGAACTTCAGTTGTCGACTGGACCGGAGGTGACGTCGGCGCGTCGATCGCCCGGCGTGAGAGATGCGATCTAACGGTCTGGTGCAAGGGGCTTGGCGGCAGGGGTGATCGCAGTTGGCTGAATTGAAGGCTCCGGAGAAGGAAACCCGTCGGCCAAGAACGATTGCAGCGGAGCTTGATCTGGGAAAACCGATCCTCGTGGGAGACCGGATTCTTTTAAAGCCTGCGGCCTGACAACCGAGGATCCGCCTGTAAAGTGTTGAACGTACTCGATGAGGCCACATGCGAAGCGTTGTGTGTGCGTTGGCGTCAGGCGTCGACCGCCATCAAAGGATGGCTGCGTCAATACGACCTCATCCGGCCGCGTCACGAGCTTGGCTTTCGAGCCCCCGCACCCGAAATCCCCTTGGAGAAACCGCAAATCAGTGACCCGGACGAGGGGGAGCGGCTCACGCGAGCGCGATGGCGGGATGATCTAGTGAAGTGTCTGGACATGTCGAACTTGCTGGAGGCGGGCCAGCCGGCACGATCGGACAGTATGTCGGCACGGGCGCCTTTGGCGAGATGGTGGCCGGTCTCGTCGAGATGCGGTTGCACGGCTTCGTTTTCGGTCGACGGTATTTCACGGCACTACTCGAACTCGCCCAGCATTTCGTGCAGCGTCTCCATCTTTTCCATATATTCGCGCCCCTGCTTTCCCGATTTCTTGAAGCACGTATAAGCCAGCAACCGCAGGATTGCCTGAACCCCGGAGTAGCTGTCGAAAATGTGCGGCGTTTCGACCGGGCAGGTAATCGTCCAGCGGGCATAGGCCGGCACAATGCGCGCCGAAGGATCCGTAATCAGCAGTATTTTGGCGTCTCGCTCCGAAAGCGCCACGATATGGCGCCTCAGCGTTCCGACAATCCGGCGCAGCCCGACAACGACGACCACATCGCCGGGGCCAAGGTCGCAGGTTCTCTCTGTGACCGTTTCCCCGGCGCCAGGCACGATCCGGGTCCGGTCACGAAAATGCATGAACTGTGTGCGGGCGTAGCTCGCCAGAAAGTAGCTGTTGCGGAACCCCATGAAAGCGAGATTGCGGGCTTTGACCAGTTCGGTCGATATCTCGTCGATTTCATCATGGGACAGGCCGGCAAGCGCCTGCGTGAGGTTGTTGACCTCGGTCTCGACAAAGGCGGCGAGAAAGTGATCGCCATCGCGTTCGGCCCGGCTGAAATTGCCCGCAGGCTGGTAGAGCGGAGAACCCCAACGGCGCGCCTCGCGAGCCGCAAGGCGCACCTCATCATAACTGTTGAACCCCATTCGGCGCACAAAGCGGGTGATGGTCGCATTCGAAACACCGCACAACCGCGCCAATTCCGAAGCGGGGTAGACGCTCAACTCGCCGGGCGCTTCCAGCACAAAGTCGGCAACCTTTTTTTCCTGATTGCTGAAGGTCTCGTAGGCCTTGTGGATGGAATCGACAATCTTGTTGTTGGGCCGGCCACCGGAAGGCGCCTCATCCGTAAGTCGTTTGTTTTGCGCTGATTGCAATCGATCTTTCATAGATACCAACATGCCGTTGCCGCCTTTTCAATTGTAGACCTACCCATGAAATTCAACAAACAGCAATCCTGACTTCCGGTACGGTCCCGGAACAGGAAAACACCAATGTTGTTCGAACGGAACGCGGACCCGCATCGCGTCGAGCCGGTTTGGAGCAATCAGGGATATGAAAAAGCATTTTTACAATTCTCAACAATATGAAAAAGATATTGCAAAAAAGTGCTTATACCGCTACGATCGGCGTGCACAGTTTGTGGCACAGCAGTGGCTTGGAAAAAGACATGGAGACCGGATATGTATCATCAGCTTGACAGACGGACGATCCTGAAAGCGTTTGCCGCGAGTGCCGCTGTTGGTGGCCTCGCGCCGACCGGCAGCCTGGCGGCGTCGGACGAATTCGTCTGGATGACGTGGGAAAACCTGGCGAAACCCGAATATCTTGAAGGTTTCCTTTCGAAGACCGACATATCGCTGACCAAGAATTTCATCGGCAGCGATGACGAACAGTTCGCAAAGCTTCGCGCCGGCGGCGCGTCATCTGTCGATCTGATCACGCCCGGTCTTGACAAAGTTGAATTCTATGTCTCGTCGAACCTGCTGCAACCGATCGACCTGGCGAAAATTTCCCATGCCGATGCGCTTTACGATGTGTTCAAGCAAACCGATCTCGGCAAGAAGGACGGCAAAACCTACGGCATACCCTTTTACTGGGGGATCAATCCGATCGTGTATCGCGCCGATTTGCTGGACAAGGAGCCGGATTGGTCAATCTTCTTTGAGGGCGATAAATATTCCGGCAAACTGGCCATGCGCGACTATGCGCTGGAAGGGATCATGATCGCGGCGATGTATCTCGGCATTCCCGAGGATCGCATGTTTCAGCTGGATGACAAGGAACTGGCAGAAGTGAAAAAGGCCCTGAAAGCCCAAAAGAAACTTCTGCGGACCTACTGGAACTCGATCGGCGATCTGACCAATCTGTTCGCCTCCGGCGAAGTCGCGTGCGCGTTTTCCTGGGTGCCGCCCTATCATGACCTGCGCGCCCGTGGGATCGACATGGGAATGGCACTGCCGGAGGCCGGCGTGATCGGCTGGTGTGACACGGTGGCGATCCCGGCCGGCGTCGAAGGTGAGAAACTCGATACCGCCCATGCGCTGATCGACTATCTGCTTGGTCCGGTTTACAGCAAGAAACTCGCCTTCGGCGGTCCGTACGCGACCAGTACGTCCGTGATCCGCGACGAGCTGCCATCCGAACAGCAAGAGAAGATATTCATTCACGACATGACAGTCATGGACAGCTTTGTGTGGAAACAAAACCCGCCGCGCTACAGCGAATGGGTGGCCCTTTGGAACGAAGTCAAAGCCAGCTAATGTTGGCGCAATTCTAGCGGCAGGCGCTTTCGGAGGAGGGATCTTTGGCCGACCGGTCGCTTCTTCGGGCAGGTGCGCTTGAAAAATATTACGGGGTCCATCACGCAGTTAAGGGGGTCGATTTCGACCTCCTTACAAATACATATGTCACGCTTCTCGGGCCGTCGGGCTGCGGCAAGACGACGATTCTGCGCATGGTCGGCGGCTTTGAGGATGTAAGTTCGGGTATTCTCGAACTGGAAGACCGCTCCCTGATCGAGCAGCCGGCGCACAAACGACCCATCAACACGGTATTCCAGAACTATGCGCTGTTTCCGCATATGACCGTGTTTGAGAATGTCTGCTTCGGTCTGGCCTATTCGAACAAGAACCGCCAGGATCAGAACAACGCGACCGAAGCGGCGCTGGAGATCGTTCGCATGCACGATTTCGCCGAGCGGCGCCCGCGCCAGCTTTCCGGCGGCCAGCAACAGCGCGTGGCACTCGCGCGCGCCATCGTCAAGGAACCGAAAATTCTGCTGCTGGACGAACCGCTTTCGGCGCTCGACCGGCGGATGCGCAAGGACATGCAGATCGAACTCAAGGACCTGCAACGGCGCCTCGGCATGACATTTCTGCATGTCACCCACGATCAGGAGGAGGCTTTTGCGCTGTCCGACTGGATCATCGTCATGAACGACGGACGGATCGAACAGCAGGGTCCCGCCGCCGAGATCTATCAGCGTCCCGCCAATGCCTACGTGGCCGATTTCATCGGCGGCGCGAACCGGATCGCCGGCCGGATATCAGAACGTTCAGGTGACGAGGCAATCATCGAAACATCGCTCGGCCAATTCTGCGCCCCATGTGCGGAAATCCTGTCGCAGGGCGACAGGGCCACCCTGTGCATACGCCCCGAACAGCTTCGCCTGGCGGCCGAGAGCCTTTTCGACCTGACCGTGTCGCACACCGTCTACCGCGGATCGGACTGGCTGGTGGAAGCGCGCGCGGCAGATGGTACGATCCTGAATTTCCACACTCCGCCGGCTGATGTTCCGGCGGTCGGCAGTACGGTTTCGATCGCCTTCCGACAGGCCGACGCATGGATATCGTCCGGCAGCCCCGGGGAAGAGGGGTGACAGGCCGCACCGCCATCGGCAACTGGCTGGCCGCGCCGATCGTTGCAGTCGTGCTGGCCGTCTGCATCGCGCCACTGGCGATCCTGTTTGTGTTCTCATTCTACCAAGTCGACTTCGTCGCCATTTTGCGCGAGCCGACCTTGAAGAATTACGTCGCCATCGTTTCCTCCGGCACCTATCGCAGCCTGATCGGCTCAGCCTTTCTGTCCGGCATCGCCGTCGTGTGCATCACTGCCGTGCTCGGCCACCCGGTTGCGTTTTTCATCGCCAAACGCGTACGCAACGCCAAGTCGGCGTTCCTGGTTCTATTGCTGGTACCGCTCTATACCGGTGACCTGGTGCGGATATTCGCCTGGCGGGTCGTGCTGGGCACCGAGGGTGCGCTGAACAGCTTCCTGCTATGGGCCGGGATCATCAAGTCGCCGATCGAGGCGCTGCTGTTCAGTCCACTGGCGACCCACATCGTGCTGGTCTACAATTTTTTCCCCTTCATGGTTCTGGGGCTGTGGCTGGCATATGAAAATCTCGATGACAGCCTGCTGGAAGCCGCCGGTGATCTCGGCGCCGGCAAGCTGTCGCGCTTTGTGCGAGTGACATTTCCGTTGACCGTACCCGGATTGATCGCCGGCGGCATGATGGTCTTCGTCATGGTTGTTGGCGACTATCTGACGCCGCAGCTTGTCGGCGGCGCGTCGGGCATCACCATTATCAGTGCGATCAACGATCTGTTCGGCACCGCATTCGACTGGCCGCTGGGCTCTGCCATCGCATGGACCATGCTGGCCATTCTCGGGATATTCCTGAGCATGGCGGCCCTTGTCATCGCGCGTACCAACTGGGCGCGCGCGCTGGTCGGGGGAGAGTAGCGATGTTGTGGCGCCGGAACCGCATCGTCACCGCCTATGTCGCGATGATTTATTGCGTGATGTATGTGCCGGTGATGGTCGTTTTGATATTTTCATTGAACGACTCGCAGGTCTTCGCCTTCCCGCTACAGGGTTTTACCCTGCGCTGGTACGAGGAAGTGCTCACTGACGGCAGGCTCGGCGGCGGCTTTGCCGTGACCATGACGGTGGCGCTGCCGGTGTCGATCCTGTCTTCCCTGTTCGGCGCACTCGCCGCCCTGGCGCTGACCCGCTATGCGATGCGGCTTCAGGGGCTGTTTCTGATCCTTCTTCTGATTCCGTTCCTTATCCCCAAAGCCATTCTGGCGGTGGCCCAGCTCATCCTGCTGTCAGAACTGGGAATCGAGCGCACCCTGCTGACGGTAATTGCCGCCCAGACCGTGATCATCCTTCCGTTCACTTCGCTGATCATCGCCTCTGTCCTGATCCGGATCGATCCACGCCTGGAAGAGGCCGCAGCCGATCTGGGAGCGGGCCGCTGGAGTGCGTTTCGCCGCATCACATTGCCTTTGATGCGCAACGGGATCATGGCGGCATTTTTCATCTCCTTCGTCCTGTCGACATCGGAGTTCGTCCTGACCTCGTTTGTCAGCGGTCGCAAACAACCGCTGTCGGTTCTGGTGGCCTCCGACTTCCGCTTCGCCATCTCGCCGACACTCGATGCACTTGCCATCCTGATTGTCGCGGCAAATATCGCGCTGGTGGCGATCGGCGAGCTGATTCGACTCAGATCACAAAGGTAACCGGGCTGAATTGCAGACTTCGATTTTGTTGCGAACAACGGAACCGCTGCCGATCCTGTTGCCGGTAAACGGGAAATCGGCGCTCCCGGGCTGCCGCGGGCGGCAGCGCGTCGGCTTGTCGTGTGCCGTTCAGCCGCATGGCTGGGTAGCAATTTGGCCGGGCACAACAGTGGGGTCCGCTTTTCCGCCGCTCGTCCGGTGCAGTCTTTCTCCTGCTTCAGTATGAAAAAAAAATTTCAAAGTCATTGACAAAAAGAAATGAAGATTTCAAATTGCCAATGACTATGTTAGGACAATATCAGTTGAACTTCACCGAGGAACCGGGGCGACATCTGGTGGCCTGGACGATGTTGATCGCCGCGTCCGGCAGGATGTGCCATCGTGTCCAATTCGGTCTGAGGGCGGGCTACGTCCTCGGCATCACCGGCCCGACCGGTGGACTGGGCACCGAACCGGGCACCGACGGCGGGCGCTTGCTCACTGTGGCGTCCGCCCCCCCTACCGGTCAGGACCGCTGCGGGGACTCAACAGGCCATCCGTGCGCTGGGCGAAGGAAAACCCGGCGCGGAGCATACCGGCTGTCAAACGCCATGCTGGATGCCAACGGCAAGGTGCAGCGGCGTGCGCGCCAACACGAAAACCGGAAGACTTGTTGGCGGCAACCGGCCGTGCAAAAGCGGTCACGATCACCTTGTCCATGATAGACACATTCTCACAGCTGCAGGCGGCTCTGGCACCCAACCCGACGGCTGCAAGCAGTGCTGACTACGGGCCTGAGCAGGCAGACATCCTGAACGAAACCGGTTTGGCCATCGCAAGGTCGGTGATCGCCAGCTGGCCGGGCTATCGGCCGACACCACTCACAGAATTGCCCGGGCTGGCCACCGCTGCCGGCATGGCAAAGCTGTATTACAAGGACGAGGGCCATCGCTTCGGGCTGAAAAGCTTCAAACCGTTGGGCGGTGCTTTCGCGGTCGCGCGAATGCTGATGCGGGAACTGCCGCGGATATCCGGGATCGGCGGCGAGGTAACAATCGCGGACCTTGTCGCCGGCAGGTACGCAGAACAAGCGGCGGGTCTCACCGTGACCGCGGCAACCGACGGCAATCACGGCCGGTCGGTGGCGTGGGGCGCACGCATGTTCGGCTGCCGGTGCGTCATCTTCATCAACGAAGCCGTGAGCAAGGGGCGGGAACAAGCGATCGCCTCCTTTGGCGCACAGGTTCGGCGAAATCCAGGTACCTTTGACGATGCGGTGCGCAAGGCACAACAGACCGCGGCGCAAGAGGGCTGGTTCGTCATTCCGGATACATCGAACGACGTCTCCGCCCAGGCCCCGCGTGACGTCATGCAGGGCTACGCGCTGATGGCGGCGGAGACCATAGAGCAATTGCCCGCCGGACAGTCCCCAAGCCACATCTTCCTGCAGGCGGGCGTTGGCGGCATGGCCGCCGCCACCTGTGCCCAGTTCTGGCAAGCCTTCGGGCCGAAGCGACCGAAAACGATCCTGGTCGAACCGGCAGGCGCGGCCTGCTGGTTCGCCAGCCTCGCGGCCGGCCGGCCAACGGCGATCACCGGCGATCTCAATTCGCTCATGGGTGGCCTGGCGTGCGGTGAGGTTTCCCGTATCGCCTGGCAAATTCTATACCGGGGCGCTGATGCGATGATGACGATCGAGGATGCCGCCGCGGCCCGGTGCATGCGCCTGCTGGCGCAGCCGCGTGATGGCGACCCGATCATTGTCGGCGGAGAATCCGGCGTGGCCGGCCTCGCCGGCGTTCTGACGGCCGCCGGCAACGAAGACATGCGCCGAACCCTGCAACTGGATGAAGACGCGCGCGTCGTGGTGTTTGGAACCGAAGGGGCGACCGATCCGACAACCTATGCCGAAATTGTCGGACGTCATCCCGACCAGCTGCAATCGCAGGAGAGCCGGCATGCCGACGGGTAACCTGAGGGTCGATATCGACCGGCTGATGGGACGGATCGGGGAACTCGGCAAAATCGGCGCCTTGGACGGCGGCGGGGTGTGCCGGTTGGCGCTGAGCGACGAGGATCGGCGGGGCCGTGACCTCGTGGTTGGCTGGATGAGGGAATTGGGGCTCGATGTATCCGTCGATCAAATCGGCAACATCGTGGCTGTCCGGCCGGGTCGGGAAGACGGTCCTCCGGTCATGGCGGGGTCGCACATCGACACCGTGGCCACCGGCGGTCTTTACGACGGCGCACTTGGCGTGCTGGCCGCTCTGGAGGTGGTCGCCGTTCTCAACGATGCGGGTATCGTGACGCGCAGACCGGTCGCCGTCGGCGCCTTTACCAACGAGGAAGGTGCCCGGTTCGCACCGGACATGATGGGAAGCGGCGTCTTCCAGGGCAGCCTTGACCTCGCGGAGATGCTGGCTTCGCCAGGCATCGATGGCTCAAGCGTTGAGGAGAACCTGAACAACATCGGCTATGCCGGGCCAATGCCGGTCGGCGGTTTTCGTGCTCACTGCTTTTTCGAATTGCACGTCGAACAGGGGCCGGTGCTGGAGGAAGAGCGGATCACGATCGGCGCGGTTACCGGCGTGCAGGGTATCTCCTGGACGGAATACACAATGTCCGGCGTCGCCAACCACGCCGGCACGACACCGATGCGTATGCGACATGACGCCGGCTATGTCGCTGCGGCCATCGCGACAGAGGCGCGCGCCATCGCCCGCGACTTTGGCGGTGATCAGGTCGCCACGGTCGGCGTCAATGAACTCGCACCCAATCTGGTCAATGTCATCGCCTGCCGGGCGCGTGTCACCGTCGACCTGCGCAACACGGACGATGAGCTCCTCAGGAAGGCGGAGGCGCGCATGTCGACCTTCGCCGCGACCACCGCCCAGGCCGAGGGGGTCGACTTGCAAGTTCGGTCGTTGGCCCGTTTTTCGCCGGTCGACTTTGATCCGGCGAAGATTTCGATGGTTGAGAAGACGGCCGGCGAACTTGGTTACACCTCCCGCCGCATGCCGTCGGGGGCCGGCCACGATGCACAGATGTTCGCGCCGAACTGTCCGACCGCCATGATCTTTGTACCGTCCAGGGACGGCATCAGCCACAATATCGAAGAATACACGTCGCCGGAACACATACGGGCCGGCGCCGATGTGCTGTTGCGGGCGGTGCTGGCCAGCGCTGAATAGGGGATGCCGATGTCGAGACTGGTTACCATGGCGGCTGCCCAGATGGGTCCGATTGCCCGCGATGAATCACGGGCCTCGGCGGTGCGCAGGATGATCGCCATGATGCATGAGGCCAAGGACAGGGGTGCGGATATCGTCGTTTATCCGGAACTGGCACTGACGACCTTTTTTCCCCGATGGTTCATGACGGACCAGCGCGAAATCGACTCGTTCTTCGAACGCACGATGCCGGGCAAGGAGACACAGCCGCTGTTTGATACGGCGCGAAAGCTCGGTGTCGGATTCTATCTGGGCTATGCCGAACTTGACGAAACCGGCGGCCGGACCCTTCGCTACAACACGTCCATACTGGTTGACCGGACCGGCGATATCGTTGGCAAATATCGGAAAGTCCATCTCCCGGGCCATATCGAAAATGAGCCATGGCGCCCATTTCAGCATCTGGAGAAGCGCTACTTCGAACCGGGCAACCTCGGATTTCCGATATTTGATGCGTTCGGCGGGCGTTTCGGCATGTGTATCTGCAATGACCGTCGTTGGCCGGAAACATTCCGGGTAATGGGGCTACAGCAGGTTGAAATGGTGGTGCTGGGGTACAACACGCCGGTCCACTACCCCCCGGTTCCGCAGCATGATCATCTTCAGGGTTTTCACAATCATCTGGTCATGCAGGCTGGCGCATATCAAAACGGCACCTGGGTGGTCGGTGTTGCAAAAGCAGGCAAAGAGGAAGGCTGCGATTTGATCGGCGGGACATGTATCATTGCGCCGACCGGAGAGATTGTTGCCCAGTGCCAAACGCTGTGTGATGAAGTGATCACCCACGCTTGCGATCTCGACCACTGCGGAGAAATCCAGGATCACATATTCGATCTCGCCCTGCACCGCGAGCCGGAGTCCTACGGCCTGATCACGAAACCGAAGCCGTGATCCGGAGCCCGGACCTTGGAACAACATCATGGGCGATCGCCGCCCGGAATCTGGCCGGCCGCCGCAAGGCGCCGGGAATTTGCGGGCCGAGCCAATGCATCGGCACAACACAGTGTGCCGGGTGCCGGCCTTGATCGCACCGGGCACGTGAACGGACAAAGAGCAAATGAAGACGTTTCCCGGCCTTGAAAACGAAATCGTCGACCGGTCTGCCTATGACCGCAATGTCGGCAAGCTGCGCAAGGCGGGCGTGGTCTTGCCGAAGATCGCCGAACTCGCCGATCCGGTCCGCCATCTCGCGTCAAAATCACGAGAGATCGCCGATGCCGATCCCGACGCGCCGGATGCGCGCAACCTGTTCCGGGTGCACTGGCACAATGATGGCGAACGGCGGGATCTGGCCGCGGTGCCGGAGCACATCGTGCTGCCGGAAGCGCTGACCGGTGTGAAGGCCAGGATCGCGGTCGCCCTTGGCAACCGTTTCCCGATGATCGGCACCCACAAGGTTCTGGCCGCCTATGGCTGCCTGATCCCGCGGCTCATGTCCGGCGCGTTCGACGCAAGCCGGCATCGCGCCGTCTGGCCGTCGACGGGCAATTACTGCCGCGGTGGCGTGGCGATCGCCACCCTGCTCGGGTGCCGGTCGGTGGCCGTGCTGCCGGAGGGCATGAGCCGGGAACGGTTCGACTGGCTCAACGCCTGGCTGGCCGATCCGGCCGACATCTACCGGACACCGGGCACGGAGAGCAATGTGAAGGAGATCTACGATGCCTGCCATACACTGGCCGAAGATCCGGGGAACCTGATCCTCAACCAGTTCAGCGAATACGGGAACTACATCATCCACCGCTCGGTGACAGGCCCGGCGCTGCAACGGATCTTTGACCATCTGAACGCCGACGGGACATTGCGCGCGCGCGCCTTTGTCGCGGCAACCGGATCGGCGGGCACACTGGCGGCCGGCGACTATCTCAAGCAGGCGCTCGGCACGCACACCGGCGCCATCGAGGCGCTTGAATGCCCGACCCTGCTCTACAACGGCTATGGCGAGCACAACATCCAGGGTATTGGCGACAAGCACGTCCCGCTCATCCACAATGTCATGGGCACCGATTTCGTCATTGCCGTCTCCGACACCGCCTGCGACGGGTTGAACCTGGCGTTCAACACTTCGGCGGGCCGCAAATATCTCTCCGAACACAGGGGACTCGGCCAGGAGCAGATCGCAGGCCTCGGCAATCTCGGCCTGTCTTCGATCGCCAATATCCTCGGCGCCATCAAATATGCCAAATACATGGATCTGGGTGGCGACGATGTGGTGCTGACCGTCGCGACCGACGGTGCCGACATGTACCGCACGGAGATGGATATTGCCGAGGACAAGCATTACGCGGGCCGGTTTGATGACATCGCCGCCGCGGAAACGTGTGGCCGCCACATCCTCGGCATCGGCATCGACCATATGCAGGAACTGGGCCGGTTCGACCGGGAGCGCATCTTCAATCTGGGCTACTACACCTGGGTCGAGCAGCAGGGTGTCCCGCTGGACTCATTCGACCGCCGCCGTGAGCCGTCATTCTGGGACGGGCTTCTGGAGCTGGCCCCTGTCTGGGATGAGATGATCGCACGGTTCAACGACGGCTAAAGCGGCCTTCGTGAACGCAGAACCGGTTTCGGGATTCCCAGATTGAGCCTGCTCCCGTTCCCTGTTGTCTGTGGTTGTCTGCCGGTCGGCTCTGATTGACTGGCCAGTCTCAAACGGACGTCCGTTTTCTGCAGCATTCCGATGATTTGTTCAGGTGTCTGGCTTTGGCCGGAGTTCTGTGTGCATGACCCGCTCAACGAAGATCCCGCGTTTATCGGCCTTGCCTCAGCTTCGAGACGATCTCCCCAGGGCGATATCGCTTGCTTCCCATCTTTCAGTCCCTGGTCTTGCCCCCCTGAAACTGGCCCGACCGGGTCCAATCTTGTTCACAACTCCCCACATCGAACCTCCCATGGTATTATCGGCGATGACTCCGATTTCATCCAAGGAAAAGGTGGATTGGAAGCAAGTACCTATACAGTCGTCATCAGTGATGGAGCCGAGCATGACTCCGGTTTCCGAGGCACGAAAGCTTTCTGGTGGCTGGCATCGAATTTTGGTGCCTATGCTGAACTCGGATTGTACTGGTTTCTAGAAGCCTACTTTGGGCGTCGAGCAGTGAAACTGCTACGTCCTTCGCAACTCCTGAGCCGCCCGGAGCCTCTGGATACAGATTGGCTATTCGTTGGACTCCCGACATCGGTGCACGGTGAACACTTGCGAAACATAAGATTTCGACGCCTGATCCTTTATGATTCGTCGGACTACCGCGAGATTTATTGGACTGATTCGGACACCGAACTGCTGCTCTGTCACACCGATATTTGTCTTAAGACTTATCGCCGTCGAGACAGTGATTATCCCTGCCGTGTCGGCCTCTTGCCAATAAAACGCCCCCCGCTCAACAATCGCTTGAATTTGGCAATTAGATCGGCAGCGAGGAAGCGGCGGCGCGGAACCTTTCCGGAAAAGTCATACGACGTGGGATTGTCGCGCATCCAACCGGTTCCATCGATACCAATGAACGACTCAGGTGGATGATAGATGTGAAACGTGAACGTCCTGATTTGTCTTTTTGGGGCGGATTTGTTGGTGGTCGCAAATGGAAGGAAAAATTTTCCGATCACGCTGACGCCAAGTGGCTTGAAACGTGTTGGCTCGATAAAAAAAAGATCCGATTCTTCGACTACTATGCGGGATTATGCCAGTCGAAGGTCGCACTCGCCCCCAGCGGTTACGCTCCGTGGACCTATCGTCATTTCGAAGCGATATACGCACGGTGCATGGTCGTCTCGAATGATCTTTCACCGTATGATTTCCTTATCCCGTTTCCGCGAGACGCGATGGAAGAAGTTCGTGAAGGAGAGTCCGTTGTTTGTGCAATTGAACGCGCCCTTGATCGACTTGAGCGTACGCCGGATATTGTCGAGAAGAACCTAATCTATATGAATCGCTGGCTTGACGCGGGCACTTACTCGAAACATCGCCCAGAAACGCTGGAACGCTTCATGCGTGAACTTGGGGCCTATACACGTGTCTGACCCAGGCTTTGTCTGTCCATCCCACTGTCGGGCGGACTCTACAAAAAAATTGGAAAAAAAATCGGAGGCTCGGGTCATCAGCGATGAAAGCATGCTTTCAAATGGCCGGGAGCGACTTCCTCCAATGGCGGCCTGCTTTTTGCGCATTCTGAGGTTGCCAGGGGACATCGTGTGCGGAAAACGCATCCCGAAGGCGGCCTGATGGGACTAGGGATCTCACCTTTCAACGTGGTGCGGCGCTGGCGGCGTTGTGTCGGGTCGGATATCGGCACAGCGTCTAAGAGCGCTTCGGTATAGGGGTGGTGCGGATTGGAGAACAGATCTCGGGTTTGGGCAACTTCCATGATGTGACCTAGATACATCACCACAACCCGATCGCAGCTGATTTCCACAACCGCTAAATCGTGGGCAATCATCAAAAGGGTAAGTTGCAGAGTGCGTTTAAGTTCCTGCAGCAGATTGAGTACTTGCGCCTGGATTGACACGTCGAGTGCTGACACCGGCTCATCGGCAACGATAAACTGTGGCTCAACGGCCAGAGCTCGCGCGATACCAATCCGCTGTCGCTGACCACCGGAAAATTCATGCGGATAGCGGTTGAGATATTCCGCGCCGAGGCCAGTCATCTCAAGCAGACTAACGATGCGATCGCGGCGTTTGGGGCCTCTTGCCAACCGGTGGGTGTCGATGGCTTCGCCGATGATTGCTTCTGCCGTAAAACGCGGGTCCAGACTTCCAAAAGGGTCTTGAAAGATAATCTGCATCTTACGTCGGTAGTCACGCATTTGACGCGCAGGCAACTTGCAAATGTCAACACCTTCAAAAAACACTTGTCCGGCAGTTGGTTCCACGAGACGCAATATCGTGCGTCCGGCTGTCGTTTTGCCAGATCCCGACTCGCCTACCAAACCGACCACTTCACCACGACCAATATCCAGAGAGAATCCGTTGACAGCATATACGGTTTCTTGGACCTCCTTGAACAGGCTCACACTGATGGGAAAATACTTCTTCAAGTTACTGATTTTAAGGAGGGGTGATGAGATAAGCTCCTCTTGTGTCATGGCTGCGCTCTCCGGCTGCGGAGATCAAGATTCTGCCAGTACAGGCATCGAACTTTATGGTTTGGAGCAACCGTTTCAAATGGTGGAACTTCCTTGGTACAGGCAGATTGGGTGTATTCGCAGCGTGGATTGAAACTACACCCCTGAGGAAGCTCGGTTGGTGCCGGGATGTTGCCAGGAATGGCATAGAGCATTTTCTCGCCGTCAACCTTACGGTTGACCCGGGGCACCGAATTCAAGAGACCCACTGTATACGGCATTCTTGGATGGGCGAAAATCTCGTTTACAGGGCCTTCCTCGACAACACGCGCGGCGTACATGACGAGTACACGATCGGCAATTTCGGCGACTACTCCCAAATCGTGAGTGATGAATAGTATCGACATCCCAGTCTCACGCTGTAGATCGCGCATCAGTTCAAGTATCTGGGCCTGGATAGTGACATCAAGCGCTGTCGTTGGTTCGTCCGCGATCAAGAGTTTGGGATTGCATGATAGTGCCATAGCAATCATCACTCGCTGACGCATTCCACCCGACAACTGGTGCGGAAAATTGAGTGCGCGTTTCGATGGCTCGGAAATGCCGACCATGTCGAGCATTTGCACCGCCCGCTTCATCGCTGTCACATTATCGGCTTTTTGATGGACGCGCATCGCTTCGGCAATTTGCTCTCCGATCGTATATACAGGATTGAGGCTGGTCATTGGCTCCTGGAAGATCATCGAAATATCCTTGCCGCGAATGGCGCGAACCTGCGACGGCGGCATGGTTATGAGGTCCTCTCCCTCAAACAGGATGCGCCCTTGGGCAGTAGCCCCTGCGCGGGCATCCAGCAGCCCCATCACTGACAGGCTCGTAACAGATTTGCCTGAACCGGATTCGCCGACAATAGCCAGCGTTTCGCCGTAACCGACTTCAAAGCTTACCCCGTTGACAGCTCGAATTGTCCCTCCGTCGGTCACGAACCGTGTTTCAAGGTTTTCGACCTTGAGCAGTGGTGGGCGTTGGGTCATGTCTGTGGCTTTCTGACGATCGTATCGTTCAGCAGCTAGGCACCGGCAGCAGCGTGGATTGCTGTGTCGAAAAGGGTATTTGGAAGTGAAATGCCAATACCTTCTTTTTTCGGCACCAGCGCGCTATTGCCGTCTGTTTCAATGTAACTGCCACCTTCAAGAGTGACCGCTGAAGGCCCTGCGGCCAGTTCAGCGGCGAAGGGAAACGCGGATGATGAAGCTGCTAGATGGAGATTGGCGGCTGCGCCGAGAGCCGACTCATAGGGGCTGACGGCAACGCAAGTGATACCCGCCGCCTCTGCCAAGGCAACTACCTTGCGTGCTTGATGCATACCGCCAAGCTTTATTATCTTGATGATCATCACATCAGCTGCCTCGGCTTGTATTAATCCCAAAGCATCACGTAGGCTGAACAAACTTTCGTCGACTGCGATAGGTGTGCCATACTGCCGAAGCTTTGCCAGGCCACGCCAGTCGTCGGGATGGAGCGGCTGCTCCAGATACTGCAGTCGACATTCTGCAACGCCGCGAAGAAAGCGCTGTGCCTGGGAAAAGCTGTAGCCGGCATTTGCGTCGGCGCGGATTTCAAGTTCCGGAGGTAGGGTGTCCCGGACCGCACGAATGATGCGGATATCCCTTTCAGAATCGGTGCCGATCTTGAATTTTAATGTGCGTGCACCCTTTGACCAAAGGTGTTCAGAACAGGCAATTACTGAAGCGTCATCACCGATTCCGACGCCTCGACCGAGCGGAATATTGTCGCGCAGCCTGCCACCAAGAAAAACACCGGCTGGCAGGCCAACATGTTTTCCCTGAAGGTCATAAAGAGCGTTAACCAGCGCTGCCTTCGAGGCATGGTGGTGTGGGAGGGCGCTATCAATCCGCTGCCAGGCGCTTTCGATATCGAAGGGGTCAATTCCGACCAACACCGGAGCGAAGACTTGGCGGATGATGTTCAGCATTTCCGGCGCGCGTTCGCCGCTGAAATGTGGCAGCGGCGACCCTTCACCAAAGCCTGTCACTCCGTTTTCGTCGGCGATGGCGACGAAGATGTGTTGACGGCGCGTGACATTGCCGCCGTAGGAAGTCACGAGCGTGACGTTGTCCAATTCGGCAATGGCTGCTTCAACGGTCCTGATTGTCATGCGGCGGCGCCGACATCGAGTTTGACTGGTACCGGGAACGTGACGGGGCTGTGCGAGAGGCCAGCGCCGACCAGCATCTCCGCAGCGCGGAGGGAAAGCCGGACGGAGTTGATTATCGGTGCATTGACGTTCGGCGCGACGGCATCGGATATGAGTGACATGCTCGCGCAGCCAAAGACGAGCAGTTCCGCTTGGTCCTCCTCAACGCAGCGTTGGCTGAGCTTCACAAGTGCCTCAATGGTCTTGGGGTCGCGCTCACGGATGCGCTCGACAGGCACATCAAATGCGCGGATAGACGCGACGGATGGCGCGACGCCGACCTTGTGGGCCTGCTCGTGGGCGAGCGGGATCGTCTGCGGGAGCGGCGTGATGATGCTGAAGCGGTGGCTGAGCATTCGCGCGGTCAGCAGCGCCGTTTCCCCGGGGGCGATAACAGGAATACTGACCCGCTCGCGCGCGGCATCGACGCCGGGATCGCCAAAACAGCCGGTGACAACCGCGTCATATCCGCGCCGCTCGGCTTCCATGGCGCGTTCGATCACCCACTGCGCAACCTCCAGCTGCGCCATGCGTGACTCAATGCTGCTGGGACGTGTCATTTTACCCGGGAAATCGGCCAGGTTGTCCAGCTCGACACCGGGGCTGGCATGCTGGCGCAAATAGTTGAGCCGTTCATCATTAACCAGAGTACAGATCTTCATGGATCAAAATCTCCTATCTTTTTCGGGGGTCCGTCGCGTCTCGGATAGCGTCGCCGAGCGTGTTGAATGCCAGCACCCCGATGAAAATCATCGCGCCGGGATAAACGGTAAGAATCGGTGCTTGGAAGATAAAACCGCGCGCCTCGGAGAGCATATTTCCCCAGGATGGGGTGGGAGGGCGCACGCCAACGCCCAGATAGCTCAGCGCGGATTCGATAATAATGGCCTCAGCGATACCGAGCGTAGCGGCAACGATTATCGAGGGGGTGGATTGTGGCAGGAGGTGTGCGAACAGAATTTTCATTTTTCGAACGCCAAGCGCCGCTGCCGCTTCAACATATTGCAGCTCGCGATTGGCAGTGATCTCGCCGCGAACGATACGCGCCACTGGCATCCAGGTGGTTAAGGCGATCACCAGGATCAGAACGGTCAGCGATGAGCCGAATAGCGCCAGCGTTGTTAAAACGAAAAAGAACAGCGGGATTGAAAGCATCCCGTCGATCGTACGGCTGATGAGGGAATCAACCCACCCACCGAAAAAACCGGCCAATGCACCCAATGTCGCACCGATCAGTATCGCCGCCGTCATGCTTGCAAGACCGACGGCCAGCGAGACCCGACCGCCATAGATCAGCCGTGATAGAACGTCGCGGCCGTTTTCGTCCGTACCTAACCAATGGTCCGCAGAGGGCGGAGCCATAGTATTGAACATGTTGATGGCCGCCGGGTCATAGGGTGCCACCCATGGCGCGGCGAGGGACATGACAGCCACAAAGCCGAGCACACAAAAGGCCAGCCGCGCCGATATGCTTTTCCAGAGTGCACGCCAAGCGCGGCCGGCTGGCGATGTGGATGCATGTCGCGAATGCGGGGAAGATAACTTATCGATAGCTGACACGGGGATCCAACTTTGCGTACACAAGATCGACGATAAAGTTCGAAATGATGACGACAAGGGAGATCACAAGCGTGATACCCATGATCGTGGGGTAGTCCTGATTGAAGGCTGCGGAGACGGCAAGCCGTCCCATACCGGGCCAGGAAAAGACGCTTTCGGTTACGGCTGCTCCGCCGACCAGGCGCGGGATCAACATGCCAAGCAGCGTAACGACAGGGATAAGGGCTGTGCGGAATGCGTGTTTGGTTATCACGACAGGTTCCGCCACGCCTTTTGCCCGGGCGGTGCGCACATAGTCCTGCCCCAACACACCGATCATTGAGGAGCGGGTGTAGCGAACCAGCTCGGCCACAATCCCCGTCGACAGTGCGATTACCGGTAAAATGAGATGGAGGCCAAGATCGGCAAGCGAGCCCTTGCCCGGTGTCAGCATGCCACCGGCCGGCAGCCAGCGTAACAACACCGCGAACATGATGATCAACATCAGCCCAAACCAGAAGACCGGAAGCGACAGGCCGAAAAAGCTCACTGTGGTCAACATGCGGTCGAGCCAGCTGTTCTGTCTTACCGCAGCGATGATGCCGAGCGGAATGGCGAAGAGAATGGCAACGGCGAGCGCCGAACCCGACAATATTAGGGTGGCGGGCAGGGCCCTGGCGATCAACTCGCTAACAGGGCGACCGACGCCAAGGCTGTAGCCCAGATTGCCCTGCACGGTTTGCCACAACCAGCGCAGATATTGTTCGTAGACCGGGCGGTCTAACCCATATAGAGCCCGCAACCTTTCGGTATCTTCGGGCGTCATGTTCGGGTCGAGCAGGATGCTCGGACCGCCCGGCGCGGCACTTATCAGGGCGAAAGTGAAGATTGTGATCAGAAGGATCAGCGCGACAGACTCGGCAAGTCTGCGCAGAACATATCTCCCCACTTTCGCCCCCTGCGCCTAGTGCTTTGAGATCAGGTGAGCCCAAGCCAGGGCATTTCGGTATCCGACTTTGGGGAAGAATTCGACGCTGCTCCCCAACGCCTGAAGTTCCTCTGGATAAACCGTGAATACGTTTGGCTGCTCCTGATGAATGATCGCTTGTATCTTTTTGTAGATTGCTCCTCGGCTTGCCTGGTCACTTGCCGTTGAGCCCATGGCGAAGAGCTTATCAACCTCCGGATTCGCGTAGTCCATGGTGTTGGCTAGAGAATCCGCGAAGTAATAATTCGCAATGCCGTCAGGGTCAGGCGGTGTGATCAGATAGTTCGGATTGAGCTCGTAGTTCGGTGGATTCGAGCGGACACGAGCAACAATGGCGCGGTACTCAGATGTCTCGAATTCGACGGAAACACCGATTTCAGCCCATTGCTGCTGGGCAACAAGAGCAGTCCGAGCGCGTGTCGGGTTGGACGGGTCGTAAAGCATTGAGAAATGCAGCCTATTGCCATCCTTAACGCGCACCCCATCTCCACCGACCATCCAGCCAGCTTCCTCGAGCAACTTTTTGGCTGCTTCTGGATCAAATGGCAGCGGCTTAATTGAAGAGTCAAAAGCCCACTTGACTGAGGGCGTGAACGGACCGGTGGCAATCTTCCCGCGACCGGCAAAGATAGTCTTCAAAATCTGTTCCCGATCAAGTGCCAACGTCAGTGCGCGCCGGACCCGAACGTCATCGAGAACTTTCTTTCCGTTGTTAATGGCGACGTACTCATGCCGGGTGATCGAAACTGACTGGATTGCGATATTTGGGTCTTTCTCAATGGAGGCGAGCTGGAACGGCTCAAAGACCACAAAATCAATTTCACCGGCCTGCAATAGTGCCAGTTGCGCGTTAGCATCCGGAGCGATCCGATAAACCATTGCGTCAAGCAGCGGTGTGCCAGAGTGGTATTTATCGTTGCGCACAAGCCTGACGAAGGCGCCGGGCTGATACTCATCAAATTTGAACGGGCCAGTTCCGATGGGATTACGCAGGAAGTCTGACGGGTTGACCATCTCTTTAGGCGACAAGCCCGAAAGGAGATGCTCAGGTAGTATCACCGCATTGTAGCCTAGAAGAACAGGAAAAGCGGCCTGTGGCTTCTCCAGAACCACTTCAACAGTGAAGTCATCAACCTTTCTAACGTCCTCAATCAGGCGGAAATTACGCGCCAAATAGAAAGGAACCTCAGGGTTGGTCCATATAGATTTAAGCGTATAGACAACATCATCGGCAGTGAACTGCTCACCATCATGCCAATAGGCGTTTTTGCGCAGTGCGAAGGTGTAAGTCCTGCCATCATCCGAAATCTCCCAAGACTCGGCCAGATCACCAACCGGATCCAAGGTCTCAAGATCATAACGGACCAAGGAACTGTACAACGCTTTGTTGACAAGAATATTGTACAAGCCGCCGACGACCGGCCATATCTGAGGGTCGTCGTTAATTGGCAAACTGAATGTGCCTCCTTTGTTTTGCGCCTCAACCGGCAGCATGCTTGTTACAAGCAAGGTAAGTGCGGCGAAGGTTGTTGCTAAGATACGCATGGGTTCTCCCTTTCCGTGTGTTTTTTTGGTTTCATGGGCTTGCGGTGCGACATGCGGCAATTGCGTATTTGATCGCCGCATTGACCTGGTTGCGACTGCGCACGAGCCGGGTGTGCATGAACCCATAATCATCGCTTTCGGGATCAAGCTTGGCGAGCGCACGAGCGCTGTCGAGGGCGGGGAAAGCCGGCAGGGGCATTGCCGGATCATGGTCAAATCGATCACCGTAGGTGAACGACAGTGTGGTGAGCATGTGCGACACTGTCTTAATTACTGCATTGGTTTCAGTAACAGACAGTTTGTCGATGTCTGACAGAGCATCGCCCAAGGTGTCGAGGCGATCATCTACCGACTGGACGCTGAAATGCTCACCGGCGTCTATTTGTATCGTGGCGAGTTGATTCTTAAGAGCGCTGATCTGTGCCTTGAGATCGAGAGGCAGAATATCAGCCTGTGTTATGTGCAAAAGCGCGTGAATGTAGATTCTGGTGTCTTTTTCCAGAACGGCGCGGTCGGCCTTGTCAACGAGGTCTTCCTCTGCATGCCACCACCACCCTCTGCCACAGCCGCCGACGGCGGCTCTCTGGCCTTCCGGACGGTTGGACAGCAACATGAAAAGTGATGGAAGACCAATGCCCCAGAACGACTGATCGCCGGCACGGTGAGGACGTTCGATTTCCGGCGTCTGACCGGTCACTTCTTGCACTGCTGCTTTTACCAATGCCGCTGTTTCCGGCACGGCTGTGACCTCGGAATAATCTGTGGCGCCAAGTGAACCGGGTGAATCGATATTGATGTATGCGACGCAGTTGGAATCCAGCTCATCCCAGTGGTTGTCCGCATACCAAGCAGAACCAGCATATCGACCGGTGGAATGCCCGACCCACCACGCAATCCGGACGCCACGGCGCAGTTGATCCTGATTCTGCTGGAGCAGGCGCGCCAGTTCTAGGCAAACGACATTGCCGGTGGCGTTGTCGGTGGCGCCATAGTGCCAAGAGTCGATATGGCCGGCGACAAGTACAAAATCCTCATCTTCCCCACCGATCTCGGTGACAGGCATCTTGACTGTCCGCCAACGGGTGTCACTGACGGAATTGAGCGTGCCGTGGACCGACCCGTTCGCCATGGCGGCGCGCAGGCGCTTTCCGTCATTGTGCTTGATCGAGATGATGGGAAAATCACTTGGAATATTGCCCGCAGTTTCGGGGGTCGGCGTTCCCCAAACCGGAGTTACAATACCCTCGTGAATTACGTCTTCGTCACTCGGCCACATATGGATGTAGCCAATGGCGCCGGCCTTCTTGGCTGCCAGCATCGAGCCCCGTGATCCGCTCTCGGTAAGTACAATTTTTCCGCCGACTGTTTCTGGGCTGATGAGGTTAACGGCACCGTCGGGCTTGAACATGTTTGTGCCTCCTTTGATGGAGACAAGCTCGCCCGAAACCCCCTCTTTCGGTGTATTGCCGCTAAATGCCCGCGTCTTCGCGTCAATTTTCACACGTTGGCCGTCGATCTTGACCTCAAGCCCGCCCGATATTGGGTGTGATATATAAGCGCTAAACTCGTGAACTGTGACAGGCAGCCCGTAGGAATCCAGCACCGAGCGGACATAGTCCACGGCGGCATACTCGCCTTCGGTTCCGGTCGTACGATCCCACTCACACAGTTTCCCAAGATGCTTCCACATCTCCGCAACCGACACATCGGCCATGAGTTTTTCGCACAGGCTGTCCATCAAGTTTTCCTCATTATCTGTTTAGGGTGACGGTGTATTCGTAGAGGTCGCTGCGTAGGGTCGACTCAACGAACTCGATCGGTCGATTGTGCTCTGTGAAGGTGGTTCGCCTGGTCGAAACGACGGGAGTGCCCGTCGAAATCTGCAGCAGATCGGCTTCCTTTTCGGTGGGCAAGCGGGCGCCGATGGTCGTTTCGCCGTAGATTATGTGCAGGTTGTGCGTTCGCTCGATTAGTTCATAGAGCGGACCAGAAAAATCCTCATCTGGGGTCAGGCCGAAAGATTCGGGGACGTAGGAGTTGATCAACGCGAATGGTGAGACCGCTATCTCACGCAATCGCTCCAAGTGGAGAACACGCTCGTCTTCACGCAGCCGCAATTTTGCACGCACTGCGGGGGAAGGTGTTATGAAATCGGCGATTAATGTGCGTGCCCGAGTGGCGATGCCTTTTCGTCGCAAATGGTCAGTTAGTCCCTGCAGACGCGGCGTCTCCACATATTTGCGCGCCCGCACGACCTCGGCTCCAACACGTGGCTTTGACTTAATGAGTCCGTCATCAGTCAGCCCGCGCAAGGCATTGCGAATAGTGGCACGGCTGACGCCAAATTTCTCTGCTAACCCGTGCTCAGTCGGCAAAACGGTCCCAACAGCGTACTGACCAGATTGAATTTGCTCCAAAAGCACGTTCTTCACCTGCTGATAGAGCGGGCTTCCGTTCTGAGGTGGCAGCGCAGTCTTTTTCATCGCTCTCTATTAATTGTACGTACAATATTCTGCCGAATCCCACGAACTTTGGCTAAATCGCTAATCCAACCACCAATTCGCCGCGATTTCGAAACAATTACAGTTGAGAACGTGATATATGTCAATATGAAAGAGTCAAATTTCGCAATATGGGCAGAAATTGGCAAAATATATTGTACGTACAATTAATTTTGACTGTCGGATATTCGACGCGTTTCCAGTTGCCTAGCCCCTTGGCCTGGGCCACCTTTCGATAGGTGTCGATGTCGGTCTGCTGATAAACGCGTCCGACGCCCTTGATGATGCCCACATAGGATGATGCCCACATAGAAGGTGTTCCGGCTGCCCAGGTAGCCAGGATGCGCCGTTCGATCTCACCACAGGCCTCATCATCGGCCTTCTTCTTCTTCTCCAGTGCAGCGACCTGCTCCCCTGAAGTGTCCCTGCTTTTTGGTCAGCCTGTTCCCGCAAAAGGAGACAGGCAGATGAAGCGTTCGAGATTTGGCGAAGAGCAGATTGTCGGCATTTTGAACGACCATCAGGCCGGCATGACGGCGGTGGAATTGTGCCGCAAACACGGGATCAGCGATGCAACGTATTACACGTGGCGTAAGAAGTATGGCGGCATTGAAGTGTCGGATGCCAAACGGCTGAAAGGGCTTGCGGCTGAGAATGACGGACTGAGGAAGCCGCTGGCTGAACCGATGAGGGATGTTTCGACATTGCGCGAGATGCTTGGAAAAAACTCCCAAGACCCGGTTCGGGGCGAAGCGCTGAACCTCCCCCAGTGAAGTGGCCCGCCGTTATGCTTGGGAAGACGGCGGATCAGAATGGCTAAGAAGCGACACAGGCCGGAAGAAATTGTCACGAAGCTGCGGCAGGTTGAGGTGCTTGTCGGCCAGGGGATGGCGCGGGGTGACGCGATCCGCGAGGTTCGCATCACCGCGCAGACCTACTATCGCTGGCGCAAGCAGTCTGGCGGGATGGGAACCGACCAGCCGAAGGAACTGACGCGGCGCAGGTCCGCTTTGTCCGCATTGCCGTCCTCCAGCAGCGAATGACGTAGCAACGGGACGGAACGCCGGCATTCCGTAAGTGGCATTGCAGCAAGCTATCGGCAGCCCAAGGTCCGCTCCGGGCCGAAACGCTTCATCCAAGTGTGTCTGCTTTGCGTGTAAAGGAGCCGAAATGTGAGGTATCCCTACGCACCCTTTTGAACCGAAGCAGCCAGTCGATCACGGGAGGGCGATGGCCAATCCGAGCCCATCTTGTTCATGCATCGCGGTGCAGCGAATGTCCGCTCTTAGAGAGCGGCGCCCGGGTCGTGTGTTCTTCACTCCAATGAAGGCTTTGACGAGCGCGAGCGTTCCACAGACTGCAACTCCCAAAGAAATGAAGTACGCGAACAGCCTGGCTTTCTGCTTCATCATGCCATGATCGACGATATGAAGATCATCTTGTTGCCAGACTGCGGCGAACTTCCTCAAACGAGATCTACCGTCGCAGTCGGTCTCAAGTCGCGCGGCAACCAGTGCTGAGTGGGCATTCGCCTGAAGAATATCAGGACGCCTCTTCAAATGGCGCTCCAGCGCCCGGCGCTTTCCTGAGGCCCGCGATGGTCAGCCCGTAGATGCACGCCACAACGACGCATAAGGCGATGATCTGATACATCTCGACACGATCACCGAGGAATGGCACGGCGAGCACCATTGTCAATGCGGGCCATGGTGTTGTGATCGAGCTAGCCAGCGACACGTCGATATGGCGAACGGCGTAAAACCAGACGATCAGTTCAAGGAAATAGACCAGCCCCATAATTGCTGACATCGTTTGGAAAATCGCGCTCGCCCCTACCGCGATGCCTGAAGGAACGGCTATGGCCAGAATGCCCAGAAGGAAGAGAGTTGAGATTGTGACCCGGAAGAACGTGACTTGCGCAGGGGTGATCGGGGTGTTGCTCAGCTCTTCTTTGATGATGACATGGGCGATGCTCCACAGAAGCGGCACGCCAAGCGAAGCGAGAAACCAGGGCGACAGACCCGACATGAGAAACGTTCCCCCGGTCCCCAAGTAGTAGAGCGACCCAATCAAACCGGCGGTCAGGGCCAGTTCGAAAGGCGTCTTGCGGCGCTTGAGAAATAGGGATTCCCAGAGGATCGCGAAAAGTGGATAGGCTTGTATGGCGATCGCGGCGTTCGCCGCTCCTGCTTTTTCGACGCCCAGAACATAGAGATAGGTTGAAAGACCGAACAAAGCGCCGGTGAAGAGCGCGACCAGGATCATCCGTCTGCGATCCCGGCGTGTCAGCTCGAGGCCGAATATTCCCTTGTTCCCACTTCGAAGTTCAAGCCCGAACACGGGTGCCGCAAAGACGACCTGCCAGACAGAGAGCGCAAACGCGAAGCTGAGCGCCCCGATGTCCGAGGGCCGGAGGTTGGAGATGATAGGCATCACGCCAAGCAGGGTGAGGCTGGCGAGAGATAGGGCGACCCCCTTACCGACGGACGGAGAGGTAAGCGTCATGGTCTAAATCCAGAAATTACGTTGACGCAATCACGAATTGCATCCGTCTAAAACCAAGCGCAATCAATACATTGATCTGATGGCAATTTGGGCTCCTGATCTGTCAAGCCGAACCGGCCCCAAGTATTTGCGAATCGTGGAGGCGATAGCGGAAGATATCGCAGCTGGCCGTTCGCCCGCCGGATCACGCCTGCCGCCGCCTCGTGAGCTGGCCTATCAACCCGCCATTTCGCCCAACACAACCAGCCGAGCCCATGCGGAGGCGTCGGTCAACGCCTTTTCGGCGGTCCACCCATTTTTCTTGGCCTTCCACTTCAAACTCGGTGACCTGAGCCCCCTTTTCCCTCCAGCATTGAGTAGAGTCCGTCGGTTTGTATTGGCCCTATGCGGCCAGGTTTTTCAATGCCATTTTCATAGCGAATTCGTTGGGCGTGATGTTGCCCAGCGATGGGTGTGGTCTTTGCGTGTTGCAGTCCTCCTTCCACGCCCCAAGTCAGCCGAAATCCTTGCACAGATCGCGTACAATTTCGGAGAACACGCGCATGGATTCCGTCTGCTGGCGATCCTGGGTGTGTGCTATCACATAAGAAAATGACACCTTCGGCTCGAAGGGACGCGTGACCACCCCGTTGTTCGCCCAAGTCGTGGACGCGAAGGGTTCGATCAGAGCAACGGCGAGATTGGCCGCAATCAGGCTATAGCCGGTATGGGAATTGTGAATGCCGATCCCATCGCCGTAATTCACTCCACCGTCGATTAGAACCTTGGCAACCTTGTTCCAATCCACCAGCCCGCTGGGGAGAATGTTCAACACATTCTCTCCGATCAGATCCGCGGGCGTGATCGTGTCTCTCTCGGCAAGTGGATGGGACTCATGCATCGCGCACACATGAGAGGCTTCCATCAGCGGCTCTTGAACGATCCCGGCAACATCGGGAAAGGACAAAGTGATCGCCAGATGGGTCAGGCGCGTTTGCAGCCGAGAGATGATCTCGGACGATGAGAACCCTTCGATCAGAAGGTTCACAGCCGGGTAGACTTCTTTGAACCGTTTGACGGCAGGCGGAAAGATGAACGTGGAAAGGGCCGGCGTGGCGCAGATTTTCAGATCTGCGGGCTTTTGAGTGCGGACTTGTTCGGCAATCTGCTCAAGCCGGTCAAGGCCGGTATAGAACTGCTCGACGGCCTGATAAAAGCGGATCGCCTCGGCCGTGGGCTGCAGCCGACCTTTGATCCGATCGAAGAGCTTGAACTTCAGATCGATCTCAAGATCGCTGATCAATCTGCTGACTGCCGGCTGGGTGATCGCCAACGCCTCGGCCGCACCGGTGGTGGTGCCGGTGATCATCACATAGCGGAACGCTTCGATCTGGCGGGATTGCATGTATCGCCATCCATTATATCACATTTTGTAATAGGGTAATGTGGCAATACAATTTGTTATTATTCAAGAGACCTGCAATCTTTTTTTTGGATGCGCAGGTTGTTGAGGTGTCTACGGCACGGCAGGGGTCGGCAACGGGCATGGTGCCTGACAGGGCTCCATAGCAACTGACCGTCAAGGGGCTACGCTCAGACCCGCGAACGGGAGAGCAATAATGTGTCAAGCGCCGGACTACACCATTCATCACAGGCATTCCCACATTGGCTGGGACAATGCGCTGACGCCGGTTGAAACGGTCGCACCGGGCAGTTCGGTCCACTTCACTTGCAAGGACTCTTCAGGAGGACAATTGACGCCTGCGTCAACCGTGGCGGATCTCGGAGCCCTTGATTTCGGCCAGATCAATCCGGTGACCGGGCCGGTTTATGTGGATGGGGCGGAACCGGGCGATGCCCTGAAGATCACCATCGAACAGTTCGAGCCATCCGGTTTCGGCTGGACGGCCAATGTCCCCGGCTTCGGGTTGCTCGCAGATCAGTTCGCCGATCCGGCGCTGCATATCTGGACGTATGATTCTTCCGCCATGAAACCCAGCCTGTTCGGCCCTGGCGGACGGGTGCCGCTGAAGCCATTTGCCGGCACAATCGGCCTGGCCCTGGCCGAACCCGGAACGCATTCGGTGGTGCCGCCCCGGCGAGTCGGCGGCAACCTCGACATTCGGGATCTGGCCGCCGGGACCACGCTCTATCTGCCGGTTGAGGTGGCAGGTGGACTGCTTTCGATCGGAGACACACATGCAGCGCAGGGCGACGGCGAGGTTTGCGGCACTGCGATCGAGAGCCCGATGGACGTAACGGTGACGCTCGATCTGGCAAAGAACGCAAACCTTGCCATGCCCCGCTTCACAACGCCGGGACCGGTGACCCGACATCTGGACGACAAGGGCTATGACGTGACAACCGGGATCGGCGACGATCTGTTTGCGGGCGCGCAGGCCGCCGTCAGCCAAATGGTTGATCTGTTGTCAGCGCGCCATGGGATGGCGCCGGTCGAGGCATACATGCTGTGCTCGACATGCGGCGACCTGCGGATCAGCGAGATCGTGGATCAACCAAATTGGGTCGTGTCGTTCTACTTCCCCCGCATTGTCTTTGAATGAACATGGATACCCCTTTGGAAAAGAGATCAAAAATCATCGTTGCCGGTTTCGGAACCTGGGCAATGGCTGCGGTGAACCCGTCGGCGCGCATTGTCGAACATCTGCAGAGGCATGCCCGAGCCGACAGTCAGATTGTAGCCATTGAGATGCCCGTCAACTCGACCGAGCTTTGTGACCGGGTAGAGCGGATTTTGCTGGATGAGCGGCCCGATGCCTGGATCGGGATCGGACTGGCGCCAGGATCGCCCACCATTCGGGCGGAGATGGTTGGCATCAACTGGCTGCACACCGAGGTCCCCGATGCCGCCGGCGATTCCTTTCAGCAGCAGCCGGTGATGGAAGGTGGCCCGGCTGCCTTCAACGCCACACTCCCGAATGCAGAGATAGTCGGGGCGATCAGGGCCGGCGGCATTCCGGCCTGTTTATCGTTCTGGGCCGGGACGCATTTGTGCAATCAGATGCTTTATGTCGTCAATTATCTGGTTGAAAAGCACGGCTTGAACACGCTGTGCGGATTCCTCCACGTCCCGTATGCCGCCGATCAGGTGGTTGAGCCGGATGAAGGCGGACGACTTTATGCCTCGATGGGAATCGGCACGATGTGCGATGCTGTTGAACGGGCAATCGCGTGTGTTGAGGCGACGCTTTCGGAGAGTGTGCGCGATGGCTAGGGACGCCATCGGCAGCTCCGCCGCCCCGGTTCTGAAAGTCCGGGATCTGAGCGTCGAGTTTCAGACCGAGGGTCAAGCGAACCGCGTGGTGCGCGATCTGTCCTTTGATCTTCACCAGAACCGAACTTTGGCGATCGTCGGTGAATCTGGATCGGGCAAGTCAGTCTCCTCTCTCGCTTTGCTGGGGCTGACCCGGCACCTTGGTGGCAAGACCTCGTCCGGAGCGCTGGAGTTTCAAAGCGATATTCTGGGCGGTCCCGTCGACCTTGCCAGGCTCGATGAGCCAGAACTGCGCGCCATTCGCGGCAACGAAATCGCGATGATCTTCCAAGAACCGATGACCTCGCTCAACCCGGTTTTCACAATTGGGTCGCAAATCATCGAAACCCTGGTTCTGCATCGCGGGATCAACAGGAATGCGGCGCGCAAGCAGGCGCGTGAGCTTCTTGATCAGGTCCGCCTGCCCAATGCGGAGCGGTTGCTTGATACATATCCGCATCAGCTTTCAGGTGGAATGCGGCAGCGGGCGATGATTGCGATGGCGCTGTCCTGCCAGCCGAAGGTTCTGATCGCCGATGAGCCGACAACGGCCCTTGACGTTACCGTGCAGGCGCAGGTCCTGCACATCACTCGCGAATTGCAGGCCGAGTACGGAACCTCTGTGATTTTCATCAGCCACGATCTGGGCGTTGTTTCGCAGATGGCTGACGACGTGCTGGTGATGAAACAAGGGCAAACGGTGGAATGGGCCAGCGCCGCACAGCTTTTTGATCACCCGAAGGAAGATTACACGCGAGCGCTGCTGGCATCGGTTCCGCGGATCGGCAGCATGACGGGCAAGGACGCCCCGGATTTCTTTGAGCTTCCGAACCTTCCCGGAGACACGGCCCCAAAGGAGACGTTCCACAACGCCGCTGATCCGTCCACGGATGTGATCGAGGTAAAGGAACTGACCACACGTTTCGACATTCGCGGCGGGCTCTTGAACCGCGTGACGCACAGGGTCCACGCGGCCGAAAACATCTCGTTCACCATCCATGCGGGTGAAACACTGGCGCTGGTCGGCGAATCCGGCAGCGGGAAATCGACCGTCGGCAAAACCATTCAGCAATTGCTGGTCCCAGATGCGGGCAAGGTGATGTTCAAAGGCGCTGACATCTTTGCCCTGCCGCCCGCCGAACGCCGCCGGACCCGGCGTGAAATACAGTATGTGTTTCAGGATCCTTACGGCTCGCTCAACCCGCGAAAGCGGATCGGCGATAGCATCATCGAACCGGCCCTGACGCATGGAATGGTCGCCCCTGGCGCCAAGGCACAGGCCCGGATCGCCGAGCTTCTGGAGTGCGTGGAGTTGGAGCCGGCGCATGCGCGGCGGTTCCCGCATGAGTTTTCCGGTGGTCAGCGGCAGCGCATCTGCATTGCCCGGGCGCTGTCGTGCGACCCGAGCCTGATCATCGCCGATGAATCCGTCTCGGCGCTGGATGTGTCGGTGCAGGCGCGGGTTATCAACCTGTTAATGCGCCTGCAGGCTGAACGCGGGCTGTCCTATCTGTTCATTACCCATGACATGGCAGTGGTCGAACGGGTCAGCCATCGGGTTGCGGTCATGTATTTGGGACAACTGGTCGAAATCGGCACCCGGCGTCAGGTTTTCGAAAACCCGCGTCATCCTTACACAAGAAAACTTCTGGACGCGGTGCCGGCGGTGGACCCGCATAGCCGCCCATCGCAACCGCCACTCGCCGGCGAGATACCAAGCCCGATCCGTCCTCTGGGCGACCCGCCAAAGCTATATGAATACACCGAAATCGACGCCGGCCATCTGGTCGCCGCCATCCCTGAGGGGGCATTTGAAACCGACTACTCCGGAAGCAGCTTCCGGAAATAGACGCAAATCAACAGGAGGAAAAGAAATGACCTTAAATTCCAATATGATAACAGGGTTGCGAGGGGCGGTGCGAATATCCGCAGCCGTTCTCGCGGTCTCACTGCTTGCGGTACCGGCCTATGCGGGCGGTTCGCTCACGGTCGCGCAGAGGGATGACCCCACTAACCTTGACCCGATTGACACATTCCTGATCTCTTGGGGTGCAGTGGCCAGCAATTTCTTTGACGGGCTGGTGCAGCGGAACGAGGACCTGCAACTTGAACCCGGTTTGGCGACAAGCTGGGAATTTCTCGATGACGAAACACGGATCCGGTTCACCCTGCGTGAAGGCGTTACGTTTCACAACGGTGAGCCTTTCAATGCTGCAGCGGTGAAGTTCACCTTTGAGCGGTTGCTGGGTGAAGAAGGCGAAAAGGGTCCGCAGCGTTCAAACTATACCGCGATCTCGAGCATCGAAATCGTGGATGATTTCACGGTCGACTTTGTCCTTAGCACCCCCGATCCGGTTCTGATCACCAAGCTTGCCGGCTATGGTGCTATGATCGTACCACCGAAGTACCTTGAGGAAGTGGGTGAAGAGGCGTTTGACAACAAGCCGGTTGGCACAGGGCCGTTTAAGGTCGTCAAGTATACACCTACGGTCGATCTGAAGCTGGCCAAATTCGACGATTATTGGGGCGGCGAGGCCGGAGTTGACGACCTTACAATCCGCTTTATTTCCGAGCCTTCGACCCGCGTTGCCGAGCTTCTTTCGGGTGGTGTCGACATTGCTCAGGATATCCCCGTCAGCTCGACTTCGGCCATCGTTGACAACGAGGGTATCGATCTGACTGCGGTACAAGGACCAACCGTGGTCTTCTTAAGGACCAATCTCAAGGAAGGCATCACGACAGATGTGCGTGTCCGCAAGGCCATCGCCATGGCCGTTGACCGGCAGGCCATTATCGACTCAATTCTGGAAGGTTATGCCAGTCCGATCGCCAGCATTCAGGGAGCAAAGTCCTTCGGCTATGATCCCGATCTGGAGCCGCATCCATACGATCCGGCGGCCGCCAAGGCCCTGCTGGCAGAGGCCGGTGTTGCGCCGGGAAGCGAGGTTGCCATTGACTTCCCATCCAGCGACGACACTGTCCGCGAAGTGGCTCAGGCCATATCAGGCTATCTTGCCGCCGCGGGACTGAAGGCCGACCTCATCTCCCATGAAGCCAGCGTCTATTGGTCAGAGATCATGCCCGACGGGCAGACGCAGGAGATGTTCACATTTCAATGGGGCGGCTGGACGTTCGATTTCGATAACACCGCCTATCTGCTCTATCACAGCGGCGAGTTCTGGAACCCCTATGTTGCCGATGAAAAGCTGGACGAACTGCTGGAGTCGCAGCGGCTGACCTTTGACCGGGATACGCGCGAGGAAACGCTAAGGGCCGTGGCCGCCTATGCGCATGAAAATGCGCTCGATATCCCGCTTTACAATACCGATACGCTTTACGGCGTGAGCAAGCGGGTCAAAGGGTTTGTGCCCGCCCCCGACAACCGGGCGCGGTATATGAGTGTGACGTTCGAAGACTAAGAACGATGGCATCCGCCGCGCCAGCGTGCCGGCGGATGCCTTCACGTCCTGGGCCAGCGATGCAAAGCGGGCAAGGGAAAAGAAAACGGATAAGCTGGCATGTCGCTGTTGAGTTTCGTCGGTCAACGCCTGCTACAGGCCGTGTTCGTGATGTTTGTGGTGACGATCTTCGTATCGTTCCTGATCCGGCTGACAGGCGATCCTGCGGTTATGCTGACGCAGAATTCCACCAATATCACCGAAGAGGACCTGGAAGTGATCCGCGAGGCGCTTGGCCTCAATCAGCCGTTCCTGGTGCAGTATCGAGATTTTGTCTGGGGGCTCATCACTGGCGATCTGGGGGAGAGCTTCTTCCGCGGTTCGGTGGCAGAGCTGATTGGCATCGCTTTGCCCGCAACCCTTCTGCTCGCCTTCACCTCGATGGCGGTTTCCATCGTTTTGTCTATTCCACTCGGCATCTATGCCGCCATCAATCGCGGCAAGCTCGTCGATCAGGTCATAAGGGTGCTGTCCCTCGCCGGCCTGTCCTTCCCCAACTTCTGGCTGGCAATGATGCTGGTGCTGATGTTTTCGGTCACTTTCCCGATCTTTCCGGCCAGCGGGTTCTCGGGGCCGTCCTCGCTGGTGCTGCCATCCCTGACCATCGGGATCATCCTGACAGCGGTGAATGTGCGGCTGGTCCGAACGACGATGCTGGAGGTCCTGTCCGAGCAATACATTATGGTGGCGCGGGCCAAGGGTCTGCGCGAACGGGCGGTGATCTACAAACATGCGCTGCGCAACAGCGCCATCGCGCTGATCACGTTTCTTGGCCTGCAGTTTGGTGGCCTGATTGCCGGGCTGGTGATCGTGGAACTGGTCTTTGACTGGCCCGGCATGGGTACGCTCGCCATCGAGGCGATTGGCCAGCGCGACTATCCCGTGCTTCAGGCGGTCGTCACGCTGCTGGCCTTTGTCATCGTGTTCGTTAACCTGTTGGTCGATCTGGTCTACGGCATCATCGACCCCCGTATCAGAGTGAAGTAAATGGCAGTTTCCGAAGGCTCCACCAATCCATCTTCCGGATCACTGCGCCTCTGGCTGGGCCGGATGAAGCGGTTTGAATTCATTTTGGGGATGACCCTGACGCTTGGACTGGGTTTGCTGGTCTTGTTCTCCAGAGCGATTTTTCCCGGGGGTGGCGAGGCGATTGATCTTGCCGCCCGGCTGACGCCCCCATTTCAGAGCGCGGAACATATACTGGGCACCGACCCGCTGGGGCGCGACGTTCTTGAGCGGATATTGGTGGGTGGTCGCGTATCTTTCCTCGTGGGCATAGTGTCCTCGGTCGGTGCCGTGGTTCTGGGCGCATTGATCGGTCTGGTGGCAGGCTATTATCGGGGCTTTTGGGATATGATCCTGATGCGCTTTGTCGATGTGCAACTGGCGCTGCCCTTCATCCTGCTGGCAATCACCATCATCGCCATTGTCGGGCCCGGGCTGGACCGGATCATCTTTTTGATGATCGCCGCGCAATGGGTGCAGTATGCCCGGATCGTCCGGGGCACGGTGCTGAGCCTGCGTGAGCGGGAGTACATCCTTGCCGCTCAAAGTTATGGCCTGCCGATCCGCAAGATCCTGTTCGGGCACATCCTGCCCAATACGCTGGGCCCGCTGATCATTCTGCTGACGCTGAACATCGCCAACAACATCCTGCTGGAAAGCAGCCTGACCTTTCTGGGTCTTGGCGCCAGCCCGCTGATCCCCAGCTGGGGTGGAATGTTGTCGGAGGGCCGCAACTATGTGCAATCGGCATGGTGGATCACAGTGTTTCCAGGGTTGGCGATTATGTTGACCGTCCTCGGGCTCAACCTGATGGGCGACTGGCTCCGCGATCAGCTCGACCCACTGGGACAGACCCAGAAATAACAGAGGCCATCGCGGCAGCAGAATCCGGGCGATGTTCAACGCCGGTGCTTCTCGGAGAGATTCAGGGACTTGAGCCCTCGTCGAAGCCGTCATGGAAAGAAGATAGAGAAGTGACCCGGAACATCGAAGAATACCGCCGACAAGCTGGTCAGGGGCATTTATCAGAAGAGCCGCAAGACGTTCCTGCGGAAGGGAAGATCGAGGTCGTCCCGGCGGTCTTGCGGGGCGATGAGAGCATTGCCGTGTTTTGCCGCCGCGAGGGGACACACTCCTTCTGACCTGCCCCGTGAATTCCGGCCATGGGTTGTTAGAGTCCATCGGAGTAAAGAGGATGGACCATGAAGCGCAGATTTTCGGACGAACAAATCATTGGCATGATCAAGGAGCAAGAGGCTGGTTTGCCGACAGCGGAAGTTTGCCGCAAACACGGGATCAGCAGCGCATCGTTTTACAAGTACAAGGCCAAGTTTGGCGGAGTGGAAGTATCGGACGCCGGTAAGCTCAAGGCTCTTGAATATGAAAATGCCAAGCTGAAGAAGCTGCTGGCAGAGCAGATGCTGGATAATGCGGTTCTCAAGGACATCAATTCAAAAAAGTGGTGACGCCTGACGCAAAGCGCAAAGCTGTGGCCCACGCCTGCATGCAGCATGGTGTGAGCCAGCGTCGGGCGTGTTCCATCCTGCAGGTTGATCGCTCAAGCATACAATACCAATCCATTCGCACCGATGATGCCGATCTTCGTGTGGCCATGAAGAAGGTCGCAGCTGAACGCCGGCGCTTTGGCTATAGGCGTATTCACGTCATGTTGGAACGGCAGGGTATTGTGATGAACCAGAAGAAGTTGAGGCGATTGTACCGCGAAGAGAAGCTGCAGGTACGTAAACGCGGCGGCAGGAAGCGTGCTTGGGGTACCAGAAGGCCAATGCCGGTGCCTGATGGCCCGAACCAGCGTTGGTCACTGAACTTCGTGTCTGATGCGTTTACGGACGGTCGTCGCTTCCGTGTCCTGGCAGTGGTCGATGATTTCAGCCGTGAATGTCTGGTACTTGTCGCTGATACTTCGCTATCGGGCCTGCGGATCACGCGCGAGCTCACAGAGCTGATCCAACGTCGAGGCAAGCCCAACACGATTGTCAGCGATAATGGAACCGAACTGACCTGCATGGCTGTACTCAGGTGGTGTCAGGAAACAGGTATTGAATGGCACTACATCGCTCCGGGAAAACCGATGCAAAACGGTTTCGTCGAAAGTTTCAATGGCAGCTTCAGGGATGAATGTCTGAACGAAACTCTGTTCTCATCGCTCAAGGAGGAAAGATTGAAAATCAACGAATGGAAGGAGGACTACAACACGCAAAGACCACACTCATCACTGGGCAACATCACGCCCAACGAATTCACTATGAAAATGGCATTGAAAAACCTGGCCGCATAGGGCCAATACAAACCGACGGACTCTACTCAATGCTGGAGAAAAAAAGGGCTCAGGTCAAATTTATTGAAATCATTGGCGCACCCGACAGGATTCGAACCTGTGACCTCTGCCTTCGGAGAACGCTAAGAGCAGCTTCCTCATCCTTCCTCATATTGGATAAACTATTGATTCAGAACGTTGTTTTGCGACAGCGCTTGGATTATCATGTCCTCATATTTCCCCGAATTTGCTTCCTGGTGGTGACCAGGTGGTGACCAAAAACCGGACCCCGAAACCGTGGCGACCCAGAGGACGACAATCAAACTAACGAAGCGTTCGGTAGACGCGTTGTCTGCTGGCGATCGGAGATTGCTCGTCTGGGACCGCGAACTCAAGGGTTTCGGTGTGCGGTTGGAGACGACCGGCCTCAAGACTTTCATTGTCCGGTACCGGGCTGGTGGCGGCAGACGAGCTCCAAGACGCCAAATGAATATTGGTCGCTTCGGAACCGTTACCGTGGAACAGGCTCGATGCGAAGCGAAACGCGAACTGGGCCAGGTCGCGCAAGGAAAAGATCCTGTAAAGGAGCGCACCGCGGCCCGACGTGCTCTAACCGTCAAAGAATTGTGCGACCTGTACCTCGATCAGGGTGTTGGCCATAAAAAGGCATCGACGCTTGCCACCGACAGGGGACGCATCAGGCGTCACATCGTCCCGTTGCTTGGTAATCGTCAGATTACGAATGTCAGCACCGTGGACGTCGAAAAGTTCATGCGGGATGTGGCCAACGGAAAAACAGCCAGAACCACCAGAACGAAACCAAGAGGCAAGGCCGTTGTGCAAGGGGGAAAAGGTACCGCAGCCAGAACCGTCGGGCTTCTCGGAGCCATTTTCACGTTCGCCGTAAAGCGGCAACTTCTGTCTGAAAACCCTGCACGAGGCGTAAAGCGTTACCCTGACAACAGGAATGAAACCTACCTTTCACTTGAAGATATTCGGAAGTTGGGAACCGTCTTATCGGAGCTTGAAAGCGAAGGCGAAAATCCGACTGGCATCGCTTGCCTCCGACTTCTTGCTTTGACCGGTGCGCGCAAGGGCGAGATCGTAGGATTGCGATGGGATGAAGTCGATTTCGGAACCGGTTGCTTGCGGCTTCGAGACAGCAAGACCGGCGCGAAGATAATTCCGCTGGGTGAAGTAGCCTCTGAATTGATCGCTAATCAACCGAAGCTCGCTGGCTCGATTTGGGTATTTCCGTCCCTGAAAACAAATGGCGAGACACCGTTCATGGGGATCGAGAAAACTTGGAAGAAAGTTCGTCTGAAACTTGAGATGCCCAAAGTCCGGATTCATGATTTGCGCCACTCGTTTGCATCAGTCGGGGTCGCAGAAGGCGCATCCCTTCCGATTATCGGGGCGATCCTGGGCCACCGAGAAGTCAGCACGACACAGCGCTACGCGCATCTCGCTGACAATCCGGTCCGTGCTGCAACGGATCTGATTTCTAAACAAATCGAACGCGCAATGTCTGGTGAGAGTGCAATGGAGGCCGGGGCCGAACGGTGCAGCGAAACCGAAAGTCCAGCAATTGCCCCTGAAGATATTCAAAACCTGATTCAGGGATTACAGGGACTGCTTCAGGTCAATTCTCCATCAAGGCAGCGCGCTGCTGACAACAAGCATCGGTCGGCCTGCTGATAGCGTTGGTTGCGGGGGCACGCAACCAACGCTATCAGCAGGGGCTGTTCCAGATAGCCGCATGATGATCCACCCACATCCAGTTAAGCGCCAATTTCGCTGGCTAATGTGTCGCGGCGAAAGGATCGGTGCCGACCTTCGAACCTTTCAACAAAACGGTTGGAAAGCGTAGGCGATCCAATAACAAGATATTAGGCATTCGTTTCAGGAATTGACGCTCCGACTCTTGATTTGAGCTTCCAACGAACTACCCAACGCTCCCTTCTTTAGCTCTTTCGGCCAAATTATTGGCCCTGGCACATTCACAATCCTACGCTTAGGCTTACGGGAGGTTGTGACGGCGTGCCCCACTCGAAATGAGTTGCAAACTGCCGCGCCCTTTGCGATCTTTTGACATGCAGGGCCAAGAAATATGTCTGAAGTAAACGAAAATCAAAGCGATACAGAAGAGGCGATTATTAAGGAAATAATTTCCTTAGAGCGTGATTATTACTTTGAAAAGAGAAATGTTAAGACTGAGAGGCAGCGGAAACTTCGGGAGTTAATCGAACGCCACACTAAACTGGGGGACGCGGCGCGTGATTCTTGAGGAGGTTCGTCTTAAAGATTTTCGCTGCTTTTATGGCGAAAGCTCAATCAGGTTTGCCGCCGACCCGATTCACAACGTAACTCTTGTGTACGCAGAAAATGGCGTTGGAAAAACAACCCTCCTGAACGCCCTGCTTTGGTGTTTTTACGGCGAAACCACAAGCCGCTTTGAGAAAAAAGAGGACATCCTGAACTACGATGCGAAGCGCGAAGGGCGAACGCTGGCCTCAGTTGAGCTTTTGTTCGAGCATAATGACAGCCACTACATCGCCAAGCGTTTCCACAGAGCCGCTCCCCAATCCGGGGGCGGTCGCGATTTTGTCGTCGCGCGTTTTGATCGCGGAAGTCAGACAAACATCGATTCCCCGGACACCTTTATCAACACGGTCATTCCGCGTGAGATGGCATCTCATTTCCTGTTTGATGGAGAGCATGCCGAGGTTTTTCTGGGAGAGAAAAACAAGAACTCTATCAGGAAAGCGGTCCGCGACATTCTAGGCTGCACACTTATTGAAACAGCAATCGATGACCTGAAAGCAATTTCCAGTCAGTTTCGAAAACAAATCCCCGCCACCGCTGCAACCAAACAAATAGAAGAACACAACGCGCGTATCGATGCGCTAACATCACAGATTGAGACAGCGAGATTCGAGGTATCGCGCCTTGAGCAGGAGCGCGAAACAACTCTTGAACAGATTAACGATATTGACAGCAAACTCCGCAACACCGGTGCTGCCAAGGAGCTTCAAAGAAGCCGTGAGCGCCTGACCCAGCAGCAAACGAAAGTCGAGAGACGTCAGAAGGAAAGTCAGGAGGAGGTTTTCAAATGGCTTGGTGAGAACGGAAGGTTCATCGTGTCGAAAAAGATCACACAGGTAGCGTTTGATTTTCTGGATGATCCCTCCCACCGTGGCCGCATTCCTTCGCCCTACAACGAGGAATTTGTAAAGGACATACTGGCCGCTGAGACCTGTATCTGTGGTGCACACTTAGAGCCGGGCAGCGAGGCTTCCAAAAAGGTCGCGCAGCTTCTGGATAAGGCTGCCAACCAGGTAATGCGCGATAGGATCACCAAAGTCCGAGCGCGGCTGAGCAACCTGAAATCCGAACTTGCCAAAGCACCCGACCGCCTAACGAAAGCCAACGAGCGGTTGGCCGAAGCCAATGAAGAATTCAGCTCGATAGAAGCTCAGCTTGGTGAAATCCACGACAAACTCAAAGGGATCAATTTTGACGATATTTCCACCCGAGAGCAGCGTAGACAATCGCTGCGGGAGGAAGTGACGGACATTGATCGCAAGATCGGTTCGATGACCACAGGCATCGAAAATGCCGAGCGTGAACAGGATCAGCTCAATAGAGAAATTGATCTGCTCGCACAACAGGACATGAAGACGGCAATCTATGCCAAGCGCCGCAATCTGTGTGAGACGATAAAGGGCACGCTTGAGCTCCAGCTCGTAGACGAAGAAGAGCAGGCGCGAAAGGTGCTAAGAGCCGGGATCAGAAAGATCCTGGACGCGACAACCCGCAAAGTTCTCACCCTCAGAATGGCAAATGATTACGCCATCAGCCTGGTCAACGCCGATGGAACGGCATTGCCAAAATCGGGCGGCGAAAATCAGCTGCTGGGACTGGCATTCACAGCCGCTCTTGTCGAGTTTGCGAAGGTCAGGGAGCATGCTGAGGACTACAGGCTTCTGCCGGGAACAATTGCCCCCTTGGTTCTGGATTCTCCGTTCGGTCAGCTTGATGACGCTTATCGGCTGACCACTGTCGATTTCATCCCCAAAATGGCGCGCCAGGTCGTGCTTTTGCTCTCGCAGTCGCAAGGTTCCAAAGAAGTTCTTGAAGCCTTGCAGGGGCATGTGGGTGAAGAAGTTCTGTTGGTGCGGCACAACAAGGACGCGATCGGCGATCGGAAGCCCGAGAGCAGATATCTGAAGGGCGAGGAATTTAAGACCGCGATCTTTGACTCCAGCTTTGATGGCACCGAAATCGTGAGGGTTGCCGTACAATGACCAGCAGAGCACCGAATATCAATAGAAGTCGCATCCATGAGGAGATGGTTCAGCGGCTTGCCATGACGAAACTCCCCGGTGCTGACAGAACGCTATTCCCGACAATCAGGGAGCTGCTGTGCTTTGCCGCCCTGCTCGGATTCTCCGAAGGCCGGCGCGTTCCATTGGACCGCGATGCAGGGGTTGAAGACGTTTCCTACCAACAATTTGAGCGTGGTGATGCCGAGGATCTCATATATCTCCTCGCACTTGCAGAAACAAAAGATCCCGAAATTCTAAAGGATGGTCAGGAGAGCCGCTGCGCTGAAATCTTCGAAGAGTATGCGAATGGCGGTCTCCAGGTGCTTCGCGATACTATGCTAAGGACCGGCGGCGAGTACCCCGACCGCGATATCCTGGAGCTTCTAAAAAAGAGCGGTTATCTCAACACGGAGGATGGCAAGCCAGACCTTGGCGGGATCAAATTTTAGATGTTGCGGGATTTGCAGTACCAAGGTGTCTATAAATCAGACCAGAACAACATTCTGGAAGAGTTTTATCTACCCACACTGTCTGTTGCTAACCGCTATGACCGGGCTGTCGGCTATTTTTCGGCTTCGACCATCAGCTACGCTTCGCAAGCCCTTTCCACTTTCGTAAAGCATGGCGGGCAAATCAGACTTATCCTAGGCGCCTTCTCGGATGCCGAGGATATGGAGGCCATCAATGAAGGCCACAGGCAGAGAGAAATCTCGGAGAAAATAGGAGCAGAGCTGCTTTTCCATATTGCCGATGTGAGCGATGAGCTGTTTCAAAATCGCTTTGATACCCTCTCCTGGCTCGTTGCCCATGGCAGATTAGAAGTCAAGATCGCCCTGCGGGAGCGGGGCATGTATCACGACAAGGTGGGCATCATAAGCGATGACGCCGGCGACAAATTTGTATTCTCCGGCTCTGCCAACGAAAGCACCCACGCGCTCTTGCCAACTTACAACTACGAATCGATTAATGTCTTTCCAAGCTGGCGACCTGAGCTATCGGAATACGTCACGCCCCATATCGAGAGTTTCGAGCGGCTCTGGAGCAATAAGAGTCGGGGTACCGCCGTTATTGATATCCCGACCGCTGTCAAAGAAAAGCTTATTTCGGTCGCGCGTTCTCTTAACTATACGCCTGACCCCGAAATCGAAGCAGCTATTGCAGCACGCATTAGGGACAAGCTGCACGGCGTAACCAGCACAACGACATCAAAACCAATGGAGCCCAAAACGATTAATGGCCAGCCGTTCAAAATGCGCGACCATCAGATCGAATCGCTCGAAGCTTGGAAGGCCAAAGGCGATTTTCAGGGCACTTTTGATCTGGCCACCGGCGCCGGTAAAACCATCACCGCCATCCATGCCATCGTCAAACTATCGGAGACCATAGATGGCCTTGCCTGCGTCATTGCCGTGCCATACCAAAATCTCGCGGATCAATGGGTTGACATCCTTTCGACCTTCAACATCTTCCCGGCCCGCTGCTATTTTTCGCGAACCAACTGGGAGGAAAAACTCCGCTCGCTTGTCCATGAATTGGTGATGGGAAGCCGCAAGTTTGGCGCGATTGTCGTTGTAAACAGGACGCTGAAAAGCCCCGCGTTTCAGGAGAGTCTTAAGCGCCTTAACGGCGACAGACTTCTTTGGATCGGCGATGAGTGTCATCACCATACCTCCAAAGCCTATGAGGGCTTCCTTCCCGAACACGCCAGATTTCGGATAGGCCTGTCAGCAACTCCAGAGCACTACCTGGATGAAGAGCGGAATGAGCGCCTCAACGAGTACTACGGAGAAATCATTTTCCGCTACAAACTAAAGCAGGCCATCGAGGATAAAGTCCTCACGCCCTATTACTACTATCCCTGCTTGGTGGAATTGACCCCTGAGGAGGCTGACGAATTCGTCGAGCTTTCTGATCAGATCGGCCGCCTCATGGCCAGACAGAAAGGTGCCAAGCCTACAAATTCAAGCCCGCTACTGACCGGCCTTCTCATGCGACGTGCCAGGCTTGTCGGCTCCGCCGCCAACAAACTGCCTGCACTTGATGATGCGGTCGGCACACACCAACCCTCACAGCACACGCTGTTTTATTGCGGGGACGGGACGGTCGAAACCGATGAGATGGAACTGCAGGCGGAGAACGCTGAGGCCGAACAGACCATGCGGCAGGTGGAAGCGGTCAGCGCACTCCTGCATCAGCGTGGATGGGACGTGTCACGGTTTACATCGCGGGAGTCCAGAAAAGACCGGGATGTCATTTTAGAGAATTTCCGCATCGGTATCATCGATGCAATGGTGGCAATCCGGTGCCTTGATGAGGGCATTGATGTTCCAGCCTGTAGTACGGCTTACATTCTCGCCAGCTCCCGCGATCCGCGCCAGTTCGTGCAGCGTCGCGGCAGGATACTCAGGCGCTCGCCGGGGAAGGAGACGGCTACGATCCACGATTTTGTTGTGATCCTGCCCTACGGCTATGATACTGACTCAGAATACGCAAAGCGCCTCATCAAATCTGAGCTGGGCCGCGTTGCTGAATTTTCGTCCCTGTCCGAGAACCGGGCCGAAGCCTATCGCACCCTGGCTCCCGTACTTAGAGCATATGACCTTGAACATATGATTTGAGCTCACATGAGCGCGCGCAGTCTTGGGCTTAAACCACCTTATCGGGGAGCTCGGCCTGCTCATCTCCCAACACGCGCTGATAGCGTTCCAAGAGCGTTTTTTCGGTCCATTTGGAATGGCCTAACATGTACAGTAGAATTTCGCGGAGCGTGACCTTGTTGCTGTTGTCTATGCGTTGACTTGCCGAGTCCCACATCAGGCCCTCGTAGGGCGCATCCGCCAAATTCGTGGGCAGCCTTCCCGCAAGCTCAATTGACTTGTTTAAAGAGTGCTCTTTGCTCAGCCTCGCGATGATCTCAGCAATAATCGCCAGCCCAATCGGTCGATAAAGTGCGCTGCCTCCATGGCTGCCGCGGTATTTTCGTACCACCTCACTTGTATCGTCTGCGGCAAAAAACTCTGCCAATACGTCGAAATTTTTTGCGAGCAAATCGAAAAACCGCATCGACAGGCTGAAGTATTTTTTCAGCTCCACATCATCGGGCCTGTATCTCTGCAAATCCGCCTTACTCTTCAGTTGTTCGGTTTGAACCCCGCTAAATAGAATGGTCAAAACGTCATAAAGGCTGCCGATCGTCGTCAGGCTTGTCGTGTTGGTGGCCGGGAGATTTGTGCTGGCAACAAATGCGATGCGCGCCCCGGCAAATCGCGGGGTCTCTTCTATCAGGTGCCTTACCGTAATCGCCATGACATCATCTTCATCGAGCGCGATTATGTCGCCCTTGGAGACTGGCCTTGCAGTTTTGTTGAGCGTCGTGAACAAACGCCGCGTGCGTTCCAAGCCTTTCACCGTCGATTTGTGAGCGACAAATATGACGGACACATCATCCGGCGGGTCTTGATCCAATCCATCCCTCATTGCCTTCTTAATTCCTGACAGCCTATGCTGACCGTCCAGGGCGAAGAGCTTTTCGTTGCCGCTGAGGGAGAGAAATCCAACGGAATTGACTGTCTCCTCAGAAAGCTTGCCTACAAACTCCTTCCCGCTCTTGCTTCGCAAATTGTCTATGGCGCTCCAGTTCGGTTGACCCCCGTATGTTGCGATGACGAGCGAGTTAAAAAACCTCTCGTCCTGCGTCCGGAGATATTCCGAAATCTGAGCACTCCTAGCGGCCTTAAGGCTGCGCTGAATCATGTCCGACAGCTTTTTGTTTTTGTGAATTTCATCGGCATAGCTTACCCGCTTGGCAATCTCATCAATGGTCATCAAGCAGGAATAAAAGACCCAATCCCCCATAATCCCGCGGAGCGCCGGCAGTACGATTTCTTTTGAGCTTCTCTTATTCACCTGAACGCCCTCCTTTGCCTCTTTATGTCGGCTTCCAAATCACCTTCAGAAAACGGAGGTAGAAGTGTGCTGTTCAGTTGTCTTTCGACCTCTTGAAGCTGTTCGGTTGGCACATCATCGTCTATCGGCGCAAAGAAAAAGCGCAGCACCGCATGCCATGTTCCGATCATCCGGGCGATACGTTCGCGCTTTAAGACCTTTTTTTCGTTAAGATAATCCTTGTACCGGTCCCGTAGGGAGCGGTCCGAGTTTTTCCCGGCAATGCCTATGTAAAGAACATAGCAGTGAGGTGGCAGAACAGCGCTTTCCTTACAAACCGCAAACGCATAGATGCCGCGCCGATCGTTGGGAACATTCTCAATTTCGGCATCGCCATAACAAATCGACTGCCAGTCCAATGCATCAAATTCATAGATGTCGTCACAAAGCTGGTCAGAAGATATCGTGAAGGGCACTGAGAATCTTGCGATTGCGTCAGCTGCCCCTTTTGCGAAATCCTCTACCTTCTCAAGATCCAACTACCTTCCCTCTTCCGATTGGCGTCCATTTGGATTGGGCCAGAACAAGGTCTATGGCCTCACTTATGACATGCCAGACACGCCTTTGCCTGACCGTAGATATCGTCGATGTCCAGCGGCTCTTCATCCGGCCGGAGCGGGTTCGCTTGCGTCTTGTCCCTCATTCTTTGAACGCGCTCTGCATGCTCTATCTTGATCTGCTTAGTACGCTCAGGCCTCTCCAGTTGATCAAGCGACTCGCCCTGACACCATGTGAACGGCGATCCGCCGTTCAATGCCGTTTTTTCGTACGCTTTCGCCTCTTCAAACGCGTCCGGGTGACGCTCTTTGAGCCTGATCCATTCGATCTTCTGCTGAAAAAAACAGAAGGTGCATCCGCTGCGCGTGCGCCACTCATAGTACCGAGGAAGGCCAAGACCTGAGGCTTCCAGAATCTCCAGTACACCCGGCTTGTCTATGTCCTCCTCCTTGAAGGGCAGTTTCACCACCAGGTTTTCGTGCTTGGAGGTATAACCTTCGCGGTATTCTTCATCGCTGCGGATCGCCACGTAGGAAAACACCTTTGTGCCGTTCTCCAGCATCGGCTTTATCCAGGCCTCAAATGGCCTGAGTTTTAGTTGCCTTGTGCACCACCGCGTCCGTGCAGACGGCAGGAACGAGTTGTATTGTTTTAGCCAGAAATCAAAATCGCGATCCGGGTTTAGCTTTAGGATCGGCTTTCCAAGCACCCCCTCCAAGCGGCCCAAAAACTCATAAACCTCCGGCAGCTCTTTGCCCGTATCGGTGAAAAAATACTCGATCTCGATTTCGGGATGATATTGCCGCATGTGAACAGCAAGCGCGGCGCTATCGCGGCCACCCGACAATCCGAGTACATGTCTTTCAGGCACGCTCATCCGGTAGCCGCCCCATTTTGCGTCACCTTATCCGGTTCTGTTTCCCGCATATATTCTGCGGAGAGCTCGGCCAGTGCGGCAAGAATGATGGAGCGTTTGTCGCTGCCTTGCTTCTCGAGAGCCGCGCGGAGCTCCTCGAGCAGGGAATTCACTTCTTCAAGCTCGGCATCTCTCACGTCAAACTCATCAAGTATCGGTGCCGGCCTTCCGCCCACCCCGACAACCACGGCCATCGCGTGCCGCTTATCAGGCCGGCCCTTCACGCGCGCAAAAGCCTCCGATTTGTTGAATCTCTGTGCGAGATCAGCAAGCTCAATGGAAGCGCGGTCCAGATCGGTATCAATCCAGCTCTTAGACGGCTTGCTCGCAGCCAATCCAGCAAGCCCTTCGATATCTTCATCTGTTCCGGTGTATGAGGACAGCCGGTTGACGAATGCATTGAGCTGAAAATCACCGCCCAAATCGCGGATATTTTCGGCCCTGTCTCTTAAATCGCTCAGCGCCTGCGGTGATGAGTTTGGCACCTGCAATTCGGCAAGCGTGTTATCCGCCAGGCGCTGCAACATTTGCGGATAGGCCCGTATCATTTCATCCAAGGCGTCCCCGACGCCGCCGACTATCCGCTCAAATCCCTCATCCGTGCCTATGTCTTCACCGTCTCCGGCGAGCTGAGGCAGATCATTGAAGATGAACTGATTTGGATCTCTTGCCCGCTTGAAAAGATCACGAATGCGAATGGCATTCGCCGAAAGCCGCATCGTTCGTTGCGTCCATTGCGGGAGCCCCGTGTAGATGGAAATCAGACCCCGACCGACATCGATCGGTTCAAGATTCTCAAGCGTGTTCTCCTCATCAAGCTCACGCACGATGCTGGCCAGTCCTGAGAGAAGCCTGCGGGCGACATCATTCAGGCTCATCCACCGAAGCTGAATATCTCTCGGGTCTTTAGCCAGATACTCAACGTCCAGATCGGTAAAGCGCGCCTGAAACACGCCCTGCCGATAAAGTGCCACGTCGTTTCGCCTGGATAAAATGAAGGCCACAGCCAATACGGGCATCATCCCGTCTTTGACGCCAAAAGGCACAGAGCGCCATAGATCGTAAATATCGGACAACGAGACGGTCTGATTATCCCGCTCGTGTAGGAACACCGCCGTTGCCTCCCATAGCGGCTCAAGACCGGCTACATCCGGACCGTTTTCCCCTGGCGCCGTAAACCGCCAACCTTCATCGGTTTTCGTATGCAGATTGGTGTAGCCCAGGATCGACTCAAACAGCCCGCCTTCAGCCGGATAGCCCTCTATCCCCAAGCGCGCAGCGTCTTCATCTTCAACCATTTTGCGCAAAAGCGCATTTTGGGCGGCCACTGCATTGCTTGATGGCTTTATCCGATTCAAAAGCTCGTTTCGCAAAACGGGTGCGGATTGATACTTCTTGTCAGCAAGATTTGAGGCAAGGCCATTGAGCTCATCACGCATGAGCTGCTTGGGACTATGCTGCTTTTGAAACCACTGCGCGCTGTCAAAGCAGTGCTGCAGTTCCAGCTCCAGCTGGGCTTGCAAACTCGCGATACGCGCATTGACTTCCCGTCTGGCAACGGTGTCTCCCAACAGCTCGGAACTGCCATTCCGCACCTGCTCAAGCGCAATCAGCTCGCGTGACAGATTGTTGATCGCCCAGGACCGGGAAGAAAGACCGACAATGATGTCGTGTTCACCCGACAGGCGTGCCGCCTTCTTGCACAGCTCTCTTGCCGCTTCTTCGGTTTCGCTATGTGTTGGAACGGCAAGCAGATAAAGACCGATTGTTCCGGGTCCCGGATCGAACGCTGCTGCATATGCCAACACGTCTGATAGTGGCGCGATCTCCACATCAAACCAACGCAGTGCCCCGGTTTCATGGTAGTGGCGTTTGGCCATCACCGGCTGCAGACCGGCGAGCAACCGCAGCTTGTCAAAGTCCAGTCCGTCGATATGGCTTAAGGCGCGCTCTGTTGCGGCCTCGATATCAAAATCGCTTCCGGCATAGACCGCAAAGCCGCCGAGAAACCGCCTGAATGAAATCAGCGACCACTTGCTGAGATCTTTAAGCAAGGTCTTGAGCTTGGTCCTGGATAGTAACGGGAATGAAGCAGACAGGAGCTCCTCATTGGCAATCAAGCCTGAGCGCTCCCTGAACAGGTCAATCAAGGCGATTGCTTTGAGAACCTCAAAATGTGCCTTGTCTCCGCCGGTTGCTTCACATCGTTCAATCGCCTCTACTGCAATCGACCACCGATGTCCGTCAGGTGATGCCAGGATTGACGGTTCCAGGTTGATTTGCAGGTAATCCCATAGCCGGCTAGGATGGTAGAGATCACGCTCACTTGCAGTGCGCAGGAAATCCTGAAATCCGTGCGGTTCCGCTGAATTGAGGAAACCGAAAATGCTGCGTTGGTTCTGTCCGAACCGGCGCCTTGATATCGGTCCCAACAGGGAAGCCGTCACAGGATGAAGCGGCCAACACTCCGTGAGACTTTGATCTAGAAAATCCGAGGTACTGGCCTTGCGCGCCCGAATCTCACCAGCAACCCGGCCAGCCAGCTTTTCATGCGCCTTACCGGGCTTCTCACCCAGAATAGCGCGGGAGATGAGCTCGATTTGCTCCTCACCAGCCGCATTCACGACCAGATCTACAAACCTGCCCTGAACCTTCGACCACTCATCCCTTAAATCTCGTGACAGGCGGTTTGCGTATTCTTCGAATGCCTGATGCAATACGCCAACGACAATCAGCCGCCCATCACTGCGGGAGGCCGCTTCAGCCAGCTGCTGAAACAAAAACACATCGCCCTCGCCTTGGGCTGCCCCTTCGAGCAGCTTTCCCATCTCGTCTATGAACAAGATTACCCCGCCACGTTCTTTCGCGCTGGCAAGCTGCGTTAGGGACTTGATCACGCCCTGATCATTCCACCCCTTTTTCTTTTTGGCCGGCGCAGCGCCTGCTAGTTCCAAAGCCTCGCCAATGATCTGTGAAGCTTTTTCCCGCCTTCCCACAGCGCCAATAGTCAACCAGCCCTTTTTGCCGCCGGGAAGCCTTTGCGAAATCTCTTCGGCCGCGTCTTTGCCGATTGAGGATGCAGCAAGAGCCCGCAGTTTTTTGTTTGCGCCCAAAAGCCCGCTGAGCGCGATCACCAGGCTGGATTTGCCGCTGCCATACGGCCCTGTCCAGGTGAAGGCGCCTTGTCGGGTTTCGTCCACATGGCGGGCCATGGCTGTTAGCACTTCAGTCGATGATTGCGGACAGACAAAACCCTCAAGCGAATCCTGCTGCCCCAGATCAACATCAATCCGGATGGCCCGCTGAAAGCGAGGGGAGATATGGACCTTTTCGCTTAAGCTCATCAGGCCACTATCCTCCTATCGCGGACGCGATAATCACCGTCGATTAAGTCAAGGGCGCCTTCCGCATCAAGTTCTGATGATCTGATAATCTGCTTCAATCCTGCCGTTTCAGACCAACGCAAAAGACCGTCCGTAACATCCTCAACTTCAGCCAGACGCTCCACCAGATCGGCTTCATCCAGTGCGAAAACCCTTCCCGGCGAGCCCGGCTCATAGGCGATCGCTTCAAAGGAAAGCGTCTTTGACCGCGTATGATGGGCCCAGAAGTCAATCAGAGCGTAAGTGAAAACACCTTCACCGAGTGTCGATTTAGCGCCGCGAACAAAACGGAAGCCGTCTTTTTTCCCTGTCGCCCTGAGCAAACCAAGCTCCGTAAGAGGCGATTCCAAAGCATCTTCATGAGACGTGCGTCCGGTAGGTATTCGTGAGGCATAGGTGCGCACGAAACACTCTACGTCTCGCTTTATAGTAGCCGGCGAAACGCGTGGCCAAGCCCTGTCCTCAGCGATGGAAAGCAGGGCTTTGACAAGCATTTCGCGCTCAAAGGTGAGCTGCGAGAAATGATTAAACGCCCAAAACCAGGTTGTGCGATCCTCACGCCCGCACAAACGCCAATGCAACAGCCAAAGCGTGGCGGGAGATTCCATGTAGGGGTCTAGCCCGTTCTTCCCGAATATCTTATGGCCTGACGGCTCGATCGAAATCTGACTTACGGATGCGTCCCTGATGATTCCGCACGCAGCTGCCCAATACCGCATCGAGGCGACCATGTTTTTGCCAACCCCAAACCGAGCAATAGCGGCATCATCGGAAAAAATGGACTTGTTTGAAGTATTATCGCTCTGCACTACTGCAGCATCATAAACTTTCTTCAACCAGCCATAACGTAACGGAAATGTTTCATGGCCGGAAAATTGCGGCTTATAGTCTTCCTGAAATAATGGTCCCCTAGACATTCTCGCTCCTGGATGGTTCATCCAGCTCGACTTTACCGCGCGCGATGTGGTAAGGTCAACGAGAAAGCTGGAACGATCCTCCAGAAAGGACGGAAGTCTGCGGTAACGGCTATCAGCGACGCAATTTGTCGATAACATATTGAAAATAAATGATAAACAGCAGCATGATTTATCTCGATCATCAGGCCTCAACACCACTGGATCAGGCCGTTTTTGATGAAATGTTGCCCTATTTCACCGAATCAGCCGCAAATCCACACGCCTCCGATCATGCGCTTGGGTGGGCCGCCGCCGAAGCTGTTGAACGCGCTTCCGCCAAAGTAGCTACCCTATTGGGATGTGATTCGGACGAGATTGTTTTCACTTCGGGTGCTACGGAAGCAAATAACCTTGCGATACTTGGTCTGCGCCAAATACAGAAAGAGACTGCCCGCAATCATGTAATCACAACTGACATCGAACATAAGAGCGTGCTTGCCTGTTGCGGTGAGATGGCATCAAGTCATGGCGCTCTTGTCGAAACCGTCAATGTAAACGCCGAAGGTCATATAGATATAGACCATCTCAGTGAGATTGCGTCCGAGCAAACGCTTTTGTTATCGGTTGGCGCCGTCAACAGCGAAATCGGAACAATCCAAAATCTGCAAGAAATTGGTGCAGTAGCCAAGCAGTACGGCACTTTCGTTCATCTTGATGCTGCACAGGTGCCGGCGGCGATTCCACTTTCAAACATTACTGATTTTGCTGATCTGGTCAGCCTATCAGCGCACAAGTTCTATGGACCCAAAGGCATCGGCTGCCTCTATGTAAGGCGTGACCTGCAACCAAAGCTAGGGCCTATCATTTTCGGCGGTGGTCAGCAGAACGGCCTGCGCGCTGGGACATTGCCGGTGCCGCTTTGTGTGGGGATGGGTGCGGCGGCGTCCCTCATATGCGAAACGCCTGAGATCAGGGAGCATCTAAAATCGATGACATTAAGACTGTGGAACGCTCTCGCCTCATTGCCTTGGGAGGCTCGTTTGAACGGTCCACCCCTAAAAATTCGGCACCCTGGAAACCTGAACGTCATGTTCCCTGGATTTCAGGCTGAGGAGCTTGTCGGTGCGCTTCAACCACACCTTGCAGTTTCAACGGGCTCTGCCTGCACGACTGGTACGCCCGAGCCCTCGTATGTACTGCGTTCAATAGGTCATACCTACGAGGAGGCATGTTGCTCAATTCGTTTGAGTCCCGGTAAGTCCACAACCGAGGAAGATGTTGCTGCGGCAGTCGAAATCATCAAAGCGGCATTGGCGCAGCTTGAGATGGCGGGGCTAAAAGAAGCCATATAGTCTGATGACTCCTATTCGGCGGCTACACACCTAGGTTGCTTTTCAGTCAACAAGCCTGACGTTATTCGAAATTAACACAGAGAGCATACTTTCTCTTGGAATAATCTTTCATGATTACGTTTGCGGTAATATTTCTAGGTAGTTTTTTAATAAAACACTGAATGCACGAAATTTCAAATCAACTAGATGATTTTATTCTTCGCAAAAAACTCTGCTGCCTCGACTTCAAGTGCCTCTGACAACTTCTCCAACATGTCCACCGATGCGGCATTCTCCGACCGCTCGATCATACCGATGTAGTTTCGGTTAATCTCAGCCTTGTCTGCCAATTCTTCCTGCGAGATGCCCTTCTCACGCCGTAAACGCTTCAAGTTCTTCGCCACTGTCTGCCTTAAACTCATGGCAGAACCGGGCCAGATTACCCAATATATTACCACCTAATATACTAGGTATTTTGTCAGTCTGTGCTAAAATGAGCGGAGTTTAGAGCCTGTAGGCGAACAATGACACGAACAATCAAATTAGAGACGTTTTTCGAGGACGCTTGCACTGATGATCGGTCGAGTGAGCCGAACCAGTATGTCGCCGGATTCAAGGACGAAGATGGGGAGCCCTGGGGCGTGCTAGTTCCCTTGAGTGCGGATGATGTTGATCTGCTCGTTTTGAAATGAATCGTGTTCTCCTTGGTGGTCGACACAGCTGGTTTACTCGGTATCGAAGCGGAAGGGCAAAGCGATCGCATCAACGAGCTGATCGCCTTGTCCGGCAAGCGAGCGCGTTCACCGTTGGACACGATCGTACAGGACGCCCTTCGCCCCGATCTGTTGGCGATGGAAGATGACGCCTGCGCAGAACTCGGTGAGCTGCGCGAACGGCTCGTCCATGCTATCGAACTCGTCGATGAAGCGATCCTCAATCTGGATCAATAGCGTCAGCGCCAGCCAGTGCGACCTATGAGCCCCGACGATTCCAAACGAGATAGGCAGCCCCGTCCTCCTCGAATAGAGCGGCGCGGACCGGTTCGGCAAAGCTCGGATCATCCAGCTGGACGCTCAGATAATCTCTTGGCTCATCACCGTTGGTCTGTGCCTTCCAAGCCGCGCCCAATTCTGCCCGCCCGGTGAAGATCCGGAAATCCGGCGCTCCTTCGCTCTTCTTCTGATCGTTGGCAACGATCTTCGCTTTAACGTTCATGGTGAGCGTGCGGATCGTTCCGACGTAACCGTCCTTGCCGGGGGTAAAGCTGCCGATGGTGGCCATGGTCAGTTCTCCTTTCTCGGGATTGTGGTGGATTGACCGGGAGGCGATAGGGCGCGTCCCTCCTGCAGTTGCTTGCGCGATCGTTTGAACCCCTGATCGGCGTTCATGAACGCTTCCAACATGAACGGAATCAGATCGGCGATGCTCTCTTCCTTCCCATACGTACAGCGATAGAGTTCGGCATAGTCGCTCAGTGCCGATTTCAGTTCGGGGCTAGCCGTGAAGGTGATCTTGACCGGATCGCGGTCGGGCAGTTTTTCGAGTTTGAGGCTCATGGCGTCTTCCTCAGCCGCGGAACGGCCGCAGCACCAGGTCCTTGTGGACAATGATGCGAAGCGGCCAGCCGGGACGGACGGTGATGGTTGGCTGAATGTTGAGATTGCGCTCGGCCAGACGCTGACCGACGCTGTTGGCACTGTCCTGCGAAGACTCGCGAAGGGCCTTCAGCAGATCGCTTTCCTCATCGCCGAAGGTCAGTTCCGTGCCGACCCCAAGAAGCGTTGACAGCACGACGCCCTTGATGAGGCGCCAGGTGTGGAAGTTCACCTTGTCTTCGAGCCCGCCATAACCGGCGGTGTCGGTCGCCGGAAGGTTCTCAATCACGATGGAGGAACCGTCCGGCATGATGAGGCGCTGCCAGATAACCAGCGCCCTGCTCTGGCCGAAGGCGACGACGCTGTCATAGGTGCCGATGATCTGAGTCCCCTGCGGGATTAGCAGGTGGTTGCCGGTCACCGAGTCGTAGACGTTTTCGGTCACTTGGGCGATGATCCGGCCGGGTAGATCGGAATTGATCCCGGTGACCAGACTTGCCGAAATGATGGTACCGGCCATCACCTGATAGGGTGATGCCGGATCTTGCAATTGATGCGGATTGTAGGTCGCCTTTTCCACTCCCTGATTCAGGAAATCGATCTTGCGGTTCTGCAGATTCTGATCGTTTTCCAGATCAAACTCAACGGGCTGGCGATCGCCACTGGCGTTCGTTACCTCGAAAGGATTTCGGGTCTTGAGTTTTGCATCTGCTGACGTTTCCGACGCCGCAGCAGGTTTGACGCCTGGCAATGACAGACCCGTGGTTCCGGAGGTGAGCTGGAAGAACACATTCGACTCTCGAGCCTGTTGGGCCAGGCGTGCCTGCCTTATCCGTTCCGCCCGCTCCGCATCATCGACCGGGCTCGGGCGGAACGGCATTTCTGTTCCAGGCCGAATGCCCAGTTCCCTTTCCTTCTGAACGACCGCCGGTCCGATGTCGCCTGGTAGCGGCGGCCCCAGTTCGATCTTGGGCTTTACAATGTCACTGTACCGGCGTGGCAGGGTTTCAAGACCATCAGGCTTGGGATTGTTGCGCGTCTGGTAGAGTTCGCGTCCGGTGTCATCGCGATCAAACAAGCTCGGCGGGTCCAGGGCGAAGATCGTCGCGCCAAATATCAGCACCATGCCCGTGCCGGTCAGCAGATAGAGCACCCTGCGATTGATGCGCGAAACCGGTCTCGGCTTGGCCCGCAATGCCAGTTCTTCAGGATCGATCTTGATCCGGCCGGTTTGTGCGGCGTCGTCGGGAGAACGTTCGGTCATCGGTCGCTCTCCCGGTCGAAGCGTTGACGGCTGCTGACATGGAAGACGCTGCGCGCCTTGCGCTTCCGGCCGTCTATCCGTTCGATGCGCACGATTTGCTGGGGCTTCTCACCGAGCCGCAATTCGGCAGCTGCGAACATGCGGTCCACGACATAGTAGCGGCCCTTGACCCGGTAATTGACCAGTTGGTTCTGGCCGTTCGGCCCGACGACGAATAGAGGCGGTGCTTCTCCCTGATCGAGACGCGCCGGGAACTGGATGTAGACCTTCCTGGTATCGTCGAAGACCAACACGGGCCGCCACGGCGGATCATCGCCTGTGATCCGGTAACGGAAGCGCAGATCGTCAACACGCAATCCTGTGTCCGCCACGTAGCTGGCGGCCTGTTTGGCCTGGGCATTCTGCTTCCGCAACACGATCAGTTCGTCGCGTGGATATTGCCAGGAGACGGAAGCCATGTAGGTCTCCGGATTGCTGCGAAGTTCAAGATGATAGGTGCGCCGGTCGGTGATGATGACCAGATTGGTCTGAAGATCATCCTTTGTCGGTTTGACCAGCACATGGGCGCGGGCTTCGCTTCCCGACCCGCTGACCGTGTCGCCGACAACCCATCGAAGCGTGTCACCGGCGGACACCGCGACGATCTTCTCGCCCTTCTGCAAAGCGATGTCGCTGACCTGCTCCGGCGCCGCATAGAGCTGATAGAGCGCGCCCTCGGTATAGGGATAGACCTGGATGGCGTTGACATAACCATCCCTGGTCGGCTCGACCTTGGCGGCGTCATTTGCGTCAGAAACCCTCACCTTCGGCGGACGATCGTCTGCCGGTTTCCGCTTTACCTTCTTCGGATCGGTTTTCAATTGTCCGGGCAGCGGCAATGGCTTCGGCAACTCGACGATCTCGACCGGTTTGGGTGGTTCGGCCGTCAACACCGCGCTATCGAAATCGCCGGTATCGAAGTCGATCTCCGGCGGAAGTTTCTTTGTCGCGCAACCGGCGATCAGGATCGAAGCGCTCACCGCAATGAGTTTCCGGGATGTCTTCATGCTCATTTGGATTCTCCTGCGATGAGGTCTTTCGACCAGTTGAGGCCATGGACGTAGATGCCGAGCGGGTTCTTGCGCAGCGTCTCTGCGTCACGGGGTTGCTGGATGGCGAGTGAGGCGACCGCCGTGTAGCGCTCGGTCGAAGCGAGCGATCCGTTTTCGTACGACTGCTCGCGCCAACGGATCTCGAAACTGTCTGAAGAGGAACGAACGACGCTCGTCACTTCGACGGTGATGGTACGCTTTCCGACATTGGCGAACGGGTCGTTGTCCCGGGCATAGTCGTTGAGTGTGTTGGCCGCCTGGGTGGTGGCGTAGTCATAGGCATGCAGCCAGCTCTGGCGCACGATGATCGGATCGAGCGACAGGGATCGGACATTCTCGATGAAACGCGCGAGATGGTAGGCGATCTGAGCGTCACTCGGCTTGTAGATCTCGATCGCCGGACCTACCGCCCGTACATCGCCCAGTCGATCCACTTCGACCACGTAGGGTGTGATGTGGCTCTTTCCCGCCTGCCAGATGACACCGCCCGACAGGCCAAGGGATAGCACCAGGCAACCGAAGGCCATCAATCTCCAATTCCGGGCGCGAACAAGCGCGTCACCCATGCGCGTGTCCCACACCTGGGCGGCTTTCTGGTATGGGGTTTCCGGTTGGGGCGTCTGCCCGTAAGTCGTCGTCGAACGCTTGAACATCAGTCCTCATCTTTCAGTTTGGGGTTTTCACCTGCCGCAGGCCGGTCACCGTCGCGGATGGTGTGGGCGGTGATGGTCGCGCCTTCGCGCAGACGCTGGTCGCGGCGCAGTTTCTGCGCCCAGCCGGGGGCACCTGAGGCCGAACCGGCTGAGGCGAATGACTCTGATGCGGCCGGTGACGAGCCGCCGGTCGCTGCAAACGCCCGGCTCCGGCCTTCGGAAAAGGCCTGGCGCACGCTGCTCGTTGCCCGGCCTGCGGCATTGCGGACGCCCTGTGCAACTGATCCGGCACTTGCGGCGATGACGCCCGCGGCTCCCGCCGCAGCGCCGCCCGCACCCCTCTGACCGGATGTTGCCCTCGCCAGTCCGAAGCCACCGCTCGCGGTCCCGGCCACGGAAGACGCGGCCCGGGTCGCCCGGCTTGCACCGGAGCCGATTGCCCGTGCGCCTCCGATCGCAGCGCCCGTCGCAGCGGCACCGCCGATCGCCAGGCCGGCTGCCGATCCCACGGCAGCGCCGGCGCCGAGTTGTGGCGCACCGGAGACCAGTCCCGCGGCGATGCCCGGTCCGAAGATGCCGAGCATGAAGATGGACAGTGCCCCGAGAACCGTTGCCGCGGCCTGTTCCAGAGTGATGTCACCGCCGGCAAAGGATGAAGCGAATGCGCCGAACAGCGTCGAGCCGATGCCGACGATGACGGCCAGCACCATGAGCTTGATGCCGGCGGCCACGACATTGCCTAGAACACGCTCGGCCAGGAACGCGGTCTTGTTCCACAGTGCAAAGGGCACCAGTACGAAGCCGGCAAGGGTGGTGAGTTTGAATTCGAGGATGGTGATGAAGAGCTGGATCGCCAGGATGAAGAAGGCGAGAAGCACCACGACCCAGGCGAACATCAGGATCGCGATGGTGACGAAGTTCTCAAAGAAGGCGATCGGTCCGATCAGATCGGACACTTCGTCGAGCAACGGTTCTGCCGCCGTGTAGCCGGTGGCCGCGACGAAGCCCGGACGCATGAGGTCCGCTGCAGAGATTGGCGAACCGGTCGCCCTCAGGCCCAAGCCGGCAAAGGAATCGAAGATGATAGTCGAAAGGCTGGAGAAATTGTTGAGGATAAAGGCGAAGGCGCCGACATAGAGCACCTTCTTGATCAGTGCCGGGATAACAGCCTTGTCGTCAGCCATGGCCCAAAACAGGCCCGCCAATGTGATATCAATACCGATCAGGATAGTGGTGAGGAAGGCGACGTCCGGCCCCAGCAGGCCGAAGCCGGAATCGATATAGGTCACGAAAGTGCTCGTGAACTGATCGATGACGTTGAGATCGATCATCGCCTCGTCCCCTCACCCCGATCAGCGCGTGTAGGCGTTGCGATCGCCGAGGAAGCGCTGGAAGCGTGCGCGGGCGCGTTCACGAGCCGCCAGAGCATCGGCACGCTGCAACGCATCCGCCCGCGCGGATGCCGCGAGAAGCGTCTGCAGCTGCATGGACTGCTTTGCGGCGAAGGCGGTGAGCTGATTGCCGGCCTGGAGCGCTTGCAGATTGCCGACCGCCGATTGGCTGTTGGCGATCAGGCCGTCGAGCGTCGTCGCATCATCACGGATGCGGTTGACGACTTCCGCCTGGACCTCAAGGCTGTGCTTGAATCCCTCGCGCGCCAGTTCCCAGGTCTTTTGCGCATCCTGAACGAGTTGCGACGTGGAGACCGTGGCGGAGTATTCCTCCGGGAACAGCCGGCGGAATTCCTGATCGATCCGTCCGACATCGTAAGCCAGCCCCTGCGCGTTGCGGATCAGTCCGTCGATCTGCCGCAGGGAGGCCTGCAATTCGGCGGCGACCGAGCTCGGCAGATTGGTCAGGTTCTGCGCCTGGTTGATCAGCATCTGCGCCTCATTGGCGAGCTGCGTGATCTGGTTGTTGAGCTGCTGCAGATTACGCGCCGCGGTCAGAAGATTGCGGCCGTAATTCCAGGGATCAAAAACCGTTCTGGCTGCCTGTGCCGGTGGTACGGAAACGTTCGTCACGACAAGGCAGGTGGCGATTGCGATGCAGCCGGCCTGCATCAGTCTCCTAATACTGTTCATTGTTGTGCTCCTTTTTCTGAATTCGCTGATTGAAGAAGGTCCGCCGCCCATTCGAGATCTCTCGCGCGCAGCCAGGAGTCGGCGAACTCTTCGGCGCCATGCGCGGCGATCAACTCGTCGATGAGGGCGTGATCCTGTTTGGTGGAGGCGGCGGTGAAAGCGAGCGCGATCGGTCCGAGACCAAGCTCGAACAGCCGGTTGCCGGACCGCGACTGGTAATAGTAGTCGCGCTTGGGAACAGCCCGGGCGATGATCTCGATTTGGCGCTCGTTCAGGCCGAAGGCTTCGTAGACTTCGCGCGCCTGCGGCTCGACCGCCCTGTCATTGGGCAGGAAGATGCGGGTCGGGCAGCTTTCGATGATCGCCGGCGCAATGGTGCTGTTGGAGATATCCGACAAGCCCTGGGTTGCGAAGATGACGGAGACGTTTTGCTTTCGCAGCGTCTTCAGCCATTCACGGATGCGCGCGGCGAAGGTCGGGTTGTCGAGGAACAGCCACGCCTCATCGAGGATGAGCAGGGCCGGCCGACCATCGAATCCGGCTTCGAGGCGATGGAACAGATAGGTCAGCACCGGAAGGACGGCGCCTTCTTGATGCATCAGTTCTTCCATCTCGAAACACTGGATATCGCTCAGCCTCAGATGATTGTCGTGCGCATCCAGCAGACGGCCATAGGGGCCTTCCAGCGTGTAGGGCAGCAGCGCCTGCCGTAACTCGCTGCGCTGCAGGAGCGCGCTCAAGCCCGTCAGGGTGCGTTCGGGTTGTGGGGCTGCGGCGAGATTCGACAGTGCCGACCAGACCGCGTCCTTGACCTCCGGCGTGATCTGGACGTTCTCATGCGCCAGCAGGTCCTGAACCCATGCTTGCGCAAAGGACCGGTCGGCAACGAGGTCGATGTTGGCAAGCGGTTGGAAGGCAAGTGATGCTTCCGAGCCAAGATCGAAATACGCCCCGCCCAAACCGAGCACGGCAGCACGCGCCGAACCGCCTTTGTCGAAGATGGTGATCTGCGCATTCGGATAACGGCGAAACTGCATCGCGATGAAGGACAGCAGCACCGACTTGCCGGCGCCGGTCGGCCCGACCACCATCATGTGGCCGACATCGCCGACATGGGTGACCAACCGGAACGGCGTGGTCTCGTTTGTGCGGACCGTGATGAGCGGCGGGCCTTGCAAGTGTTCGTTCGTCGGCGGTCCGGCCCAGGTCGCCGAAAGCGGCATCATGTGGGCGAGATTGAGCGTATTGATCGGCGCCTGCCGGACGTTGGCGTAGACATGGCCAGGCAATGAGGACAACCAGGCCTCAACGGCGTTGGCGGTCTCCTCGATGGTCGCGAACCCGCGTCCGTCGATGATCCGTTGAACAGCACGGACCTTCTCCCGCGCCACTGTTGGATCGCGATCCCAAACCGTCACCGTCGTCGTCACATAACCATAAGAGACGAAATCGCGGCCGACCTCCTGCAAGGCCTCGTCCGCATCCGCCGCCTTGTTGTCCGCATCGGTATCGACGAGGACCGACTGCTCGTTGGTGAGTACTTCCTTGATGATGGCGGCGACCGATTTGCGTTTGGCAAACCATTGCCGGCGGTATCGCCGGATCACTTTCTCGGCGGCAGGCTTGTCGAGCGCAATAAACCGCGTTGTCCAGCGATACTCGAAGCCCAGATGATTGAGCGCGTCGAGCAGCCCCGGCGTTGTCGATCCGGGATAGCCGAGCACCGTGAGTGTACGCAGATGCGCGTCCCCTAGCATCGGCTCCAAACCGCCGGTCATGGCGGTGTCGACCAGGACGGCGTCGAGATAGGCCGGCACTTCCGGTACGCTGATCGCGATCCGCCGGTTGGAGATGCAGGAATGCAGATAAGTGAGCGTCTCGGCGTCCGTGAGAAGCGAGACCTCCGGCATCAGCTGGCCCAGCAGATCGATCGCCCGGTCGGTCTGCTGGATGAAGCGGTCGAGATGGTCCTGGTAGTCGTGTCCGTCTCGTTTCTCGACGGATTCAATGAGCACCCGTTCCGCGCGGCTGACAGTCTCGGCCGGCGGCAGATAGGTGAAAGTCAGGAAGAAACTGCTTTCGAACAGCGCACCGGATTGCTCGAAGTCGGCTCGCCGTTCCTCATCAATCAAGCCAGAGACAGGATCGGGAAATTGCGATGTCGGATAGTTGCGCGCCGGATGGCGGTCGGCCTCGAAGAATAGCGCCCAGCCCGAACCGAATCGGCGCAGGACATTGTTGATCCGGGCACAAGTAGCGACCAACTGGCCTTCGGTCGCGCTTTCCAGATCGGGTCCGCGGAACCACGCGGTGCGTTGGAAGCTGCCGTCCTTGTTCAGCACGACACCGGGCGCAACGAGACAAGCCCAGGGCAGATAATCAGCCAACAGCGCCGACCGGTTGCGGTATTCAGCCAAATTCATCATGGGAGAAGCCTCAGCATGCCAGATATCCCTTGTGGCGGACGTGGCGGACAAGGACGTCCATGAAGGCCGGGTCCTTGGTGGCCGCATAAGCCGCCGCGCTGTGGCCGAGTATCCAGACGATGATCCCGACCAGCCAAAGCTGCAGGCCGAGACCAAGGGCTGCGGCCAGTGTCCCGTTGACGATCGCCACCGTGCGCGGTGCGCCGCCCATCAGGATCGGCTCGGCTAGGGCGCGATGCAGCGGGATCTCAAATCCTTCGATGTTTCCGGTCGAGACGGTCATGTGATGAGCGCCCCACCGCCGAATGAGAAGAAGGACAGGAAGAAGCTCGTTGCCGCGAAGGCGATCGACAGGCCGAAGACGATCTGGATCAGCCGCCGGAAACCGCCGGATGTCTCGCCGAACGCCAATGACAGCCCGGTGATGACGATGATGATGACCGCGATAATACGCGCGACCGGCCCCTCGATGGACTCAAGAATTTGAGTCAACGGCGCTTCCCAGGGCATGCCGGAACCGGCGGCATGGGCAGCGGTGGCGCCGGCCAGCAGAATGCCGATACTCACCGCAGTGAGCCGTGCTGGATGTTTCAAATGGCGGTGGTCCGGATATCTTCTCATGCAATTCTCCCCTGGTCAGTCGGTTGGATCGGGTTGGATGGAAATGAGGTCGGTCAGGCGGTAGTGGTCGGCACTATCGAGACCTTCGAGCTCGGCGACGGTTTCAACGTGCCGGTCGTGGCCACGGCCTTTCAGGAAGACGACAATGTCGATGGCCTGGGCGACCAGCCGGCGCGGTACGGTGATGACGACTTCCTGAATGAGCTGTTCGAGCCGGTAGAGCCCGGCCTCGGCGGAGTTGGCGTGCAGTGTCGTGATGCCGCCCGGATGACCGGTGTTCCAGGCCTTCAGCATGTCGAGTGCTTCACCGCCGCGAACTTCGCCAACGATGATGCGGTCCGGGCGCAAACGGAGCGTCGAACGGACAAGATCGGCCAAGGTCGCAACTCCGGGCTTGGTCTTGAGGGCAACGCAGTCCTTCGCCACGCAATGGAGCTCGCGGGTATCCTCGATCAGGATCACCCGGTCCCCGGTTTCGGCAACTTCCGCCAGTAGAGCGTTGACCAGTGTGGTCTTGCCCGAGCTCGTGCCCCCGACGACAAGGATGTTCTTTTGCTGTGCTACTGCCGAAACCAATGCTTGAGCGTGGTCTTCGCTGAGGATGCTGGCGCTGACATAGTCACCAAGCCGATAGAGCACGTGTGCCGGCTTGCGGATGGCGAAGCACGGTGCCGGCGCGACGGGTGGGAGAAGTCCCTCGAAGCGTTCTCCGGTCTCGGGCAATTCCGCCGAAACGACCGGTTGCAGCGCGTTACATTCCTGTCCTGTATGGCTGGCAACAAGACGAATGACCCGTTCGGCTTCCGGAACGCCTATCGTCACACCGGTGTCGACACGGCCCTCACCATGGCGGTCCAGCCACAGCTTGCCGTCCGGGTTCACCATGACTTCGATCACCTTGGGATCGGTGAGCGCCGATGTGATTGATGGACCCAGCGCCGTCTTGAGCATTGTGCGCTGGCGGCCGACGGTTGAGTGGAGCAGGCACTCAGTCATCCAGCCCCTCCCCATTGGGTTCATTGTCATGAACGGTCAGGCCTTCGCGCACGGCTCTCAGCGCATCGATCTCCGCTTCGGTGAAGAAGTCTTTCTCTTCGGCAGTGATCTCCTCCAGCACGTCCTTGATCATGTTCTTGCCGCCCGCGAGCCGGCGTGCGAGCTGTGACGTGAAGTACTCGAAGCGCTCCTTGCCGAGCGCACGGGCGGCGTCCTGATCCGCATCCGGCAAAGGCGGCGTCACGGTCAGGAAGAAACGGACGAAGAGCGCCAATGTCTCTGTCGTGATGGTGAGATTGCGCTCCAACCGGTCGTACTGGCGGGTGAGCCGGTCCAGCCGGCGGATCAAAACGCCGTCGCGCTGGTCGTCGAATTCCCTGGAAAAGAAGCCGAGCAAGGCCGCTTCAACGACGGCGGCCTTGGTGACGCCGGGGCGCTTCGCGGCTGTTTCGACCTTCTCGAACAGCTCGTCGGTGACATGGATGTTGAGGCGGGGTTTCATTCATCGCCCTCCTCAGAAGCTCGGGATCAGATCGTCATCGGCCTGGTCCATCGCATGGGCACGCCGGACTGTTGCCGCGTTGCGCGCCATTTGGTCCATGCGCTTGGAATCCGCCGGATCGAATTCGTCGTCGAGAAGGCCGGCGTCGGGTGCGCGCTCCTGTTCAGGCGGTTTTTGGGCTTCCTCGGCCAGTGCTGGATGGCGCTTCAATCCGCTTTCGTCATCCTCACCGCCGGAGACCAACTCGGACCAAGGCTGTGCGAGTTGTTTGTGGGTTCCACGTACCTGACCCGACCAATCGTCCAAACGGGGCGACGGACAGTCCCCATACACGCCGTCTGCCGCCAGGTCGGGTGGGGAGCACACCCGATGGATGAAGTTGCCGTCCTCGAAATAGCGCAGCTTCTTGGCCCGGATCGGCGGCTGCCCGGAGACCATGACGATCTCGTCGTCAGCCGGAAGCTGCATCACCTCACCGGGTGTGAGCAGCGGCCGTGCGGTCTCCTGCCGGGACACCATGACATGGGCAAGCCAGGGAGCCAGCCGGTGACCGGCATAGTTACGCTGTGCCCTCAGCTCCGTCGCCGTCCCGAGTGAGTCCGAAATCCGCTTGGCCGTTCGTTCATCGTTCGAGGCGAAGGCGATGCGCACATGACAGTTGTCGAGGATCGAGTTGTTCTCGCCATAGGCCTTGGAGATCTGATTGAGCGACTGCGCGATCAGAAAGCTGCGCACGCCGTATCCCGCCATGAAAGCGAGTGCGCTCTCGAAAAAGTCGAGCCGCCCCAACGCCGGGAACTCATCGAGCATCATCAGCAGCTGAAACCGATGTTTCTTGCCGGCCTGACCTTCTAGGCGTTCGGTCAGACGGCGGCCGATCTGGTTGAGCACCAGCCGGACCAGCGGTTTCGTCCGGGAGATGTCCGACGGCGGGATCACCAGATAGAGCGAGACGGGACGCTCGGCATCCATAAGATCGGCAATCCGCCATTCGCATCGGGATGTGGTCTCGGCGACGGTCGGATCACGATAGAGGCCGAGAAACGACATCGCCGTCGACAGGACGCCGGAGCGCTCGTTCTCGGATTTATTCAGGAGTTCCCGGGCAGCTTGGGCCACCACCGGATGCACCTGCGGTGCCTCTTCGGTACCGAGATGATTGGTGCTCATCATCACCCGCAGCGTCCGTTCGAAAGAACGCGACGGGTCGGACAGAAACGCGGCTACTCGGGCAAGCGTCTTTTCTTCTTCCGCATAGAGGACATGCAGGATGACACCGACCAGAAGTGCGTGGCTGGTCTTCTCCCAGTGGTTTCGCCGTTCCAGCGCGCCTTCCGGATCAACCAGGATGTCGGCAATGTTCTGGACGTCGCGGACCTCGTTGCGCCCTTTGCGCACTTCCAGAAGCGGATTGTATTTGGCGCTCTTTGGGTCGGTCGGATTGAACAACAGGCAGTGCGAGAAGATGGAGCGCCAGCCGGCGGTCAGTTGCCAGTTCTCACCCTTGATGTCATGGATGACGGCGGAATGCGGCCAGGTCAGCAGAGTAGGAATGACCAGCCCGACACCCTTGCCCGAACGGGTTGGCGCAAAGCACATGACATGCTCCGGGCCATCGTGGCGAAGGTAGTTGCGTTTGTATTTGCCAAGGAAGACGCCAGCTGTATCAAACAGACCGGAATGATTGATGTCCGCTTGATCAGCCCAGCGCGATGAACCGTAGGTCGTCACCAAGCGGGATTGCCGGGCGCGCCACAGTGAACCCGAGATCGCGACAACGACACCGAGCACACCGCCCGACGCGGCCATAGCGCCGGCCCGGTTGAATACTTGGGGTGCGTACGGTTCGAATGCGTACCACCACTCGAACAGCCGCCACGGGAAATAGACCGGATAGCCGGCAATCGAGAACCATGCCGGACCGAGACGCGGCTGGTAGTCCAACTGGGCCGCTGCATATTGCGCCGCGAACCAGACGGCACCGATCACCATCGCAAAGACGATCAGGATTTGGCCTATGAGCAGTTTGGTGGGGGTCATCCGTTTTTGCAGCTTTCCGAAATAGAATCTTCAAGAATTCGGTCGGAAAGTCGCTGCAAAATCGTATTTTAATCAATGGCATAGCTTCCAATATCATCCAACAAAGGAAAGCAACGCCAACTACATCGATATGTATCCAAGTTGTGCTAAGCTTCAATTTGATAATAGTTCTGAATATTACTTTCTCGGAGGGTCGACATGCGGATTGTGCGCACAAATAACGGGCTGAGGGTTCATGCCCTCGCGGGCACCTATGTCGTGCTGTTCGGATTTGATATGCCGATTCGCGCAGCGGATGGGCTACTCGGCTTTTCGATTCACCGCGTCGACCACACCGAAAACGAGGCCGCCTACCTAAGGGCGATGAAAGCCTTCTCGGAAACTGATCCGGGCTTTCCGGCAGGCTCTCAGTATTCGACTAAGGATCATCCGATCCAGAGTTTCCAATGGGCGGACTATTCGGCAAAACCAGGTCATCAATACACTTACACGGTTACCGCTCTCAAAGGCTCGCCAACTAATCTGATACCACATGCTCAGGTGGCGCTTGACGTTACCACCGAAGACCCGGCGACCGGCGATCATGATGTCTATTTCAACCGCGGTCTTTCGGGCTCGCAAGCATATGTACGCCGGTTTGGAGACAGGGCGCCCGAGGACGTGCCAAACAACAAAGCGTTTGAATGGCTGTCGCGCGGACTCAACGAGGCTCTTGAGAACTATATCCGTTCATGCATTCCCGGCCAGCACGCGCTTCGTATTGCAGCGTATGAGTTCAACTACCAAGACTTCCTCGACCTGGTTAAAGGCGTTGCTGACACGGGCGTTGATATCCAAGTGTCATTTGATGCACGAAAAGACAATCCGAGAATAAGAAATCGCGCGGCTGTCGCTGCTGCCGGCCTTGAAAACATCAGCTTCGAGCGGACTCAGCCCAAATCTTACATCTCCCACAACAAGTTTATCGTCAAATTGGACAATGGTCAGCCTGTCTCCGTGTGGACCGGTGGTACGAACTTTTCCGAAGGCGGAATCTACGGACATTCCAATGTCGCTCATGTCGTTGAGGACGAGACGATTGCACAAAAGTTCCTGGATTATTGGACCGCCCTATCACAGGACCCGCCAAGCCGGCCGCTAAAAGATCAGGTCGAAGCTATCTCACCGCTTCCGAACGGATTACCGCCCGCCGGCACAATCGTGCTTTTCAGTCCACGCAGCAATCTGGATGCGCTCGACTGGTATGCCAACCTGGCGCTAAATGCACAGGAAGGGCTGATGATGACGTTCGCCTTCGGAATGAACGACATTTTCAAAAACGTCTATACAAACACTGCCGCTCCTTTCCGGCTTGCCCTGATGGAAAAGAAAACCAGGCCAATGAAGGCTGGTCCTGAGCGAGATGCGGAGGAACAGCGGATTCAGGTATTGCGAAACATGCCGGAAAACATATTCGCTATCGGTGACTTTATTCGCACCAACAAACTCGATGGATGGGTGAAAGAACGGCTAACCGGACTTAACTCCCATGTTCGCTATGTGCATAACAAGTTCATGCTGATCGATCCGCTCAGCGATGACCCAATCGTCATCGCCGGCTCGGCGAATTTCAGCGACGCATCAACCCGTCGTAACGATGAAAATATGGTTGTCGTCCGTGGGAATAAGCGCGTCGCAGATATCTATCTGGGCGAGTTCATGCGTCTCTTCAGCCATCATGCTTTCCGTGAATCTCTTCAATGGCGCAATCCCGACGATCCGCCGAAGCCCCTCAAGACTGACGACTGGTGGAGCGACTACTATGGCGATACACAACGCTCCACCAGAAGAAAGTTCTTTGCCCGATCGCAGTGACGCAATCAGAGCCGGTTAATCCGTCAAACGCCAATCCCTCGCTTCTTTCCAAAATCGAAGGAAACTGACGCCCCGCGAAGCGTTGCCCCTATCGACTTTCCCCGATGGCGTTCGAGAACAGGCCGCCATGGCACAAGCGTGAACTCTTTGGACGTCTCGATGATCGCGAACTTGCCACTGGCAAGCCGCAAGGGCTTCCGGTAGACGCCATCGACCCGCTCGCCATCCTGTAGTGGAACAAATTCAAGCCGGTTTTGGTCCGCCAATCCGTTGCCAGCAGCTGAAAGTTCCCTCTGCCGCATTACGCGAAGCAGGTTCCGTTGGTAGCGGATGGTATCTCCCTGGCGTTTCGCATGTCCTTGTTCGACGAGATATTCCTGCCTTCGCTCGAGTGCTTGCGAAGCTTCCGATCCGAAGCCACTGCCTCGCAGGGCGACTGGATCCTTCGACAAGAGCTGCCGATCAAGCCAGGTTGCGCCGTTTGCATTGATCTGATTTTCAATCGACAGGAAAGACAGCGTTACAACCCGACCCGGATAGCGCGCCTTCTTTTCTGATAGTTTTGAAACGCGCGTCTCGAAGTCGTCAGGAATCTCCCAACTACCATTGGAAAACCGGCGGACGATGTTAGACCGTCTGAGCGCTTCCAGCCGCCTGACATGAGCCCGAACATATTCCGCGGAGGCAGATGGATCATGAATCCGATGGGCATCTGCTGAATAGAGGCCGTCATTGGCACGCGCCACGTCGGCTATCTTCCGATCGGACGGCCTTGCTCCCCGCTCCGCTGGCTGCACCTCAATCACCGCTCCCTTCGGCAGATCATCCATGTCCTGCTCGGGATTGAGTACGACGTGATGGATACGGCCATCAGAACTGTCGATGAGCGCATAGTGCCCGTCGTTCAGTTCATCGTGTAATCCTGTGTCCAATACCGCTCCAGTTACAACAGGTGCTCGGGGATCGGCCGGATCGTAGATCGAGTAGTTCGATGCACCCGCATCAATGCCCGCATCCTTGAGCGCTCGGTGCATGGTCTTGATAATATCGCCGCGTTCTCCTAGTCGACGCAGCGTGCCCTCCAGGTCAGCGGCCAGTTGCCATCGTCCGGGATGCTCCTCGCGAGCAAGGCCGAGTTTTTCGAGGACACGGAGACGGCCGATACGCATCGCCCCATTCCCCTGTTTACCTGTCGAGAGAAGGTCACGCCGAACATCCAGCAAACCGCCATCGGCCTCACGTTCCAGCATCCGGTCGATATCCGTGTACCGGTGCTGTTCGATCTGCCGCTGAAGATCGCGGCGCAGTTCGATCTCGGTTTGCGGACCAAGTTCGACTGTCAGAAGTTCACTCGCGCGGCGGCGCATGCCCTGAGACATGTAGTCCCGGGCGATAATCAGATCTTTGCCGGTGTCGTCTTTTCCGCGCAGCACGATATGGGTGTGGGGATGTTCGGTGTTAAAGTGATCAACCGCCACCCAGTCCAATCTGGTGCCGAGATCGTCTTCCATCGTTTTCATCAAGTCGCGAATGAACGGCTTGAGGTCACAAAACTCCGATCCATCCTCCGGCGAGACGATGAAGCGGAACTGATGCCGGTCACCTTCACTGCGTTTCAGGAATGAATTGCCGTCTGCGTGATTGTCTTCAGCATCGTAGAGTTGGCCCGGCTCATGTTCTTTCGACACGCCATCCCGCTGGATGTAGCGGAGATGCGCGCGAGCAGCGCCGATGCCTTTGCCACTCTTGGCACCCGACAGCTTGGCGATCCGCGATTTGATGACGACGCGGCGATAAGCCGGTCCGAAACGTCCACCCGCGCTCCGACGCTGCATGACCGCGTTGCCCCGCCCGATCCGTGTCCCGGTGAACCGGTTGCTCCCTGCGAATGATATCTGACCTTTGCCGCCAAAGGCCGACATGCGATGCAGTACACGATTGACAAAGCGCTTGGCCCGCTTGCCACCGGCGTTGCGGATACGCCCAGGCCTGGGTTTGAAGAAGTCTTCCGGTTCGTCGCTCATCACCGCTCATTCACATAGTCCGTTGCTTGAACGGTTGAAACGGGCGTTCTCAACCTGCACCATGAAAATGCATTGATTATCAATGCACTAACGCAAAACTCTTGCACCCCAACAATGGCTGGTGGTGCAACCAATCCTGATGTGCAGACAATGACCTAAGGTGCTTTTGCACCATGCCCTTTCATCTTGCCCTCCGTCGATTTTTGCGCTTCTCCCCCGAGGTTTCTGGATGACCGTGGATCATTGTTCCCTGTCGATCAGCTTGGAAAACGCAGCTTCGTCGCTTTTCCGATGATCAGCGATCTGTTCACGAGCCCGAAGTACCGACCATCGAAGGAATAGGGATGATCCTGCAACAGGAACAGCTCATCTGACTTCAACCGGTGGCAACCTTGCCATATCGGTAGCACGCGGCCTGATTGATCGGCCAGCTTCGCGACCGCTATCGTCACATCGTCGATGAGAATTTCGAGGTTCTTGCGGCAAATCACATCGCCCTCAACGGCGATGATCTGCTTCAAAAGCGGAACATCGTGGGGCACGTAGCCGCGCTGCTCCATCAGAATTTTAAACTGTGCCGGAACGTTTGTCAGGACGTAATCGCCGCGCTTGAGGGTCGATTTTTCGACCCAATAGAAGCCCAGCGGCGCGCTCTCGGAGCCGTTGTAGATCAGCTTCGTCGGGAGCTTTTGCGCTTCCGCCAAACCCAGAGTGAACACGGGAATCGCCGTACAGATCAGCCAGAACATCCTCATTGAAGCACGCCGTATCTGGCGATGAATGCCGCGTGTTGCGCACAAGAATAGGGACTGACAGGCTGGCCGACCGCGACCCGATTATGGACGTGACGGTAATATGCGTGAGAGACGTTCGCTGGTTCGAAACCGGCGTCTTCAAGACCGTCGATTAGCTCAAGCGACCGCTTCACCTTGGCCTTGCCAGTTGCGTGCAGAAGGATTTCACCGCCCGGTTTGATACCGGCGAACCTGTCGATCCGGTTGCCCGGTTTCACGGTCAGGATCACGGCGAAGTCCCATCTTTGCGTGCCATAGACATTTGACAGCCAGCACACGTAGCCGAACAGCTTGGCCGGTTTGAAGAAGGCAATTGCACGTCTACGGTCGAGATCAAACTCTTGATCCGGTTCGCCAAACCGAAGCCATAGATTGGCGAATTCCGGGTAGAATTCGATCTCTGCGCGCGTGAAGAACTCACTCATCGGACGTGGAATCCTTCTTACGCATATCGGACCAATCGTTCAGGTCCTTGATGTGGTACCGTACATAGCGACCGTGTTTGCGGTAGACCGGACCGCCGCCGTAGACACGCATCTTTTCCAAAGTGTTGGCCTGCAGCTTGAGATATCGGGCTGCTTCTTTAGTCGTGTAAAACGGATTCTCATCGGACGGTGTGTCATCTTCTTCGGCCATGTTTCCTCCTACGTGAGCGATGTTGCGCTATGCCGCGGTAGCATTGCCGAAGAAGGTTTTTTGGAGAAGTATCGTTCTGATTGGGCCGTGAAAACGATACCCGAAAACATAGGAATTCAGATCATTTGAGCAGCGAAAGATAGCCGCCTTCGACAAGATGAATGCCCCGTTTCACTGCTCTGATGGTCCGATTTTTGAGCGTTCGGTTCGGGTTCGTCCACTCTTCTGCGACGAAGTCCCCGTCGAACAAGTGGAGCGCAATGTCGCGGTATTTGCAGCCCATTTGCTTCAGATCGTAGGCAACTAAAGCATCGCGATGACGTCTCGCTTCAACGGACCAATCCCGATTATTATTGCTAATGCGTATGTTTCGATAGATGTCAGCCAGCCTTCGGATGGACCTCTGCGAGGTTTCGATCAGCGGAAATCCATCAACGATCACTTCCAATACAAATGGATCAATGCGGATATCCTCACCCACGCATTGAAGCTGTGCTACGCGGCTTGGAGTTCGGAACAACACGTACTGAATTCCGTCATAGGATTTCAGCAGAGTTCTGTCGCACCGGGCATCTGCCAGACAGACGACGGAGCCATGGCTCGGATCGGTCACGTACCGAACATTCGCCAGCACCACGTTCGGGCAAATGTCAGACCGCCAAAACACCTCAGCGTCCAGAGCAGAATCGGACGGATCAGAGAAACAAACAAAGGCCCCAGGCTTCTGCGCGCCAGTGGCGGCACCGAAGCCGGAGCAAATCCGTCCCGTCCGATAAAGTTATGCCTGCAGGCCTGCGCGGCGCGCTCAGATTCCAATCTTGGCGATACCTGGGGTTCCGTCTGAGATACTCCCAGGCCAGGCGTGATCTTGTCAGAAGCCTGACATAGTCGTAGTCGCTAAGCTGCCTACGCTCCAGTTCAACGCGCACCTCTGGAGACACTTTGATGGGCTCCTACACCTATGGGAAACGCCATCCTTCCGCGTTTCCTTTTTGCACCCCACCAATCCCCGGTTTTCCGAAATCTCCAACTGCAGTCATAACAAATTGAATAGCCCGATTTCTTCCGATTAATCTATCAAACCGCACAATTGTGGCGTGAAAATGCACAAAACATGCCGCTTTTTGTTGATTTGTTTCCGCAACCACTTGCAACTTGTTTAACAGACAAAGAAGAAATCCCCACGCCTTGCGGCGCGGGGACAACGCTTTTCTAGTTGGCAGGGTTCCACAGGATCGCCATGACGCTTTCGTCATCTTGCCCGGCGGCCCGCCCAAGATTGGCGTAGATTTTGGCCGGACCGAATTCAGGAGCGGCGAATGTCAGTGAGACATACTCGTTTCCGCTGATCTTTCCGACCCGGTTCCAACCGCCGCCGATCTCTACGCGGTCTTCCGTGAAAACCCGGAAATCGGGCTGGGCATCGGACTCTTTTGAGCCGTTCGGAACGATATCGATGCGCTTCTTGAGGCTCATCGTCGCGAGCGTTCCCTGGAACCCACCATTGTCCGTCTTCGTCACATATCCAAGTGCTTGTGCCATCTTCAAGTCTCCTATGTTGGCTGTCTCAGAACGCCAATCGCCCTGCTGACGCGGGACCGTAAATGACGGGCGCGAGCCGCATGAACCGTAGGCCGCAGCGCAGCGGAGGACCGGTAAGGCCCTCTTTTTTGGGCACGCAGTGCCATGCGCGAGGAAGATCGCAGATCGGGGAAAAAAGTGGACTGCACCGGTTTCATGCGGCTCGGGTTCGCCATAGGTCGTTTGAGCAGAAGCAGGACGAATTGGTGTTCTTTCAGTCCCGGTAGGTGCCGTGATGGCATAAGCGCTTGGACGTGTCGGGGGCCATATGTGCCGGGTTTCCTCCCGGCTCGCCCCGATTAGCCGAGGAAAACTCAGCCCGGGTTCCAGGCCCATGTTCCGATGCCCAGCCTGTATTGCGGCTTCGAACGGTGTCGAAGATTATGTGGAGATCGGCGGCGGCTGGATCCGAAGATTGGTCGGTGGTGCCCTGTCTCACTGTCTGTCGAATTGCAGCTCTATCGGTCCCGAACCACGCCAATTCTCTGGAACCCGCGGAACCGGATGACGCCGTTGCAGAACCAACAGCCAAACCCGCCAAACGCCAAAGCGCTGATCCCCGCGCCGCAAGGCGAGGGGATTTTGTTGTTTCGCGGAAACGTGTGATCGGCGCTCGCGGCCCTCCAACTCGGGTGAGAGGGCCACTCCCGCCTCTGTCCGGTTTCAGGAGGTGATTGACTTGATGCGAGCCGTGTTATCGCTCAACCGACCGCCGCCGCCCTTCGTGTAGGCCTTGAACGGAAACTCCATGTAGCGCGGCAACCATCCCTCGACTTTCTTCCGGCCTTCGCCCGACAGGAAGTCGCGGATGATCTGCTTCTGGGCCTTGGTCGTGGCAGTGACGTTGCCGTCCGCGACCCGCTTGTCGCCGATGTGACGGACCATGGCATTGACCGCATTCTTGTCGCGAAGCAGATCAAAGAAAGCGTCATCCGGCTCCCAATAGTCGCACATATCGACGCTGAGATGCTGCCCAAGCAGTTCGACGACGGCGGTGCCCGCTTGTAAGGTCTCGGCCATGACGACCGCGAGAACGCGGAGCACATCTTCATCCGACAGCTTCAAGAGCGAAGCGAAGACTTCGGCCACGCGGTAGTCGTCTCCGTTGCAGCGCACGACCGTATGGCTGTGCTCGACAAGGCCAACCAGCTTTAAAACGGCCTTGCGTTCCTTGACCAAGGCGGCCTCCGCCTTGGAGTTGGCGACGCTTTGAGCCGTCTCGTCTTTGCGTGTCGATTGCGGATCGGCCTCGGTCTTCCAGAGCGCCGACCCGCCGATGGCATGGGCCACCATCATGCGCAGTGCCACACCTGTGCGCGCCAGCATGGCGTGGCGGACGGCAGCGTGGCGATGAAGCTCGATATAGTTCTGGGCCGGATTGGTTAGTTCGGGCCGGACCTCTTTCGGTACTTCTTCTGACCCCTCCTGCTTCTCCTTGGCCCGGCGCTTGGCATTGGCCTCCTTGCGGGTGAGCCAACCTTCATGAACCTCGACCTCACCGCGATGGGAGACGCTGATATACACTCGGCTGCCATCCTTCTTCGGCGTTTTTTCGTGTTCCCATGTGCAGAAGCGGTCGCCGATTTCCAGAACTTCGACATCGGCCCAACCCGCCTCAATAAGTTCGTCCCGTTTGGCGGCAATGGCAGAGCTCTGCAAGGCCCAGAACTGATCGGCGTCCGCGAAATAGCTTTCCTCGCCGAACAGATCGGAGATCATCTGGCCCTTGTAGTCATCGAGCGGGAACAGGGCGGTGTCCGCCGCGATCTGCTGACCGCCGAACAGCCACTGCTTCAACTGGTAGCGGCGCGGTGCGTATTGCTCCGGGTTGGAAAACAGTTTCAGCCAATCGCGCTGCTGGGTTTTGCTCGCCATGGTCAGATGGCGGATGGTCTCCGCGTCAATATCCTCATCGCGATAGGCCTCGCGGATTTTCGGCATCAGATTGCCGAGTGCCAAGCGGCGCTTGACCATCAACTCGGTAATGCCGAACGTCTGCGCGATGGCGTCGACGGTTTTGCCTTCCTTGGTGAGGCGCACGAAGTTCTCGTATTGAGTCATCTCGTCGGGGTCGAGCCGCGCGAAGTTCTCCAGCATGGAGGCCTCCAAGGCGGCGGCATCGTCGCCCGCCTCCATGACCGCACACGGCAATGGTTTGATAGAACCGGTATCCGCCTCGACCTCTTTGGCGGCGAAGTAACGCCGTCGACCGGCGACGATTTCGAACGTGTCGTCACCGCCGTTGGGTCGGACCAATAGCGGAACCAGAACCCCTCGCGCCTTTACACTGGGCAGAATGTCGGAAACGTCCGGCGCCTTTTTGGCGTGACGCATGTTGACGGCTGCTTCTTTCAGCTTGCCGAGTTCGATGTGTTGTAATTGCATAAGCTTGCTCCTTTCATGAGGCTCGGAAGGGGCCGGTTTGCTCGCCTGCTTCGGCGAATGGATCGGGTTTACGGAGCTCGTCCAGCCAGTCGATTTGACGGCGGGCATCGAGATCAAACAGGCCGAGGTCGCAACGACGTTGGGGTCGCTTGGCTTGCAGCGGCAGACCGGCTTGGAACTGCAATCGGTCGCGCAATGTCAGGGGTCTGACACCCTCAATGACGGCCTGCTCGCCCTCCGGTGTCATCTCGGCTTGCGTTTGCGGGATTTTGGCCATGGCACGCCTCACCGCGACCAGAAAACATGGACACACTCGAAACCGAGTTCGATCGTGAACACATCGCCGTTCAGTTCCATGTCGCGGGCGATGGCCTGATAGTCGATGTAGTTGGCGAGGTTTTCCGGGATTTCGGTGGTTTCTTCGGTCAGGTCTTGCGCGAAGTCGGCAAGGCTCTTGTGCTCGCCCGCGTGTTCTTCGAATGCCGCTGTCGCGTCGTCGAGATCACCGCCGAAATGCTGCAACAACTTACCGCCGAGTTCGCCATGTTCGGCAATGAAGGCTGCCAGATCGACGATCCGCTGGATGCTTAAAAACTCTTCAATCTTCGCGCCTTCGAAGCCTTCATGGTCGTGGATCGCCCATTCCTCGGCCAACGGGACCGGCGACGCCGCGAGCATTGCGTTGATTTCAGCGTGGATGGCTTCGGCGTCCTGATCGGCATCGATCCACCGACCATGTAGCCGCCCATTGTTGTAGGCGGCGAGACACGCGACATATATGCGGGGACCACCTTCGGTCTGGCTCCCGTGGTCTCGACTGGGGCTGGTGTTGGCAGTTTCTGGTCTGGTCATGGCGGCTCCCTCCAAATCGCGCGTGCCTTTCCCCGGAAGGGGGGCGGCCGGTAAGCGACCGGGAGCCACGCCGGATCAGGTGGAACGCAATTGTCTTGGTAGGAGGACAGACCCGACTAAGACGGATTGAATGCCAAGGCGGTTGCGGGCCGCCCCGGCGGGGCTACAAGGGAGTGTCCGGCCGACCCCCGCACCGGGAAAGGCCAAAAAATGTCACCGCCCGAAGGGCGGTGTCCGTCAGCCGGACCGCAGGTCCGGCCCTGCGCCAGGGATGGAAGCCGGATGGCTGAGACCGCTTCAGCGGGCTCGGTTTACGACAGCCCGGTCCGCGAAGCGGAGGCGCCCTCATGCTCGATCTGTTTGTTCCGCTCCCACAACGCTTCCAAGGCTTGCCGCTTGTCGCCATTGTCCGTGTTAGCCATCCACTCAAAAAGTAATGAGTGTAGAGTTATGGGGACAACACCATACTGCATCATTCGGTCCATGATTGGCCGCCAACGTGCACCAGAACAGATTGGGCTCAGATCGGTTATGATGTGTGTGTCAAACGCAAAAGTCTGAGCCTCAATTGCCGCTGCTGCAACAACGTCATCAAGCCAGAAACCGCAGACATAAAGCTGCGGACGCCTCTCCTGGTTGATCGCAGTCAGAAGCTCTGCATTCGACCAAATCGAGCGCGCTCGATTGTACTGGAACACCCGTTTAGTTCTCTTTTCGCAAGGTCGCGACAACCACAGTCTGCGTGCAGGGGCGAACTCCGAAACTGCATATGTCCTCGGCACCAGAACCAGATCGGCCGCCCTTGCAATGTTGGCTTGCTTAGATTTCGTCTGTTCCGCGAGACCGGCACAAACCTGTTCTAAGTGCCGAATGAATGGATCGACAATCAGTATTTGAGAATCTAACGGGCTAGCCAACGCGGTGGAATGCTTCTCCAGGTCACTCATGTCGCTATCAGATGCGTCATTTTGAAAGCTCAATCGACTAAAACCGGCAAAGTGGTTGCCGGAGGTGTGTTGCGGCTGCGATGCGAACGTATGATCCCATCAATTATGGTCATGCCTACACCTGGCAAATTACCCTGATAGATCGATTCCAGCATATCTTTGCCAGGCGCATGTTGCGCCTTGTCGATCAGAATGAAGTCGGCTGACTTTCCAATCTCGACAAGGCCACCATCGAGGCCGCGCATCCGTGCCGTGTTGCCAGTGGCGAAACAGAATGCCGTTTCTGCCGGTATGTCGCCGAGGCTCGAGAGCATCGCGATCATCCTAAGAATCCCCAATGGCTGAACGCCGGAGCCCGCTGGCGCGTCGGTACCGAGGATCACGCGCTCCGGCTGGCCGAGCTCGAACGCGGTGCGGACGGCAAGCAGCGCTGCGCGTTCATTGCCGTTATGCACCACCTCGATGCCGCGCTGGCAACTCTCACAAAGACAGGTGATCTGATCATCGGGCAGCGCCGTGTGTCCGCCATTGATGTGGCCGATGATGTCGGCATCCGCCTCCAGCACGACGTCTTTGTCGATCAGCCCGGAACCGGGTATCGACGGACCACCGGTGTGGATGGTCGACTGAATGCCGTATTTGCGCGCCCACGTGACCATCTGCTTCGCCGTTTCACCGGCCTTCACGGAACCGAGGCCAACTTCGCCGAGAAGCTTTACGCCGGCTCCAGCGAGCTCCTTGAAATCCTCCTCCTTCATGCCCTCTTCGAGGACCGGTGCTCCTGCCAGCATTTTGACACCTGATGGCCGGAAATTTTCATACCAGCGCTGCGAGGCGATCGCCAATGCCTTCAGCCCGACGATGTCCTTTGGGCGACCGGGCATATGAACTTCGCCAGCGGAAATCATGCACGTGACACCGCCATGAAGGCAGGAATCGATCCAGTGAAGCTGCTGCTGACGTGGGGTATAATCTCCAATGACGGGATGCACATGACTGTCGATTAGCCCGGGCGAAAGCGTGACACCCTTGGCATCGACGACCGTATTGGCATTCTCGGTGTCGAGATCATGTTCGTATCCGATGGCGGCAATCTTACCATCGACGGCGATCACGCAATTGCCGTCGAGCAACGGCTCTTCGAGGTTACCTGAGAGGATTTGACCCACGTTTTTGATCACGAGTTTGCTGGATTCACTCATGGGGTTTCCTCTCCACTTTCGATGCGTCAACAGGCATCTTGAACAAAACCATTGACACTGGCATCTGTCCAGTTATCATTCGTATACTAACGATAAAAACAAGCGCAAGTCTACCATTAGGAGGATACAAGGATGCTGAAATTTTCACAGCGCGTGGCTGCCGTGGCTTTCGCTTCGGCTCTTGGTTTGATGAGCGGCGCGGCAGGAGCGGCCAATCTCAACTTGTGCGGCGGAAGTCCGGGTGGGCTTTGGTCACTCCTTGGCGCAGGCCTCGATGCAGCCGCCAAGCAGGCCGACCCGGACACGACCATTACCTACCAAACTTCCAGTGGCGGTTATGCCAATGTGCTGCAGGTCAAGCAGAAAAAATGCAATCTCGGCATCATCCATGTTGGTGAAGGTGTGCAGGCGAACAACGGCCGTGATCCGTTCAAAGAAAAGGTCGAGGGGTTCAGCGTGCTGATGGTCATGTATGACTGGGCACCCATGCAATGGATTATGACGAAGGAGTTTTCGGAAAAACACGGCATCAAGTCGCTTGCCGATTTGGCAGAGAAGAAACCGCCTTTACGGCTTGTGCTGAACCGCAGGGGCATCTTGCCGTCGCAATTGGGCGAACTGAACCTGAGCGCCGTCGGTGTTTCGCTGGACGACATCAAGTCATGGGGCGGCAAGATTGAGTTTCAGGGATCCAGCAACGCCTCGGAGATCATGCAAAACGGCCGAGCGGATATGTGGGCCAATGCCACTTTTGTCGGTAGCGGCAGAATCCGGAAGGTCGCGAAAGTCGTTCCGGTGACACTGCTGCAGGTGCCGGAAGCGTCGGTTAAGGCGGCGGTCGATCAGTTTGGCGCAAAGCCCTGGACGATTCCCGCAGGGGCCTATCCATGGTTAGATGCCGAAATCACCACACACGCCGCGCGGGCCGTATTAATCGTCGATGATTCGATGAGTGAAGACGATGCCTACAAACTGACCAAAGCTGTGCTCGACAACGTAGACAAAGTCCAGGGTGTTCATAAGGCGATGAAAGGGTTCACGCCGGAACTCATGAGTTCCCTCAAAGAGCTTCCCTATCATCCCGGCGCGAAGAAGGCGTTTGAAGAACATGGTATAAAACAGTAAGGGCCAAGCGCCAACTGTCCTCCCGCTAGTGGTAGTCGCATGTCCGTTCAAACAATTCTTGCAAAAACGGCTCGGATTGCGGTTGCCACTGGTGGAAGACGCCGCCCAAAGGGATGGCTGGGCCACCTGGTAAGCGCCTATGCAGCTGCGGTCGCGATTTGGGTCGTCTACCAAGCGACATTGTCTTCGATCGACGTGCTCGCCCTGTCCATTATCTTCCTCTCTTTGATGCTGGTTTTGGCGTTCCTTCTGATCGGTGCCACGCCAAACTGCGATCCCGAAAAACCAAGTTATCTGGATTTTGGCTTGGCGATTGCCAGCGCTGTCACGGGTGCGTTTTTTGTCACCAACATTCCCGAAATCGCGACACGCATCAGTTTGTTTACGCCTCTGACCGTTGGGCAGACCCTATTTTCGGGCATCATCGTCCTCCTCACGCTTGAGGCGACAAGGCGAACGGTCGGCGCCGGTTTGATGATGATCGTGGTCATCTTCACGGTGTACAATTTGTTTGGTGACCGTCTTTCGGGCACGTTGCAGCATGGCGAAATAACGCTCAACCATTTTCTGGACATCAACGTTTTCACGACCGATGGGCTTTTCGGCATTCCAGTCCGCGTCGCGGCCACCTATGCCTTCGTTTTCGTCATGTTCGGGACGTTCCTCGAGAAAGCGCGCGGTGGTGACTTTTTCTTCGATCTTGCCGCCTGTCTGTCAGGCAGAAGCCCGGGCGGTCCGGCGAAGGTCGCGGTCTTCTCGTCCGCTCTGTTCGGTACGGTATCCGGCAGCCCGACTTCGGATGTTGTAACCACCGGGTCGATCACCATCCCGATGATGAAACGTCTTGGTTATCCGGGCGCTCTGGCCGGAGGCGTGGAGGTTGCCGCCTCCACTGGCGGGAGTTTGTTGCCGCCCGTGATGGGTTCTGCAGCCTTTATAATGGCGGAATATACCGGCATCGACTACTCGGAAATCATCATCGCGGCGTTGGTACCAGCCCTGCTCTATTACACCGGAGTTTTCACCCAGGTCCACTTGCGGTCAGTCAAAATGGGCCTCGCCCCGCTGCCTGCTGAGAAGGTTCCTGCCTTTGGAGAAACATTGAAGTCCGGCTGGATCTACATCATCCCGCTCGTGGCAATCGTTGTCGCCCTGGTTCAGGGTTACTCACCAACCTATGTCGCCGTGTTTGGAACGATCGCCATACTCGTGGCTTCGCAGTTCCGCGCATCAGCCCGCATCACACTTAAAGGCCTCTATGAAGGTCTCGCCGAAACAACAATTCGGATGATCGGTGTCACCGGCGCCTGCGCCGCCGCCGGTCTGGTAATCGGCGGCATCACGATGACGGGCCTTGCGGCGAAGTTTTCCTACCTTGTCTTGTATTTTGGCGACGGCACTCTTCTACCGGCACTCATTATCGGTGGCATTGTTACCATCATTCTTGGTTTGGGAATGCCGACGCCAAGCGCCTACGTCCTTGCCGCCGTGTTGATCGGGCCGGTGCTGGTGAACGAATTGCAGCTGCCCGTCATGTCGGCCCACATGTTCCTGCTCTACTATGCAGTCATGTCGGCGATGACACCCCCTGTCGCCGTGGCCGCCTATGCGGCTGCAGCCATCGCCGATGACAATCCCATGAAAATAGCGACAACAGCGGTTGTCTTTTCCCTCGTGGCATTCGTCATTCCATTCGGCTTTGTTTTTAACGATGCCGTCTTGCTGCAGGGTGATTTGACCAGCGTCGGCGCGGGGCTGTTGGCCGTCGCGTTGTCCGTCGTTTGTCTGTCCGTCGCCGCGGAGGGATTTTTGAAGAGAGCCCTGACAGCACCGCATAGGATAGCATTAGCCATTTGCGGCGGCGTACTGCTCGCGCCCGTTGGCTTGTGGTCGCTCGCTGCGGCGGTATGTGCGGCTTTCATCCTAATTCAAGCTGGCAAATCCATTCCGGCAACTACAGCGAAATCATGACCCGTGACGAGTAAGCCAGTATGCGATTACTGGAGTAAATATACCGTTAGTATACAAACACTAATAATCGCGATAGTATTTGTTGAACTGAGGAACCCTACCGAATGCTAAACATGATGAAAGTGCGCCGACAGATTGAACAATTCCTGGATGAGGATATCGGCCTGTTCGATATGACGGCGTCGATCATGATCGACGAAACGGCCAAGGGGACGTTCGATCTCAATGCGCGCGAACCGATGGTCATTTCCGGGATCACCGTCGCCAAATCGGTCTTTGAACTGTGTGTTCCTGACGTCGAACTGACCATCAAAGTGGCGGACGGCGATCGGGTCGAGATGCGCACATCTCTGATGACCGTATCGGGCCGTGCGCGAGAAATCCTAACCGCCGAACGGAACGCGCTCAATCTCCTCCAACATATGAGCGGCATTGCAACGCTAACAGCTCAGTACGTCGATGCGATTGCCGGAACCGGCTGCCAGCTTCTCGACACGAGGAAGACAACGCCGGGGCTTCGAATGTTGGAGAAGCATGCCGTCGTATGCGGCGGCGGCCGCAATCACCGGCTGACACTCGATAATGGCCTGATGATCAAAGACAATCACATTGCGGTCTGCGGCGGTTTGACCGCGGCGATCAAGAAAGCCAAGGCCGGCGTTCCCGCGCTGTCCAAAGTTGAGGTCGAATGTGACCGGCTCGATCAGGTCGAAGAGGCGCTCGCGGCCGGAGCCGACATGATCATGCTCGACAACATGGGACCGGAATTGCTGCGCCAAGCCGTAAAAATCGTCGACGGCAAGATCCCGCTCGAAGCATCAGGCGGCATCAATCTTCAGACCATCAGACCGATTGCCGAAACCGGTGTGGATTTCGTGTCTGTTGGCAGGCTGACGCAATCCGCTCCGGCCGTGGATATCGGCCTCGACGAAGCTTCATAGGAGCCGGTTGTGGCCGGTGTCCTGTTTCTTGTTGTCGGCCCGAGTGGCGTCGGAAAGGATTCGGTGCTCGACGGCGCGAAGATCGCTCTCAAAAACGACGCTCGGTTTGTTTTCGCGCGGCGGGTCATCACGAGACCCGCGGAGGCCGGTGGCGAAGACTTTTGCGGGGTTACACAGACTGAATTCGATCGTCTGGAGAAAAATGACGAATTCTTCGCGACGTGGCAAGCTCATGGCCTCAGTTATGGCCTTCCAGCGGATCTTCTTGATCACCTGACCGCAGGGTGTCACCTCGTCGCGAACGTCTCACGTGCGGCTCTGCAGAGAATCGTGGACGATGTCCCGAATTCGATCATCGTCGAGATCACAGCCTCTCCCGAAACCATTGCGGGGCGTTTGCGGGCGCGCAATCGAGAAAACGCGGACGACATCTCCACCAGAATGAGGCGGGAAGTGCCGAGCTATCCGGCTGGCGTCGATGTGCTATCGGTTTCGAACGAAGGCCGCCTTGAAGACGCGGTCGATCAGTTTGTTTTGGCTCTTGTATCAGGTATCCCAAAACGGCTCCGATTGCGGCGTGTAGCCATCGATAGCTGGCGTGAAAACATCTGCTTCTTGCACACTGACTGCCCGCTCTTTCGCGCCGAAGACTATCTGGGTTCCGGCAAAGTCGACATCTTAAACGAAAGGTCGAGCATCCGCGCCAAGGTCAATGTTGTGAACGGACCCGGTTTGATCGAAACAGATGAGATCGGCCTCTCTTTGGGCGCGTTCGACCAGCTGGCGCTTGCCGAAGACGATGAAGTTATCATTGAACGAACGCCATTGCCAGAGAGCCTGTCGGCCCTTCGGTCCAAGATTTCGGGCGACAAACTGACAGCCGATCAAATTGACATCGTCATCCGGGACATTGCGGAAGATCGATATAACGGTCGCGAAATTTCGGCGTTTCTGGTTGCCGCGTCGAACCATCTGGATCTCGATGAAATCGAAGCGCTAACGCGCTCCAGGGCCAATCATGCCGAGCAAATCGTTTGGCCCTACGATCTGGTTGTCGATAAGCATTCCTTGGGTGGCGTGCCGGGAAGTCGGATCACCATGATCGTCATTCCAATCGTGACCGCGTTCGGCATGGTCATTCCGAAAACGTCGTCGCGCGCGATAACATCGGCATCTGGAACGGCCGACGCCATGGAGGTCGTGGCGCGGGTCGATCTATCAGCGGACGAAGTCCGTGATGTCGTCGATAAGGCCAACGGATGCATCGCCTGGAACGGTCGCCTGAATCATTCGCCGGTCGATGATGTCATGAATGCGATTACCCGGCCGCTCGGTATCGATTCCGCCAAATGGGCGGTTGCCTCGATTCTATCGAAAAAACTGGCGGCGGGTTCGACCCATGTGGTGATCGACATTCCCGCCGGCCCCGGTATGAAATGCGATACCTACGATGCCGCCGAAGAACTCGCGAAACTGTTTGAAACGATTGGCGCTCGGCTGGGTCTTGCCGTTTTGGCGAAAGTCACCGACGGCAGCTCACCGATTGGCAACGGTATTGGCCCGGCGCTGGAAGTGCGCGACGTCTATCGTGTGCTAAACGGGGATAACGAAGCATCGCTGTCTCTGCGGGAGAAAGCTCTCGAATTTGCTGGATCGATCATTGATTGGCACCCATCCAGCGAGTCCGGAGAAGGCAGAGTTCACGCCGAGAGGTTGTTGACATCCGGTGCTGCAGCAGACGCCCTTGAACAAATCATCGATGCGCAGGGACGCAACGAAACGCCAGAAAAGCCGGGTGCGCTTGTCCACGAGGTTCGCTCTGACCGCAGCGGTACGGTGAATCGTATCGACGCACGGAGAATATCCGGCATCGCGCGACGTGCCGGCGCCCCTATGGACAAATCGGCCGGCGTCGATCTGTTTTCAGCTATCGGCACGGAAGTCAGCAACGGCGACGTTCTGTTCAAAATCCACGGAAGTGCTGAGGCTGACTTCCATTTGGCCGTGGACCTCGCGCAATCCGCCGATGTTATTGAAATCGCCTAGTCCGACTTGCAATACTGTTGGCGCATCTTGTTAGGCTGACCGTTTTCCTCCACGGCAGACCAGACACGCAACGGCTGTGGCTATACTTTACCGGTTGTTCGAAAACGCATCGCGACGCCGTGGTGGCGAATGCGCACTGCAAGGTCATTTGGATTGTTAAATGGACACTCATTCGGTTCAGAATAAAGACGAAACAGTATCTGTGCTGCGCGATCTCACGCAGAACCGTGCGCGCGGCGGGGACGATGAAGCAACCCGGCTCAACATGACGGTTTGGTGCGGCGCCGGATTCTCGAAATCGTGGAATTCGACGTCGCCGACCGATGGCACACTGTTCATGATCGAGCGTGAGGAATTCAAGGCCTTACCAAACCTGATGAACGTCCTGGCGACACTCGGTTGGCAAGACAATGACCGTATCGGATTCGAAGGCTTCAAAACGCTCAGCTACATTATCGACATGCAGATCAAATATCCGGACATTCGGAACCGATTTATTGATCTCCATGGCCTCAATCTCGCCGTCGACGAAATCCGGTATTTCATTCGTGACCGTTTCTCTGAACTCTGCGGAGAGGTGTTGATCGATGAATCCAACCAAAAACTGTCAATAGACGAGGATAATTCTCCAGAACAACGACAGACACTACAATTTTTCAGAGCTTTAAGTTCCGGTGATGATGTGGGGTCGGACAACGCTCTGAATTTCGTAACAACAAATTACGATTTCACCATAGAAACGATCCTCGATAATTTGCATCCGGCAAAGGTTTCAATCCTGCCCCACCTTTATCGGGGCGTGACGCCTCGGACCATTCGGTGCCGTCAACAGTTGGCGGTCCAAAGTGAATCCTACAAACATACTTTGTTCAAACTCAACGGTGGTTTTGAGATCCTTCGCGAAGGCAACCAGTATGACTTCGACTACGCGATGCGCGCGGGGAAAGGCAGCAGCGAATTCGGCCCGCCCATTCTCATGCTACCCAATCGTGAACAGGACTACCGCGATGCCTATTTCGGCCAAATATTCTCGAAAGCAGTCCGTCTTTTGAGGGAAACCGACATATTGATCGTAATCGGATACAGCATGCCTTGGGAGGACGTCCTGATCCGGTTCATATTGCATCAATTCGCGGAGACCGAACGAGACGCCAGGGGTAAATGGCTTGTCTGCGTCGATCTCAAGGGTCCGGATGTCATCGAATCCCGTCTCACCTGGACGTTCAGTTCGATCGCAAAATCTGGATGGCCGCGTATTTTGTATTATCCTGGACCGTTTATCGAGTTTTGCAATGATTTTACAAACGTCTAGAATATCGTAGACAGGTTGCACGGAGTCGAAGCCATGTCGCATTGATGGTTGATGGGGAAGATCTCAGTTTGAGGCTTACAAGGTCACAGTGAATATCGAAAAGCCGACACTTTACGATTCTTTGGACGACTATCGTCTCGCGGATCAGATTGGGCACATCTTGAGGCGCGCTTCGCAGCGGCATACGCAGCTATTCGCCAAAATGATGGTCGACGGGCTGACGCCAACCCGTTTTGCAGCCCTTGCGATGTTGCGCGAACGCGGCGGACTGTCTCAGAACGAACTTGGCCGGCTGACGGCCATGGACATCGCGACCATCAAGGGCGTGGTTGACAAGCTGACTGCAATGGGGCTCGTCTCGGTTGGCCGGAACCCGCAAGATGCGCGGCGAAGCCTGATCAAATTGACAGACAAGGGCGAAGCCGTACTGGCCGAGGCTATTCCGGCTGGTATGGCGATCTCGGCGGCAACGCTGGCGCGTCTCTCAACCGCCGAGACCAAGCAGTTGGTCAAACTGCTTCTCAAAATCTCGTAGTTTTGTGAGCGCCCGTTTTCAGCGCAATCCGTCTTTTCCACCCGCTTCCTCGGCTTTCAACCCTCCCACCCGTGGTAGGGGGCGGCCGGAATCGGTGACAGCGATCGCGACCATGATTTCATTGGCCCGCGGCGCATCATTGATGCGGACTTCCATCCCGTCGAAATGAGACCGCACATAGGCGGCATCCTTGTGGCCGAGCGGAACGTCGAGGGGTTGGCCCATCGAACCCATTTTCTTCGACGACGGGACCAACGCGGCGCCCTTTTCGACCGCCACCCGCAGCGGCTTGCCGAGACGGGGATGCAGGATGGCGGCGGCGTGTTCCAGTTCCCCGTTCTCGCCGACCATCGCCGCCTTGCCGTAGCTCTCCGCCTCGGACGGTTCGATATCAAGTGCGGCAACACATTTGTCACCCAATAGACCGCCGAGTTCCTCGCCGATCGCCATCAGCGCGTCTAGATCCTCCTGGTAGCGCCCGGCAAACGGATTCTCGATCACCGCCACGCTTGCGGCCCGTCTGGTCGGCGGGTCGATCGTCTTGTCAATTTCGACATGTGTCTGTTCGACAACGGTAACGATTTTCCTGATCTTCGCCTTACTCATCTCAATCCGTCCTTCCCAACAATTTCGGATGCTCCCAATCCACCAGCGCGATGATGAATGCGCGGGCCCGTCGTCATGACCAACGCAACGAGCATCTCGTCGGCCCGGGGGGCGTCGTTGATCCCGACTTCCATTGCATCGAAATGAGATCGCACATAGGAAGCGTTCGTGTGGGTGACGGGAATATCGAGCCGACACCCAGGACCACCAACCTTTTTCGACGACGGGACAATGGCCTTGGACGCCGGAATCAACTCGCGCATGGAGTAGCCGCCCGGTGCGTGCCAAAGTGCTGCGTGCTCCAGCTCTCCCGCCTCACCGACGATGGCGCCCTTGCCATAGCCTTCGACGGCGCGCGCATCACCGCCAAGCGCGCGGATCAGTTCCCTGGCCATGTCGAGACCAAGCGGTTTCAGGTCGTCAATGAACCCGACGATCTCGTCGATATATCCTCCGGCGTAAGGGTTTTTGATCACGGCCAGCACGGCGGCCCGCTTGAGCGGCACGTTGGCAACAGGGCCACCTTCGTGAAAAATCTCATCCACGACAGTCACGACTTTTCTGATCGTCACATCAGGCATGGGCATAGTCCGGCGTTATCGGCGGTTGGAGGTGATTTTCATTTGAAGCGCCGAGGGCAATCTGTTTTGAACCCACGGTCCGCACTTCGCCATCAAGGCAAAGGAACGCGCCGGTGATCGGGCCACGCCTTGCCATGGCATCGGCGGCGCGTTCTCCGCGATCCAGTGCCCGATCGACCTCATGGCGCGTCAGACCTTGGACGGCCACTGTCACGAGCCGATCGCCCAGATCGGAGTCGGGATATAGTTCGCTGGCCGGCTGGCGCTGAACATGGTGCGAATCTTCGATTGTGACCTCGTTGGCGATCATCGTTGCGGCCGCATCGGCGCTGACGGAATCGGCCGCCAACACGGTGACCGCATCGGCAATTCCGAGCGAACAACTGCGCCCGCGCCAGCCGCTCGTGGCAATTCCTCTGACGGGGTCGGCCTCGGTGATCGTGATGGTTCCGGCCATCTGACCCGTTTGCGGATTGGCGCAAATCCCGATCTCGTAAATACTGCCGGGACCGAGATAGAGTGCAATGTCGCCGCCATTGTTGACGCTGGCGCGCCGAAGGTCTCGACCTCTTGTCACATGGCCGAGGATGTGATCTGCGACAGCGCCTGCCACCGCAACCATGGGGGTAACGTAACACTCTCGATGAGCCATCGCCGCCTGGTGCATTCGCCCGGCGATCGACCCATCGGGAACGGTGCACCCGGCGGAAACCGGTTTGCGCAACAGGGAAAGTTCAGCGGCGAGCTCCGGCAACACAGTTTCAAAAGCGGACGCAGCCTGTCCATAGGCCCGCCGTACTTCCGAAGCCGAGCCGTTGGCCTCGACAATCAGATCGATGGGCCCGTGCCGAAGGTTCAGCCGCCGACCGTTGTACGACAGGGCCGCAGCCGGTCGTTCGGAGAACCTGCTCACTTGGTACCCTCGTGTTTGCCCCACCGATAGTGCTCACGCTCGGTTGGCCACGGGTTGTCCGTCACCTGCTCGACCTGACGCTTGCCTTTCAATACGTGATCGTTCTGCTTCATTGTCATGCCCGCCATGGCGTCGGCGAGCGGCATGACGTGATCCATGTGTCCACCGAGCGCCTCATAGTCATCCCGGCGCATCGTGAACTCAATCGGCGCGACCAACGCCGGGGTCGGCACATAGCCGAAGGAGTTTTCGGGCATCCGCGACACGTCCGCCATAACCGTAATGCCGCCACCCGGCCAGATGTAGGCCGGCGCTCCCCCACAGGTCACAAAAGTGAGCGCCTGTTTGACAGAACGGGTCAGCTTGACCGGATTTTCGGTGACGCCAGCCCGAAGCGACCCGCCAGCGCCGCCCATGAAAACCACCGAACATAGGGCCGGTTCACAATTCTCCTCTATCCGCTCAACAGAGGGAATGAGGCGGTCCGGCATGTCTTGCTGAACGGGTTTGAGGTCCGCATCCAATTCATAATACGCAAACTGCTCGCCTGTCGTGGAAACCATCAGCAAAGACTGACCGGGTTTTGCGACACTCGGGTTGAAGTCGCCGAGGATCACAAGCGGATCGTTCAGGTTGGTGCCGCCCCAGCCGGTGCCGGGTTCGGCGACCTGAAAATAGCGCCCCGGTGTGGAGCGCCTGCCCTTGATCTTGATACCGGTGGGCTCCCAGCCGATCACCTTGCCCGCCTGGTGCTCCGACATTACCCCTGTGATGTGATCGTCAACCACCACCACTTCGTCGACGAGGCCCTTCCACTGTGATGCAAACATGCCAACCGTCGCAGATCCGCAACCGACACGCATGCGCTCTTCCTTGACGCCATTCACGACTGGCGGTTTGCCTGCCTGTATGACGACTGTGGAACCGTCGTCGATTTCGAGTTCGACGGCTTCGCTGTTGCAAAGCGCTAAGAGTGTGGCGCAGGTCACGCGTCCTTCTTTTTTGCCGCCACCGGTCAGGTGATGCACACCTCCGAGCGCGAGCATCTGTGAGCCGTATTCGCCCGTCGTGACGTGACCAATTGGTTCGCCTTCAGCGCGAACCAAATTGCGCTCCGGCCCCAGATGCCGATCAGTGTCGATCTTGATCTTCGCCCCGCAGTAGCTGAAGATTCCCTCGGTCACCACGGTGATCATATCGACGCCGTCGACTTCGCTGGACACGATAAACGGAGCCGGTTTGTAGTCCGGATATGTCGTACCGGCGCCGACCGCAGTCACAAAGGTGCCGGGTTGCGCAATGATATCGCCGTCCCATTCATTGGCATTGTCCATGAATGGAACGAGTTCGCCGCCTTTATCAGTATGGCGCTGAATGATCGTCAAAGCGTCCAGACGGACCAGTTGGCCGCCCTCATTTGCATAGCGGTCGCATGCGCCTGACTTGCCATCAGCGATGTAGCACATCACTGGACACGCATCGCAGCGGATCTTTGCCTTCTTTGCTGGATTTTCAGTCATGAAAGCCGAGTTTCTGTAGTGCCGCTAAGACCTTGTCGGGTGTAGCCGGCAGTTTCGTGATTGTTGCACCTGTTGCATGTCGGATCGCGTTCAAAATGGCCGGTGCGGTCGGGATCAGGACATGCTCACCCAGTCCTTTGGCACCGAATGGACCCTCGGCATCCGGAACTTCGATTATGATGCTTTCAATCGACGGCACGTCGCCGATCGTGGGGATGAGATAGTCGTGTAGATTTTCGGTCCGGCCGGGAATGTAGTCTTCCATCAGCGCCAAACCGATTCCTTGCGCGATACCACCTTCGATCTGGCCTTCGACAAGCATCGGATTGATGGCTTGCCCGACGTCATGCGCGGCTGTGATCTTGTCCAGCGACACCGTACCAAGCTCGATGTCGACTGTGAGTTCGACGAGTTGCGCTCCGTACCCGAAGACTGCGTAAGGCACACCCTGGCCCATTCCATCCAACGGTTTGGTTGGCGGATCATATGTCTCCTCGGACATGAAGACATATCCGTGCTCATTGGCCGTCAGGGACGATAGCGATATCGAAGAAGCGTTTTCGGCGTCGGTCAGCCGAATGACGCCGCCGTCGATCTTCAGCTCCGCGGTACTCCTGACATTGCCTTTGCGCAGTATCTGAGCGCGTAAACTCTCCGCGGAAAGTTTTGCCGCAGTGCCTGTTACATAAGTCTGGCGCGATGCAGACGTCTTTCCGCAATCCGGAGTCAGATCCGTATCGCCACCGACCAATTCGACGTCATGGACCGGGATACCAAGCGCATCCGCCGCAATCTGGGTGATGACTGTATTGGCCCCCTGGCCGATATCCATGGCGCCTTGATGCAGAACAACATTTCCGTTTGGCCGAACGCCAATTCGAACCGTGGATGGGTTTGGCAAGGAAGTGTTGCCGCACCCGTACCAGCAACTACCGAGGCCAACACCCTTGCGGAGGTTGCGTACCAGTTCCGAAGCATTGAACTCCTCTGCCGTCTGTCTTGCTTTCTGCCAGGCTGGCTTAAGCGCGGTGAGGCATTCCTCAATGCCAATACCGGTTGAAAAGACCTGTCCCGTGACGGTCGGCTGGTTATTTCGCAAAGCGTTCGTAAGCCGAAAATCAAGGCGGTCGATTCCGGCGAGGTCGGCCAATTGATCGTAGGCAAGCTCTTGAGCGATCGCTGCCTGCGGAACTCCGAAACCTCGAAACGCACCGGAGGGTGGCGTATTGGTATGCACCGCCACGCTTCTGCACCGATAGTCGGGTGTGAAGTAAGGTCCGGACGCGTGCACGGGAACACGGTTGGCTACGGTCGGTCCCCAACTCGCATAGGCTCCAGTGTTGAACACGCCGTGAAAGTCGAAGCCGGAGATGGCGCCGCGTTCGTCGCAACCGGCGCGCAATCGAATTTCGCTCGGATGCCGCTTGGTTGTCGAACGCATCGATTCAGATCGCGTGTAGCAGATGTAGGCGGGTTTCTTCAGTCTGTGCGAAGCCAGCGCAACATATGGCTGAAAGGAGATATCCAACTTTGAGCCGAACCCTCCACCGCATGCGGAAGGTCGAACGCGGATTTGGTTCAACTCAACGCCTATGATCTCGGCCAGACTTTCGCGATCCATCTGGGCCGCTTGGGTGCACCCGAATATTTCGAGCCTTCCGTTTTCGGGTACACAATAACCGGCTTCCGGCTCGATATAGGCATGTTCGATGAAGGGAGTGGATATAACGACTTCGACCGAGTGGGATGCAGCTTCCAGGGCAGCATCCACACTTCCGCGCTCGACGTAACCGCTTATGAGGGTGTTGCCTTCGCGGCCGGCATGGATTGGCCGGCGCCCCGGCGAAGTTGCACTGATCGGGTCGAGAACTTCTTCCAGCTCGGTCCAACTGACGGGAAATTCGCTTTCGTCAAACGACTCGACGGTATCCGGATCACCAACGACAGCCGCGATTGCTTCGCCACGATAGTTGGCGATTGACTCAGCAAAGACCGGTTGGTCGGCAAATGGCGGAATAACGCCGAAGCAATTTCTTCCGGGCACATCCTTGGCCGTCAAAACCAACTCAATTCCAGGATGTCGCTCACCAAGAGCACCGCAGTCCCCGATTTCGAAAGCGGCGTGGTGGTAGGGACTCCTGATCACACGCACGGCCACCGCACCGGATGGTATGTAATCGGCACCATAGGATAGCGAGCCATCTACTTTTGGATGGCCGTCCAGATGCCGGATGGGAACACCCACGCTTTGGCCGGCGCTAGGCTTTAGGTTTGCTGGTTGAAAACGGTGTGCATTCATCACCGCGTCAACGATCTTGCTGTACCCAGTACAGCGGCACAAGACACCGCCCAGCGCGTCCTCCACGGTCTCACGATCGGGTTCGGGGACCGCATCCAGGAGCGCTTTGGCCGCCATGAGCATACCCGGCGTACACACCCCGCATTGGGCTGCTCCGTGCTCCAGAAAACTCTCCTGAAGGGCGCTGAGTTTTCCGTTTGCAGCCAACCCCTCCACCGTCTCGACCGATGATCCTTGTACCTGTGAAACCGGTACGAGGCATCCGCACGTAGCCTGTCCGTCGATGAGCACTGTGCAGGCGCCGCAATCGCCGGCATTGCATCCGACCTTAGTGCCGGTCAATTTCAGCTCAGTCCGTAAAACATCCGAAAGGCGCGAGACTGCGGCGGTATTTGTTCGATGTAGCCAACCATTTACGGAGAACGACACTTCCATCACGGTGCCTCCAACACATTCATGATAGCTCGGCGGATGAGTTGCAAAGATGCGTGACTGCGGTATTGCGCCGTGCCGCGGACGTCGCTGATGGGCGATAGCTCGTCGAGATATTCAGGTTGGACCAAGTTGATGGTTTTCGCGTTGAGCATTTTGCCGGTCAGAAGTCGCTCCAGCCGTGCAAGCCTTTTTGCGAGCAGCGAACAAGAACCAACGGCGATCGCGATATCGCGGATATGATTTCCATCGTCGAGTTCGATACGGACGGCCACCATGGCGATGGAAATGACGAGGTACTTTCGAGCGCCAAGTTTTAGAAACGCCGACTTGCCGGTGGTCGAATTCTTTGGAATGACGATCGCCGTTACAAGCTCATCGGCGGCCAGTTCCGTCTTTCTATTTCCAACAATGAACTCTGATAGCGGTAGCTCCCGAGTCCCGGACCGACTCGCCAAGCGAACCGACGCGTCCAGCGTCAGCAATGGCGGCACGCCGTCTGCAGCCGGGGAAGCATTGCAAAGGTTACCGGCGATCGTCGCACGATTTTGGATTTGCACCGATCCGACTTCGCGGGCCGCCAGTTTCAGTCCATCGAATGCGGGTGGCAGTTCGGCCCGAATGACATCGGTCCAGGTCGTCAGCGCTCCGATTTCCCAACAGCCATTTCGTTGATCGATGAACCGCAATCCCTCTATGTCGGAAATATCCAGGGCGTTTCCGTGGCACACGCAATCGCCCATCGCCGGATAAAAATCTGTCCCGCCGGACAATATTGACCAATTGCCGGCTGCCAGCACCGAAAGCGCTTTTTTCAGGGATCGGGGTCTTTCAAACATCATGATCTTTTTTTCATTAGTATACGAACACTAATTAATTCCGATTTGCTCTGTCAATCAACCATTTCTACTGGCCTGTTTCGGCGCTTCGTCCGACCCATCCAAGAGACTTTGCAGTGAGTCAAGATTGAGGCGTTTGCGCACCGCTGACTGAGGTGAAGCCGCTCCATCGTCGGAAGCAGACCGATGGACGACGCCGAGTGCGACCGGCAGATCATCGCCGGACATTCTGGCGAGAGCGACAGACTGTATGAAGTTACGTTCGTCGAATACGGCAATGCCGGCGCTTACCGGGTCGTCGACACCTCCGACAACTTCAAACTCGCTTTTGTCCGCATGCCATTTCAGCCCCATGTCTCGATTGCTACCGAACAACAGTGGCTGTCCTTGGTTCAATTCAATGGTGCGATCCTTCCTCGTGCCTTTTGAACTGAGTTGACCCCAAACACCGTCATTGAAAACGATGCAGTTCTGGAAGATCTCGACAAGCGCGGTTCCCCTGTGGCGGTGAGCTTGTTCTAAAACAGAGCTGAGATGAGCAACGTCCGTGTCAATGGCGCGAGCCACGAATGTCGCACCGCTCGCCAGGGCAAGGAGTGCCGAATTGGTCGGCCGTTCTTGGCTGCCCGTTGGTGAGCTCGGCGTGACGGTGCCGGGAGCGGATGTCGGGGATGCTTGACCCTTGGTCAACCCATAGATCGCGTTGTTGAACAGCATTATGTTCAGGTCGACATCTCGACGAAGCGTGTGGACCAAGTGGTTACCGCCGATCGCCAAAAGATCGCCGTCCCCGCCGACCACCCAAATGTCCAAATCCGGATTAGCCAGCTTGAGACCGGTTGCGACGGCTGGCGCCCGGCCATGTATCGTATGAAATCCAAAAGTGTCCATGTAGTAGGGAAACCGGGCTGCACATCCGATACCGGAAACGAAAACGATATGGTGTTTAGGACGGCCAAGTTTCGCCAAGGTCGCGCGCATGGCCTTCAATATCGCGTAATCGCCGCACCCGGGGCACCAGCGAACGTCCTGGTCCGTGGCAAAGTCTTTGGCGGTGGACAACTCACCCATTCAAACCTCTATCAAACGATTTGCTTCTTGTTTGATGCGCGACACCTTGAAGGGTTTGCCGGTCATCTGACTGAGACCATATGCAGGAACCAAAAATTCCGATCGAATGACCTCCCTGAGCTGGCCGCCGTTCATTTCGACGACCAAGACAATGTCAAAGCTGGCGAGTATCGCCTCCAGCCCACGTGGCAGCGGGGAGATCTGGCGGAGATGAAGGTGCGCAACCGACTGACCCTCTTTGAGCAACTCATTGACCGCGGCATTGATGGGTCCATAGGTTGATCCCCATCCAACAATCAGCAGCTTCCCCGTATCGACGCCACGTTCTATTTTTGCGGGCGGCATGAACGCAGCGGCGTTTTCAATCTTCGCGCGTCTGAGCTCCGTCATTCTCTGATGGTTATCAGAGTCATAGGAAATGTCGCCAGAGCGGTCGGAACGCTCGATTCCTCCGATCCTATGTTCCAATCCGGCCATTCCGGGAACCGCCCATGGGCGCGCACCGGTGATAGGATCACGGTCAAACGGACGAAAAGGCTCTCCGCCTTTGTCGATAACCGAGATCGGGTTGACATCAATTTGTGCGACGTCGGGAACGCGCCACGGCTCAGAGGCATTCGCGATGTATCCATCGCTCAAGATCATAACCGGCGCCATGTAGCTGCAGGCCAAGTCGACCGCCTGCATTGCGATATCAAAGCACTCCGATGGCGTCGCCGGTGCGAGCACAAACATCGGCGCTTCCCCATGGCGTCCATGCAATGCCATACCGAGGTCAGCCTGCTCGGTTTTCGTCGGCATGCCGGTCGATGGTCCCGCGCGTTGAATATTGATGACGACCAACGGCAATTCCACAGCGACCGCCAGCCCCAGTGCCTCGGCTTTCAGCGCGATACCAGGCCCAGAAGAAGCGGTGACGCCGACTGCACCGCCAAATGAAGCACCGATAGCTGCGCAGGCGGCGGCAATTTCATCCTCGGCTTGGAAGGTGCGAACCGAGCTTGAATCCAACTTGGCAAGACCATGAAGAATGCTGGAGGCCGGTGTGATCGGATAGGAGCAAAAACACACGGGCAGATCCTTGACGTAGGCGGCGGTTGCCAACCCATAGACCAAGGCATCGTTGCCCGAAATCGCTCTATAGTGACCCGATGGGAAAACTGCTGTCGCCGCCGTGGCGATTTCCTCACCGGTTACCTCCGCTACCTCGCCATAGATGTGTCCGGCGTTGAGTGCGGCAATGTTCGCGTTGGCAAGCTGATCATTGCCCGCGAACTTCCTTAAGACCCAGTCAACGGCCCGGTCCTGCTTTTGGTCGAACATCCAACACAAAAGTCCAAGCACCCAGAAATTCTTGGTGCGATCGGCCTCTTTTTTTGTGACCCCAGCCTCCAGTCCAGTTTCACGCGCAAGACGCGTAATTTCTATTTCCAGGGTCTTGAATCGGGCCAATGCCCCATCCTCGAGCGGGTTCGCCTCAAACCCGGCCTTGGCTATGTCACGGTCGCTAAAACCGGCTGAATCTAGAATGAGAAGTCCGCCTGACCTAAGGTGCTCGATGTTCGTTTTGAGGGCAGCTGCGTTGAACGCGACCAGCACGTCCACCTCATCGCCGATCGTTAAAATTATCGGGCCGCCAAATTGAACTTGAAAAGCAGATACGCCATAGGTCGTGCCCGCCGGCGCTCTGATCTCGGCAGGAAAGTCAGCAAAGGTGATAAAATCGTGCTCACCTACAGCTGCCGATTTTGCTAATTCGGTACCAAGCACCTGAATGCCATCGCCCGAATCTCCAGCAAACCGAACGACGACCCGACCCGAATGGCGCGGTTCCACCTCTTGTATTGCCGCCATCGTTGCCATGGGGATTAATCCCCGACCCCGGGCGCCTCGGAAAATTCCGACTGCTTACCGGGTTTGTTAAGCCACTCGTCGGCATCTGCTGGAACCTCACCTTTGGCGGTTATATTCGGCCAAATCAGTGAGAACTTGGTGTTGACCTCCAACCAATGCTCAAGTCCGGACTCCGTATCGGCCTTGATCGCTTCGGCCGGGCATTCGGGCTCGCAGACTCCACAGTCGATGCACTCGTCAGGGTGGATCACCAGGAAGTTCTCTCCGACATAAAAGCAATCGACCGGGCAGACTTCGATACAATCCTGATATTTGCACCGGATACAGTTCTCGGTAACGATGTAGGTCACTGACCGGCCTCTTCTTTGATCATTCGCGCCATGTGTTCATTCACCTCGGCACCGGTCAAACGCGCCCTCTTTCCAGTTGGAGGAAGCGGTTCGGACAGGAAAAACGGCGGCAGTTCGTCGTCCCGGTCAGTGAAACCCGCACGCCTATTGAATTCGGCTTCGAGCTTCAAAGTGTTCAAGCCAATTTGCCGGACGAACGCGGGATCAACGTCAATGTCGAAGGCGTCGTTGATCGCGTCGGCAATCAATTGAAGGTTTACGTCGGTCACCGTGCGACCGAAGACACAAATGCCGAGCGAATCCGCGACGGCACTGTTGATCTGCATCTTGAGGCTTTCTGCGGCCAACTCTTCCACGGTCTTGTCGTCGCACTTGAAAGAAGGAGCGTTTCCAGTCGTGTGATCGGCACCTTGAGCGGTCACCATCATGGAGATTCCGGTCACCTCGATCACACGAGGGTCATAGGCGCTGATCGCCTGTTTTTTGATAACCGGAACGCGTTGGACGCCTAAAGCTTGCCCGACTCTTGCCGTTCCTTTGGCCAGGAATCGACCCCGCTTGTTGCCAATGCGAATATCGTCAAGGCAGCGTTCCATGAAACCAACATCGCCGAACTCAGCATCGCCGGCTTCCATCAGCACCCCGATGGTCGCGCCCAGTTCTATGCTGTCGACGCCCAGATCATTGGCAGTCTCGTTCAGCACCGCCACATCGTCCGGTTCGGTTAATCCGCAATTGGTGCCGAGCAGTCCAATGGTCTCGTATTCGAGGGGCGACACCAACTCCCTACCTTTGTCGTCGGCATAGACGTTGCTGCACTTGATGAGACAACCCGGCATGCAAGCGTGAGATATATCGCCGCCACGGGATTGGTTGAGTTCGCGGATGTAATCACCGCCCATCTTGAGCGGTCCATCTTCGCTCGCCGTCAGTTGACCGTTGGAGAAATTGTTGACGGGCAGCGCACCCATATAGTTTGTCAAATCCGCGACCATAGCAGTGCCGGTGGTCTTGAGGGCTTGAACCGCGGCGGACTCTCCCAGCTTTCGCCCATACTCCTTGACCTCGGACATGTACCCTTTGCGATTGTGCATCGGCGGCATCTTGTGCTTTTCGATGATGATGGCTTTGATCTTCTTGGAGCCCATCACTGCGCCAACACCGCCACGCGCAGCTAGCCTGGAAGGTCGATTGTCTGTGTCGGAGAAGGCGATGCCGGCAAGCAGTCCCTGGTATTCTCCAACCGGCCCGCACAATCCGATGGAAATCTTGTCTCCATAGGCATCGTGCAGTTTTTTGGCGCATTCGAAATTGCCGAGCCCCAGGTAATCCGCCGCATCGCTGAAGGTGATCGTGCCGTCCTTCGAAATGTGGATGAGTTGCCAGTCGTCGCAGGCGCCGTTGAAGGTTATTCCCGATATCTCAAGCTGGCCCATGGCGTAGGCAAATGTCCCGCCACTGTTTGCTTCCTTGATCCCTCCAGTCAGCGGACTCTTACAACCGACGCTTAACCGGTTCGCATTCGAAAAGTTTGTCCCAGCAAATGGCCCGGCGGAAAAAATCAGGGGCGCTTCAGGCGACAGCGAATCCAGTTCAGCGACATTTCGGTCGAGCAGTGTTCGTGCAATCAGATAGCGTCCTCCATGGGCAAGGGCTTTCCCATGGATTTTGTGTCTGATTGCCTTCTTCGCGTTGAGATCGATGTCAATGTGTGTCCGCATTTTCACTTTCACGCTGGGCTGGTCGACCATTTGAATATCCAGGCAGTTGACCTGCGTGAAACCGCCTGTTAGATCATTAGTATACTAATGAATTTTGAGGCTGTAAATGGTCGATTCAGTTTGGACGAATTGGGAAGACCCGTTCCTGCTGGAACGGCAATTGGACGAAACTGAGCGCCTTTTGCGTGACTCGGCAAAAGCCTATGCCGAAGACAAACTTGTCCCACGCGTGACCAAAGCTTTCCGGAGCGAGGAATTCGATCGGGACATCATGTCGGAGATGGGCACGCAGGGTTTGCTCGGCATTACCATTCCCGAATCCCTTGGAGGACTTGGCGCAAACTATGTCGCCTATGGGCTGGTCGCACGCGAGATCGAACGGGTCGATTCCGGCTACCGGTCAGCAATGAGCGTGCAATCATCCCTCGTCATGCATCCGATCCATGCCTATGGCAGCGAAGAACAGAAACAAAAGTACCTCCCGAAACTGGCAAGCGGCGAATGGATCGGCTGTTTCGGACTGACGGAACCCGACGCGGGGTCCGACCCAGCCAGCATGAAAACGCGCGCCGATGAGATCTCCGATGGATTCCGCCTCGTCGGTGCGAAGATGTGGATCACGAATTCGCCCATCGCCGACGTTTTTGTCGTCTGGGCGAAATCGACGGCCCATGACAACGCCATACGCGGTTTCATATTGGAAAAGGGTATGGAAGGGCTTTCGGCGCCGAAGATCGAGGGGAAGCTATCTCTGCGCGCGTCGATCACTGGCGAGATTGTGATGGACTGCGTGGAGGTGCCTAAAGAGAATCTGTTGCCGAACGTTTCCGGTCTCAAGGGGCCCTTCGGCTGCCTCAATCGGGCTCGCTATGGCATTTCGTGGGGAGCGATGGGCGCGGCGGAAACCTGCTGGCATGCGGCGCGTCAGTACACGCTTGACCGAAAACAGTTCAACAAACCACTCGCAGCTATGCAGCTGGTGCAGAAGAAACTGGCCGACATGCAGAGCGAGATTGCACTCGGCCTACAGGGCTGCATACGAGTCGGAAGGCTGATGGACGCAGGAGAGGAAGCGCCGCAGATGATCTCGCTGATAAAACGCAATAATTGCGGCAAGGCGCTGGATATCGCCCGTGTGGCGCGTGACATGCACGGCGGAAACGGCATCAGCGATGAATTTCCGGTCATGCGTCATATGCTCAATCTGGAAACGGTCAACACCTATGAAGGTACGCACGATATTCATGCGTTGATCCTCGGCCGGGCCCAGACCGGTCTGCAAGCGTTTTCCTGAATATGTCCGATCACGAAAGGCCTCAGCCGCTGGCCGGCATCCGTGTGATCGAATTGGCACGCATCCTTGCTGGACCCTGGGCCGGCCAGACGCTTGCCGATCTTGGCGCCGACGTCATCAAGGTGGAGTCGCCCGCAGGCGATGATACGCGCGAATGGGGCCCGCCATTCGTTACGTATGATGACGGAGGACGCGACGCTGCTTACTTTCATGCGTGCAACCGCGGCAAGCGCTCCATCTCGCTCGATTTCAGCAATGACCTCGACAAGCGCAAATTGATTTCCTTGGTGAAATCCGCAGACGTCTTGATTGAAAACTTCAAAGTCGGCGGTCTCAAAAAGTTCGGTTTGGACTATGACAGTGTGAAAGTTCTCAATCCCGGCCTGATCTATTGTTCGATAACCGGATTTGGACAGAACGGCCCGTACGCATCACGCCCGGGCTACGACTTCATCATTCAAGGTATGTCCGGCATCATGTCGCTGACCGGCGAACGGGACGGCGAACCGCAAAAGGTTGGGGTCGCCTTCGCCGACATCTTCACTGCGCTCTACAGCGTCATTGCAATCCAAGCAGCATTGGCCGAACGGCGAATGACGGGGCAAGGGTCCCGTCTCGACATGGCGCTTCTCGACAGCCAGGTCGCGGTCCTCGCCAATCAGGTGCTCAACTACTTCGTTTCAGGTTCGACGCCAACCCGAATAGGCAATGCGCATCCCAACATCGTTCCCTATCAGGTTTTTGAGACAAGTGACGGCCACCTCATCATTGCCGTTGGCAACGACCGCCAGTTCGGCAGGCTGTGCGCAATTCTTGGGTTGGACAACTTGGCGGACAATCCTGACTACGCCACGAATGAGGCTCGCGTAAAAAACCGCGAAAAACTGTGCGACCTACTAGCAACGACGATCGCCCACTGGCGGCGAGATGAACTGTTGGCGCTACTCGATCAGAATGTTGTGCCCGGCGGCCCCATCAATGATCTGGAGGACGTGTTCGGCGACCCGCAAGTACGCCATCGGCAACTTCAAGGCGCGCTAGCCAACGTTCACATGGCCAACGGGTTGGTCCCGACGCTGAATACGCCGATCATGTTGGACGGAAATCGGGCGGTTCACGTGCAATCTTCACCAAGATTGAACCAGCACGAAGACGATATCTTAAGGGAAATCGGTTGGTCCGAGGCCGGGTAGTGACCCAAGTTTTCGTCACTGCCAAATCCGACTTGCTTTGTGTGCACTAATCTCAAGCGATACTTTTTGAAAGCGGAACTTGCGTCGGCGGTGACGCACAGCGCGCTAAAAGCTATCCGATTCTTTGATCAACCCTTCCTTCGCGGGGCATTGACCAGCACCTACTGCGTTCTCTTGCAAAGAATTCGACACTGAAATGCCTGTCATAAATTCGTGAGGATTTGCCGTCGAAAGTGGCTGAAACTTGATTTCGTGTGGTGACCAGGTGGTGACCAAACGTCATCACGGAAATTAAGAGAACTTCCCATTTGTATAAATTATTGATTTTATTTATGAATATGGCGCACCCGAGAGGATTCGAACCTCTGACCTCTGCCTTCGGAGGGCAGCGCTCTATCCAGCTGAGCTACGGGTGCGTTGCGCATGCTTTATCCGATCGCCGTCGCATCCGCAATTGGGAACCTGCGGCGCCCTGCGCAATGGCGATCCGGGCAGGTTCGACGGCGGTGGCCGGCCCCGGGTCGCTCATGCCGGCGCCGGTTGCCGATACCCGTTCAGCGACGACCGGACCGGCCCGTCGGGCTCAACCGGGCGGCGAGCGGGGAATTCCTATTGACCTCGGCGGCACCTTTCCGCCATGTCAGGGGCAGCAAGCGAAAATCAATCCGGCGTAGCCGATCGGCAGGATCCGGCGCCGGAACACAGCGATCAGGAGTGACAGCCGACGATGAGCAAGTTGCAGCATTTCGTAAACGGTGCAGCCTGGACAGGCGCCGGCGCGCGCACCGGCGATATCTACAATCCGGCCACCGGTGAAGTGACAGGATCGGTGGCGTTCGCCTCCGCCGCCGATGTCGATGCGGTGGTGGCCATCGCCGCCGCCGCCGCCGCGGACTGGGCCGCAACACCGCCCGCCAAGCGGGCCCAGATCATGTTCCGGTTCCGCGACCTCCTGATCCGGCACACCGACGAGCTGGCCGAAATCCTCTCAAGCGAACATGGCAAGACGTTGCCCGATGCCAAGGGCGAGATGGCCCGCGGGATCGAGGTGATCGAATTTGCCTGCGGCATTCCCCACCTTCTCAAAGGCGACTATTCGGAAGCGGTGGCAAGCGGGGTGGATTCCTTCTCGGTGCGCCAGCCAGTCGGCGTCGTCGCCGGCATCACACCGTTCAATTTCCCCGCAATGGTGCCACTGTGGATGTACCCGGTGGCGCTTGCCTGCGGCAACGCCTTCGTTCTGAAGCCTTCGGAGCGCGATCCCTCCGTCGTCAACCGGATCGCCGAACTCCTGAAGGAAGCCGGCATACCGGACGGTGTGTTCAATGTCGTGCATGGCGACAAGGAAGCCGTCGACGCGCTTCTCGACAATCCGTCGGTCGACGCCATCAGCTTCGTCGGATCGACGGCCATCGGGGAATATATCTATTCCCGGGGTTCGGCCAACGGCAAACGGGTGCAGGCGCTGTGCGGCGCCAAAAACCATCTCGTGGTCATGCCGGATGCCGACATGGACAAGGTCGCCGATGCCCTGATCGGATCGGCATACGGATCGGCCGGCGAACGCTGCATGGCGATCTCCGTCGCCGTGCCAGTGGGCGATGAGACAGCCGACCGGCTCGTGGAGACCCTGGCCCCGCGGGTCAGGGCGCTGAAGGTGGCGCCCTATACCGATCCGGCGGCGGAACTCGGCCCGGTGATTACCAGGCAGAGCTACGACCGTATCCACGACTATATCGACCAGGGCCTGGAGAAAGGCGCCGAATTGGTCGTCGACGGCCGCGGCATGAAGCTTCAGGGCTACGAAAACGGCTATTTCATCGGCGGCTGCCTGTTCGATCGCGTGACCACGGACATGTCGATTTACACCGACGAAATCTTCGGTCCGGTGCTGTCCGTCGTGCGGGCCGGCGAATATGAAGAGGCGCTGTCGATGGTCAACGACCATGAATATGGCAACGGCACGGCCATCTTCACCCGCGACGGCGACGCCGCCCGCGATTTCTGGGCCCGGGCCCGAATCGGCATGGTTGGTGTCAATGTGCCGATCCCGGTGCCGGTGGCCTATCACTCCTTCGGTGGCTGGAAGCGGTCCCTGTTCGGCGATCACCACATTCACGGCATGGAGGGGGTGCGGTTCTACACGCGGCTGAAGACCATGACGGCCCGCTGGCCGTCAGGGATTCGCGAAGGCGCGGTGTTCAACTTCAAGAGCGGCGCGGAAACCTGAGCCGGCCGGCCACGCCGCTAACGGGGCGTGTTCAACTGGCCGTCTGGCGTGCCGTTTCCGTCACCTTGATCGCCTTTTCAAGGTATTTGTCCCGGTCGTACATGTCGTCATAGAATCCGATGTCGCCGTTGTCGGTCGGCCAGGCGGTGAAATAGGCGACATAGACCGGTGTGTTTACGGTCACATCGTCGGAATCGTTGCGGCCCTCGGCGATCCGGCGATCGACATAGTCGACTGTCGTGCCGAGAACCCTGGCCGCCATGCCGCGCGGATCGTGCAGGCGGATGCAGCCATGGCTGAAGGCGCGGGAATCCCGCTCAAAAAGGCTCTTGTGCGGCGTGTCGTGCATGTAGATCGCATGCTTGTTCGGAAACAGGATCTTCAACCTGCCCAACGCATTGCGGCTGCCCGGCGGCTGCCGGACATTGATGGATACGCGTTTGGTGGCCACACCGTACCAGTCGACGGAGCGGGATGAAACGCGGCGACCGGAAACCGTCGACACCTCGTAGCCCAGACGGTCGAGATAGGACGGATCGCCGTACAGTTTGGGGACCATCTCATTGACGATAATCGAACGCGGCACACCCCAATAGGGATTGAATTCCACGGTTTCGATCTGGTCGCGGAAGAATGACGTCTGGTTGGATTTCTTGCCGACGACGACCCGCATGGAAAACGGCGCCTCGCCCGCCTCGTTGTACGTCGCCGTGAATGCCGCCTGGTTGATGAACACATGGCGGGCGCCGAGATTGCGCGGCAGCCAGCGCCGGCGTTCCATCGCCAGTTCGATCTTGCGAATGCGCTCGTGGTTGGTGATCGGCGTCAATGCGCGGATGGTGTTCTTGCCGACGATACCGTCCGCAGAGAGCCCCTTCTCGCGCTGGAAATCGCGCACCAGCGCCACCGCCTCCGGCGTGTAGACATGATCCTGCGCATAGCTTTGAAGAAACGCGTCGTGATCGGACAGGAGCGTCTGCGATCCGGCCTTGCGGATCGCCGCAATCACATTGACCAGCTCGGGATCGGTCGTTCCCGGTTTCAGGAATGTGCCCGGCGCTATTTGAATCCGATCCTCGTTGGCGTCCAGCGCCTTCAGTTCGGCGAGCCTGCGCACAAGGGCCTTGAAATCGTCGGACGCGGGATGCCGGCCCTCCAGATAGGCGTCCGGCCGGCTGACACCGGAAAGCAACCGGGCGGTCCGGACCAAATCGACCTTGTTGCGCGGCAGATCATGATACCCTGAAATCTTGTTGGGATCGATGCGGCCGCGCTGCGCATCGAGGACATAAAGCAGCGCGCTTGCCGTCAATTCCATCTCAAAGCCGATCATCGCCCGTTCCCGGTCTTCGGGATTGTCGCGCACCAGTTCCAGATCGGGTTCCGCCACCAGGTAGTCCGCCGGATCGAGGCCGAATTTGTCCGCCCTGGCCAGCGCCGCCATGACGGCCCGCGCACGGTCGTTCACGGTGTTTCCGGATATCCAAACAAAGCCCGGATTTGCCGAGTAATGCGCGTCGATGGCGCTGGCGATCTCACGATATGTCCGCAGCTTGTAGGTCTTGAGCTGATCGCGTGCGCGCTCAAAGGGCGTCAGGAGCCGAGGCGGCACCGACGGCACACCGGAACCGGCATCGACATCGGCGAGGTTGTCGAATGTCACCCAGACCGGTGCCTCCGCCTTGTAGCGGTAATAACGCGGACCGGCGACACGGATGGGCTTGTACGCCTGCTTCTTCAGCTTTTTTTCCTGCCGGAGAGTCCGCTGGCGCTCCTGATAGCGCGGCGTATTGAACAGGCGGTCAAGCAGGCCCTGAGCGGAGGCCGATTCGATTGGCGCGACCGACAGCCCGCCGGCAAGGATCGACAGCCCGGCCACCATGCCCAGACATTTTCCAAAGACGCAATTACCAGATCGATACATCATGCCTTGTCCGCCAATGATTTGCCGCCACCTGCTTCACGCAATCGCGTCAAGCCTACCGCAGCAAACGTGAACAGTGTAGAAACAATGTCAGCTCGGCCATAACAATCATGTCATTGATATGTCCTTGGCGGGAAACTGTGCCCAAATGGGCACAGTTTCCCGCGATTAATCGCTCCCGGGGCTCAATTCGGCCAGGAATGGCGCTTGCGGATCCGAGAAAACGGGCAACACCGGCGATCCGCAGGCGATACCTGACTGGAAAACATCAAATAGTGGCCGCCAGGCAATTGAACCGGATACCGGATTCTGGTCCTGTGGCCGCTGGCGCCGGTCCCGGCCACCGGCCAACCCCAAGCCATTGATATCGGAGCGGGGCGATCATCACTGAATCCACCCTGCTGCTGATCGTGCTCGCGGCCGCGTTCTTCCACGCATCGTGGAATGCGCTTTTGAAATCGTCGTCGGACGGCTTCAACACCATGATCGGGATCGATATGTGGCAGTTTGTCGTTGCCCTTGTCCTGGTGCCTTTCGTTGCCATTCCGGCGGCGGCGAGCTGGCCGTATATTGTCGCTTCGGCAGTCATCCACATCGCCTATCGCCTGCTGCTTTTGAAAGCCTATGAATATGGCGACCTTTCGCGGGCCTATCCGATCGCCCGCGGCAGCGCGCCGATTCTGGTCACGCTGTTCGCCTTCATCCTGTTCGATGGCGCCTACAGCGGCGCCAGCCTTGTCGGTATTGCGCTTGTTTCCGTGGGCATCATGAGCCTGGCGCTGGCGCGTACCTATGGCGTGCGTGCGCTTGACCGTGGCGTCCTGTATGCGCTGGGGACCGGTCTCGTTATCGCGATCTATTCCATTGTCGATGCGATCGGCGTGCGCCTGGCCGATGCGCCGCTGGGTTACATCGCCTGGCTGTTCGTCCTGGACAGCATCCCACTGGGTGTCTTCGCCCTCGTCCGGCAAAAGCGCAATTTCGGCCGCTATGTCGTGCGCTCCGGCTATAGGGCGATGCTTGCGGCGATCCTGTCGATGGCCGGCTACGGCGTCATCATCTGGTGCTTTACGCAGGGTGCGGTCGCAGAAATCGTCGCGGTACGCGAAACCAGCGTCGTATTTGCGGCGATTATCGGCGCGGTGTTTCTGGGCGAGGGTTTCGGTCCACGCCGGGCCATCAGCGCCGTCGTCGTCGCCTGCGGGATCATCATCCTGAAAACACTCGGTTGACGGGCAACGCGGCCGCGACCACTGGACTGAGCCGGGCAATGTCGTAGGTTCGGGACGGCGTGGCAACCAACCTGCTCCGTCGCCCCACCTTTGCCGCGCATTCAGCGCTTCCGTCCCAACCGTCTGATGCGGCTGAACCCACAGGACACGCAAACGCATGATCGATCTCTACACATGGAACACCCCAAACGGGCGCAAAGTCTCTATCATGCTCGAAGAACTCGGGATCACGTATGATGTGCATCCCGTCGACATCGGCAACCGCGAACAGTTCACGGCGGAATTCCTGGCCGTGTCGCCCAACAACAAGATCCCGGCGATCGTCGACCGGAATACCGGAATACATCTTATGGAATCCGGCGCGATCCTGCTCTATCTGGCTGAAAAATCGGGCCGTTTCATGCCGAAAAGCGATGCCGGGCGATACCGGACGTGGGAATGGTTGATGTGGCAGGTCGGTGGGGCCGGCCCGTTTCTGGGCCAGGCCCATCACTTTCTTTACGACAATCCCGGCAAGTCCGACTACGCGGAGACGCGGTACCGAAACGAGGCCCTGCGGCTATACGGCGTGCTGGATCGCCGGCTGGACGGCCGCGATTTCATGGTCGACGAATATACGATTGCCGATATCGCCACATGGCCGTGGATTTCACGCTACGAACGCCAGAAGATCGATCTCAAGGACTTTCCCAACGTGCTGCGCTGGTACAGGACTATCGCCGCCCGCCCGGCGGTAATCCGCGGCTACCAGGTGCCGATCGAAAGCGGGCCGATACCGATGCCCGATCAGTAGGTTTCGGGCGGACAGTCGATCAGGCGCCGGCCAATTCCCTCTCGTGCAGCCATTGCGCGTGCCTGGGCGCTTTTTTGGTCCGCGCCCATTCCTCAAGCTTGTCCCATTTCACCGCATCAAGACGCCGGGCCATCGCTTCTTCCTCCGGGTCCGGGCAAGCCAGTTCGATGCGATGGCCGTTGGGATCGAAGAAATAGATGGAGTGAAACAGGGAGTGATCGGTGACACCCAGCACGTCAATTCCGTTGTTTTCCAGCTTTGCCTTGAACGCCAGCAACGTATCGCGATCCTTCACCTTGAACGCGATGTGCTGGACCCAATTGGGCGTGTTGGGATCGCGGCCCATTTCCGGCTTGGTCGGCAGTTCGAAGAACGCCAAGACATTGCCGTGGCCGGCATCGAGAAAGACGTGCATGTAGGGATCCGGCTCGTGGGTGGACGGCACCCGGTCCTCGGCGATCGCCAGCACGAAATCCATGTTGAGGTTCTCGGCGTACCACTCGACAGTTTCTTTGGCATCACGGCATCGATATGCGACATGATGGATTTGTTCGATCTTCATGGACCGGCTCCTTTTTCACGGCGACTTGAGATTTCACCGATTTAGTTGCAAATGAAACTAATGTCAAACCACCGAACCAACTCGCCCGGCGATCCCTTCCTGGCGAATTTTTTTCCGTACCGGCTGGCGGTCCTTGCGGACTTGGTCAGCCGTGCCGTGTCCGAAGTCTACGCCGGACGGTTTTCGCTCACGCGGGCACAATGGCGCATTCTGGCCGCGCTCGCCGCCGATCCCTCCGTCGGTTCCCTCAGTCCCGGCAACTCCGGTCCCGGGGCGTGCGGACCGGGCAGGTCCGGCATGAGCGCCAGGGACCTGACGGACCAGACGATGCTCGACAAGGTGCAGGTCAGCCGCGCCGTCGCCGGATTGATGAAAGCCGGTCTGATAGCAGGCCAGGTCAATCCAAGGGACAAACGATCGAAAGTGCTGACGATAACCGCCGACGGACAGGCGCTGTTTGAGGAGATAGTGCCCCTCGTGCGGGCCCGCGAGGCACAATTGCTTTCGGTGCTTGATGACCGCCAGAGGTCGGCCCTGCACGCCGCAATAGACGCTCTGGCCGGGCAGGCCCGGTTGCTGCAAACCGACAAATCCGCGCCGACGGAGACCTAGCGGCCGCCAGGCGACCGGGCGATACGGATACCGGCACCGCCCAACGGGATATTCCGCCTTGCGCCGGACGTTCCGACAAGGCACGGTCGACGACCACCGATGTGCAGAGGTATCATCATGGCCTGGTCCTTCGCGATTGCCCGGATTTTCGGTTCGGAAGTCCGCATCCACATCACGTTTTTCCTCCTGCTCCTGTGGATCGGGATCGCCCACTACCAGCAGGGCGGCCTTCCCGAAGCAATCAGGGGCCTGGTGTTCATTCTGGCCCTGTTTGCCTGCGTCGTGGCACACGAATTCGGCCATGCGCTGATGGCGCGCCGGTTCGGGATCCGCACGCCCGACATCACGCTCCTGCCGATCGGAGGGCTGGCGCGGCTGGAGCGCATGCCGGAAAAACCGTCGCAGGAAATCGCCGTCGCCCTGGCCGGACCCGCGGTCAATGTGGTCATCGCGGCCGTGCTGATCTTCATTCTCGGCGTCCGAACCGATCTGGCAGCGCTGGCGGAGGTCGAGAATCCGCAAATGGGATTCATGGTGCGGCTCGCCGCCGTCAACATTTTCCTGGTCGTCTTCAATCTCATCCCGGCCTTTCCCATGGACGGCGGCCGGGTGCTGCGGGCCGTGCTGGCTATCTGGCACAATCGCGCAAAGGCAACGCGGATCGCCGCCCGCATCGGCCAGGGCGTCGCCTTCTTTCTCGGCTTCGTCGGACTGATGGGCAATCCGGTCCTCATCTTCATCGCCATTTTCGTCTATCTCGCAGCCGGCGCAGAGGCCCAGTTCACCGAACTACAGGAGGTGACCCGCAATGCCGGCGTGCGCGACGGCATGATCACCCGCTTTGAATCGCTCGGCCCGGCATCAGTGGTCGCCGAGGCGGCTGACGCGGTTGTGCAGACAACCCAGCACGAGTTTCCGGTCATCGACGGATCGGGCAAACTGCGCGGCATGCTGACCCGAAATGCGATGATCGGCGCGCTGTCGAAATCCGGGCCGAAGACGCCGGTTCTGGATGTGATGGCCGCGGACATACCCACGGTGGCGCCGCACGAGCGGCTGGACAAGGCGCTGACGCTGATGCAAACGAGCGGCGCACCGGCGGTCGGTGTCGTCGATGAGGCCGGCCGACTGATCGGCTACATCACGCCTGAGAACATCGGTGAGATGGTGATGATCGATACCGCCGCCGATCATCGTTAGCGCAGCAACCAGACGCCCGCGCGGCCGGCGGACAATCACGCAGCTTCGGAACGAACCCAGTGCGGTCGATGTTCGTAGAGGGTGCGGGATTCGATTTTCTCGGCGACGTGCTCGTCACCCTCGGCAACCCCTGACGCCAGTTCCCGCGCTTCGGAAAACGCCGCGTTGATCCGGCTCTGCATGGCCGCGCCGTACTCGATCATCTCGGGCGGCAGGTCGAGGGCGGAAAGCCGGTCGGGATGATAGGTCTTGGAAAGCCTGTAGTAGGCTTCGGCGATCTCAGCCTCGGTTGCATCGGGCGCAACGCCCAAAACATCGTAGGGTGTGTCTGTGGCGGCCTTGTGTTTGCGCCGTTTGAGCTGATCGGTGCTGGCGGCGGTCCTGGCTTCGACCTTCTGGATCGCCGTCTTGGCGAAATGGGCCGCATCACCGCGGGCATTGACGATCTGGATGAATCCGCTCTTGTCGGCGAGTATGTCGCCGATATTCCCGAATGCGCCGAGCAGATAGCCGCGCAATGTGGCGCCATCATTGAGCGTAACCGTCACCGGTATCTGCTTCCGCCTGCTGTCCGATACGCCGCGTTCAAACATGGAACCGCCTGGAAACCTCGTTTACCTTAAGGCGATGGTGCTGGATTTGCGGCGCAGCGGCAACACTGCGGCGATGGCAATGTAAACGAATAAAATTATCCCGTCCGGAGAAGGCAATGAACAACAACTGCCGGGCGATCGGTGCCGGCAGGGGGATGGGTCTCAGGAGGCTTTGCGGGCCCAGGCCGGCGTATGTTCGAACACCGTTTCGACAACCACGGGCCTGGCTTCCGGTTCCCGCTTGCTCAGCCCCTCGCGCAGCTCATCAAAGGCCATATTGAAACGCTTCTGCATGGCCGCGGCATATTCCGTGATCTCCGGGGGCAGATCGAACGAGGCCAGGCGGTCGGGATGATATTTCCGGGTCAGGCCGTGATAGGCCCTGGCCAGGCCGGCTTCGTCGATATCCGTGGGAACACCGAGGATCTGGTAGGGATTTGAGGTCTCCGTCATCTTTTCATGGCGCGACAGCTGGTCGGCCTTGGGCATGTTGGAAAACTCAATCTTGCGGATCGACGACATGGCCAGAAACATCTGTTCGCCGCCGGCATCCACAAGTTCCAGGAACGTGTGACCGTTGGACAGGATCTCGCCAAGGCTGGAATGGGCGCCGATCACCGTACCGCGCATGATCGACCCGTCGTCCATGGTCAATATCACGGCAATCTTGCGTTTCTTGCGCTCCGTCACAACGCCGCGATCAAACATGTCTTGCTCCCGATACCGCGTTTTGCTGTCGCCAAAACTCACAAAAGCGGCCCGGGCACGCAATGAAATCGTCAATGATTAGTAAACGCCAACGTTCAAATGCCGCCAAAGATGTAAACCAATCGCAGGCAGCGAACCGATGGTTGTACCTGTCGCCTCAAAATGGCTGTTCGCCGGACGGCAATTCCGCTATGTCGCAGCGCAGCAATTCAAAGGCGCCCCAACATTGACGACACCACTGCGCAATATCGCCATCATCGCCCATGTCGACCATGGCAAGACCACCCTGATCGATGTGCTGCTGGCGGCATCGGGTTCCGTGCGCGCGGGCAAGGCGATCGCGGAACGGGCAATGGATTCCAACGACCTGGAACGCGAGCGCGGCATCACCATTCTCGCCAAGGTCACGTCGCTTGTCTGGGCAGGAACACGCATCAACATTGTCGACACACCGGGCCACGCCGATTTCGGAGGCGAGGTAGAGCGCATCCTCAATATGGTCGACGGTGCGATCCTGCTGGTCGATGCGGCAGAGGGTCCGATGCCGCAAACCAAGTTTGTTCTCTCCAAGGCGCTGGCGCTCGGGCTGAAACCGATCGTCGTCATCAACAAGATCGACAAGCCCGACGGCCGGCCCGATCAGGTCCTGGACGCCGTGTTCGACCTGTTCGCCGCGCTCGATGCCACAGATGAACAGCTCGATTTCCCGGTGCTGTACGGTTCCGCCAAGGAAGGCTGGATGGCGCCGGCGCCGGCGCGCAATCAGGAAAACCTGGAAAACGGTGTCGCGCCGCTTTTCGACCTGGTGCGCAGCCACGTCGCGCCGCCGCAAACCGATCCGGGACCGTTCTCCATGCTGGCGACCACGCTGGAGGCGGATCCGTTTCTCGGCCGGATCCTTACCGGGCGCATCCTGTCGGGATCGGTGTCATCCGGCGATACGGTCAAGGCGCTGAATCGTGACGGCCAAGTGGTGGATAGTTTCCGGGTCTCGCGGGTTCTGGCCTTTCGCGGTCTGGAGCGCCGACCGATCGATACGGGCGAAGCCGGCGACATCGTTGCCATCGCCGGCATGGCGAAGGCCACGGTTGCCGATACGCTGTGCGATCCGGGTGTCACCGAGCCTTTCGATGCCCAGCCCATCGATCCGCCGACGCTGTCCATGACATTCCGGATCAACGACGGACCGCTGGCCGGCAAGGAGGGCGACAAGGTGCAAAGCCGTGTCATCCGCGAACGGCTGATGCGCGAGGCGGAAGGCAATGTTGCGCTGAAGGTCACCGAGGGCGAGGACCGCGATGCCTTCGAGGTGGCCGGCCGGGGTGAACTGCAGCTGGGGATCCTGATCGAGACCATGCGCCGGGAAGGTTTCGAACTGACAATCGGCAAGCCGCAGGTCGTCTTTCGCGCGGATGACGACGGCAATCGCCTGGAACCGTTCGAGGATGTCGTGATCGACGTCGATGACGACCATACCGGGACGGTGATCGAAACGCTGGCGGCGCGCAAGGGCGAGCTGGTGGAGATGCGGCCGTCGGGCGGCGGGCGCACACGGCTGGTGTTTCTGGCGCCGACGCGGGGGCTGATCGGCTACCTGCCGGAGCTGCTATCGGAAACCCGCGGCACCGCCGTTCTCAACCGGCTGTTCCACGGATTTGAACCCTATCGCGGGGCAATCGCCGGGCGGCGGACGGGCGTGCTGGTATCGAACAGTGCCGGCGATGCGGTTGCCTACGCGCTTTTCAATCTGCAGGATCGCGGCGCAATGATGATCGACCCGGGAACGCGAGTCTACGAAGGCATGATCGTCGGTGAGCATTCGCGCGGCAATGATTTGCCGGTCAATGTGTTGAAGGGCAAGCAGCTCTCCAATGTCCGCGCCGCCGGCAAGGACGATGCGGTCCTGCTCACGCCGCCGATGAAACTCAGCCTGGAACAGGCACTGTCCTATATCGCCGATGATGAATATGTGGAGGTGACTCCGAAATCGATCCGGCTCAGAAAAGCCCTGCTCGACCCCCACGAACGCAAACGCGCCGAGCGCGGCAAGGCCGACAGCGCCGCCTGACCGGAATTCCCGGCCAGAGGGCCTGTTGCCGAATTTCATCGGTCTGCAATTCCCGCCACCGGGCGCCGCTGTCACCATTGACGGGGAAGCCGGCGGCACCCTACGCTTCGCCGATGAGCGCAATGGTCATCGACGTCCGCCAGGCCGTACCCTCCGACGCCGAGGAGATTGCCGGCGTGCATGCCAGCGCCTGGCGGGAAGCCTATCAGGGCATCATCCCTGCGAAAACGCTGGCGAAGATGATCAACCGCCGCGGCGCGCCCTGGTGGGCGGATGCGACTCGGCGCAAAAACGTTCAGGTTCTCGATGTCGGCGGCCGGATCGCCGGTTATGCGACATACGGCCCGGCCCGGATGTCCGGCAGCGCCGATGCCGGCGAGGTCCACGAAATCTATCTGGCACCGGAATTTCAGGGTATCGGGCTGGGTGGCTGGCTGTTTGCCAGCGTTACGCGCGCCCTTCAGGCCCGAAAATACGGCCGCATGCTGGTTCGCGTGCTTGCCGACAACGACCGGGCCGCCTGTTTCTATCGCCGGCAGGGCGGTCGCGAGGTGGGGCGCGGCACCGAAATGCTTGACGGCGCGTCGCTTGAGAGCATTGTCTATGAATGGTTGCTGGTGGCCAGTTAGAGCGCAGCCGCCGCCGACCGCCCTGCCCAGCCGGTCGTTCCGGTCGGCCGACCTGTCCGGCCAGAAGGCCTGCCGGTGCGGGTCCACCATTCCGGTTCGGCCCTTGCCGGTTCGTCATTCGGGGGGACTATCGCCACATGCGTATCGACGCGATTGAAATCGGCAATGCGCCGCCTGACGATATCAATGTCATCGTTGAAGTGCCGGTCGGCGGGCAGCCGATCAAGTACGAGATGGACAAGGAAGCCGGCACGCTGGTCGTCGACCGGTTCCTTTACACACCGATGACCTATCCGGGCAATTACGGCTTCGTGCCGCACACCCTGTCCGATGATGGCGACCCGATCGACGTCCTGGTCTGCAACACAAGGGCGCTGGTTCCCGGTTGCGTCATCAACTGCCGGCCAATCGGTGTGCTGGTGATGGAGGACAATAGCGGACAGGATGAAAAGGTGCTTGCCGTGCCGGTATCGGCCCTGACCAAACGCTATGACGGGGTGGCGAGCTACCACGACCTGCCCGACATCACGCTGAAGCAGATCGCCCATTTTTTCGAGCACTACAAGGATCTGGAACCGGGCAAGTGGGTCAAGATCGGTGACTGGGGCGATGCCGGAGAGGCGCGGCGGCTGATTCGCGAGGCCATCGAACGGGCCCGCTCAACGGCCTGATCCGCCGCGGGCGGCCAGGATTTCGGCCAGGTGCAATTCCAACGCGACCGGATCGCCGCCAACGTGCACGGTTTTCTGCCGCGAGGCGGAGCCGCCGGTGATGATAACCGCCGTTTTTGGCACACCCAGAGCCTTGGACAGGAGCGAAACAAGCGCCGCATTGGCTCGACCTTTTTCCGGCACTGCGCGCACCCGCACCGCCAGCACGCCGCCACGATCGGACCGGGCAACCACGCCATCGATCCGGTCATGGCCGGACCGGGGCGTCAATCGTACTTTGATTTCAAGCCCGTTTTCGGTGCGCCGCCAGATCTTTCCCACCGGCGCGCTGCGTACCGACATCGATCAGATCGCGATCGGATAAAGGTAGTAGGCGATGATCCGCTCCAGCAGGAATATCAAAATCAGGGCGACGATCGGCGAGATGTCGAGGCCGCCGAACATGGGCACAAAACGGCGGATCGGACGCAGCACCGGCTCGGTAAGCTGGTAGAGCGTGTTGCCGATGGCAGCGACAACCTGATTGCGCGAATTCACGACGTTGAAGGCAAAGAGCCAGGAAAAGATCGCGCTGGCGATAATCACCCACGTGTAAAGGTTGAGCACCAAAAGTACGACATCGAGAATTGCGCGCATGGGACCTCCAGTTCAAGGCAAGCGCCGGGACAGTCGGCTCCATGGCGCAGGGCGAAGCCTCGCCGACCATGTAGCGTCGCTTCCGCCGGGTGACAAGCATCGCGCGGCTGCACCGTCACTCCGGCGCCCTGCCCGGCCGGCCTCACCCGGCCGTTGCGGCCCGCGGTGGCGATCCGGGGGCGGTCTGCCGGACCAGGTCCAATGCGTCGTCCAATGTTGCATATGTCGCGCAGAATGCCGGGCAGGTCTCCGCAAAACGCGCAAACGCGGCAAATCCCCTATCGATCCCGCGGATCTGCGACCCGGTGCCGATCAACCGGCCGATGGCGTCGATAGGCGGCACGGCCCGGATCTCTGTCGGCCCGGCTGGCCGGCGATCGATGAAGAGAATTGCGGTCGGCAAAACCGGTCCGGAGGCAAAGCGCGCCGGCCCCGGCCAGTAATACCGGGTTGCAAGACTGCGCTGGTGAAACACGGCTTGCCCGGACAGATCCGGAAGCAGGGTGTCGAGATGCGGCCAGCTGCCGGACTTGATGCTGATCGCCAGGGGCACGGGAAGGATCGTATTGCCGGCGGGGGACAGCGGCAGAAGATCATCGGCGACGAGCCGGCCGCCGCCGGCAGTCAATCCGGCGGCCAGCGTCGATTTTCCCGATCCGCTGGCACCGGCAAGGACGACACAGCCGTCGTCCGTGGCCACGGCGGAGGCATGCAACAGGGCCGCCGGCTGCCTTTCCCCGACCGACCCGCCGACCGCTTCGCGCAGCAGCGCACTGCGGGCGGCCGCCCGATTGTCGCCCTGCCATTGCAGCCGGCCGTCGACAAACAGCCGAAATCCGCTGTCGCGTCCAGACAATATCACGGTACCGGCGGGCGGCGTATCGGGTTGCGGCGCAGGCGCGGTAACCGCCAAAACGAGCTCGGCGATATCGGCATCTTCGCAGATCACGGCAACGGCGGGACCACCGAAAGACAGGACCCGGTCCATTGCCGGATCGGCAAGCAAGGGCGGCGCCGGGGATTCAGCCAGGCCGGCGCCCGCGCCGGGCTGTTCATTGACCAGCTTCTCGTTCCAGAACCTGCCGACGATCGTATCGATATCGCGCCTTGCCCAGTCGGTATCGACGCCGAAACGGGCGGCATAGTCGGTCACCAGTTCGGTCCGCAACACGCTGTTGCGAATACGCTCCAGCACAAAAGCACTGGGCGGGTTGAGATGGTAGAAGGTCTCGGTATCGCGGTTCAGCGCCAGCGCACCGTCGGCGAAGGGCGCAGTGGCGATCCCCCGACAATGGATTGCGGTTGGGAATGGCGGCAATCCGGCCTCCGCGCGAAATTTGCGGAAGCCCTCTTATGAAGCCGCCGGATTTCGCGTCCAGCAACCCGAAGGTGTGGTTTGATCCGATTCTTCCAGGGGTTGAAATCTGTTGACCGGAACGGATGGCGCCCCGACGAACAGCGGGCGGAATCGGGACATGGGCGGCCCCGGGCCGGTCGCCGCCCCGGTTTGGCGAGCGATGATCGGCCCCGGAATGGCGGGGGCGGGATCGATTGACAGCTTCCTGCCAAAGCCCTAAGTGGTGCCGGCCCGGATCAACCGGTCCAGGGCCCAGGTGGCGGAATTGGTAGACGCGCTAGCTTCAGGTGCTAGTGCCCGTATGGGCGTGGAGGTTCGAGTCCTCTCCTGGGCACCACTAATACTCATAATATGTTGATCTTATTTTGAAAACAGAGAGGAGAATATTTCGGACCGCCGTTTAGACCACACTTACTGAAGTGGATGTATGTGCCTTGATATACCGCTTCACGCAGGGACGGGCGGATATGTGCGATGGATTTCGGACCGGTCGAGGCCGTCAACGACTAATCGATTGCACCCCCAACTCCAGGATGGAGTTGGAATTCCACCGGTTTCGTGGACAGTCGCAGGCTTGCAGAGTCTAGCCGTTCACGGGCGTTCCTTTCGTAGTTGATAGGCGACTGGTAACTGAGCGCGGAGTGGCGTCGGCCGGGATTGCACCAACCCTCAACGATTTCCTCGTCTTCGGAATTGTTGCAACTTCAAGCTTCGCATCGGGGTTTCTCTTTTCCCTGTCCGGGTGGACATTGGTGAACAATGTGATTGCGCTCCCATTGTGTCTTCTGCTCTTGACATTTCTGCTTTCGTGGCCGTTCCGAATCCGGAGAGCTTCTCCGCTCCAAGGCAGGTTCCGGCGCAGGTTCCGGCGCAGCCGCCTGTTGTGGACGAAAATGCCTGCCAAGGGGATATCTTCAAGTTCGCATGGCTGGAAGAAGGAACGCGTAGGCAAACCAATGAAGTTGCCCAAGAGTTCAAAGAAAAACACGAGACTGATATAGAGCCTTGACCTGATCCTCCCCCAGTGAAGTGGTCCGCCGTTATTGACGCTCTCCCTAAGAAGTGAGCCATTGCCGAGTTAGGAGATCCCATGTTTTCATCGATCAAGGGAGGATCTCCAGATGAAGCGCAAGCGTTACTCGGAAGAGCAGATAATCGGCATTTTGCGTGAGGCGGAGGCCGGAGTTCCGGTCGCCGATCTGTGCCGCAAGCACGGCATGTCCGATGCCAGTTTCTACAAATGGCGGGCCAAGTACGGCGGCATGGATGTGTCCGATGCCAAGAAGCTCAAGCAGTTGGAGACGGAGAACGCCAAGCTGAAGCGTTTGCTGGCTGATGCCATGCTGGACAAATCCGCGTTGGAAGATGTTCTGGCAAAAAAGTGGTAGCGCCTGCAGCTCGTCGCCGCGTTGCTGAGTACCTGCAAGAGCATCATCAGTTCTCACAACGGCGCGCCTGCAGACTGGTATCCCTACACCGTTCGACAGCTCGACTTCACTCTCGCCGGCCGCGGGATGAGCCGATCCGCCAGCGGCTTCGCGACCTGGCCATGATCCATCGTCGCTACGGCTACAAGCGCCTGCATGTTCTGCTCAGGCGAGAGGGCATCATGATCAATCACAAACGGACCTACCGGCTCTATCGAGATGAGAAGCTCATGGTTCGCCAGCGCAAGAAGCGCCGCAGGCGCGCCATCGGTCGTGCACCGATCATCTTGCCATCCAGACCAGGTGAACGGTGGTCGATGGACTTCCTGGCCGATCAGCTCATGGACGGCCGGAGGTTCAGGTTGCTGGCTGTTTGCGATGATTTCACCCGCGAATGTCTGGCCATCCATGTTGCCCAGTCCATACCCGGCACAGCCGTCGCTCGGATCCTCGATGCCCTGCGCCCGGAACACGGAAGACCAACAGCGATTGTCATCGACAACGGTACGGAGTTCACATCGAATGCGATGTTCAAATGGTCCACCGACACCGGTGTCCGATTGCAGTTCATCGAACCCGGCAAGCCATCACAGAACGCGTTCATCGAAAGCTTCAACGGGCGCCTCAGGGATGAATGCCTCAACGAGCATGTCTTTTCATCTCTGCCCGAGGCCAGAAACATCGTCGAAACCTGGCGTCAACATTACAACGGGGCAAGGCCACACGGTTCGCTCAACTGGCAAACACCACACGAGTTCAACTGCAAATCGACAAGGCAGCATGAAGAATCTATCGTCTGATTTCCTAACCCAGCGATGGGCCACCGAAGGGGTTAGCGTCACCTGGTCGGAGTGATGGACCATCTCTCGGGATTTGCGCCCTGCGACCGTCATGTTCATCGCATCGAGCACCAGCCGAGTCTTCAGATGATGGCTCATCGCCCAGCCGGATTTCGAGCACTGCAAGAAATCGTTGCTGGTCGAGTTGGAACGGCTTGAAGGGGCGATGTAAATCCGAGCAAAGACACCTCTGCGGCGGAAAGATGGAGGAATTTATCGAACTGGTGAAAAACCTTACCGCGTTTCATATTTCGGCGACGGTCCTTGGTTTAAGATGTCTTCTCGAACCGGAAGCTAACCGGAAAAAAACGCTGTGTTAGAGCCATATGATAAGCTTGCCGATCGGAGATTTGCCGGCCTGCCCCGGTTGGTGACCCGGGTCGACACACTTATCGAACTTCCTCGGGGCAGGCTGTTGAGAACAGATCCAGCGGCATACCCGAATGGGTAGGAAAGGCAAGTTATCAATTTCCCGAAGACCGTTAGTAGCGTGTTGCCCAGACTGCCCGCGCCCACAAACTGATGTGCATACGTTGCGGTCTATTACGGCTGGCTCACATTTGTTCGAGACGCTCCAACGTGACTGATCATGTACACGCTTGTCGCGATTCAGAACAAATTACAATTCTTAGTTGTATTTTGTTGTCCATTTGATAGTGTCCGCCCATGCTCCTGCGATTCGCTTCATTCGTTTACAACACTCGTAAGCACCCAGTTGATACCGAAACGCTGGGCAGCGAATATCGCAGCGAGTACGAGTTCTTACAAAGCCTCTTGGACTGGATGAATTGGACAAAGCCGCCCGGGCTTTGTCGGACGTTGGGCGCCCAGGCAATTTCCGATGCTATAATTTGGCCGGCTTTCGTACAAAAAATCCAACAACGAATGGCGCATCTAGAGAGACTGTCGAAAAAAATTTAGCAATAAAACATATTTTCAGATTATTGATATTGTAGCTTATTCATTGTGTAATTAGTATATATTATTTACACATATTTTTCCAACTATACAATATATTTTATTTGATTTTACAAAATATATTATTTCTTATTATTTGTTCACCGGCCTATTCTGTGAATTTTTGTCTGCGACTTCTGACCTGCAGTCTCGCTTGAGTCAATTTGCGCGGCATTTTCAGACAGTACCAAGCCGTATGGTTGATTCAATGTGACCTGAGCCCTTCGGGTTCCCCAGTCATTTGGAGAGTCCTCCGGTTGCATATATCATATTGCCGGCGTCTGCGAGCGCGCCGTGCGTAGAGCCCTCAGATAGCACAAGCGCACGGCGCGCGCTTGCTGGGGCCCGGCCATTGAGCGCCGCGTGCGGGCGGCGCGTGTTGTAGTCGTAGCGCCACCGCGCAAGCTTGCGGCGTGCATCGTCCAGACTGGTGAATACCTCTTCGTTCAAGAGCTCATCACGGAGCTTACCGTTGAAGCTTTCGATGAACGCGTTCCGGGTCGGCTTGCCGGGTGCGATATAGTGCCAGCGAACATCCGTGTCGTTCTGCCATTCCAGCATTGCCCGGCTGGTCAGCTCGGTCCCATTGTCTGAGACGATGGTTCCAGGCTTGCCGTAGAGGCGGATCAGGGCATCGAGCTCGCGGGCCACCCGCACGCCCGATATGGAGGTATCGGCAATCAGGCCGAGGTTCTCCCTAGTGCAGTCGTCGATGACCGCGAGAATGCGGAACCGCCGGCCCGGTTCGAATACATCGCACAGAAAGCCCAGGCTCCAGCGTTCATTGGCGCGGCGCGGCGCCACAAGTGGCGCACGGGTGTCGGTCGCGCGCTTGCGGCCGCGCCTGCGCTTCACCGCCAGACCCTCTTCGGCATAAAGCCGTCTCAGCTTCTTGTGGTTCATGTGTATGCCCTCCCGCTTCAACATCAGCCCGATCCGGCGGTAGCCGAAGCGACGCCGTTCGCTGGCGATCTCGCGCATGCGGGCCCTGATCTCGGGATTGTCCAGGACACGCTTGCGGCGCACCGTCTTGGGATCGACGCCAACCAGACGGCTGGCGCGGCGCTGCGAGATGTCATGCTGGCTCATCGCCTTCAACGCCGCGTCCCGCCGTTGTGATGGCGTCGTCAGGGCTTCCCCAGCAGATCCTTCAAGACCGCATTGTCCAGCATGGCGTCGGCGAGAAGCTTCTTCAGCCGGGCGTTCTCACTCTCAAGCGACTTCAGCTTGCGAGCGTCGGACACGTCCATGCCGCCGAACTTGGTCTTCCACTTGTAGAAGGTCCCCTGGCTCACCCCATGGCGGCGACAAACCTCTGCCGTCGCCATGCCACGCTCCTGCTCCGACAGGATCGCGATGATCTGCTCTTCTGAAAACCGTGACTTCCTCATGTCCGCCTCCTTCAGGTTGACGGACTCTCCTCAAAAAGGAGGGAACTTTTGGGGATCAGGTCACCCGTGGCAGCGCGGCGGCATGGAGAACGCCAACGGCCGCCTGCGACGCGACCTGCCACGCAAGGCCAGCCTCAGCGGTTACAGTGACAATGACATCGACTGTATCGATTGGAACCTCAACGCTACGCCGCGAAAGTGCCTCGACTTCAAAACACCAATCGAGGCCTTCGCATTGCAAATCGGTGTCGCACTTTAAATGTGAATCCAGCCACTGCTGTTTATAGACATGATGGTTGATGCCGCCGACCGAAACTCGAAATTAGATATCAATCAGGCCGAGCATTAGTGCCCTTGCAACCGCATGCGTTCGATTTGATGCATCAACTTTCTGAATACTCGTTTTCGCGTGAGACTTGACCGTCTCAACCGAAATCGACAGAATTTCCGCAATATCAAGATAAGTCTTGCCTCTAGCAGACCAACTTAAGATATCGCGCTCACGGGGTGTAAGCAGTATCGGTTCATCCTGAGTCAGATAGGCTTCCATCACGGAAATTTTACCGCGATGTTCTTTGGTAACAAGGTCCACTACTTTTTGGATCCAGTACAGGAGTAGCAGGTTCAGCTCATGCTTGTGCTCCGGTAACATCGCACGAAAATCTTTTGGTTTGTCCTTCCAAAAAAACACGGTCAAACACGATACCATTCTTCCAAGTTGGTCCCGGAAGTGAAGAGATAAAACCAATCCCTCCTTAAATCCGTAGTCTTGAGATGCATCCATCAGTATTTTTGATTTTGATCGCTTTTGCCCATTAGCAGGAATTGCTACGTCACCCCAGGTGAATGGCGTATTTATCCTCCGAGCAATCGAGATCATCGGATCATGATGGACGAAATCATTTCTAATATAGTCCGACTCCCAATCCGCACCGGAAGTGCCCATGTAGTAAGGTAAATCTTCATGGGGATTTCCGATATCAAGGAAATTGAATCCAAAAAATCCGCAATCCTCTGCGATTTTCTGTAAGCAATTTCTTAATTCATCTAAATCATTACAACTCTCTATATTAGAGATAATTGCCTCTATGTTCACTGGCTAAAATCACCATTTTGGGTGATTCCCCCTCATCCCAATGCAGCCCACGATCCAGCAAAACGTGAGGCAGACGATGCAACAACGGGGGGCAAAGTTTCAAGCCGTATATTTCGATGCCTTTGCGTCTGACGGCTTACTCGAGGAGTTTCAAAAATTCAGGAAACGGCTTTTTCTAGACGATCTCGGCTGGAAACTGGCCAATGTTGACGGCAGAGAGATCGATCAGTTTGATCGAGAGGACGCGATCTACTGTATCCTCCGTCAAGATGGGCATATTGTTGCGGGATTTCGTGCTATTCGAACAGATTTCCCCTATCTGGCAGAGGAGATTTTCCCGCAACTGGCAACTCTCAAGCCTTATCCGAAACGGCCGGATTATTGGGAAATAAGTCGATTCGGAGCCTTTTCCGGCAAAGGTGATAGACGGCCGGCATTGCTGAACTACGCCCTGATGTTCCGTTTTGCGATCCAACATCAACTGCGCTCTCTCGTGGCTGTAGTTGATGTCACACATGAGCGTCTCCTCTGCCGGCTCAATGTAAAGACCCAACGCTACGGCCTGCCTGCGATTGTCGGCACTGATACCGGCGGAAAACAGCTTATCTGTGTCGCAGGGGAGATCCCGGTCTGGAGGCAGTTCGACAGCACAATTCAGTTCTTTGGTTGCCAACTCTCAACCGTGGAGATAGTCGATGAAACACTGGTTCAGCGACATACTTGCCTTTCGGCGTGATCCGATGAAGCTCCTACTGGAACGCGGAAAAGCGTCCGAGTTCCCGCTCCAACGCCTACACCTCGGGCGTTCGCCGGTTTATCTGGTTACTGATCCGGCTCTTATCAAGCCAATTCTTAAATCAGATGAGTCCACTATAGACAAAGGACGTTTGGTGCGGACGATGGAATCGGCGCTCGGGCCAAGCTCGTTGACAATCAGTGGTCGAGATCACCGTGCGAGACGCGCGGTCTTGCACCGTTTGATGGCACGTGGAGTTGTCGAGCAATACTCCGAACAAATGGCTGCGGTTATACGGGAGATGGCCGTTCACGCCTCGCTGGAGGAATCTTTTCGCGCTGACGAAATCTGCCGCCCCCTGGCACTGCGATTGATATCCGTAATCCTCTTCGGCCATGATGTGCTTTCAGAGGGTGACCGGTCCGCACTGATCGATGCAGTTTTGAAGGCGGAAAACGATGTATGCAACAGCTTATTCCGGATGGCTCCCCTGCTTCCGTGGCAGCAACGACGCCAAAAGCGCCTTCGTTGTGAAACGAAAGCGACAATGGCACTCATCGTAAAACGTGTCAAAGACCGGATCACTGCGGATACAGCAGTCGCTGCACTCCAAAAGCTTGATCTTGATGATGAAGCGCTGGGGAATGAGATCTTGACTATGCTTATTGCCGGTCACCATACGACCGGCGGTGCGGCTGCCTGGTTGCTTTATTATCTGGCCATCAAACCGGATCTTGCAGATCAGATAGCGGACGAAGCTTCATGCCTTTCGAATGCTTGCGGGGAGATTGACGCCGGGCGCCTTCGTGAAGCGAAGACAACATACGGGTTCGTTCGCGAAGTTCTGCGGTTGTATCCATCATCCTGGTGGTTTTCGCGGGAAACAAAAAAACCAACGGAAATTGCGGGCATCGATCTCGAGCCCGGTACATCCATCCTGTTCTGCCAGTGGCATCTGCACCGAGATCCGCGATATTGGGCTGCGCCTGACCAATTCGACATTACGCGGGATTTCTCGACGCCTGCCTATATCCCGTTTGGTGCTGGGCCACGGGCGTGTGTCGGTATGGGAGCGGCGATGTTGGAGTTGCAACTTTTGGCGTTGGAGGTTGCCCATTCATTTAAAGTGAGCAGGACGACGGATAATCCGGTTCCCCTCCCGTCACCCTCGATTACGCTCATTCCTCCTTCCCTGGAGTTGCGACTTGTTCCGCGAGGTAAGCGCAGCGCGGTCCGGACAACTGGGTTGGCAGCATGACTACGGCTGATCCTGCGCTAGTTGCAAAGCTTGAATGGCTCGCAGAATATCTGCGGCCGGCACTCGATATCGTGAGCCGCGATGAGGCGCCGCTTGTGCATGAGTTATTGCAGTTTGCGTATCTCGAGGCCTTTCGATCAGCAGCCTATCTCTACTCCGAAGGCACGGGCGTTGACCCAGCCTCCAGAATTGAAACTGAAGAAACGCCTATGGCCGAAGCCAAGAGTCGTGCGGCAACCTCCGGGCAGGATTGTTAGTCTTCCGGTTCGTTTCAGGGGCTGGATTCACATTTAAAGTGCGACACCGATTTGCGATGCGAAGGCCTCGATTGGTGTTTTGAAGTCGAGGCACTTTCGCGGCGTAGCGTTGAGGTTCCAAACGATACAGTCGATGTCATTGTCACTGTAGCCGCTGAGGCTGGCCTTGCGTGGCAGGTCGCGTCGCAGGCGGCCGTTGGCGTTCTCCATGCCGCCGCGCTGCCACCGGCTTTGCGGGTCGCAGAAGAAGGTGCGAAGGCCAATGGCGTCTTTGACCCGTTCATGGCGGGCGAACTCGCCGCCGTTATCGTGGGTGATGGTCTGCAGCGCGGTTGATGGCAAGGTGAGCTGCTACCGGTTTGATGGACGGCTGATTAAGCTCCCATAGCTTGTTTTTCGTTTGCCATTGGGCTCATGTAATCCAGCGTCGCGTGACGGCGCCGGGGATTGTAGAAGCGCTCAATGTAGTCGTGACCGGGGACCCTTTGGTGGTCCAGTTCCAGAGTTAGAATCTGGCATGTCTGCGGACCGGCGGTAGGCTGGCCCGCTCCAAAGGGTAGATCAGCCGGGATACTGGCGGCAAGATGGCTTTTGGGGCCGGCGGACGATAGCCAAGTGAACTGTGTGGTCGTTCGGTGTTGTAGAAGCATCGCCATTGCTCGATGAGCACCTGCGCCTCCTTCAGCGTGTAGAAGATTTCCATATTCAAGCACTCGTCTCTGAGCTTACCGTTGAAGCTTTCATTGTATCCGTTCTCCCACGGTGAACCCGGTGTGATGAACAGGGTTTTGACCTGAAGCCTGCCGAGCCAATGGCGCACAGCTTTGGCAACAAACTCCGGCCCATTGTCGGAGCGGATGTGTTCGGGTGGGCCATGGGGCAGGAACAGTTTTGACAGAACATGCAGCACGTCCTGGCTGTTGAGTTTGCGTTTCATATGGACTGCCAGGCCCTCGCGTGTGTACTCATCAAGGACAGTGAGCATCCGGAATGCTTTGCCATCATGAGTGCGGTCCTGGACGAAGTCGTAGGACCACACATGGTTCTGGTGCGTTGGCCGCAATCTGATGCACGAGCCATCGTTGATCCACAAACGGCCTCGCTTGGGTTGTTTCTGCGGAACTTTCAGCCCCTCACGCCGCCAGATGCGCTTCACTCGCTTGCAACTGACATCCCAGCCATCGCGTTCAAGTAGCCAGTGAATGCGTCTGTAGCCACAGCGACCATACCTGGATGCCAGAGCGATGATTGTCCTGGTCAGGACATCCTCATCGGCACGGCCGGCAGGTATCTTGCGCTGCGTGGACCGGTGTTGGCCAAGCGTGCTGCAGGCTCTGCGTTCAGAGACCTCCAGTTTGGCAATCACATGATCCACACAGCGCCGGCGGCGTGAAGGGCCTAGTACTTTCCCGTCAGGGCTTCGTTCAAGATCAGCTTGTCGAGCGTGAGATCCGACACGGCCTTGCGCAACCGGGTATTCTCCCGCTCCAGCTCCTTCAGCCTATGGACCTGGCTGACCTCCATGCCGCCGTATTCGCGGCGCCAGCGATAGTAACTCTGCTCCGACACACCAAAACCGCGGCAAATCTCGCCCACCGTCTGGCCTTGGCTCAGACGGATCTCGGCTTCACGCAGCATTCCGATAATCTGTTCAGGTGTATAGCGTCTCCGGCTCATCTCGGTCTCCTTCAAGAGTTCCAATTAAGCCAGATTCTAACTACGCGGATGGCCTACTTTCCGGGACCCAGGTCATCCGAAGGTGCTGCGCGTGTCGGCCTCGGCCGGCCGCCGATCAATGGAGACACGGTTGGGGATGGATGGTGGTCGACGCCCGTTTCGCCGCCTGCGCGCCCGCTTTGCCTTGCGCTGGGCGAGATAGCGCGGCCGGCCGGCCCGCCGGCCGGCGGGGCCATAGACATAGCGGTAGATGGACTCGGCGCTGATAGTGTCGTTCATACTGTCCAGCTCCATCCGCCCGTCGATCTGTTCGGGAGACCATCCCATGGCAAGGCGGTCTCCGACATAGTCGCGCAGGCGGGCGGAGCGCTGGATCCTGGAACCGCGCAGCTTGCGCACCCAGGCCATTCGATCGGCGCTGTCGGGTCGATAGCCGTTGACGCAGCGGTTGCGGGCGATCTCTCGGTAAATCGTTCCGCGATGCCGGCCAAGCCGGCGGCCGATCTCAGCGGCTCCATGGCCCATTTCCATCAAGCCGCGCAGGCGGCATCTCTCTTCAAGCATCAAGTGATTGTATTTGATCCCATGGCGATCCCGGACATAGCCGGTGTCGCACTTGGTCTGCGAATCTAGCGTGCCACTTCTTCCGACTTAGTATATGCCCAGGTGATGCCGAATCACTCCCGCTGAAACAGTCCACTTTAGAGCTACAAAGATGTAGGGCCGGTGATGGTGCTAGACAGCATCAGACTCTGGAGAAACTGCAACCGGCTGCAACACAATATACTACAAGAACGCCTGAATGATAACAATTGTCAGTTTGTCGGGATGGGGATTGCTGAACCGAGGAATCGAACTTTTTGACATGTGAGCGCCTTGGGTATGAACGACGGAATATTGCGATTTAGAAACAGTTTTATACAGAAATTTCCGACATTTAACTTGTGCTATCTAGTCCACTCCTGGGCACCATTGGCTCTTCCCGCAGTTGGCCAGAACCATTGAAATCGCAAATCCTCGTTTGCATCCGTCCCGGTGAGGCTCGAGGTGCAAAGGGCAGGTATTCGATCTGGAACGCCGAACCGGACCGCTTCTGCCGAACGGATAAAGATGCGCCGCAAACAGAACGTGCCGCGATCTCACCTGGCATTCGATATCGTGATGAAGAACGGATCGGCGATCGATGAAATCGCGCTGGTCCTTCCCCGTTGGCATCGACATGCAAATGGCCATCAAAGGATGTCTCCAATACCGTGCCGCGGCGACCAGGATACGCCGGCGAAGACGTGGCTGTCCGCGGAATGCGCGTCACGGACGGCGCGATCCGGACCTGTCGCGGAATTGTTCCGCGCCCTGACCCGGCAATTTGCCGCAAAAGGGAGACAATACAGGGGTGTGGCATCGCCTGGGGGGAGACATCACCTGGGGGGAGACACCACGGGCCTATCGCTCGCCGGCGACCCCGGCCGTGCGCAAGCATTGCCGCGCATGAGCACCGGGGACCGCACAATTCAGCGCCGGAACAGGGTTCAAACGCTGTGTCCAGGATTACAGAACCGGGCGAACCGGATACGTTTTGGCGATGCGGACTGGCGCAAGCCTGACGCGTTCAAGGCAACTCATACCGGTCCGTCAAGCGGCTGACGAACCATCGGTGGAAGAGCCACCCGGAGCACAGCACCCTGTGACGGCATCGGGATTGCACCGTGACTGTGGACCGACATGAATGTTTGACATGCGTGCCGGATGTCCTCGGCCAGATTGTGATGCAGAACCGCATCAAGCCGGTCCTCTGCGAGATGCGCCCGATTCTCCGGATCGAGATCGTGTCCCACGATGACAGGACGCGCCATTTGCGATCGCGCCAATGCGTTCATGATGGCGCGATTGCTGCCACCAATGGAATAGAGTGCAGCGGCCGGGTCGTCGCGCAGGGCCTGAGCCACGCGTTGGCCAAATGCGGGGCCTTCTTCGCCCTGAACGAGCCGTGCGATCTCTGCCTCGGGCCAGTGCCTTGCCATGCCGGAGCGAAAGCCCGCCTCGCGGTCGGCCTCGCCGCGGAATGATTTGTTGCGCATGGTCACAAGGACGCGGGCAACACCGTCCGGCGGTACCCACTTGCGTATCAGCCACGCGGCGGTCTCTCCCGCACGATGATTGTCGAGGCCGACATAACCGGCGCGTCCGGTCGCGGGCATATCGGTCGCCAGGGTCACCACCGGGATCCCGGACGCAATCAGGCGGTCGACGGCCTGCTGTACAGGCGTCGTGTCGGGCGCCATTACGATAACGCCATCACTCTTCAATCGCGCCGCCCGGTCCAGAGCGGCGACCAAACCGTCGATGGGGAAACGAGTGCGCATGTCGTTGCGCACCCGAAAGATCGCGGTCTGAATCAATGGCAATTCCCGCAGTACGGCATCCTGCAATGCGTTGAGGAAAGTATGCGGCGCCTCGACCAGAAGATCGATCATGAGCTTGCGACCCGACATCGAAAGCTGTGACTCCTGCGCTTCGAGTTCGCGAATTGCGGCGAAGACCCGGTTGGCGGTCTGTCGGCGGACACCGGGGCGATCGTTCAGAACCCGATCCACGGTGGCTGTGCCAAACCCGGCCTGGCGGGCGATTTCCTTTATCGGGAAGCGGCGGGACATGGCGGCTGATTGATTTCTGATGGACTGATCGGGCGACTGGCGGACGTACCTCTATTAGGCTGCAGTTCGAGTGTTCGGACAAGGGAGAAATAACCGATGCGTGATCAGAAACGCGCCGACCAGCCGGTTTGGCTGAATGAGAGTGATTGCGATCTCGAGGCATTCAAGCGTCACGTCGCACAGCAGACGCAGGCCGGGGATTATCCGTACGCTGCCGAAATCGCCAACAACGTCCCGGTCTACGACGGCGACGCGATGCGCCGGGCGATGGTCGACGACGGTCAGGCCCGCTCCGTGATGGCGGAATGGAACCGGTCGTTCCGGTGCGGACCCGGCATTGTCGCAATCCAGCGGGGATACGAAGACCTCGGTCTGGTCGACGCGGTGACCGAGGAGCTGAATGCATTGATAGCCGACGAAGAAGCCACCACCGCCGGCAAGGGCGACCATTTCGCCGCCGCGGGGGCCAATAGCCGGATGTGGAATGCGCATGAAAAGCTCTGCATGCGGGCGCCCGAACTTTATGCCCGCTACTACACCAACGAGCTATTCAGGCGCGCCGCAGAATCCTGGCTGGGCTCCGGCTACCAGATCACGACCCAGGTCAATGTCGTCCGGCCGGGCGGCAAGGCGCAGGTGGCGCACCGGGATTACCATATGGGCTTCCAGGATGTTGAGATCCTCAAGCGCTACCCGGCCTCGCAGCACGCGCTGTCGGCGTCACTGACTTTGCAGGGCGCGATTGCACACAGCGACATGCCGCTGGAGAGCGGACCGACGAAGCTCTTGCCGTATTCGCAAAGCTACATGCCCGGCTACATCGCGGTGTTGTTGCAGGAATTCCGCGATTTTTTCGAGGAATCCTATGTGCAGCTCCCGCTTGAGAAGGGCGACATGGTGTTCTTCAACCCCGCCACGTTTCACGCGGCGGGAGAGAACCGAACGACCGACATTCAACGATTTGCGAATCTGACCCAGATCGGATCGACCTACGGACGATCGATCGAGATCGTCGAACGCAGCCGCATCACGCTCGCCGTCTACGAAGACCTGAAGCGGCTACTCGGCTCGGGCGCGATTTCGCGGCGTGAGGCTGACAATGTTGTCGCGGCGACAGCGGAGGGCTATCCGTTCCCGGCGAACCTCGACATCGACTCGCCGCTATCGGGAATGGCCCCACCCAGTCAACAGGACGTCTTGCGCCAGGCACTAGCCGAAGACTGGCCGCTGGCGCAGCTGGAACAGGCCATTGCCGCCCAGAACAGCCGCAAGCGATCTCACTGATTTGCAGCGGCCGACGCCGGCGCATCGGCTGCAAAATCATCTCGAACGGGCACCGCATCTCTTTTAAGGAGGATGTGCGTGTTCGCCTGCACCTCGTGCCATGGCCCCATTGTGCCGTCGGGCCATCGCACCTGTAACCGCGCGGCGCCGGCCACTCCCAGTCCGAAATGCTCATAGCCGGCCTGCCCGCCTGCATGGCCGCCGCCGACCTGGATTTCCCGAAACTGTCGCCGTCCCCCAGCGTCGATCTCGATCCGTCCCCCCACGGCATTCCGGTTTCCCTCGCCTTGGGCCAAACGCACCTTCAGCCAGTTGCCGGTGCCCTCCGTCACATTCTGGTAGAGCTTCACTGGCGCGCGGCGTTGAACCACGACGAGGTCGAGCAGCCCGTCGCGGTTCAGATCGACGAGCGCGCCGCCCCGTCCACGCTCGGGCGACCCGATTCCGGCCACCGCTCCGGCCTCGTGAAACGTGCCGTCCGTTTGCTGCATGAGCAGATTGTCCGGATCCCTGGTCGCGGTCCCGGGCATCTGGTTGACATTGCCCTTGGCGATGAAGAGATCGTCCAGCCCGTCGTTGTCCACGTCTCCGTATTGCACGTGCCAGCCGGTGCTGGGCCGTCCCTCGTCACCCATGTACGGAACATGCGCCGTCGTCCCGCGCGCGTAGGCTATGGAGGCGAAGGTAGGCCGCTCGCCGTCGCCCTGCAGCTGAAAGAGCTTTTGGTCCGCCATACTCGTCACGGCAATTTCGGGTCTGGCGTCGCCCGTGATGTCACGACTGGCGATGCCCATTCCCCAGAGCCTGCTTTTCTGCCAGCCCTCCGACTCCTCATAAGGTGCAAGCTTGGGCCAGACCCGGAACATCTGCTCGTGCCCGTCGCGGACGTAATAATGCCTGTCATTGCTGATCCAGAGCTCCTGCCGGCCATTCCCGCTCCAGTCTGTGAACAGCATGGAAAGCGTGCAATAGCCGGGGCTGATCGCCTCAGGCGGCGCATAACCCGTTCCCGACGGGCGTTGCAGGACATGGGCGTCGCACGTGCCGAACGGTCCTTCGGGATCGTCGCGGTCCACGTAGTTGCCGATCGCAAGCGTCGGCCAGTCTTCACCGGCGCCCCAAGCTGCCGAGAAGGCAGTTGTCCAGTCGTCACCGGGCGCAATATTCCACTCCCGCTCAACGCGCTCGAAGGCGCAGTCGCCACGCCCGCGCAGCACCGCGTTGGGGCCGGAACGCATGACAAAAAGGTCAAGCAATCCGTCTCCATCGATGTCCAGCGGATAAGCTCCCGTCACACCGTTCAGGGCAAGCCCGGGCGCATCCGAGAGAACAAATCGCAGCTGCGCGCCGGGCGTTCCTGTCACGTTCCGGAAAAGACGGGCGGCTCCCTCGCCGCCGGCGGTGTAGATCTCGGGATATCCGTTTCCGTCGCAGTCGAAGACGGCGACGCCACCACCCACGAAAAAGGCCCATCCGCCATCATAGACATGCTGGACAGGCAGACGGTTGCTGACATCCAGAAATGCCGGCTCCGCGGAAAGTGGCGAAGCATTGAGGCACGCTGCGGCGAGGCAGGCGGTCGCCCAACCGTCAGGCATCTTCGGAGGCGACAATGCCCGGCGCATAGCTGCCATCGGGCAGCTTTCCAAGGATGACCATTTGCAGCACCTCGTCTTTGTTCGTGTCCCCGACCGGACCCGTCCACACATGGCGGCCGTTCTTCATGACGGAGATCCGATCGGACAAGTCAAAGACGTCGTGCAGGTCGTGACTGATCATCACGATTGCTATGCCTTCCCGCTTCAGCGCACGGATCAGTTCCGCGACCATTTGCGTCTCGTGTGGGCCGAGCGCTGCCGTGGGTTCGTCCATGATGATGATGCGCGCATTGAATTGCAGAGCCCGGGCGATGGCCACCGACTGCCGCTGACCGCCGGAGAGATTGCTGACGGGATCGTGGAATTTGCGGAATTGCGGATTCAGCCGCTTCATAACCTTGATCGCCGCATGCTCCATTGCCGGTTCGTCCAGCGCGCGCCAGGCAGTCTTGATTTCCCGCCCGAAGAATATGTTCGCGGCGGTATCCAGATTGTCCGCCAGGGCGAGCGTTTGGTAGATCGTCTCGATCCCAAGTTCTTTGGCGACGATCGGATTGTTGATGTACACGTCCTGGCCATCGACCCGGATCTGTCCTGAATCAAGCGTATAAGCACCGGAAAGCATTTTGATAAATGTTGATTTTCCGGCGCCATTGTGTCCCACGAGCCCAACCACTTCGCCCGGATACAGTTCGAGGCTCATATCTTCGACGGCATGGATACCACCGAAGCGCTTGTAGATATTTTTCATTTCCACAATCGGTGTCATGGTTCCGCCTCCTATTTCCGGCGCCGTTGGTAAATCACGTCGAACCAGACGGCAAAGATCAGCACGCATGCCATGATCATCTGCTGCGGAGCGCTCTGTACACCGAGTAGGACCATGCCGTTTTGCAGACTCATCATCAGGACCGCACCGATCAACGCACCGAGTATGGTGCCCACACCACCTGAAAGCGAAGTGCCGCCGATGACGGCTGCCGCGATCACTTGCAACTCCAGCAACTGGCCGATGCTCAGAGGCGCCGCATCCAGCCTGGCGGTTGATATCACCGCGCCAATAGCTGTCAGCCCACCGATCAGTGCAAAGCTGATGATTACCACTTTGCGGGTGTTCACGCCGGCCAATTCCGCCGCCTCGGGGTTGCCGCCGTAACCGTATATGTAGCGACCAAAACTGGTCATGTTGGCGATGTATATCATCACGCAGGACACCACGATCAGTATCAGAACCGGTACGGGAATTCCGCGTCCGGCGTCACTCCGCGGAAAATTGTACGAATTCATCGTCCAGACGAAAGCAGCGATCAAACCACCGACGACAACCAGGATGGCAATCTCCATCGACATGGGTTTTACCTCGAATCCGAGGGACAGGCGGCGCCGTCGTTTCCAGAAAGTCATCACCAGCAAGAGAACAAATCCGACCGTGCCGACGACCCAACTGAGCGCCTCGCCGATCGAGCCGCCGCCGAAGTAGCTGTAGGTTGTGTCGAGAGGTGTTACGGTGCGACCCTGGGTAAAGAGCCATCCGGCTCCTCGCCAGAACATCAATCCGCCCAGCGTGACCACGAACGCGGGGATTGCAAAGCGGGCAATCAGCCAGCCATGGGCCGCCCCCGCGGCAGCACCGGCAACCATCATGACCACGATCGATATCCACCATGTGTGGGCGCCTTCCAGCGGCAACACTTCGGTCTGAACGTACCCGCCGAAAATTCCCAGGAATGCCAGAAGCGAACCCACCGAAAGGTCGATATTCCGGGAGACGATAATCAGCACCATCGCCGTCGCCAGCAGCGCCGTGACGCTGGTCTGCACCGAAAGGTTCCAGAGGTTTCGCGGCGAAAGGAAGATCCCGCCGGTGGCGATGTCGAAGAACAGCCAAATCGCCACCACCGCTCCGATCATCGCCAATAGCCGGGTGTCTAGCTGCAGTGAACTGGTCACGTTGCGAATTCGGTCGCCCAACCCGCCAATTTGAGCATCGGCAATCTGTCCCACGTTGCACCTCCTTCTCCCGCGGGCAAGGGATCGGCCGCCCACACAAAGAAATTGCAACCGGTTGCAAAATATGTCAACAATTCTGTGTGCATCAGAAGGCTGCACGACAGACATCTGGGAACGGAAACATGCATCAGGGAGCGAAAACATGACGAAATTCGTGTCACGCGGAATTGGAACGCTTGCCGCGGCGGCCATTCTCGCAATTGGGATTACCCCGGGACCGGCTGCAGCGGCGGACATTACGGTCGGTGTCAGCTGGTACAAATTTGCCGATGAGCGCTGGAAGATCGACGAAGCCGGCATCAAGTCGGTCGTTGAGGCCGCCGGCGCAGAGTACATTTCCGCGGACGCGAACTTTTCACCGGAAAAGTCGGTGGCCGATGTGGAAAACCTGATAACCCGTGGCGCTGACGTGCTGATCATCATGTCCGGCGTGGCTGATGCCATCGGCCCAACCGTGCGTTCCGCCCTGGCCGAGGGCATTCCGGTGGTTGCCTATGACCAGCTGATCGAGGTGCCGGGCGCGTTCTATGTCTCATTCGACGCCCGTTCGGTCGGCAAGCAGCTGGCCGCCGGTATGTTGGCCGTGGCCCCTGAGGGAAACTATGCGATCATCAAGGGCGACGATGGCGATCCCAACACGCACCAGATGTTCGGCGCCTATCAGGAGGTGATGCAGCCAAAATACGATTCCGGCGCCATCAAGGTTGTCGGCGAGCAGTTTGTCGATAGCTGGCGGCCGGAAACCGCGAAGGACACGATTGAGCAGATCTTGACGGCCAACAACAACGACGTGCAGGCCGTTATGGTTATGAACGATGGAATGGCCAGCGGCGTCGCCCAGGCGCTGGAAGAACAGGGAATGGAAATTCCCCTTTCCGGTCAGGATGGTGCGCCCGGCGCGCTGAACCGGATAGCGCGTGGCAAGCAGACTTTCACGATCTGGAAGAACGCCTTTAATCTGGGCGAAACAGCTGCCAAAGTCGCGCTCGCCCTTGCCGAAGGCGCAGAGGTTGAGGGCAAAACCACCTTCAATGGCGGCCCGCAAGGTGTGGAACTCGATGCCGTGCTTTTGCCCGTCGACCGGATCGACGCGACAAATCTGAACAAAACCATCGACATCGGATGGGCGACGGTCGACCGCGTGTGTGCAGGGGTAACCGAAAACCCGCCTGCCGTCTGCCAGTAACCTCCCGCCGCAGGACGAACGGATGGCGCCACGGCCTTGCTCGTGGCGCCGTTTTTGTGTCCGGACACAGATGCCGTCAGTTCGCCGGATCAAGGCCCGCGATCGGGTGGCCAAAACCTTTGCGGAAGATGTTCCCGTCATGTGTCGGCTATGTGTCGGCTATGTGTCGGCTATGTGCCGGATATTTCCCGGCGATCCGGACCCCGGAGGATCACGCACCGACTGACGGCCCGGTCATCCGCGGATTCGGCTTTTGAAAGGACCTCAAGCGGATGCAGCCCCGGCACCTGTTTTTTCTCTCCCTGCCCCCGCTTCCGATCGGGCCCCTGTTCGCCTGGTATTGCAACCGATTGCAAATCGCCGCTCACCGCCCGCCGGAAGATCGAGGGGAGGTCGTTGCCCGGGAAACCGGAACCCGCCGAAATTCCGACCTTGATGCGGGCCGCAACCAGATCCAAGGTGGGGCCAGAATCCCGGGAGCGGTTGAATGAAAGCGATCACATTGCTGTTGCTTTGGCCGGTTGCAGCCCTGGCCCAGCCATTGCCGCCTCCCCTCGATTCCGCCGATTTTGAAGCTTCACCGGAGGCGGAAGTTCATCTTGGCCAACTTCTGTTCTACGATCCGATCCTGTCGGGCAACCGGTCCGTTTCCTGTGCGACCTGCCATCACCCGCGCTTTGCCACGGGCGACGGCGTTTCACTCGGCATTGGAGACGGCGGCATCGGAATCGGACCCGAGCGGCGCCCCGATGCCGGCAACCTGCCCGAGCAGCGGATTCCCCGCAACGCCCCGCCGCTTTTCAACCTCGGACATCGTTCCATCAGCAGCCTCTTTGTCGACGGTCGAATTGAACTGGATCCTTCGCGGCCGTCCGGCCTTCGGACACCCCTTGAGGACGAGATGGTCGAAGGGTTCGACGGGATCCTTTCGGCGCAAACGATGTTTCCGGTCCTCTCGCCCGACGAGATGGCGGGACATTACCAGGAGAACGCCATCGCACAGGCGGTCCGGCAGGGATTTCTGACCGGCAAGGGTGGCGCGTGGGACCTGATCGCAGCCAGGGTCGGTGACATTCCCGTTTACCGCGACCACTTCGCCGCGGTCTATCCCGAAATCGCGGAGGGGCGACCGGTTGCGTTCACAGACATTTCCAATGCGATCGCCGCTTTCATCGCTTCGGAGTGGCGGGCGGATGACAGCGCATTCGACCGTCATCTGCGGGGCGAGGCACCGCTCACCGGCACGGCGGCAGCGGGAATGGAACTCTTTTACGACACGGCCGGATGCAGCGGCTGCCATTCCGGACCACTGCTGAGCGATCAGCGCTTCCATGCGATGGGCGAGCCCCAGCTGGGCCCGGGCAAGGCCGCCCGTTTCCAGTCGCACCAGCGCGATACAGGGCGGATGCGGGTGACGGGTCGGGCGGAGGACGCCTATGCGTTCCGGACTCCGATGTTGCGGAACGTGACGGAGACCGGACCCTGGGGTCATGCCGGTGCGCATGACGATCTCCGTGCGTTCTTGCGATACCATATCGATCCGGTGAATGGCCTCAAGACATACGAGCGGCGTGCCACGCTGCCCTCAACCGACATCTTCTCTGGTGACTGGAACGCAATGGATGACCCGAAGGAACGGGCACGAATCGCCGATGCCGTTCGGGTCGGGCCGAGGCGGCTCGATGACAGCGAAATCGATGCGCTGTTGGCCTTTCTCGGCGCATTGCGGGATGAACAATCCCTGGCCGGCAGGCTCGGTATTCCGGCAAATGTTCCGTCGGGGCTGCCCATCGAATAGGGCACGCCGGCCGGCCGCCACAGGTAGTCAGGGCGGCTCCGACATAGATCAAACAAGTCCCGGTTGCCCCACCCGGCCCCTGGGATCTGCAACAGGGCGCGATCCTGTGGCATCTGGAGCCAGCGTTCGATCCTGCCCCGGGTCCGGGGAGGATGCGGGGCACCCCGGGGGTGCGCCCTGCCCCTGGCATCGGGCACTTTGGTCTGCCGGGAGGCGATATGGCTGGAGCCGGAGTCCGACAACAGGCGCGGCTTGAGCACGGGCTTGGCATGGTCACAGCCCGCATTTCCAAGTATCCGTGAGCCATACCGCAAGCGCACATGGCGACAGCTCGGAGCCGTTCAGTGCCGGTTGAACAATCCTGTTCCTGATTTCGCCGGGGTCCGGTTCCACACCCGAGACGGGCGGGATGATCTCAAGCTTCTCGGATGCCGGATCTCTCCTTCGTCGTCGGCCGCTGGGCTGAATAGCCAAGAGGGACCGCCGGACCATCCACACCCCGGTCCGACTTCGCCGGGGCCAGCGACTGGCCCCGGCCTGCCAAAGGAGGCTTGCAGGGGTCCGTTCACGACCCCAAGGGGCGAAGGACAGTCGCGATGACTATCGAACTCAAGGCTGAGACCAGGCAGGTCGGCGCGATCACGCACATCAAGCAAACCTCGCTGAGGTTTGGTTCCGGTCATTTCAACGTCCTGCTGGGGGAAACCGGCGCCGGCAAGACCTCGCTCATCAAGCTGATGGCCGGGCTCGATCCCTGTGCCAGCGGATCGATCCTGATGGACGGCAAGAACGTCACCCACCCGAGCCCCCAAGCGTCGCCGCTGAAGATCGCCGGCATGTCCCCGTCGGAGATTGACGACCGGGTAGACGAAGCGGCGCGGCTGCTCCTGCGGGCGCCGATGCCCGATGGCCGCCCGCAGGAGCTGTCAGGCGGGCAGCAACAGCGCACGGCGCCGGCGCGCGCCATCGCCAAGGAAAGCCGGGCGGTATTCCTGGACGAACCGCTCGCCGATCTCGGCTACAAACCTCGTGAGGAAGGACCGGCTGACCGGCGAATTGTACCGCGATCGGGATTTCCGCCTATGTCACCAGGGAACCTTGCGGATCGCCAGCGGTGAAAATGTCGGCCGGAAAAAGGCGGAACGCCACAATGCGCCCCGCAGCCACACCCGGCGCGAGACCTGCAGGACATAGCTCGCCGGATCGCGGCGTTTCTTGTGCCGAACGGCAAGCCGAAGCCTGCCCATCGTGCTCTCGCCGCCGGCCTGGCGTACCGGGTAGGGCGAGAGATGGTAGATCAGGAGATCGTGGATGCCGGGATTTGCGAGATAGTCATCGAAGGGAATTCGCAGGCCGCCGGCGCGGGCGATGATTTCCTCCGCGCCTTTTCGCGAGACAATATAGGCGGCCGCTCCGGAAGAGGGGCGCAACGACCGGACAACCGTCCTGCCACCGAGCTGGCGCTGAATGATCGCGAGATGCGCGCCATCCCGGCACCCCTCAAGTTTCAGGACGTCGAATGCCAGGCCGCTGTCCAAAACCGAATGCACGACATCGACGAAATCGTCGTCCCGTTCGGCATCGTCTTCAAGGATCAGGCCAAAGCCGGCGTCGGATTGCAGAAACATCCGCAGGGCCCGCAGGTGGCTGCAAAACGTCGCTTCCTCGACCAGCGAGAACATCCGCAGCCGCAACGGATTCCACCCGATACCATCGGGCGGATCGACAATTTCCTGGCCACGGATCGTCAGGATTTCCTCTGTGTCGGCCAGCGAATCATATGCCGGGACGCGGATCAACGGCCACGGGTCGCCGCCGAATGTGTCGCTGATCGTTTGCCAGCGATCCTTCGACCGATCGAGGTTTATCGCGAAGATCTGGAGGGAGGGTGACACGTTTCGTGATCCGTAAATCTGTCGATTATCCATCAAATCCCGGGACACATGACGCTGAATCCCTGCCAGGCGCCGCCCGTGCCGGACTGTCGAATATCAGCCTTTGTCCGTCGCTACTCGCCATTTGACAGTTCGTCCGCGCCCCTAATCCTGGTTCGGCTGGTGAACAGAACGGTCCGTTGTCGATCGCACGTCGGCGGCCCGGTGTTCACACCGCATTTTCTACGTCCAGCAAATTGATGAATCCCTACCCGGCTGCTCTTACTGCAATTGCCTGCCGGAGGATATCGATTTTGTGGACGACGACGCCTGTCGGCGACACGGCATGGCCACCGGGCTCCATAACGCAACGCAATCGCCGAAGCCAAAACAGCGGCGAACGATGCGGGATTGAATGGGGCGGGATCACACGATGGCCGGTCCCGGCGGCGATGGCCCATCCCACGCTAGTTCCTGCGATTGTAGAGGGTGCGGGCGAAATCATCGCGGAGCCGATGCCATTCGCGCCGCAGCTTGTCGACACCGGTGCGGTTGGCGACACGCTCGCCGATCGACGACGGCAGCGCCGCCGATAAGCCGTGCACGACCGGAAAGGGAAGCAATCCCATGCTTTCAACACCATGGATCCAGAACCGGTCGATATGCTGGTCGACCGGCTCGATCCAGTGCCTGGCTGTGGCGACAAGCGCCTTCGCGCCCTGCGGGGACAGACAATATCCCTGGCAACCCAGCGGCCCGCGAAGAAACCGGACAAGCGTGCAGGTTTCCGTCATCTGCCGCAATTCCCGGAAACGCTGTTCGACCAGACCCGCCAACCGGATGAGCCGGTGCTCGGCGATCAGGGTTTCGGCGATCGCAAGGGCTTCGGGAAAGCCGGGCAGGATTTCAATATCGTCCTCCAACACGGTGATCGGCCGGTTGTCTTCAACGCAGCGCTGCCAGAGCGTGTAATGGCTGGCATAGCACCCGACCTCGCCGGGAAAGAGCGGTGCGCCGAAATGGCGAACGCATCGCGCTTCGTCATATTGCGGAAACGCGGCATGCTGACCGGCAGCGCCATCGATCGCCGCAAAGACCTCGGGGACGACACCAAGCGACCGGAGGCGGGCGACGACCGCCTCACGACGTTCGGCCAGCCGGTCCAGGCCGATTACGTAGACCTTCATTGTTTTTCACCCGCCGTGAGATTGCCTGTCTGAAACTGGCTTTCCGAGACCGGACCTCTTCGGTTCCACCGGTATCTGTTCTCCCGGCTTCGCAAGACAATCCGCATATCGGATTGTCCGCATGGCGCGGGCGTGGCGCAAGCTGAAAACACACAACGGACAGGGCCGTCTGCGGGGCGGCAGCGGACAACGCAACCGATGCACCCTGTCCGCCCGGCGCCACGGGCTGCCTGCGGGACAGGCAGAATTCGGTCGCGATTCCCGCCGGGGCGCGGTTTGTGCTGGCATTCAACGGGCAAACGGAACGCTGCGCCAACGCGCCGGAGCGGCGGTGCGGCAATATCCGGTGGATTGCCGCACGGTCCTTCTGCCGGGTCGATTTATCGGCTATTTTTCGTACAGAGTGGTTTGGGCAACTCGATCGGGGGACAGGAAACAATGGGGTTCCAGCACACCAGACGCGTCCTGCAAAAAAATGTGGTGGAGGCAAAGGCCAAGCGGGGGGCCGCGGCCCGCGGCGCGCAGCTGGCGCCGGGCCGGTTGGACGTTCCGAAGGAAAGGCAGCCGCTCGACCAGCTCTTCCTCATGAAACGGGCCGAAGAGCTGGGACCGATATTCAAGGTCTGGCTGCCACACAAGCTGACGACCTGCATCGTCGGGCATGAAAGGGCGCGGCGGTTCCTGACGGAGAACGAAGACAAAATCCGGGTCGGAACGATCGATTTCACCGGCCTGTTCCCGAACGGTTTCCTGCGCGCGCTGGGCGGAGACGTTCACCGGACATACCGGCGGACCGTTCTTGACGGATTCAATGCCACACCGCTGGAGCCGCACGACACGGAGATCCGCGACATCATCCGGCAGGGCCTGGACCTGTTCGTATCGGCGCCTCAGCCGGTGGACAATGCCGAGATCCGGCGGACGCTGAAGGCGACAACGACAGATATCTTCCTGCTGTTGATTTTGGGCGTGCATCGGGGTTCGGATTTGCATGACCGCTTTGTCGCGGCCTATCTGGACTATGCGCCGGACGGACAGTTCATTGTGGTTCGGCCCCGTCACAAGCCGGTCTATCGCAATCTCCGCGATCTCGTCTCCCGGCAGATCGCTGCGATCGAGGCCGACGAGAAGGCAAAACCCAGCCTCCTTCGCCATATGATCCGCACCGGAACCGTCGACGAGACTGTTCTGGGCAATCTGATCGTCATGGTCGAGGTCGCGCGATTCGATGTGCTCGGATTGTGGACCTGGATCGTCAAGCATCTGGGTGAAAACCCGGATGCCGTGGACACAATCCGCCAGAGCGACACGCCGGGGCGCACCGGCTACACGGCGCTTCAGGCCGCGCCGCGCGAATCGCTGAGGCTGGAACAGAGCGAGCTGCTTTTGCGCGTCACAACAGATGATATCGTGTTCGACGGGTACTTTATTCCCCGGGACACGCATGTCCGGATCTGCGTGTGGGAGGCCCATCATGATGCAAAGACATTCAAGGACCCGTTCCGGTTCCAATGCCGCCGTTTCATGGAAACCAGGGTTACACCGAACGAATTTTCGCCGTTCGGTCTCGACAAACACCGGTGTCTGGGTGCCGACTGGACCTATCTTCTGAGCGAAATCCTGATCGACGAGATGACCGGCGGATACGACTGGACGATCGCCGAAGACGGAAAGCCGGTGTTCGGAAAGTTTCACTACGAGCCCAGCAACGCACTTCAGATCCACATCAAACCGAGAGCCGGTCCGGGCTGATGGCGCCGCGGACCATGCGGGGCGACGGCGGGCTGCGGCGCCGGGCCGGACGCGCAACGGGGCGAGCGGCAACCAATCCGGCTGCGCCCCGGACGCACAATCCGGCAACCGTTTGACCCGGCGTCGGCATCTGGCATAGGAAGCGGACAAAGGAACAATGCCTGCCCCGTCCGGCAAGCTCAGTTCGTGGGAGATGTCCATTGCCCCCGATATCCGAGGCGAATACGCCGAGCGAGCTTGAGCGTGACAAACTCGGGCTGCCGACGGCGTTTGAATCGCCGGCCTCGCAAGCGGAAACGAAAATTGCCGAAATCTGGCGCGATGCGCTGAACATCGATCGTATCGGACGACACGACGATTTCTTCGATCTGGGCGGCGACTCGCTCAACGCCGTCACCATTTCATCCGCCGTGTCCGATGCCTTCAACATCGCGTTCAAGCCAAGCATGATGATGGAGGTCCGCACCATCGCGCAGATGGCCGGGCAAATCGGCGAAACACCCGGTCCCGATCTTCCGGGCAACGTGACAGCGCTACAGGCGGCGGGCGATTTGCCGCCCCTGTTCGTCGTGCACGGCCAGCACGGCATTGGCTTCTTTCGGCCGGGCTTCATGACAGGCTTCCGCAAGAACCAGCCGATCTATGCGTTCCAGGTGCCAGGATTCGATGGCGCGGAAGAGCCCTATGAGACCGTCGACGAGATCGCCGAAACCTATTTGCGCACGATCCTGGCGGTGCAACCGGAGGGCCCCCACTTCATCGCGGCATTTTGCGCCGGAAGCTGGATTGCGATGGCGATCGCCAACAAGATGCGCGAGAAGGGCCTCGAACCCGACCGCCTGATCTTTCTGGATCCGCCCGTACTGGAACTGCAAAAGGCGGACTATTACGTGGCCCGCAATCCCTTGACCGGTGGCGGGATCCCGATTGTTTCGCGCGCCGCGGCCGGCCTCGTCCGGCTTGCCATGGGTATCGGCCACCGCCTCAACATGCTTGCCCGGACGGGACATCCGGTGTCGGGGCGAGACCGCAAATCCTTCATGCTGCCGAAGGTCCAGCAATACTGGCTGGACCGGCAGCGATTCGTCCTGCTCGCGCACGAGCCCGACAGAACGGATGTCGCGGATGACGGGCGCGCCGGGCAGTCCGCCGGGCAAAACGAACCGATCCGGCAGGCGCCGCCGGCGCTTCGGGCCTCGACACTGCTTCAGCTTGCATTTCGCACCCACCGGCCGCGACCCTTCGACGGCAAGGTCCATCTCGTTGCCAGCCGCAAATTGGCGGCGGACATGCAAAACCCCGCGCATCCCTTCAATGGGATGATGCCGAACCGGGATGAGATCATATTCGGCAAGGATCACATCGAAGCCGTCGCCGGCAACAATCCGCGCAATGCGCGGCTGATCCAGGAAATCATCGACACGGTTCCGCCCCGGCGCGGCTGACCGGGGAATTTTCGCCAGATTGCCCTTCGTCAGCCGGAACGGAGGGGGTTGCCAACAAACCAACGGAGCACAAAGGCAGCGCCATGAACCTCGCCGATGTTTTCGTTTCGATTTCAAATGCCTGTGGCGAACGCGAGGCGCTTATCGCGGGGGAAACCGCGTTCACCTATCGCCAGCTGGTTGCCAGAGCATCACAAATCGCGCGCACCCTGCGCGAAGACGGAATCGGCAAGGGCGACCGGGTGGTACTGGCGCTGGAATCGCCCGTTGAGACGATTTTGACGGCGGTCGGCCTGTGGATGCTGGATGCGACGGTGCTGGTGGCGGATTTCCGCTCGCGGGCCGAAGAACGCAATCGGCTGAGCGAATCGTTCGGAATCAGGGCCTGCCTGGAAAGCCGCAGCGCTGTCGGTGACTCAGACTATCCGTCCCTGGTCCTGTCGGCGGACTGGATGGCGCGGGCCGACCGGATGAGCGATACCGTCCCCGCGCCCGGACACACCGCCAATCCGGCCATGATCATCCAGACGTCGGGAACGACCGGCTTGCCGGCCGGCGTGCAGCGGGAGCACGAGTCGTTCCTCCTGCGCAACATTCTCGATCGCGTCGGCGGCAACCGGTTCAGCGGCGGCCGCCTTCTTGTCGCCCAGCCCCTGAGCTTCGCCGCGCCGATCACCAAGGTTCTTTGCCACCTGCTGGATGCCGGCACGGTCCACATCGTGCCGGTCCTGTCGGCGGCCGACGAAATCGTGGAGGCGATTCATTCGATTTCCGCCGACAAGGCCTTCCTCGTGCCCCGGCAATTGAATGGCCTGCTCGGCCTCGGGGCACCGGGACCGGCACCCCTGTTTCCCGGCCTGAAGGTTTTGCTGGTCGGCGGTGCGCCAACCTCCGCGGAGGACAATATCCGCGCCTATCGGGATCTGACACCGGCCTATCAGGTCAATTACGCCTCGACCATGACCAACATGATATCCGAGAATTTCGGGCCCGATATCGAGCGCAGGCCCGAATCGGTCGGTCGGCCAAATCCGCTGAATCTCGTTCAGACCGTCGACAGCGACGGCAATCCGGTGGCGGCGGGAGACCCGGGCCTGATCCGGGTCCGCGGCCCCGCCGTCGCCTATCACATCATCGGCGACCCCGGCGACAAGACCGACCGGATAACAGACGATGGCTGGGTGATCCCCGGTGACATCGGTGTCCTCGACGAGGAGGGATTTCTGACCCTGACCGGCCGTGCCAGCGATATGGTGGTTCGGGCCGGGGTGACGATCTACCCGGCCGAAATCGAAGCGTCGCTACGCCAGCTGGACCGGGTGAAGGATGTGGCGGTTGTCGGCTATCCCGACCCGGTTGTCGGTGAGGAACTGGCGGCGTTCGTGGTGTCGGACGGGCCGTTGACGGTCGAGGAGGTGATGGCGCAGGCCCGGGTGCGCCTGGGTCCCGACAAGCGGCCGCGCACTTTCCGCCTCGTCGATGCCCTGCCCTACAGCGGCATGGGCAAGTTGCTGCGCAAGGAGCTTGTGAAACAGCTCACTTAGCCTGCGGCTGACCGGCGGTTTCAATCGATGGGATTGAAGCAGGCAAGGTCACGCCCGTCATGGGATTCAAGCGGCGGCATCTCGGCCCGGCAGATGTCCGATGCCCGAAAGCAGCGCGGGTGAAACGCGCACCCTGTCGGCGGATCGAGCGGCGACGGCAACTCCCCGGCCAGCATGATCCGCTTCGTCTTGCGGCCGGGATCGGCGACCGGCGTCGCGCTCATCAGGGCTGCGGTGTAGGGGTGTTTCGGCGCCGCAAAGACGGTTTGCGCCTCGCCGGCCTCAACGGCGCGGCCCAGATACATCACCATGATATCGTCGGCGATGTGCTTCACCACCGACAGGTCGTGACTGATGAACAGGTAGGCCAGTCCCAGCTCCGATTGCAGGTCGCTCAGAATATTGAGCACCTGGGCCTGGATGGACAGATCAAGCGCGGATACCGGCTCATCGAGCACAAGCACCTTCGGCTTCAGCATCAGCGCGCGGGCAATGGCGATCCGCTGGCGCTGGCCGCCGGAAAACATGTGCGGATACCGTTCATAATGCTCCGGCCGCAGACCGACCCGCTCCATGGTCTGGGAGGCGAGGCTCCGCCGCTTGCGGGCATCGAAATCGGTATTCAGACGCAGCGGCTCTTCCAGGATCGTGCCGATCTTCTGGCGCGGATTGAGCGAGCCGTAGGGATTTTGAAAGACGATCTGGATCGTCTGGCGGATCTCGCGCGAGTTTGAATCGGCAACCTTGCCGTTGATCCGCAGGACGCCGCCGGAGGGCGGCTCGATCATGGTGACAACCCGGGCAAGCGTCGATTTTCCGCACCCCGATTCCCCGACGATCGCCAGGGTCTTGCCCGGATGGAGATCGAAGCTGACATCCTCCAGGGCACGGACCGATCCGGGACTGGCGAACAGGCCGCGACCAACCTCATAGTACCGGCAGAGATTTCTTCCTTCGACAATCGGGGCGGTCATTGGCGCGCCTCGGGCCGGCTGCCGGCGCCGGAGACGGGCATGGCCGGCACCCCGTCCACAGGCATGCCCTGCGACAGCGGATGGTTGCACAGGGCCTGGCCGAGGTCCGGTCCCTGGCGGACGACACTCCGGCGGCACTGTTCGGTGGCATAGGCGCAGCGCGGCGAAAACAGGCAGCCCTCAGGCCGGTCGAACTGGCCGGGGACCACGCCGGGGATGGAGGGCAGTTTCCGGCTGGTCGCCCGCTCGGGCAGGGCGGCCAGAAGTGCGGCGGTATAGGGATGATGCGGATCGTCAAAGAGATCTCCGACGCCCTGTTCCTCGACCTTCTGGCCGGCATATTGCACCTGCACCCGCTCCGCCGTCTCCGCCACGACACCCATGTCGTGGGTGATCAGGATCAGTGCCATGCCCTTCTCGCGCTGCAGCCGGGTGAGAAGTTCGAGAATCTGTGCCTGGATGGTGACATCGAGCGCCGTGGACGGTTCGTCGGCGATCAGAAGCTTGGGATCGCAGGACAAGGCCATGGCGATCATCACGCGCTGGCTCATGCCGCCCGACAATTGATGGGGAAACACCGAAAGCCGCTTTTCCGGCGCCGGAATACCGACCTGCTCCAGAAGCTCGATGGACCGGCGGCGGCGTTCGGCCCGGTCGTAGCCAAGATGGGTCTTCAAGGATTCGCCAAGCTGAAACCCGACAGTGAAACACGGATTCAGGCTGGACATCGGCTCCTGAAAAATGATCGATACGTCCTTGCCGACAACCTTGCGCCGGTCGCGCGCGGACAGTCGCAGCATGTCGCGGTCATCGAAGCGCATCGCATCGGCGGTGACGTTGGCTGTCCATGGCAGGAGACCGAGAAGCGCCAGCATGGCGACGGACTTTCCGGACCCGGATTCGCCGACAATGGCCAATATCTCGCCGCTCTCACAGGTGATATCGACCCGGTCGACAGCCCTGAACAGGCCGCCTGCGGTCTGGAAGTCGACGCTGAGATTGCGAATTTCGAGCAGGGCCATCAGGTGCGCTTCAATTTCGGGTCGAGGGCGTCGCGCAGCCCGTCGCCCATGAGATTGATCGCCAGCACCGTGATCAGGATCGCCAGCCCCGGAAAGGTGACCACCCACCAGGCGCGGAGAATGAATTCGCGGGCCTCGGCGAGCATCGTTCCCCATTCCGGCGTCGGCGGCTGCGCGCCCATGCCGAGGAAACCCAGCGCCGCGGCATCGAGAATGGCGTTGGAGAAGGACAGCGTCGCCTGAACGATAACCGGGCCGAGGCAGTTGGGCAGCAGCGTCCGGGTCATAAGGTAGAGCCGCGAGGCGCCGGAGACGCGCGCGGAGATCACATATTCACGGTTGATCTCGTTGAGAACGGATGCCCGGGTCAGGCGCACGAAATGCGGCTGGAGGACAATTGCGATCGCGATCATCGCATTGAGCAAGCCGGGGCCCAGAATGGCGACCAGAACCAGGGCGAGCAACAGGGACGGGAAGGCGAGGACGACATCCATGACACGCATAATGATGGTGTCGACGGCACCGCGGAAATAGCCGGCGATCAGGCCGGTGGTAACGCCGCCAAGAACGGCCAGGGTGACCACGACAAGGCCGATAAACAGGGAGAACCGGGCGCCGAAGATCAGCCGCGAAAGGATGTCGCGGCCAACCGCATCGGTGCCCAGAAGATATTCTGCGCGCCCGCCTTCCTGCCAGAACGGCGGTACAAGCAGCGCGTCCCGATACTGGAAATTGGCCGGATGCGGCGCAATCAGCGGCGCGGCCAGCGCGATCAGGACCAGTGCAGCGAATACGAACAGACCGATGACGGCGCCACGATTCTCGGAAAAATAATACCAGAATTCGGCCAGCATCCGGCGCCGCGTCTGCCGCTTGGTGTCGCCCTGGGTTGGCGCGGGTCGGGTTGTTACATCGGTCACGTTTGTCTCAGTTGTGTCGAATCCGCGGATTGATCAGGCCGTAGGTCATGTCGACGATCAGGTTGACGATCATGACCACGCCGGCGATCAGCAGCAGACCACCCTGGACGACCGGATAGTCACGCCGGAAAATGGAATCGACCATCCACTTGCCGATGCCCGGCCAGGAAAAGATCGTCTCGGTGAGAATCGCCCCGGCAAGCAGCGTGCCGACGCTCAGGCCGATCACCGTGATGACCGGTATCATGGCATTGCGCAGCGCGTGGAGGCCGACGACGCGCCGCGGCGACATGCCCTTGGCCCGGGCGGTGCGGATATAGTCCTCGCCAAGCACTTCCAGCATCGCCGACCGCGTCTGACGGGCAATCACCGCAAGCGGAATCGTCGCAAGCACGACGGAGGGCAGGATCAGGTGGCGAACCGCCGACAGAAATGCGCCCTTCTGACCCGACAGCAGACTGTCGATGAGCATGAAGCCGGTTTCCTGGGGGAAGAAGTACAAAAGCGATATGCGGCCGGAGACCGGCGTCCACTGCAGGGTGCCGGAAAAGACGATGATCAGCAGCAGGCCCCACCAGAAGATCGGCATCGAATAGCCGACCAGCGCCGTGCCCATGATCGCCTGGTCGACGAAGGACCCGCGCCGGGTCGCCGCGAACACGCCGGCGGGAATGCCGATCGCCACGGCGATGATCATGGCGCACAGCGACAGTTCCACGGTGGCGGGGAAAAGGGCGAAAAACTCGGTGAGCACCGGCTTCTTGGTCACCAGCGACTGGCCGAAATCGCCGCGCAGGAGATCACCGAGATAGTCCAGGTACTGGCGCCAGAGCGGCCGGTCGTAGCCGAACTCCTTCAGCAGCGCCTGGTAACGTTCCGTCGACAGGCCGCGCTCGCCGGCCATCAGAAGCACCGGATCGCCGGGCAGGACACGCACGAAGCCGAAGGCAATGATGGTGATGCCGATGAAGGTGGGGACGAGAAGGCCGATGCGCTTGAGCAGGAACTTGAGCATGATCAGCCGACAATCCGCAGGTCACGAGGGAAGGCGGTCAGGCATTCCATCCCGGTCTCGGTCACGGCCACCACATCCTCGATGCGGACACCACAGTCGCCCAACCGGTAAAGCCCCGGCTCGACGGTGAAGACCATGCCCGGCTCCAGCGCATCGTGGTTGCCGCGCATGATGTAGGGATCCTCGTGGACTTCCATACCCAGACCGTGGCCGGTCTTGGTGCGGCGGTACCGGGCGAACGGCGAATTCTCAAGCACCTTTTGTACGGTATCGTCGACCTGATGGGCCGTGGTGCCGGGTCGAACGGCTTGGCGTCCGGCGGCGTTGGCGGCGCGCACGGTGGCGTAGAATTCCCGGTCGCCATCGCTGACATGGTCGATGAAAAACGTCCGCGTGATGTCGGCCTGATAGCCGCGGTGGGAGGCGCCGAAATCAATCAGCAGCGCATCGCCGGGCCTGATTTGATAGTCGGGGCGCGCCTTGGCGTGGGGCTGGGCGGAATTGCCGCCAGCAGCGACGATGGGCGAAAATGCAAGGCCGTCGGAGCCACAGGCAAACAGGTTCCGCAACAGGATACCTTCCACTTCCGTTTCGGTCATGCCGGCGCGCACCTCCGACACCGTGCGTTCCAGCGCCTCTTCCGAAATCGCGATCGCCTTGCGCATTCGCGCCAGATCCGATGCCGATTTCCTGAGGCGGATTGCGGACACCTCGCGATGGGCGTCGACAAATTCCGCGCCGGGCAGGGCCCGGGCAAACGCCATTTGGACGAACACCCGCATCAGTTGACCTTCCACGCCGATGCGGGCTTGCGGCGGCATCTTTGCCGCCGCGGCTTCAAAGGCGGCCTGATAACCGGCTTCGTCGCGCCAGTCGAAGACTTCGCCGGAAAAATCGATGTCGGCAAAGGATGCCAGTTCGAGATTGGGAACGATCGCGAGGCTCCCGCCCTCGCGCTGGCAGATGATGACCAGCGGACGCTCGTTTTGATAGAAGCTCTTGTCGAATATCTTCCGGAAGTTCGGCCCGGGCACAATGGCGACCGCGTCGAGCGCGCGATCGCGGAGGACCGGCTCCAGAATATCCAGCCTTGGATCGGACACGCGGGGGATCCACGCAGGACAGGCGGCCGCGCGGCCGCCTGTCCTGATCCTGACTATTCTTCGATATCGACGCCGTCGAACCGATGGCTGCCCAAGGGGTCCATCTTGTAGTTCTTGACCTTGTTCGACATCGGCATGAACACCACCGAGTGAGCAATCGTCGCCCACGGCGCCTGTTCCTTGAAGACGACCTGAGCCTGTTCGTAGAGCGCCGTCCGCTCACCCTGGTCGGAGGTCCGCTTGGCCTTCTGGATCAGGTCTTCAAACGGTTGATGGCACCACTGGGCGCGGTTGGAATTTTCAACGCCCGCGCAACCCAGCAGAACGGCCAGGAAGTTGTCGGGGTCGCCATTGTCGCCGGTCCAGCCGAGCAGGATCGCACCATCCCGGTCAAGCGCCCGTGACAGCTTCAGATACTCGCCCCACTCGTAGGAGACAATTTCCGCCTCAACGCCGATCTCGGCGAAGTCGGCCTGGATGAGCTCGGCCATGCGCCGGGCATTGGGGTTGTAGGGCCGCGCCACCGGCATCGCCCAGACCTTCATCTTCAGGCCTGCCTGGCCGGCTTCCGCAAGCATCGCCTTGGCGGCCGCCGGATCATAGGAATCGTCGGTGATGCCATCATTGTAGGACCACATGGTCGGCGGGATCGGATTCTTGGCAATCTTGCCGGAACCTTCGAACACCGCATCGATGATCGCCTGCTTGTTGATGGCCATGTTGAGCGCCTTGCGCACGCGCACATCGTCGAACGGCTTGACGGTGGTGTTGTAGGCCAGATAGCCGACGTTCAGACCTTCCTGCTCCATCACGGTGAGATTGGAATCGGCCCGCAAACCCGGCAGGTCGGCCGGATTTGGATAGGGCGCCACATGGCACTCACCGGCTTTCAGCTTCTGCATGCGCACGGCATTGTCGACAGTAATCGCGAAGACCAGATCATCGATCGGCTGCTTGCCGTTCCAGAAACCCGGATGGGCCTTGTAACGGATGACCGCGTCCTTCTGGTAGGCGACGAACTGGAACGGCCCGGTGCCGACCGGCTGCTGGTTGAGGTCGGTCATGCGGCCTTCGGCTGCCAGCTTGTCGGCATATTCCTTCGACACGATGGATCCGAAATCCATGGCGAGGTTGGCGACAAACGGCGCTTCGGGCTTGTTCAGCACGAACTTGACCGTCATCTCGTCGACCTTGACGATGTCCTTGATGAGGGCCGGCATGTCCATACCCTCAAAATACTCCCAGGCGGTGCCTTCGGTGTACTTGTTCCAGGGATGATCGGCGCTGCGCTGCCGGTCGAACGTGAAGAGTACGTCATCGGCATTGAAATCGCGGCCCGGCGTGAAATAGTCGGTGGAATGGTATTTCACACCGGCTCTGAGCTTGAACGTGTATTCCAGACCGTCGTCGGACACCGTCCAGCTTTCCGCCAGCCCGGGAATGACCTTGGTCGTGCCGCGTTCAAATTCCACAAGCCGGTTGTAGACCGGGCGCGACGAGGCGTTGAATGTCGTGCCGGCGGTATAGAGCGCCGGGTCAAATCCTTCCGGCGATCCTTCCGAACAGTAGACAAGTGTTTTGGCCGACGCGCCGGTGACCAGTCCTGTCGCCAGTACGGCAGCCGTTATCCATTGCAGGCGTTTCATATTGTCCTCCCAGACATAACAATTTGAATGGGCAAGGGAGCCGCCTCACGACAACCACCCTGCCCTGCTGACCCCTACCTTGGATCACTGAGGCGCGGGAGGCAATTTTTTTATTTCCGCGACCACCCGCCGCCGGTCCGGCAGGCGGCAAACAACCGCTTGCCGGCCGGCAGCGCCGGTTCAGCCGACTTCCGGCGAATCTCCGGCCGCCAAGGTTACTTGACCGTCTGCCACTTGCCGGTCTTGCCCGACTTGATAATGGCGTCGCACACCCTGGTCGTTTCCAGGGCATCGCGGAATGTCGGGCCGGCCGGCTTCTTGCGGCCCAGCGCATTGATGAAATCGGCGACGGTGTGAACGAAGGAATGCTCGAAGCCGATGATCAGGCCCGGCACCCACCAATTGCCGAGATAGGGATGTTCACCATCGGTGACCATGACCGAGCTCCAGCCGCGAAGCTGTCCCGAAATCTTGTGGTCAAACCAGCCAAGACGGTTCAGGTCGTGAAGATCCCAGGACAGCGAGCCGTGCTCGCCGTTGATTTCCAGGGTGTAAAGGGCCTTGTGGCCGCGGGCGTAGCGGGTCGATTCAAATGTGCCGAGCGAACCGTTGGCAAAGCGTGCCAGCACGGCAGCGGCGTCGTCGATGCCGACCTCCGCCATCTTGCCGGTCTCGGCGTGCTTGCGCTTCTTGACGAAGGTCTCGGTCATGGCCGAAAGGCTATCGATCGAACCGTTGATCCACACCGCGGAATCGATGCAATGGGCAAGCAGGTCGCCGGTGACGCCGGAACCGGCCGCCCCGACGTCGAGGCGCCAGGTGCCGGGGCCGCCCTGCGGCACGTCGGGCGAAATCGTCCAGTCCTGCAGGAACTTGGCGCGATAGTGATAGATCCGGCCGAGCTTGCCGGAATCGACGATCTGCTTGATCAGCGTCACCGCCGGAATGCGGCGGTAATTGTACCAGACCAGGTTGGGCACGCCGGCATCCTCGACCGCCTTGACCATCGCCTGTCCCTCACGGGTGGTGCGGGCGAGCGGTTTTTCGGTCAACACCATTTTGCCGGCCCTGGCCGCCGCAAGCGCGATCGGCTTGTGCAGGTCGTTGGGCACGCAAATGTCGATCAGATCAATATCCGGACGTTTGACAAGCTCACGCCAGTCCGTTTCGACGTCCTCATAGCCCCACTGATCGGCAAAGGCGCGAACCGCCTTTTCATCGCGGCCGCACGCCGCCTTCAGAACCGGCTGGTACTTGACGTCGAAAAAATTGCCGACGGTGCGAAATGCGTTGGAATGGCAGCGGCCCATGAAACCGTAGCCGATCATTCCGACATTGAGCGTTCTGCGTGGCATGGGTCGTTCTCCCTTCGCTATTCGGTCCAGCCGTGGGCGTCGCGGACCTTGATCATGGCCGCGAGAATGTCATTCCACGTCTGCTGTTTCTCCATCACCGCATTGGGGAACATGCAACCGTCCCAGCAGATATGACGCATTGTCCTGGTCAATTCCTGATCGGATCCGCGCAGCCAGTATCCGGCATGCTTGACGATGTCGAGCCGGCCATTGACATCACCGACCTGGCAGTGGCGACCGGTCTTTTCGTGATCCCCCGACCCGAAGACCGTGCCATCGTTCTGGGCAACGTGGAAATCGAGCGTCCAGGGGCGAAGGCTGTCGGCGACCCGGCGATAGGCGTCATCGAGCGCATCGGTGTCGGACCAGTCGAAGTCCGGCGGCAGGATTCGATCCTCCGGCGCGTTGTATCCCAGCGTGTACAGCATCGAATGGGCCATATCGGCCTGAAAACCAAGCAGTCCGGGGCGATTCACCATTTCCAGGAGCTTCAGCATCTCGCGCCAGGAATGCATGCCGCCCCAGCAGATCTCGCCTTCGGCGACCAGAAACTCGCCATGGTCGGCGGCGATGTCGGCCGCGCGCGAGAAGGTCTCGGCGATCCGCCGCGTATTGGCCTCGGGATCGTTTGCCCAATCGGCAACACCGGCAGAGGAATCGATCCGGACACCGCCGGTGGGGCGGATGCCCAATTCCCGCATCTGCGCCCCAATGGCGCAGGCCTTGCGCACCTGGGTGAGAAAGGCTTGGCGTTCGTCCGCGGAGCCCATCGCCGAACCGCCGCCGGCACCGCCCCAGATCGGCGCCACAAACGAGCCCACCGAAAGCCCATAGCCGGAAATGTGATCGGCCATGCGTTTTACGGCATCGCTGTCGCTGTCGATATCGAAGTGCGGCGCAGTGATGAACAGATCAACGCCGTCGAACTTCGCCCCGTCGACCTCGGCATTGGCCGTCAGCTCAAGAAGCGTGTCCAGGGGGATGACCGGTTCGGATCCTTCGCCCTTGCCGACGATCCCCGGCCACATCGCATTGTGCAGTTTTGGAAAATTGTTTGTCATCGTCGAACCTCCCGATCGATTTGCTGGTCAGCCCCGCAGTCCGTTCCATGGCGCCTGCGAAGCCACATCCACAAGTTCGTAACCGCTTTCGCCGACGCACGGGCCGAGAATGGCGACAATTTGCGCATCGTCATCGCCGACATTGAAAGAGGCATGGACCATGTCGGCCGGCACAAAGGCGGAATCACCGGGTCCGAGAATGCGCATTTGCCTGTCGACCCACTGCTCCACCTTTCCGGCGACGATATAAAGAACCTCTTCCTGGTCGGGGTGCTTGTGAAAATCATGGCCTTTGCCGGGCGCCAGGGACACATCGATCACCGTCAGCTGCGATGCGCCCGTCGCCGGCGGATTGCTGAGCCAGCGCAGCGCGCCCCAATCCAGCTTTTCCGGCTCCACCTCGTTGGCGATCATGAATTGACCGTTCATCGCGCGTCCTCCACCTTGTGAATTTCCCTCGTTGTCCCCGGACCGGCAATCATGACACGCGGATCTGCTTGAAGGCGCGCGTCCGTTCGGTCAGCGCCGTCTCCACCGGCAACCGCTCCATGCTGGACGCTCCGTAGAATCCGTGACACAGGGCGCTGTTTTGCAACACATAGCCGGCATCGTCCGGCGTGGCGATGGGACCGCCGTGGCACAGGACGATGATATCGTCGCGGATCCGATGGGCCGCCTCGGCGATGGCATCGATTTCGGCGACACAGGATTCCAGCGATTTCGCCGATGAGGCTCCGATCGCACCGCCGACGGTGACACCCATGTGGGCAACAACAATATCGGCACCGGCCCGTGTCATGTCGGCCGCCTCGCCGGGCGTGAACGCATAGGGCGTGGTCAGGAGGTCAAGCGCGTGAGCGGCGGCGATCATGTCGACCTCCAGCCCGTATCCCATTCCGGTTTCCTCAAAGCTGGCGCGCATGGCACCGTCGAACAGACCGACGGTCGGGAAATTCTGGACGCCGGCAAAGCCCATCGCCTTCAGCGTTTCCAGAAACCTGGGCATGAGGATGAACGGATCGGTTCCGTTGACGCCGGCGAGCACCGGCGTGTGGGACACAACCGGCAACACCTCGCGCGCCATCTCAACGACGATCTCGTTGGCGTTGCCGTAGGCCAGAAGGCCGGCGGCCGATCCGCGCCCGGCCATCCGGTAGCGGCCGGAATTGTATATGACGATCAGGTCGATACCGCCGGCTTCCTCGCATTTGGCCGACAGGCCGGTGCCGGCGCCGCCGCCGATGATGGGCACGCCCTCGCGCACCATGGCATGGAACTTCTCAAGCAATGCCGCGCGATCGGGTGTGGCCATACCGGGGTCCTCAGGTGGCGATCTCGCGGAAACTATCGGCCAGGGCGACCGAAAATTCCGGATCGTTGATATGTAGCGGCAGCCGGACAAGGCGGCGGGTGTCGGCAGGCCGAAACCGGTCCGCCAGACTTTCAAAAAGGGCCTGGTCGGCCTCCGGATCGTAAAACGCGCCGCCCTCCACATCGAGCGCGGAAACGCCCTTTTCGGGGATCACCAGCCGCAACGGTCCGCGACACTGGTTGAGCCGTTCGGCGATCCACGCCCCCATCTGCCGGTTTTCCTCCGCTGTCGTGCGCATCAGCGTCACGTTGGGATTGTGGTGGTAGAAGGTGCGCCCGGCCAGATGACCGGGAACGGTCTCCGGCGCCCAGAAATTGACCATGTCGAGCGCTCCCAGCGAGACGATGGCGGGAATCCCGGCGCGGATCAGCGCGCCGAACCGGTCCGGGCCGGCGCTCAGGACACCGCCGAACAAATGGTCGCAGACTTCCGTGGTCGTGGCGTCGATCACGCCGGCGATCATGCCGCTGTCGATCAGCTTTTCCATCGCCTGTCCGCCGGTCCCGGTGGCGTGGAAGACGAGGCAGTCATAGTCGGTCTCAAGATGGGTGACCGCGCCGGTCACGCACGGGGTCGTCACGCCGAACATGGTCAGGCCGAGGGCGGGTTTCGTTGCCGTGGTGTGCGCCGGCGCCGCCGCCATGCCGGCGGCGGCCCGGGCGGCGTTGCCCAGCACCTGGCGGCTGATGCGATTGAGGCCGGCGATATCGGTGACGGAATGCATCATCGTGATGTCGGTGGCGCCGACATAGGGGGCGACATCGCCGGAGGCGAGGGTGGAAACCATGAGTTTGGGCAGGCCGACAGGCAACTGGCGCATACCGGCGGTGACGATCGACGTGCCACCGCCGCCGCCCAGACCGACGATCGCGCCGATGTCCCCGCGGCTGACGATATAACGGCGAAACGCTTCGCCCATGGCCGCCACGGCGGCGCCGCGATCATCGCCGGACAATACGGCTTCGGCGCCGTCGGGATGGAAGGCAGCAACGGTCGCGGCGGCTTCATCGACCGCAACCGCGGGCGGGCGCGTGCCGACATCAACCAGAAACGGATCGGCGCCGGCTTCGGCGACGCAGGCCTTCACGAAAGCCAGTTCGTGACCCTTCGTATCGGCGGTGCCAACGACATAGACCCGAACCAACTATGCCCCCCGCCGATCGCCGCTTGCCAAAATTTTGAGATGCCAGTATCGTATTGATATGAACGTCTCAGGTCAAGCAGGCGACGCGCTCGACACGCCTTCCAAGCCGGCACGCAAGGCGGCGGAGAAGGGACCACGCGCGCGGACAAGGCGGTTGATGCTGCAGACGGCAATGCAACTCATGCAGCGGGGCCTAACGCCCTCCGTCAGCGACGTCGCGGAGGCTGCGGAGGTTTCGCGGGCCACCGCCTACCGCTATTTTCCCAGTCAGGCGGAGCTTGTGAAAGCCGTCGTCGGCGAAGGTCTCGGCCCGATCCTGGAATGGTCATCGGACCTTGAAGACGGCGAGGCCCGGGTCGCCGACCTTCTTGAAACCTCATTCCCGAGGATCTGCCAGTACGAGGCGACTTTCCGCGCCGCGCTGAAGCTGTCGCTGGACCATTGGGCCCAACAGCAGGCCGGTACGCTGGGCGAGGAACCGCCGTTCAAGCGCGGCTACCGGATCGCACTGCTGCGGGAGGCGGCAGAGCCGCTGCGGGACCAGCTCTCGCCGGCGGAATTCGAGCGACTGATCCAGGCGCTTGCGTTATTGTTCGGGATTGAAGCCCTGGTCATATTGTATGATTTTTTTGGCCTGGACAGCGAGCAGGCGTCGGAGGTGCCGATGTGGGCGGCACGGTCACTGGTCCGCGACGCGCTGCAGAACGCAAAGACGAACCGGAAGGCCGGGGAGCGGAAGAAAACATGATATCGGCGCCCGGCGGTGACAATGCCGCCGCCGGACGCCGGCACAGGAAATGGACCGGCGGATATGCCGGCCATTGCGAACGGCGCCAGGCGAACGGGAGCACAAGCGTCCGCACCCGGACAGCTCACGGATCTGGGGCTGCATGATCGACCTGCAACAGGGAGGAAATGATGTTGAAACGATATATGACAGGAACGGCCACGGCCCTGGGATTGTCCCTGGCGCTTGCCCTTCCCGCCTCGGCCCAGGAACTGACGATCTTCTGGGCGGAATGGGATCCGGCCAACTATCTGCAGGAGCTGGTGAACGACTACACCGCGGAGACCGGTGTAACGGTCACGGTGGAAACCACGCCATGGGGCGACTTCCAGACCAAGACCTTTGCCGAGCTCAATGCGCGCGGCGATGCCTATGACATGGTCGTCGGCGATTCCCAATGGCTTGGCGCGGCGTCCACCGGCGGCCATTACGTCGATCTCAGCGAATTCATCACCGAGAACGGCATCGACAAGTCGTTCGTCCCGGCAACCCTCCAGTATTACTCGCTTTATGATGGCAAGTACTGGTCGGTTCCGCTCGAAGGCGACGCCAACGGCTGGTCCTATCGCAAAGACTGGTTTGAAGATCCGGCGGAAATGGCGGCTTTCAAGGCGAAGTACGGCTACGACCTCGGCGTGCCGAAAAACTACAAGGAACTCATCGACATTGCCGAGTTCTTTACCCGTCCCGACGAGAACAAGTACGGCGTCGCGCTCTATACCCAGACGGCATACGACGCCATGGCGATGGGTGTGGAACAAACAATCTTCACCTGGGGCGGCGATTTGGGTGACTATGCCACCAACAAGGTCGACGGCATCCTGAACTCGCCGCAGAACGTCGAGGCGCTTGAGGCCTATCGCAAGCTCTACACGTTTACGCCGCCGAACTGGACCCAGGCATTCTTCGCGGAAAACAACCAGGCCTTCACCGAAGGGCTGGTGGCGATGAACATGAACTATTTTGCGTTCTTCCCGGCGCTCGCCAATCCGGCGACCAATCCGCACGCCGACGTGACCGGCTATTTCGCCAATCCGGCCGGCCCGAACGGCGACCGCCATGCCGCGCTCGGCGGCCAGGGGATCTCGGTCATCAGCTATAGCGGGAACCAGGAAGAATCCTACAAGTTCCTGAAGTGGTTCATCCGCGACGACGTCCAGCAGAAGTGGGCCGACCTCGGCGGGTACACGGCCCATGCCGCAACGCTGAATTCCGAACGGTTCCTCAAGGCAACGCCCTACAACCAGGCCTTTGCGGAATCGATGGAAATCGTGAAGGACTTCTGGGCCAACCCGGTCTTTGCCGACATGCTTTTCCAGATGAACGACCGCCTGCATCCGTACATCACCACCGGTGAGGGAACGGCCAAGGAAGCGCTCGACGCGCTGGTCGCGGACTGGAACAAGACGCTGGGCAACTGACCGGCACCAACACACGGACGGGATCGGGGCGCCAGCCCCGATCCTGATTTTGTTTGAGGAGGCGATCGATGGCCGTAGTTGCAAGCCTCGACCCCAGCTCCAGAGCGGCTTCGCGCGGGTGGAGCGACCTGACGATCCGCAATGCCTTCATCCTCCCGACGATCATCTTTCTGATCGTTTTCAATATATTTCCGCTCATCTATTCGCTGGGATTCTCGTTTACCGAGTTCCGCGCCTCGCTGAACAAACCGGCCAAGTTCGTCGGCCTGCAAAACTACCGGGAGCTGCTGGGTGATCCCGGCATCTGGGAGAATTTCACCATCACCGCCCAATATGTGATCCTGTCGGTGGGCGGACAGATGATCGTCGGATTCGGCCTGGCCCTCCTGCTGAACCGGAAATTCCCCCTGAAAGGATTCGTCACCACGCTGCTGCTGTTGCCGATGATGCTGTCGCCGGCGGTCGTCGGCCTGTTCTGGAAGCTCCTCTACGATCCCTCCTGGGGCCCGGTGAACTATGCGCTCGGCATCGGCAAGTTCGAATGGCTGAGCACGCCGACCAATGCGCTTTTCGCCACCGCGCTGACCGATATCTGGATGTGGGCACCGTTTGTGATGCTGCTGTCACTGGCCGGCCTGTCGGCCGTACCGAAGCATCTCTACGAGGCGGCGGAAATCGACCGGGCCGGCGCCTGGTACACCTTCACCCGCATCACGCTGCCACTGGTGTCGCCGCTGCTGATGATCGCGCTGATCTTCCGCACAATGGAAGCGTTCAAGACCTTCGACCTGCCGTTCGTGATGAGCACGGCAAGCGTCGAGACGGTGGCCATCCGCCTCTACCAGATGGCATTTCAGGGTTGGGATACGGGCCGCGCTTCGGCGCTGGCCTACATCGTGCTCATCATCGTGCTCGCCATAACCAACATCTACGTGAAATATCTCAACAAGGCGAAGGAGCGCTAGAGATGGCCGCCGTCCGATCCCCCGGCCACAAGATCTACAATCGCGTGGCGATTGTCGCCATCGTCATCGCCACGCTGATCTTCCTGGCGCCGATCTACTGGATTGCCTCCACGGCCTTCAAACCGCGCGCACTGTCGACTTCGGTGCCGCCGACCGTGGCCTTCACGCCGGAAATCACGCCGTTCGTCAAATTGTTCACCAAGCGCGTGCAGCTGAAGGAAAAGCCGACGGAGGAGGCTTACGAGGCTGCCCCGTGGTGGGAGAAACGCATCCTGGACGGCGGCGAACGCGTGCTGCGGGTCGGCGAAAACGTGCAGTTGAGCCAATATCCCAACCGCTTCGTCAACAGTCTGATTATCGCCGGGCTCTCCACCATCCTTGCCGTCGGCATGGGAACGTTCACGGCCTATGGATTCTCGCGGTTCAGAATCGGCGGACAGGACGACCTTCTCTTCTTCATCCTGTCGACGCGCATGCTGCCGCCCATTGTCGTCGCCATCCCGATGTTCCTGATGTACCGAACCTTCGGAATGACCGACACCCATATCGGACTGATCATTCTCTACACCGCCTTCAACCTCTCCTTTTCGGTGTGGCTCATGAAGGGTTTCATGGACGAAATCCCGAAGGAGTACGAGGAGGCGGCGCTGGTCGACGGCTATACGCGCATGCAGGCGTTCTTCAAGATCGTGCTGCCGGAAGCGACCACCGGAATCGCCGCCACCGCCGTGTTCAGCTTCATCACGGCGTGGAACGAGTACGCGTTTGCACTGATCCTGACCAACCGGCGCGCGCAGACAGCGCCGCCTTTCATTCCGTCGCAGATCGGCTCCGGCATCGTGGACTGGACCGTCATCGCGGCCGGGACGTTTCTGTTCCTCCTGCCGGTGGCAATCTTCACCTTCCTGCTGCGTAATCACCTGCTGCGCGGCGTCACCTTCGGCGCGATCCGGAAATAGGGGGCGGCCATGAACTTCAAGCAGCTGAGCAATCGCGTTCTGGAGCCGGTGAGCCAGTGGACCATGCTGACAGGCGTGGTCTTCCTGTGCCAGCCCTGGATCGAGTTCCTGCACCGCTACAGTGTCACGGTCATGTTGATCGGGCTCGTCGGCTTCATCGTCTTTTCCCACATCAAGCCCGACGAAACGAGCGGGTGAAACGCAGACCGCCATGGCCAACATAAGTCTCAACAGCATCGAGAAATATTTTGGTGACAACTACGTCATCCGAAAACTGAATCTTGAAATCCAGGATCGCGAATTCGTCGTTCTGCTGGGGCCGTCCGGCTGCGGAAAGACGACGACGCTGCGGGCCATTGCCGGTCTGGAGGAAATCGACTCCGGAGATATCCTGATCGACGGCAAACCGGTGCAGGACTTGCGGGCCGGCGACCGGGACATCGCATTCGTTTTTCAGCTTTTCGCGCTCTATCCGCACCTGTCCGCCTACGAGAACATCGCCTTCCCGCTGCGGGCGACACGCGAAAGCAAGAGCGCGGTCGATCAGCAGGTCAACGACGTGGCCAGGGCGCTGCGCATCGAGCATCTGCTCAAGCAGCGGCCATCGGCGCTGTCGGGCGGCGACATGCAGCGTGTGGCCATCGGCCGGGCGCTTGTTCGCCGGCCCAAGGCCCTGCTGATGGACGAACCGATCGGGGCGCTCGACGCCAAGCTGCGCGAAGACATGCGCTCGGAACTGAAGCGCCTGCACCTGGAAAACAAGGCGACGACGGTCTACGTCACCCATGATCAGGTCGAGGCCATGTCGCTGGCCGACCGCATCGCCATCATGAATGACGGTGTCCTGCAGCAGGTCGGGTCTCCCGACGAGGTCTATCTGCGCCCGGCCAATCTGTTCGTGGCCCAGTTCGTCGGCTCGCCGGTGATGAACATCGTCGACGCCGGAATCGGCGGCGGGGACGGCGCGACCCGGATCGACCTCGGCAAATCGGGCGTCCAGTTCGATTTCTCCGGCGCATTGAAACAGCGTATCGCGGCGAGCCCCAACACCGGCGGCAACCTCAAGCTGGGCGTTCGCCCCGAAGGTGTTCTGGTCAGCCGCGAGCCGGCCGACGGCTACAATCAGGTCGAAGCCCATATCATCGAGCCGCTCGGCGCCTATGACATCGTGGATTTGAAGATCGGCGAGCATTTCCTGAGGGCGCGCACGCCCAGCGGCTATGTCGGCAAGGCCGGCGACCAGGTCTGGGCCCGTCTCGACGAGGAGCAGGTGCATTTCTTCAACGCCGAGAGCGGTGAATCGCTCCGAATCAGGCTGGATAGCTGACGATGGCCCAGGTTTCGCTCAACAATGTCACCAAGAAGTACGGCGCCACCCGGGCGCTCGACAACCTGTCGCTCGACATCGCCGACGGGGAATTTTTCGTGCTGCTTGGCCCGACCGGCGCCGGCAAAACCACGACGTTGCGCATTATCGCCGGGCTGGACAAGCCCGATGCCGGCACGGTCAGCATCGGCGGCCACGACACGGCCAACTGGAGCGTCGCCGAACGCGACGTGGCGCTGGTGTTCCAGTACTACTCGCTCTATCCACGCTACACCGTCGGCCAGAATCTCGCCTTTCCCTTAAAGTCGCGGGCGCGCAACTACAGCCAGGCGGAGATCGAGGAGCGCGTCAACGGGGCGGCGAAGCTGCTGCGAATCGATCACCTGCTGGACCGCAAGACCGACAAGCTTTCCGGCGGCGAGATGCAGCGCGTTTCGATCGGCCGCGCCATTGTGCGCGAACCGAGCGTGTTCCTGATGGACGAACCGCTCTCCAACCTCGATGCCAAGCTGCGCGAGTCGCTGCGGTCGGAATTGAAGGACCTGCAGATGAAACTTGGCGCGACCTTCCTGTTCGTGACCCACGACCAGATCGAGGCCATGTCCATGGGCGACAAGATCGGTGTCCTCAACGAGGGCTCGATCGTTCAGGTGGGAACGCCGCACGAGATCTACGATTCACCGCACGACGTATTCGTTGCCGGATTTGTCGGATCGCCGGCAATGAACCTGCTGCCGGCGGAGGTTTCCGCGCAAACGATTGCCGTGCCCGGCGCCTTCGATATCGCGCTCGCCGAGGCCGGCCGGAAGCGGCTGGACGGGGCGCTCGGCCAGGTCACCGTCGGCATCCGCTCCGAGGACGTGAATGTCGGCCCGGACGGCGAGGCGGAAGCTATCGTCCACCATGTCGAAAACCAGGGTGTCGAAAAGGTCCTGACGCTGCGGGCGGGCGAGCTTTTGTTCAAGGCGACCGTGCCGGCGGTTTCATCGGCCAGGATCGACGATGCCGTGCGATTTTCGTGGAACCAGAACAGGTTGCACGGATTCGACGCAACGACCGGGATCAACTACGCCTATCGCTGAGAACAACCAGGCGCGGGGCGGCGCGCCGCAGCACGGGAGCGCATCATGAAGATCGGATTTTGCATGCTGCTTTGGACCACCCGGGTGACCGAAGATCATCGGTCGCTGCTGGAGGATATCAAGGCGACCGGATATGACGGTGTGGAGATCCCGATTTTCGAAGGCGGTCCGGACGATTATGCGCCGATCGGCAAGATGCTGGACGAGATCGGACTGGAACGCACGGCGATCACGGTCATTCCGACGGCGGAAACCGACCCGCTTTCCCCGGATGCGTCGGTGCGGGCGGCGGCCGTCGATTATCTGACGCGGGCGGCTGAATGCACGGCGGCGCTTGGCGCAAAGGCGATCGGCGGGCCGCTTCACCAGGTGCTTGGCCAGTTTTCCGGCGCCGGCGCCACGGCGGAGGAACGGGCCCGGGCGCGCGACGTCCACAGGACCGTGGGCGACGCCGCCGCCCGCAACGGCGTCACGCTGGCGCTGGAAGCGGTGAACCGCTTCGAAACCTATTTCGTCAACACGATGGACGATCTGTGCGCCTATGTCACCGCCGTCGACCACCCGGCGATCAAGGCCATGTACGATACATTCCACGCCAATATCGAGGAAACCGATCCCGTCGCCGCCTACACCGGCAATGCCGAACATGTGGTCCATGTCCACATTTCGGAAAACGACCGCGGCGTGCCGGGCCGCGGTCACGTCCCGTGGGCGGACACCTTCCGGGCGATCAAGGCATCCGGATACGACCAGTGGCTGACCATCGAAGCCTTCGGCCGGGGCCTGCCGGAGCTCGCCGCGGCAACCCGCGTGTGGCGTGATTTCGCCGAGAGCCCCGAAGCCGTCTACAGGGACGGTTACCGCCACATCCGCGACGGCTGGGACGCCGCCTAGAGCCCGGGCGGGCGGTTCAGCCGGGCTCGCGGCGGTGCAGGTTCAGGCGCAAAGGCGACAACGGGCGGCATGGGGCACGATGTTCAGGCGTTCCTCGGAAATCTCCTCGCCGCAGGCGGCGCAAATGCCGAAGGTGCCGGCCTCTATCCGGGCCAGGGCCGCCTGAATCTGGCGGATTTCGTTCAATCCGGACTGGCCGAGGCTTTCCAGCACCTCGTCACCCTCGCGCTCCGTGGCCCGCTCCTCGAAATTGGGATCGGCCGGGGCATCGAGATCATGCTCGATGCTGGTCAGGCGCGCTTCCAGTTCATCCAGACGTTCGCGCAAGCGCTTGCGGAATGCGTTGACGTCGACCATCGTAAGTCCTCAAACCAAATGCCGGGCCCGGTCAGCAGGCCTGTTCTGCGGGCCTTGTCGGCGGGGGCGGACGGACCCGGTGACCGATGGTAGCAGCCCAAACGGGTTCTGGCCACGCGTGCCGGGGCCCGCTCCTGCGAACGCTCTTCGGCCATTTCGGCGGTGTCCCGGGATGCTGGTGGAGCCAGGCGGAATCGAACCGCCGACCTCGTCATTGCGAACGACGCGCTCTCCCAACTGAGCTATGGCCCCATATCACCGCCGGACATGCCGCGCCGGCGTCGACAGCGAGCGGCATTTAGGGTGCGGCACCGGGGTGTGTCAAGGCGCATCCCGGCCGGTTCAGGCCGGGTCGGCGATGACATCCTGCCGCTGATCGCCAAGACCTCCGATGCCGAGTTCGACCTTGTCGCCGGGCCTGAGAAACCGCGGCGGCTTCCTGCCCATGCCGACACCCGGCGGTGTGCCTGTGGAAATGATATCGCCCGGATGCAGGGTCATGAACCGGCTGAGATAGGCGATAAGGTGGGCAACCCCATAGACCATCTTGGCGGTGGTGCCGCTCTGCATCGTCTCGCCATTGACCTTGAGCCAGAGATCGAGGTTCTGGGGATCGGGCACCTCGTCCGGGGTCACCAGCCACGGGCCGATCTGACCGAAATTGTCGCAGGATTTTCCCTTTGTCCACTGGCCCATCCGCTCGATCTGGAATTCCCGCTCGCTGACATCGTGGGCGGTGCAATACCCGGCCACATGCGTGAGCGCATCGGCCTCTTCGACATATTTGGCGGGTTTGCCGATGACCACGCCCAGCTCGACCTCCCAGTCGGTTTTCGTCGAGTTGCGGGGGATGATGACCGGGTCGTTGGGTCCGCAAATGGCCGATGTCGCCTTCATGAACATGACCGGTTCGGTCGGCACATCCAGTCCGGATTCGGCGGCATGATCGGAATAGTTCAAGCCGATACAGACAAATTTTCCGGTTCCGCCGACGCACGGCCCGATCCGGGGTTCGCCTTCGACCAACGGCAGCGTGTCGAGGTCGACCGCCGACAACCGGTCAAGGTCGGTCAGCGCATCGCCGGCGATATCGGCGACATGGCCGGAGAGGTTCCGGATCGCGCCGTTGCCGTCGATAATTCCTGGTTTCTCGGCACCGCTTGGGCCGTAACGAACAAGTTTCACGCTTGCCTCCTCCTTGGGGAACAGTTTGAACAGTGTGTGTCGGACGGTGACCGGACGCGGCCACGGCGTGGTTGTCGCGCACCCGGCGGCGTTTGAAAAGGGCGGATTGAGGCCGTGGCAGGCCGTCAGCCAAAGCCGATTGCGCGGAGATTGTCGCGGCTGGCCGGTGAATCGGCGAAAGGCGATGTGCGCCGCTGCGGGCCGCAATCCTGCTCCGCCGTGCACCAGCCTTCAGATCCGGCCTGGAGCAGGATTTTCCGGGCGGGCGGAAACGCCACGCCCCATGCGCATGGTGCATTGCCGATTTTGATCGCCATGGTTCCGTCGCCTCCCCGGCGTTGACCGGCGACTATAACGGCCCGGCGGTAACGCGCAGCGTTCCGATGCCGGTGATCTGGCATGCCACCCGGTCGCCCGGCGACAGGGGCACACTGTCGTCCGGCGATCCGGCCAGGACAATGTCGCCGGGATCAAGCTGCATGTAGCGCGATGCCTCAACCACGACATCGGCGAGGGAATGGCGAATCTGCGCGGCGCCGGCGTCCTGAACCGTGCTGGCGTTGCGGGTCATGCGAAGGGTGAGCGATGCGGGATCGGCAATCTCTTCGGCTGTCACCAGATAGGGGCCCAAAGCGAGGCCGAAATCGCGGACGGTCGTACCTGCGCGGGCAAGGGCAATCGTGTAGCCGGCCAAACCGGCCAGGGCGTCGGCGGGCTGAAGATTGCGTCCGACCCGGCCGACGATGGCCGCCAATGCCATGCCGTAAAGGGCCGGCGCCTCCTTGGGAACGGCGAACGCCCGGCCCGCGCCGCCGATCTCGCCAGGCGGTTTCAGAAACAATGCCGGTTCGGCCGCGTCGTCGGCCATTGCGACGACCTTGCCCGGATTCGCCACCGGCGAAAGCAGCGCAATTTCGCTCAGCGAATACGTCTGCGCACTGGACGCGCCGCTCGCGGCGGCCCCGGCCAACGCCGGGACGAGCGTCACCAGATTGCGCATGAAATGGTCGCCCGGTTCGTACGGCCAGCGCACTGCCGGCAGCAACGTCGTGACATCCGTCACATCGGTAACGATATCACCATTGACAAGGCCGACCCGTTGGTTGTCAAAACGGCAAATTCGCATGTTCCGCTCCCTGACCTGACGGGATTGTCGGGTGCCCGCGCTGCAAACGCAACGGCAATAATCAACTGCGGGGATACTGCGCATAACGACAGGTGCCAAAGGCAAGACCATCCGCCCGAACCGGCGCCGGAGGAGAGTGGTTTGACCGACAATAGCAGTCGCCGGTTTGTCCGGCTTCAGGCCGACGACAATGTCGTGGTGTCCACCAGCGCCATCGCCGCCAACACAAGGCTTGATGAGGGCATTACATCGCCGGAGCGCTTGATTCCGCCCGGCCACAAGATCGCCTGGACCGCCATTGCCAGCGGTGAACGTATCGTCAAGTTCGGCCAGACGATCGGCTATGCAACCGAAGACATTGCCCCCGGACAACACGTCCACGTCCACAATTGCGCCATGGGTGCGCACGACAGTGATTACCAGATCGGCGATATGGTGCCGGAGCTCGATGCGGTGGACGAAGCCGACATTGAGACGTTCGACGGATATGCCCGCGCCGGCGGACGCCCCGGCACACGCAATTTCATTGCGATCTGCTCAACGGTGAACTGCTCGGCTTCGGTCGTGCGGGCGATCGCCGATCAGGTCAACGGATCGGGGATCCTCGACGGCTATCCGCATGTCGACGGCGTCATCGCCCTGTCCCACGGGACCGGATGCGGCATGGCCGCCAGCGGCTACGGATTCGACAATCTGGAGCGTGTCCTGTGGGGCTATGCCACCCATCCCAATGTCGGCGCCGCGCTTTTCATCGGCCTTGGATGCGAGGTGATGCAGATTGCCCGCCTCAAGGAAATCCACGGATTTACCGACGGCGGACGATTTCACACCCTGACCATACAGTCGGCCGGCGGCACCCGGAAGACGATCGAAGCCGGCGTCGACTATGTCAAAAGCATGCTGCCGGCGGTAAACGATGTCCGGCGTGAGCCGTTCGCCGTGAGTCACCTTGCCGTGGCGCTGCAGTGCGGCGGCTCCGACGGATTTTCCGGGATCACCGCCAACCCCGCTCTCGGCCATGCGGCGGACCTGCTGGCCCGGCGCGGCGGCACAGGTATCCTTGCCGAGACGCCGGAAATCTATGGCGCCGAGCAGTTGCTGGTCCGCCGGGCGGTGTCCCGCGAAGTCGGCGAGAGGCTGATCGAACGCGTTCGCTGGTGGGAGGATTACACCGGGCGCAACGGCGGCGAGATGGACAACAACCCCTCGCCGGGGAACAAGGCGGGCGGGCTGACCACGATCCTTGAAAAATCGCTTGGCGCGGCGGCAAAGGGCGGGACGACGGCGTTGACCGACGTGATCCACTATGGCGCGCCGGCAAACGTGCCGGGTTTCGTGTTCATGGACAGCCCCGGCTATGACCCGGCATCGGTGACCGGGCAGATCGCATCCGGCGCCCAGATCGTCTGCTTCACGACGGGTCGCGGTTCGGCGTTCGGCAGCAAGCCGTCCCCGACGATCAAACTGGCGACAAATTCGGCGATGTACCGGACCATGGCAGAGGATATGGACATCAATTGCGGCGACATCATCGAAGAAGGTGTGTCGATCGAGGACAAGGGCCTGGAGATATTCCGTCGGATCGTCGCGGTTGCCTCCGGCGCCCGCACCAAGAGCGAGCAGCTGGGTCTCGGCGACAATGAATTCGTGCCGTGGCAAATCGGCGCGGTCATGTAGCCGGCGGTCACGTCGCCCAAGGAACCCGATGCCTGTTCCGGCCGACGGGGCCGGGTACGCCGACGGCGCCGAAACGGCCGCGCCGATGCCGATCCAGTGCGGGACACCGCCCGGCACGGTGGCGGCCGCGCTGCCCCGTTCGCCGTCCCTTTCGCCGCGGATTCAGTTGTACTGGTTTTCCCGGTTCACGCACTCATAACCGGCCCAGCACCGATCCTGATCCTTGGTCTTGATCCGCAACGTCCGCACGACCTGCCCCGGCAAACAATAGCGGCGGCTGGACACGATCAGCGTATATCGGGTGTCGGACAGGGACATGACGATCTTGCCCGACTTGCGGACAAGCAGGTCGACCTCCGCGCAGGTCATCGTCCGCGCATCGGGACGTGACGCGGCCAGCGCGCCGCCGGCGGCAACTACTCCGGAAAACGTGATCCACAACACGGCCTTGATGAAATTTCGCGATCGCTCGCTCATTGTCCATTGACCTCCGATACGCACGATACAGGAATTTGGGGCGATAATGGAACAAAAGTCCGATCCTGTCGCGTTTTGAGCCCGGAATTGTTGTACAATCCCTGCCGCATCGGCCCGCCAAATACCGCAGATACGCCGGTAACGTCCAAATGTTCGGCCATTCCGGTCGATTGGCAGAAAATCGGGGCTTTTCTTGCCCCTATTTCACGCTAATAAGTGGCTAACATTATCCGGCGTCCGCAGGGCGCCATGATCCCGAGATGACGGAAATGAGATCGGACCTGATCGAATTCTCATTGCTGGCCCGCAGCGGGCAGGACCCGGTGGTCTTCGAGGAAGGCGCAATGATCTTCCAGGTGGGCGGCGCCGATGACATGGCTTATGTCGTCAAATCCGGTACCGTGGAAATCCACCATCCCGATGGCGACGTGGAATTGGTGGGCCCGGCGGGACTGTTCGGCGAGCTGGCGCTGATCGAACCGCGCACACGCACCACCTCCGCCAAAGCCCGGACACGGGTGGAGATCGTGCCGATCACGATCCGGACATTCCTGTTCCTGATCTCCGAAGAGCCGAATTTTGCACTCAATGTGCTGAAGCTTCTGGTCCGGCGCCTCCGCGACGCCGACTTGCGCGCCACGGGCTAGGTTGGCGCCACCGGCGGTGGGCCCACAGCCACTGGGCGGGATGTTCCCTGATCCACCCCTCCAAAACCGTCGTCACCAACTGCATTGACGCGTCGACGTCGATCTCGCCGGCGGCATCGCGCGGCAGCTCGTAGGGTCCGGTCAACTCCAGCCGGAACCGTCCGCCATCCAGCCGGACACACCGCGCGCCGTAAACCGGGCATTCATAACGCCGGGCGAGAATTCCGAGCAGCGGATTGGTGGGCGTTTTCCGGCCAAAGAACACGGTGTCGGGACCGCGGCTGAAATGCTGGTCGATCAGGAGACCGACACGGCCGCCCTTTTCCAGTATGTGGCCCAGCTCATAGGCGGCACCGGTTGTGGACGGCACCAGCCCCTCCATCATCGTCGAGCGGGCGCGAAACAGATTGCGCGCAATCCGCTGATTGTTGGGCGGGCGGAAAAGAGACGTCATACCAAGCTGAAACCGCCCCGCGCACACCGCAAGCAATTCGTAGTTGGCGAGATGGCCGGAGAAGAGAATGGCGGGCTCGCCGCTGTCGCGGATGGCCAGAAACTTGTCGGCGCCGGCGACCTCGAAGCGGCCGTCTTCCGGATTGTCAGGATCCAGATCAAAAATCCGGTCCAGAAACGCATATTCAGCGCCAAGGCGGCCCAGATGCTCCCAGGATTGGGCCGCAAGTTCGGCGACCGCCGCCTCATCCAGATCCGGATAGGCAGCCTTCAGATTGGCGACAACGATTTTGTTTCGCTTGAGATAGGGGCCAAACCGGCGGGCCGCGGCGGAAAAGCCGTGCGTGACGGGACCGGGCGGCAACAACCTCAGCAGTCTGAGCGTGGCGAGGGTCAGGCTGCCAATCAACCAGTCGAACGCCCCGTATAGCCGGCGTCGAAAAGTCGGGACTTGTTGTCGGGTTTTCATGTCGGACATTTGGTGGCTAGGAGAGCCGCACTATGATCTTTCCGAAAACCTCACGGTTTTCCATGCGTTGAAGCGCGTCTTCCACGTTGTCCGGCGTGACGGTGCTGTCAATGACCGCTGCAAGACCCGAACCGCCGGTGGCGCGCATTTTGGCCATTGCCTCGGCCAGATTTTCGATCCGGCAGCCAAAACTGCCGATGATCCGGTACTGGCGCTGAAACAGCTGCATCAGGTTCATGGTCGCGGTCACGCCCGTGGTCGAGCCGCACGTGACGAGCCGGCCGCCGGGCCTGAGCGAAAGCAATGACCCGTTCCATGTTTCCGCACCGGTATGTTCAAACACCACATCGACGCCGCGCTTGCCGGTCAGCTTGCGCACGACGCTTTCGAATCGTTCCTCACGATAGTTGATGACATGATCGGCGCCCAAAAGGGCCGCTTTCTCGGCCTTTTCGCGGGTCCCGACCGTGGTGATGACGGTCGCGTCAATGGCTTTCGCCATCTGGATGGCCGCTGAACCGATCCCGCTGCCCCCGGCCTGGACAAGGATCCATTCGCCGCTTTTCAGACAGGCATTGTCGAAGAGCATGTGCTGGACCGTGCCGAAGGTGATCGGTGCACATGTCGCATCATCCAGTGACACACCGTCGGGCACCGGGACGCACAGACGCGCCTTCATGTTTACGCGTTCGGCACAAAAACCGTCCAGGTGGAATCCGTGAACGCCGGTGACGTTCTCGCACAGATTGTCTCGCCCGTCCCGGCAGGCCGGGCAAGCGCCACAGGTCTCCGCGCCGTAAAGCGCCACGCGGTCGCCGATGGCCAGCGTATCGACGGCTTCGCCCACCGCCACGATCTCGCCCGCCGCTTCGGCGCCGACGATCAGCGGCAGGGCACGCTTTGCAAACGCCATGCCGCGCCAGCCCCAGACATCGATATGATTGAGCGCGATCGCATGGACCGCCACCTGCACCTCGTCGCGGCCCGGCGCGGCCGGCGGCGAAACATCGACGGGCCGGATATCCCTGTCACCAAACAGTTGCAATGCACGCATGGCAGGACCGGATCAGGGCGCAGTTACGATCAGGCAGACATTCTGGCCGCCGAATCCAAATGAATTGGACATGACGGTTTCCACCGCCGCATCGCGCGCCGTGTTGGGCACGACATCGAGCGGGATGGCCGGATCGGGCTCGGCATAGTTGATGGTCGGCGGTATTCGCCCGTTGCGGATCGTCAGCAGCGAAAACACGGCCTCGACGGCGCCCGCGGCAGTGATCGTGTGGCCGATCATGGACTTGTTGGAGCTCACGGGTATGCCTGAAATTCCTTCGCCAAACACGCTGTCCAGTGCCAGGCACTCCATCTTGTCGTTTTCCGGCGTGCCTGTGCCGTGGGCGTTCACATAGTCTATGGCATCCGGTGGCAGGTCCGCATCATCGAGAACCTTGCGGATGGCATCGATAATCGCCGATCCATCGGGTTTGGAGCGGGTACGGTGAAAGTCGTCGGCCTTTTCGCCGATGCCGCGGAGCAGGCCAAGGACCGCGGCGCCGCGCGCCCGGGCATGATCCAGACTTTCCAGGACAATGGCGCCGGCCCCTTCCGCCATCACAAACCCGTCGCGGTTTCTGGAAAAGGGCTTGGCGGCGGCTTCGGCGGGGTCGTTCTGGGTGGAAAGCGCCGACAGAAGGGAGAACCGGACAAGCGCTTCCGGATTGACCGATCCGTCCGTGCCGATACACAGCGCCGCTTCACAATCGCCGCGCCGGATTGCCTCGACACCCAGCTGTACCGCGGTACCGCCCGATGCGCAGGCGGTCGACAGGGAAATCGGCGCTCCCTTGGTGCCAAACCGATCGGCTGTTTTCTCCGCAACCCCGGCGTAGAGCGTCTTGGGATAAATGTCCTCCCATCCCTGGTTGCCGGCGACTTTGCGCGCGCTTTCGATGAGAGCGGTGTAGGAATGATCTCCCGCACCGTTTGCCGCGTCATCCAGTGCCAGCCGCTGCGGCCACTCCAGTTCCACCGGCGGAACGGCCATGAACAATGGACCCGGGAAATCGCGGCTGTCGATGCCGGCCTCGCTCACCGCCTCCTCGGCGGCCATTTCGGCCATCCGTGCCGATCGATCGGCGCAGGAGCGGAACGGTTCGTCGAGAAAATCGACCGTACCGGCGATAGTCGTGCGCAGCCCCTCCGTCGGAAAGCGGTTGATGTCGTGGATCCCGGACCGCCCCGCAGTCAGGGCCTGCCAGTTGTCGGTGACGCCGGCGCCCAGCGATGTGACGACACCGACACCGGTTATGGCGACGTGTTGTTTTGTCATAATGCTGCCTTCAACCTCCGGGCCCGAAGCCTAACCTGCGACGGCAGGCGGTCAATCCGTCTGTTGGAGCAAGATTGCCCCCTCGCCGCGCCAATGGCCAAACGACGTCACGAGTATCTGGGCTGGTGAAAGTGTGTCCGACGATGCGTCCGGCCCGGTCGGATCGAACGGCGGATAGTATGTCTCCGCATCGAGCGCCGCTCCGGCCAGCGCCACGCCGACGGGTGACTCCGCCTCAAAGCCGTGGCCAATGACCGAACCGATCGAACGGCGGTTTTGCGCAACACCCTTGCCGATCATGTCCAGAAACCGGCGCTCCAATTGCCCTGAAACCGCCTCGCCGGATGCACCGGAAATACAGCCGACAGGCGCCTCCCGGAGAAGTTTTGCAAATTTGGAAGCCAGATTGTCGATCCGCGCCGACGCCCTGTCGAAATCGCCGCGGGCGCCGCTGTCGCATTCCACGGAAACAAGCCGGGCATAACGGTGGGCCTTGCGCGCAACCGCATGCGCCCGCGATTCCAGAACCAGAAACGCAGCCATGCTGCCGGGGACGATGCCGCCGTCCGCCTTCAGCCGCGCCGACACGCCCGTGTTGCCGTCGTCCCACACCATGCCGCCAAGCGCCTGGTTGACCAGCATGTCCTGTCGCTCGGCATTGTAGGCGCCGCCGACGAGAAACAGGTCGCCCTGCCCGGCGCTAATCCGGTTGTGCGCCACCTGAAGAGCCATAGTCCCTGCCAATTCCTCGCCCATCAGCGTGCGCGAAGAACCGGTGACATGGTGGACGATCGATATGTTGCCGGCCAGCAGATTGGACAGTTGCGCCAGGAACAATGTCGGCCGCAATTCCGACAGCAGCGCCTCGTTCATCGAACTGTCGGGATCATCGGCTTCGGCGATCGCCTTCAGGATCAGGCTGTCGGCATCCTGATCGCGCTCGCCGCCGGCGGCGGCAACGATCAGATTTGTCTGTTCGAGGCGGTCGGTGTCACCGGCCAATCCGGCATCGGCGAGCGCGAGGCCGGCCGCATAGACGCCGAAATGCTGCCAGGGACCCATTTGCCGCTGGTCACCCCGCCGCGGAATCTGCTGTGTGAGGTCCAGCGGCACCATCGGGAATACGGGATAGGGCGCGAACGTTTCGGTATCCGGCCGCGGAAAACCCTCCCCGCCGCGGCAAAGGCATGTGAAGTTGGCGGCGATCCCCTCGCCGGCAGCGGAGATCAGGCCGATGCCGGTGATCAGCGTGTCGCGGCCGCTCATGGCTCAAGAACCGACGGGGGAAGGCCGATGCGGGCGGCGTTCCGGCGCATTTGCGTTTCCAGTTCCGGCGCAGGAAACGGCATGACCTTGAACACCAGTGTGGCGTCGCAAAGCGGAGAACCGTTTGCCGCGATCGCGGCGCTGGTGCGGGCAAAACCGGATCCGTCATGATCAAGCGTCGCATTCACCGTCATCGGCGTGCCCGGCTCAACGAAGTTTCGGAACTTGGCGCTTCTGATTCCGGCAAGAAACGGCATGGCCGAGAATTTCTTGATGCCGAGGATCAAATAACCTGACGCCTGCGCCATGGTTTCAACCAGCAAGACGCCCGGCATCAGCGGGTGACCGGGAAAATGGCCCTCGAAGACCGGGCTCTCGTCGGGGACCGTGGATTGGGCGACGATCGTCCGCTCGCCATCATCGAAGCGGGCAACGGCGTCGATCATCAGGAAGTTTTCCAGCTTCATGACCCCTCGCAGTTCATCCGGGCGCATATCTGGCGCGATTGCGTGCGGGATTTCGTAACCGGACCCATCGTTCCCGCAGGCCGGGGATCAGGCTGTCTTGGCCGCCCGAAGCTCATCGATATGGGTGCACAGATTTTCAAGGACGAAATACTCTTCCGTCGTCGCCTTGCCGTCATTGACTTCCTGGGTCCAGGATTCCAGCGGCACCTTGATGCCGAATTCCTTGTCGATGGCGTAAACGATATCGAGGAAATCGAGACTGTCGATTCCCAGATCGTCAATGGCATGGCTTTCCGGCTTGACGTCCTGGAGGGGGATTTCGCTGGTTTCGGCGATTATTGCCGCCACGCTCTTGAAGGTTTCCGTCGTCAAAAGTCCGTCTCCTGCAGGTCGTGTCGCGCGAATCCGATTAGCCGTCGATCCCGGACAAACCGCTTCCATGTACGCCTAACGACCGGGTGTTGAGAATGAGCCCGCTTATCGGCATTTGCGCTCATTTACGCAAGAGGCAAGTGCCAATGCATTTTTTGGCGAATTGGGCGCACCGGGCCGTGCAACGGCCGCGGATTCGCGCCGTGGACGCCCGGGAGATCGTGGCTCGCGGTCGGCGACCAGTCTTGCTAGACTTGCCCCATGCCACGCATCAAAGTCCGCCGTGTCGCCGAAGCGGTTCCGACAACGGGTTCGATCGTGCCGCCCGACGGCCGGCAGTCGGAAGCCTCGCTCGCGATCCGTCGCGGTGTGTCACGGCGCCTGCGCGCTGAAGGCTATACGGTGGCCGCCGAACTGGCATTGCCGACCGGACGGCGGGCAGATATCGCCGCCCTCTCGCGCACCGGGGAAATCGCGATAATCGAGGTGAAATCGTCAATTGAGGACTTCCGTGCCGACAACAAGTGGCCGGACTACCTGGCCTATTCCGACTATTTCTATTTTGCGACCGGTCCGCACGTGCCGGTTCAAATTTTCCCCGAGGATGTCGGATTGATCGTCGCTGATCCCTATGGCGCGGAGATCATGCGACCGGCGGCGGCGGAAAAAATCGCATCCGCCACCCGCAAGCAAATGCTGATTCGCCTTGCCCGGGCGGCGATGGACCGCCTCTATGAGCTGGAGGATCCGGAGGCCCGCGGCCACGCCGAATAGGATGGCGCCAGCCGGATATCAGGATCCGGAAGGCTCAGCGCGGTGCGCGCTTTGCCAGAATGCGTTGCAAGGTTCGCCTGTGCATGTTGAGGCGCCGAGCCGTCTCCGACACGTTCCGGTCGCACAATTCGTAGACCCGCTGGATGTGCTCCCAGCGCACCCGGTCCGCAGACATCGGGTTTTCGGGCGGCTCGGCCTTCGAATCGACAGTCTGCATCAGCGCCGCGTGCACATCGTCAGCATCGGCCGGCTTGGCCAGATAGTCGATGGCGCCCAGCTTCACCGCCGTAACCGCTGTGGCAATATTGCCGTAACCGGTCAGGATGATTGCGCGCGTATCCGGCCTACGGTTGTGTATCGCCTCAATCACATCAAGCCCGTTGCCGTCGTTGAGGCGCATGTCCACAACGGCGTAGGCGGGCGCCTTCTCGTCGATCCGCATTTTCGCCTCTTCCAGAGACAGTGCGGTCATCGGCGCGTAACCGCGTTTCTCCATCGCGCGCGCCAGACGCTGCAGAAAGGGTGCGTCGTCGTCGACGATCAACAGGCTGGTATCGGCCGGAACCTCCGAACCGGATTGTCGCTCGCTCATTTCAATTTCGTTCCCGGTGGCATCGGGCAAGGATTTGTCTGCCATGTGCCGACTTGTCGCACTATCGGCGGAATGGTTCAACGCCTTGTTTTCCATTCCTAATCGGCACCGGCTTCGAACCGCGATCGCGGCCAGACGACAGTGACCACGGCGCCGGCGCGCCGGCCATCGTCATCCGCCACGGGATGATGTGCGCTGTTGGCGAATCCCATGCGCGCGCCCGTTCGCTCAAGAAGGGTCTTTGCGATGAAGGAACCCAGGCCCAGGCCATCATCGCGGCGCGACCCGGACTTGCCGCGACGGGCGGTGACATAGGGTTCGCCGATACGCGCGAGGACGTCCTGGGAAAAACCCGGCCCGTCATCGCGGATGTGCAGCCAGACCGCGGCGTCGTCCCAGCCGGCGACAATATCAACCTTCCGGCGGGCAAATTCGACAGCGTTTTCGATAATGTTTCCAAGACCGAAAAGAAGCCCCGGATTGCGCGCCGTCACCGGCTCCGGCCCGTGGCCGTCCGTCTCGACCTGGAGCCGGATTCCAAAATCGCGATGCGGCGCGACAACGACTTCAAGGCATTGAGTCAGGGACAATGGTCCCAGATGGGTGTCGCTGTCCGCTGACAACGAGGTCAATTTGGCCAGGATGTCCCGGCAACGCTGGGACTGGCTTCGCAACAGGCGAATATCGTCCGCATAGGGCGAATCGGGGGCGATTTCGGCGGCGAGTTCATTGGCAACCAATGCGATCGTGGCCAGCGGTGTGCCCAGTTCATGGGCCGCGGCGGCCGCCAGGCCATCGAGCGCGGACAGATGCTGCTCCCGCTGGAGCGCGAGATCCGTCGCGGTCAACGCTTCGGCAAGCTGGCGGGCGTCGCGCGATACGCGCAGGGTATAAACCGCCATGAAGACAAGCGTGCAGGTGAGCGCGACCCAGACCCCCTCCACATAGAGCAGCGGCAGTTCCAGCGGTCTGCCGGGAAACCATGGCAGCGGCAGATGGGAGAACGCCAGTACCGTCGCGCAGACAAGCGCCAGGCACCCGAGAAGAAATATCTTGTCCGATTCCAGCGCCGTGGCCGCCACAATCACCGGGACCAGCAGCAGAATGGCGAACGGGTTTTCCAATCCGCCGGTCAGATACAATAGCCCCGCGAGCTGGAGAATGTCGTAGCCCAGCACGGTTGTGGCGCCGCCGGGATCAATCCGGCGGCTTCCGGCAAACCGGCGCAGAAGGACGACATTGACCAACGCCGACAGCAGTATCAGGGCAAGCGATTCCACGACCGGAAGCGGAAATCCGAACCAAAATCGCACGACCAGGACCGCCACGGTCTGGCCGGCAACGGCCAGCCAGCGAAGACGCACCAGAGTGGAAAGCCTCAGCTGTCCAACCGGCAACTTGTCAACGGTTGCGGGAACCGGATTCGGGAGGGTTTGGGTCGTTGATCGTTCTTGTATCGTATTGATCCTGATCGCAATTGTCCGCCGATCCCTATCGCGGCGGGCACCGGAACCCTAGCATGGCCCTCGATCGCGGCAAACGGCGGCACCTGTCGTCCGGTTGGCGCCCGCCCGCCGGCATCGTGGCCGGGCCCGGTTTGCGCATCCAGCCCCCCTTGCTATAGAGCGCCAGGAAGCGGAGGATCGCATGACGGAATTGAAGGTCGTGGTCGCTGGCGCCGGCGGTCGGATGGGCACCGCCCTGGTCCGGATGGTGACCGAGACCGAAGGAATGCACGTGGCCGCGGCGCTGGACCGGACCGGCACCGATTGCATCGGAGCCGATGTGGGGACATTGGCCGGCATCGGCGCACTTGGCGTTGCCGTCGGCGATCAGCCCTTGCACGCCTTTGTCAATGCCGATGTCGTGCTGGACTTTACCGTGCCTGCGGCGACCGTGGAATTGACGGAGCTCTCCGCCCAGGCCCGCATGGTCCATGTCATCGGAACGACCGGCCTGTCACCCGACGACCAGAAAGCCATTGATGCGGCGGCCCGGCATGCCCGAATCGTCCAGTCGGGCAATATGAGCCTTGGCGTAAACTTGCTCGCCGGGCTGGTGCAGCGCGCGGCGGCGGCGCTCGATGACGGCTACGACATTGAAATCCTCGAAATGCACCATCGGCACAAGGTCGATGCGCCATCCGGAACGGCGCTGCTGCTGGGCCGCGCGGCTGCCGAGGGCCGGGGTGTCGATCCGGACAAGGCGTCCCTGCGCGCTCGTGACGGCATCACCGGGCCGCGGCCCAAGGGTGCGATCGGATTTGCGACCCTGCGCGGCGGATCGGTAGTCGGCGATCATACCGTCATCCTTGCCGGCGAGGGCGAACGCATCGAACTTGCGCACAAAGGGGAAAACCGTTCGATTTACGCGCGCGGCGCGGTGTGTGCGGCGCAGTGGGCATTCGACAAAAAACCCGGCCTTTATTCCATGGCGGACGTGCTGGGCGTCCGCTGAAACGGGTGAATGATGATGTGAACGATCAGCGCTTTCAAACTTCAAAACAGCCAAGCTTCCGTTCGGCCTGTCTCGATTCCAATTTCGGAGAAAACAATGGACCGCCTCCTCGTACTCGTTCGCCACGGCCAGAGCGAATGGAACCTGAAAAACCTGTTCACCGGCTGGAAAGACCCGGGCTTGACGGAAAAAGGCGTCGCCGAAGCCCGCGCCGGCGGGCGGAGATTGAAGGAGGGCGGGTATCGCTTTGACGTGACCTATACGAGCGTGCTGTCCCGCGCCCAAAAGACACTCGATCTGATACTGGAAGAGCTCGGGCTGCCGATCACCGGCGCCGATGCGCTGCCCCGGTTCGAGGACCAGGCCCTCAATGAACGCGACTATGGCGACCTTTCAGGGCTCAACAAGGACGATGCGCGCAAGAAATGGGGCGACGAACAGGTCCATATCTGGCGGCGATCCTATGACACCCCGCCTCCCGGCGGGGAAAGCCTGAAGGATACGCTGGCCCGCACGCTGCCATATTTCGTGACAGACATTCTCCCCGACGTCATGGGTGGCCGCAACGTTCTGGTTGCCGCCCACGGCAATTCCCTGCGCTCGATCGTCAAGGTGCTCGATCGGCTCGACAATGACGAGATCCTCTCGCTGGAAATCGCCACTGGCGTACCGTTGGTCTACCGGCTTAACGCCGACACGACGGTGGCGGAGAAGATGATCCTGGATTGAGACCCGGCCCCGGGGCAACGGCCAACTTCAGGCGCTTCCGGTATCGCCGACGACGCCTAGACCAATCCCCGGTCGCGGCGGCGGGCGGCGCAGGCCGGACCGGGGCCGCGCATGTAGTGGCATTCGGGCCGATATCTGTTTGCCAGAAGCCGGCACAGCTGGCCGAAGGCATCCATAATGACGTGGTTCACGACACAATCGTCCCGGTTGTGATTGGCCTGGTTCGTCGGTTACGCCACGCGGGTAAAGAACCCGTTACGCATTCAACGAAATCAGGCATTTCCAATCAGAATGCCGGCCGCAAACACCAGTGATCCGCCGAGCACGACCTGCATGGCGGCGCGCAGAAACGGTGTATCCATGTACTTCTTCTGAATCCAGGCGATGGCCCAAAGCTCAATGAACACGACGATAATCGCCAACGTTGTCGCGGTGTTGAAATCGGGGATCAAATAGGGAAGCGCGTGGCCCAGCCCGCCGATCGTGGTCATGATGCCGGAGGCGAATCCGCGCTTGACCGGCGAACCCCTTCCCGACAGTTCGCCGTCATCGGACGCCGCCTCGGTGAAGCCCATGGATATGCCGGCCCCGACCGATGCGGCCAGCCCGACGATGAACGTGGTCCAGGTGTCGCCGGTGGCGAACGCGGTGGCGAAGATCGGCGCCAGCGTGGACACCGACCCATCCATCAGGCCGGCAAGGCCGGGCTGGACCCAGGTCAGGATAAACTGTCGCTTCGCCGCCCGATCTTCCTCGGCCCGGGCGTCTCCGGGCAGATGCTCCTTCTCCAGCCGGTTGGCAGTGTCGACATGCGAGCTTTCGGCAATCGCCAGATCGCCCAGCAGTTTCCTCGTGCCGGCGTCGGAGGTGTTCTTTGCCGCTTTCAGATAAAAATCGCGAGCCTGGATTTCCATATTCGCGGCTTCTTCGCGAATCCGTTCCAGCCCGAGATTTTCGACCAGCCAAACCGGGCGACGGGAATAAAACCCCGCCACATGCTCGCGCCGGATGAGCGGGATCGTATCGCCGAAACGCCGGCGGTATTCCCCGATCAGCATGTCCCGGTGTTCGTTCTCCTCAGCCACCATCTCGTCGAAAAGTTTTGCCGATCCCGGGTAATCCGACCTCAGGCGCTCGGCATAGGTCGCATAGATGCGGCTGTCATCTTCCTCCGCGGCAATGGCCAGGGCGAGGATTTCCCTCTCGCTCAAGTCGGAAAAGCGACGACGTCCGGCAAAGCCCGGTATCATGGTTCACACTCGCAGAGATTTATGTCCGCCATGACCTACCGGGCTGCCGGTGAGGGTTCAACCGGCACGGGCGCAAATTTCTCCGATTTGGCAGCAGATCGGCCGACGATCGCATATTGAACGCCGGAACCCGGCCGATACCCTTGAAAGCGTGCCGAAGGCCTGCAAATTTCCTGCCGGTGGAAAACGACCAGGAGAAGATCCGTGGCCCAATCGAGCGGAAGAGCCCTTGACCGCATCGGCGCCTGGATGGCTGCACGGCTACGCACGCAGGTGTCGGGTTATGAACCGTATACGCCTTCTGACCCCGACACGTTGTGCCAGACAATGCAGCCTGGCGACATATTGCTGGTGGAAGGCAGCCAGTACATCTCCATGGTGATCAAATATCTGACAACGTCCACATGGTCTCACGCCGCAATATTCGTCGGTCCGATCGGCGACCGGAAAACGGAATCCGGAGAGCCGCACGTGCTGGTGGAAGTGGTGCTGGGCGAGGGTTGCATCTCCGTGCCGATGTCAAAGTATCGCACGTTCAACACACGCATCTGCCGACCTGTCGGCCTCAGCATCGAGGACCGCCGCCGCATCGTTCTGTTCATGCTCGCCAATCTCGGCCTGAAATACGACCTGAAAAACATCTTCGACATGTTGCGCTATTTCTTCCCGCTGCCGCTGCCGCAATCGCTCCGGCGACGGGCTATCGCGCTTGGATCGGGCGATCCGACGCGGGCGATCTGTTCCAGCCTGATCGCCCAGGCGTTTCAGGCCGTGCGATATCCAATCCTGCCGAAAATTCAACGCCCGGAACATGACAGCGAACTGGCGCGCCGAATGCGCCGGGAAATATACCACATCCGGCACCACTCCCTGTTCGCGCCGCGCGATTTCGACCTGTCGCCGTATTTTGCCGTTGTGAAACCGACCATCGAACGCGGTTTTGACTACAAGAACCTTGTTTGGCACCGGATCGAGGCGCGCAAGAACACCGCAAACGCCCCGTCCGCAAACCCGCCCGAAGCCGCGGCCGCCACGCCGGACGCGGCTGGTCGACCGGCGGACACGCCAACGGCATCAACCTGATCGGCGGCGGGGGTTCGCAGGATCAGAACGAACACCCCATCGGCAGCCGCATTTTGCAAACCGGTTTGTCGTTTGCCCCGGCTGGCCCAGATTGAGTAAAGCGGGCCCGGCACGGACAGGACAGCCAACGGGCACGAACCACCGATATCCGGCCCGCATTGCCAAAGCGTATTGACAGAACCGGAGCATATCTCATGAAACTGAACGGCTCATGCCACTGCGGCGCAGTTCGATATTCCGTCCGCTGTCCGCATCCCTATCCCTACAATCTCTGCTATTGCGGTATCTGCCGGAAAACGGCCGGCTCCGGCGGATCAGCCATCAATCTGGGCGCCCGCCACCAGACGCTGGAAGTGCGGGGCAGTGAACACATTCGCACCTACCACGCCCGCCTTTCGGAAGGCGGCGAAAGCCCGGCGGGCCGCACATTTTGCGGGAATTGCGGCAGCGCACTTTGGGTTTGGGATCCGCGTTGGCCGGACCTGGTGCATCCGCACGCCTCCTCGATTGATACGCCGCTGCCCGTTCCCCCCGAACGCACGCATCTGATGCTGGGTTCAAAACCGGACTGGGTCGCGGCCTGCATCCGCGACGGCGACAAGACGTTCGATGAGTATCCCGACGAGAGCATCGCCGACTGGCACGCGCGGCTGGGGCTGGGATCGAACGAATGATCGTTTGCCGGCCCATGCATAACCGATTTGTCGAACCTTCCGCTTTGCCTGAACTGCGGCCGATGCTACATGCCGCGACATGAGCGAGATCGTCAAAACGCGAAAACAGGGCAGCCGCGCCGCCGACCATGTGCCGCTGTCGCATATCCGGAATTTCTCCATCGTCGCCCATATCGATCATGGCAAGTCGACGCTCGCCGACCGGTTGATCCAGATGACCGGCGGATTGAGCGACCGGGAAATGAAGGAGCAGGTGCTCGACAGCATGGACATCGAGCGCGAACGCGGCATCACGATCAAGGCGCAGACCGTTCATCTTCGCTATGTGGCGCAGGATGGCGAAACCTATCATCTGAACCTGATCGATACGCCGGGCCACGTCGATTTCGCCTACGAAGTCAACCGATCACTGGCCGCCTGCGAGGGTTCGCTGCTTGTGGTCGACGCCGGCCAGGGCGTGGAAGCGCAGACGCTTGCCAATGTCTATCAGGCCATCGAAGCCGACCACGAGATCGTTCCCGTGCTCAACAAAATCGACCTGCCGGCTGCGGAACCGGACCGGATCCGGCAGCAAATCGCGGAAGTGATCGGCCTCGATGCCAATGAGGCGCTGGAAATATCGGCCAAGACCGGACAGGGCATCGCCGACGTGCTTGAGGCAATCGTCACCCGTCTGCCGTCACCGAAAAGCGGCCGGTGGGGCGGCGACGACGCGGCACCTCTCAAGGCGCTTCTGGTCGACAGCTGGTACGACGCCTATCTCGGCGTTGTGGTGCTGGTCCGCGTCATCGACGGAACGCTGAAAAAGGGCGGGACAATCCGCATGATGGGCACAGGTGCCCGCTATGAGATCGACCGGGTTGGCCTCTTCACACCCAAGATGATCGATATCGGCGAATTGCGGCCCGGCGAGATCGGATTCCTGACAGCCTCGATCAAGGAGGTGGCCGACACCCGCGTCGGCGACACGATTACCGACGACCGCAAGCCGACCGCCGAACCCCTGCCCGGCTTTCAGCCGGTACAGCCTGTGGTGTTCTGCGGCCTGTTTCCGGTCGACGCCGCCGATTTCGAAGATCTTCGCGCCGCCATGGGCAAGCTCCGGCTCAACGATGCGAGCTTTTCCTTCGAGATGGAAACCTCGGCGGCGCTCGGCTTCGGGTTCCGCTGCGGCTTCCTGGGCCTCCTGCATCTGGAGATCATTCAGGAGCGGCTCAACCGGGAATTTGACCTCGACCTGATCGCCACGGCGCCTTCCGTCGTCTACGGCATCACGCTCACGGACGGCAACCAGATCGAATTGCACAATCCCGCCGACATGCCCGATGTTGTCAAGATCCGCGAGGTCCGTGAACCGTGGATCCGCGCCACGATCCTGACGCCGGACGAATATCTCGGCGCCGTCCTGAAGCTCTGTCAGGAGCGCCGGGGGCTGCAGGCGGACCTTTCCTATGTCGGCAGCCGGGCCATGGCCGTCTACGATCTGCCGCTCAACGAAGTCGTGTTTGATTTCTACGACCGGCTGAAATCGGTGTCGAAGGGATATGCCAGCTTCGACTATCAGATCACCGACATGCGGGCCGGCGACCTGGTCAAGATGAGCGTTCTGGTCAATGGGGAACCGGTCGATGCGCTCTCCATGCTCGTTCATCGCAGCCAGGCAGAGGCGCGCGGGCGGGTGATGTGCGAGAAACTGAAGGAGCTGATCCCCCGGCACCTGTTCAAGATCCCGATCCAGGCGGCGATCGGCGGCAAGGTGATCGCGCGGGAGACCATCTCCGCCCTGCGCAAGGACGTGACGGCCAAATGCTATGGCGGCGACGTGACCCGCAAGCGCAAGCTCCTGGAGAAGCAGAAGGCGGGCAAGAAGAAGATGCGCCAGTTCGGCAAGGTGGAGATCCCCCAGGAGGCGTTCATCGCGGCGCTCAAGATGGGGGATGACTGAACGGATTGCGTCGGCTGTCCGATCACGAAGCGCCGCAACCAGCCGGCAGCCCGGAGTGGGCGCGCCTGTGGGGCACGCGGTCGCGTTCCGGATGCAGGCTGCGAACCGGCGCCGATTCGGCTATCCGTTGGGGCAAACCATGATCCCGATCACCGGCACGCTGGCGCTTGACGAAGACGAATTGTCCTTCCGGTTCATCCGTGCGTCCGGGCCCGGCGGGCAGAACGTCAACAAGGTGGCGACCGCGGTCCAGCTTCGATTCGATGCCGCCGGCTCCCCTTCCCTGCCGCCGCCGGTCAAGGCGCGGCTGAAACACCTGGCCGGCCGCCGCATGACCGGGGAGGGTGTGATCGTGATCGAGGCTTCGCGCCATCGCACCCAGGCTCAAAACCGCTCCGACGCCATCGACAGGTTGATTGCGCTCATCCGCGAGGCAACAGTGGTCCGCAAGCCCCGCCGCCCGACCCGGCCGACAAGAGCATCGGTGGAGCGGCGGATCGCAGCAAAAAAGAGGCGTTCGGATATCAAGAAGCTCAGACGGAGCTAGGGCCCGCCAGGCGGCAGGGGTGCAACCGATCGGATCGGCCGGGGAAACGCCTTCGGAGCGCCGTCAGCCGTTCACCGCGTTGTTGATCGCCCGCCCGACACTTTGACCGATATCGCGCGCGGTCTCCGCAATCACTTCACCGCTCGATTTGCGAACGATCACACGCGTGCCCAGCGGCGTACGCTCGTACAAATCGATCACATCGGCGTTGAGCATGCGGATACAGCCGGAGGAAACGGCCCGACCGATGCTCCACACCTCGGCCGTGCCGTGAATGCGGTAAAGCGTATCGACATTGCCCTGATAAAGGTAGAGCCCCCGGGCGCCGATCGGATTTGTCGGCCCGCCGGGCATTCCGTCCGCCCATTTCGCCGCCTCCGGATCGCGCTCCTGCATTTCCTTTGGCGGGTGCCAGGCCGGCCACTCCCGCTTGGCCTTGATGACCGCCTCGCCGCTCCAGCCGAAGCCGGCGCGGCCCACGCCGATACCATACCGCCATGCATAGCGTTCGCTTTCGACGAAATAGAGGAACTTCGCATTGGGATCGACGATGATCGTGTTCGGTCCTTCGCCGGTGCGGTTTCGCACCCGCTGGCGATGGTACTTCGCCGGAATGCGCGAAAGATTGACCGGCTCGACCGGAAATTTTTCGCCCGCCGGCGCCAAAAGCATCTTCGGCGCACCGGGTGCCTGTACGGTCGTCGTCCCGGTGTCGGTCGTCGTGCAACCGGCAAGGGCCGCTGCGGCAATACCCGAAGCCAAGAATATGCGCCGGTCCATGGCGCCTGATGATCGCTCAATCACGGGTGTCCACCCCTTCGATCTCCTGTCCCGCCGGAAACTCGGCAAGCTGCTGGTTTCGTTGTTCGATTTCGCCATCGGCTGCAATCATGCGCAAGCATGAATGTTGCATACACGAAAGGGAAGGCCGTAATTGTGTCCAAATTGACACAGATGGCTCCTTTCAGAAACACGTCCGCGGTACCGGCGCGGGCCGGGACCGCTTCGGGTCAGACATCCAGATTGGCGACGGCAAGGGCGTTTTCCTGGATGAATTCGCGGCGCGGCTCGACTTCATCGCCCATCAGCGCGGCGAAAATCATGCGCGCATCGGCGTCTTCGCCCTCTTTGACCCGCACCCGGAGAAGGGTGCGCGCCGCCGGATCGAGCGTCGTCTCCCACAACTGATCGGCGTTCATTTCGCCGAGGCCCTTGTAGCGCTGCATGGTCACGCCCTTGCGGCCGGCCGTGAATATCGCATCGAGAAGGTCGCGGGGGCCGTGGATCACCGTTTCCTCGCCCTTGCGGCGAAGCTGTGCCGGCTGGCCGTACAGCACCTGAAGCTCGGCGGCATGGGCGTCTATCCGCCGGGCGTCGGCGGAATTGATCAACACGCTGTCGATCTGTTCAACTTCCTTGACGCCGCGCAGCGTGCGTTCAAAGACAAGCGAGCCGTCCTCGGCGACAAATCCGTTCCAGCCACGTTCGGTGTCTTCCTCGATGGCATCCAGTCGGCGGGCAATATAAGCCGCCGCCGCGTTCGCGAGCTCGGTATTCGACAGGCGCTCGGGATCGAGCGCGCCGGCGATTGCCGCCTGCTCGACGACCCGGCGACGATACTTGGTGTGGAGATTGTCGAGGTGGGCCCGCACAGCCAGAGCGGATCCGATAACGGTGCGCAGATCGGCGCCGGCCCGTTCCTCGCCGTTTGCGAGGACAAGCACGGCATCCTCCAGACCGCCGTCGATCAGATAGTCCTCCAGCGCCCGCTCGTCCTTCAAATAGCGCTCCGACTTGCCGCGGGTCGCCTTGTAAAGCGGCGGCTGGGCAATGAACAAATGACCGCGTTCGATCAATTCCGGCATCTGACGGAAGAAAAATGTCAAAAGCAGCGTGCGAATGTGGGCGCCGTCGACATCGGCATCGGTCATGATGATGACCTTGTGGTAGCGCAGCTTTTCGATATCGAATTCCTCTTTGCCGATACCGGTGCCGAGCGCAGTGATCAAGGTACCGATCTCCTGCGATGAGAGCATCTTGTCGAACCGCGCCCGTTCGACGTTGAGGATCTTGCCACGCAACGGCAAGACCGCCTGATTTGCGCGGTTGCGGCCCTGCTTGGCCGAGCCGCCGGCGGAATCGCCCTCCACGAGGAACAATTCCGACAAGGCCGGATCACGCTCCTGGCAGTCGGCGAGCTTGCCCGGCAACGAAGCGATGTCGAGCGCCCCCTTGCGCCGGGTCAGTTCGCGCGCTTTTCGCGCCGCCTCGCGCGCCGCCGCCGCTTCGACCACCTTGCCGACGATGATCCGGGCTTCGGCGGGATGTTCCTCAAACCAGCGGTTCAGCGCCTCGTTGATCTCGCTCTCGACAACCGGCCGGACTTCCGATGACACAAGCTTGTCCTTGGTCTGGGAGGAGAATTTCGGATCCGGCACCTTCACCGACAGAACACAGGTGAGGCCCTCCCGGCAGTCGTCGCCGGTGAGCGAAACCTTCTCCTTCCTGGCGATGCCGGAGCTTTCCGCATAGCCGTTGACCTGCCGGGTCAAGGCGGCGCGGAAGCCGGCCAGATGTGTGCCGCCATCACGCTGCGGGATGTTGTTGGTGAAGCACAGTACGTTTTCATGGTAGCTGTCATTCCACCACAACGCGGCTTCGACACTGATGCCGTCACGCTCCGCCTGCACCGCGACCGGATCGGCAACCAACGGCTTCTTGGCGCGATCGAGATAGCGCACGAAGGCTTCCAGACCGCCCTCATACATCAACTCCTCCGATCGGGGCTCGACGCCACGGGCATCCGTCAGGATGATCCGCACGCCGGAATTGAGAAATGCCAGCTCGCGCAGCCGGTGTTCCAGCGTGGCATAGTCAAACTCGGTCATCGTGAAGGTGGCCGTGCTGGGCAGGAACGTGATCTGCGTGCCGGTGCGGTCGCCGGCCTCGCCGATGACAGCCAACGGATCCTCGGCGACGCCGTCGGCAAAACGCATGAAATGTTCCTTGCCGTTGCGCCAGATGCGCATGGTCAGCGAGGAGGACAGGGCATTGACCACCGACACGCCGACGCCATGAAGTCCGCCGGAGACCTTGTAGGAGTTCTGGTCGAACTTACCGCCGGCATGCAGCTGGGTCATGATCACCTCGGCCGCGGAAATGCCTTCACCCTGATGAATGTCAGTCGGGATCCCGCGGCCATTGTCGGAAACGGTGACCGAGCCGTCGGGATTGAGGGTCACATCGACCCGATCGGCATGGCCGGCCAGCGCCTCGTCGATGGCGTTGTCGACGACTTCATAGACCATGTGGTGGAGGCCCGAACCATCGTCGGTATCGCCGATATACATGCCCGGACGCTTGCGTACCGCATCAAGGCCCTTGAGAACCTTGATGGATTCCGCGCCATATTCGGAGGCATCTCCGTTCGAACCGGTGCCTGGAGATGCGATGCTGGTTTCGGGATTGTCGGTCATTCGAATCAGTGCTTTTTGCTTGTGTTTCTTATAGATGGTGGTTCAGCGGGTGCCAACAAAGGGGTGCCGTCGTGACTGGCCGTGCCCCAATCGCGAGCCAGGGCCGGGATGGCGAAGGGATGCCGCGCGCCGGTTACGCCCGGTGCGCGGATGGCAGGCTTTGGCTGGTTGAGACCGACGGGCGGCCTTGCCAAACCGGCTTCACCCGGTTGGATATTTCAGCCTTGCGCCTCGACCCGGCCGGCCGCGACGTGGAAGCGGCAGGCATCGGCAGGCAGGGCTGAAAAAAGCGCGGCATCGGTGCCGGTCATGAGAACCTGACCGCCGATCGCGGCAAGACGGGCAAAGAGCGCGGCGCGGCGATCGGTATCGAGATGGGCGGCAACCTCGTCCAGAAGCAGTATCGGCACCAGGCCCGACTGTTGCGCGACCAGGCCGGCATGGGCGAGCACCAGGCCGATCAGAAGGGCTTTCTGCTCGCCGGTGGACGAGAGCGCGGCCGGCATGTTCTTACCGGCGAAAAAGACGGCCAGATCGCTGGTGTGGGGCCCGGTGAGCGTGCGCCCGGCGGCGCGGTCGCGGCCCCGGTCCCGCCGCAAGACATCGCGATATCCGCCGACCGCGGCTTCCGGCCGGGACTCATCGGCGCCGGCGCCATAGGCCCCGCGGAAGGTTTCTTCGAAGGAACCGGACAGCGACAGGGCGGCGGCCGGAAAGCCGGTTTTGTCGGCGTCCTGCCCGGCGATCCACCGGGTCAGATGATCAACCGACCGCCGCCGGGCGGCAGCGACCGTCATAGCGGCCGCGGCAAGCTCCCGTTCCGCCGCATCGAGCCAGGCCGGTTCGGCGTCCTCCGCCAGCAGGCGGTTGCGATTGCGCATCGCCCGCTCAAACGATGTCACCCGCCGGCCGTGGGCGGGTTCGACAGTCATCACAAGGCGGTCGAGAAATCGCCGCCGATCACCGGGCGGGCCGGCAAAAAGCCTGTCCATGGCCGGTGTCAGCCACAGAATACGAACGTGATCCAACAACGCCTCGACCGGACGCGTAACCGCCTCAATTCGCAGTATCCGCCCGCCGCCCGCCCGGTTTCCCGCCGAGGCTTCGACGCCGGTTCCGATCACGCAGACACGATCGAGGCTGGAAACATCGGCGCTTACCGACCAACCGGAAGACGAGGTATCGTCGCGCAAAGCCATGTCGGCATAGGTGGCGCGGCGCAAGCCGCGTCCGGGGCTGAAGAGCGATACGGCTTCCAGCAGATTGGTCTTGCCGGCGCCGTTCGGGCCGGTGAACACAACCGGATTGCCGGACACGACGAGGTCAAGCTCGGCATAATTCCGAAACCGGGAAAGCCGCAGTCTTGTGATGGCCGGTACCGCACGTCCAGCCGCTGGTTCGGCTTGCCTCGCCATGCTTGGGCACCTTGCGCCAGCGGCTAAACCCGCATCGGCATCAGGACATACAGGGCGTTTCCGTCGGAGGCGTCTTCCATCAGCGTCGGCGAACCCGGGTCGGCAAGCTTGAGGGTCGCCTGTTCGCTGGTCAGCTGCTGGGCGATATCAAGCAAATACCGGGCATTGAATCCGATCTCCAGGGGCTCGCCGGAATACTCGACAGCCAGTTCATCGGTCGCCGAACCGGAATCGGGATTGTTGACCGACAGGACCATGATGTCGTCGGCAAGGCTCAGTTTGACCGCGCGGCCGCGATCGCTTGAAACCGTCGACACCCGGTCGACGGCGCGTTCGAAATCGGCCTTCTCCAGTTTGAGCGTTTTGTCGTTTGCCGTCGGAATGACCCGCTCATAATCGGGGAACGTGCCATCGATGAGCTTGGAGGTCAGCACCACATCACCGACAGTCATGCGGATTTTGGCATCGGAGACGGCAATGTCGATATCGCCATCATGCCCCTCCAGGAGCTTGTGAATCTCGCCGACCGTCTTGCGCGGCAGAATTATGCCGGCAAGCCCAGCGCTGCCGGACGGCGCGGCCATTTCCGCCTTCGCCAGACGATGGCCATCGGTGGCGACGGCACACATTCGCGCGTCATCGCCTTCGCCGACGACATGGAAGTAGATCCCGTTGAGATAGTAGCGCGTCTCCTCGGTGGAAATCGCAAACTGGGTGCGATCGATCAGGCGCTTGAGATCCGCGGCAGGGATGGTGAAGTTGATCGGCAGATCGCCCGCATTGAGATCGGGAAAATCGGCGTCGGGCAACATTTGAAGGGAAAAACGGGCGCGGCCGGCGCGCAGGGTCATCACGGCACCATCGCCGGTGTCCAGTTCGATCTCCGCACCGTCAGGCAGTTTTCGGACGATATCGGTGAGCAGGTGCGCGGGCACGGTCGCGGCACCGGATTGCGCAATCTTCGCCGGCGCCGCATCGGTAATCTCCAGATCCAGATCGGTCGCCTTGAGCTGCAATTGGCCGCCATCGGCGCGCAACAGGACGTTGGCCAGGATCGGAATCGTATTGCGGCGCTCCACAACCCGGTGAACATGGTTGAGGGCACCCAGAAGATTGGCCCTTTCGATTGTAACTTTCATGGCTGGTGCCCCGGCGCTTTCGGTTGACCGACCGCGTCCCTGATCGAACCTCAATCTGGCCCCGGCAGCACCGGGACGGTGGAGGCGAACCTTGGCGTTTTGGTCTGGAAATTACAAGTCGATCACGCGGTCGGCCCCGATTGCCTGTGCATGAAACGTCAATGGCGGCGGCAAACAGGGCCGGCGGGCCGACCGGCCGGGCAATTGGCCGGGCAATCGGCAGCCGATCCAAACCGACCGACCGCCACAACCGGCACGGGGGTCAATCCTGGATAAGCCGCTTCAGAAGCTCGATTTCCTGGGCGAGCGTGGTGTCGGCCGTCACCATGTTCTCGATCTTGCGAACCGCATGGAGCACCGTCGTGTGATCGCGACCGCCGAAACGCTTGCCGATCTCCGGAAAGGAACGCGGCGTCATGGTCTTGGCCAGATACATGGCGATCTGCCGCGGCCGCACGATCGTCCGGGTCCGGCGCGCCGACAACAGGTCGTTCTTGCTGACATTGTAGTGGCGGGCAACGACTTTCTGGATATCCTCGATGCGGATCCGCCGGGGCTCGCGGTTGCCGACCAGGTCGGCGATCGCAAATTCGGCAACATCCATTGTCACCGGGCCGTCGGCAAGCTCGGCCCGGCAAATCAGCCGATTGAGCGCACCGTCGAGATCGCGACCGTTGGAGGTGACAACACTGGCAACATAATCAAGAACAGGATCGGGAAGGTCCAACGCCGGATTGCGCTTCCGCGCCGCCTCCAGCCGGACCTGGAGGATATGCCGCCGCAGCTGGGCATCGGGCTGGCCGATCCCGACAACAACGCCGCCTTTCAGACGGGAACATACCCGTTCGTCTATGCCTTCAAGCTCCGCCGGAGGCCGATCGGCCGCCACGACCACCTGTCTGGCGCTGTCGAGCAGCGCGTTCAGCATATGGCAGAATTCCTGCTGGACGGCCTTTCCGGTCAGGAACTGCATATCGTCGATCAACAGGATGTCGATCGAACGCAGCTTCTCCTTGAAATCGAGCGCGGAGCGATCGCGAAGCGCCGAGATAAACTGAAATGCAAATCGCTCCACTGTCAGATAGAGGACCCTGGTCCCCGATTTGTTCCGGCCGGCCTGATGGGCAATTGCCTGCAGGATATGCGTCTTGCCCAAACCGACGCCGGCGTGAATGTAGAGCGGATTGTAAGCCGGCGTGCTGCCCTCCGCCGTTGATGCGACCGCGCGGGCGGCCCGGCATGCGACATCGTTGGAGCGCCCTTCGCAGAAACTGTCGAAGGTCAACCGGCCGTCGAGCGGTGAGCCACCAAACCGATCAAATCCGCTGTCGGTGGCCTGGACCGGCTCCGCATCAGAAGGGGACAGCGCCGCCGGGGCAGTATCCAACGTCACCCGAAGCGCACTGCGATGGCAGATGTCGACCCGCCGGATTTCCGGCAGTTCCGCCTTCCACAGCGTTACCAGCCGTTCGCTGTAGTGGGACTTGATCCAGCCTTTCAGGAACAATGTCGGAACGGACAATCGCACCACGCCGGCGGACAGTTCGTCCAGTTCAACCCTGGCAAACCAGGAATTGAAGACATCCTCGCCGAGTTCCGCCCGCAGGCGCTTTCGGACCTTGTCCCACTTTGCATTCATGGCGCGTTTGCTGGCCGCCTGCTTCGGCGCCTTGTGACCATCGTCATTTCCGGCATTCGAAACCGGCAGGTCATCTCCAGAAGGATTCGTAGATTTTCTTTGTGCCGCCCCTGCCGCCATCAATTCTTGCCTCCGCCGCAATTTGCAACCGCCGGGTTTGCCCCAAACCCTAACGGCCGATTGTGTCATTCATGACTGGACCCATGGCAAACCCGCCACTTTCCAGCCGTTGATATTTCCGCGATGCCGATTGTCATCCGCATCGCCTTCAAACCCGCCGGCCACATTGAAACACCGCGCGTAGCCGGTTGCCGTTACCGCCGCCGCCGCCGCCGCACTGCGCCCGCCCGAGCGGCACAGGAAAAACACCGGATCGTCGGCGCCGATGTCGGTTTCATGCAACTGCGAATCGACCTTGCCGGCGAATTCCGGATCGATCGTCATGGCGGGAAACGCCTGCCACTCGATACAGATGACGCTGCGACCGACAGACGAAAGGTCCGGCAAACCCACGAACTGGATCTCCGCCGCGGTCCGCACATCGACCAACCCGGCCCGGCCGTTGTCCGCAAGGACCGACCATGCCTGTTCGGGCGTAACGTCACCGCGATAGGCGCCAGCTAACACCAATCCGTCTCCCCGGCTTCCGCACACCGACGGTCCAGGTTCGAACCGCCGACGCCACAACAAACCCGTGCACTTGAACCGGAGATTTCTCCCCGACTCCGCACACCCCAGCCCCTCGCTAAAATCCGGCAGATCACCGGAACAGGAAGGCGCCTGATTGCCGACCGCGCAAAGCGCTCGCCGACCTGCCCAAACCGAATGTCCTGTTCACACCAGCAAACAACCCGAACACGCGGTTTCTACATGGTCGACATTCCGAACGGACCGATATCGAACCCAATTCAGGCTCCGTCACGATCACGGCCGGAAATCGGCCAGACACCGGAACGACCAAACTACCGCTGCCGCAATCCGTGGCTGCAACCGGGCAAAACTCACCCGTTGCGCGCCACGCGAAAATATCAGCGTGAAGCGCGGCATACGCAGCCGGTTACAGTTGGTTTCGACAGCCGGGTCGCCCCGTCCCCCTGAAGATACACAGGTCGAAAACTCCGGCAACATGGCAAAACGGATTCTTGCCAAACTGCCGCAAGGGGGCGGCCCGGGAATGATGCATGCCCGTTCGGCTGCGGGATCGGACGGGGGGAAAAATCCTTATGGTACAATCAATTCAACGGTTTTGTGTGATATTTGCAACAGCCGTATTCGAATGCCCAAAAAAAAATCTCGCGCAGGGGGATTGACAGATCGTATGCCCGGAAAATTTCGGGTTCGATTGAATCTCTTGCATTTAACCATTTGTTAACAAATAGGTTTTTTTGACTCGGACCGGCAATCGGAGTCGCGGGCTCAGTTCCCGTATGTCCGACCCTTCCGCCGGCGCGGAATCGGGCGGCAAGGACGCCGATATCGCCTGTCCACGAATTGTGCCAATTATACAACATATTCAATGGGCTGGATGCGCCGGGCTTGCAGGTTGACGTTACGGCAAGTTTTCCGCCGCGGATCGCCCGGTCGCCAGGCCAATCGCACAGACCGCTCCAATCCGCACCTGATCGGCGGACGGTGTCAAATCGCGGCGCGCCCGGCCAGGCGCGCAGCCCCACCGATCGGTCTGCGCCCGTTGCCTGTCAGAAAGCCGGAAAATTCCGAGAACGGTCCGGCTGACCCGAAACAAGGCGGCGCAAGGGGCAGATCAACACCCGCGGCGCCCCCTGGCGGTGCCTAGAGTGCGTTCACCCGGTGTGCCAGGCGGGCCACCTTGCGGGCCGCTTTGTTCTTGTGAACGATGCCTTTGGCGCCGGCGCTGATGATCACCGGTTGCGCCTTGCGCAAGGCCGCGTCGGCCGCCGTACGGTCGCCGCTGGCGATCGCCTCTTCCACCGCACGAATATGCGAACGCATCCGGGTGCGTCGCGCCTTGTTTGTTTCGGTGCGGCGGGCAATCTTGCGCACCGCCTTCTTCGCAGAAGATGTGTTTGCCATGTGTCCGTCTTGATCCCGCGCTGCCCGTCGCTTCTCCAACAACCCGAGCATGGAAATCCAGCCGCGGTTTCCGGGAATGTCCGGTGCAAACGACAAAAGCGGCCCTACGGCCGCATCGTGGGCGCCTCTATAAGGGGGTCGTCCGCCTGCGTCAACGGCGATCGCCTAACGGTTCTTGAAATGGGCGGTGCGCTTTTGGACAAATGCGTCCATACCCTCTTTCTGGTCCTCGGTGGCGAAGAGGGCGTGAAACAGACGACGTTCGTATTTCAGGCCTTCCGAAAGGGGCGTTTCATATGCCCGGTTGATCGCTTCCTTGGCCATCATTGCCGCGGCAACCGGCTGACCGGCGATCGTCTCCGCAAGTTTCACAGCCTCCGTCACCAGTTCATCGGCCGGTATGACGCGGGCAACGAGCCCGGCGCGTTCGGCTTCCCCGGCGTCCATCATCCGGCCCGACAGGCACAACTCCATCGCCTTTGCCTTGCCGACGGCGCGAACAAGGCGCTGGGTTCCGCCGATACCGGGGATAATGCCGAGCGTGATCTCCGGTTGCCCGAACCTTGCCGTGTCGGCGGCCAGGATAATGTCGCACATCATCGCGAGTTCGCAGCCGCCGCCAAGGGCATATCCCGCAACTGCGGCGATAACCGGCTTGCGGATCTGCGCAACGTGTTCCCAGTCGGCCGCCTCGTCGCCCATGAAGGCATCGATGAAGTCCAGGTTTGCCATTTCCCGGATATCGGCGCCGGCAGCGAATGCCTTGTGCGATCCGGTCAAGACAATGGCGCCGATGTCCGGTTCGGCATCGAAGCGTCGAAGGGCATCGATCAACTCGTTCATCAGCGTTGCCGACAACGCGTTGAGCGCGTCGGGCCGGTTGAGGGTGATGATTGCCACCCTGTTGCGGACTTCGGTCAGGAGCGTTTCATATGCCATGGCATGCCTTTGCAGGATTGTGGTGCGCACGATCGACTGTACCGGCCTACGCAGTCGCGGGGCGCTCGGCAAGATACGCCTGATCGCCGCCCCCGAATATCTAACGCTGGCAGGTGGGACAAAAGAATGTCGACCGGCCCGACTGGACGATCCGCCGGATTGTGCCGCGGCAGGCCTGGCGCGCGCAGGGTTCGCCCTGGCGGCCATAGACGGAGAACCGATGCTGGAAATAGCCGAGCGTCCCGTCGGTCCGTACATGGTCGCGCAACGATGAGCCGCCGGCATCGATCGCATCGCCGATGACGGACCGAATGGCATCGGTCAACCGACCCAATCGCGCCGTGGGGCTCCCGGCCATTGTGACCAGGCTCGCCGCCATTCGTCGCGGCGAGAGATGGGCACGCCAAAGCGCTTCACAAACATAGATATTGCCGAGACCCGCGATCACTGCCTGATCGAGAAGCACCGCCTTGAGGGGCGCCCGGCGCCCCGATATTTTTTCCGCCAGGACAACCGCCGAAAGCGCATTGCCGGTCGGCTCCGGCCCGAGGCGCACAAACCAGGGGTGCTCTGCCCATGTGTCCGCCGATATGAGGTCCATGAAGCCGAAACGGCGGGGATCGTTGTAGACGACACGCGTGCCGCCGCGCAGATGGAGGACAACGTGATCGTGGCGCGAATCCTTGCCGCCGGGGCGCTGGCGGACGTCATTGGCCGACGATGCCGGATGGGGCAAGGCCAGCTCGGTGCGAAACGATCCCGACATGCCCAGATGCACCACCAGCATCTGTCCAGTGTCGAGCGCGGCCAACAGGTATTTTGCCCGCCGGTCGAGACCGAGGACGGTGGCCCCGTTCAGCCCTTGTCCAAATCCCGGTGGAAAGGGGTAGCGGAGACCGGCGCGGCGAACCTCGGCCCTGTCTATCGTGGCGCCTTCCAGAACCGGCACAAGTCCGCGGCGGACGGTTTCGACTTCCGGCAACTCGGGCAATGCGTTTCCCCGCGGATCGCTTCAGTATCGTGAAAGGGTTTGTCGATAGGCTCCGAGCCTAGATAGAGACAGCGGCAGCGACAAGGCCACGTGGCATAGCGGTATGCAATCCGATATGATCCCCGTCGGAGCCGGCGGGTGAGCGGACCGGCGATGGAGATATGGCAAACCAAATGACCCAGACGGCAAACTTCGGCAGTCGAACGGTTCCGCTTGAGGACAAGCAAGGGCTCGTCGACAATGTGTTCCACTCGGTCGCCGGGCGGTATGACCTCATGAACGACCTGATGTCGGCAGGCGTCCATCGGCTGTGGAAATCCGCGATGGTCTCGTGGCTGGCGCCGCCGCGTGCCGGCCAACCCTACAAGGTGCTCGACATGGCCGGCGGCAGTGGCGATATCGCGTTGCGGATCGCCGAGCGCTCGGCCGGCCACGCCGATATCACCGCCGCCGACATCAACCCGTCAATGCTTGAGGTGGGGCGGCGGCGGGCCGCACGTCAAGGTGTTGCGGGCGTGACCTTTGTTGAGGCCAATGCCGAGGCGCTGCCCTTTCCCGATTCTGTGTTCAACGCCTATACGATTGCGTTCGGCATCCGCAATGTTCCCCGCATCGACGTGGCGCTGGAGGAGGCATTCCGGGTCCTGAAGCCCGGTGGCCGGTTTCTGTGCCTGGAATTTTCGGAAGTCGCCGTGCCGGTGTTCGACAAGATATATGAAACCTACTCCCGCAACGTCATTCCGACGCTGGGGCATCTCGTCACCGGGGACCGTGAATCCTATTCCTATCTGGTGGACTCGATTAAGGCGTTTCCCAATCAGGCCCGTTTCGCGGCGATGATCGAAGATGCCGGGTTTTCGCGGGTGACCCACCGAAACCTTTCCGGCGGCATCGTCGCAATTCATTCCGGCTGGAAAATCTGAGGCACGAGCCGATGGCCGACGATCGTTGCCGATGTTGAACGCCCTCCGCCTCGTCCGGGCCGGCCTTGCAATTGCCCGCTCCGGCGCATTCGGGTTCGCGGAGACCGCCGAAATGCCGGCGGGCACGGCCCGGCTCGTCCGTCTGGCACGAAGGCTGGAACCGCGCGGCCTGAGCGACGCGGATCGCGGCACGCGGCTTTCCGATGCCCTCAACCGGCTCGGGCCGTCCTATGTCAAGCTCGGCCAGTTTCTGGCCACGCGGCAGGATATTGTGGGTAACGAAGCGGCCGAAGCGCTGTCGGTCCTGAAGGATGACATGGCGCCCTTTCCAACTGCCAAGGCAAGGGAGATCGTTGCTGCCAATCTCGGACGTGACATCGATATGGTCTTTGCCGAATTCGGCGAACCGGTCGCCGCGGCGTCGATCGCCCAGGTCCATTGGGCCCGGCTGCGCCCCGAATTCGACGCCCGGGAAGACAAGGCGAATACCGGCGAGCCGGCCGATCAGGGAAGCGACAATCAACCGGCCGCCGCCGCCCAACCCGCGGCGGTGCAAACCGACGAAACAGCGGGCGAAATAGCATCGGGCGCCGTCGCCGTGAAAGTGCTGCGGCCGGATGTCCGGTCGCGTTTCGCCAAGGATCTTTCGGCCTTCTATTCCGGGGCCCGTTTCGTCGAGCGCATGGTGCCGGAAACCCGCCGGCTGAAGCCGATTGCGGTCGTCGACACGCTGGAGCGTACCGTCATTCTGGAAATGGATTTGCGGCTGGAGGCTGCGGCGCTTTCGGAAATGGCGGAAAACACAGCCGACGATCCGCAATTCCGCGTGCCCGCTGTCAATTGGGATCTGACAGGGCGCGATGTGCTGGTCACCGAGTGGATCGACGGGATCCGCCTGATCGACCTTGAGGCCCTCGACGCGGCGGGACTGGACCGGCCGGCACTGGCGAAGGCGATCATGCAGGCCTTTCTGCGCCACGCGCTGCGCGACGGCTTTTTTCATGCCGACATGCATGAAGGCAATCTGTTCGCTGACACGCAGGGCAGGATCATTGCCGTCGACCTAGGGATCATGGGACGGCTGGGCGCCAAGGAACGGCGGTTCCTGGCGGAAATCCTCTACGGTTTCATCAACCGCGACTATCAGCGCATCGCCCAGGTCCACTTCGACGCCGGCTATGTGCCGGAGAAGCATGCGGTCGAAGATTTCGCCCAGGCCCTTCGCGCCATCGGCGAACCCATTCACGGCCAGAAAGCCAGCGACATCTCCATGGCACGGCTGCTGCAACTGCTGTTTGAGATTACCGACATATTCGACATGCAAACCCGCCCGGAGCTGCTTTTGTTGCAGAAGACCATGGTGGTCGTGGAAGGCGTGTCGCGACGCCTGGATGCGGAATTCGATATGTGGTCGACCGCCGAACCGGTTGTCGGAGACTGGATTGCCCGCCATCTGGGGCCGGCCGGCCGGCTGGAAGACGCCGTGGACGGGCTGGCGGCGCTGTCGCGTTTTGCCGGCCAGATGCCCGAACTCGCTCGCCGCGCCGAACGGCTTTCGGCGGAACTCGACACGATGGGCGCAAGCGGATTTCGACTGGATGCGGAGACTGTCGCCGGCATAGGCGCCGCAGAGGCACGCCACAACCGGTCAGGGCGCCTGGCGCTGTGGATTATCGCAGGCGCCGCCGTTCTGGTCGCGATCGCCACCGTGTCAATGGTATAGTGCACCATGGACCGGCTAAGCGGAAAATCCCTCGTTCTGATCATCGGCGGCGGCATTGCCGCCTACAAGTCGCTCGACCTGATCCGCAGGCTGAAGGAGCGGGGTGCGCTGGTCACGGTCATCATGACCGATGCCGCCCGGCAATTCATCACGCCGCTGGCGGCCGGCGCGGTCGCCCATGGCCCCGTTCTGACAGACCTGTTCGACCGTCAGGCCGAAACCGATATCGGCCATATCCGCCTTGCGCGCGGCGCCGACCTGATCCTCGTCGCGCCGGCAACCGCCGACCTGATGGCGAAAATGGCCACCGGGCTCGCCAATGACCTGGCGACAGCGGTGCTGCTGGCGACCAAGGCACCCGTCCTGATGGCCCCGGCGATGAATCCGGCCATGTGGGCGCATCCGGCCACACGGCGCAACCGCAAACGGCTGGCCGAGGACGGTCTCTTGTTCGTCGGACCCGAAGCGGGCGAAATGGCGGAGGCCGGTGAAGCCGGTATGGGCCGCATGGCCGAGCCGGAGACGATCGCCGACAAGGCCGAAAATATCCTGGTGCCCCGCAGCCGGCCCCTGGCCGGCCGACGGGCGATCGTCACCGCGGGACCGACCCACGAACCCATCGATCCGGTGCGCTACCTGGCCAATCGCTCTTCGGGCAAACAAGGCTATGCCATCGCCGGCGCGCTGGCGACCGCCGGCGCCGATGTGATCCTGGTTTCCGGCCCGACCCGGCTCGATCCCCCGGCTGGCGTCAACCGGATCGCCGTGGAGACCGCATGCGACATGCATTTCCATGTCGAGGCGGCGCTGCCGGTGGATATCGCGGTGATGGCCGCGGCCGTCGCCGACTGGCGGACGGCGACGGCGTTTGACGCCAAGCAGAAAAAGGGCGCGGACGGACCGCCGAAATTCGATCTCGTGGAGAATCCCGACATACTGAAATTCGTCGCCGATCACGACAACCGGCCGGAGCTGGTGATCGGTTTTGCCGCGGAGACCGACGATTTGCTGATCAACAGCAAAACCAAGCTCGCCACAAAGGGCTGCGACTGGATCATTGCCAATGACGTCTCGCCGCAAAGCGGCATCATGGGCGGCGATCGCAACACGGTACACCTGATTTCGGCGGACGGGGTGGAGGACTGGCCTGACCTGCCCAAGACAGAGGTCGCCAACCGACTGGTGGAGCGGATCGCGCAGGCGCTTGGCGCGGATCACCAGCCAGGCGGCGCAAAGCCGGATGGCGAGGCGGCGGAGTGACTCCGACAGACGGCTCGGCCGGCGGCGGCGCGAATTCCGATGCGGCATGCGTGCTTGTGCAACGCCTCGACCATGGCGCCGACCTGCCCCTGCCGGCGGCGGCGACAACGGGCTCGGCAGGTATCGACCTTGCCGCGGCGATTGCCGCGCCGATCGTTCTGGAACCGGCGGCACGGGCTCTTGTCCCTACCGGTTTTGCGATTGCGCTGCCGCCGGGCCATGAGGCGCAAGTGCGACCGCGATCAAGCCTGGCGCACAAGCACGGCGTCACCGTCCTCAATGCGCCGGGAACGATCGACGCCGACTATCGCGGTGAGATCAAAGTCATCCTGATCAATCATGGCGATGCCCCTTTCGTTGTGGCTCCGGCCATGCGGATCGCCCAACTGGTCGTTGCGCCGGTGGCCGCGGCCCGCCTGATGGAGGTTGCCGAACTTGACGCGTCGGACCGCGGTTCCGGCGGCTTCGGATCGACCGGGACCGGCTGACCGGGCAACCGGTCATCGATGGCAACTTCAGGCCGTTTTGTCGGGAAAGCGGCAAAGGTCGGCAATGGCGCATCGGTGGCATTCCGGCTTTCGCGCCTTGCACACATACCGGCCGTGCAGAATCAACCAATGATGCGCGTGGAGCCTGTATTTCGGCGGCACGACCCGATCCAGCAACCGCTCCACAGCCATGACGTCCTTTCCCGGGGCAAGGCCCGTGCGATTGGAGACGCGAAAGACATGGGTGTCGACAGCAATTGTCGGCTCGGCGAACGCGATATTCAGCACCACGTTGGCGGTCTTGCGTCCGACGCCGGGCAACGCTTCCAGCGCCGCACGGTCGCGCGGAACGACGCTGCCGTGCTCGGCGATCAAGCGTTCCGACAGCGCGATGACGTTTTTGGCCTTGTTGCGGAAGAGACCGATGGTCCTGATGTGGTCGCGCAACCGCGTCTCTCCGAGGGCGACCATTTTTTCCGGCGTATCGGCAACGGCGAACAACGGTTCGGTCGCCCTGTTGACGCCGACGTCGGTTGCCTGGGCGGAAAGCACGACGGCAACCAGGAGCGTGTAGGGATTGATGTAGTGCAATTCGCCTTTCGGTTCCGGCGAGGCGGCGGCGAGACGCGAAAACAAATCGTCGATCTGCATCTTCGTCAGGTTCGCGCGGGCCGGGCGGCGAGCGCCTTTGCGCACGGCCGGTCCGGCGAGCGCCGGTCCTGTTTCCGACCGGGAACCGCTGGCCGGCGTGCGCGCTGCGGTTTTGTTGCCGGGCTTTCGGCGGCGTGGACTGTTATCGGCCATGGTCATTCTATATTATCGCGTCATGGTCGACAGCAATCCACCTGACGCGCCGGACCACAACGCAATGCAGCCGGATGCAGTGAAACAACAGGTCTTTTCGGCCACACTGACACCCTATCGCTCGCTCGGCCGGCCGGGCTTTGCATTTGTCATCGTGTTGATTGGCCTGACCTCGTTCATCGCCGGCCTCCTGTTCTACCGTTTGGGTGCCTGGCCGGTGGTCGGGTTCCTCGGACTGGATTTCCTTCTCGTCTGGCTCGCGTTTCATATCAATTTCCGCGCCGCGCGGGCCTTCGAGGAAGTCAGCATCAGCACCGGCGCCCTGACCATCCGCAAGGTCACCGCGTCCGGACGAACCCGGGTTGAAACGTTCAATCCGGCCTGGGTGCGACTGGACATAGCGCGCGACAGCGACAACCTCGTATCAGCCATCCATGTCTGGTTTCGCGACCGGGCCATACCGGTAGGCGCATTTCTCAATCCTTCCGACCGGACCGACTTTGCCGGGGCGTTTGCCGCCGCGCTTTCGGCAATCCGCGGCAATCCGGCCTGAACGGGGGAGATCTCGGACAAGCGGCAAGAATCGGGTGGTCCGGTACCCTGCCGGTGTTCACAATCCGGCACAAGGACCAGAAAACGGTATTCGGAGGACCGGACAATGCTTGCAACCGAAACGGCGGCCGACCGACCGCTACCCGTCGGGCTTGAGCGAAACGGCGACGACTACGACATCGTGCGCGCGGCAATCGCCTATCTGACGGAAAACTGGCGCGACCAGCCCTCGCTCGAAAGCATCGCCAAACACACGGGAACCAGCCCGACGCGATTGCACAAGACATTTCGGCGATGGGCCGGCTTGACGCCAAAGGCCTTCCTGCAGGCAATCACGATCGACCATGCGCGCAATTTGCTGGCGCAGTCGGCGACCGTGCTCGACACGACTTATGAGGTCGGGCTGTCGGGGCCCGGCCGGCTCCACGATCTGTTTGTAACCCATGACGCGGTGACGCCGGGCGACATTCGAACACGCGGCGCCGGACTCCGCATATCCTACGGATTTCACGATTCGCCGTTTGGCAAAGCCCTGGTAATGGCCACCGAAAGGGGCCTGTGCGGTCTGGCATTTGCCGACAGGGGCGGCGAGAAGGCCGCGCTCGACGACATGATCCGACGATGGCCGCATGCGGAATTCACGGCAAATGACAGGGCCACCGCGCCGTTGGCACGGCGCGTCTTCGATCCGCGTACCTGGCATCCCGACCGGCCGCTGCGCGTGGTGATGATCGGAAGTGATTTCGAAATCCGTGTCTGGGAAACGCTCTTGAAGATCCCGTTCGGACGCGCCACCACCTATTCGGATATCGCGCGGCATATCGACAAGCCGAAGGCGGCCCGCGCGATCGGGGGCGCCGTCGGCCGCAACCCGATTTCCTTTGTCGTGCCCTGCCACCGCGTTCTGGGCCGGGGCGGCAAACTGACCGGATATCACTGGGGCACGGTTCGCAAACAGGCAATCCTGGGCTGGGAAGCGGGAATAGCCGCCGGCTGAGCACGCGACCGGCAGGTTTTGACTTGACCGGAACGGGGCGAGAGGCCATTTCTTGGAATAATTCCAAACTGGCAAATGTCGGCCGTGTCGCAACATGGGTTTGCGCCGGCACGGCGGAACGGCTGAGGCGTCATGTTTATCCAGACCGAAGCGACACCCAATCCGGCGACACTGAAATTCATCCCGGGCCCGGCGGTCCTGGCCACCGGGACCCGCGACTACCGATCCGCCGACGACGCCCGGACCTCGCCATTGGCGCTGAACATCTTCGCCGTTGACGGTGTGACAGGGGTGTTTCTCGGCCATGATTTCATCACCGTGACGAAAGACGGGGGCGAATGGGCGCATTTGAAGCCGGCGATCCTTGGCGCGATCATGGAGCACTACATGTCGGGCCAACCGGTGATCGAGGAGACGGGCGAATCGGAACCCAGCGACGACAATTTCGATGCCGCCGATGCGCAGACCGTGGCCACGATCAAGGAGTTGCTCGACACACGGGTGCGCCCGGCCGTGGCCAATGACGGCGGCGACATCACGTTTCACGGGTTCCGCGACGGTGTGGTTTACCTCCATATGCGGGGCGCCTGCGCAGGATGCCCATCCTCCACCGCGACCCTGAAGCACGGCATTGAAAACCTGTTCCGGCACTTCCTCCCGGATGTGAAGGAAGTGCAGCCGGTATGAGGCCGCCTCCGGCATGACAGCCGGCGATCCGGATTCGCTTTCGGCATATTTCCTCCAGGCGCCATTGCCATGACGTGGCTTGCGATCGATACGACCGGCCCGGTCTGCGCCGCTGCCCTGATAGACGGCGAGGGGCCTGACCCGGTCGTCGCCGCGCGAAGTGAAAATATCGGACGGGGCCATGCCGAACACCTACCGATCCAGATCACCGAACTCCTGAACGATTCCTCGCTCCGCTATGGCGATCTTGCCGGAATCGCCGTGACGGCCGGGCCAGGCTCGTTTACCGGTGTGCGCGTCGGCATCGCCATGGCGCGCGGGCTGGCGCTGGCACGTGACATTCCGGCCATCGGTATCGACGGATTGGAAGCGATGATCGAGACGGTTCGCGCGTCAAATCACGGGGTGACGGACGGGTCCGGCCTGATCGTCGCTGCCCGGGACGCCCGACGCGGCCAGATATTCGCCCGGGCGGAAAGAGTGCATCGCGGCACGGCGCCGTTCCTGCCTTCCGCGGCCTGCCGGCCGGACCGGCTTCTCCGCAAGCTGGCCGGGGCGGCTGCCGCGCAGACAGTCATTCTGGTCGGATCGGCCGCCGCGGCGGCGGCCGAAAACCTGGCGGCTCATTCGGTCTCGGCGAAGGTCGCCTCGCCTGCCGATGTTCCGGCGATGGCGCAACTTGCCAGGCTGGCCAGGCAAAACCGCGGCACATCACCGCCACTCCCCCTTTACCTGCGGGAACCGGACGCCCAACCGCAGGCGGCAACGCTCCTGTCGCGGCAGCCTTACGAACCGGGAACGGACCGATGAACATCATCTCCGGCGAGACATTCATCCGCGCCGCAGGCCTGGCCGACACCGATATCATCTCGGCCATGCATGGCGAGGCCTTCAATCGCGGATGGAGTGAATCGGACGTCGAATCGCTGCTTGCCCAGGACAGCGTGGCTTGCCTGATCGCCGAACGCCGCCGAAGGCTTGGCAGGAGCCAGCCGGCCGGGTTTGTGATGATCCGCAAGGCAGCCGATGAGGCAGAGGTTCTGTCGATCGCGGTGCGGCCCGGCTACAGGCGGCGCGGGATCGGCCGGGCGCTGATGGAAGACGCGCTGCGGAACCTGTATCGGGATCGTGTTGCCAGCGTCCATCTGGAGGTCGATGCGGGGAACGAGGCTGCAGTGCGCCTTTACAAATCGCAGGAATTTCAGGCAACCGGCAATCGCCCGGACTACTATCGGCAAGGCCGGACCTCGCCGCGGACGGCGCTTGTCATGAGCCGGCAAGTCCGCTAGGGCCAGCGGATGAAACCGCCCGGGCCGGGCCGGCGTGAACGCAACACTGTCCGACGGCTCCGGCGAACTGCGGGCTTGAAGGCGGGATATGACCGCCTGGCGCTATCGGGGGAGAAACGATGGCCGAGAGCGATCGGTCCGACCTGGAGGACGCATGTTTCAATAAGGGCATGCGCATGACCGACCAGCGCCGCGTCATCGCACGTGTCCTGGATGCGGCGACCGACCATCCCGATGTCGAAGAACTCTACCGGCGTGCGGTCGAAATCGACCCGAAAATATCAATATCCACGGTTTACAGGACCGTGCGCCTTTTCGAAGATTCAGGGATCATCGAACGCCACGAATTCGGAGATGGCCGGGCACGGTATGAAACAATTCCCGACGAACACCACGATCACCTGATCGATCTGCGCAGCGGCAAGGTCATCGAGTTTCGCGACGAAGAGATCGAGGCCATCCAGGAACGCATTGCCGAACGGCTCGGATACCGTCTGGTCGATCACAAGCTGGAACTCTACGGGTTGCCGCTCGACAAGAACGAGTAAGGCATGATCGGCTGGATTCGCCTGATCTTCATCGTTTTGATCGCGGCCATTTCCCTGCTGGTGATGGCGCCCGTGCATCTTCTGGTTCTTGCCGTGAAACGGCGGTCGACAAGCATGCTCACGGTGTGGTGGCACCGCCTTGTGCTGTATCTGATGGGTGTGCGGGTTATCGTCTCCGGCCATATTTCTTCCGAACGGCCGCTTCTCCTCCTGTCCAACCACATGTCGTGGCTGGACATCGAAATACTGGCGAGCCTGGCTCCGTTGTCGTTCATCGCCAAGAGCGAGGTCGCCAACTGGCCGATCTTCGGACTGCTGGCCAAACTGCAACACTCGATCTTTATCGAGCGCGCCCGCCGCACCAAGACAGGCGAAAAGGCCGACGAGGTCGCCCGGCGGCTGGCCGATGGCGACATTGTCGTCCTTTTTGCCGAGGGCACGTCAAGCGACGGCAACCATGTCCTGCCCTTCCGTTCAGCGCTGATCGGCGCGGCCCAGCGCGCCGTCGGCTCGGACGGTGCGGCCACGGTGCAACCAGTGGCCATCGCCTATGTCCGCAGCCATGGCATTCCGCTTGGCCGTCTGCATCGTTCGCGGGCCGCCTGGTACGGCGACACCGACCTGTTGCCACATCTGAAGCTGGTGCTCATGCGGGGCGGGATCGATGTGCATGTCGCGTTCGGGCCGGCACGCGCCCTCGCGCCCGGCGATGACCGCAAGGCCATCGCCGCCGAATGCGGCGAGATGGTGCGCCGATTGGTCGCCGGCCTCAACACCGGCCGCGATCCGGACGTGCTGCTGGCTGCCGAACTGACCGCATCAGCCGACTAGCGGCTTGCCGGGAATTGCGTTAGAAAAGGCGCGTGATCCGTGATCGAATACTGCGCCGCGCCGAAACACCGCGTTTGCAACCGAGCGGGCAACGGGTGATAGCACGCGGCGTGACCTCAACAATCCGATAAGCAAATGCCAGACCAGAGGGCCATGAAAAAAGCCTTTGTCCGCACCTATGGCTGTCAGATGAACGTTTACGATTCCACCCGGATCGAGGATGTTCTGTCGGACGCCGGTTACGCCACCGGCGCCGGCCCGGAGGATGCGGACCTGATCGTGCTCAATACATGCCATATCCGCGAAAAGGCGGCCGAAAAGGTCTATTCCGAAGTGGGCCGGCTGCGTGCGGTGAAAGAGGCAGCGGCGCGCAACGGCAATTCCGTCCAGATCGTGGTCGCCGGCTGCGTCGCCCAGGCGGAAGGGGCGGAAATGATCGCCCGGGCACCGGCCATCGACGTGGTCATCGGACCGCAGAGCTATCACCGGCTGCCGCAGGTGCTCGACCGCGCCCGCCGGGCGGGCACCGCGGTGGAAACGGACTTTCCCGCCAAGGACAAGTTCAACTTCCTGCCGCCGCCCGGGCAAAGGGCCGGCGCCGGCCCGGCCGCCGGACCGGCGGCGAAGCCCTCAAAAGGGCCGGCCAGCGCATTTTTGACCGTACAGGAAGGCTGCGACAAGTTCTGCACCTTCTGTGTCGTGCCCTACACCCGCGGCGCGGAAATGTCGCGACCGATCGCGGCCATTGTCGCGGAGGCCGAGGCCCATATCGCCCGCGGTGCGCGGGAAATCATGCTTTTGGGACAGAACGTCAACGCCTATCATGGCAGGGGTCCGGACGGGGACGACTGGTCGCTGGCCCGGCTTCTGGAGAAACTGGCCCAACGCCCCGGGCTTGACCGGCTGCGATACACGACAAGCCATCCGAGGGACATGCGTGAGGATCTGATCGAAGCCCACCGAAAATTACCGGCGCTGATGCCCTACCTGCACCTGCCGGTTCAGTCGGGATCGGACCGGATACTCGCGGCCATGAACCGCGGTCATGATCGGGCGGCGTATCTTCATCTCGTCGACAAGATACGCGCGGCCCGCCCGGATATCGCGCTGTCAGGCGATTTCATCGTCGGCTTTCCCGGCGAGACCGACAGGGATTTTTCCGAAACAATGGCGCTGGTGGAGACGGTGGCCTACGCCCAGGCCTATTCGTTCAAATACAGCCCCCGCCCCGGTACGCCCGCGGCCGCGCGCGACGACCAGGTGCCGGATGCGGTGAAATCGGAGCGCCTGGCAGAATTGCAAGCGCTGCTCGACCGGCAGCAGCATGCCTTCAATTCCCGTGTCACCGGCCGGATTGTCGATGTGCTGATTGAGCGCAAGGGCCGGAAGCCAGGCCAGGTGGCCGGCCGTTCGCCGCACCTCCAGGCGGTGCAACTGGAAGCACCGGATGCGCTGATCGGATCCATTGTGCCGGTGCGGATCGGCAAGGCCGGCCCCAACAGCTTGTTCGGAACCCAGTGCGAGATACCGCAGGACGCGCCAGATCCGGCATCGGCCCGGCGCGGCGTGCCAGCGGAGGCGGCAGCGACCCCATGACAACCGGCACGCCGGGCGCTTCTGCCGCGATCGGTCCGGACACCGGCAACGAACTGGAGCTGGTGTTCGACGACAATCGTCTGGCCGGCGCCCTGTTCGGCGAATTCGACCAGCACCTGGCTTTGATTGAAAAGCGGCTCGGCATCTCCGCCGTCGCGCACGGGAATATTGTACGGCTCACGGGCCCTCCGGACACACTTCGCCAGTCAAAAAGGGTTCTCGATGCCTTGTATGCGCGGCTGATGGAGGGCCATGACATCTACCTGGGTGATGTCGAGGGTGCGATCCGGATGGCCGAGCAGCCGGACGCCCAGCTGCCTCTGCCGACGCTGGACGAGACCGGACGGATGCAGTTCGCCCGCATCGCTACCCGCAAGCGGTCGATCGTCGCGCGTACGCCGATGCAGGACGCCTATATCCGTGCCATGGATCGCTGCGAGCTGGTTTTCGGCATCGGGCCGGCCGGTACCGGCAAGACATACCTGGCGGTCGCCTTCGCCGCGGCACTCCTGGAACGCGGCGCGGTGGAGCGGATCATCCTTTCCCGACCAGCGGTCGAAGCCGGGGAGCGCCTGGGTTTTCTGCCCGGCGACATGCGGGAAAAGGTCGATCCGTATCTCAGGCCGCTCTACGACGCGCTTTACGACATGATGCCGGCAGACAAGGTGGAGCGCGGCCTGCAATCGGGCGGGATCGAAGTGGCGCCCCTCGCCTTTATGCGTGGCCGCACCCTTGCCCATGCCGCAATCATCCTCGATGAAGCGCAAAACGCCACGACGATGCAAATGAAGATGTTCCTGACCCGGCTCGGTGAAGGTGCGAAGATGATCGTGACGGGCGATCCATCGCAGATCGATCTCGGCGGCGGAGCGGAATCCGGTCTTGTGGAGGCCGTTCGCATTCTGAACGGGGTCGGCGGCGTGGACATTGCGCAATTCACCGGCGCCGATGTCGTTCGCCACCCGCTGGTTCAGCGCATTGTCGATGCATATGACGGCGCGGGCAAGAAAAACGCTGCAACGCGTGCCGGGACCGATGGTGGACGGCCGGCCGGACGGGATCCCTTTTCATGACCGAACCTGACGCCGGCAAGACCGGGGAATCCGCCGCCGCCGCGGTATCGGACCACGATCTCGCGCTTGACCTTTATTTCGAAAAGGGCGCGTGGCCGGACGCCGACGGCCTGGAACGGCTGGCCGGCGAAGCGGTCGCGGCGGCGCTGGCGGTTTGCGATGCGGAGATCCCGGAAAACGCCGAACTCAGCGTCGTGTTTACCGATGATGCCACCATCCGAACGCTCAACGCCAAATGGCGGAACAAGGACAAGGCCACGAATGTGCTGTCCTTTCCCCAGGACGGCGGACCGATACTTGGCGATATCGTGCTGGCCCAGGAGACCGTGGCCGAGGAGGCCGGACTTGCAAACAAGCCGCCGGAGCATCATATCGCCCACTTGCTGATTCATGGATTCTTACACATCCTCGGCTATGGTCACGATGACGATGAGACAGCCATGACCATGGAAAACCTGGAACGGGCCGCACTTGCAGAGCTCGGCATTGCCGATCCCTATGACTCCGGCCTGCCGCAATCGTGACCCAGAACACCGGCGCCAGATCACGTGATCCAAATCTCCCTGCCTGGAATACCGGCCACCCGCGGGACATCCGCCCCACCTTGCCGCTTGCAGCCTGCACGGCATAGATAGACCGGATGACCGCCGGCCCGACATCGCTCCACCCATGAACAACGAACCCGTACCCGAACCTGAAGATCCGGCCCCCGAACAGACGGCCGGCGACGCTGGCAGCCGCATGGCGCGGCTCCTCGGTTTCCTCCGGTCGCTTGCCGGCTTGCCGACCAATGGCTCGGCGCGATCCGAACTGGAACAGGTGCTTGACGCCGACGAAGGCCGCGGCGGGGCCTTTTCCCCGGAAGAGCGCACCATGCTCAGGGCCGTGCTCAAGCTTGGCGACCTGCGCGTGGATGACGTCATGGTGCCGCGGGCCAGTATCGATGCCGTGGATGCGGAAATCTCCGTCGGCGACCTGATGAGCGCCTTTCGCAAAGCCGGCCACTCTCGCATGCCTGTCTATCGCGAGAGCCTGGACGACCCGATCGGCATGGCACATATCAAGGACGTGATGGGCTGGATCGCCGATACAGCCGACCAGGCAGACAAACGCAACGGCACCAACACGCCTTTCGACCTGTCGGCCGTCGACCTGCAGCAAACCCTGACCGCTGCCAATATCATCCGGCCGATCCTCTTCGTACCGCCCTCCATGCCGGTTCGCATGCTTCTGGAACGCATGCAGGCCTCAAGGACGCAAATGGCGCTGGTGATCGACGAGTATGGCGGCACGGACGGGCTCGTTTCGCTGGAGGATCTGGTGGAAACCATCTTCGGCGAGATCGAGGACGAGCACGATGTCGACGAAGAGTTCACGATCCGTGAAATCTCGGACGGGCAGTATGAAGCCGATGCGCGGGCGCTGGTGGAGGATGCCTGCGAGGTTATCAGCCCGTCGTTCAAGACCGGCGACGACGCCGATATCGATACGATCGGCGGGTTGATCTATGCCGCTATAAGCCGGATTCCGGTCCCCGGGGAAATCCTTCACATCGTCAACGGATTTGAAATCGAGATCCTCGATGCCGATCCCCGCCGCATCCGCACGGTGCGAATTCGCGGACGCCGCAAGCCCAAGGCGGCCGCCCGCGCGCGCGGCCGGACGGCATCGGAAGCCGCGCCTGCCAAAATCCCGGCAAAGGCGCCGGAAGCGACCGACAACGCCGCTGCGGCGGCCAAAGAGGCCCGGGCAGGCAAGGCAACAAGGCCCGACCGGGGCTGAGGCGGCGGACAGGGCGCGGCGACCTGCACGCGCAGGTTTGCAACCGGCACTTGATTTTTCCAGTCGTTCTCCCCCACAAAACCCGCGTTCCGAGCGATTCGCAGGGGGCGATTCGCAGGGGGCGATCCGCGATGGTTGAATCGGGGCGGGTGAATCGGAGCGGGTGAGTCGGGACGAATGATCCGCAGCGAACGATTTGGGCTTTCCGGCCGCGGCCTGGAGACAATGCAGCCAAAAGCAGCAGGAACCTAATCCATGGACCGGCTGGCCAATGGTGTCATCGTCTCCTGGGGTGTGCGCCGCCAGGCGATTTCGTTTGCCGCCGGCGCGGCCTCCGTGTTGTCGCAGCCGCCCTTTTTCATGTTCTTCGTGCTGTGGATCACCTTTCCCGTCCTGGTCTGGCTGATCGATGGCGCTATCGATGCCGCGCGCAGCGGCAGCATCAGACGGCTTGTGCCGGCCTTTGTGACCGGATGGTGGTTTGGATTCGGCTACTTCCTGGCGGGGCTGTACTGGATTGGATCGGCATTTCTCGTCGAAGCCGACCGGTTCGGCTTCCTGCTGCCGCTCGCGGTTATCGCCCTGCCGGCCGGTCTGGGAATTTTCTTCGGACTGGGCACCGCCCTTGCCCAGTTGCTGTGGCGCGATGGCTGGCAACGCATTTTTGCCCTGGCGGCAGGATTGGGGGCGGCGGAGTGGCTGCGCGGTGTCGTGCTCACGGGCTTCCCGTGGAACGAAATCGGACAGGCGTTGACGGCCGGCGAAATCATGATGCAGTCGGTGGCGCTGTTCGGCGTCAGCGGCTTGAATGTTCTGGCGGTCGCCATTTTTGCCGCGCCGGCCGTTCTGGCGCCGGCAGAAGACGGGCGCCGGAGTTATGGCCTGCCAATTCTCGCCATTGCGATGATGGCCGGCCTGGCGCTTTTCGGATTTACCAGGTTGTCGAGCGCACCGCAGGCGTTCGAACCCGATACGCGCCTCCGGATCGTACAGCCGGCGATTGCGCAGGCCGACAAATGGCAACCGGCCAACCGCGACCGGATCGTGCAAACCCATCTCGACCTCAGCGAACCGCCGGGCCGGCCGCCGCTGGACTTCAACACCGTCCTGGTTTGGCCTGAAATGGCGCTGCCGTTCGTATTGACGGAGGCGGCCGACACCCTTGCCCGGATCGGCAAGATGCTGCCGGAGGGCGCCACCCTGGTCACCGGCGGGGCGCGGGCGGATACTCTCCCGGGGGAACCGCGACGGATATTCAACGCCATTATGATCCTTGGCGACGATGGCACGCTGCAGGACGGCTACGACAAAATGCATCTCGTGCCGTTCGGTGAATACCTGCCTTTCCATACCTTGCTCGACCGGTTTGGCCTGCGGCAGCTCACCAAATTCCGCCCTTCGTTCGCGCAGGGTAACCGCCGGCGGCTTCTCACGCTTGCCGCCGCGCCGCCGTTTGCGCCGCTGATCTGCTACGAGATCATATTCTCACAGGAGATTCTGCCGCCCGGCGAACGGCCCGGATTCCTGCTCAACGTCACAAACGATGCATGGTTCGGGCGCACATCCGGGCCATACCAGCATTTCCACATCGCCCGGCTCAGGGCGCTGGAACAGGGATTGCCGCTGGTCCGCGCCGCCAATACGGGGATATCGGCAGTGACCGATGCCTATGGGCGCGTCGTCGCCCGCGCCGGACTGTTTGAACGCGTCAGCCTGGATTCCCGCCTGCCGGTCGCGCTGCCGCAAAAACCCTACTCGACCATAAGTCGATTTATGCTTCCGATACTACTTGTGGTGGCAGTCGGGCTGGCGTTTACCCGGTTTTTTAATCGAAATTGAGACAATGAATTGACGCTTGCAAGCGCTCTGGCCATCGTCCTGTGGTTGAAGTCGGGCTTTTCAAGCCGAAAAGTTGAAGCCGCAAAACAAAAAAGCGGTCCGACATGAACGGGCAAAGGCAATAGTGAAGAGTTATGAATCAGACAAAAAAGCCGAACTGGATCGACTCCTATGTCGGGAGTCGGGTCCGGGTGCGCCGGAAAATGCTGGGGATGAGTCAGGAGCAGCTCGGAGAGAAACTGGGCATCACGTTTCAGCAGGTGCAAAAATATGAAAAAGGCACGAACCGGATCGGCGCAAGCCGCCTGTTCGACGTGGCACGGCTTCTTCAGGTGCCCATTTCCTTTTTCTTTCCCGATCCGGAGAGCGGGTCCGCGGTCCCAGGCATGAGCGAGGACAACAGCCGGGATTTCGTGATGGATTCGCTGTCGACCTCCGAAGGGGTCGAACTGAACCGGTTGTTCTCGCAAATTTCCGAACCGCGCCTTCGCCGCAAGGTGATCGAACTGGTGCGCGTGCTCAAGGAAAGCGAGGCGGCCTGAACCGCTCGACCACCCGCCGTCAAGGCGCCACATCCCACACTCCAGACACCACCCAGCGCCCGGTCGAAATCCAAGCGGCCGGGGCGGCCACGTTGGCCTTGACGATCGCCGCGCGGTCGGGGCAAGACTGCGCGCCATCAAGGGCCCGGCAACACGCAGCCCTTTCTTTGTGACCGCCCGCGCATCTGCGGGAACAGCAACCAACCGAGGAAAACGTGGCGCGCCCTGATCATATCTTTACAAGCGAATCCGTCTCTGAAGGCCATCCCGACAAGGTCTGCGATCAGATCTCCGATGCCATCGTCGACCTGATCATAACCACCGAGCCGGAAGCGCGTACGGCCATCGAAACCGCGGCGACGACCAACAAGGTCATTCTGCTCGGCGAGATCCGCGGTGCGGCAACGCGCGAGCAGATGATCGAAACCGCCCGCGAGACGATCCGCAAGATCGGCTACGAGCAAAAGGGCTTTCACTGGGATACCTGCGATATCGAGTGCTTTGTGCATGAGCAGTCGGCTGATATCGCACAGGGCGTCGACGGCGGCGGAAACAAGGATGAAGGCGCCGGCGACCAGGGCATCATGTTCGGCTATGCCACCAAGGAAACGCCGGAACTGATGCCGGCACCCATTCTCTACGCACACCGACTTCTCCATCACCTGGCTGATGCCCGCCATTCGGGCGCGGAACCGATGCTGGGACCGGACGCCAAAAGCCAGCTGACTGTGGAGTATCGCGGCGGCGTGCCGGTCCGCGCCCATACAATCGTGGTTTCAACCCAACACCTCGATCCGGAACTGACATCCGACGATGTCCGGGCCATTGTGGAACCCCATGTCCTCGCGTCGCTTCCGGACGGTTGGGTGGACGGGCAGACAATATGGCACGTCAACCCGACCGGGCGATTCGTCACCGGCGGGCCGGACGGCGATGCCGGGCTGACCGGGCGCAAGATCATCGTCGATACGTATGGCGGTGCAGCACCGCATGGCGGCGGCGCATTTTCCGGCAAGGACCCAACCAAGGTGGACCGATCGGCGGCCTATGCGGCGCGGTATCTGGCCAAGAACATCATCGCCGCCGATTTCGCCGACCGCTGCACGATCCAGCTTTCGTACGCCATCGGCGTGGCCCAGCCGCTATCCATTCACCTGGACCTCCATGGCACCGGCCGGGTCGACGAGGCGGCGCTGGAAACGGCGATCGGGAAGGTCATGGACCTGTCGCCGCGCGGCATACGGCAGCATCTGGGCCTGAACAAACCAATCTATGCCCGCACTGCCGCCTATGGCCATTTCGGACGGGAACCGGATGCTCAGGGCGGATTTTCCTGGGAGAAAACCGATCTGGCCGGGGCGATCGCCGACGCGCTGTAGTATCGGGCCTACCGCTGTGGGCACGCGCCACGACGGATTTTACGGTCGTCGCAAGGGCAAGGCGTTGCGCTCCGGGCAGGCCGCGCTCCTGGCGCGCCACCTGCCGAAGCTGCGCATCGACATCACGGCCAAACCGCCCGACAATCTCCGCCAGCTTTTTCCGGTGCCCGTCGAAAAGGTGGTCCTGGAGATCGGTTTCGGCGGCGGCGAACATCTCCTTCGCTGCGCCGAAAATGCGCCGGGAACCGGCTTCATCGGTGCGGAGCCATTCATCAACGGCTTGGCGAAATGCATCGCGGGGATCGAGCAGGCGAACCTTCAAAATGTCCGCCTCCACGACGCCGACGCGGCGGCGCTTCTGGCATGGCTGCCAGACCGATCGCTTGTCCGCATCGATCTATTGTATCCCGATCCTTGGCCAAAGCGCCGGCACTGGAAGCGCCGTCTGGTAAATCCGGCCAACCTGAAGCAGTTCGCCCGCATCCTTGCGCCGGACGGTCTTTTCCGATTTGCCACCGACATTCCCGACTATGCTGACTGGACCCTGAACATGGTCCGGGCGGAGCCGGGACTGGTCTGGACAGCATGCCGCGCCGATGACTGGCGGCGACCGTGGCCGGGCTGGCCGGGCACGCGCTACGAGACAAAGGCGATTGCGGCGGGGCGGTCGCCGACTTATCTGGTGTTCGCCAAACGCCGCCTCGGTGCCGGCAAAGTGCCAGGCGGTCAGGCGATACGATAAACGCCGGACCGGCGTGGATCACCGGCGCCGCCATACACGCCACCGGGATCACGGGTCACCATGTGTACACCGCCGAAATAGAGGGAGCGCTCCGGCCAGCGCACGGCTTCCGGCCATGCCGCCAGCAAACCGTCCAGGTCGGCCCAAATGCCGTGGCCTTCGCCGGCAAGTTCGATATCGAGGACGCCGTTTTCGAAATGAAGGCGCGGCGCTTCGACAATCGCGTCGGGAGGCAAATCGCCAACGAGCACCGATGCGGCCGCCTGAAAGATCGCTGTGCGGATGCGATTGGCGCCGCCGGAACCAAAGGCGACCGCACTCCCGTCGGGCCGGTGCAGGATCGTCGGCGCCATCATGGACGAAAGCCGCATGCCGGGCTGCCAGCAGTGGAAGCCGTCCGGGTTGAGATTTTCCTCGCCGAGCATGTTGTTGAGCATGAATCCATGGCCGTGCAGAATACGGCCGTTGCCTTCACCGTTTGAGATGGTCACCGCGGCCGCGCACCCTTCCGCATCAATGACACTGATATGGGTCGTTCCCCGCGAAACCACCGCGGCCGGTGCGACAACCGGCGGCAAGCCGAAGCGATCGCCAAGCGCCGGCCCCAACTCCCGCCATGCGGCATCCACCGCGGACATGGCCCGCGCCCTGACGAGAGGGCCATCGCCCAAACTCCGCGCTGCCGCGTGCCAGTGGCTGAGCATGCAACCGACCATCAAGCCGCCCATCGATGGCGGTGGATTGAGATAAATGTCGGTGTCGGCCATGCGGAGATGGATCGGCTGCCGGCGCACGGCCTTGTAGTTTGCCACATCATCCGCGGTCAGATGGCCGCCGCAATTTGCGCTTTCAGCGACAATGTCCGCGTCCAGGCCGGCCAGCTGCCCACGCACCGCAGACTGTATGGTTTGCGCAAGCCGTGGATTGAGGAAGCGTTCGCCGCGTTTCAGCAACGCGCCCTTGGGCGCAAACAATGCCCGCGCCTGCGGCGTCCAGGTGAGGATGGGTTCGACCACTTCAAACAACTGCGCCTGAAACGCCGAAACCGCGACCCCTTCGTTGGCGGCACGGACGGCCGGCTCGATCAAATCGGCCATCGGTAACGACCCCAATTGCCGATTGACCGCGAAAAGGCCGGGTATGAAGCCCGGCGTCGCCGTCGCCCCGGCTCCGATGTGAAAGGGCTGCTTCAGGGTTCCGAAATCAGCGAAGATCTCAACGAACTCGATCTCTTCGACTGGTTTCTTGCTGCGCGGCGTATCGCAGAAGAAGTCGAACAGGGCCGCGTCCTCGCCATCGTGTGCCATGAGGAACCCGCCGCCGGCCGGCGCGGCAAGAACCGGCTCGCATACGCATGCCGCCCACGCCGCGGCAACGGCCGCGTCAAAGGCGTTTCCTCCGGCGCGCAGAATTTCCACCGCGGCATCCGCGGTGACCCGATGACCGGCGGCGACGGCGCCACGGCCGCGATCGGCGCATTTGCGTCCGGCCATCACCGCCGCCTAGCCATCGGAGCCGAACAGATCGCCGGCGCCCAATTTCGCGATCCTTCCAAAACCGGCGACAAGGTGTCCATTGGCAACCTCCATGCGATAGACGTGGAAATCGCCGAATTCCGCGTAGTCCGCAGCGTAGGGATGGGCCTGGCAGAACCGGTCCCTGGCTTCAACCTGCCCAGCCGCAGGTGTAACGTTTCCGACCAGCGTTACCCGCGACCGGACCAATGGATCCCTGCCGCTTTCCTGTCGCCCGACAAACAACAGGGACGCGCACGGATTGCGTTTCAAATTTCTTGTGTGGCGGGCAAGGTCGGAGAGCAGAAGAAGCGGCCGGCCATCGGCGTCGGGCGCCACGGTGACATAGGAGGCAAACGGTGCACCGTCGCCGGTCAACGTCGCCAGCGCCGCCTCGCGGGTCGTGGCGACAAGCGTGGCGATGCCCCGCCCCAAATCGTCCGGAATTTTGCTCATATCCCCGCCTCTTTACCGAAATCCCGGCATGTTTACCGAAAGAAATATTGCCGTTGCCACATTCTGTTCGCATTATGTTACCAAACCGGCATATCGGGCCGCATCGAGGCCGGTATCCGGGGCCGCCGGACGTGTCGGCGCCCCTGCATCACGGGAGAGTGTCATGCCGACCATCGCGTTAGTTGACGATGACCGCAATATCCTGACATCGGTTTCCATGACGCTGGAATCGGAAGGTTATCGGGTCCAGACCTACAATGACGGCGTGTCGGCCCTCGACGGGCTGGCACAGATGATGCCCGATCTGGCAATTCTCGACATCAAGATGCCGCGCATGGACGGCATGGAGCTCTTGCGGAAGCTGCGCCAGAAATCGGACCTGCCGGTCATCTTTCTCACCTCCAAGGACGATGAGATCGACGAACTGTTCGGCCTGAAAATGGGCGCCGACGATTTCATCCGCAAACCGTTTTCACAAAGGCTGCTGGTGGAGCGCGTCAAGGCGGTGCTGCGGCGATTTCAGCCGCGCGATGCGGTGGCGCCGCGCAACGGCGAAACAAGCAAGGTGCTGGAGCGCGGCCTCCTGACCATGGACCAGGAGCGCCATACCTGCACATGGAAGCGTGAAAATGTCACACTCACAGTGACGGAGTTCCTGATCCTGTTCGCACTCGCCCAACGCCCGGGCGTGGTCAAAAGCCGCAACGCATTGATGGATGCGGCTTATGACGACCAAGTCTATGTCGACGACCGAACGATCGACAGCCACATCAAGCGGTTGCGCAAGAAGTTCAAGAGCGTCGATAATGATTTCAACATGATCGAAACATTGTATGGTGTCGGCTATCGTTTTCGCGAATTATGAGGGTTGACGGGGCCTCGAGGCCGCGCCCCGGCCCGAACCCGCTTGGAACCCTATGGTTGCCGAAACGCATCGTGATGACAGTTATGCCGGTGAACCGGGCCCCTCACCGCGATTGAGTGCATCCGGCCGGTCGCTGGGCCGCCGGTTGCGACAGGGTTTGCGCCTGGCGGCCCTGCCGTTGCGCTGGCTGTTGGCCGTATTCCGGCGGGCCAGCCTGTCGAGCCTGACCCGGCGCATCCTGATCCTCAACATGGTCGCCCTTGTCGCGCTCGTGGGCGGCATCCTCTATCTCAACCAGTTCCGGGCCGGCCTGACCGACGCCCGGGTCGCCAGCCTGCTCACGCAGGGGCAGATTATTGCCGCTGCGATCGCTGCACAGGCGACGGTCGATACCGACGCCATAACGATCAATCCCGACAAGCTGTTGGAGCTTGAAGCCGGCGAAAGCGTGTCGCCCTTCGATATCGGGGAAGGGGCCGCCGACTTTCCGATCAACCCGGAGCGGGTGGCGCCGCTCCTGAAACGCCTGGTCACGCCGACCCGGACGCGGGCGCGGCTCTATGATCAGGATGGCAGCCTGCTTCTGGATTCGGAAGGCCTTTATTCGCGCGGCCAGATCCTCCGGTTCAACCTGCCGGCGCCCGATGCCGAGCAAAGCCTCATGATGTCCGTCACCGCGCTTGTGCGGCGCTGGTTCCAACGCAGTGACCTGTCCGGCTACTACGAAATCGGCGCCGCCAACGGCCGCAAATATCCCGAGGTTGAGAGCGCGCTCAACGGTGGCTCGGCGAGTGTCGTGCGAATCAGCGAGGACGGCGGCCTGATCGTTTCAGTGGCGGTGCCGATCCAGCGTTTCCGGGCGGTTCTGGGCGCGCTGCTCCTGTCCACGGAGTCCGGCGACATCGATGCCATCGTGCAGGCCGAGCGAACGGCGATCTTCCGGGTCTTCCTGGTCGCGGCCGCAGTGACCATTCTGCTTTCCTTCCTGCTCGCCAGCACTATCGCGGGCCCGGTCCGGCGGCTGTCCGGCGCCGCCGACAGGGTGCGCCGAGGCATCCGCTACCGTGTCGAGATTCCCGAATTCAGCGGCCGGAAAGACGAAATCGGCCACCTCGCGCGTTCGCTCAAGGATATGACGGAAGCGCTTTACTACCGCATGGACACGATCGAGCGCTTTGCCGCCGATGTGGCCCATGAATTGAAAAATCCGCTGACGTCCATGCGCAGCGCCGTGGAAACCCTGCCAATCGCGCGGACGCCGGATGACCAGAAGAAGCTGATGGCGATCATCCAGCACGACGTGCGGCGCCTGGACCGGCTGATCACCGATATCTCCGATGCCTCGCGGCTGGATGCGGAACTGGCGCGGGAGGACCTGGAGCCCTTCGATCTGTCGGTGTTGCTGGAGACAGTGACCGATGTTGCCCGCGAAACCCAAACCGAGGACGGCCGTGTGCACATCGTGCTAACGGTCAAACGCGGCCGGTTTGGCAAGGACGCCTTTATTATCCGCGGCCACGACAGCCGCATGGGCCAGGTGGTCTCAAACCTCCTGGACAATGCGATTTCGTTTTCGCCCGACGGCGGCACAGTGCGAATGACCGCCGCCCGCAATGCCGCGCGCATTGTGTTGATTGTCGAAGACGACGGACCGGGCATTCCCGAAGGCCAGGCCGACCGGATCTTCGAGCGGTTTTACACCGACCGGCCGGACGGCGAAGAGTTCGGCCAGAATTCCGGCCTGGGATTGGCAATCTCGCGGCAGATCGTGGAAGCCCATCGCGGCACAATCACGGCGGAAAACCGCATCGGCGCGGATGGCGAGATCGCCGGCGCCCGATTCACGATCCTGCTGCCGGCGGCGTTGTAACCGACCCTTGGATATCCTTCAGCACGCAACGGCAATCCTGTTTGGCAACTCCGGTGTCCTGCTGCGCGGCCCCTCCGGAGCCGGCAAGTCGATGCTGGCCGCCCACATGATGGAAAAAGGGGCGCGCCTGGTCGCCGACGATCAGGTGCAGCTTTCGGTGCGGAACGGCGCGATTATCGCCCGGGCGCCGGCGGCGATCGCCGGGCAGATCGAATTGCGCGGCCTGGGGATCGCGTCGGTTCCCTACGCGCAACAGGCGGCGATCGGACTGGTGGCGGATATTGCGGCAGATGAAGAACCGGATCGCATACCGGCACCGGAAGCGGAGCGCTGCCGGATCCTCGACATCGAATTGCCGCGGATCGTGCTGCCCCGGCGAACCGCCGAAGCCGGGCTCCTGCTTGGCGTGGCATTGGCGCGGCATTGTGGCGAACGACCACCTTTTCCCTTGCGCTGATGCGTCAGTTGGCCAAGATGGCGCCGGTTTCGCAATCGGCGAAAGGCAAAACCGGGAACGGACATGATCGGGCTTGTTTTGGTTACCCACGGCTGCCTGGCCGTTGAGTTTCGCGCCGCGCTGGAACATGTCGTCGGTCCGCAACGGGCCTGCGAGGCAATCTCCATCGGACCGGACGACGACATGGAAGAACGGCGGGCCGACATCGTTGCCGCCCTTGAAAAGGTCAATGATGGCGCCGGGGTTGTTCTCCTGACCGATATGTTCGGCGGGACACCGTCCAACCTGGCCATCTCGGTCATGGACCCGGGCAAGGTGGAAGTCATTGCCGGCATCAACCTGCCGATGCTGATCAAGCTGGCCAGTGTTCGCGACGAAGGCAGCCTCGAGCAGGCGGTGAGCGCGGCGCAGGAGGCAGGCCGGAAGTATATCAACGTCGCAAGCCACATCCTCTCCAACGGGGCGGAATGACCGACACCGGCGACGATTCCAGAAACGCCCGGGCTCCCGGATCGGAAAACGGCGCCGAACCGGTGACTCTTGTCCGGCAGATGACGATCTGCAATGAGCGCGGCCTGCATGCACGGGCGTCAGCGACATTCGTCAAATGCGCCGGCATCTTCGATGCGGCGATCACCGTGAGCAAGGACGGTCAGACCGTCGGCGCGACGTCGATCATGGGCCTGATGATGCTGGCGGCCGGCCGGGGAAGCGCGATCGAGGTTCGCGCCACCGGTCCGGATGCCGAGCCCGCGCTTGTCGCATTGTCGACACTTGTCGAGTGCGGTTTTGGCGAAGCCCGCTGAACGCTGCCGGCGGGGCCGCACATTCCTTCGACCGGATCGCGTCCGGTTCAGCCGCTCAAATTGTATGCGGCGAGGGTCGCCATGTTGACGATGTCGGCATCACGCGCGTTCATCGGCAGGATCTGAATCGGCCGGTCGAAGCCGACAAGCAAAGGGCCGAGCACCGTGGAACCGCCCAGTTCCTGCAACATCTTGGTGGAAATCGATGCCGAATGGTGCGCCGGCATGACGAGCACATTGGCGGGACCGGACAGGCGGCAAAACGGATAGGCGGCCATCATTTCCGGATTGAGCGCCACATCGGCACCCATTTCGCCGTCATATTCAAAATCAACACCCCGATTGTCGAGGATCTGAACAGCCTCCTTCACCCGGTCGGCCCGTTCGCCCTGGGGATGACCAAAGGTCGAATATGCAAGCATCGCGACGCGCGGCTCATAGCCCAGCCGCCGCGCCACGCCCGCCGTTTCCTCGGCGATGTCGGCCAGTTCATCGGCGACAGGCATGTCATGGACCACCGTATCGGCGACGATCACCGTGCGGCCCCGGCAAAGCGCAATCGACACGCCGATGACCCGGTGACCCGGTTTGGGGTCGATAACCTGCCGGACATCGGCCAGCACGGTGGAGTAGTTCCGGGTCAGGCCGGACACCATGGCATCGGCGTCCCCGAGGGCCATCATCGTCGCGGCGAAGTAGTTGCGATCCGTGTTCACCAGGCGCGCGCAGTCGCGATAGAGATACCCCGATCGCTGCAACCGCGCATAGAGATAGTCGGCATAGGCATGGCGCCGGCTGGATATGCGGGCATTGGCGATTTCCACCCCGGGACGCAGTTCCATTCCGGCCTCTTCGGCAACCTTGCCGACCGCATCCTCGTCACCGACCAGGATCGCGGTGCCAAGCTGCTGGTTGACGAAGCTCACCGCTGCGCGGATGACCTGCTCTTCCTCGCCCTCGGCGAAGACCACGCGTTTGGGCTGGCGGCGCAGGCGGGCCGTCACCTGCTGGAGTGTGCCGGCAACCGGATCGCGCCGCGCCGAAAGCGCCCTACGGTAACCGTCCATGTCGACGATCGGTCGCCGGGCGACACCGCTGTCCATCGCCGCCTTGGCCACTGCGGCGGGCACCGCCGACATCAGGCGCGGATCGAATGGAACGGGAATGATGTATTGCGGCCCGTAGCGCGGCCGGTTTCCGCGGTAAGCTGCGGCGACTTCATCGGGCACATCCTCGCGGGCGAGATCGGCCAGCGCATTGACCGCTGCAATCTTCATCGCCTCGTCTATGGTTGTGGCGCGAACGTCCAATGCGCCGCGAAATATATAGGGAAAGCCCAACACATTGTTGACCTGGTTGGGATAGTCGGATCGACCGGTGGCGATGATGGCGTCATCGCGTATCGCGGCCACTTCCTCCGGCGTAATTTCTGGATCGGGATTGGCCATGGCAAAAACGATCGGGTTTTTCGCCATCGATGCGATCATCTCGCCGGTAAATGCGCCGCGCACCGATAGACCGAAGGCGACATCGGCGCCAACAAGCGCTTCCTCCAGCGTCCGCAGATCGGTGCGGGCCGCGTGAGCCGATTTCCACTGGTTCATCCGCTCCGTCCGGTCGGCGTGAATGACACCGGCGGTATCGCACAGGATGATGTTGTCGTGGGGCATGCCCATCGCCTTGAGCAGTTCCACACAGGCGATCGCCGCCGACCCGGCGCCGTTGCAGACCAGCCGGGTGTTGCCGAGGTCCCGGCCGGTCAGGTCCAGCGCGTTGACGAGGCCGGCCGCGGCGATGATCGCGGTTCCGTGCTGGTCGTCGTGAAAGACGGGAATATCCATCAATTCGCGCAGCCTGCTTTCGATGAGAAAACAGTCCGGCGCCCTGATATCTTCCAGGTTGATGCCGCCGAACGAAGGGCCCAGATGACGGACCGCATCGATAAATTCGTCGACATCTTCGGTGTCGATCTCCAGGTCAATGGAATCGATATCGGCAAACCGCTTGAAGAGCACGGCCTTGCCCTCCATCACCGGTTTGGAGGCAAGCGCGCCGAGATTGCCAAGGCCGAGGATGGCGGTACCGTTGGATACGACCGCAACGAGATTGCCCCGGCTGGTGTAGTCGAAGGCGGCGTTGGGATCCTCGGCGATCCGGCGCACAGGGACGGCGACCCCGGGCGAATAGGCCAACGAGAGATCGCGCTGGGTCGCCATCGGCTTGGTCGGCTGGATTTCCAGCTTGCCCGGTTGTCCTTCGGCATGGAACTGCAGAGCTTCCTGGTCGGTGACACTGACCTTGCCCGGACGCGGTGTTGCCGTTTCCGCCATGAGTGTTTGTTCCTCCCTTTTTTCCGACCTTATCGGGGTGCCTGTCCGCGAACAAGAAAATCGCGGGACGCGCGGCTTCACCAAAGACGAATTCCGCACAGGCCAGCGGGTCTCCCGGGGGCGACGAGCGACAAGCGCGCCGCCACGACTTTCGTTGCATACGATGAGGATAACCGCCGTATCGGTTGCGGCGCCGACAAATTGGCCTTATATTGCAGTGCAATAGTACGTTCGGCGGTGCAAAAAAGCCGACGTTTCGGGCAGGACGCAGACAGAACCAACGGACGGAGCGAACTGCCGCTGTGTTTTACCAATTCTACGAATGGAACCATGCCGCCCTGGCGCCGCTCCGCGCCGCCGCCGATATAACGCGGCTTTATTTCCGCAATCCGTTCAATCCGCTCAGCGACACGCCGGTCGGACGGTCGCTGGCCGCCGGCGCCGAGCTGTTTGAGCGAACAACCCGCCGTTATGGCAAGCCGGAATTCGGTTTGCGCGAGACGGAGATCGACGGCAGGACCATCGCGGTCGCCGATCGAATTGTCTGGCAAAAGCCGTTCTGCTCGCTGCTTCATTTCAAGCGCGACCTGCCGCCGAACCGGCCCGCCGACCCGAAACTGCTGATCGTGGCGCCAATGTCGGGACATTACGCCACGCTGCTGCGCGGCACCGTTGAAACGTTCTTGCCTGACCACGAGGTCTATATCACCGACTGGACCGATGCGCGGATGGTGCCCGTTTCCAAGGGTGCGTTCGATCTGGACGACTATATCGACTACGTTATCGATATCCTCCACCATCTTGGCCCGCAAACCCATGTCGTGGCCGTGTGCCAGCCTTCGGTGCCGGTGCTGGCGGCCGTCGCACTGATGTCAGAGGAAAGCGACCCGGATGTGCCGGCGACAATGACGCTGATGGGCGGGCCGATCGACACCCGCATCAATCCGACCGTGGTCAATGGCCTGGCCGAACATCGCGACATCGACTGGTTTCGCCGAAATGTCATCATGCAGGTGCCGTTTCCGCATCCGGGCTTCACACGTCAGGTTTATCCCGGATTCCTTCAGCTTTCCGGCTTCATGACCATGAATCTCGACCGGCATGTGTCGGCCCACCACGACCTGTTTCGGCACCTGGTCGAAGGCGACGGCGACAGCGCCGAGAAACACCGGGATTTCTACGACGAATATCTGGCGGTCATGGATCTGACCGCAGAGTTCTACCTCCAGACCGTGCAAACGGTGTTCATCGACCATGCGCTGCCAAAGGGCACAATGACGCATCGCGGGCGGGCGGCCCGACCCGAATGCATCACTACGACCGCGCTCCTGACCGTTGAAGGCGAGCGCGACGACATTTCAGGCGTCGGACAAACCAAAGCGGCGCACGCCCTTTGCAGAAATCTGCCGAAAAGCAAGCGCCGGCACCATCTTCAACCCAAGGTCGGTCACTATGGCGTGTTCAATGGCTCGCGCTTTCGCAGGGAAATCGCGCCTCAGATCACGCGGTTTGTCCGCAAGCATGGGGCGGCGGTTGCGCGCAGCAGGAAAACCGGAGACCGGCCGACGACAACAGCCGCCGGCGAGGCCCGCGACGCCGGCACGCGGCTCGCCGACGCCATCGGACTAACGGCCCTTTCGCAGGCGATGCCCAGGGCAGCCGATGATCTGACGCGAATCAACGGGATCGGACCGAAATTCGCCGAATTGCTCAATGGCATGGGAATCACCCAGTTTGCGCAGCTTGCCGCCATGACGGCCGACTATGTGCGCCGACTGGACGAGCAGGCCGGATTCAAGGGCCGCGCCAGCCGTGACGACTGGATCGGCCAGGCCCGGGCGCTGGCCAATCCGGATCACTGATCCGATTTCGGCACAAAAACCGCACTCCACAATAGCTTGATTTAATTACCTTTTTCCGATTGTCGGCAAAATCGGTCGGCAAAATCTTGAATCACCAAATTTCAGTTCCCATCTGAATTGCATCGGCAACCACAGGGGAAATTGATGACACACACTGCCACGGCTAACGGTTCCTGCATGCGCACACGCGGCCGGTGGAACGCGTTCAACATTGTCTTGATGATCCTCGGCTTCGTGATTTTCTGGCCGCTCGGCCTGGCGATGCTGGCTTGGATTATCTGGGGCGATGAACTGGGCCGCATGTTCCGCGACGCCAAAGCGCAGTTTCATTCCGCAACCGGCGGTGGCGCGCCCTTCCGCAGCCGCAACTTCGGCGGCGTATCGATGGGTCGCACCGGAAATGTCGCGTTCGACGACTACCGCGACGCGGAACTGAAGCGGCTTGACGAGGAACGCCGCAAGCTTGACGAGATGAAGGCGGAATTCGACACCTTCCTTGGCGAGCTGCGCCGGGTGAAGGATCAGGAAGAGTTCAACCGGTTCATGAGCAACTATGAAAGCCGCCTCTCGGCGAAAGAGGACGGCGGCGACGTGATCGACGAAAAACCGCGCGGCAAGGGCAAGAAAAAGTCCTGACGCGAATCCGATCGCAGTCATCCAAGCGGGGCCCTCGGGCCCCGTTTTCGTTTGTCCGGCGACAATGCCTGTTGCATGCCCCTTTCCCGCAGGCAACGCCTCGGCCATGATCCGTCGATGCGAATCGCGCTCAAACGCAACCCGGATACCCTGTGCGTCGTCATTGCCGGAAAGCCGGTCTCCGTGCCCGTGCGCACCAGTTCGCGCGCGCGGCGGATCATCCTCAAGATCGACACTCGCACCGGCGGTCCGGCGCTTACGATCCCGGAGGGGACGCCAACCAGGGCGGCCCGGTCCTTCCTGGCCGAACAGACCGGCTGGATTGCCCGCCACATGGCCAGCCGGCCGGCTGCAACCGCCTTTGCCGAGGGATGTTCGGTTCCGCTGCGCGGCGTGCCGCACACGATCCGCCACCGGGCTGGCGGCGGACTGGTCCGTGCCGTGGCGGGAGCGGAACGGGCAATCGTTGTCCCCGGCGAGCCCAACCATCTGTCCCGCCGTCTTCACGCCTGGTTGAGGCGCGAAGCGCGCAAAGACCTGGAGCCGGCTGTGTTTGACTGCGCCCGGGCGTTGGGGGTGCGGCACCGGGCGTTGCGAATCGGCGATCCCACGAGCCGGTGGGGCTCCTGTTCGGCCCGCCGGACCCTGTCGTTTTCATGGCGCCTGATAATGGCGCCTCCGGGCGTGCTGTCCTATCTGGTCGCCCATGAGGTCGCGCATCTGCGGGAAATGAACCACGGACCGCGATTCTGGCGGCTGGTCGCCGAACTCGATCCGGACCATGAGAGGGCCCGAACCTGGCTGACGGCGAACGGCCCCGGCCTGCACGCCATCGGGCGCGCGCGCGTTTCGCCGGACGGCGACGTCAGCTTCTGTCGAGACCAAACAGACGAATGAAAAAATTCGCCGGGCGCCGGCGTATCGGGGCCGGCGGCGGGACGGCGCGGTCCGGCCGGCGATCGTAGCCGGCCTGGGCAACATATTCGCCGCCGGGAAGCGGTATCGGCGTCAGGCCCTGGTGCGCGGTCTGCATGAAGCGAGACCAGACAAGGGTCGGGAGATTGCCCCCTGATGCCCGTTTCGTCGGCGAGTTGTCATCGTTGCCAAGCCAGACACCGGCAGCGAGATTGGCCGTATAGCCGACGAACCAGGCATCGCGGAAATCCTGGCTGGTGCCGGTCTTGCCGCCGGCCGGCCAACCGGGAATTCGGGCTTTCTTGCCAGTCCCGGTCAACAATGTTTCCTGCATCATGTCGTTCATCATCGCCAGCGTCCGGCCATCGATCGCGCGGCCAAGGGAATGCGGCTCGCGCTCGAAGATCATCTGGCCGTCCGCCGTGCGGATGGAACGGATGACAAAAGGCAATACCGTGTGCCCGCCATTGGCGAACGGCGCAAAGGCGGCCGTCAGTTCCATCAGGGTCACTTCCGACGTGCCGAGCGCGATGGAGGCGTTGGCGGCCAGCGTCGAATTTATCCCCATGCGATGCGCAGTCCGAACGACGTTTTTCGGACCAACCTCGGCGGCAAGCCGGGCGGCGACGGTGTTGAGCGAATGGGAAAGTGCCGTGCGCAACGTGACCGGGCCGGCATATTTCTTGTTGTAGTTTTCCGGCGTCCAGTTGCCGATGCGGATCGGCTCGTCGATGCGAACCGAATCCGGATTGAGGCCGGCTTCCAGGGCCGCCATATAGACGAAGGGCTTGAATGCCGATCCCGGCTGGCGTCTTGCCTGGGTGGCGCGGTTGAACTGGCTGTTGGCATAGTCCCGACCGCCGACCATGGCCCGCACAGCGCCGGTCCCGTCGAGCGCGACGACAGCGCCCTCGCTGACGCGGTATTTCTCGCCGTCCTGCTTCAGAGCCTCCACCAGCGCCCATTCGGCATCGCGCTGCAGGCCCATATCGATGGTGGTTTCAACTATGATGTCGGATTCCAGGGTGCCGACATAGGACGGCAGACGGTCCATGACATAGTCGGCGACATAGCTCTCCGACCGCGCGACGTGACGCGAGGCCACCCGGGCTTCGCGAGACTTGGCGGCATCCGCATCCTGGCGCGACACGAAACCCTCCCGCGCCATGGCATCGAGCACCAGGACGGACCGGGAATAGGCCCGTTTGGGATGCCGGTTGGGCGCATAGTAGGACGGTGCCCGCAAAAGGCCGGCCAGAACGGCTGCCTCCTGGAGGACAAGCTGACTGGCGGACTTGTTGTAATACCGCCGCGCGGCGGCATCGACACCATAGGCGCCAGCGCCGAAGTAAACCCGGTTCAGGTACATCTCCAGGATCGCGTCCTTGGAGTATTCCGTTTCCAGCCACAGGGCGAGCACCAGCTCCTGGATTTTCCGCCGAAACGACCGTTCGGGCGTCAGGAACATGTTCTTCGCCAACTGCTGGGTCAGCGTCGAACCGCCCTGAACAAGCCGCCCGGCGCGCAGATTGGCGGTCATCGCCCGCGTCAGACCGATTGGATCGAGTCCGAAATGGTGGCGGAACCGGTGGTCCTCGATGGCGATCACCGCGTCGGGCACATAGCTGGGCAGATGCTCAAGCCTGACGGCCTCGCCGCCGGTGTCACCGCGATTGGCCACCAGGGCGCCGTCGACGGAAACAATCTGGATGTTGGGCGGCCGGTCCGGAACCTTCCATTCGGAAGTGTGCGGCAACTGCAGGCCGTAATAGGCGATGATGCCGATTGCGGCGATGAAACCCCACAAGGCGGCGACGGAACCCCAGTAAACGCCGCCGCGGATGACCCGCACCAACAGCGGCCTCGACCGCCGCCGGGCACGCGCGGTTCGGCGCCGGGCGCCGCGTCTGGTGGCGTTGCGGCGCCTGGTCTCGGCAGCTTTCGCCGGCCCCTTGCCCGTCCGCCCTGTTGCCGTCTTGCGGCCGGTCTTCCGCGCTTCGCTCTTGCCGTTGCCGGCTTTGGCGTTGACCGATTTGCCGGCTTTGCCGGTTGCCCTGCCGGCACTGCCGGCGGTGCGGTCCTCGGCGCTCAGGCGCAGATCTGCACCGTGCGCGCCCGATCCGAAGCGTGGCTCAATCCGCTTGTTCGCCATTTCCCGCCATGTCCAAAATTTCCGAGCTGTCGTGAAAGCGCCCCTTTATCACCCTAAATTTGGCGATTTAAGGCCCCGTTAATCGTTGCGAAGCCGCAAACAGCGGCCTTGACCGGCCCGATGGCCTTGCGATCGCTTCAAATCGATTAAAATCAACCGCGGCGCATTTACCTTTTCTTCATGCCCGGCAAGACGCGGCAAACAGGCTATGTATTATTGGCCTTAGGAAGTGTGTGGGGCGCGACCGGCCAGATTATCGGAATCCAGCCAGCGCACTCAGGAACCGACGATCCGGCTGATTCCAGCCTGATCCTGCGATGGAAATCGCGTCATGAAAACTGCGTTGAGTGACCCCCGGGTCGCCTGGGTGGACGTTGCCAAAGGCATCTGCATTGTCATGGTCGTGATGATGCACTCCACCCTCGGCGTCGGCGCGGCGCTCGATGCCGAAGGATGGCTCCATACCGTCGTTGAGTTCGCCCGGCCGTTTCGAATGCCGGACTTCTTCCTGATAGCCGGACTGTTCCTGGCGGCACGCATCGACGCGCCATGGCGCCTCTATCTCGACCGCAAGGTGCTGCACTTTGCCTATTTCTACGCACTGTGGCTGACCATCCAGTTCGCATTCAAGGCACCTGGATTGGCCGCGGAACTGGGATGGGATGGCATGGTGAGGCTCTATCTGAAGAGCTTTGTCGAGCCGTTCGGAACCTTGTGGTTCATCTACCATCTGGCGCTTTTCTTCGTGGCGACCCGGCTGGTGAAACCGGTGCCCTGGCCGATCGTCTGGCTTGTCGCGGCCGGCCTGCAGATCGCACCGATCCATACCGGATCCATGCTGATCGACGAATTCGCCAACCGGTTCGTGTTCTTCTATTCCGGCTATGTCTTTGCCGGCCAAGTGTTCGCGACCGCCAACTGGGTGGACCGGCACGCGGCAGCCGGGCTGGCAGCCCTGCTCGGCTGGGCTAGCCTCAATGGCGTGCTGATCTTTTCCGGCATTGGCGACTGGCCTGTGGTCAATCTGGCGTTGGGCTATGCCGGGGTCGGCGGTGTCATCGCCGCTTCGGTCCTGGTCGCCAAATTGGCGGCGACCCGGCCGCTGGAGAAGGGGCTGGCGTGGCTGGGGAGCCATTCCATCGTCGTCTATCTGGCCTTTTTTCTGCCGATGGCCGTCAGTCGAACGGTGCTGATCAAACTTGGCGTCATCACAGATGTCGGCGCGATTTGCGCGCTGGTCACGGCTGCCGGTCTTGCCGGGCCCGTCATTTTGTTCGCGCTGATCGCATGGAGCGGCAAGGGCCGGTTTCTGTTTGCCCGACCTGACTGGGCCCGGATCGACGGGCCCTGGCGCCCGGACGCCCTTTCAAATCGCGCCGCGGCCGTGGCGGCGGCAGAGTAGCACCCGCCACGGTTCTTCGAACGGACCCTGCCTCAGCCGGCAATCCAGCGCGCCGCCAAAAACATGCCAAGGCAAAGGAGCGCGACATTGAAGAGGGTGCGAAACGCCGCCTCCGACAGACGCCGACGCATCTGGCCGCCAATCGCCATTCCGATCAGCGCTGGTATGACGCACGCGGTCGAAATCAATACCAGGCTTGCCGGCATCAGCGCGAAGGCGCCGAGGGTGAGGCCCAGCAACGCGGCGCAGACGGAGAAATGAAATCCCAGCACCTGGATCAACTGGTCACGCGAAAAACCCAGGGACTGAAAATAGAAGATCGCCGGCACCGAATAAGACCCGGTCATGGCGGCCAGGATGCCCGTCAACAGCCCGGCCAGCGGCCCGGCCCAGCCCTCATGACGGGCCGGCAACATGGCCGGCGGCCGAAACAGGCCGTTCAGCGCGTGGGCGATCAGCAGAAAACCGAGAAGCGCGGACAGTAATCCGACATCGACCCGGACCAGCGCAAACCCGCCGATCGGAACACCGACAATGACGGCAAGTTCAAACGGCCAGATGCGGGCGACCACCGTTCGCAGCTCGCGACCGGCAAATGCCTGCCAGAGATTCCCGGCAAGGGACGGCAACACAATCAGGGCCATCGCCGGCATCAGTCCGAACGCGACGGTCAAAAGCCCGACTGAAATCGCCGGCAGGCCGACGCCGGCAACGCCCTTGACCACGCCGGCCAAAAGGAAGGTCGAAGCGAGAATGACGATGGCTTCGGTATTCAGGTCGATCGGCGGCATCGGCGGTTCCGGAGCGGAGAAAGGTCGGATCGGTCCCTATAGCCGATCCGGGTTTCGCGCCAAACGGCCAAACGCCCGACCTGCCCGAATCCGCCGCTTGAACCGCGACCCGTCGCGGGCCAAAGTCGGGGCATGGCAAAGCAAACAGATCCCAACACCGCCGGAGCGGCGCTGAAGCCCGGCGACCACGTCATTCTGGTCGACGGCTCGTCGTTCATCTTCCGCGCGTTTCACGCGCTGCCGCCGCTCACCCGCAAGTCCGACGGCCTGCCGGTCGGCGCGGTGGCCGGCTTCTGCAACATGCTGTGGAAACTCCTTCAAGAAGGGCCAACACCGGAAAAGGGCGACGAGCCGACCCATTTCGGCGTGGTGTTTGACTATTCATCGAAGACGTTCCGCAACGCGATCTACAAGGACTACAAGGCCAACCGGCCACCGCCGCCGGAAGACCTGGTTCCGCAATTCGGCCTGATCCGCAAGGCGACACGGGCCTTTTCGACGCCCTGTCTGGAACTGGAGGGATATGAGGCGGACGATCTGATCGCCACCTATGCCGCCCAGGCCCATGCGGCCGGCGGCCGGGTCACCATCGTTTCATCGGACAAGGACCTGATGCAGCTCGTCAACGACGATGTCACGATGATCGATACGATGAAAAACCGGGTGATGGGCGCCGACTTCGTGCGCGAGAAATACGGTGTCGATCCGGATATGATGATCGATCTCCAGGCGCTCGCCGGCGACAGCACAGACAATGTCCCCGGTGTGCCGGGTATCGGACCGAAGACGGCGGCGCAGCTTCTCGATGAATATGGATCGCTTGACGGTATCCTCGACCGGGCGGGCGAGATCAAGCAGCAGAAACGGCGTGAGAACCTCATCGCGCATGCCGATCTGGCGCGGGTGTCAAAGCAGCTTGTGACGCTGGACCGGGATGTGCCGGTCGAGGTTCCGATCGAAGATCTGGCGGTCACGACGATCGACGGAGGTCGCGCCATCGCCTTCTGCAAGGCGATGGAGTTCAACACCTTGACCCGCCGTGTCGCCGAGGCGACCGGGGCCGATGCGGCTGAAATCGAACCCGCGGAGTTGGAGGTCACGGGCTGGGGCGACGCGAAAGGACAGGCCCATGGCCCGGACCTGGACGCCGATTCCGGCGGCAGGGGCGAGGACCGCGGTGCGGGCGAGCGCGGATATCTGGGAACGCCTGGCGATCTTGCCGCGGCGCAGATGAAGGCGGCGGCCGATACGAAAATCGACCGATCGGCCTATGAATGCGTCCGCACACGGGATGCGCTTGACGGCTGGATCGCCGCATGCCGGGAAGCCGGTGTGTTTGCCGTCGACACCGAGACGACCAGCCTCGATCCGATGCAGGCGGATCTGTGCGGCGTGTCGCTGGCGGTTGCATCGGATGAGGGGCATGTGCAGGCCTGCTACGTGCCGCTGGGTCATCGCACCGGCGATGAAGACCTGCTCTCCCACAGCGAGGGTGGCACGCTGGCCGACGGCCAGATCCCGCTGGAGGAGGCGACCGCGGCGCTGAAACCGCTGCTGGAAGACCCGGCGGTTTTGAAGGTGGCACAAAACCTGAAATACGACTGGCTTCTGCTGTCGCGATACGGGATCGAGATTGCCCCCTACGATGACACGATGCTGATCGCCTATTCGCTCGACGCCGGCAAGTCGACCCACGGCATGGACCGGCTGTCGGAGACCTTTCTCGGTCACACACCGATTCCGTTCAAGGACGTGGCCGGCAGCGGCAAGACCAGGGTCACCTTCGACAAGGTGGCGATCGACAAGGCAACCGCCTATGCCGCCGAGGACGCCGATGTGACGCTGCGGCTGTGGCAGACGCTCAAGCCACGGCTGGCTGCCGACCGCATGACCGCCGTCTATGAACGCCTGGAGCGTCCCATGGTGCCGGTGCTTGCCCGCATGGAACGTCACGGAATCAAGGTCGACAGGCAGATCCTGTCCCGGCTGTCCGGTGCCTTCGCGCAAAGCGCGGCAGCGATCGAGGCAGAGATCCACGCTCTTGCCGGTGAACCGTTCAATGTCGGATCGCCGAAACAACTCGGCGGAATCCTCTTCGACACGATGGGCATTCCCGGCGGCCGGAAAACAAAAACCGGCCAGTGGTCGACCGACGCCAAGACGCTGGAGGATCTCGCCGCCGAAGGCCATGAACTGCCGCGCAAGGTGGTCGACTGGCGGCAACTTACCAAGCTCAAATCCACCTACACCGACGCGCTGCCGGAATTCATCAATCCGGAGACAGGCCGCGTCCACACATCCTATGCGTTGGCGGCCACGACCACCGGGCGGCTGTCCTCATCCGATCCCAACCTGCAAAACATTCCCATCCGCACGATGGAAGGCCGGCAGATCCGAACCGCCTTCATCGCCGAAAAGGGCATGAAGCTGGTCTCCGCCGACTATTCCCAGATCGAACTGAGGGTGCTTGCCCACATCGCCGACATCGCCGCCCTGAAGCAGGCATTTGCCGACGGCCTGGACATCCACGCCATGACAGCGTCTGAAATGTTCGGCGTGCCCATCCCGGAGATGGATCCCATGGTGCGCAGGCGGGCCAAGGCGATCAATTTCGGCATCATCTACGGGATTTCCGCGTTCGGCCTCGCCAATCAGCTCGGTATCGAGCGCTCCGAGGCGGCCGACTATATCAAGACCTATTTTGAGCGCTTCCCCGGAATCCGCGCCTATATGGACGAGACGAAGGCATTTTGCCGCGCGCATGGTTATGTCGAAACAATCTTCGGCCGCCGGGCGCACTACCCCGATATCAAGTCCAGCCAACCCAATGTTCGCGCATTCAATGAGCGCGCCGCCATCAACGCGCCGATTCAGGGTTCAGCCGCAGATATCATCCGTCGCGCAATGGTACGCATGGATTCCGCCCTTGCCGATGCAGGACTGGACGCCAGGATGCTGCTACAGGTTCATGACGAGTTGATCTTCGAAGTTCCGGACAGCCAGATCAAAAAGACCATTCCGGTTGTTTGCGATGTCATGGAAAAAGCCGCCGAACCGGCGTTGAAGCTGGCGGTTCCGCTCAAGGTCGATGCCCGGGCCGCCGACAATTGGGACGAGGCGCACTAGCGGCAGAAGGAACTCCGGTGGCAGCGGCCCGGGATCAGGAGCCGGTGATCGATTTGAGCGCCGCCACCGCGACGATGACCGCAAATGCCAAAACCGCGATCTTCCACACATCGCCGCGCCTTTTGAGCCCCGGCAGGCCAAACGGCCGGATGAGATGGGCAATCATCGCCAGGGCCAGAACGACGGCTACAACTTTGGTCATCGATCGTCGATCACGCGGCCGGGTCAGGCGCGCGGTGGCGGTGCGACAAGCTCGCCGCGGGTGACATAGCGCAAAATCGCAACAACCTGCGCAGGCGTCTCCGCGACGGCCAGCGCAGCCGCGTCGACTTCTTTCAGGGCGTGGGCATGGTCGGGGCCGTGTAGGACGATCGTCGGGATATCGCGAGCGGCCGCATAACCGGCATCGAAGGCGGCGTTCCACTGGCGGTACTTGTCGCCGAAGCGGACGACGACGATGTCGGCATCGTCGATCAGGGTGCGGGTGCGAATGGCGTTTATCTGTGCGCCCTTGTGATCGTGCCAGAACTTGTCAGCTTCCGGTCCAAGGATCGTTGCGCCGCAATCATCGCTCGCTTCATGGTCGGTGACGGGCGCGGAGAACCGGACCGGCAGTTGCAGAGCCACGGCGCCTTCCGCAATCCGCTCGCGCCAGTCCGTATGAATCTCGCCGGAAAGATAGACGGACCAGATTCGCGCCCCGTCCATGTGGTCTTCGCCCGTCGCCGCCAACACTTCGCCCCCGTCCCTGCCATCCATTCAACGCATAGGGATCCGGAGGCGTCTTGGCAATCCGGGATCACCCGGTGGGGATCAGATGTCGACTTCCCACAGCCCGATCAACACAAAGGCGAAAAAAAGCACGGACAATGCAAGAAAGACACCGAACACGAACCGCCCGACAACGGCGACACCGCGCGAAAATCTCGTGAAGCCAAATGCCGCCGCGACCAATGCGATCAGTGCAAAGATGAGAACCCAACGCATGGTGGTGCAATATCCCCCTGCCCGCCGGACCGGCCGGCCTGCCCCATGACTTGTCGCACAGATCCATCAGGTCAAGCCTCTTCGTCAGCGGCAACCCGGCTGAATTCCCCCATTCAACGGATTTCGTCCAAACCGCAGGCATTGGCAGACACCCGTTGCCCAACGCCGACCGCCGAACTAGGCTTTGAAACCCCGTGCCGTTGACAAGATGCCCGGGCGAACGAAATCCGCGATGAAATGGACGAAATGAAACTGAATAGCTTCGAACATGTTCTGGTGCTCGCCGACGATCTGAAAGCGACCCGCGACTTTTACGTCGATGTTCTGGGCCTGGAGGCGGGCTTCAGACCCGATTTCGGATTCCCCGGCTACTGGTTGTATCTGGGCGGCTCCGCCTGCATTCATCTGGCAGAAAAGCGGACAATCGGCGACAACTCGACGGGCGATAGCGGCGCGACCGGGCCGGTCGGTTCCGGATGCATCGATCATATTGCGTTCAATGCCGAAGATATCGACAGCGCCCGCGACAGATTCGACAAACTGGGCATCGCGTACCGCCACCGGGACGTTCCCGGCGCTCCGCTGCAGCAGCTTTTCATCCGCGATCCGAACGGCATTTCCGTTGAGATCAACTTCCCGGCCTGAGCCGCCTGGCCGCAGGTCCGTACCGCGGATTGCGCCGAGCTGGCACTTGAAAACACCACGTGAAACGCCATTGTAGGAATGAGCGAGATTGGAGCAGAATCGTCTGCAAACAAGCGGAGAATGAGAATGATATTCCGCCAGATGTTCGATCACACGTCGTCCACTTACACCTATCTCCTGGCAAGCCGATCCGGTGGCGAAGCGCTGATCATCGATCCGGTCCTGGATCGGGTCGACCGCTATCTCACACTTCTCAAGGAACTGGACCTGAAACTGATCAAGGCCGTGGATACCCATGTCCATGCCGATCACATCACCGGTCTGGGCGAGCTGCGCGACAAGACCAGGTGCATCACGGTCATGGGCGAACAAAGCGGCGTGGACGTGGTTTCGATGCGGGTCGGCGACGGGGATGACATCGATGTGGAGGGTGTGTCGCTCAAATCCATCTACACGCCCGGACATACCGACGATTCCTACAGCTTTCTGATGGGCGACCGGGTTTTTACAGGCGACACGCTGCTGATCCGGGGCACCGGACGGACCGACTTCCAGAACGGCAATGCCCGTGATCAATATGATTCGATATTCAACCGGCTGCTGAAGCTGCCCGATGAAACCCTGGTTTACCCGGCGCACGACTACAAGGGCGACACCGTCAGCACGATCGGCGAGGAACGCGCCAGCAATCCGCGGCTGCAGGTCGGATCGGTGGACGAATATCTGGAGATCATGGGCAATCTCAACCTGCCCAATCCGAAGATGATGGATGTGGCGGTGCCGGCCAATCTGCGCCAGGGCCTGAAGCAGGACGATCCGGCACTCGCTTCCGCGTCGCTCGATTGTGACGACGTGATCCACCTGATCGACGGTGGCGATACGGTTCTCGTCGATCTCCGCGACAGGTCGGAGCGCGAACGGCACGGCGAAATCCCGGGATCCGTCCACGCACCGTATACATCCCTTGCCGATCATGTGTCGCCCGGCGGCCTGCTCTACGAGTTGGCCAACGCGACCGGTAAACGGCTGGTCTTTTATTGCGCCTATGGCGAAAGGTCAGCCATGGCGGTGGAGGCCGCACGCGATGCCGGCCTGACCGGCGCCTGCCACATCAAGGGCGGAATCGATGCCTGGCGCGCATCCGACGGGCCGGTGATCCAATAGGCTTTTCCGACCGGGGCTTATCCGACCGGGGCTTTTCCGACCGGGGCTTTTCCGACCGCCGCGCGATGACCGCGCCGGGCGGCAGCCGGTGTGACGGTTTCAGTCCGGCATGCCACCCTTCAACAGGGCACTGCGCAGATGGCCGCTATCTGCTTCGCGCCTGAAGAGGTTCCGGTTCACCGTTCTGGTGACACTGTAGTCGGCTTGCCTCTCCAGCGCCTGCTGGCGATATCTTTCGGCCTCCCGCGCCAACCCCGTCAAGGCGGCGCAGGCTGCCATTTCGGCATAATGCTCGGCGCCCGGCCTGGCGATCCGCTTGTAGCTCGCCAATGCCGCTTCGTGGTCGTGGGCGGCGAATTGGGCACGGGCCAGCAGATGTGCCAGGCCTCTGGCCCCTTGCGGGTCGAGATCCATTGCCTTTTTGACCCAGAACACGCCCTCTTGAGCGCGGCCAAGGCGGGTGAACAATTCCCCGCGCTGGGCAACAATGCGCGGATCGTTGGGATTCAGGGAAAAGGCGATGTCATGATGGCGCTCCGCCTCGTCCCATTCGCCCCGATACATGCCGAACTCGCAAAGAATGCGGTGACACTCCACGTCGTTTGCATCCAGCGACAGGCCTTTGTGGACGCATTCGAGATTTTGCGCGAGCAGTTCCTGAGGGTCGCCACCGCAGCCCAGGGCGATGGCCTGTCCCAAAGTGCAGGCCTTCCATGCATAGGCGGCCGCATAGTGGGGGTCGGTCTCGATGGCCTTGTCGAGCAGCCTCAGCGCTTCGGCATTGTCTTCCGGCGTGCCGCGATGGTGAAGCTGCTTGCCGCGGATGACGCAATCGTAGGCCGACATGTCGCTGGGCGGCTTCTGCTTGACGCGCTCCATTTCCGCCTTCGCCAGGCGCTCCGGCACGCTGGCGACCACAGTGGCGGTGATTTCGTCCTGCAGATCAAAGATATCCGCCATTTTCCGGTCGTAGCGTTCCGACCAGATTTGATTGCCGGTATTCGCTTCGACAAGTTGAACGGAAATGCGAATCCGGTCACCGCCGCGGCGCACACTGCCCTCCAATACGTAGCGGGCGGCCAGTTCACGGGCCAGCGTTTCCGCCTTTACGGCCTTGCCCTTGTAGAAAAAGCAGGTGTTGCGCGCGATAACCGCAATGTCGGGAAACCGTGAAAGCGCGGTAATGATGTCTTCCGATACACCATCGGCAAAAAACTCCTGCTCCGGGTCGTCAGACATATTTGCGAACGGCAAAACGACGATCACCGGCTTGGCGGAGCTTTCAGAGGCATCGTCGCCGCGCCCAGCCTGACCATCGGCGTCCAGCTCAGTAGTTTCGGGCCAACACCAGATGACCACGGGGCGGGTGATGTTCTTCAGCTTCTGAGGCCCGGCACTTCCGAATTGCCGGGCGACCCTCGTATCCAGACTGTTGTATGCGGTGTCGGATATCAGCACGGAACCGGGTTTCGCCCGCGCTTCCAGGCGGGCGGCGATATTTATTCCGTCGCCATAGATATCCTCCGTGTCATGGACGATTTCACCGATGTGCACACCGATACGAAGGCGGATAACCGTGCTGTCCGACAGGTCCCGCTGAATCTGAATGGCGCAACGCGCCGCCGATACGATACTGGGAAACTCGACAATCCATCCATCACCCATGCGCTTGAGGATGTTGCCGCCATTGCCTTCCACCAGTGGCTCGAAAAGGGTGGACCGAAATTGACGCAGAGCGGCAACAGTGCCCTCCTCGTCTTCACCCATGAGTTTGGAATAGCCGACGATATCCGCGGCAAGTATTGCTGCGAGCCTGCGCTCCACTCTCATACCTCCATCGCTGCGCTTGATGTGATGAGTCGCTGAACTGTCCATATAGGACGAAAAACATACAAGACGGAAAATCCGGGAGCCGGAAACCGGTGCGGTTCGCGTCCTGCCGCGCGGCGCGAGAGGGGCGGCCGTACCGGCGAGCCAGATCTGCCGTAAATGGCCGGAAGGCCGGGCAGACGCCGATACGCGCGCCGCCGCGGCATGGTCATGGCACCTCGATACGGCGCGATCACCAAAATCGGAGTCGTATCGGCGGTGCCATTCCTCGAACTTGCCGGGCATGATCCGATGATCCTGCAAGGACATCATCATGGCGGGCTTAGTGCGCAAAACCGATGTGGCGGCCCATTCGGATCCGGATCTGGAACGGGTCACCCGCGCCGTTGGCGAAGCCAGCGGTCTGCCGAGCCGCTACTACACCGACCCTGCGCTCGGGGCACTTGAGAATCGCCGCCTGTTTGCCGAGACCTGGGCGGGAATCGGCTTTGCCAAGGACCTGCCGGCGCCGGGAACGATGAAGCCGGTCCGGTTTCTGGATATTCCGCTGCTGATGGTGCGCGATAAAGCCGGCGCGGTTCGGGTCTTTGAAAATGTCTGCCGGCACCGGGGCATGATTCTCGCTGAACGTGCCGGCCCTTGCAGCGTCATCCGGTGCCCCTATCATGCCTGGACCTACGGTCTGGACGGCAGATTGCGGGCCACACCACACATTGGCGGACCCGGCGTCCACGATCATTCCGGCATTACGGCGGAGACCCATAGCCTGAATTCGGTTCGGTGCCATGTTTTCATGGGTGTCGTGTTCGTCAACATCGACGGTGGCGCGCCGCCCTTTGAAACCCACGCCGCGCCGCTTGCCGACCGGTGGTCGGAGTTTGCCGACCAACCGCTCCATTCCGGACCCGATTGCGATTTTTCGATCACCGTGGAGGGCAATTGGAAACTGGCCGTGGAAAACTATTGCGAAAGCTATCATCTGCCCTTTGTGCATCCGCAACTGAACCGCTATTCGCGCCTTGAGGATCACTACAATATCGCCGAGCCAGGGCTTTTTGCCGGTCAGGGCACAACCGTCTACGATCCGCAGTTGGCCGGCGACGGCCCGGACTTCCCCAGATTTGCCGGCCTTTCGGAAAAATGGACGCGGGGCGCGGAATATCTGGCGCTGTTTCCCAACACGCTGCTTGGCGTCCACCGCGACCACGTCCTGGCAATGATCCTCAGTCCGCAATCGGAAAACCGGTGCAGGGAAGATGTCGCAATCGCCTATGCCGAGAAGAGCGCGCTCGGGGAGAATTTCCGGGAACTTCGCCGCAGGAATGCGGCCGCGTGGCGCGGCGTGTTCGACGAAGATGTCGGCGTTGTGGAAGGCATGCAACGCGGTCGCCGGGGCGTGCAGTTCGACGGCGGGGCGTTCTCGCCTGTCATGGACGGCCCGACCCACTGTTTCCACGCCTGGGCGGCGGCGCGGCTTGCAGGCGTCAGCGTTTGAAGACGACCTGTGAATAGCCGAAATAGGACAGGAACATCGTGATCACCGTGGCGATCGCCGTGGCCAGCAAAGGCGGCAGGTCCGCGATCAGGATCAGCAGGGTCGAATAGATGGTGAAATTGGTAAGCGCGGTCGCTGCCGCGACAAAAAAATAGCGGGCGCCCTCGCGCATCTGACCGTGCGCGGATGGCTGGAACGTCACCGCCCTGTTGAGCCGCCAGGTGACGGTGACCGCGGTGATGATGGAGACGATCCGTGCGGTATAGGGATCGAGACCGACCTGCGAAATCAACGTCAGCAAAACGCCGATATCAACCAGAAATCCGGTTGCACCGACAACGCCGAACCGGAAAAACCGGGCGGCAAAGGCGCGGAGGCTGTCGCCGGCCACGGCAAGTTCCATCGCGCTACTGGACCCCGAGTGCCGGCACGGAGAGAAACAGAATGCGCTTCTGCTCGACCCGCGCCCGCGACAGGCTGTCGAGGATCAGGCCGCAGCTCGCCATCAGGAACGCGATCACAATCAGGCTCATGGCGCCAACGGCCGTGGGAAGCCGGGGAACCAGGCCGGTTTGCCACCAGGTGCTGACGATGGGTGCCATCAGGACAATGCCGGTGGCCGCGATGACGGCCGCGATCCAGGCGTAAAACCGGAGCGGTTGGGTCTCCTTCAGGAGCATCATGAACATTTTCATGATGCGGAAACCGTCGCGGAATGTATGCAGCTTGCTGTCGGAACCCTCCGGACGGCGACCATAGTCGAGCTCGATTTCGGCAACCGGAATCATCAGTTCGCCGGCATGAACAGACATTTCGGTTTCGATCTCAAAGCCGGTGGAAACAGCGGGGAAGCTCTTCACGAACCGTCGCGTAAATGCGCGATAGCCGGAAAATATGTCTGAAAACTCGTCGCCGAACAGCGTTCGGTAGGTGGCGTTGAAGATACGGTTGCCGAAGGCATGTCCGGCGCGTCCGGCATCGACGCCGACTTCCCGGCGGGTGCCCACGACCATGTCGACCCGTTCGGTAATCAGCGTGTTGATCAGCGAGGGCGCGTCGGCGGGATCATAGGTGCCGTCGCCGTCGGCCATGATGTAGATTTCGGCTTCGATATCCGCAAACATCCGCCGCACGACATTGCCCTTGCCCTGCCGGGTTTCGCGAAACACCCGCGCGCCGGCCATGGCGGCCGCCCGCGCTGTATCGTCGGTGGAATTGTTGTCAAAGACATAGATCGATGCGCCCGGTACCGCCGCTGCGAAACCGGCGACAACTTCACCGATCGTCAGCGCTTCGTTGTAGCATGGCAGCAGAACCGCCACCCGCAATCCGTCGCTAATGGCTGGTTCCGACATGGCTTCCCGTCCTCAAGATCCGTTCGCATTGCGTGGCGGCGCTGCCGCCATCTGCCCCTCGCCCCGATTTCGCCTATCACGCGGAGGGTTAAAGTTGGGTAAGAACGGGCGCAACGAACGGTAAACCATGCCTTTACGCCCGCAGGTTAAGTTGCTTGCCGGTCCGGGATCACGAGCACTCGCCTGCGGCGGGACCGAACGTATCTGGAGGCATGCATGGTGCGTGAAGTCGGCGCCGCCGACCTGGCGGGCGCAAGTTTTAGCGGGATTGCGGACGAAGAGGCGCGGCAAGCACCGGCGGTCGGGCAGCCGGCGGCGGCAAACGAACCGGTCCTGCTCTCCGCGCTGATCGCCTGGGGCGCCTGCGCCCTTGCGCTCACGGCCGTGTTCCTGCCCCACCCCTGGTCCCGTCTGGCGCCGGACCCCGACAGCCTGATGCGGCTTGTGCAGGTCAGGGACCTGATTGGCGGCCAGGCCTGGTTTGACACTGTTCAGCACCGCATGAATCCGCCTGACGGCATGCCGATGCACTGGTCCCGGCTGGTCGATGCACCGATCGCCGCTCTCGTTGCGGCCGGAACACGACTCTTCGGTCAGTCGACCGGCGAGGCGATCGCCCTGTTTGCCTGGCCTTTGGCCCTTCTAGGCGGTTTCGTCCTTGCCGCCACCACGGCGGCGACGGCGATTTCGGGCCGTGCGGCCGCCTTTCCGGCCGCCATACTCGCCATCCTGTGTGTCGACGCGCTGACCTATTTCATCCCTGGCCGCATCGACCATCACAATGTCCAACTCATTCTCGTTGTCGCGGCCATAGCATTTGCGGCGCGGATCGCGGCGGGCGCCGCCTATGGCATCGGCGCCGGACTGACACTGGCCCTGATGCTGTCAGTCGGCCTGGAGAGCCTGCCCTATGCAATGCTGGTCGCGGCCGGAATCGCAATCCATTGGGCGATCCGGCCGGCAACCGGCACCGGTACGATCGCTTTCGGCCTGACATTTGCCGTGGCCCTTGCTGTGTTTTACGCCACTACGACAAGGGTCACCGGGGCGGCGGTTTGCGATACGCTTTCACCTGTCTATCTCATGCCTGCCCTGGTTGGCGGCATTGGCCTTGCCATTATGGTGCAGATCGGCCGACCGTGGGAGCGGCGGACCCGCCTTGCCGGGCTTGCCGGACTGGCCATCGTCGCCGTCCTGCCGGCCGCGGCCTTGTTCCCGCAGTGCCTGACCGGCCCCTATTCGGCGGTTTCCGATGAATTGCAGGCACTCTGGCTAAGTGGCGTCGCGGAAGCTCAAACCCTGATCGGCTATGCCAGCGCCAAGCCGGCCGAAGCGCTCGGCAAGATCGGTGCGCCGGCCCTGGCGCTCGTCATCGGTTGCCGGATTGCCAAAAACACCGCGGCAGATCATCACCGGTTCGGCTTGTGGCTGTGCCTGGGTGCAATCGCGCTTGCACTGGTCCTGTCGCTCGCACAGGTGCGGGCCGCGCCCTTTGCCAATGTATTCGCCCTCCCTGTTCTGGCGGCCTGGATCGGTCAGGTTCGCAAGCGCGGCGCAAGCCGGCCCGCGCGATGGTCTTCCGGTGTGATTCTGGTTCTGGCCTGGCTCGCCGCAACGCCGCTAAGCTGGTACGGCATCGGATTTGGCGCCGTTGCACTGGCCGATGCCTATGCAGGCGGCCATCCCGGACAACAAACCGCGAAACCCGCGCCGGATGTCGCCGCGCCGGACGATCCGCTAGTCACGCGCGAATGCGCGGACCGGTCGGCCACGCTCGATCTCGCCTTCATCGCACCGGGCCGGGTGCTGAGCACGGTGTTTTACGGACCGAACATACTGGCGATGTCCGGCCATACGGTGGTTGCCGGCCCCTACCACCGCGGCGAGGCCGCCATCCTCGACACGGTTCGTGCCATGAACGGCACGCCGACGGCGGCGCGGGCCATCGTCGAACGCCGCAGGATCGACTACATTGTCATCTGCCCGACATCGGCGGAGACCCGCGATACAATTCCCGAAGCGCCCGACGGTTTGCTCGCCCGGCTGGTGCGCGGCGACAAGATCCCGTGGCTGCGGCCCGTCGCCGGAAATTCATCGCTGATGATTTTTCGCACAATGATATAATGGGGGGCGGGCGTCGGCCGAATCAGGCGCCAAACCGGCAGCATCCGGACCGACAGACCCGGTCGAAGAGGAGTGCGGCATGCGGCAGAACTTCAGATTGCGCGGGCGGATGTACACCGCCCTGATCCTGGCTTCGATGATGTCTTCGATGATGTCAATGGCGGCGATCGGGACAGGTCGCGCGGCGGAGCGACCGGCCAAGGAGCTTTTCGGCGCAATGGACCGGCCGGCGGATCTGACGGCGCGTTCCATCGGCTTCTACAGCCGCGGCTGCCTGTCGGGCGGCGTTGCCATGCCGGTCAATGGGCCCTACTGGCAGGCCATGCGTCTTTCGCGGAATCGCAACTGGGGGCATCCGGAGCTGATCGGGATGCTGCAATGGCTGGCACGGGAAGCGGCGACGAAAGATGGCTGGCCCGGCCTTCTGGTTGGTGATCTGTCGCAGGCCAGGGGCGGGCCGATGCTGACCGGCCATGCATCCCACCAGATCGGGCTTGATGCCGACATATGGCTCACACCGATGCCGAACCGGACGCTGACCGCCAGGGAACGCGAGAAAATGTCGGCCGTTGCCGTCGTCAAGACCGGGCCGCACGAAGTGTATCCGAATATCTGGACGGACGCCCATTTCCGCCTGATCAAGCGGGCGGCCAGCCACCGGGCGGTTCAACGCATTCTCGTGGCGCCGGGCATCAAGAAGAAGCTGTGCGAGACCGAACGCGGCGACAAGCGTTGGCTGCACAAGATCCGCCCCTATTGGGGGCACAACTATCACATGCACATCCGCATCAAGTGTCCGGCCGGATCATCGGGTTGCAAGGCGCAAAAACCGCCACCCCGCGACCATGGATGCGGCGCCCATCTGGCCTGGTGGTACAGCGATGAGCCCTATGCCAAACCCGGGAAACCGACGAAACCGGTCAAAAAGAAGCCGCCAATCACGTTGTCGGGCCTTCCGGCGAGCTGCCGCAATGTTCTTCTGGCGTCGGAACGCGCCGGAACGGCATCGGCGGTCGACGCCTTCATGGGGCGCACACCGCCTGCGCGCGCGGTATCGGCTGCTGCGCTGCTGACCGTACCCGCGCTGCCGGTACCGCTTCACCCCCGGCCGCGGCCGAACGTGCGCTAGGCGGTATCGCCGGCGATCCGCGGCCCTTGGTCGGCTGCCGGACATGACACGCCGGTGCCGCCGAGGCCGCAATAGCCATTCGGGTTTTTGGCCAGATATTGCTGGTGATACTCTTCGGCGTAAAAGAAGTCCGGCGCATCCCGGATCTCGGTCGTGATCGCGCCCCGCCCGGCCGCCGATAGGGCATCTTGATAATCGCGGCGGACTTCTTCTGCGATCCTCTTCTGGTCTTGGTCGTAAACATAGATCCCGGAGCGATACTGGGTGCCGATGTCATTGCCCTGGCGCATTCCCTGGGTTGGATCGTGGGCTTCGAAGAATGCCGTCAGCAACTGGCGGTAGGCGACCAATTGCGGATCGAAAACCACCCGAACAACCTCGTTGTGGCCGGTCTGGCCGGTGCACACTTCCTGATAGGTGGGATTGGGCGTCGCGCCGCCGGCATATCCGGCCATGGTCACGTAAACGCCCTGCCGTTGCCAGAACATCCGCTCCGCGCCCCAGAAGCAGCCGAGGCCGAACATGGCGACCGCCATGCCGTCCGGCCACGGCGGCATCAGCGCGCGTCCGTTGACGAAATGCGTCGCCGCCGTCGGAATGGCCTCTTGACGACCGGGCAGGGCCGAGCCCGGCCCCGGTATCGTTGTCTTGTCTTTCGATCGTTCCCACAACATCGACTGCCCTTTCACCCTGCCGAAGCGTCCTATTCCTCGTCAAAAAACGCCGCCCGGCGCCGCTTGCGGCCAATCAGCAAAAACACCACCGCGAGAATGCCGGCAACCAGCCAACCCGGCGCCACCAGAACCCACCGGGTTATGGCATCCCACAGTGCCGGCCACCCGAGATACTCCTCAATTGCAAACTGGGCCTGGTTGATCGACGTTGGCGCGATGCGAAACCAGATCTCGCCGAGGGATTCGAACGCAAAGGCGGACTGGGCGATCGTTTTGGCGCCGTCGACAACCAAAAGCACCAGCGTCGCGGCGAGCAGCCAGTAGCCGACAAAGCGAAACAGAAAACGGATCATGCATACCTCGTCGGTCGGCCAGCGGCCTGCTGGTGCCCGTCTGCATCGCGCCGCAGACAAATCGAAGTGAAGGTAAGCGCCGGGGTGAGGATGTGCAATCATCGGTGCCGGGCCAGCGGGAGACGCACACACAATTGTGAGCGCATGGCCGGTTCCGAACACAGCCATCTTGCACTGCCGGTCCCGGAAAGATAAATGAAACGGCCCGGAGAGGTGGCCGAGTGGTCGAAGGCGCACGCCTGGAACGCGTGTAGGCGGGCAACCGTCTCCAGGGTTCGAATCCCTGTCTCTCCGCCACTATTCATCCGCTGGTGGCGAGGAAATGGGCGGAATTCCGCTAACCTGTAGCAACAGCGGTGTTTTTTGCTTTCCCGTCCTGCAAATGACGGCCTACCAAATTGGACTACATTTCACGCTACACTCCGAATTCGGGACAGGCGGGCAGTGGACATGACCCGGTGGCTGAAGAGGCGAAACGGGCTCTATCACTATTGGCGGCGGGTGCCAAAATGTTCGCGGACGTCGATTCGCGGCTGTTTGCCCAGGAGGCGCCTGGCACTCGCGATCTCCATCGGGCCGTCAAACTGCGCGATTTCGTCAACGCCGAACAGGAGCGATCATGGGCGTCGCTCAAGAAGGGCGGGTCGGACGATGCGCGGGCGCGCGATCGCGGCGCGATCGAGCGGGCGCGGCTGGAGGGTTTCGCTTACCGGCCTGTGGAGGACCTGGCGGCCGGCGTTCTTTCCGAACTCATCACGCGGCTGGAGCGGCTGGAGGAGATCCTGCCGGCCGGAGGGGCAAGCGGGCGAGTCCGGAGACAATCGCGCTCACGAACCGGACCGCCCCGTCTGTTGTGAGGGCGACGGACTCACTGCCAAAGCAGGTCAAAGGAAGAGGAACTGAGCGTTGCGGGAGAACCTGCGTTGCTTACTGCTCAGCTCAGAACCTGGTCGAGCAATCGCAGACGGCTGTTATAGCCGCCGATAATCGAGTCCGTGAGGTCAGCCGGAAAGCCCTTGGGCAGGGATGACAGCGTCTCATCGATTGCTTGAGGACTGTCCCTTCTCAGCTCTTCAAATGCTTCCAGCACAATGCTCTCACCCATGCCGCTGGCTTCCGCCGTTTGCAGGAAATGACGCGGCACAATCTCATGGACGCGGTAATGACGATTTTTGCCAATCGCCATGGCCATCATCATCTGACGCCGTGTCAGCTGATTTGCATCAAAGACCGGCTGAACGGACATCACATCATATAAAGGCGTAAGCGCAAACCGGCTGCCGGGACGCAGGAACAAACTGAAATTTTTGGCGTGCCCATCCGTTGCCGCTAAAAGCCAAAACACAATGTTGGCCTTCATGACCAGCTTCTGATCGCTGGACGGATCATCACTGCCTTTAAAAAGACCGATCAGATCAGCAAGCCCAGGCCCGCCCTGGTTCTGGTATTTTCGGGCAGGCGGCACGGAAAGCGCCTGGCAGCAATCCTCCTGAGGCTGGCGCAAGAGCCGTTTGTCTTTCGTCCATATGCGGTCAAACCGCTCGACCACAAGAACCTCCTTCTTCCCAAAACTGACCATGCGGGTCGGCGCGGCAGGAAGGCCGACAGCCGCAACAAGCTTCATGCACAGATGTTCGTTCTCAACGCTTGAAGACAGATCAATTCCGTCTTCGCGTTTTCCAATCGCGGGCTTGAAAATGTGCGTGGTCGCCGTCGTCCCATGCGGGATATGCCAGGCCCCTTTCCAATAGAGCAGCGCCGTTTTTTCCTGCGCTCCCGCCAAAGAAATCCGGAACTCTTCATCTTCGCCGACACCGAGCGGGCTGCTGGCAAGATCACCAAGAATGGCTGCGATCTCTTTATCACTGGCCTTGCGGGCATCAATCGTTCCCGCCTCACCAGGCTCATCACCTTCGGGCAGAAACTGCAATGCGCCGACACAGTCGCGGCCCACCGCGCCCAGCAGGCTAAAAGCATCAGCACCATCAGCATGAGAGCGCTCGGCAAGCTTACGCCTGATATCAACATTATCAGGAAGCAGATTGTCGAACACCGCAATGACAGGCTCGCCAATATAGCGATCTTCACGCAGCGGCAGAGAAAGCGAAATCGGAAAGGCGCTTTCCCACCCCAGCCAGCCGGGATCATAACGAAAATCAATCGCGCCGCTCGTTTCCTTTCTGATCTGGCCGACAAGGCGACTGTTCAGATAGACATGCAGCGGAATGCGTGTGCGCCGCCGTGCCACTAAAACAGCTCCTCAATCTCATCGCCGGTGCTCTTGCTGCGCGCACGAACGACCAGCTCCAGATCAAGAATGGATAATGCCGCCATCAGCGTGCGCAGCTGCGTTGCAGGCGCGCCATCTTCAAGCTTGGAGATCGTCGCCTGACGCAGATGAACTTTCTCGCCCAGCCCGGTTTGCGTTAGACCGGCCTGCTTGCGCTGGCGGCGCAATATCGCGCCGAGCTGTCTTTCTGATCTGGCAATCTGCTCATTCATCGAAAATTCCTTTCTGGCATCAATATACGCAAATGCGTATAAAATGTCAATATACGCAAATGCGTATAAAAAAGTATTATACGCAAACGCGTATAAGGAAAAAATGTGCGCAAATCCGTATAAAATGTAAAAAGCGCCCCTTAAGGGGGCGCCGGCGCGTGACACCGATGAGCACGGCGGCTCTGTCGGGGGAACCTGGCTTGCCGCGCGGCAGGGCGCCGGCCAGCAATGCCGGCTCGACGATCTCGCGGAAACTGTCATAGTTACCCGCTTCCACTACGACGCTGGCTTATTGCGGCGCCTCGGCGGGAGAAATGACAGGAACGTCAAGTCCGGCCTGCTCGGCCGCGGCGCGGGTTTTTGCTTGGCCGCAGACGGCAATCGCCACGATTTCCAGTTGGCCGGTGTCGTCGGCCGCCAAGTATCGGGTCATCTGCCGGCCGACAGTGCCGAAGCGGCAGATGACAAGGGAAGTCTGCGGGTCATGCAAGAAGTTCCGTGCGGTAGTGTGCCAGTTTTTCCGGGTCCGGCACGACGCCGAGGCCCGGGGCGGTGGGTACGTGCACGCGGCCCTCGCGCACGGGGAAGGGCTCCGTGGCGATTTCGGCCTCGGCGTAGTAGGTCGACATATAGAATTCACAGCCCAGTTTAAGATCGCGGACGGCGGCCATCAGGTGGGCGCCAGCGGCGTGGGCGATGGAAGTCTCGAACATGCAGCCGCCATAGACTTCAATGCCCGCCAACCGCGCGATGGCGGCGATTTCCAAGCTGCGGCGAATGCCACCCGATTTCGACGTCTTGAGCGAGAAAATATCAGCGATCCGGTTGGCCGTGGCGTAAAGTGCATCGTCGGGGCCAAACACCGATTCGTCGGCCATTATCGGCACGTCGACGGCGCGTGTGATCGCCGCCAGCGCGTCGCGTTCGCGCATCTTCACCGGTTGCTCGACGAAGGCGGGGCGAAACTCCTCCAGGTCGCGGATGCGCCGGATCGCGTCAAAGGCCGGCAGGCCCTGATTGTAGTCGATCCTCAGGCTTGCCTCGTCGCCATAGAGCGCCCGCAGCTTTTCCAGCCGCATCAGGTCGAATTTGTGCTCGGCGAAGCCGGTCTTCAGCTTGAACAGCCGCACCCCGTCGGCCCACAGTTCGGCAATGTCCTCAAGGTCCTTGCCGAAATCGGGATTAGCGACAGAAAAGCTGATCGCGATCGTCTCGCGCTGACGCCCGCCGACGAGCTCGGCGATCGACAGCCCGGCGATCTGCCCGGTAATGTCGAGCAACGCACATTCCAGCGCCGCCTTTGCCTCGTGGTGGCCGACCAGCAGTGCGGAGATGCGGTTCATCAATGGCTCGACCTGCACGGGATCCTGGCCGATCAGGTGGGGGCGCAAATGGATGTGCAGGGCCGCGGCGTTGGCCTCGACAGTGCCGGTGAATACGGGCCAGGGCGAAGCTTCGCCCCAGCCGGTAAATCCGGTGTCGGTACCAATTTCGAGGAGCACGGCATTGATGGCAGCAACGTCGCCGGAGCCGTGGGAGTGGACCGCGCGGGCGGGAACAGAAACGGTATGGATCCTCATTGTTTCGATCTTGTGTCCGGACATATCAGGCGATCCATTCGCTAGCGGGGGCAGCCGAATCTTGAAGCGGCTGGCTGATAATGTCCACCAGGGTGGGGGTGACGCACCGCCTCGCGCAGCACGCCCTCGATCTCCAAGCGGCTAAACTCATCTACGCGGGGGCGATGAGAAGGACCAAGTTGCGGTTGGCCCTCGATCTCCAAGCGGCTAAACTTTCTTCCGGAAGCGCATCATGTACCGCTCTGTTGCGGTTGGCCCTCGATCTCCAAGCGGCTAAACTACGACAACTGGGTCGACTGGGAGCCGCCGGGTTGCGGTTGGCCCTCGATCTCCAAGCGGCTAAACTGAGGTCGCACGGGAGTCCGGCGTCCCGCTGGTTGCGGTTGGCCCTCGATCTCCAAGCGGCTAAACTTTCAGCGCTTGAACAGCGTCTGGCCAACCAGTTGCGGTTGGCCCTCGATCTCCAAGCGGCTAAACTGATTGAGCCGGCCGCACAGGCGGCAGCGCGGTTGCGGTTGGCCCTCGATCTCCAAGCGGCTAAACTCGTCCTCATCCGCCTGTCGTGCAGCAATTCGTTGCGGTTGGCCCTCGATCTCCAAGCGGCTAAACTCATGCCATGCGCTTCGTAAAAGTCCAGCACGTTGCGGTTGGCCCTCGATCTCCAAGCGGCTAAACTAGTTTGAGAACTTCCTTGCCCTTGTCGGTTGTTGCGGTTGGCCCTCGATCTCCAAGCGGCTAAACTTGGTGCTGCCATCGCAACAATGAAACCGAGGTTGCGGTTGGCCCTCGATCTCCAAGCGGCTAAACTACGACAACTGGGTCGACTGGGAGCCGCCGGGTTGCGGTTGGCCCTCGATCTCCAAGCGGCTAAACTGAGGTCGCACGGGAGTCCGGCGTCCCGCTGGTTGCGGTTGGCCCTCGATCTCCAAGCGGCTAAACTTTCAGCGCTTGAACAGCGTCTGGCCAACCAGTTGCGGTTGGCCCTCGATCTCCAAGCGGCTAAACTGATTGAGCCGGCCGCACAGGCGGCAGCGCGGTTGCGGTTGGCCCTCGATCTCCAAGCGGCTAAACTCGTCCTCATCCGCCTGTCGTGCAGCAATTCGTTGCGGTTGGCCCTCGATCTCCAAGCGGCTAAACTCATGCCATGCGCTTCGTAAAAGTCCAGCACGTTGCGGTTGGCCCTCGATCTCCAAGCGGCTAAACTAGTTTGAGAACTTCCTTGCCCTTGTCGGTTGTTGCGGTTGGCCCTCGATCTCCAAGCGGCTAAACTTGTAATCTGCATCGATAAGCAGGCCGATCCGTTGCGGTTGGCCCTCGATCTCCAAGCGGCTAAACTACACCGCAGATGTTCATGCCGTTGCATCCGTTGCGGTTGGCCCTCGATCTCCAAGCGGCTAAACTTCATCGGGACGGATGTCGCTGCGGCCACGGTTGCGGTTGGCCCTCGATCTCCAAGCGGCTAAACTCAGTGCTGGTTTCTCGCCTGCCTGATCGCAGTTGCGGTTGGCCCTCGATCTCCAAGCGGCTAAACTCTTGAACAAGATTTTAGAACGGCTTGATTTGTTGCGGTTGGCCCTCGATCTCCAAGCGGCTAAACTAGGCCGCAATGGCGCGCGTTCCCGGTGTTCGTTGCGGTTGGCCCTCGATCTCCAAGCGGCTAAACTGAAACGTAATTGTATCCGCGAGACCACGGGGTTGCGGTTGGCCCTCGATCTCCAAGCGGCTAAACTGGAACGACCGACTTTACCCTTGTCGGTGCGGTTGCGGTTGGCCCTCGATCTCCAAGCGGCTAAACTTCTACCAGCCCCGCAATCGTATGCTGCCGGTTGCGGTTGGCCCTCGATCTCCAAGCGGCTAAACTGGCTTTGCGAGTGGTCATCGGATTGAAATGGTTGCGGTTGGCCCTCGATCTCCAAGCGGCTAAACTCCAAAACGCTGGCCGACATGGGCGTCGATCGTTGCGGTTGGCCCTCGATCTCCAAGCGGCTAAACTGTCGGTCAGCGCCGACGACTGGACGCCGGTGTTGCGGTTGGCCCTCGATCTCCAAGCGGCTAAACTCCATCGAGCCGGAATTCAGTTCTCGTTGCGGTTGGCCCTCGATCTCCAAGCGGCTAAACTGGATCCGTCGGCCTTCTGGTTGCGGTTGGCCCTCGATCTCCAAGCGGCTAAACTGCTTCGCACAACGCTGCCATCGGCGCCGACGTTGCGGTTGGCCCTCGATCTCCAAGCGGCTAAACTCGATCCTCCCCTAAAGCCCGGAATTTCCGGGCTTTTTTCTTCTCCCATTCAGCAATAGGAGCTTTACGAGCATCAAAATAGGACCAACTGGTTCGGGTTTTCAGGTCTTCGTTCACGTTTTCTTCCAGCAAAAATCCGCGCATTGCCATACTGCTTGTCGGTGATCGTAACAATGTGGACCTTTCCCTTATCCGGCCGCGCGGCATCGATATGAGCAATGCGTGTTTCGGCGGCTTCCTTGCTCTCGGCAAAGCGCAGGTAAACGGAAAACTGCGCCATTTCAAAACCCTCGTCGAGCAGAAAGTTGCGGAACCTGGTCGCCGCCCTGCGTTCAGCCCTGGTTCCAACCGGCAAATCAAACATCACATAGAGCCACATCATTCGATACCCGCTCAACAAGGGATAACGCGGCCGCACCTGTCAGGCCTCCAGCGGCAAAGCTCTACGCGGCAGGTCCAGCTTTTTCTGTGTACCGGAGAAGCAGCGCGCCAAAGAGAGCGCCAGCCGAGACAGGCACGCACCGACGGGGCTGACCCCTTCATCGGTACTCATGTCAGTTACAAGAATGCGCGCAAGCATCGGTTTCGATTCTTTGTCGACACCGTCGTAGCCATCGCGGATCAGGTCATGCACCAGGAGATCAACCAGCGGACGGAACGGCTCCATCAGGTCGTCGGCGAGAGCGAAGGCGTTGCCGCGCTGGCGGTGCGACAAGCCAAGACTCGGATGCAGACCGGCGGCCATCACGGCGCGCGCCGTGCCGGCACGCAGCACGGTATAGGCGTAATTCAGCATGGAATTGACGCCGTCAGCCTGTCGGTCGCGGCGGAAATCCTGGCCGAGCAACAGCGGCCAATAACGACGGGCCGCCTGGGCCTCGACATTGTCCGGATCGCCCGAACGCACCTTGCGCGCCAGAAGATAGAATCCCTCATGCGCGGCGCCCACCGCCTCCAAAGTAGCCTTCTGGCTTTCGATCTTGGCGACGACGAGTTGGGTCCAGAGGCGCTTCTTGAGCGGAACAGAAGCGGCCGCCTGATCGACCATGCGGCCGGCCTGTTCGTAGTGGCCATCGGCGGTCCACAGGATGGCGGCGGGACGGAAATTAGCACCGCAGATTACGAGCGGCGCACAACGTTCGGCCAGCGCCACCAGCAAATTGTTGGAATAGGTGATGCCGTGGGCGTTGGCAATGACGGCGGCAATATCGTCAAGCGGTATTCGGCCGAGTTCGACGCCGCCAGATTTTACCGCCAGAAATCCCCGCTCCCTGACCAGATGGCGGTCGTTCTCGGCGATCTCCACGATGCGGGTTGCCATTACCGATCTTCCAAATAGGAAACCTTGCCGATCGGATCGATATGCACGCGACGGGCGCTAGCGGCCTGAAGCCGTTTGTAAGTTGCAAAGTTCCAGCGGAATGAATCGTCCTTGTCGGAGTGTCGCTTTTCGAAATTGCCCGCATCGATGTCGCGAACCAGCCGGATTCGTTTGGCCGACGGTTCAAGCCGTACCGCCCGCCAAACGCGCCGCCCCTCACCGAAATCCGCTTCAATTAGATCACCGTTGTGAACACGCATGATCAACCGGGCATCCGGGTGTTGTTCGCGCCAGTGCGGTTGGTATCCGGGCTGGTTAGCATCAAAAACCGTGATGCCCTCTCCGGCCCACTCGCCTTCCGGAAGCGCGTATATTTCCACCCGATGATTGTCGCCGGGGCTATGGGCCTTTTGATATCCATTGCCATGGGCAACGACTCGGACCGAAGCCTCGGTTTTCAGCACCCTGACGCGGTTTATGTTTCGCTGTTCGCCGAATCCGGCCAGCGCGGCGGAGACAACTTTGGCCTTTTCTGATTTGTTGAGGCCTTCCTTGTCGCGCTTGGCCTCATAGGCGACCTCCTCCAGTTCCTCACGCAGTCGCGCATCGCGCACCTGGCCAATTTCCCTTTCGGTCAGCGCGGCAATCGGCTTACGGGTTACGAGGTTGAAGCGTTTGCCGCCGATCTCCTCGTCAACGAGACCGTAGGCCGTTTCCTCATGCAGCTTGCCGGACGTGACATGAACATCGTCACGTCCATTGGGCCCGATGCCGTGGTCCGGCTTGTGAGACACCACCATTGCGTCCAGCTTTTCGCGTAGCGTATCGCGATAACCCTCAAAGGGTTCAGGAAAGGCGCCCTTTTCCGCCCAACGATTGAGATCGAGGTCTTCGGCGCGACCAGATGCAGTGGCGATGCGTTGCAACATGCCGCGGTCGGTGGACGCCACGACGAAGGCGTCTACCGCGTGATGGCGGTGGTCATCCCGGTTTTTGGTCGGCGTTTCCTGATCGCGAATATTGTGGTCAGTCATCAGCCCGTTCAGGCCCCAGAAGCCGCGCAGCATGGCCGTCAATCGTCCCGGCACGGCCCAGACCCGGCGGTTGCGGTCCTCACCGTAGAGATGGCCGAGATAGTCCTTCGCCAGCCGCGCCATATGCTGGCTATCGGTCAACTGGCGGGCGATGAAATCGTTGTGTGCCTCAAATTTCTCCATGGCGTCGGGTGCGAACCGCCACGCTTTATAGGAAAACAGCCGCTTGGCGCGTTCGTGAATCTCCGACAGTTCTCCGCCTGACCAGACGTCCGCCGGCGGCCGGTTGCCCTTTTCGCGATTGGCTTCGCGCGTGCACAGCACCTTGTTGGCGAAACCGTCGTCCAGCGTCTTTGAGCGTGGCAGAATATGGTCGACGTCGATTTCGCCGGAAAACAGCATCTCCTTGGAGATCGGTGTATTGGAATACACACAGACGCGTTCGTCCGGCGGTAGCTCGTCATAAAGACGCAGCAGCAACCGGTTGCCGTGGGTGTCAGCGAAACCGAGGTTCTTCAGTTCCTCGTGGCGCCGTTCGTTGGCCTTTTCGTTTTCCCGGTTGCGCCGCGTTGCCTCATCTTTCTGTTTCTTGTTCTGTTTCAACTCCCGCGCCAGCTCGATGACAATCTCGGCCGGCGCCCCGAAGGCGTCGATCAGCGCGTTGACAACCGCGCGCATCTGGTTGAGCGCGATATGAACGGTCGGATTGGGCACCCGGCCAATGCGCTCCTGGCTGCCCTCCGGTGCCGCCGGGTTGGAGATGACATGGCGCGCCATCGCCTGACCGTAATAAGGTAATTTGGCGTATTTACCGGCTTCCAGATTGGAGTGGTGCAGGTCAAGTTTTGCCACGGCTTCGTCATAGGTCAGCGGTCGCGGATAAATTTCGCCGGTTTCCGGGTCAGCCGTTTCCGCACCCTCCTTTTCCATGACATCAACGAGATCGGCGAGGATGGACCGGCCAATATGGGCGTGGCCCTGCGGCAGGCGGGAACTGCCGGCGGCCTCCGCTGCGGCCGGCGACAGACCACAGTCCTCCACCAACCAATCGATGAGTTGATGAGCATCCTGTTCGACCAGCAGCTTTTCGACGATCACGGACTGCCGCTCGCGCGCAAGGCCCCGCCAAGTCTTACCGAATATTCCGCTCTTGCCGAGCACCCCGGCCGTTTGATCATGATCGAGACCCTTGCGCTTGCCACGCTCCAGATTGAAGGATGCATCGTCGGGCAGCTTCAGCGCCTTGCGCATAGCCTCGAACTTCACCGCTGATGCCCGGGAGGAGAGAAGGCTCGCCAACACATCCCGCTCCTGCAGGTTCAGCTTGCGCGCACGCCTGCCGGGGCGTTCGATTTCCAGATTGGCAACTTCCATTAGAATGCGGAAGCGCTGGAACAGCGGCAGCGCGCGGGGCGCCCGCTCACCCAGATCGATACCGCTTTCATCCCTGATCTCTGCCGGCCGGAAGGTGCATCTGCCGACGAGTGGTTTTTTCAGCGGTCGCTGTTCGATGATGATCCGCTTCAACCGGGCGAGAAGATCGTCGGTCAGCTCGCCATGATATTCGGCCTGCTTTCTCCAAATCTGTTCAAGCTCGTGTTCGATCATCGCCCGGGTCGGGTAGAGATCGTAGAGCACCTTGTTGCCTTCGGCGCGCGGGCGGAACCGAACGCCATTGCCTGCCGGATGTGGCGCTGCGTTGCCACTCGCCTTTCCTATACGTTTGCCGAGCCGGTCAATCAGATAACCTTCGCGGTCCCGGCCGTTCCGCTCGGCGAGATATTGGCCGAGCGTGCGCGCGCCAGCCGCTTTCAGCCTCTCCTCGAGCGCCTTCATCCCCGTCTTCATCGCGCTGCCTTCGGTATCGTCGCTGTCAGTGATGCGATTGGACTTGAAACCGCGGCGCTGGTTGAGATGGAAGATGGCGCGGCCGATCTCCTGCAGTTCCAGCCGCTGGCGCAGGGCAGCGGCGCGCAGCCAATAGGGATCAAGTTTTTCCAGCGCCTTGCATTCCGTCTTTTCGGCCGGCATGAGGCCGTGTTTGATCAGCGTTTTCATCAGCAGATCGCGGCGGCGCAGAAAGCGGTCGCGGCGCCTGCGTATCGACCGGGCGACACGGCGATTGGCGGCGAGCGATTGTTTCGATTGCGGATCGCGTCCGGCTTCCTCGTTGGGTGTGAGAATGCGCACACCGGCGCCGAGGACGCCGCAGGGCCTGCCGCCGCCGTCCAGAGAAAGCGCGCACCAACCGATACTGTTCGAGCCAATGTCGAGGCCTAGGCGGTAAGTATGTGTCAACATGATTGTTGCTCAAATTCCAGAAATAATCGGGCAATAATATTGCTTCGGGGTAGTTGCAATTACAATCATAATTTGCATACTTGATTTTGGGTGACCAAAGCTTAGCCGCTTGGAGATCGAGGGCCGCCCGTTAACAAGCACATCTAGTGCACAAAATTCTCTATTATTAAGAGAGCGCGGCGGGTTGCGGCCCGCCGTTTGCTTTTGTTGGCGGCGCTTGATGCAGTATCCGAAGCATGGACGGATAAATTCGATTGCAATAGGTCGATAGGCAGCTTTCTGCATGATTTGAAAAAATTTTGATCTCTGCGAACAACCGCTCCGGGCCGGTTGTGACGCCGGCCCGGATAGTTTGTCAGATTCCGACGCTTTCTGAGATCGCCAGCGCATCTTCCAAGTCCACGCCAAGATACCGGACCGTGCTGTCCATCTTCGTGTGCCCTGGCGGTAACTGCACAGCCCGGAGATTGCCCGTCTTCTTGTCGGTCTGGGCAACATTCGTCCCGCGCAGGGAATGGGTTCCAATTACGCTTGGCTCTGGGCCGATTGACTTCACCCAGTCCTTCAACAGTCGCGCCTACTGACGCGTGGAGATGTGCGGCCTATCGTGGAAGCGTCCCGGCCACACGTACACGTGTCCAATCATCAGCGGGTCGGCGATCCAGCCAACAAGCGACTTGCCGGTTCCATCTGTGATCTCGAAGCGCACCGGCGACCGAGTTTTGCTTTGCAGGATCGAGGTGCGCTCCTTGACGGCGGTGATCTGGGTCAGACGCGACCACCCGAACCGGCCTGCTTCGCATAAGCTACGCAATGGCTCCGCTCAGCAGGCCTTGACCGCAACCCGCGAACCAGAAACAAACGTGAACAGACTCCACACCTGAACGGCCCGGTTCACGGGGCTGGGTCAGTCGCTTTACCTGCATGTTGACGCGATGGTTCCCGGCATTCGGCAATTCCTTGCCTGCCAAGACCCGCCTAACGGATCCGACGACACGTCGCCACATCCGTGTTTTGGCAAGTTCTACCGCCGGCCAGACGCTCGACATGCCAAGTTTGACGCGCCGGACCAGCGGCGCAGGCACCTTGGCCGGTGCCCAGGCCAGGCTGCGGCAACGGGCGGGATGAACCTTCGGCAAGACGGATCGGTGAAGAGCCATCAAGGCGGTTGGCAAACCAATGGCCAACCGCAACAGTGTGTACCTATACACCCGTAGCTACGCAAAACCAGCCGCATGGAGATCGATTGCTCGACGACAACGCTTCGCGCGGTTGCGTTGGCCGGCAATCGCAGTTCAGCACCGGGTGGCGCCGCGCCGCGTGCGGCGCCACCCGGTATTTCCCCGTCAGTTCTTGACGGTATCTTCCAGGAAGAAGCGGCCGAGCGGGTTCTGATAGAACCCCTCGATATTCTTGCGCGCCACGTTCCGGTAAGGGCTGTAGTAAAGGTCGATCCAGTGCGCATCGTCCTTGGCGATCGTCTGCATCTCCAAATACATCTTCTCGCGCCTGGCAGGATCGGTCTCGATACGGCCCTGCGCCACCAGCTCCTTGACCTTTTCGTTCTGATACCGCGTCCAGTAGTTGAGGTTGGCATCATGACCAAGCACAAAGGTGGTCTTCTGGTCGGGATCGAGAATGTCATTGGTCCAGTAGTTGACCGACAGATCGTAGTCGCCGTCGACCAGGATCTGCCAGGTGGTGCTGGGGTCGCGCTTCTGCAGGTCGACCGTGATGCCAGCCTTTGCCAATTGCTGCTGTAGCAAAATGCCGATCTGTTCATCCACCTCGTCGCCGGCATTGACGATGTAGCGCAAGGTCAGATCACTCTCGCCGGCATCGGCAAGCAATTGCCTGGCTTTTTCCGGATCGTGGGCCCGCGCGAGGTTGTCGGTCTTGTGATAGAGGGCGCCCTTGGGGATGTAGGAATTGGCCACCTCGCCGATTCCGAAGGTCACCGCGTCGACAACCTCCTGCTTGTTGATGGCGTGGTCGATCGCCTGACGCACCTCCTTTTTGGCGAGCGCGGGATTGGTGTGGTTCAGCAACAGGGCGTCTTCGCGTGTCGACGTATCCAGGCTGACGATCAGGTCGGGATCATTCTTCAGTTCGGAAATGCGCGCGAATGGCACAAAGATCGCCGCATCGATTTCCCCGGCCTGGATCTTCAGGATGCGCGTATTGTCATCCGGAATCGATATCCACTCCACGCCGTCGAGTTGAACGCGGTCGGCTTCCCAGAAGTTCGGGTTTTTCTTCAAGATCACACGATCTCCACGCAGCCACTGTTCGACCGTGAACGCGCCCGATGCGACGGGCTTTTCGGCGTAGGCCTCCGCTCCCATCGATTCAAACGCCGCTTTGGAAATGATCGAGATCCCGGGCATGGCGAGGGACGACAGGAACGGGGTCGACGCCTCCTTCAACCTGACCACGAGCGTGCGCGGGTCCGGCGCGTGCATTTCTTCGATCACTTTGTACGTGTCGGCCCACAGCGAACCTTCATCGTCGCGAATGCGCGTGAGGCTGAATATCGCATCCTCCGCGGTGACCTGCGAACCATCGGAGAATTTGGCGTCACGCATCGTGAAGGTGTATGTCAGGCGGTCATCGGAGACTGTCCAACTTTCCGCCAGGCCCGGCGCCAGCTTCGTGCCGGTTTTGTCGACACGCACGAGCACGTCGTAGACGTTTGCGAAGACCCAGAAGTCGACGTTCTGGGTTGTCTTGATCGGATCGAATGTGGTGCCGTCCTCGCGGCGCCCGATGGTCAACACGCCGGCGGCCTCGGCGGCGAGCGGCGCCAGTACTGCGAATACAAGCGCCACGACCGCGGCGACCCGCGATAGTCTTTGGATGGTCATTGTCTCAGCTCCTTTTGGGTTACTTGCAGTTCAACAGGCGCTACATCGCTGCAACGCCTGAAATCGGTGTCCACGGCGTATCCCGGTGCAGCGCATCCTGCTGCAGAAGGCAGGCGCAGCGGTGGCTGCCGCCGCCGAGCTCCGGTGCAGGCTCTCGCCGGCACTCATCCGCCGCAAGCGGACAGCGCGGGTGAAAGGCGCAACCCGGCGGCGGAGACAGCGGACTTGGGAGATCGCCTTCCAGCACATGATCGAGCATGCCGCCTTCCGGTTCGATTGTCGGAATGGCCGCGATCAGCGATGCCGTGTAGGGGTGTTGGGGGTTGCCGAAAACATCCTCGGTCGGCCCCTCCTCCACGATCCGGCCAAGATACATGACGGCCACGCGGTCGCATTGGCGGCGAACAATCGACAGATCGTGGGCAATGAAGATCATCGCCAGACCGATACGGTCGCGCAAATCCATAAGAAGGTTGATGATCTGCCCCTGGATGGACACGTCGAGGGCGGCCACGCATTCATCTGCCACAAGCAGCCGCGGCTCCATCGCCAGCGCACGTGCGATGCCGACGCGCTGGCACTGACCACCGCTGAGTTCGGCGGGTCGCCGCGGGGCGAGCGCGGGATCCAGTCCCACTGTCCGCAGAAGATGGCCGACGCGGGAATCCACGTCGCCGGGCGCCACCAAACGATGCACCCTCAGCACTTCCGCGATCGCCGCTCCAACGCTCATCCGCGGATTCAGCGCACCGTAGGGATCCTGAAAGATCATTGCCGTTCCGCGGCGGAGCCTCATCCCGCTTTCAGCCGACTTTCCGTCAATCACTTCACCAGCGAAACACACGCTGCCGGACGTCAGCTCACCGATCTGAAGAAGTGCACGGGCGAGTGTGCTCTTGCCGCTGCCGGATTCGCCGACAAGTCCAAGCGTCTCGCCCGGATTGACATGAAGCGATACGCCGTTGACCGCCTTGACGCCTTTGTCCTGACGGCCGACCACGCCGGTTCCTGCGGCAAACCGCACAACGATGTCCCGTGCCTCCAGCAGGGGCTCAGCACGTTTCATCAACATGCACCCTCCCGTCGGCGGAAATCGGGTTGTGACAGGCGACCGTATGATCGGGCTTTAGCTGTTCCATTGCCGGCTGGCGCGATCGGCACACGTCGAGGGTGCGATCGCAACGCGGATGAAACCGGCAACCGTCCGGCATGTCGGCTGTGCCGGGCGGCTGTCCGGCGATGGTTCTGACACGGCCCTCGCCACGCCCCCCGCTCGGCTGGCAAGCGATAAGGCCTGCCGTGTAGTTGTGGCGCGGGCGCCGGATGATTTCCTGTTTGGGACCATATTCGCACAGCCGGCCGGCATACATCACTGCAACGGTATCGCAGAGTTGGGAGACCACGCCCAAATCGTGGGTGATGAAAATGATCGAAAGCCCTCTACGGTCCCGCAGATCAACCAGCAGACGCAGGATCTGCGCTTGCACGGTAACGTCGAGCGCGGTCGTCGGCTCATCGGCAATGAGAATCTTGGGTTCGCACGCCAACGCGGCGGCAATCATGGCGCGCTGCCGCATACCGCCGGAATATTCGTGCGGGTAGCTGTCCATGCGCCGCGCACTGTCCGGAATGCCCACCTGCTGGAGCAGATCCCGGGCACGCCGCCGCGCCTCTGCCTTTGGCACGTTGTGGTGATAGCGCACGCTTTCGGCAATCTGCCCGCCGATCGTCATCACCGGATCGAGATGGCTGGACGGATTCTGAAATATCATACCGATTTCCCGGCCCCGCACGCGATGCATCGCGCGTTCATCGAAACCGGTCAGATCGCCGACGCCGGCAAGATCGATACGGCCACCGGAGATGGCAAGCCGGACACCCGGGAGCAGCCGCATAATGGCGCGGCAGGTCAGGCTCTTGCCCGAACCGCTTTCGCCCACAACGCCCAGTATTTCTCCCGGCGCGACGTCGAACGAAACCCGGTCAACGAGCGCCCGCACCGTCCGGCCCTCGTCGAGCGATACCGTCAGATCGCGAACACTGAGGATCGGTGGGGTCATTCGCGCACCCCCAGCACTTCGCCAAGACCATCGGCAAGAAGGCTGAAGCCCATCGCCAGCGACACGATGGCCAGTCCGGGAAAGGTTGTGATCCACCAGGCCTGGGTGATGAAGCCCTGGCCCTCGGCAATCATGATGCCCCATTCCGCGGTCGGCGGTTGCACGCCGAGACCCAGATAGCTTATCGACGCGCCGCTCAACAGCACCAGCACGCCGTCCGACATGGCGAACACAATGGAGCCGAGAATGGCGTTGGGCAGGAGATGGCGGAACATGATGCGAATATTGCCGTAGCCGAGGCTGCGTGCGGCGATGGCGAAATCGGCCGACTTGAGCACCAGAAATTGCGCGCGCACGAGCCGCGCATAGGAAACCCAGCCGACCATCGCCATGGCAATGTAGAAGCTGCCCAGGCCGGGACCGAGTATGGTGATGATGGCAAGCATGAGCACGAGAAAAGGAAAGGCCAGAACGATATCGATCAGCCGCATGAACACCGAATCGACAATGCCGCCGAAGAAACCGGCGATGCTGCCAAGCACAGTGCCGATGGCGAAAGCGAAGACCACGCCGAACACGGCGATCTGAAGGTCGATGCGCGCACCCCAAACGACGCGTGATAGAATATCCCTGCCGAAATTGTCCGTGCCGAACCAATGCGCGGCATTTGGCGCGTGAAGGCGCGCCGTCGCGTCCTGCAGGACCGGATCATAGGGTGCAATCAGCGGCGCGCTTACCGCGATCAGCAACCAGCCGAACACGATCGCACCGCCGAAAACGAGCGGCAGTTGCCCGCGATTGCGGCTCCAGCGTCTGATTGTTGCCCTGGCCGGCGCGAGAGCCAGCATCACAGCTTGACCCTGGGATCGATCACCACGGTCAGCACGTCGGCGAGAAAGTTGACCAGCACCGTCGCGCAGGCAAAAACCATCGCGACGCTTTGTACGACCATGTAGTCACGAACAAAGATGCTGCGCACCAGAAGCTGGCCCATGCCGGGAATTGCGAAAACCGTTTCGACAACCACCGTGCCACCGATCAGCCAGCCGATATTCACAGCAAGCAGGTTGATTGTCGGGATGAGCGAGTTGGGTATGACATGGCCCCAGAACACCGCACGTTCCGGCAGGCCTCGCGCTCTGGCGGCCGTCGCCTGATCCGAATTCAGCTCAGCAAGAATGCTTGCCCTGAGATTGCGGGTCAGCACGGCCGAAAGCGCGAGAGCGATGGTCAGGCAGGGCAGGACCATGTGGTGCAACTTCTCAAGCCAGACCGTGCCGTAACCGGTCACGGGAAACAGGCCCAACTTGACACTGAACAGCAGGATGAGCATGAGCCCGAGCCAGAAGGCCGGGAAACCCAGGCCTGCCGTCGAGACGATGCGAATAAGGTGGTCGGAAAACCTGCCGCGTTGCCGCGCCGCGATGGTTGCAAGCGGTACCGTGATCAAGATGGCGAGCAGAACGCTGCCAAGCACGAGGACGACGGTGGGCTCGATGCGGGTCGCGACGAGCTTCAGCACGTCGACCTTGTAGAGGATCGACTGGCCCATTTCTCCGCGCAGCAGATTCTTGACGAAATAGAAATATTGCACCCAAAGCGGCTCATCGAGACCGAACTGCGCGCGGATGCGCGCAACAACCTCGTCGGAACCGCGCGGGCCAAGCATTACGCGAACAGGGTCACCGGGAATGGAGCGGACGAGGACGAATGTGACGACACTGATTCCAATCAGCACCGGCAGGAGCTGAATTGGGCGGTATAGAACGAACTTGTATCGGTGCATCAGTCTTGCTTGCTGCTGCGGGCCAAGAATTCCTTGAGTACGGGATAGAACGATTCCGGCTCCTCGTAGAACGGCATATGACTGCTGTCGGGAAATACATGAAGTTCAGCTTGCGTGATCGCTTGTTTCATGCGCAATGCGCATGCTGGCGTCAGTTCGTCGTGCTGACCGGTGGTAATAAGGACGGGGACCTTGATCCGATGCAGTTCGGACACCCGGTTCCAGTCCTTCAGATTGCCGGTGTAAAGGAACTCGTTCGGACCCTGGATGGCCGTGTAGGGATCCATGTTCCAGTCTTGCAGCGATCGCTGCACCGGAGCCGGCCATTGGTCCAGGCGGCAGACGTGACGATAGTTGAGTATGGTGATCGCCGCCTGATAGGCGGGATGGTCAAGGGTGCCCTGTGCTTCGTGGCGCAGCATCATCGCGACAGTCTCCGGCCCGAGGGAGGCGCGCAAACGGTTGAGCTCGCCGACCAGATGGGGGATATCGGCCGCGGTGTTCTGGAGGACCAGCGACTTCAGCGCATGGGGGTGCGTCAGGGAATATTCGATGGCCAGCCAGCCGCCCCAGGACTGCCCGACAAGGTGAACCTTCCCCAGATCGAGCGCCTGGCGAACGGTCTCGGTCTCGGAGACGTAGCGCTCTATGGTCCACAGGGAATCATCTGTCGGACGGTCCGATGCGCCGGTACCGAGTTGATCGAAGGCAACGACCCGGTATCCCTCCATCTTCAAGCAGGAATGGGCGTCGCGCAAGTAATCGCACGGAAGGCCCGGTCCACCATTCAAACAGAAGACAACATTGTCGCCTGTGCCAAAAGAGTAGGTGCGCACACGGTAGCCGTCGACGTCCACGTCGCGCACCTCATCTGGGTCCAATTCCTGCCACATCCAGCCAACTCCCGGCAAACTGCCAGCAACGCCAAACAGTAGGCTATTGGACGGTCGGGCTGAAACCTCTATGATCTTATAGGTTCTGCGGTTCAACCGCTGTTGCAAGGCGATGCTCGAACAGCTCGATTACATCACCAGCCGTTTTGTGCCTGCGCAATCCATCAGCGAGGCGGGCGACCGTATGCTGCAGCTGATCGAGCCGCTCGGGTTCAATTCGTTTGTCTATGACTACAGCCCGGTTGCGCAGGGCCATGACGGCAGCGTCATGACACCCAGTCATATCACCATGCTAAATGTGCCTGACGACATGCGCTCCCTGTGGTGCGCGGGAGGCTACTATCAGCGTGACCCCGTGCAGCATATGTCGGTGATATCATCGACCGGCTTTACCTATTCCTGTGCACTCGGCGAAAATCGTACCGTCCTGGCGCGCTGCATGACCGACCATCACATGCCGGTCGTCTCCTACCTGAACGATGTCAACATGATCTCCGGCGTTTCGGTGCCCATTCGCGACTCCGCAGGGGCCCTGGCGACCTGCACGGCAATCCTGCGTGGCAGGCGCGCCGGCATCGACAGGGATGCGCGACGCTTCCTCCCGGCATTCAGTCTCCTTGGTTATGCATTTCACGAGCAGGTTTGGCCGCTGCTCGACCCTGAGGAGCGCCTCTCCAATTATGCGCGCCTTACGCCGCGGGAGCGCGAATGCCTGCTTTACAGTTCCGATGGTTTGACAACGAAGGAAATTGCGCACCGGCTCAACCGGAGCGAGGCGACCGTAACCATGCATTTGCAATCCGCGGCCCGCAAGCTGCGGGCGCGCAATCGCCTTCACGCCGTTGTGCTTGCCCACCATTACCGGCTCCTTTGATCGGCGCGTCGGGTGTCCGGACCAGAGACGGCCATCGGATGTGATCCGGCGTCGCCAGCCGCCTCGCCTCGGGCCTTAAAACCGAGCCGACAGTAGAAAATTTGTTCGCGGAACCAGCCAAATGCCGCCCTGTTTCGGCCCGTCTGGAAGACAACAACGGGTGATGAAATGACAACCATCAGCAACGATCTTGACACTCGTAGGAATGCCGGGAATGGAAATATGATCCGGCGGACCAGATCATCATCGCAAAATCTGACGACCGGATTGACATCCCGATTCCGGTGTTTCGGGGCTCAAACTGGAAGTGACCGGCGTGTCGCCGCAGCCCGGGTCACGTTTGCCGGGGCGCTGGCGCTTGTTTTCGCAGCCAATGTGTTCAGTGCGGACAGCGCGAGCGCGCAACTCACGGCCACGAAATGCTATGGGGATTCGGTGCTGGTCGAACTGGAACTCTCCGGGGTTCTCCTGAATGTGCCGCTAGCTCCGTCAGCCACGATTCACACCCCCCGCTCTGTTGCACGTCAGGGCAGAGCCGCCGCGAAGCGATGGTGGAATGAATGCCATGACGAACCGGTGTTGACCTCAAATGTCTATGTCGAGCCCCAACATCGTCCCTTCCCGGCCATGGGCCTTGCCGAACCGTTGACGGTTCAGCGTTTCAAGATCGATGTCACCAGCATCAGCTCATTTTATGGGAACAAGCAGCGTATCGAGCGCGCCCTGGCGGCGGGCAACGGGATCGCCATGCCGGGCGATCTTCTGCGGCTGGAGCCGCAATACCCTAATATGCGCGGGCTATTCCTGGCGAACAATGGTTACACGGTGCCGAATGGCGACCCGTTTGCCGTGCATTGCAGCCCGCTACATTTTGACCATGAGGAATGCCGGGTTGTGTACGGCGTTCGTCCAGGCGTCGGCATACAATACTGGTTTTACTCACACGTCATACCGATTGAGCGGTGGATCGACCTTGATCGCCAGATGCGCAAGGCGGTCGAAGACATGATTGTCCAGGAGGAGAGGAAACATGAGTGACTTTACATTCAGTGCGACACAAAAGGCTGATTTCCTCGCTGCCTATGCAACGGCTGAGGCAGCATTCGACGCGAACCAATATGCCCCGGGTGTATTCACACCGCTGTACGATCTGCTCATCGACATGATCGGCGGGCCGGCCACGCGCGACGCGACAGGTGGCGCGGCTCCGACGTTGCCAGCTTCGGATGCGTATGACTGACGGCCTGACGAAGCGGGCAGGCCGTCAGGCCTTGAGCGCTTGACGATCAAGGCTCTCCTTCAAGATCAGCTCGTCGAGTTCCCGTTCGGCGATGACCTTCTTCACCCGATCGTTCTCCTTGTGAAGAGACCTCAGGCGGGCCAATTCGCAGCGGCCAGGCCACAAAAATGCTTCCGCCATGTATCATAGGTGGCATCACTGATCCCTGATGACCGGCATGCCGCCGCGGAATCAGAACCAGCCGCCAGGTTCAGCGCAATCTCCCTCAGGAGCCGCAGAATTTCCTCATCGGAACAACGCTCCCGTGCCGTCAGATCTCCTCCAAAACCAACCACAAACCGGCACAGTTCCAGAGGGCCAGGATACGACCGCGTGGATCCTTGTTCGCGCGTCCGCCCGCCCGATGTCGCCGCGCCCGCCGGATTGTTCCCGTCAGGGCTCGCGAAACAGCGGTGGGATTGCGAGGCATCCCGGCAGCGAAGGCAGCGATGAGAAACCGGGTCATCACCTGTGACATGCCTACGGGTCTGGCGATCTGTTCTCCGTTTGATGGAGCAGGCCCAGCCGCCGCGCCGTTTTCGCGGCGCTTCGGGCGGCGTCTACCAGGATCGGTTTGGGCGCAGAATACCATTCGTCCGGATGAAGCGATCGCATCTCGCGCACATGCTCAAGAGCCTTGTCGAACGTTGGAAACTTCTCGGCGGCCTGCAAATGCAGATAGAGGGCGACAATTGCGGTCGACCGGCTGCGGCCGCCGCGGCAATGCACCAGCACGTTTCCCTTTTGGCGGTTTGGATAGCTGATCTTTTCCGGCAGTTCCTGGCGGATCGCCCCATCGAGCAGCAGGTATCCGCTCAACATCATGTGCTCGGAGTTGCCGGACCCGTCGACCAGCCCGATCTTGTAAACCCGGACCGGTCCGTTTCCATAAGCGCATTTTTCACCGTCCGCCGGTTCCCTGGGGTTGTCGACGTAGTTGATGTCGAGATTGACGGCGCAATTCACGACAATCGCGATCTGGTGCTGCCGAAGCAGGTCAACGTCTCGCGCCGCGTCCGTTCCGCCGATGAAGAGGCTGAAGCCGCCTGGTTGCAGGTTTTCTTCGATCAGGCTGATCGTCGGGTGTTCGAAGTCGGCTTTGGTAGCCGGCCGAGTATGGGCGGGTTCGCCTGGCATCTGTTCATTCCGTCTGGGTTGCACACAACTGGGTGAGAGGGGCCGGCAGAGGCCGGCCCCCGAGCCAATGTTCAGCGCTTGTAGCTTACACGCCAGAAGTCCTGCCAATCCTGGCGTTTGTCGAAGTCCTCCGCGCCGGTGGAGGCATTGTGCGGCGTGAGCCGGTCAGCCAGCGCCGCGACACCGGATACCTCGTCGGCATGGGGCGGCACCTTGATATTGCCGGACACCTTTCCGTCCTTGGTCATCGGTGACACGCCCTCTTCCGTCATCATGAAATGAAGGAACAGCTTGGCCGCATTCGGGCTATCGGTCTTGGCGTTGATCAGGCCGTAGCTCGGATTGGCAAAGCCGACGAACGGATCGAGATCCTCGCAAATCGCCATCTTGAGGCCACCGTCAACCGTGTCGCGATATTTGGCCGAGGATACCAGGCCCATGAACGGTTCCGCCTGACCAGGCGCCCCGATGGCTTCGGCGGCGGCGGAATCGGAATCCGTCAGAAGCGGCGCATTGGCGGCGAGCGCTTCCACCCAACTCTTGGTCGCGCTTTGCGAACTCGTGTCGAGAGGCTTGCCGAATTGCGTCTTATAAGCGTCGGCAACGGTCTTGTCCTGATGGGTTTCCATCTGATTGAACCAGTCAATGTAGCCCGGCTTGTTCAGCGGATCGGACAATGCGACCTTGCGGTTCCATTCCGGCCCGGTCAGCTCCCAGATGTTGGAAATCGGACAGGTCTGGTATTTCTCGCTGTTGTAGGTCCAGATAGCCGGATCGCGCCAGACCACCAGTGGATCGCGGGAATCGGGTCCGATGTCCTCGGCGAGGTCGGGCGGCAGCCAGCTGTAGACGACACCGCTCGGAATCAACTCGGTCGATGCGACAGCGGCATCGCTGGAGATCAACACGTCGCCGATCACATTGCCGGCCTGATATTCGCGCAGAACCAGCTCGATCTGCGCTGCACCCTTCACCTTCGACCCTGTCGCTTCGATGCCGTATTTCTCGGTGAAAGCTTCAGCCGAGGTCTTGATCTTGCCGGTACTGGCATAGACGGTGATCGGCGGCTCGGATTTTGCCGCCTCGATCAGCGCCTTGAGATCGAAATCGTTCGCCTGCGCCGGCCCTGCAACAAGTATGGCGAGAGCCGAGGCGACAAAGCAGAGGCTGCTCGCACGGGTCTTTTCCTGTCGTTTCGGTGTCATGATTTCCCTCCTTGGTCTGGCTTGGTGGTTACGCCGCGGAATTCTCGCTTTCCTCGCCGCGGCAATTGATGCGATTGCCCTGGCCGTCGAACACATGGACGGCAGGCGGTGTCGCGTGGAAGTGGACGGTGGCACCCAGTTCGTATTCAGGGGCCTCGATGGTGGTCGCGAGGAGCGATTCGCCGGACACATCCAGTTCGACGATCCAGCTTCCTCCGGTCGGCAGAATCGCGGACGCAATCGCCCGCCCTCCGATGTCCGCGCCCGCTGCCGCGGCTTCCGGGCCGATCCGGATGCCCTCGGGCCGGAGCCCGACGCTCGCCGCCCCGTTCGCGCCCGTTTCGGCACGGGTGGCGAACCGCCGCGCAATGTCGGAAAGCCGGCTTGGCCTGGTCGGGTCCAGGTCGATATTGTTGATCGGCGGACTGCCGACGAATTCCGCAACAAAACGGTTGGCGGGGCGGCCGTAAATGTCGTCCGGCGTGCCCACCTGTTGCAAGCGGCCTTCGTGCATGACAGCGATCCGGGTCGCCAACGTCATGGCCTCCCACTGGTCGTGGGTGACGAAAACGATGGTGGTGCCGAATTCCCCGTGGATGCGTTTGAGTTCGGCGCGCATTTCAAGGCGCAGGCGGGCGTCGAGATTGGACAGCGGCTCGTCGAGCAGGAGCACTTCCGGATTGACGGCCAGCATCCGCGCGAGCGCAACCCGCTGCTGTTGTCCCCCTGACAACTGCGAGGGATAGCGGTGGCGATAGGCCTCGATCCCGAGGGTCTGCATGACGTGGGTCACGCGCGCCTCGCGTTCCGCTTTCGGCACCCCGCGCAGCCGCAGTCCGAAGTCCGTATTGCGTTCGACCGTCAGATGTGGCCACAGCGCGTAGCTTTGAAAGACCAGACCCATGCCGCGCCGTTCTGGCGGGACGAACACACCGGCGGAAATGGAATCAACCGTTTTTCCATCCACCGATACTTCGCCGCCGGTCAGGTTCTCAAGTCCGGCTATCATCCGCAGCGTCGTGGTCTTGCCGCAGCCCGATGGGCCGAGAAGACACATGAAGTCGCCGTCCCCGACATCAAGATTGAGGTCAGAGACCGCATTTGTGCGGCCATCAAAGCTCTTGTCGACATGGGTGAGCGCGATGCCCGGCACGCTATCCTCCCAGTCCGTCTGCGAGGTTGGTTTTCGTGATCCGCTGCGCTGCAACCGTCCCGAAATAGGCGATGGCCGATATGATGAGGACCACGGCGTTGGCGGCCTGGGTGTAGTTGAAATCGACGAGCCTGAGTGAATAGGTGGTCAGGACGTCGGTTCCCGGAACCGCCAGGATCACGAAGAGGCTGAGGCCTCGGACGCCGGAGATGAAGGGCAGGAGCACGCCTGTGACGAGTGCCCCTTTCTGAATGGGGATGACCACCCGGGTCATGCGATAGAACCAGCCGGCGCCTGCGATGCGCGCTGCCTCTTCCGGGCTGCGCCCGAGCTGCATCATCGCCGAGATGCCGGCCCGCGACGCGTAGGGCATCTGGTCTGCCGCAAGCGCAAGAATGAGGATCGCAATCGTGCCGTAGAGCGCCGGGATCGGCCCGCGCGGCACCGCGAAGAGCGACAGATATGCCGCGCCAAAGGCAATTCCGGGCACCAGATAGGGAAAGAAGGTCACGTGACGCAAAAAGGTCGAGATCGTGCGTACCGGCGAGCGGACGACGACATAACCGACGAGCAGGCCCAGAATGCCCGAACACAGTGACGCGATGCCCACGATCCGGAGCGTATTCCAGGCCGCGTCCCAGAGCTCGGGAGTCAGCAGGATACCGGAGCGCAATGCGATCGTGTCCAGATTTCGTCCGATCCAGTAGTCGAGCGTAAAGTTGTCCAGCGAGAAATCCGCCGGTACCCGCATGACCGTCGAGAGCGCGAGTGTGAGAAGCGGCAGCCCGACGCTGATAACAAAAATGAACACGGCAAACGCCGTGGCTGGAATGCGGTAGCCGCCGAGTGGGGACAGGCGGTGCATCGCCCCCTTGCCGCCGACCGTCACGAAACGGCGCGACTCGCGCACAAGCCAGGCGTCGATGACGAGGGACATTATCCCGATGAGCATGATCGCCCCGGCAAGCACCGCGGCCACCCCGGACTGGCGCGAGGAGATGCTGCGGTAGAGAGAAGTCGACAGCACGTTGTAGTCGACGGGCAGGCCGAGAACGTAGGCGACGCCGAACTCTCCGAGGCACTTGGCAAAGATGAGGATGGCCGCCGACATCAGCGCCGGAAGCATCAGCGGCAGGATGATCTGCCGCGCAACGACACCCGGCCCGGCCCCGAGGATGCGCGCTGAGTCCTCCAATTGTGAATCCAGGCGCCGCAGGGCGTTGCCGAAGAGAAGGATGACGAAAGGCGTGTAGTGCAGCGCCAGAATGGTCGTGACCGGCACCTGCCCATAGGCAAGCCAGTCGGGCGGCGTGAAGCCGAGGCTTTCGGCCCAGCCTTGCTGCCCGCCGACCGAACGGTTGCGGAAAAGCGTGCGCCAAGCCAGCGCAAAGGTCCAGGACGGCAGCATGTAGGGCACGATGAGTGCGGTCGCGAACCAGCGCCTGCCGAACATGTCGGTGCGGCTGATGAGCCATGCAAGCAGTCCGCCAACGGAGATCGAGATCATGATCGCGCCGAAAGCCACGTTCAGCGTGTTGGCGAGCGGATTCCAGAAAAGATCGCCGGCAACCGGCGAGAACAGCGCACGGTCGAGATAGTGCAGCGTCCACCCGCCGACTTCCACGCCTGTGCGTCTTTGATCGCCGAACTGAACCTGCACCGCGTCGTGCAGCAGCGTGACGATGGGAACGGCAATAAGGTAACCGAAGAGAAGAACGAGAAGGACGCCGATAAGCGCAGTCGGCTCGCTCCAGCCGATCCTGAATGCATAGCGCAACCGCTTGTGCCGCGGCACGTGTCGGCGGAGGCCGGAGGTCGTCGCGTCAACCATCTCGGCCGATCATGGTGCGTGCCGTTCCCGGCCGTCTGTCCGCTACGGATAGCAAGCCCTGCGTCCTCCCGTGGCGCGCGTATAGTTCGATTTGCACGCGCGTGCACTCATACTAAGCGCAATATCCCGGGTCTGCCAAGGGGAAATTCCAAGAGCCTGGCTCGAAATTGATAAGATTTTGAAATCTCAATGTTTTCTAATTTTCGGCAACATATTATTCCGATAATATATTCTCTGGTTGCCGTAGCCCGTGTCTTGTGTATATCCTGCCAACATGATGGATAAGCCACTCCACGCCACCCGAAATGGTCGCGCGTTCAATGACCGGGCAAAGAGGCCGGCCGCCACGGCGCAAGATGTCGCCGATCTTGCGAACGTGTCGCGTTCGGCGGTGTCGCGGTGTTTCAGCGGGGCGGGCAAGGTATCCAAGGAAAAGCTCGAACGGATTCACGCGGCTGCCGAGCAACTCGGGTACCGGCCGAACGCGATCGCCCGGTCGCTGTCCGGGCAAAAGACCGACCTCGTTGCGCTGATCACTACCGAACATCTCAGCCATCGCAGCAACGAGCAATTGAGCGCGATGGTGCTTCGACTCGCCGAAATCGGGAAGCAAGCGCTGGTCATCCCGGTTGGTGACAACACTTCGATTGATGAATCGTCCCTACGGGCTCTCGACTACAAGGTCGATGCGATCGTCATCATGGGCGGCTCCGTTTCCGACAACGTCGTGGAAACCCTTCGGGCGGCCCGGGTACCGCTCCTTCTGTTTGGCCGCGAACAAGAAGGCGAAACGACAATCGGTGTTGTTTGCGACAATGTGCGGGGCGGCGAAATGGCCGCACGCTTCCTGGCACGATCACATTGCCGCCGGTTCGCCTACATCGGAAAAAAGGCTCGAACCCATTCCAACCGAACCCGCCGGGAAGGCTACAAACGTGCACTCGAAGAGCTTGGTCTGGCGCTTCACGCCGAAGCGGATGACGAAACGACATATGACGGAGGCCGCCGCGCGGCATCGAAGCTCCTCTCCGCATCGGAACCGCCAGACGCGATTTTCTGCTTCAACGATACCATGGCCTTTGGGGCACTGCGTGCCGCCCGAGACTTCAAGATCGAAGTGCCGGGCGAATTGGCAATCATGGGATTTGACAACCAGCCGATGGCCGCTTGGCCCGAATTCAACCTGTCAACAATCGAAAGCGATCCGGGAAAGTTGACAGCTTTGGCGACCGAGAGAATTTCCAAAGCAATACTTGGCGAGCTAGACGAACGTCGTTCATATTACACGTCGCCAGAACTGGTGATACGCGGCACGACAAAATGAACTCATCGAAGTTCAGGCCTGCCCATGTGTGTTTTCACCATTCGCATGAATATCCGCAGCCGCCGGCTGCGGTCATTGCCGATGGCATCGATCCGGCTCATCGCCTGTCCGGCAAGCACATCAAACCGCCGCAGCTTCGTGACAAGCTCTCCCGGCCGGTGTCGCTTCGCGGCCATTGTGATCCTCCGATTTCCTGAACCACTATGGCGGAACACTTCCCGGCGGAGGGGTCAGGGGCAGATATAGCAAGAATCGAAGCGATCGGGTGACGGGACAATTCCGGCTGGTGGCATTCGGCGCCCGGTTACAAATCCCCGATCGACCGCAAAAGGAGGATTGGCGGACGGCCTCGCCGCAACGACCCTTCAGGTGAGCACGTCAGCCACTCTGGACGCACAGATACACAATGCGTATCGTGAGTTACACATATGGCGTCTCAAAATGAAGTTACGGCAACTTCGATATCTTGTGGAAATCACACGACAGAGTGGCTTCGGAAAAGCAGCGCTCCAGTTACGAGTGGCGCAACCTGCACTCAGTTATCAAATCCGAAACCTTGAAGAAGAACTTGGCGTAAAGCTGTTCATACGTCACGCCGGCGGCGTTGTGCCGACCGAAGCCGGCCGCTCGCTCTATGAAGACGCAAAAGCCATACTTGAGCTGGTGGAAAAAGCAAAGCAGAACGCACGCAAGGCAAGATGTGCGATCGGCGGCCATGTTTCTGTTGGCATCATTCCGTCGGCTTGCCTCGCATTCGGCCAGCAGATCCTGGATGAACTGGCGGATAAATTGCCGGATGTAACGATAAATCTGGTCGAAGGTTTCAGCGCGCATATCGAAAACTGGCTGGTGTCGGGCGAAATCGATTTGGCCGTTTTCTATCCATCGGTGACAACCTCGGTATACGAAGTTCAACCGCTTATGGAGCAAAGCCTTGTTCTGGCTGGCGCCTATCATGACAAGGACCTGCCGGCCGAGATTTCCGATTTTTCGATGCTGCAAGATTTCCCTTTGGTATCGAGCACACGACGCAACAAAGTACGCAAATTGCTGGATACTGCCGCAGCGAACCACAATGTAACACTTTCCATTACCGCGGAACTGGATTCTCTGCCGGCTATAAAGGACCTGGTAATACGCGGAAATCTGTATGCGATACTGGAGCCGCTGGCCGTCTACAGGGAAGTCCAGGCCCGACTTATCAAAACCTGTCGGCTTGCGGATCTGGACCTGTCCAGGACCCTTTATCTGGGATGGGCGACATCACGTCCGCTCGATCGCGGCGTTCGCGAGGTGGCGGGGCGGCTTGAGCAGATCATCCCGCGCGGCTGCCTTGACAACCCTGCTCTTGCCGGCGTTGAGGGGATCAATACGCCGCCGGCCCAGGCGATATAAATTAATTATGGAAGATAAAAATCTTTGGCACCTACGCCGCCGCAGGCGGCTTCGGTAGGGTCCCGCCGGGAACGCGGTCAGGAGTGCGAAGTGTCAAGGCAATTCAATCTGGATGTGGACGAACTTCGCCGGCAAACACCGGGGTGTAGCAATGTCTTGCATTTCAACAATGCCGGCGCCGCACTATTGCCGGATCCGGTGATCGAGACGACACGGAATTATTTTGAGGATGAAATAGCATTCGGCGGCTACGAGGCCGCAGCGCGAAATGCGGAAACGCTTCAACGTGCGACCGATGGCGCGGCGGAAATGTTCAATTGCGAACCTGCCGAAATCGCCATCCTCGAGAACGCCACGCGCGCCTGGCAGATGGCGTTCTACGCGGTTGCCGAACACTTGGAACCTGGCGACAGGGTGCTTACCGCCAACGCCGAATATGCGAGCAACTTCATCGCATTCTTGCAAATAGCAAACCGGAAGGGCGTTGAGATCGATGTCGTTCCCAACACCGATACCGGAGAAATCGATGTCGAATCGTTGAAGGAGATGATCGATGAGCGGACAAAGCTCATCGCGATCACTCACGTCCCGACCAATGGCGGCCTGGTCAATCCGGCCGCAGAGATCGGGGCGATCGCCAAAGATGCGGGCGTGCTTTACTTGCTCGATGCCTGCCAATCGGCCGGCCAGCTGCCGATCGACGTAAGGAAGATTCAATGCGACTTCATGTCGACGACCGGGCGCAAATGGCTGCGCGCGCCCCGCGGCTGCGGGCTGCTCTATGTGTCCAGGCCCTGCATCGAACGATTTGAGCCGCCGATTTTGGATGATTTCGGCGGCCGCTGGGTGGCAAATGAACGCTATGAGCTGCTTGAGGATGCGCGCCGCTTTGAAACATTTGAGATGAGCCTGGCGTCCAAGGCCGGTCTGGGCGCGGCGCTGGACTATGCCATGACAATAGGAATTGATGCCATCGCAAGGCGCGTGGACTCACTGGCCAATGAATTGCGCGTTGCGCTGAGGCAAATCGACGGTGCGGCCGTACACGATATCGGCGCGCAAAAATGCGGCATCGTGACCTTTACCATCGACGGGATGGATCCCGACCGAATTCGCGATGAACTCACTCGTCGAAATATCAATGTCTGGGTGTCGCGAACGAAAAGCACCCGCCTCGACATGGTCGAGCGTGGACTGGAGGCGATCGTGAGAGCATCGATACATTACTATAATCTGGAGGCGGAAATACACCAATTCTGCTCTGTTGTCGCCGACATGAAGAAATCGAAAACCTAAGACAATACAGATGACAACATTACGCTTCGCTACGAGACGCAAAGCTCATGATGCGCTCACCCTTGTTGACGACAGGATGGGTAATTTTGAACAGGACAATGCCGGTCGCCGGTGCCCGGATCTGCTTGATTACACAACCGTGATAGTTGCGGATATCGGCAACGATTGAGTCTTTCTCGACCGCGTCGCCGACATCCACATATGCGCGCATCAAGCCGTCGGCGGGCGCTTCCACGCCAACCCGGTCGCGGACATAGACGGGACGCTGCAACAATGGCGGCGGCGGCCCGGCGAGCATGTTCAACGTATTCAATACCCGCAAAACGCCGTCGTGATGAAAGTTCACCGCCTCCGGATCCGCCAACCCGTTTCCGCCGGCCTCGCTCATGACCGCCATCTTGCTTTGAATGCCGCGCCCGGTACACGCCCGCCCCGCTTGCCCCATCAAGGCCGGCCGCAGGGGTTCGACAAACTGCGTGTCGAAACACTCTGCGATTTTTCGGTTGGCGGTGTTCAGTTCCTCATTCGAGGTTTCCTGGTACATCACAAAGGTGGCAATCGTTTCCCGCAGATCCCCCCCATGCAAATCGATCAGGACCGTCGCATCGGCTGCCCACACATTGAGTAGGGCGTCAGCAAGCTGTTCGGTGAAACTTCCATCGGCGCACCCGGGAAAGCGCCAATTCAGGTTCTTCTCATCGATCGGGCAATTGTATTCGGTGCGCATCGGCAGCGCCGGCAAATTGACCAGCGGGAGAACCGAGACGTTGCCGCAACAAAGGCGCGAGGGAAGGGTCTCGGCGAGGCGCAATGCAGCCTCAATTCCCGCAACTTCGTTCACATGGACGCCCGCCATGACACAGACCCGGGGCCCGGCGCGGTGCGATTCGATCTCCAGGGCAGGCCAGCTGTACCCTTTCAATGCGGGATGTTCGAAAACCTGTGTCCCGTGACGCGATCGTATTGCGCTGCCCTTTTGGGCAGTTGCCTCAAATGCCTGGGTCACGGGATACTTTACCGGTTGGGTTTCAAGACGCTTCAATTGTCGTGGAAGAGGAGAGCCGCGGGAGGAAGAGGGCATGCAACCGTGCCCTCTCCCCAACGCATCCAGCCGACTTAGTTCGACAAGAGCTTTGTGCAGCGTTCAACTGCGCGCTCCCAGTTTGTCCGACCCGAGTCATCGGTCTGTGACCACCAGGCGTAGTCCTGAACCAGGACCTTGCCTTCATGCTCGGGATTGCCGGGCAGCCATTTGGCCAACTCCGCATCGACATGTTCGAAGGTCTTGGCATTTGTCGGGCCGCCCGTCTGGATGCGTGCATATTCCGCCTGGCGATCGGGGCGGGCGAAAAAGGCCAGAAACTTCATGACATTGTCGTAGTTGGGCGAATCCTTCATCACGACCAGATAGTCGTACATCTGAACCGACTGGTTCCAGGTGAAATTGACGGGCGCGCCGTCATTGATCGCCCGATAGATGCGGCCATTGTAGGCGGTGGTCGCGTCAAATTCGCCGGCGACCAGTCCCTGCGCCTGCTGACTTCCCGATGTCCACCATTTGCTCACGTCTTTCTTCATCGCTTCCAGTTTGTTGAATGCGCGATCCATGTCGACGGGATAGACTTCGTCAAACGGCACGCCATCGGCCATGAGCGCGATTTCAAGATCCGCGCCGTCGACGATCTTGTCGCACGCAGCAAATCCGCGGGGGCCGGGATATTTCGACTGATCGAAAAATTCCTGCCAGGTGCTCGGACCTTCCGAATACACATCCGTGTTCCACGCCATAACCATGGAATAGACGACGCGCCCGACACCATGCGCCTTGCGCCAGACTTCCGGTATGTTTGCGGTCACTTCCGGATCGAAATACTTGTAGTCGATCTCGGCCAGGATGCCGTCCCGTGTCCACGCTTCCAGCATTCCGCCGCTCAGCGAGGTCAGATCAGCGTAAGGCTGACCGGCCTTTGTCGACGCCATCAGCTTGGCGTGATCCTCAGGAACGATTACCACCTTGATCCCGGTTTCCTTTGTGAACGGCTCGAAGAACGAACGTTTCAGGGCGTCCTCCCAGCTGCCGCCCAATGTGGGGAACACAATCTCCCCGCTTCCCTTCAATGATGGCGCTTCACCGGCCAATGCATTCGATGTATTGGCCGACACCACGACAGAAGCGATCGAGGCCGCCACAAAAACCTTTGCAAAGCGGCGGTTCATGCAGTTTGCAATCCATGTCGGCATTTTCATCTTACAACCCCCCTTGTTTCTCATCTGAGGCGGCTACCTGCCGCCTGTGCTTCGGCAAATGTGCTCGCGAACTTCGACAATTCGCGGCGGCGATATCGACGGGCAGCCCTAGGCAAACTCAAAGCTCTCCCGGTACGCAAAAAGCGCTGGCGTCCCACCGGTGTGGAGGTAGACGACATTTTCGCCCGGCTTGAAGAAGCCGCGCCTAATCAAGGCCATGAGGCCGGCCATGCTCTTTCCCGTGTAGACCGGATCGAGGAGAATGCCCTCAAGTCGTGCGACCAGTGTGATCGCCTCAATTGTTTCGGGCGCCGGGACACCATAGGCCGGGCCGATAAAGTCGCTGTCAGCAACAATGGCCTCGTCCGGGATTTCTCCCTTGATAGCTGCGAAATCGATCAGCTTCTGGCAAAGCCCGCGCATCTTTTCTTCCTGCACGGACTTGGGCTTGCTGGAGCTGACGCCATAGACCGGGATCCCGCTGCCCTGACTCAGGAACCCGACAAGAAGACCCACCTGTGTCGTCGTGCCGCCTGTGGTGTGAACCAGGTGATCGATCTTGAGGTCGATATCCCTGGCCTGACTGACCAGTTCGTGAGCGCAACGCACATAGCCCATTGCGCCAAGCGGTGTGTTCCCCCCACCCGGGATGATGTAGGGCTTGCGTCCTTCACCACGAAGCGCCGCAGCACGCGCCTCGAGCGCGGCATCCATGTCCGTGTCACCGGGCACATAGTGAAGGCGGGCCCCGAAGAGCCGGTCGAGGAACACGTTGCCGGATTCTTTTTCGAACCGGAATTGGGGCATCGTATCTTCGACCCGCCGGCCAAGGATACCATCGCAATCGATGCCCAGTCTGGCGGCCGCGGCGGTGGTTTGCCGAACATGGTTGGACTGAACGTCGCCCTGGGTGACGACAATGTCCGCCCCCTTCGCCAAAACGTCGGCGAATATGTATTCAAGCTTTCTGGACTTGTTGCCACCGCCGGCGAGGCCCGTGCAATCATCTCTCTTGATGAATATGTTGGGGCCACCCAGATGTTTGGAAAGCCTTGTCAACGGCTCAAGCGGCGTCGGCAGGTGACAAAATTCTATTCTTGGGAACTTTGCCAGTGAAAAACCTGTCATTGCGCCTATCTCTTTTAATATATTACGATGCAACGCCAAGCGATCGCAAAGCGTTGAAAAGCAAAGTGTCCCTTCAACGATCTGTGCAATACAGCCTGTTCGCGGCAGCGTATTGTTCTATTGGAAGCTAATGCTGTAACATTTTTTTGGCCAATCAGTTTTTTCCTAATATCCCGATCCAATTTTGTTATTGGCCTCCAACAACGGCCGGTGCGTATTGTGCGGATACGGACCGGAAACGGGGGGGCATCAAAGGTGCAAAGCGCCGGCAGAGAGCGAACGCGCGGGCAGGTTCCGGATCCCGCCCACGCCGGCTTGTTCCCGCCGCCGGCGCGTATCGCCAACGTTTCAGCGAACTTCCTGCCCTGGCTGATCGTTCTCGGTCTGTTTGGCGGCTTTTACGCGTATCCGCTCATTGATGTGCTTTGGACCAGCGTCGACGGGCCGCGCCTGGATTTTTCCGGTTTCCATCGCATGCTTGACCGGGAGAGCGGCCCGTACGTCGATGTCTTTGTTCGCACAATAGGGATCGCATTCTGGACAATGGTCGCCAGTATCGTGATCGGATATCCCGTCGCCTATGTGATGTCGCGCTCCGAGCCGCGCGCGGTCGCCATTATTGCGACGATGCTGGCGATCCCGCTGTTTACCGCCATTCTTATCCGGACATATGCGTGGATCATCATCTTCGGACGGCAGGGATTGATCAATACGGTTCTGGACTGGCTCGGGGTGGTCGATAAGCCGCTAAGGCTGATGTACACAAGCTTCGCGGTCCACGCCGGCATGGTCAATGTCCTGATGCCAGTGGCCGTCTTTACGATGTTCGCCACGATGGTACAGATCGACCGGCGGATGTCGCTTGCAGCGGCAGTCCTTGGCGCCAATCCGGTCAAAGCGTTCACACGTGTGTATTTTCCACTCAGCTTTCCGGGAATCGTTGCCGCGGCGGTTCTTGTATTCATTCTCTCGATCGGATTTTACATAACCCCGGCTCTTCTGGGCGGGCCGTCGGACACAATGATCACCCAGCTCATTGTCACCCAGACAAGTATTCTGCTCAATCCGCAGTTTGGCGCCGTATTGGCCACGGCGTTGTTGATCGTCACGATCGCGCTTCTGCTTGTCGCCGGACTGATAACACCTCTTGAAACGATTTGGGCTGTCAAGCTGGATACCGCAGCTGAAGTGGAAGGTGAAGCCGGAGACAATCCGCCGCCGCGATTGGGCGCGCATCTGACAAGAATACGCAAGGTGCTGTTGCGCGGGCCGCGCCGCCTTTTCGAACTGGGAATGATGCCGATCGCGCGCTGGCGCAGGGGTATTTTGCGGTGTTTTCTTGTTGCCGTGATGGTGTTCCTCATTGCGCCATTGCCGATCGTTGTTCTGGTGTCATTCAGTTCCTCGCCCTACCTCGTGTTTCCGCCTCCCGGATTCTCGTTTCAATGGTACGAGAAGTTCCTCACCAGCGCCGTTTGGCAGACGGCCGTCTTCATGAGCGTGGCCATCGGCGTACTCACATGTGCCGTGTCCATCGTCGTCGGCGTGGCCGGCGCAATGCTCATTGTCCGCTACAGGTTGCGTGCGAAGAGGGCGCTCTTCTTCTTCATGATTGGCCCCTTGATGACACCCCACATCATTCTCGCAATTGCATTCTATGGCCATTTTCTGGCCCTCGGGCTGATGGGGACGGTCACCGGAATTGTGATCGCACACACAGTCATGGCGGCGCCCTATGCGATCATCGTGCTGACAACGGCGATGCGCGGGCTGGACACGAACCTTGAATTGGCCGCGGCATCACTGGGAGCCAAGCGGCGCACCGTCCTGCGGCGGATCACCGTGCCGCTGTTGTGGCCGGCCCTGACAACCTCGGCGCTTCTGACCTTTCTGGTGTCCTTCGACGAATTGATCGTGACGCTGTTCTTGCTGGGCCGCCTGCCACGCACGCTTCCCCTGCAATTCTGGGCCGATATCACTATCGCCATTGATCCGGTTATCAGTGCGGCCTCGAGCATGATCATCGCGGCAGTCATATCGGTTCTTTTTCTTGGATTTTGGTTCAATCGCGGTGGCGGGCGGCGACGGTACGGGCGCAACGGCGTTGACGGCGCGAACATTTCAGGAGCAACAAATGACGACTGAGCTGTCCATGCGGTCGCTCAAGAAAACCTATGGCTCGGTAAGGGCGGTGAACGGAATCGACCTTGATGTCGGCGCCGGCGAGTTTTTCACGCTTCTGGGCCCATCGGGTTGCGGCAAGTCGACATTGCTGCGTCTCATCGCGGGATTTGAACTCGCTTCCAGCGGGGAAATCTATTTCGATGCCGATCTGATGACGAACGTGCCGGCATTTCAACGCAATGTGGGCATGGTGTTCCAGAACTACGCGCTCTTCCCGCACATGAATATCGCCGACAACGTCGCCTTCCCGCTGGAAGTGCGCGGCACCGCGGCCAAGCTGGTCGCGGAGCAGGTGGATCGGGCGCTGAATATCGTGCAACTGGAGGGAATGAAAAGCCGCTATCCTTCCGAACTTTCCGGAGGACAGCAGCAACGGGTCGCCCTGGCGCGGGCAATCGTGTTCGAGCCGCGCCTGCTGCTGATGGATGAGCCTCTCGGCGCGCTCGACCGCAATTTGCGCGATCACATGAAAACCGAGATCAAGCGAATTCAACGCTCGCTGGGCGTCACAGTCATCTATGTGACGCACGATCAGGACGAAGCACTCGCAATGTCGGACAGAATCGCCGTGATGCGGGATGGCGCGTTTGTTCAGGTGGCAAATCCCCAGGGCATTTATCAAAGCCCGGGCGATTTGTTTGTCGCAAAATTCGTGGGCGAATCCAATTTGATGCCGGCCGTGATCGCAAGCAACGATCATACCGGAACGACGGTGAGACTGGAATCGGGCCGCACCGTCGTTGCCGGTGCGTGCGATCTCACCTGCGATACGCCGGTGTATCTGTTGCTTCGGCCCGAAAAACTCGATCTGGACGTCCTGCCGGACACCCCCCGCAAATCCACTCTCCAGGGTTCCATCACCGAAATCGTCTACCTGGGAGAGTATCTTGTCTACGTGGTGGACCTTGAGGGATTTGAGCTGACCGTCCGATACCAGGACCGGCAAGCGCCGCGGTTCGAAAGGGGCCAGCCGGTGGCCGTGAACTGGCATCCCGGTGACGCAATGGTGATGACGCGCTGACGATCGGGGCGGTCATTGTCCCGGCTCCGGCCACGCGGCATCCACGGCTGTTTTGACGGCCCCTGGGTCGACGGGATTTGGTGCCACCAACATCGTTCGAAACCGGAACGGGGCGGCATCCCATCTTCAGCCAACAACTTGAATCCTGGTCTACCTGGCTGTGTGGCGTGCCAAATGCTCGGCAAATCTGGTCGCGACCGCCGACAGGGGCTTCTCATAGGGATGCAGCATTTCCAGCGGCATTTGTTTGCCCGGAACAAGAGGGCGCATCTGCACGTCGGGATAGATTTCCTCAAATCGTGAATACGGATCAACGAGGGCAACACCGACGCCACTATTGACCAATGACCAGGCAGTCGAAATGAAACTGACTTCGACAACGCCGATATTCTGCACATCGGTCTCGGCAAAGGCGTCATCGATCAAGGGCCTGACACCTTGCGAATTGGTGTATGAGATCATCGGGTAGTTTGCGATATCCGCGGCGCTTACCTCTGCCAGCTCCGACAGTGGATGATTTCGCGGGAATATGCATGACAGGGCTTCCTTGCGGAGCTCGTGCGCCGTGATCTTGGGGTGTGTGACCGGCAGGAAGGTGATTCCGATGTCGACGCTCTGGCTTGCCACCATTTCGATTGCCGAAGCTCGCTGACGAACATGGATTCGAATTCGAACATCCGGGTGTTCCTCCAGGAAAGAAGCCACTGCCAGCGGTATCGTGATTATCCCAAGGCTCGGGGTGGTCACCATGTTAAGCACGCCGCCGCGAGCTTCCCGAAGGTCTTCAGCGAGTCGTCGCACCGAACGCACGGAATCGAATACCTGCTGTACTTCCCCAAAGAGCGTTATCGCTTCAGGCGTTGGGCGAAGTCGGCCCTTCACACGATCGAACAGCTTGAAATTCAGCTGATCCTCTGTGTAACGCAGCAAATTGGTGACAGCGGGCTGAGACAAGTTCAATAGCTTCGCCGCGCCGGTGACGCTTCCAGCCGACATCACGGCATGGAACACCTCCATTTGGCGCAGCTTCATCGCGGGTGGTTTCGTCGAACGTTTCAAAATTGCCTCGCCCTGCACACGCCAGACACATCTAACCCATTGCAATCGCGGGGTCCAACCGACCGGGCTCAAGAGATTTCAGACTGCCAGTTGGCTTGCCTTGGCGCTCACCTGATTGACGGACACAACCCCGTATCAGGAGGAGCGCGTTGTTCATGCCGGGACAAGAAACATATCCGGCAGCCTTCCGGGAGCCTACCGCGGCGCCGGCCCGCGTATCCCAACCGAACCGGCTGAGACAGGCATCGGAACCGGCCGCAGGCAGGCCGATCGGCGGTCCGATCCAACCCGCCGGCCACCCGGCGCCCGGCCGCCCGGCCGCCAGCAACCCTCGAATGGAGCCAGGCGAAACGGCCGGAAGATTCCGGGACGCAACCGTCCACGACACCGGCAACCTGCCACTTCGGTCAGGCAAGGCCATAGAACCTGGATATGGCTGGAGTCACAATCGAAATAGGATTGAGAAGGCAAGTCGCGCTAGATTGCCGGCACCGTGTTGCCCGGCGCGGATCATTTTGGACCTCGCGTTCGCGGCAGGGGCAATAGCATCGGGAGCCACCGGTATCGTCATTGCAATCGGTTCCGGTCGATCTGGCAGGTGAGCACAGATGTGCAGTTTGGGGTTGGCACGTGACCTGGTCGATTGTAGCGCGTGATCCAACCACAGGTGCGTTTGGCGTTGCCGCCACGACCAGAACGCTCGCAATAGGTTCGCGTTGTCTGTGGTTGCGGGCCGGAATTGGCGCCGTCTCCACGCAATCGATGACCAACCATTATCTCGGGCCGGTAATCCTGGACAGGCTGGCGGCCGGGCTGGAACCGGCCGAGGCCGTGAACGGGGCACTGGCTGGTGACGCCGGACGCGGTATTCGGCAAGTCCACTGCGTCGATCGCCAGGGCCGAACAGCCGCCGACACCGGAAGCAACTGCGTGCAATGGAATGGTCATCGAAGTTGTGCCGGCTTCAGTGTTGCAGGCAACATGCTGGCCGGCGAACGCGTCCTGGCCGCCACGGTCGACGCGTTTGCCAAGGGCGCGGAGCCATTGGCGGAACGTCTGCTTGGCGCGCTTCATGCCGGCCAGGCAGAAGGCGGCGACAGGCGAGGCATCAGATCCGCGGCATTGATGGTCGCCACGAACGACATCATTCCCGACATTGATTTGCGGGTGGATGACAACGACGAACCGCTGACCGAGCTTTCCAGACTGCTGGGGAAGTGGCGCGAAGAGCTCGAACCCTTCGGTCATTGGAAGCCCAACCTGTACAATCCGTCCGGGTTCACCGACCTCGATGCGATCGAAGAGGCGTGGCGAGCCAACGGCAGTGATTTGCGATTTACGCGTGCGAAAGCCTCAAGCCGTGATTAGGGGATTTCGCTACACGGATATGACTGTTTTCCCACATTCAGCTGGGCTGTTTCCGGTACGCCAATCCTGAATCACGGGGGTGCAAGTGACTTTGCGCGAAGGCGATGATTGAGTTTGTACTGCGCCGGCTTATGCAGGGCGTAATCGTTCTGATTTTGATGTCGCTCCTGGTGTTTTTCGGCGTCTTTGCAATCGGCGATCCGACACAGATTTTCATTGCCCCGGACGCCGACGAAATCGAGCGGCAGCGCGCCATCGTCGCCCTGGGTTTGGACAAGCCGATTTGGCAGCAATATTTCCTGTTTCTGGGAAATGCCCTGCGCGGCGATCTGGGAAACTCTTTCGTCTACAATCAACCCGCGGTCGGGCTGATATTCGATCGCTTTCCGGCAACGCTTGAACTGGCCCTGTGCGCCGTGGCGATTTCCATACTCGCCGGGTTGCCACTCGGTGTCTACGCCGGCTTTCGTCCCTCGTCCCGAGCCGCCAAGGCAATTATGGCCGGTTCGATACTCGGCTTCAGCCTGCCGAGCTTCTGGGTCGGCCTGACACTGATCATGGTGTTCGCCGTCGAACTGGGATGGCTCCCCGCGGCCGGCCGCGGCCCTACCGCGGAGTTTCTGGGCATCACATCGAGCTTATTCACATTAAAGGGCTTGAGTCACATAATATTACCTGCGGTCAATCTGTCATTGTTCAATGTATCCCTGATCATAAGGCTTGCTCGGGCCGGAATGCGCGAGAATATGCTCATGGATTACGTGAAATTTGCCCGCGCAAAAGGATTGAGCGAGCGCAGGGTTGTGCTTGTACACGTGTTGAAAAACATAATGATACCCATCGTTACGGTATTGGGTTTGGAACTCGGGTCTGTAATCGCCTTTGCGGTGGTCACTGAATCAGTATTTTCATGGCCCGGAATGGGTAAACTTATTATTGATTCAATAAACTTCCTGGATAGGCCGGTTATCGTCGCATATACCCTTATCGTTGTTTGGATGTTTATCGTGATTAATTTATCTGTCGATATACTATATTCGATATTGGACCCAAGAGTAAGATTGTCGGAAATGAAGGATTGACCTGATGCTGGAGGCCGGTCCTTCTCAATCCACCGACGTGTCCGACAGCACGACTGGTCCATATGCCGAAACGCCATTGCGGCGTTTCGTGGCCGAGTTCTCGAGCAGCCGCATCGCGCTCGTGGGGCTGTTCACGATCGTCGCAATCATCGTGCTGGCCGTCGCGGCGCCGCTGGTATCGCCGCAGGATCCTTACGACCTCAATCAGCTCGACATCATGAACGGCCTGCTGGCACCCGGTTCCAAATCCTATGATGGAATGACATTCTGGCTCGGCTCCGATGATCAGGGCCGCGATATGTTGTCCGGTATCCTCTATGGCCTGAGGACGTCGCTCGGCGTCGGGGTGGTCAGTGCGATAATCGCCATATCGATCGGGATATCGGCCGGATTGACCGCCGCCTATTTCGGCGGGCGCGTCGAAACGCTGATCATGCGGTTCGTCGACATTCAACTCAGTTTTCCTGCTATATTGATCGCACTCATTCTGCTGGCCGTGTTGGGCCAGGGCGCCGGAAAAATCGTTGTCGCCCTGGTTGCGGTCCAGTGGGCCTACTATGCGAGAACCTTACGCGGCGCGGCGCTGGTGGAATCCCGCAAGGAATACATGGAGGCGGCGCACTGCCTGGCACTGGGGTATGGCCGCATCGTATTTCGCCATCTTCTGCCAAATTGCATGCCGCCCCTGATCGTGGTTGCCACCGTGCAGGTTGCACACTCAATCGCCCTGGAGGCGACCCTGTCTTTTCTGGGCATCGGATTGCCGATAACCGAACCTTCGCTGGGGCTGCTGATCGCCAACGGCTTTGAACGCCTTTTGTCGGGCGAGTATTGGATGAGCTTTTTTCCCGGTGTGGCGCTGTTGATCACGATCGTCGCGATCAATCTTGTCGGCGATCAACTTCGCGATGTTCTCAACCCCAGATCGAGAACCTAGGGCCCGCCAATTGCGCCAAATGCGAGGGCCGATTGCGGCGGGATCCATATTTACACGTTATGTGATCGCAACAACTTGGAATTTTACTGCGCCGCGGCTTTCTCTCTAGTTACAGGCGACAAGGACAGTATTCCGCCGCGAACAGGCACAAGCTCGGGAAATTGTGTTCCTGAACGAGAATGCCGGCGTTGAACCTGTCCAAATCCGAGTATCCGCTGATGCGGCACATGTCGTTCCGGCGCAACTGCGGACACCTTGATGACTGGAGCTTGCGGTATGGGCGACGTGCAACTGAACATGATTATCCGTCCCTACGATCAGATTTGCCCCCTGCTTCTGAATCTGGTCGAAACGCCGGGCATTCACCTGAATTTCGATTTTCACACGCCGCTAACCGTAGGCTTTCCCGACGGCGTCGATGCGGCCGAGGTCTCGTTCAACCGATATACGCTCGCCTGGGCGCGCGGTGATCATAGCCTTGTCGGTTTGCCGGCATTCATTCTCCGTGGGTTCCGCCACCGAAACTATTTTGTTCGACAGGACAGCGAACTTGAATCCCTTTCGCAACTGCGGCAGCTTCGAATAGGAACAAATGCGTGGGGAGATACGGGAACGCTGTGGGCAAGGGCGGCCCTTCGCGAGGCGGGCGTGGAGGTCGAGGACGCAGAATGGGTCGTCGGGGCGCTCGACAAAGACACGCCGACCAAACCCAGACAGCCCGGCGACTCGCCTCCGCCGGACCATGCACAACCGCTCGACGCCGGCGATACGTTGATGACTGCATTGCAGGAGGGGCGCATCGATGCCGTGACAACGGCATTTGCACCGGAAGCCGTTTTTCAGCCCAATGGCCCGGTGCGCAGGCTGGTTCGGAACTATCCGGAGGTCGAAGCGGACTATTACCGGCGGTGCGGGGTGTATCCCGGATTCCATATCCTGGCATTTCGCCGCGAATTCGCCGAGCAACATCCGGAAATTGTCGTCACTCTGTACACGGCACTGATGGAGTCGTGGCGCATCTGGACGACCAAGGCCAAGAAGTTTGCCGAGGCGTCGCCGTGGCAGATGAACGAACTGGAGAAGATATTCAGTGATTTTCGCGACGATGCGCTGCCCTTCGGGATGGCATCGGAAGCCCATCAGCGCATGGTTGCCACAATTTGCATCGAGCAAAAGGCACAGGGTCTGGCATCTGTGGAGGCAAACCCCTCAGATTTGTTTGCCGATTTTAACAGGATTGCATCTGCATTCGGCACGTCGCCCAGCCTGCAATAGATGGGATAGGCGCGATCTCGTGAGGATCGGTTGTCGGATGCGACCGTTGATGCCGGTGCCACCCGATTTCGTTGCCGAGAGCCAGGCTTGCGGCAACCGGCGGGAATTTGATCGGATGTCAATCGTTGAGATGACAGGCTGAAATCCGGTTTGGCGCGATCTGCGCTGCTTTCGGCACCTCCGTACCACAGCGGGGCATGGCGAAGGGGCAGCGGGGGTGAAAATGGCAGCCCGATGGCGGCTCAAGGGGGGAGGGAATCTCACCGCTGACCGGCTCGAATATTTGATGCCGGCGTTCAAGTGTCGGAACCTGTGACAACAGCGCCTTGGAATAAGGATGGTTCGGATCGGTGTAGAGTTCGGAAGTCGGGGCGATTTCCACAACCCGTCCAAGATACATGATCGCGACCCGATCGCTCAGATGCCGCACCACACTGAGGTCATGGCTGATGAACAGGTAGGTCAGGTTCAGGGCCTCACGTAGTTCTGCAAACAGGTTGAGTATCTGGGCCTGGATCGAGACATCCAGGGATGCGACCGCTTCATCGCACACAAGGAATTCCGGTTTCACCGCTATTGCCCGGGCAATCCCGACTCGCTGGCGCTGGCCGCCGGAAAACTCGTGGGGAAACCGGCGCTTGAACGCCGGGTCGAGACCAACCCTGAGCATTATTTCGTCGACATAATCATCCAACTCAGACCGGCTTATCAGCCCGTGCACGAGAGGAGCCTCGCCGATCGTATTGCGGATCCGCATTCGTGGGTTGAGAGATGCAAAAGGATTTTGAAAAACCATTTGCAGCCTGAGCTTTACCTTCGGATCGACGCGCTGGGTTGGCGACAGCAGCTTGTTCCCGCGATAGTGGACAGCGCCCTCGCTCGGCTCGATGATGCCGGCCATGACGCGCCCGAACGTTGACTTCCCGCAGCCGGATTCCCCGGCCAATCCGACCACCTCCCCCTCGCCGATGCCAAGGTCGACAGAGTCCAGCGCATGGACGACCTTTTCTTGCGGATCCGGGCCGAACATCGCAGCAAACTTCCCGGCAAGATCGGCGCTTTTTGCAAAACGCTTCGAAACCCCGCTTGCTTCAATCATGAGCTGCGTCATTGCAGGATCCCGCAGGCGGGATGATGGCAATTCGTCGTGTGCGTTTTTGAAACGCTCACCAATGGTGGATCGCGCTTGCAGGCCTCGTCGCCGGCGGCGCAACGGTCTCGAAAACTGCAACCCGACGGCGGGGCAATCAGCGATGGGGTCATACCCGGAATCTGACTTAGCGGCTGACCGGTACCTGTCGCGCTCGGCACCGATTTGATCAAACCAAGCGTGTAGGGGTGGGCGGGACGGTCCAGCACGTCATCGACCGATCCCTGCTCGACGAGCTTTCCCGCGTACATCACGCAGATGTCGTCTGCGAGGCCGGCGACGACCGCCAGGTCATGGGTGATCCAAATCAGCGCGGTTCCCATCTCGCTGCAGAGCTTTCGCACCTCGAACAGAATCTGCCCCTGGATCGTGACATCCAACGCGGTTGTCGGCTCATCGGCAATCAAAACATCGGGATTGTGAAGCAGCGCAATGGCGATCGCGACCCGCTGCCGCATGCCGCCGGAAAACTGATGGGGATAGGCGCGCAGCCGCTCGTCCGGCGACGGTATTCCCACTTTTCCCAATGCGTCACGAGCGCGCCGACGCGCTTCATCACGGGGTACGTCTTCATGGGCCCTTATCGCCTCGACCATTTGGGTGTCAATCCGAAGGACCGGATTCAATGTCATCATCGGATCCTGAAACACCATCGCCAGCCGACGTCCGCGCAACGCCCGCATCTGCCCTTCGGAAAGCTTCAGCAGGTCGGTGCCATCGAAACAAATTCGACCGCCGACAACCCGGCCTGGCGGATCGACAAGCCCGAGAATTGAGAATCCGGTAACAGATTTGCCCGAGCCCGACTCGCCGACCAGCCCGAGAATTCGGCCCCTCCCGATCTGCAAATCAACGCCATCCACCGCCCGCACGACGCCGGCGCGTGTGAAGAAATGGGTTTGAAGATTCTCGATTTTCAGGACTGGTTCTGACATCTCACTACGCCGCGACTAACACCTGCCTGCGACTATGCCAATGGTAATTTGGCAGCGATTTCGGATTTCATGTTCTGTATACTGCGTGCGGATATCGATATGTAATTGTTCAGCAAAGTTTAGTTATGGGTTGATGAAATGGATTTTTCGGCTAAATATCTGTAATAACATGCAATACTGAGTGTTTATCCTGAATTTCTGTGTTCGCCGATTCCGGGCAAACCTCCTTACTTCCATAAGTTGCGCATATACCAAGCGGAACAATCGCAATTGGTGGCGCCGACGACCGCCACGGTAGCTTGAGAGACGCTTCCGCGACCGCGCTTGCGGACGATTTGAAGCTCAGCAATTTCTCGAAGGGAGGGAGGTTTCGATGCGAAAGAACTTATTCAAGAGCATGCTCGGCGTGGTCGCGGCAATGCTTGTGGGCGCTGCCGCTCCAACGCATGCGACCGCCGAGGATCTGATGGTCGGTTTGGGCACCTCGGTGACCTCGATCGATCCCCATTTCCACAATCTTGCATCCAACATCAAGATTTCACATCACATCTACGAGCGGCTGATGGAGCAGGATGAACAGCAGAGGCTGCATCCGGGTCTTGCCACCGAATGGAATCCGATCGAAGACACTGTGTGGGAATTCAAGCTGCGAAGCGGCGTGAAGTTCCATGATGGGTCGGACTTCGATGCCGAAGATGTCGCCGCATCGATCCGGCGCGTGTCATGGGTGCCGAACAGCCCGTCGGCGTTTACCATCTACACGCGGGCGATTACCGAAATCATTATCGTCGACCCGCTGACGATCCGGTTCAAAACAGACAAGCCCTACCCCCTGATGCCAGTGGATCTGTCGTCGATCGCCATCGTGCCCAGTGAGCACGAGAATACACCAACCGGTGCATTCAACGACGGTACGGCAACCGCCGGGACCGGCCCGTTCAAATTCGTGGAATATGTTCCCGGCGACAAGGTCGAACTGGTTCGAAACGACGATTATTGGGGAACGCCGCCAATTTGGCAGAATGTCACCTTGAAAATCATTCCCAACGACGCGGCCCGCGTCGCGGCGCTTCTGGCCGGTGGCGTGCAAGCCATCGACAGTGTGCCGCCAAACCTCCTGAAGCGGTTGGGCAAGGACCCGGATATCGTCATTTCACGAACGCTCTCCAACCGGACGATGTTTCTCCATATGGACTGGCATCGGGACCAAACACCGTTTGTGACAGACAAATCCGGCGCACCGCTGCCGAAAAACCCGTTCAAGGATGTTCGGGTCCGCGAAGCGGTTTCCAAGGCCATGGATCGCAACGCAATCGTCAATCGGATCATGGACGGCACGGCCATCCCGGCGGCCGGACTTCTGGCCGCCGGATTCTTCGGCGTCAGCCCAAATCTGAAGCCCGATGAGTACGATCCCGATGAAGCGCGCCGTCTTCTCAAGGAAGCGGGTTATCCGGATGGCTTCGCCGTAACCATTCATGGTCCGAATGATCGCTACGTCAACGATGAGAAGTTGCTGCAAGCGATCGCACCGATGTTGAATCGCATTGGGATCGAGACCAAGGTTGTTGCGGCGCCGTGGGCGACCTTTATCCCGAAAGCCAGCCATCCCAATTACGCCTACAGCATGCTGCTGATGGGCAACGGGGCGACGACAGGTGAGTTTTCTTTCCCGGTCCGCGCCCAGTTGGCGACAGTCAACCGGGACAAGGGCATGGGAACCTCGAACCGGGCACGGTATTCGAACGAGAAAATCGATGCACTTCTTGCCGAAGCCATGGCGACGGTTGACGATGCAAAGCGAGAGACCCTGCTTTGGGAAATCGGTGAGACGGCCGACGCCGATCAAGCCGTCGTCCCGCTGTTTCATGGTGAGCAGATCTATGCCTTGCGAAAGGGCCTTTCCTTTGCCGCAAGAGCTGACGGGTTGATGCCCGTCCAGCTCATTACCAAGGCCAACTAGCCGGACGCGCCCGGTTCGGCCTGCTCTGCCGCCTCACAAGGTTTGCCGGACACCTCGCGCAATGCGAGGTGTTCGGTTGGGGCATGCCCAAGGGAGCCGAAATCCGGGCCCTTTGGCTCCCCCAATCAACGAAAGCGAGCAGGTGGAAAGCCTTGAATCGATGTGCGCCGGGCCCCGGCCCTGCCGCACGTTTGAAACCGCGGGGGTCCCTTCTCCCGCGATCGGCGCAAGCCGCGGCGATATTGCTTTTGACAGCGGAGAGCCGCGGCGCGGCGCAGGTCTCAAGGATCGAGCGCCGCGGCGTTCGGCGCTTCCGGTTTCGGAACCCGGTGCGCCTGGCGGCGAGGTATCGGTCCAGTGCTCCGGAGAAGGCCAAACTTCGCGTGCGCGGCCCGCTTTTCGGCCACGGGATCGCCGCCAGCGGGACGGCGGGCAGGCCGCCCGGCCCGGGTTCGCATGCTTGTCCGGAATGGTGACGCGCTGCACCCATCGCCTGGCATCGTTCCTTCCGGCGCGCGGGAAGAGCCCGTGCCCGCCGACCCAATCCCGGTTTCCCGGAATTCGGCATGGTCGAAACGCCGCGGAGCCGCGGCAGGGGAGACGCAAGGGCCGGTTCGCCTTGGTGCGGGCGCTGCGAAATCTTTGCCGAATTTGACCCGGCAGGCGCTGCGAAGCAGCATGGAAGAACCGCTTTCCGCTCGCACCTCAACCGCGGATTGATCACGGACATCGCGGAGAGGGCCGACGCGGCTTACAGCGGCAAGGGCCGCCTGCGTTCGCTGGCCAGAAGTCCGCAGACCACGATCACCCCGGCGCCAACCAGCTCAACTGCGTCGATCGTTTCGGAGAAAAGGAAATAGCCCGCGCCAAGCGCGAACAGGATACGGGCATAGGGAAAGGGGGCAAGGGCGGAGACCTCACCAAACCGGTAGGCCTCCACCGTCAGCAGCATGCCCAGTGTCGCCAAAGTGCCCGCAAGCGCCAGGATGGCGAGGTCCGGAAGACTGACTGCGGTCCAGCTGAGGGCAGCGCCCGGTGCCGTGCCCAGGGTGGCAACAAGCCCGATCCAGAACATGATGGTTGCCGTCTGCTCGGTCCGTGCCAGGACGCGATTCTGAAATATCAGGATCGCCGCCGCGAAGGCCGAGCCGAGGCCCAGCAAGACACCCGGTTCCACATGCAGGCCCGTGGCGCCGCTGGCTAGCACGACCCCGAGGAATCCGAACAGGGTGGTGAAACCGCGTGTCCAGCCAATCCTTTCGCTGAGGACGAAGGGAGCCATGACCACGACAAAGAGCGAGGTGGTGAAAGTAAGGGTGGAGGCAAGCGCCAGGTCAAGCACCTGAAAGCTTGCGTAGTAGAGCCACCAGCAGACAAGACTGGTCAGTCCGCGCAGCACCAGCATGCGCCATCGGGGCGAGCCGTATTTCAACCCGGACCGCGTCCCGATCCAAAGCGCCACGATCAGCAGTTGCGAGAGCGATCGGAAAAAGATGATCTGGCCGAAGGGCACCTCGGGGCTGAGATAGCGCAGGACCGTTACATCGGCGGTAAAGACCCCCGCAGCGGCCACCAGAAGGGCGGCTCCGCGCCGGTTGTCAACGGGCGCGGTAATTTTCACTTGGGCCGGTAGGGCGCGAATTCGGCGGGATCGATCGCCGCGATCTCACGTACGATGCGGACCCAGGCGGCGAGCCCGTCGGTGATGCTGCCGAGCCGGAAGAATTCGTTCGGCGCATGGAAGTTCTCGTCTGAGAGCGCAAAGGAGAACATTATCGTATCGAGGCCCAGGATGCGGCTTACGAACTCTGTCAGGGGGAGGGAGGCCCCGATGCGCACCTTCAGCGGTGTCTTGCCGGTGGTGGATTCCAGTGCGTTGCTTGCCGCCGTCAGCAGGGGATGATCCGGGGGCACCGTGTAGGCCCCCGAAGCGCCGCGATCGCCCGATGTCTCCAACGTCGCACCTTCGGGCAGATGACGTTTCAGGTGGTCGATCACGGCTTTTTTCGCGGCCTGCGGATCCTGTCCCCGCACCAACCGCATGGTGAGTTTGGCAGTGGCCTCATTCGGGATCACCGTCTTGGAGCCCGCCCCGGTATAGCCGCCCCACATCCCGTTCACGTCCACCGCCGGGCGAAGCCAAAGCCTTTCAAGGGTGCAATAGCCAGCTTCCCCGTGCGGGACGGCTCCAATCGCTTCGAATGCGGCCGCCTCATCGTAGGGGATCGCGGCAATTTCCTGGCGCTCCGCCTCCGTAGGTTCTGCGACACCGTCATAAAATCCGGGCGCGGCGATACGGCCCTTCTCATCGTGCAGGCGGGCGATCAGGCGGGACAGTTCGTGCAACGGGTTGGCGACGATCCCGCCATAACGCCCGGAATGGAGATCCTGCGCGGCGGTCTGCAGCCGGACCTCAAACCCCGCGGTTCCGCGTGAGCCGACATTGAGCGCCACGAGATCAGGCCGCCACCGCGCGCCATCGGCCGACAGGACCGCATCGGCGGCCAACAGATTCCGGTGGGTCTTGAGAATACCGGGTAGGGAAGGAGAGCCGGTTTCCTCTTCCCCTTCGATCAACAGCTTTACGTTCACCGGCAACGCACCATCTACCGCAACGAAGGCGGCGAGCGTGTCGAGCGCAATCATCATCGGCCCCTTGTCGTCGGAGATACCGCGGCCGTAGAGCCGCTGATCCCGCTCGACCGGCTCAAAGGGGGGCGTTTCCCATTTGTGCAGCGGATCGGGCGGCTGCACGTCGTAATGGGCGTAAACAAGGATGGTCGGCTTGCGCGGTGCGTCCATTCGCTCGGCGTAGATCGCCGGTTGCCCGCTGCCGTCGGCGGGGGTCAGCCTCCGGCGGTTCCGAAACCCCATCGCATCGAGCCGCACCTCGATCAGATTGCGGGCCGCCTCCATACCCTGCGCCATGGCGGGATCCGCCCCGACGGACGGGCAGGCCACCAGCGTCTTCAGCGCCTCGATCAGCGCGGGCGTGTGTTTGATTGCATGGGCAAGAACGGGATCGGTCATAAGGCCTCCGGTTCAGGTGACGCCGCCATCGACGCTCAGAATCTGCGCCGTGATCCAGCTTGCCTCTTCCGAGGTAAGAAAGGCGGCGGCGGCGGCGATATCCTCCGGCGCGCCAAGGCGGCGGGTGTGGATGCGGTTGATGAGCTGCGCTTGCCCTTCGGGACCGTAGGCGGCCCACTGCCGCTCGGTCGCGGGGTTCGACAGGATGAAACCAGGCGCAATGGAATTCACTGTGATGCCATGCCGGGCTAGCTCCAGGCTCAGTTGCTTGGTGAGGCCCACCAGCGCGTGCTTGGCCGCCGTATAAGCGTGAATCCCCGTCAGGCTGGGCCTGAGCCCCGCGCCGGAACTGATCGTGATGATCCGGCCCCAGCCCTTCTCTTTCATGGCGGGGACCAGGGCCTGGGCCAGATAAAGCGATGCATCGACGTTGGCTGCGAAAATGCTGTGCCAGGCGTCGGGATCGACCTCTTCCAGCGGCGTGCCCACCAACCCCCGCACACCGCCCGCGGCATTCACCAGTATGTCGCGTGCCCCATGATCGGCGACGATCCGGGCGTTCATTTCCCTGACCGATGCGGGGTTGCCCAGATCGGCCGCAATGGTCGGCAGGCCCAACGTCTTGCCCCTCGCATCAAGCGCCTCACCGGGCAGATCGCAGACGACAACCCGCGCCCCGTCCGCCGCCAGCCGCGCGGCGATGGCGGCACCGATGCCGCCAACGACACCGGTCACAAGGGCCGTGCGGACGGTCATCGGATCACCTTTGTCAGTTCGTGGAACGTATCGGCGGACATCTCGCGGCGGCCTTCTTCGATATCGTGGATCAACTCGACCAGACGGCGCAGTAGGGGTGTGTCGATACCGTGCGACGCGGCGATCTCGGCGACGGTTCCCACCTGCGGATCAACCTCGGTCTTGCGCTTGCGTACCGCCAGATCGCGGTAGATGCCGGTGTGTGTCTTGGCGGTTTTGGAATTGAACACGGCCAGATCGGCGATGCTTTGCAGCGCTGCCGCCTCGGGGGCGCCGGGCATGAAGGCGGAAGGTTGGAACCCGTTGAAGGGCTTTGGATCCACCCCCTCGGCGACGGCTGTGCGCATCACTTCGCGGGCCAGTCCAATCAGCGCGGGGCCGCGGGCCGGATCGGCGAAATTCGTCTTCATACTGTCGGTGGTCAGGGCGGTTGCGAAAAGCATGGCGCCATAACCTAGCTTGCCCCAGAGGTAGGCCCAGATATCCGTGGTGAGGACCGCGTCAGGTTCAAAGACCTGCAAGAGCCTGTGCATCTGTTCCGAACGGGGGCGAATGGCGCCGTCGATTTCGCCCACGACCACAGCACCGCGATTACCGAACAGAATGCGGCCCGGCCCGATCCAGTCCGCGCCGTAGTTTACGAAGGCCCCCATGGTCCGCTCTGGCCCGGCAATATCTGCGATGGTCTTTTCGTTCAGGCCATTTTGGGCTGAGAGAATGTAGCTGTCCTGCGCCAGATGCGGAAGCAAGGCCTTTACTGCCCCTTCCGTTGCCTGCGCTTTGACGGCAAGAACGACCCGGCTAAAGGTACCGGCCAGTTCATCAGGCGTGGCGCATGGCACCACCTGCGTGAATTCCTCAACCGGTCCCTCGATCAGCAGGCCCTTCGTGCGGCAAGCCTCCACATGCTCCGGCACGATGTCGACCATCACCACCGGATAACCGGCGCGTGCCCAGTAGGCGCCCAGAATGCCGCCGATCGCGCCGGCGCCCCAGATCAGAAGTTCGTCCCGCATCACAGGTCCCCGGGGGCCAGCCTCGGAAACTCCAGCGCCTCACGAACTTCCCGCACGCCAACGTCCCAAAGGGCCAGCATTTCGTCATCCGGGCGCTGCCAAGGGCCGCCAAAGGTTCCGTCGCCCAAGATATCCCGCGCCATGCCGGGAGGCGAGGCTTTCATCAGGGCCATGTCCACCATGGGTTTTTCACCCTCCGGTGCAGGCGCATGGGCCAGCCGCGTCCAGGGGAAATTCTCCATCCAGTTGGCGTGCGAGCCGGTCCTGTCGATGGCCTGCGCCTTGGCCCACGTTTCCGGCGCGTTCCACCAGTTGTGGAACTTGATGGAGATGTCGCCATACTCCGCCATCAATTCCTGTGCGAGCGCGCCAACGGGATTGTTCCCACCGTGGCCATTCACGATCAGAATTTGCCGAAAGCCGGAGCGGCGCAGCGAAGCGACGACATCGCGCACGACCGCCAGCAGGGTTTCAACCCGCAGGCAGATCGTGCCGGGGTAGGCGTTGAAATAGGGGGCCAACCCATAGGGTATCGCCGGAAAGACCGGGATGCCCAACGGATCGGCCGCGTCGGCGGCCACCTTTTCCGCCAGGATCAGATCGACGCAAAGGGAAAGCTGCGCGTGCTGTTCCGTCGACCCGATGGGCAGGATGCAACGCGGATCGCGCGCCGCGGCCGCCTCAACGTCGCGCCAGTTCATCTCGGCCACTTTCATCGCTGCGCCCCTTCCTTCCTTGTCAGTGCCTCACAGGGCAGATCACCGGCCCACTCCTGCGCGTCCAACACAACCTTTGACATGAGCTCAAAAAGCATCTGACGTTCCCCCTGAGACAGTGCATTGAGCATCCGTTTTTCCTGCGCCTCGAAAGCCGGCCGCGTTTCGTTGAAAAGCGCCCAGCCCTTGTCCGACAGATACAGCGCTTGCCGGCGGCCGCCGCCGGGGGCCTTGCTGCGCGCCTTGATCAGGCCGATCCTTTCAAGCCGCTTGATGGCACGGCTGAGCGTATTCTTGGGGAAGCCTGAGGTGCGCGACACGTCCCGCGCGCTGCCACCGTCGGCGAGGGCCAGCGAGTAGAGCACCACATATTCGGGCCGCTTCAGTCCATACTGATCGCTGATCCAGCTATAAAGCGGGGTATTGTAGAGCAGCGCGAGATAGTTGATTCGGAAGGTAAAGGGACAGGGATTCGCCCAGAGCTTGGCCTCCAGCATGTCGGGGGCTTCCCTTTTGTCCAGCGCGCCGAAATCTTCTTCACGCGTGTTCTGTGGATCTGGCATTCGTTGCAAATCCCTTGGGTCTGGGGCGATGAGTTCCAAATTGAACTTGACTGGCACCTTATGTTGGCACATGCTGGAAAAGCAAGTTCCAAATGGGACAAAAAGCAAATCAATGCCAACGGAATGGGGCCTGCTGCCCCTTCCACAAACGGGAAGGGAAGATCATGAAATACCCTTGTTTCCTAGGACCGCTAGCCGTCGCGCTGGGCCTGATCGCAGCCGGGGCTGCCTCGGCGCAGACGCTGACGATGGGCGTCCGCGGCGGGCCTGAATCGATGGATCCGCATTTCTCTGCGCTTGGCCCGCACGCTGAGGCGGCCAAGCACATCTTCGATACGCTGGTTTGGTCCGGCACCGATCTCCAGATCGAGCCGGGGCTCGCAACAAGCTGGGCACCGGTGGACGAGGACACCTGGGAATTCAAGCTGCGCCAGGGCGTGAAGTTCCACGATGGATCCGACTTTGACGCTGAGGATGTGAAGTTTTCCATCGAGCGTATCCCGGTCGTATCGGGGCCCACCACAACAACGATCTATGTGCGACGCGTTGCCGGTGTCGACATCATCGATCCGCACACGATCCACATCCACACCAACGGGCAGGCCGCGACGCTGCCCAATGATTTCATCCGTCTCTTCATCGTCTCTTCCGAAGCGGCGGCGGACTATTCCACACCCGAAACAGCAGCCGAGGGCTTCAACTCCGGTGCCGCGACCATCGGGACCGGCCCCTACAAATATGTCAGCTGGGAGCCGAAGGGCGACCTGGTGTTGGAGCGGAACGACGACTACTGGCGCGGCAAGGGCGCCTGGGAAAAGGTAATCCGCAAGGAAATCCCGAATGACAGTTCCCGTCTCGCTGCGCTGAAGGCCGGTCAGGTCGACGTCGTCAACTATGTCTCATCCGTGGACTATCTTGCGCTTGAGAGGGACCCGAAAATCGACGCCATCAAGGGCGACTCCGTCTACATCATGAACCTGCAACTCGATCAGCGCGAGGACACGCCGCTGGTGCGCGCAATTGACGGTTCGGACCTAGATGACAATCCCTTCCGCGATCTGAAGGTGCGCCAGGCCATCGACCACGCCATCGACCGCGCTACAATGGTCGAGATTGTGCTGGAAGGTCTGGGCAAGCCCGCCAACCAGATGATGCCTCCGGGTTTCTTCGGCTCCTCGGAGGACATCCCGATGCCGGAGTACAACCCCGCCAAGGCCAAGGAACTGCTGACCGAGGCAGGCTATCCCGACGGCTTTGAGGTGGACCTTTTCTGCACAGCCGACCGCCTGCCGGGCGATGGCGCCATCTGTCAGGGGCTGGGCCAGATGCTGACGCAGGTGGGCATCAAGACCAACGTCAACGCCATCTCCAAGACCGTCTACTTTCCCGCCCAGGCCCGGCTGGAATACTCGATGTTCATGAACGGTTGGGGCACGCTGACCGGTGAGGCGTCCTATACACTGGGCGGCTTGGCGCACTCCAACAATCCGGATGTCAAGTTGGGCGCCTTCAACCGCATCCAATACAAGAATGACGATGTGGACCAGCTGCTGCAGACCGGCGCCACGATGATGGACCCGGATCAGCGCCGCGCGACCTACGAGGAAGCAATGGAGAAGGTGATGGCAGACAAGGCCTACATCTCTCTGGTGCAGCTTCAGACGGTCTGGGGTGCCAAGGCGGGCATGCTGGAATTCAATCCACGCTTTGACGAAGACACATTGGCTTTCTTCATCAAGCCCGCATCCTGATGCGAATGTAAGAAAAGAGGGCCGGGCTGCTGTGACGCCGCCCGGCCCTTTTCTTAAGGCATAGGGACAGGCGATGCTCGGCTTTATCATCCAGCGGTTTTTGCAGGCGGTCGGCGTCATGGCTGTCATGTCGGTGATCGTCTTCTGCGGCGTCTACGCCATCGGCAACCCCATCGACATCGTCATCCCGCCCGAGGCGACCGATGAGATCCGCCAGGATGCGATCCGCCGTCTCGGCCTCGACCGGCCGCTTTACGAGCAGTATTTTATCTTCATCGGCAACCTGTTGCAGGGCGATCTGGGACGGTCTTTCGTCTACAACATTCCGGTGCTGGAACTGATCGGCGGGCGCCTGCCCGCAACGCTGGAACTGGTGCTGATTTCCGTCATCTCTGCCACGGCGATTGGGGTCACCCTTGGCATCTATGCAGGATACCGACCCGAAAGCTGGGTGGCCAAGACCATCATGGCTGTATCCGTCCTGGGGTTTTCGGTCCCATCCTTCTGGGTGGGACTAATCCTGATCCTGACCTTTGCCGTGAAACTCGGCTGGCTGCCCGCGGGCGGGCGGGGTGACACGGTTCAGATTTGGGGTGTCAATTGGTCCTTTCCGACGCTCGACGGGTTCTCTCACATCATCTTGCCCGCCATCAATCTTGCGCTGTTCAAACTTGCCATGATGATCCGCCTTGCCCGTGCCGGCACACGCGAGATCATGCTGACCGACACCATCAAATTCGCCCGCGCCGCAGGCTTGTCAGAGGGGACGATCCTACGGCGCCATCTGCTGAAGCTGATTTCCATTCCGATCATCACGGTATTCGGGCTCGAACTGGGCTCGACTCTCGCCTTTGCGGTGGTGACCGAGACGATCTTTTCCTGGCCCGGTGTGGGCAAGCTGATCATCGACAGCATTGCCGTGCTGGACCGGCCGGTCATGGTTGCTTACCTGATCCTGGTGGCCTTCCTCTTCGTTACAATCAACTTCGTGATCGATCTCGTCTTTGCCCTGATCGATCCGCGCGTGCGGCACGGGGTGTCGGCATGAGCGGGCAAAGTTCACCAATTCGGCTTTTCTGGGCCGAATTCCGCGAGAACAAGGTCGCAGTTTTTGCGCTGATCGTCGTGGTGCTGATGATCCTGCTGGCGCTCTTCGCTTCCTTCGTCTCGCCGCAGAATCCCTATGATCTGGCGAACCTCTCCCTGATGGACAGCCGCCGCCCGCCGGGCTTTGTGGGATCTGGCGGGTACACACACATCCTGGGTACCGACCCGCAGGGGCGGGACCTCCTTTCGGCGATTTTCTACGGGCTGCGGATCTCCATCCAAATCGGACTTGCCGCCGGGTTTGTCTCGCTCACCGTCGGCACAGCTCTTGGGATACTGGCCGCCTATGTCGGCGGCAGGGTCGAGGTGCTGATCATGCGGCTGGTCGACCTGCAACTGTCATTCCCGGCGATCCTGCTGGCGCTCGTAATCGTGGCGCTGCTGGGGCAGGGCAAGGCGCAACTTATCGGCGCGCTGGTGGCTGCCCAGTATGCCTATTTCGCAAGAACCGCTTATGGTGCGGCCAAGGCGGAACGCGGCAAGGACTATATCGAAGCGGCGGTCGCCACACCCCTGGCCACGCGCCTCGTGGTTCTGCGTCACCTGCTGCCAAACTGCACGCCGCCACTGATCGTCGTGGCGACGGTGCAGATCGCCAACTCCATATCGCTTGAGGCGACACTCAGCTTTCTGGGCCTTGGCCTGCCCGTTACGGAGCCGTCCCTCGGCATGCTCATCTCAAACGGATTTCCCTACATGATGAGCGGGCGCTACTGGATTTCGGTCTATCCCGGAGTCGCACTGATCATCCTGATCGTGGCGATCAACATCGTGGGTGACCAGGTTCGCGATCAGTTCAATCCGAGGCTGCGGCGATGAGCGAACCTGTCCTCAGCGTCCGAAATCTGCGCACCCATTTCTTCACCCGCGCAGGTGTGGTGAAGGCGGTCGACGGCGTTTCCTTCGACCTGGCCCCCGGTGAGATCATGGGTCTGGTCGGCGAAAGCGGATCAGGCAAGACGGTGACGGGCTTTTCGTTGCTGGGCCTGATCGATGAGCCGGGGCGCATCGTTGAGGGGTCCATCAAGCTGAACGGGACCGAACTGACGACCCTGTCGGACGCAGAACTGCGCGCCCGGCGGGGCCAGGACATTTCGATGATCTTCCAGGACCCCATCGCAACGCTCAACCCGATGCTGACCATTGGCCAGCAGATGAAACTTGCCATCGACGCCCACGAGCGGCTTGGCAAAAGCGCTGCGGATGGGCGCGCGGCCGAACTGCTGAACCAGGTTGGAATTCCTTCCGCCTACGCGCGGCTGCGTTCCTACCCTCACGAATTTTCAGGCGGAATGCGGCAACGCGTGGCCATTGCCATCGCACTCCTGCACCGCCCTGCTGTGATCGTCGCAGATGAGCCGACGACCGCGCTCGACGTCTCCATTCAGGCACAGATACTCTTCCAGATGCGCGATCTGGCGGCCGATATGGGGACCGCGCTCATCTGGATCAGTCATGATCTGGCGGTGGTTTCCAGCCTCGCCGTAAAGCTTGCCGTCATGTATGCGGGGCGCATAGTCGAACAGGGGCCGACCGCCTCGCTTCTGCGCGATCCGCGCCATCCGTATACGGAGGGGCTGATTGCCTCGCTTCCGGCCATGGCCGCGCCGGGCGCGCCACTTGCGCAGATCGCCGGCACCACGCCATCTCTGCTGTCGCTGCCACCCGGCTGCCCCTTCGCCCCACGCTGTGACCATTCGACGTCTGAATGCAACATGGAGCCCGAAATCACCATCAGGGGTGATCGCGGCTGGCGCTGCTTCCATCCGGTCGGCCAGATGCAGGAGGTGACGGGATGAGCGCCTTTTTGAGCATTGACAATGTCAGTCGCCTATTTGGACCGAACCTGACCACGGGCGAAAAGATTGCCGCCAGGTTGGGGGCAAAGGTCGAAACGCGTGCTGTCCGCGCGGTATCGGATGTTTCGCTCACGGTGGCCAAGGGCGAGACGCTCGGCCTTGTCGGGGAGTCCGGCTGTGGCAAATCCACTCTGGGCCGTCTCATCGCGGGCATTCTGGCGCCGACATCCGGAATTGTGACGATCGACGGTGCGCCGGTGATGGAGCACGGCGCCAAGGTGACGACCCGCGTGCAGACCGTGTTCCAGGACCCGTTTGCCAGCCTTGATCCGCGCATGAAGGTGGGGGACACGGTTTCCGAAGGTCCCATCGCCCACGGCCTGACCACCAAGGCAGAAGCCAAAACATACGTCGCCGACTGGTTCGAAAGGGTGGGACTTGATCCCGTCTGGGTCGACCGCTATCCGCACCAATTCTCGGGCGGGCAGCGCCAGCGCATCGCGATCGCCCGCGCTCTGGCCATGCAACCGGATTTGCTGATCTGTGACGAGCCTGTCGCATCGCTCGACGTCTCGATCCAGGCGCAGATTATCAACCTTTTCCTGCAACTTACCCGCGATCTGGACCTGGCGACCGTCTTTATCAGCCACGACCTTTCCGTGGTTCAGCACGTCAGTGACCGGGTCGCCGTGATGTATCTGGGCCGGATCGTCGAACTGGGACCGGTGGCGCAGGTGTTCGGCAAACCGGCGCATCCCTACACAGATGCGCTTTTCGGTTCTGTTCCAAAGCTGGTGCTGGACGCCGACGAACTGGTGCACTTCGACACGATCGAGGGCGAAGTGCCCTCCCCGCTTTCGCCTCCCTCAGGCTGTTTTTTCCATCCGCGCTGCCGGCACGCGACGCAGGCCTGCAGCGACGATGCGCCCCGCATGCAATCTGTGACGGACATGCGCGATGTGGCGTGTCACCATTTCAAAAAGCAACTTGCAAAACGATCGGAGGAGGCGGTCCGATAGGTCCGTTCACATGGACCGGGTGTTGTTACGTTATCAAACCGCAGCCGCGTGGATTTGACGGGTCGTCTTTGATCGTGCCGCGGCCGTCACGGTCTTCCATGTCGTCATGGCCTTGCCGCAAAACCGGTATCGTGTCTCGCGGAACGGATATAATGCAGAAGGCGCTATCGAGGTGAATTGCGATCCGTGATCTGAATGATGGATGCCGTTTGCCGGTTTACGTCGGGCAATCGCGATCGGAATCGTGTCCGTCAAACCGGTGGAACGCCAACTCAATCCGTTCCGCTGCTTCCTCCGCCAGCCAGTCAGCTGGCAAAATATCATCGGGCTCCGGGCCTGATATTTCTTCCTGCAAGATCACCGCAGGAATATTGTCGATCGCGCTGTTTGTCCCCTGGCATCGATGACCAGAAGATCGAAACTGCCCCGGCCTTCCGGAATCCATTCAAAGTTCCGGCCCCAGGAACGCAGCGTAACCGGCACGCCATTGATCATCAGGGTCAGGGGGGCCCTGCCGTGTTCCACCTCGATAGCCAGGGGTGATCCGCTCGCGATCTCCACCTGGGACAGGTGCGGCGGAAAAACGATCCCCGGTTTGTCGGGCGGGTCGCCGACGCCCGCCGCTCCGATATGCCGCATGGCCATGGGCAGGTCTGCCGATGAGGCGATTGTCGTGCCCGGCGGCGCGGGCGGGAGGCGGTGGCTCTCGCCGATGCGCGCGAAAACCGCATCGAGGATCGGGGCCGCGACATCGATGCCGACAAGGCCGTTGACGGACTTGCCATCGGCGCGACCGGCCCAGACACCCGCCACATGCCGTCCGTCAAACCCGATCGCCCAGGCGTCCCGATAGCCATAGGATGTCCCGGTCTTGAACGCGAAACCGCCGGGCGTCATCCCGTTCGGATCGCGGACCCCGGCGAGAATGGAGCCGACCAGCCAGGCGGCCTGCGGGTTGAGTATGCGGACCGTCTCAGCCGGTGGCCGGCCTACGGCGTCGGAGGTGTCATGGGTGAGCGGCACCGACCGGCCGCCCGCGGCCAGCGCCGAATAAAGCGAAACAAGATCGGTCAGCCGCATGCCAATGCCGCCAAGCGCGACAGACAGGTTCGCCGTGGCGCTTGCGGGCAGGACGGGCTCGGCCCCCGTCCGTCTCAGCGCCGCCAGGAGCCTGGCAGGCCCGACCTTCTCCAGCATCCTGACGGCGGGTACGTTGAGGGAAAGCTGCAGCGCCTTGCGGACGGTCACCGTGCCCAGATAATCGCGATCGAAATTCGCCGGCTGATAGCCGTGAAAGACCGATGGCCGGTCCTCGATCAGGCTTTCGGGATGCGCCACCCCGTCCTGGAACGCCAGACCGTAGATCAACGGTTTCAGGGTGGAGCCCGGCGACCGGACCGCCCTGGTCATGTCGACGAAGCCCCGCCGGTTCGGGTCAAAGTAATCCGATGACCCGACCGAAGCGCGGATCTCGCCGGTGCGATGGTCGGCAACAAGGATGGCCACGGAAACGTTCGGGCCCAGCCGCTGCGCGCTGTTGCGGGCAAGCGTTTCCAGTTTTGCCTGCAAGTCGGCGTCAAGGGAAAGCGTGTGGACCGCTCGTTCCGGTTTCTCCGCCACCACGATTTCGGACAGGTGGGCCGCCAGAATCGGCATCGGCCGTCGTCCGGCAGGCAACGATTCGGTCAGGGCCCGCTGCAATTCCCGCCGATCGATCAGACCGATGGCATGGGCGCGTTTGAGGACGCGATCGCGGGCTTTTTTGAGGGCGCCCGACTGTGCCGCGGGCCTGTCCGGACGTCGCGCTTCCGGCGACTGCGGGAGCGCCACGAGCAGCGCCGCCTCGGCGGCCGACAATCGCAGCGGCTCTTTGCCGAAATAGGCGAGCGCGGCGGTCCGGACCCCCTCCAGGTTGCCGCCAAAGGGGGCACGGTTGAGGTAGTGGGTGAGGATCGCGGCCTTGTCGTGCCGGTCTTCAAGCGCCCGGGCATGGACGATCTGACGAAACTTGGCCGCCGGGGTGCGGGTCTTGTTCCCGTCGATCAGACGGGCGACCTGCATGGTCAGGGTCGAGCCGCCGGAGACGAACCGCCCGTTGGCGATGATCGTCACCATGGACCGGGCCAGCGCCCGCAGATCGACCCCGCGGTGGCGGTGGAAACGACGGTCCTCGTAGGCCAGCAACATGGCGACATAGGCCGGATCCACGTCCGCAATCGTGGTCGGAAGCCGCCACCTGCCGTCGGCGACCGGGAACGGCCGCAACAAAATCCCGTTCCGATCCAGGACGACGGCGGAATGGGCAAGATCGGGAAGCCCCGCATCCGCCGATCGGACCACGGATTTCAAGGACATGGCGGCGGCAAGCGGCATCGCCATCGCCACGATCAGGGCGACAGGTATCGGGTTGAACGAGCGGCGGGCCGACATCGATTGCGGCGCCTAGCGCAGTGGCCCGATGATCGTGACATTTCCCCGGGCGCTTCGGGAACGGCGGTCGGGCCGGTACATATCCTCGATCAGCGCGGCGGGATACAGAAACGAACCCGGCGAGACCGCACGGACCACATAGGCAAACCGGGACCGTGCCGGACCACCGTTGCCCCGGTCAAAAGCCGCGATGAACTTGCCCGACCGGAATTCGGTGTGCGCGGCCTCGGTCTCCAGCCCCAGCCAATCGAAGACCGACAACTCGCCGCTTCTCAGAATATGCGGATTTTCAATCTCGAAGCCGGCCGGCAACGGATCGTCGACGATCATCCTTCCGCCGGAATCATCGGCAAAGAGCACGGTGAGAACGACGACGATCCGCTGTCCCTGGGCCACTGCCGACAGGTCGACCGGCTCGCCGGTCTCCGCATCGTAAAAAGCGCGTTCAATGGTTCCCAGCGGGCCACCGGCCGGCGGCGGGACCGCCGAGACACCGCGCCGGGAAAGGGTCACATAGACGGGCCGTTCGCCGCGGTTTTCCAGCGTGGTACCGGCGGCAAGCTCGTCGGACGAAAGCGGCAGGAACAAGCCCCCGACTTGCGGTTCACCGTTGAGCAGAAGTTGCGGCGAAGCGTTGTCCGACATGAGTGCATGTGCCGCCAGAAGCGACCAGGCCTGATCCTGTGTGCTCATCCGCGGTGCCGATGACCAGGTGGCATTCAGGCGATCGATGGTCGGTCGGTCGTTGCCAAGCGATGATCCGGTTTCCGAGGCGAGGGTCAGAACCGCGGCATGGTCCCTGAGTAAGGACCCGTAGTCCGCCCGGTATCCGCCTGCTTCCGGCGCGTTCAGTTCGGCAATCGCTACCCGAAACACCCGTTCCGCCGCAAGCTTGTCACCATACAGCATCAGCGCAGCCGCGATTTGGGCCTTGGCAAGCGGGGTGGAAAAGCGATCCAGCCTGGAGATCGCGTAATATCGCAGGTCACCGATGGCGGCCTTGCCGTGACGGGCCAGAAGATAGAGGCCGTAGGCGATATCCTCGCCACCGCGTTCGAAGTCGGGCGCGTAGGCCAACCGGTTTTTCAGATTGTCGATGGCAAGCCGGAAGGCGATATCGGGGACGGAATATCCCTTTTCACGCGCCCGGCTCAGAAAGTCGGTGACATAGGCATCGAGCCAGAGACCCCCCGATCCCGCCCCCCAAAGCCCGAAACCGCCGGCATTGTTCTGCCGCGCGACAAGCTGCCTGATCGCATCCTGGACCCTGTCCCGGGCGCTCTTTTCGCCGGAAAGCCCGGCCGCCAATATCACGTCATCAAGATAGACCAGCGGCAGCGCCCGGCTGGTGATCTGCTCCGAACAGCCATAGGGATAACGGTCCAGGGACCGTACGATCCCGGCAACATCCAGGCGCCCGGCCGCACTGGCCGAAAGCGTCGCGGTCAGGGTTTCGGCGGAAAAGCCGGTGGCCAGTGTTTCATCCAGGGTGAGTGTCGAACCCGCCTTCAGCTCAAACTCCGACGTCACAACCGTATCCGGCTCGTTGATGCGAACATCAATTGTGTGGCGCTTGGACAGGATCGTGCCGTCCGGCAGCGCCAGGTCGACAGTGACGTCGGCGCGCCCGCTCCCGGTGGCCGTAACCGGAACGAGCAGGCGCTGGCGACCACCCTCAACGAGCGTGATTGTGCGGTTCGCGTCAGCATCGGGGATGGACAGTGCTCCGCCATCGGATCGAACCGACACGTCGGCATTGCCGGTCAGTGCCTCCACATTGTCGATATCGACCAGGAGCCTCGACTGATCGCCGGGCGCCAGGAAATGCGGCAGGCTTGTCGCCAACACGACCGGATCGCGAAACACGGTTTCCGTGACGGCGTGGCCGATGCCTTCCTTTGACCAGGCCATGACCATTAGCCGGACGGTGCCGTTGAAGTCGGGCACCGGGATGTCGACAAGCGCCCGTCCTGCCTGATCGACCTCGATGACGCCGGAGTGGAACGCCATCAGAATGTCCGGTGGCGGCGGGCCGTCGAACCGCATCATGGAGGCATCGCCGCCTGATCGCACATGGGCGGCAATCCCCTGCGTGCGGTCGATCAACTGGTTGTAGAAATCTAGGATGGAAACACCCAGCTTGCGCTGTCCGAAATACCAGCCATCGGGATCGGGTGTCTCATGACCGGTGAGGTTGAGGATGCCGGCATCGACAGCGGCAAGCATGATGAAGGCCTGTTCACCGGACGCCAAATTATCGAGGGAGACCCGCACGGGCACCGAACCGCGGGGGCGGGCGACCTGCGGGGCATCGATGGAAACGGCAATCCTGCGATCACCCGGATCAACACCCGCCCAGGCAAGGCCCATGGCCCGGCCCGGCATGCGCCCGGCGTCGATGTCCATCGGGCGAACCAGGTTCACCAGGACGTAGGCACCGGCGCCCCATTCCTCCGTCACGGCGAACTCAACCGCCGTTCCGCCCTCCGGGACATCGACGATTCTGTGATCGATCACCCGATCGTCGACGACCAGCACCTCCGCCTGGCCGGCAAATGGCGGGATGATCCGGGCCGTCAGGGTGCCGCCGACGGAAACCTCGCTCCTGTCCAGCGAAACCTTCAGCGTTTCCGGCGTGTCGAGGGATTTGGCCTCCACATACCAGCCGGCCTCGAAACGGTGACTGACCGGGATGGCGTCACGGCCGGAAGCGAGGCTGAGTTCGTAGCCGCCCCATTCCACGTCGACGTCGATGGTCGCAGACGCGCCGGCTTGAAGATCGAGCGATCCGTCGGCCACCCGTTCCTTGCGGTGAATGATCCGGTAGGACCAACTGCCATCCTGGCGGTACCATTGATAGTCGGTCTCCACCTTCGACAGAGTCCATTCCACACCCGCCAGGTCCCGCCCGACGCCATCTCCGTCGAGCGCGACAGCCTCGAAGGTGACGGTGCTGTTCTGGGATGCGGCGCCCTGGAATGCCGGTTTCAGACCGAGCCGAACGCCGGGCATCCTTACCGGAACCGTCAATGCGCGTTCGACCGGTCGTCCGCTCGTGTCGGTGATCTGTGCAGTGAACACCGCCTGAAGCGGCCAGGTGTCGGACGGCGAGGCGGGGAGCGACGCCTGCAGGCTGGCGACGCCCTCGGCATCGGTTTCGGCCCCTGGAAGAGTCGTCAGAGTCGGCTGGCTTTCCTCGTCGGCGAGTCCAAAGACAAAGCCGGGAAAATCGCCGGATGTGCGGACCGGAACCAGTCGCGTGTTGCCGCTGACCTGAAGCCTGCCGGCCGGCGCACCGTAAAGATAGCGTGCCGCCACCCGCGCATTCAGCGGCTGGCCAAGGGTCGCGGTCTCGCCCTCGATCGTCAGGTCGAAATCAAGCCGCTCGGGCAGGAAATCCTCGACCAGATAGCTCGCTTCGGCAAGCGGCGATGATTTGGGATCGGCGTAGATGCCCACCTTCCAGGCGCCGCGCATGGCGTCACCGGCAATGGCGATCCCGTTCACCGACCCGCCGAGGCTTTGATCGGCGACGAGGCGCCGTTCGGCTTCCTTGCCGTCGGGCCGATGGGTGATCAGGGTCAGGGGAAGATCGTCGAGCGCCATCGCTTTTGCATCGCGCACCAGCGCGGTGGCGTGGACCGTCTCTCCGGGCCGGTAGATGCCGCGATCGACGGTCAGGTAGACATCGACGGGTCCCGGTGGCTCTCGCCCGTCAACGCCGCGGTCGGAGAGATCCAGTTCCGACCGGGTCAGATCGAGAAAACTGTAATCCTCAATTTCGCCGGCCAGTTCAGCGACGACCAGGGCCGGCGCCAGGCCGCCCTCGCCCTTGACCAGTCGGGAATCAAACCGGGCAATGCCGCCATCGTTGGTCCGGGCTGTACCGAGAATTTCGTTGTTGGTGGCAACGATGCGCACATCGACACCCGGCAGCGGATTGGCCGTGGTCAGCGAGCGAACCAGGACCCGGAAGGAATCGGAGCCGGAAAGCGTCGACAGACCCAGATCGGTGACGATGAACCATTGGGTGGCCTGCGCGCGCCAGTCGTTCACCTGATTTGCCGGCGTGGCCATCAGGACATAGGCGCCCGGCTCGATGGACGAGGTGATCGCCCTGACGGGAATCGCGCTGACGACTTCGCGGTTCAGAAGCTGCTCGACATCGACCGCGCCTTCCCAGACCAGTTCGCCGATTTCCTTGCCGATCCGCTCGCCCTGATAGGCGTTGAGCTGGCGGAGAAACTGGCGGTCACCGATCGCGCGGGCAAGCGACCGATCGCCGACGCGATAGAGCTTTGCATCGATGGATACGGCATTGACGGTGGCGACGGGTATGGCGCCGTCATCACCTCCGGGAAGCACATAGGCGGCGCCGGGAAAGCGCACCGATGGCGGCCGGTCACGAACAAAGATATCGAGCGCCACCGACTTTTCGATCGTCTCGCCATCGGCGGCCGGCAGGCCGGCACGCACGGTCACATCATACCGGCCGCCGTGCGCGACCCCGTCGATGCAGACTTGCCGCCCGGATCCGCTGATCGCCAGCGTCTCACCATTTTCAACGCGTACGAAATCGGCCGCATCGGCTGTTCCGGTCGCCAGGTCATCGGAAAAGACCAGGCAGATCTGCGGCGACAGGGTGTCGGCATCGACGCGGTGCTCCACAAGCCGAAACCCGTGCTCGGAAACGAGCTTGTCATAGGCGGCGCGCATCCGCGGCGCTTCGCGCAACGCCAGGCTGGCGCGATAGGAGCCAATGGCCGGCTTGTAGATCTGGCGGCCCGCCAGGGCGGTGCCGAGCAGGCCCAGCGCCAGCGCTTTGTCGTCATCGGACCGGGATCGCTGGTACAGGTTGGCGGCAACGGCGATCCGCTCATCCCCGAGCGCCCGGCGCTCGCTGAAATTCCTGGTTTTGGTTTCGGCAAGCGCGCGCAAGAGGCCAATCCAGGCATCCTGTCGCGAATTGTCCAGCGCCAGCGCGTCCTTGAAGTGGGACGCCGCCTGGACGGGGTCTTTCCGGTCCAGGGCGGCAAATCCGTTGTTCATCGCGGCCGGCACCGTCGTCGAGGCCGGCGACCGCCGCGCCAGGGCGGCGCCATACTGGTCGGCTTTGTCCAACTGGTCCGTGGAGATGAAGGTGAGTTGCGCGCGAAGCGACGCCATGGAATCGGTCTGCGGGTCCGATGTGGCGACGATCCGCCCGGAAACCGCGCCGGCAACAGTGCGAAACTCGCCGACGGCGCTCTTCAGAAAACACCAGCCTGCCGAGACATTGTAGGTAAAGGCCTGGCATTTGTTATCAGCGATACAGGCCTGCTGGCACTCATCCAGCGTCACATCCTTGCGGACGTCGAAATCGGCACCGAAATAGTCGGCATCCCGGGAAATGACGACACGCCTCTGGTCGGTTTGCGCATCGGCGGGGGACACAAATAGAAGGGCGAATAAGAGAGTAGCCGGAAGTGCACCTGGATAAAGTCTCATGGCCGTCACCCGTGGGGCTGTGTGGGGAACAGATCTATAGCACGACAAAACGGCATGATTGGCTGATTTGAAACGGCCGCCAGCCGAACCGCCGGAGATATTTTCTGAGCGGACACAATTCGCACCGCCCCTGGGCGGCCGCCATCGACCAGGGCGATTCCCGGTCGCGTGCACGAAAACGGAATGGTCGGGTTGGTTCCTCCAATCTTAACTGGCGTCGCCGCGCTGGCCTTGCTTCCCAAGACACGTTCCACCGCATGTGGCGGTGAAAGCGGTTCCCCTCACGGAGCCGTAGAATTCAGCGTGTGCACGGGCCTCAATCTTCCAGGGTATGCGCGCCATCTTGAACTCGGGGACATCCCGGCGGGGCTGCCGTGTAACTTACTCCCCCGCGCCTGCCAGCTTCCGCGCCAAAGCCCTCTTCTGCGCGAGCTTTGCTCCGCGGGCGATCTGGATGCGTTGGGCCTGAGGGCTGCCCGCCCCATGCATGGACTCCGTCAGATAGCCCACCGCGTTCCGCCCCAGCGTCATGTTCTCGATCAGCCGAAGAATGCGGAGGCGATCGGTGATGTCTGTATTCTCGCGGCCCTGCAAGTATTTGCGGATCAACGGCCCCGCTTCGGCGTGGTCGAGGTCGGCCTCCGACGGCATGGTCACCATCAGTCCGCCGGCGATGTCTTGGGCAAGGCGGGCGATTTCATATGGAAAGCGGGTGACGTTCTGCTTGGCGACATTGGCGAGCATCTCGTCGTTCTGCCAGACACCGGAGGGCATGGCCCGCGCTTCATGCGCGGAGGCCAGCGCGCCGCTCGCCATGGTCTCGTTCAAGTGGATCATCTCCACCAGCTTATCCCTGACATGGCTGACATGGGCAACGCCGTTCAGGTCCGCCGCCTCGGCCGCAGCGCCGATCAATACGTCACCGACGCCGGTTTTGCAGATGTAGGAACAGCGATGATAAGTCGTGAAGCGCTCAACCAGGGGTGCGGCGAATTCGTGCTCGCCATTCATGAAAATGTGCGCGTGGGGCACGAACACGTCGTCGAAAACGATCATCGCTTCCTGGCCGCCGAATTCGGCGTTGCCCTGGTCGATATTGCCTGGCTCCAGGCAGCGCGTGTCGCTGGGCTGGCGACCATATATGTAGGTGAGGCCGGGGGCGTGGGCCGGCACCGCGCCAACAATGGTGTAATCGGCATCGGCCTGGCTCATGCGCATGGTCGGCATCACCATGAGCCAGTGAGAATTGATGCAGCCGGTCTGGTGGCACTTGGCGCCGGTGATCCAAACGCCCTCATCAGACCGGCGGGTGACATGAAGGTAGATGTCGGGATCGGCCTGTTCGTGGGGCGCCTTGGAGCGATCCCCCTTGGGGTCGGTCATGGCTCCGCCGATGACCTGGTTCTTGGCTTGCACCTTCTTCAAAAAGTCCAGAAAGCGCCGATGATAATTGGAATCCCGGGCGGCGTCGATTTCGAAGGTGATCGAGTGGAGGGTGTTCAGCGCGTCGAGGCCGACACAGCGCTGAAAGCATGTGCCGGTCTCCTGGCCGAGACGGCGTTGCATGCGGCCTTTGGCGACAAGATCATCGGCGCTGGTGGCGATGTGCAAAAACCGGTTTACCCGGCCGCCCAAAGTATCGGACCAGGCCGTGGCAAGGTCCGGATCCTCCTCCGCCAGGGCATAGGTTGCCGCCATGGCGTTAACCGAAGGGCGGATGATCGGGTGGTCGACGGGCTCGGCCACCGTCTCGCCCATCAGGACCACGTTCATGTCCCGACCGCGGAGGGAGGCGACATAGTCGTCGGATCCGGCAATTGTCTCGTAGCTGCCCCAGATGGCGGGGTCGTCGGCAGTGTAGGCAGACCGGCGCATGATCCGCATTCTAAGCGTTTTTCAGAAGACAGGGAATCCGCGGGGTCAAGTCAATAACCGACCAGAATTGAGCGGGCTCGCGCCCACTGGTCCCGGCGGCTCGAATTGACACGCATCGATATCCCGGCATCTGGCCTGGCCCGGAGCCGGTCATCGCAAAAACCGGTCGCCACGGGCCGCCGCAACATCTTCGTCCGAAGACAAGGTCCGGGAAGAGATCATCCGCCTGGCTCCCGCTGGCCAACACGGTAATTCCTGCTTCCGGCCACAGCCTTCATCTTGCTATCCACCTGATCGGCGAAATGGCAGGCGGCGCGGTGGCCGCCGCCGAATGTCTGAAATGGCGCTGCCTTTTCGGCGCAGAGCGGCCGGGCGATCGGGCAACGTGTGTGAAACCGGCAGCCGGATGGCGGATGGATCGGCGACGGCACGTCACCCGTCAGCACGAGGCTTGTGCGGAAGCGGTTCAACTCGGGATCGGGGATCGGGTGCGCCGCCAGCAACGCCAGCGTATAGGGGTGCCTGGGGGAGTCGAAGACCTTGTCCGCCGGCCCCTCCTCAACGACCTGGCCGAGGTAGACGATCATCACCCGGTCGGCCAGGGACCGGACGACGGCGAGGTCGTGTGAAATGAACAGATACGCGATCTGCAACCCCTCCTGGAGCTGCCGCATCAGATTCAGGATCTGGCCCTGAATGGAGATGTCCAGCGCCGACACGGGTTCGTCCGCCACAATGATGGATGGATTGACGGAAATCGATCTGGCGATGGACAGACGCTGTCGCTCACCGCCGCTCAACTGATGGCGCGAGCGGTTCAAATAAGCCTCGCCAGGCGCCAGCCCGACCTTGTCGAACAGCTTGAGCACCTCATCCACCAGTTCGGCCTTCGGCACGATCTTGTTCAGCAACAGGGGCTGGGCGATCATTTGAAACGCGCTCTTTCGCGGATTCATTGAGTCGAAAGGATCCTGAAACACCATCTGGACCTTGCGGCGGTAGACCGCGTGCTCGGCCCGAGACAGCTTGTCGATCGCCTTGCCCTCGAACCTGATGGTGCCGGCGGTGGGCCGGGTCAGCCCCACGACCGCGCGTCCCAATGTCGTTTTGCCGCAACCGCTCTCGCCGACCACGGCGAGCGCTTCCCCGCGCTTCAGCGCGAAGCTGATGCCATCGACGGCACGGACCACACTGTCATCACGCGCCGCCCAACCTCCGCGGACGGGGAAATAGATCTTCAGGTCGTCCACTTCCAACAGCGGGTCGGTCATCGCAGCTCAACCATGCAGCAAGCACCTCACATGGTTGCCGTTCTCCAGCGTCACCACGGGAGGCTCGACCACCGAGCAGTCGGGCATGACCTTCTCGCACCGCGGGTGAAAGCGGCACCCTGACGGCACCTGCACGCGGCTGGGCGGCCTGCCCTCAATCGTCTTGAACTCGTCGACACGCCGGTCGAACATCAAGGCGCAGCTCAGGAGCGCCTCCGTGTAGGGATGCTGTGGCGATCCGAAGAGTTCGTGGATGTCGGCCTCTTCGACGATCTGTCCGGCGTACATTACGTAGACCCGGTCACAATATTCGGCCACCAGCCCAAGGTTGTGGGTGATCAGCAACAAAGCCGTGCCGAGGTCTTTGCAAAGGTTGCACAGCAGCTCCATGATCTGCGCCTGGATCGTCACGTCCAACGCCGTGGTCGGCTCGTCGGCTATCAGCAGGCTGGGTCCGCAAGCAACCGCGATGGCGATCAGCGCCCGCTGGCGCATGCCGCCGCTGAGTTGATGGGGATAGTAGTCGGCAACCGTTTCAGGATTCGGCAACTGCACCATGCGCAGCGTCTCGACCGCCTGCTCCCGCGCCTGCGCCCGGCTGGCACCCTTGTGAATGCGGATCGCCTCGGCGATCTGCTCGCCGACGCGAATGAGCGGATTGAGAAAGGTCATGGGCTCCTGGAACACCATGCTCATCTCGCCGCCGCGCATGCGCGCCAATTCGGCCTTGTCCAACGACAGGATGTCCCGGCCGCCAAGCAGGACCTGGCCGCTGACGATGCGGCCCGGCTTGGATATCAACCGCATCATCGAAAACGCGGTCGTGCTTTTGCCGGAGCCCGACTCGCCGACAAGCGCCACCGCCTCGCCCCTGTTGATCGTCAGCGAGACATTGTCGACCGCCCGCACGTCTCCTTCAGCGGTCGCGTAGTGCGTGTTCAGCCCCTCTACACGGATGAGTTCGGTCACGCCGAGCCAAACCCCGACGCCCGCCGAACGGCAGGGCCGGCAGCGCCATCCGCTTCGCATCTTGCCCCTGCCACCCCGCGCCCGGCGGATATGCCGCCGCCTTGGGGACGGGGCGGCAGGGATCTGTCAATCGCCCTACGTATAGTCCATCCCTCCGGTCTTCGAGTTGAGGTTGATCCCCATGCCGCGACGCATCGCCTCCAGGTTAAACACCCAGTCGAACATCAAGTTGGCGATATTGACCTCAGGCCCGAACTGCTCGATCAGCCAGATTTCCGTGTCGCGAATCTGATGGGTTTTGCCGCCCCAGACGGGAATCGCCCAGACCTCGAAGATCAGGTCTTTCATGTCGACCTCGGCCAGCAGCGCATCGAAGAGATCCTCGCGTATTTCGCCACCGGGCGCCCTGATCTCGGCGGTGTCGACGGTCACCTTCCAGGCGCCGAGATCCAAAGACGCCTTCACATCGTCGACGATCTCCTGAATGGAATGCTGCTCGCCACCGCCGGATTCGGGAATGACAGCCATGCCCGCATCGACGACGCGCTTGACGTGGGCGGCCTTTTCCTGCCGCGTCCAATCGCTGCGGCTTTCCGATACCTCCACATAGTCGAAGCCGGCCTCCTTGCAGTGGTCGAGGAACTCGTCGATTTTGTTCAGTCTGGCGGCGTACTCGTAATAGATACCGCCCGGTTGCACCTTGACGTTTGCGCTGTGGTAGATGTCGATCTTTTTTCTGAGGTTCTTCAGGGAGTAGAGACTGGCGAAACCAATAACGATCTTGGCAACGTCGACGAACTCCCCGGTATGATCGAGATAGTCTGTCAGCTGCCCGTAAGGTATGCCCCAATCGCAGATTTCGCTGATGCCGGTGTCACGCGGCTTCGGTGAACGCTCGCTTGTATATGGCAAGCTGCTGAATGCACGGACGTCGTCGGATTGGGCCATTTTTTCTCTCCTTGTGGTTGTTGGGCTGCTGCTATTGCGGTCGCACTGCGGTGCGCATCCACCGGGTCACCGGGGCGATACCCTGCTTGCCGACCTTCCTGGCATCATGGGCCAGGCGGTCCAGTTGCCGAGGGTCAAGCACGCCCTTGCCGGCTTCCGCCAGCTTGGCCTGCTGTTCGTCCGGCAGGAACGGTCTGGCAAGCGACCCTCTGAGTGCGGTCACCTCCTTTTCGCGCACCGATCCGTCGCGTAGCCGCATGCGCACCCTGTGCGGCCACCACCAACTGGCGCCAGGCACCTCTTCTTTCCGGGGCTGCACGGTGATGCGTTTGGCCAGGTCAAGAACAGCCCTGTCGCTCGTGACCTTCCTTGGATCGAAATCGGCCAATCCCACGTTGCCACGGGTCAGGGCGACCGACAGCGTATAAGGAATGCTGAATTGTGCGGCGACCCGAGGATCGTCCCCAGGCGCAAACGGCCGTCCGCACAAGTCGTAGACAATCTGCGACGAGGTCACTTCGACGGCTTCAACCTGTTGGGGAAGATCGGGATCTTCGGCGATCATGTCGAACGTCAGGTCGAGGCCCGGATGTGTCGAGCGACAGCTCGGGTAGGGCTTGATGCTGGTTTCGGTCACGCTGAATCGGGTGCCGATCCCGGCCAGCCCGGCCTCCAGATCGGCCTCACCGTTGGCAAAGAGGACGTTCAGACCGTAGCGCCCGGTCAGGAAGTTGGCCGACCCTTTGATACCGGCCTGGGCGTTGAACACGCTGCTTGCCGCCTGACCGGCGGCGACGCCACAGAGGATGTTCTTTCCGTTGACCCGGTCGGTCAGCGGTTGCCGGCTCAATCCCGCCTGTTCCGCGGCGATGCCCATGGCGGACATGATGCCGTCCTCATCGAGCCCGAGGAGCCGGGCGGCGCCCGCAGCAGCGCCAATGTGACCGGGAACGCCGGTCGCCATATTGCCCGCATGGTAGTAGGGCTGGAGGGCGGCGCCGATCTGGCAGGCAACATCGAACGCGGCGACGGCGGCGGCGATGAACTCGCGGCCCGCCTGTTCGCCTTCATCGACCCCGGCGGCTTCCGCCACCGCAAGGAGTGTCGGGAATATGACCGCGCTGGCGTGAACCGCCGACTCGTCGTGGGTGTCGTCCCATTCCCACCAATGGGCCAGCACCCCGCCAAGATATGCGGCGCCCGGAGCCGGCTTCCGCTTTTCGCTGCCCGCCACCGAACTCTCTTCGGCGCCGCCCCAGGCGAGATACCGGTCAAGCAGGTTACGACATTCCTGGCTCCTGAGGCCGGCCAGCATCACGCCAACGGTGTCGATCAGCAGCGTCGACGCGGCGGTGCGCGCGGTCTCGGGAATTTCGTCCCACTGCAAGTCTGCAACGTGCCGGACCAACCGTTCTTCAGGTGACATGTCTTGCCTTTCCCAAGTTCGCGATGCCCATTTTTTCCTACCGCTCCTCGACCAACTGAGGATTGATCACGTCGTTCAACCCATCGCCGATCAGGTTCGTGCTCAGCACCGCCAGGAATATCAGCAGCCCCGGGAACAGCGCCGCCCACCAGGCGAACTGAATGAACGGGCGCGACTGATAGAGCATGACGCCCAGGCTAACCCGGCTGGGGTCGCCCAGCCCGAGAAAGCTGAGCCCGGCCTCGGTCAGCATCGCCCGCCCGACCAGCAGGGTGGCGCTCACGATCACCGGCCCCATGGCGTTCGGCAGTATCTCGCGAAAGATCAAGGTGGCGTTGCCGGCACCGCTCAGCCGGGCGGCGTCCACATACTGACGGGATTTGAGGGTCAGAAACTCCGACCGCGTGAGCCGTGCCATGACCGGCCAGGACAGGACCGCGATGGCGATGATGATGTTGAAGACGCTGGCGCTGAACAACGCCACCAGGACAACCGCCAGGAAGAATTGCGGGATGACCTGGAAGACCTCCGTTATCCGCATCAGGGCATGGTCGAGAATGCCGCCGAAAAAGCCGGCCAGGCTGCCCATGACGATGCCCAGCAGCGTCGCCGTGGTCGCGGCGGCCACGCCGACGAGCAGCGACACACGGATGCCGGACATGGACCTGCTGAACACGTCGCGGCCAAGTTCGTCGGTGCCCAGCCAGTTCACCGCGCCGGGCGGGGCGGCCCGTGATCCGATCTCGATGCCTTCCGGATCAAAAGGAGCGAGCGGCGGCCCGAACAACGCGGCAATCGCCAGCGCGACAAATATCACCAACCCCAGGACCGAGACCCAGTTGCTGAAAAAGAGATGCCGGTGGCTGCGCATACTCTCCCGTTCCGCCCCTCTATCTGAAACTGACCCTGGGATCGATGAGCCGATAGACGACATCGGTGATCAAATTGACGATGATCACGAACGCCGAGATCACCACGAACAGGCCCATCAACAACGGAAAGTCGCGGGCCGAAACGGCGTCGAACATCAGCCGCCCGAGGCCAGGCCAGGCAAACACGGTTTCCGTCAGGACGGACCCGGCGAGCAGCCATTCGAGATTGAAGCCGAGAATGGTGACGATCGGCAGCAGCGTGTTGGGCACGGCGTGCCGAAAGATCACGCCTCTTTCCTGAACACCCTTGGCCCGCGCCGTCGTGATGTAGTCCTCTTTCATGACCTGCTGGGTTTTTACCCGCGTGACCCGGAAGATCAGCGCCAGCTGAAAGGCGCTGTAGGTCACCACCGGCAGCACCAGATGGTGGGCCACATCCTTGACCAGCCCCCACCCTTCCTGCGGATCGCGAATGTTGTACATGCCCTGCGTCGGAAACCATCCGAATTTCAGGGCGAACACCGTCAGCAGCAACATGCCGAGGAAGAACACCGGCATCGAATAGCCGAGAATCGACAGGACGACAGCGATCCGATCGCCGAGTGAATCTTTGCGCGTGCCGGCATACAGGCCGAGCAGGACCCCGGCGGCGCTGCTGAGAATGAACGCCGTGCCCATCAGCAGGAGACTTGCCGGCACGCGGCTGATGATCAGGTCCCAGACATCCTGCCGGTAGCGAAGCGAGAAGCCGAGATTCAGTTGCAGGATATTCGATACGTAGCTCAAATACTGGACGTGAATCGGCCGGTCCAATCCGAACTCCGCGCGCGTGCGCTCCACCAGTTCATCGCTTGCGGAGCCTTCGCCAATAAGCAGGTGGATCGGATCGCCGGGCGCTGAGTGAATCAGCACGAAGTTGACCGTCATCACCACGAAGATCAGCGGGACAGCCTGGAAGAGCCGTCCCGCCACATAGCGTCCCAGTCCGGTGTCGAAGGACACGGGGTGCGCCTACTTGGATACGTGCGCCATACCAAGAGGCCCGTTGTAGCCGATGGGACCGGTGATGACATCTCCGAACCCGGCCCTGACCAGTTGCATGTTGGGCATCTCAAAGAGCGGATAGCCCGGCAACTCGTCCATCAGGATCTCCTGGACCTGCTTCCAGACAGCGGCCCGCTCGTCGACGTCTGTAATCGTCACCTCAAGGTCCGTCAGGCGGTCGTATTCGGCATTGGCCCAGCCCGCGGCATTGGCGAACGCATTGCCGATCGTCGTCGACTTGTAACGGTGCACGACCGACAATGTCGGATCGGGCGACGTCGTAAAGAGCTGGTGCGCCATATCGAAATCGCGCTTGGTGAAGACATTCTCGATGAATGCGGGGCGATCGAAGGACTGGATCTCGATGTTGATGCCAACCTCGCGCAGCTGACTCCTGATTACCTCCGCTGCGCGGCCCTCGAAGGCACGGCCAAACGCCCAGTAGAGACGCAGGGTGAAGCGCGTCCCGTCGGCGTCGCGCGGGAACCCGGCAGCGTCGAGCATTTCGTTCGACCTGGCTACGTCCTGCTTGTAGTCATACTCCGGAAAGTAGACCCACTTGACACCGCTGGCGATGTGCGCATGGGCCGGCTTGCTGGCCCCGAACATCGCCGCTTCGGCGATCTCGGCCTTGTCCAGGGCGGTGGCGACGGCCTGGCGAACCGACTTGTGCTTCAGGTACTGGTTGTCGTGGTTCATCAACAGGTTTTCGTTGGTGCCCGTTGCCTCATTGCCGTGTTCGATGACCTGAAAACGGGGATCCTGGCGGAACTGATCGACCCGCTCATACGGCAGGATGTAGGAATGGATCATGTCGATGTCGCCGTTTTCGATCGCCGTCAGCCGGCCGGCCTCGTCGGGCAGGAACTGCACGAGCACACGGTCGAGGTAGGGCAGTCCCGGCTCGAAATAGTCCTCGTTGCGAACGAGTTCGATGTGGCTGCCCCGCGTCCACTGGCTGAACTTGAAGGGACCGGTGCCGACCTTCGGCTCCAGGAGCTGGGGATTGTCATTGTCGACGCCGGCTTCCCAAACGTGCTTGGGACGGATCAGGGTACCGGAATTGTAATCGCCCAGAATTGTCATCAACGGTGCGAACGGCTCCTTCATGTTGATGATGAACGTATGGTCGCCGTCAGCTTGGAAGGATGCGACGCGCGGGCACCATGTCTTGGCGCGGTTGTGCAGTTCGCACGTCATTTCACGGAAGGTGAATTCCACGTCTTGTGCCGTGAAGGGGGTGCCATCGTGCCATTTGACGTCCTCGCGCAACCGAAACGTATACTTCAGACCGTCACCCGAAATTTCCCAGCTTTCCGCCAACTCCGGTTGCGGCGCGAAGTTGTAGTCCAGCCTAACCAACCGATTGTAGATGTTGGTCATCACAGTCAGGGCGCCAAAATCCTTACCGAACAAGTAGTCGATCGTGGCCGGTTCGTTCTCGATTGCCTTGATAAACGTGCCGCCCTTTTCCTGCGCGAACGCGGAGGCGCCGAGCAAACCCGCGCCAAGGGCCGAGACGAGTGCGGCGGACGACAACCGGACGGCCAGGGCGCCAAGCGATGGCCCGTTCATCCGTGTTGACACCAAGCAATTCATTAACGTTTTCATTGCTCACTCCCTTTCTGTTGCTCCAGTTCAGTCCTGCGTGCGCCTCTGACTTCTCACGCGGCTCGCGCTTCGCCCACCAAGGCGAGGACACGCAGCCAGTTCTCGCCAAGGATCTTGGCGATACTTTCGTCGTCGTAACCTCTTGCCACCAGCCCGCGTGTCAGATCCGGGAGCTTGGAGTGATCCTCGAAGCCCTTTGCATATGGAACCGAATCGCGGTCTTCGATGGTGCCCAGCATGTCCGGCCGCTTCACGCGCCAGTAGGCCCATCCGGCGCCGAATGTCGGCGGCGCCTTCGCCATCGACATCGTATTCGATGTCCCGTGTCCCGGCAGCATCTCGCCCAGTGCGACGCGCGCGACGGAATCGGTGAAGTCTCCCCCGTAGCCGACATGATCGACGCCCACGAGATTGACCACGTAGTCGATATGGTCCAGCACGCCGTCGATCGTGGCGGCGCGGAGATCGTTGTTCACCATTCGGGGCAACGGCGTGATGCCCATGACGCCGCCGGTGTCGGCCATGGCCTTTATCTGTTCGTCGGTTTTGTTGCGCGAGGAATCGCTGATGGCCCTGACATTGGCGTGGGTGAACACGCACGGCAGTTTCGATTCCTTCAGGGCATCCATCGTTGTCGCATCGCCGCAATGGGCGAGATCGATCAGGATGCCAAGCCGGTTCATCTCATGGACCACGTCCACGCCGAAGTAGCTCAAGCCGCGGATCTCGCGGGTCCGCTCGCCGCAGCCGTCGCCCAGCATATTGCTCTCCGAGTAGGTGAGCCCCATCACCCGGTACCCCAGCCGGTCCATCGCGGTGAGATACGCGTAGTCGCCATCAAGACAGGCTGCGTCCTGGGTCGCAAAGAGAATGCCGAGTTTGCCATCCTTTTTGGCCTGGCGCATATCGGCCACGGTCCTGACCTGGACCGCCACGTCGCCGTGGGTTTCGATGAAGCGCAATACGTTGGCCACAGCCCGGATCGTTTCGGAAATACCGGTGCTGCCGCCGATGGTCACCCAGATGGCGTCGGCGCCACCCTTGCGCGCCTGATCGAACCAGCGCTCATTGGTCGCCGTATGGATCAGCACGGTCGCATCGACAACCAGGCACTCCCGGTGAAGAGACCTCGCCCTGGCTTCCTGTTCTGCCGACAAGTCAAACATCAAGGTCTCCAATTCGTTTCGCCATGCCCGTCCGATCGGACGGGCGTGTCAATCATCCGTGTGGCGGGCAATTGGTATGTGCCTTTTGGCGGCAGTCATGCGGGCGGTTGAGGGGCGTCGCGGCCGAAGTCCGAGCTTGCCATCCAAGTTTGCGCCGGCCCGGTGCAACACCCCGATCCGGCTTTCTTCGCCGTGGCCAAGCAGGCCCCAACTAAGCTTGCCCAAAAACCCGCCCTCGTTTTTGTGCGTTAATCGCACATTCTATTCCTTAACTCGGCAGCATCCATCGTTTTTTTGGCTGGGTCAAATAGAAATCCATTTTTTTGGCGCTTCAGCGCGCATTTGTGCGATATTTATAGCAAACTCTTGGAGCGTTATCAGCCCTGACGAGCGGGGCACCTGTTGATCTCTCGCGGGCGAACCCCTCGCGGGCGGACCCCTCGTGGGCGGAAACGAAGGCGGTTCCTTCGCATTCCGCGCTGCGGGGTCTCAGGAAAGCTGCGAACTGATCCGGTCGGCGGTGTCCTGCAGCACGGGAAGAAAGTCGGATTTCAGTTCTTCAAGGGAACGGCGCTTTTTGTGAGACCCGACCGCGAAGGCGGCGACCACCTGTCCTGAGGGACCAAATATCGGAACGGCAATTCCAATTGTCCCGACATACATCTCGTCATCGGCTGTCGCCCAGCTTTGCAGACGCACCTGGCGCAATTCGGATTTCAACTGGCTCAGATCGGTGATCGTGGCAGACGTTCTTTTTTCCAGCGGGCCGTGTTTCTCGACGAGACTGTCGAGTTCGGCCGGGGTCAAAGACGACAATAATACCTTGCCGGCCGCGCTGCAGTGCGCGGGCAGAGTGGAGCCGACGGGAAGACGCACGGAATGAATGCGCCGCTTCTGGTCGCGGGCAACGAACCTGATATTCAGTTCATCGAGAATGGAGACGGAAAACGGCTCGTTCAGGCGGTTCGACAGATCGATCACATACGAAGTCGCAAGTATCCATCGATCCTGCCGGGCCAGCACCCCCTGGCCGATGGACGCGGCCTTTTCGGTCAGGCTGAATGAAGACTTTGTTTGTTCCAGATAGCCGAGAGCGACGAATGTCAGAAGATACCGTCGTGCCGCCGCACGGCTGATGTTCACGATCCGGGCGGCCTCGCTCGTGGTGACGGCTTTCACCTCGGGCGAAAATATCTCCAGGATCCTAATTCCGCGTGCGAGAGAAAGAGAGAAATTGGTGCTGTTTCGTTCTTGCGCGTCCAGTTGCATCATCACCTCTGCTTCCGAGCGCTGAAAGCACTCGTTCTTTCATGAGCGCCGGTTCCACGGTGGGCGCGCCACCGGTCGCCGAGGGTCGTTTGCCTGTGCAGTACGCCCCGGCCTCGCCTTCGATCGGGCCCGGACCGGCCGACAGCGGTCGCGCCGCTTTGCGTGTGCCGCCTTCGACATGCGCCCCGATCTCCGGCTCCCCAGCCGCGCCAAATAGCAGGCCGGCAGATACCAAGCCGCGGACCGGGCCTTTAACGATGCGCTTTCTTTTCCTCCGCCAAACGAAAGGCCGTCGGGGGCCCCGGCGAACTCAACAAACATGCTGGCAGGAAAAAAAGATGCACCTTCACCATCCGCACCAAATCTTCGCTCCGTCCACCATATGTGCGATATACGCACATTATACCCTAATTGCGCGACGCTGCGTTAATTTTTCTTCCGTTATTTGCACAATTGCGCTTTATTTTGTCTTCGTTGGGGGATTGAAGCTCATCGGCCTCCGCCCGGGGAGCGCGCCATGAAGATCGCGGACGCTCCCGGTTCCCGGGGCGCTGAGCCGGTCGGTGATTTCAGGAATCCGACCGGCGGAGGCGTGCGCCGGCGCCGGTTGCGAGTTCATCGATCCGGACCGGTGCGGTTCTTCGCCGGGGGAGCGGTCGGCGGCATGAAGGTGTTTGTTGGCGGGCCGGAATCTGACGGGCCGCCTGGAAACGCATCGATAGTGCGTGTTCGATGATTCAATGATCGTCGGTCGTGCACGCGGTGGCGCCGCCGCCACAAGAGCGTGGCGGATGGCGACAAAAGGGAGGTGGAACATGCTTGCTCCGGAGGGTCGCGTCGTCATGGTATCGGGGGCAAACCGGGGGATTGGCCGGGCAATTGCGGAATCGCTGTACGCCGCCGGCTACACACTCAGCCTGGGTTCCCGCGATCCCGCCTCGCTGGCCGCCGTCACCGGCGGGTGGGATCCGGAGCGCATGCTCACGGGCCGATACGAGGCCGAAGATCAGGAAACACACCGGGCCTGGGTTGCCGCAACGGTAGAGCGTTTCGGGCGCATCGATGGTCTTGTTAACAATGCCGGCATCGCGATGCGGGTTGCGGTTGAAGAAGAGAATGACGCGGCGCTGGACCGCATGTGGGCGGTCAATGTGAAGGCGCCGCTGTCGATGATTCGAGCGGCGATGCCGCACCTGCGCCAGTGCGGTGCCGGCCGCATCATCAACGTCGCTTCGATCACCGGCAAAGCGGTTCCGACCAAGTATGTGGGCTATGCGATGACCAAATTCGCGGCGGTTGCCCTGTCGCACGCAACCCGCCATGCCGGCTGGGCGGACGGCGTGCGCTGTACGGCCCTCTGCCCCAACTACGTCGCCACCGACATGACGACGCATGTCGAGTACCTGCCGCAGGAGGAGATGATCGAGCCCGGCGACATCGCAGAAATGGTGTTGACGTTGTTTGCGCTCTCCAACAAGGCGTCTGTCGCCGAGCTGGTGGTCAATTGTCGCGATGACGTGATGATGTAGGGGCGACAAGTCTTGCCATCGATCCGACGTTCCATCGGGGCCCCGACGCGGCACCGCCAGGTTAAACGGCGGCATGTCCTGGCCGGCGGTGTTTCTGCCGCGATCACGTGCGGGCGGGCAGTTTGTCCCGCCCTGCCGGCCTTGCTATGATCGCGGGCCATGTCGGCTGGATCGCGACAAGATGCCCTGGCCCTCCAGATCGAACCGGGCGCCCGCCGCCTGACGGCTGCGGAGCGCGCGCAGTTTGAGGACCGCGGCTACGTCAAGAACCTGCCGGTGTTCGCCGCCCCGGCCGTAAGTATTCTTCAGGCCAGGTTCCAGGAACTGGCGGCTCGTCTGCCGGCCGACATCGGCATCAACGAGACGGGCAGTTGGCACAAGGCCAATCGCTGGTTCCACGACCTGTGCTTGACGCCGGCGATCCTCGATTACGTCGAAGACCTGATCGGCCCGGACTTCTGCCTCTGGGGCGGGCGGTTCTTTGTCAAGTATCCCGGCGACGGCTCCATCGTGCCGTGGCATCAGGACACTCAATATTGGCCGCTGCACCCGCGCCGCACGGTGACCGTCTGGCTGGCGATCTATGACGCCGACGAAGAAAACGGCGCGATGCAGGTGGTGCCCGGCAGCCATCGCGCCGGAAACCTGCGCCACCACACGGTCGGTGGCGCCGCGTATGTGTTGGAGCAGGAGGTGGACGCCGATCAGATCGACCCGGCCGACATCATCACGATGGATCTGCGTGCCGGCGAGATCTCGCTACACAACGAGGCCCTGCTGCACGGCTCCGGGTCAAACGAATCCGACCGGGTCCGCTGCGGCGCCGCCATGCGGTTCTGCCCGACCGAAGTGAAGGCCGACCTGGCGGTCTGGCCGACGTTCGAAGTCACGCCGGCTCGCGGTGTCGACCGCTTCCGGCACAATCCGGTGGCGCGGATTCCCACAGCCGACGGCTTGCCTTCGGGCAGGTTCCAGCATTCGTCGGAGTTCAATTGAGCAACAGCCGTGATCCGACCTGGCGACGGCCGGGCAAGGCATTCGAACGACCGTCCCGGACGTGATGCCTGGGAAACAATATCCGGAGCCGGCTATCCAAGGCTTTCCCGCATCCTGCGGATCGCCTCTTCCGGCGCGTTGTTGTCCTCCATCAAACGAAATAGCGCTTTCCCGAGACGGTCTTTCACGTCCGGGTCATCGATAGGTGTTGTCTGGCCGGGATCATGTTCCAGGTCGTACAGGACTGTTGTTGTGTCCTCCATCTTCTCCGGGAAGTGATAGCTGTGGGTGCGTTGATCGGCTTTTGAACGGTGGGCAACCCGCAACAGCGGCACACCCTTGGTGAAGTCGAATGGCGGAACCAGACTGGCGCTTTTCAATTCCTCGACCGTGAACATCTTGGTCATGTGGGTTGGCATCAACGTATACTGATAGAGCTCCTGCTTCTTCATATCCTTCGGATAGCAGAAATACGTATAGCGACCGTCCACGACATTGATGCCACCGCCCCAGTATCCGAACATCGCGGCATCCCGCAACGGTTCGTCCGATTCAACGAGCGGCATCAGCGATCTGCCCTGCACTTCCGGTGGCAAATCCGCTCCGAAGATATCGCAGATCGTCGGCATCAGGTCGATGGTCTGGGTCAGGCTCTGGCGGCGCTGGCCGGCCTTGTCGGCATGGTCGGGATGATAGACGAAGAGCGGAATGTGGGAGATCTCCTCGTAAAGCGGCATGCGGTTCTTGGCCCACCAGTCATGCTCGCCGAGCAGGAAGCCATGATCGGTGGTCATGATGAGAGCGGTGTCCTTCCACATGTCGTGTTGGTCAAAATAGTCGAGAAACCGGCCGAGAAGGTCATCGCAGAGGCTGAGCAAGGCGAAATAGTTGGCGCGCAATTCGTCGATTTCCTCCTGCGGCTCGGTCACCCGCTCATACCGCGGCCAGTCGAGAATGGGACCACGATAGTCAGTCGGAAACTTGTCCTTGAACCGCTCGGGGGCGAAGAAAGGCTCATGGGGATCGAATGTTTCAATTTGCAGGAACCAGTTTTCGGCCTGCCGGTTGTTGTCGAGGAAGTCGAACCCGGATCCGAAACATTGCACGGAAGGAAAATCCTTCTCCTCCCGGATGAACTCCCGATTGATCATGTAATTGTAGGGATTCTGTTTCGATTCCGGATCGTTCTGGCTTGGATGGTACTTTTCCCTGATCCGGTCGATTGGTGATTTCAGCAAAACCTTCCAGGGATCGGATTCCTGGCCGCGAATGAAATCAAATGAATTGTAGCGGGTGTGGTAGGTCGCTCCGCCATCCTCCCAATAATGGTAGTGGTCGGATATCAGGTGCGAATATGTGCCGGCCGTCTTCAGAAGTTCCGGAAAGGAATTATCGAAGGGCTCAAGCGGTCCCCAACTGCGGTGCAGAAATGTGTGTCGCCCGGTCTGCATGTCACGTCGTGCCGGCATGCACGGCATCGAGCCGATATAATGCTTGTCGAAGGTGACGCACCGTTCGGCCAGACGCTGGAAATTCGGGGTCGGCAAATACTTGCCTCCGTACGGTTCGAGCATGAGGCGGTTTACGGAATCGAAAAGCAAGAAAACGGCTTTCATTTCAGGCCCTCTGAAAAGTCTTGCGGCCGGTGGCACAGATCATGTGGCGCCCGCGTGAGAAATACGTTTGCGTGATACCGGATCGAAGAAATGGGCGTGTGTGGCATCCAAGGTCAGCGACAGGATCTCGTCATGCCGGAAGCGCCTCACTTCGGGCAGCCGCAGCTTGACGACCAGCCCGTCGGAGAGTTCGGCGTTCAGAAGCATGCTTTCGCCGAGATTCTCAGACAATAGCAGCTGCGCCGGTATTCCGCCGGCCTCCAGTCGCACATGGCTGGGCCGCACCCCGACCACGATCTTCTCGCCCGAATATCCCGGCGGCGGCGTCAATGGCACCGATGTCCCCGCAACCGTCAGCGCACCATCTGTGACCGTGGCGCTCAACAGGTTCATCGGCGGACTGCCGATGAAGGCGGCGACATCCATCGTGTCCGGACGGTTGAACACGTCATCCGGTGTGCCGACCTGGATGATATCGCCGTCATGGAATATCGCCATGCGGTCGGCAATCGTCATCGCCTCTTCCTGGTCATGGGTGACGTAGATGGTCGTTACATCCATGCTCTCGTGCAGCCGGCGCAATTCGATGCGCGTCTCAAGCCTGAGCTGCGCGTCGAGATTGGAGAGCGGCTCGTCGAGCAGAAACAATCGCGGCTGGCGGACAATTGCGCGGGCAAGTGCGCAGCGCTGCTGCTGACCGCCGCTGAGCTGGCCGGGGCGGCGGTGCAGCAGGTGATCGATCTTGACCTTTCGCGCGGCATTGCCCGCCCGTTCGCTGATCTCGGCGGTCGGAATCTTGTCCATCTTCAGCGGAAAGGCGATGTTTTCCTCGATCGTCATGTGCGGATAGAGCGCGTAATTCTGGAACACCATGGCGATGTTGCGCTCTCCCGGCTGGGCATGGGTAATATCAGCGCCATCCACGGTGAGTGTGCCGGTGTCGGGGATTTCCAACCCGGCGATGACGCGCAGCGTCGTCGACTTTCCCGAGCCCGACGGACCGAGCAGAGCGAAGAACTCTGCCGGTTCGATATCGAGATCGATGTTCTTCAAGGCATGAAAACCGCCAAACGTCTTGTTGATGGACCTCAGCGACATCCGCCCCTTGTGGTCACTCATCGGCGTCCTCCCCCCTTGACTGCACCGACCGTCAGACCCTTGACGATTTGCCTTTGAGCGAAAATACCGATGACAATAACCGGCAGCATGGCTAGCAGGGCCGCGGCCGCCAGTTTCGCCCACAGCGTCTGCTCGACTGAAACAAAATTGTACATTGCAACCGTGACTGGCCGCACATTGTTGCCGCCCAGCTGCACGGCAAACAGGAACTCATTCCAGGCATTGAGGAAAACGAAGATGGTCGTCACCGCGATGCCGCCGCGCACCTGCGGCAGGATGATATGCCACAGCGTCTTCATCCGGCTCGCCTTGTCGAGAAAGGCAGCTTCTTCCATTTCGCGCGGGATATCCTCCATGTAGGAAACCATCAACCAGATGGCGAAAGGCAGCGAAAAAGTCAGATAGACCGTCACCATCCCCTGGTAGCTGTCGAGCCATCCAACCTTGTTGAGGATCAGGAAGTAAGGAATCACCAACCCGACCGGCGGGATCATCTGCGTCACGAGGGTGTAGAAACCCACCGATTTCTTGGCCGGAAGGCGCAAGCGTGCAAATGCATAGGCTGCGGGCACCGCGAGCAGAATGGTAAGCACCGTCGTCAGTGTCGAAACAACGAAGCTGGTGATAAAGCTCGGCATGATGGAAATACTGCTGAACACGGCGTCCGCATAGTTCTGCGTGGTTGGCGAAAACAGCACGCGCGGCGGATAAGCCAGCACTTCTGTTTCCGATTTCAGCGACACAACGACTGCCCAGAGGATCGGGAATACCCACATCAGCAGAAGGGCACACGCGACCGCGTAAAGCAGCGCCGTTCTCCGGCGTCGGGTGGCGACATGCTGGTTCATCGGATCCGCCTTACCGATTCCGTGCCGTGCGTACGAAATAGAGCACGCCGGAGACGGCAAGCGTCAGAAACAGCAGGGCGACAGCCTGCGCCGAACCATAGCCGAAGTTGAGCTGCACAAATGACGTGCGGTAGGCGTAAAGGTTGAGGATTTCCGTCGCTGTGCCCGGTCCGCCGCCGGTTGCTGCGAAAATGGCGGCAAACGCCGACAGCGCGATCATCGCCCGCATGATGACAACGATGACGATGGCAGGCCGCAGCAGTGGCACAGTGATATGGACAAAACGCCTGATCGCGCTGGCTCGATCGAGCCGGGCAGCCTCATAGATATCCGGTGGCAGGGAAGCGAGGCTCGCCAGCAGAACGAGGAAGGCAAAAGGCGTCCACTGCCAGGTGTGAATGATGATGACGGAAACAAGCGCCGGCACGGGTGAACCAAGCCAGTTGACCGGGCCGATACCCATGGCCGTTACCGCAAAATCGAGCACTCCGAAATTGGGCGCCAGCATCAAGGTGCGCCAGAACAGGCCGACGACCACCGGGGCCAGGACAATCGGCAAAATCGCAGCGATGCGGAACAGACCCTGTCCCTGCGGAATCTGCATGACCAGCAGCGCCAGACCAAGGCCCAGGACCAGTTGCGCAACAACTGTCGTGACGGTGTATATGCCCGTCAGCCGCAACGCATGCCAGAAATCCGCATCGGCAAACATGGTCCGGTAATTGTCGAGCCCGGCGAAGCCGTCCAAGAACGGCATCGCCAGGTTGATGTTCTGGAAGGAGCTCCAGATGAGGTAGAGAAGCGGAAATGTCGTGGTTGCCAGCAGCACCAGCATTGCCGGTGCTGCCATGGCAATTGCAAAACTCCGCTCACCTGGTGGCGTTTTCGCGCGTTTGGATATCACGGCTGGCGCTTTCGGGCTGTCAGCCTTTGAGTGCCTTTTCGATCTTTGTTTGCGCGTCATTGAGCGCTTCGGCCGGTTTGGCCTGACCGACAAGGCTCGCCTGTATCGCAGTCGCCATGATCTCGCCGACCGCCGGCCATTGCGGCAGGCGCGGACGCCATTCCACGTCCGTATCGTTCTGGATGGAGGCCTCCGCGGCATCGACAAGACCGTCGCCGGCGGCGTTCAACAGCGAGCGATAGGACCCGTCGGCCCACACCGAAGTCCGGTTCGCACCAAAGCGCTTGTAGGCGCCATCGAAAGCGTAGGACGTCGCCACCTGCGCTTCTTTCGAGCACGCCCACTGAATGAACAGCCAGGTTGCGACCTTGTCCTTCTGCGGCAATGCGCCGTTGATCGGGAAGCTCCAGTTCCAGATCGAGGTGACGCGGCGACCAGACGGTCCCTTCGGCCAGCGGGCGAAGCCGACCTTGCCAATGACCTGGGACTTTTCGGGGTTTGCGATCACCGCAGCAGAGCTGTGTGAATCGATGTAGGAGCCAAGCGTGCCCTGCCCGAACGCATCGGCTATGTCCGGCCAGTTCCAGTTTTCAACACCGCTCGGAGCGTAATTGTTGAGCAGACTGACATACCACTCCAATGCGGCGACGCCTTCCTGGGTGTTGACCACCATCTTGCCATTGTCGTCGAACCACTTGCCGCCATAGGCGAGCAGGATCGAAGGATAGATGTACATGTTCTGGCCCGCGCCCTTGAAGCCGCGCAACGCGGCACCCCACAGGCGTTGATCGGGATTGTGAACCTTGGCGGCGTTGGCGGCGTAGTCCTCCAGCGTCTCCGCAGGCGAGATACCCATCTTGTCGTAGACATCCTTGCGATAGACCTGCACGGTCGCTTCGCCATCGTAGGGAATGCCGTAGGGCGTACCGTCGATGGACGTCACGCCGCGCCAGCCGGCAAGAATATCCTCATATGCGAACCATCCGTTGTCGGTGAGCGCATTGTCGCCAAGATAGGCATCGAGCGGATCGATCCAGCCGTTGGAAACATAAAGCGGATAAAACATCGGATCGGCAGCGTGGCTTGCCCATGTGCCGGTCTTGCTGGACAGATCCAGAATTGCCTTCTGGCGGATCTGACCGGGCGGGGTCATTTCCAGTCGCGCTTCGATGCCGGTCAGAGCCTGAAAGTCAGGCAGAAGCGCCTCGAGATTCTTGAAGTACCCGGCCGGTATTACGCCAATCGTGATTGTCGACCCTTCGGCCTGGCGCCAGTCGATTTTCGCGGCCTGAAGGCTGTCGAACTTGCCCTGCGCCCGGGCATGACGAGCAAGCAATCCCGGCGCCGCCAAAATCGCAGCACCGGACGCGGCAGACTTGAGCAGCCTGCGGCGTGAGACTTCAAATTGCCTGTTGTTTCGTCCGATGGTTCGGCGATGTGACATTTGGTAATCCTCCCTGAGTTGAAGCCTTGTCGCGGCAGACGGCGCCGGGCTTTCCGATCGGAGCCCGGCGGAAATCCCGAGCCGCGCGACATGTGTTCTTGCCTGGTGCTGCGGCCCCTGTTCTTGCCCGGCGCCGCGGCACCCGCTGCGAATTTCGGTTGCAGCGATGAAGGTTCTCCCGTACCCTGTAAACATCTTAAACATTCTATCAATAGGATGTTTATTGCAAGTATTTTCTGGTCGCCATCGATGAACATGTTCGAGAATGTGCCGATCCCGCGATACGTGCAGCTTGCCGACGTCATGCGCCACCGGATCAAAAGGGGTGTCTGGCCAACCGGCCAGGTTCTGCCGTCCATCGACAAGCTGATGGAGGAGTTTGGCGTGGCCCGGGTCACAGTCCGCCAGGCGGCCCAACTTCTCGCCAAGGAGGGTTTGCTGTCGCCGCAGCGCGGACGCGGGACATTTGTGACGGCCGAGGCCGGGCGCGACCGCCGGCTGCTCGTGCAAACCACGCTTGACGATCTGGTCGAGATGTATCGCGGCGATACGCCGGACCTCTCCAATATCCTGGAATCCCGTGAAAGCCCGCGCCTGACAGAGCGAGACGGCAGCCCGGCCCCGGGCTATTTTCATATGCGCCGGGTGCATGCGCGCGATGGTGAACCCTATTGCGTGGTCTCGATTTTCATCGACGAGCGCGTGTACAGGCTGGCGCCGAAGCGCTTCCGGCGCGAGGTTGTTATCCCATTGCTCACGTCACTGCCCGGAGTTGAAATCGCGCAAGCGCGCCAGACGCTCAACATAAGCGCCGCCGATATCGAGGTTGCCAGGGACCTGCACATATCGGTGAATACGCCGGTTGCCGAAATACGCCGTGTGTTTACCGGGCCGGACGGTTCGGTGATGTATCTCGGCGAGGCGATTTACCGGGGTGACTACATCCATCTTGAAGTGGATCTGAAACCTTAGGCGGCGCGCATGGGCCACTCGCCAACTGACTTGGTCCGCCCCGCTGGTTGTGAAACAGAGGATCGGAGATGGCGAACAAGCGACACCGACCGGGAGAGATTGTCACGAAACTGCGGCAGATTGATGTACTCGTGGGCTAGGAATGAGCCGAATCGATATGATCCGCGAGGTACGCATCACCGCGTAAACCTACTACCGCAGGCGCAAGCTCTGTGGCGTGATGGGAACCGCCCGACTTGGAGAGATCAAGCGGCTCCGGAAGGAGAACGAACGATTGAGGAAGGCCGTCCCGGATCTGAACCAGGACAAGCTCATCCTGGCCGAGGCTGTCCGGAAATCTTCTGAGACCCTCGCCTCGTCGTGCCTGCATCGATCGTGCATGTCGCCGACAAGCTGCGTCGGCGCGTCGGGTCTGTCAGATTCCCGGCCAGCATCGTTCAATCCAGCTTCGCCGACCACAAGGCCGTGCGGACGAAGGACAACAGGTGGCCGACATGATCAAATTGGCCGTCAATACGGACACTATGGCTACCGCCAGGTCGCAGCCCTGCTGAGAGAAGCAGGCAGGCAGGTCAGCGACAGCCGTGTCGAACGGCCGTGGTAGCGGAAAGGGCTGAAAGTGCCGCCAAAACTACCCGAGAAGGGGCGCATCTGGCTGAACGACGTCTCGTGCATTCGGCTCAGACCGGAGTAATACAGCCGCGCCCAACCCTTGCCGTCGCGCGCCTCCATCCGACGGCCTGCTGTCAGGTAATTACCCGCTCCGGGCAGATCGTTGCCTTCCAAACGGGCAAACAGGCCGGCATTTCAACAGTTCCGGAAACATATTGCCAAAATCGGATTTTCGCCGGCCGGCAAGCTGACGCACTGATCGGATCGATGCGCCTGGCAAGCACTTATTGGATCAACAGGTAAAACAGAAAATCGCATATTGAAACTGATATGCGCCTGTGCAAAATGGAATCCGTTCGCCGATATGGCTCGTTGCGGCCAGACACGGCTCCGAATGGTCACTGTATCGGGAAACTCGATCGGGAACTGGCGGGTGCGATGGCAGAAAAAGGAAGTTCCAAAGTTCAGGTGATCGACCGTACGGTCGAATTGCTCGATACGCTGTCACGCAATCCGGACGGTGTGACGCTAACCGAGCTGAGCCTGAAAACCCGGCTGCACAAGGCAACCGTGCTGCGGTTTCTGAAGTCTCTGGAACACAACGGGCTTGTCGAACAGGAGCGCGCCGGAAAAATCTGGACGCTTGGCACCGGATTGTACGAAATCGCGTCGCGTGGAAACCGCGGAAGCGATCTGCGGGAAATCGCACGTCCGATAATGGAGCGTACGTGTCGGGAAATCGGAGAGACCGTACAACTTGCAGTCCTCGGCAATGACGAAGTCATCTATGTCGAAAAAGTCGAGCCGGATAATCTGGAACTTCGGATTAACACGCAGATCGGCAGCCGGCGCCCCATTCACAGCACCGCGCTCGGCAAGGTGCTTGTTGCGGAGATGCCCTGGAGCGAAGTGGAAAGGATCCTGGAAGACTCGGGCATGCCGGCAAAAACCGATCGGACAATCGCCGACGCCGAAAGCTATCGCCTGGAGTTGGAGAACGTCCGTCGGGCCGGATACGCCATCGATGACCGCGAGTTCAACGAACTGGTCATCTGTGCCGCCGTTCCTCTGCGCACCGCCTCCGGACGCGTCACCGCCAGTTTGAGCATTTCGAGTTTCGGGATCGAGGCCAACTCACCCCGTTTCAGGCAAATTGTCGATGCGGCGCGCGATGCCGGCGACCTGATATCGGCCAAACTCGGCTTCCGGGCCGCGGCCTGAACATGAGCACGCCAACAGCGACCGGCGGTCATGGCTGCCAGGAGCGGCCCACCTATGGGACCGGCAGTGTGCTGAACGTGATGCCGTCAGGAACTGCCATGGTCGATCGAGTTTCCGCGTGAGCGATATCGTGACAGTAACCGATGGCGCTTCGTCCCTACAGGCAACGACCATGGGCGCGGAGTTGAAATCCTGGACCATCAACCGCCTGCAGCTTCTGTGGCAGGGCGACGAAAAGCACTGGCGGCGTTCGGCGCCGGTGTTGTTTCCGGTTGTCGGACAGTGTTGCGGCGGCACAATTGCCATAGGCGGACGGCGGTATCCGATGAACTTGCACGGCTTTGCGTCATCGTGCCGCTTCCGCATCGCCGCGCGTTCGAAAAACATGGTGACGTTTCGCCTGAGCGACACGCCGGACACCAGGCGCTGCTATCCCTTTGCCTTTGAATTTTCAGTAACCTACCGCATCGACCGGCGCTGCATTGCCGTGGACTTCGACGTCGCCAACACCGGTGATGGTTCGATGCCCTACGCTGTCGGTTTTCATCCCGGATTCTCATGGCCCGGCAGGGCAACCGATGCAGCGGGCAAAGTGGTGTTCGACAGGGAGGAGCAGCCGCATGTCCCGGCAATCACGACCGACAACCTGTTTGCCACGCGCCGGCGGCCGATCGAACTGGACGGTTGTATCCTTGAACTGACGAACGACAATCTCGACTCCGGCGCTTTGTGTTTCTTGAATGCACGCAGCAAGAACGTGACATTCCAACCGACCGACCGCCCGGCGATCCGGGTCGACAATCAGGGCTTTCCCCATATCGCAATCTGGACCAAATCCGGTGCGCCGTTTCTTTCGATCGAAAGCTGGACCGGGCATGGCGATCCCGACGGATTCGACGGCGAGTTCTTCGACAAACCGTCCATGCGCATCCTGGTTCCCGGTGCGCGGGAGCGGCACAGGGTACGTATCGGCTGCGGAGCGACGGACCATGGCTGAGGTGACAGCGGTCATGCAAAGCGCCGGCATGCTTGGCAGCGATCCGCGGCGGATGCCCGATCACGGCAATTGCAACCGTCGCAGAAGATACCGGTGCGCACGGCGGAACGGGCGTTCGGAACGCGACGCGACAACCAGGCAGGATGACAGGCCATGCCGGCGGTGCTGATCACTGGCTGCGACACCGGAATAGGGCGGGAGTTCGCAAACCAATATGTCAATGCGGGTTGGGACGTCATTGCCACCTATCGCGATCCGGCAACCGCCTTGCCATCCCGCGAGGGCTTGCGAAACCTGAAGCTCGATCTCACCATCGATGCGGACTTCGGCGAACTTGCCCGGGCGCTCGGGGCGACGCCGATCGATCTTCTCGTGTCGAATGCCGGGGTTGGTCTGGAAGTCGGCAAGCTGGGTAGCCTGAACATCGAGTATATGCGGACCATGTATGAGATTAACGCCATCGGTCCGCTGCGGCTGATCGAGGCGCTTGTCGACAATATTGCAGCGGGCAAATCGCCCCGGATCGCCGCCATCACCAGTCGCATGGGGTGCATCGGGCTCAATCTTTCCGGTGGCCACTACGGCTATCGTGCCAGCAAGGCCGGGCTCAACGCGATCACACGCAGCCTGGCGATCGACCTGTTCGCCCGCGGCATCACGGTCGTGTCGATACATCCAGGCTGGGTCGATACCGCTGGTGGCGGCGGAATCGCCGCCCTGCCGGTCAGCGAAAGCGTTGCAAAGATGCGCGATCTGATCCGCCGATTGGGCAATCACGAAACCGGTCAGATATTCAACTATGATGGAACACCCCTGGAATGGTGAACCCTGGCAGCGTGACATCCGGCATGACAACATCCGATGCGGCGACATCGCGGCCCCGATGGGATGCGCTGATTGCCGGGGCGCGTGTCATCGACCCGAGAAACGGCTTCGATGCCCGCAGCGATGTTGCCATCAGCGGCGACAAGATCGCCGCGATCGCAGATGGGCTGCCGCAAGACCAGGCCGACAACATCGTTCACGCGGAGGGCATGCTGGTCGTTCCCGGCCTGATCGACCTGCACACACATATTTATCATCGCGCGACCGCGTACGGTGTGGAACCGGAACCGATCGCGAAGCGATCCGGGACCGTCACCATGGTCGATGCGGGAAGCGCCGGCGCGGGCAACTTCGCCGGCCTTCGCGATTTTGTTTTTGCCGGTTCGCCGCTCCGTCTCCTCGCTTTTGTCAACATCTCCTATCCGGGCATTTTCGTGTTTGACCGCGACTATGTCGTCGGAGAGGCGGCCGTGCGCGAACTGCTATCGGTCGATCATTGCGTCGAAACGATCAACGCCAATCGCCATGTCGTGGTTGGTGTCAAAGTCAGACTTGGCGCGCGCACATCGGGCGATATCGGGTTACTTGCCCTCGATCGGGCCATCGAGGCGGCAGAGCGAACGGGACTGCCGGTGATGGCGCATATCGGCAAACCGCCGCCGACCTATTCCGAAATCCTCGCCCGGCTGCGTCCGGGCGATATCCTGACCCATTGCTTCCGGCCGGCGCCCAATGCACCGGTCGATGGTGTCGGCAATGTCCTGCCGGCACTGGTGAAGGCACGAGACCGCGGCGTGCTGTTCGACATCGGCCACGGGATGGGTGCGTTTGGCTTCGACAGCGCCGAAGCCGCCATCGCGCAGGGCTTCCTGCCCGACATTATCTCCAGTGACGTTCATTCACTGTGCGTCGACGGGCCGGCGTTTGACCTTCTGCACACGATGAGCAAGCTCATGCACTGCGGCATCGCCCTTGCGGACGTTGTTGCGATGGCGACCGACCATCCGGCACAGGCGATGAAACGGGCCGATCTCGGCGAACTGACCGTCGGCGGGCGCGCCGACCTGACCCTTCTGGAACAGAGGGATGCGCCCATTCGCTTCGCCGATGTTCAAGGCATTGAACGAATCGGATCATCGCGCCTCGTCTCTTGCGGAACCTTTGTGGCAGGCACGTTCCGAGACAATGCGCCAGGGGAATGTGATCAATATCAAGTTTCATATAATGAAACTTGATATTGATATGTAAGATATTTCTTGTGTCGCGCGGGTATCGCTGTATAGTTCCAACATCTTGGACCGGGTTGGAGATTGCGGATGCCATCGGACCGGGAAGCGCGTATCGCGCAACGACTTGATCCCGCTGTTGTGGATACGCGGATGGCAGATGTGGATTCCGCCGCCATCCTGAAGAGGACAATCCGGGCGGACGCGACCGCACACCGGGCGGCAACAGTCATCCGGCCAACCGCAAGAACCGGCATGTCGGTAGAGTTTGCCAATCGGCGGCCGTGTTCGGCACCAAATGCGTTGCCCTTCAGTAACCAGGTGAAGCCCGGGTGATGGCCGGTAGCGGGAACGAGGATTTCATTATCGGCGGCAACGTGTCGGGCACCGCGATCGATGCGCGGTTGTCTGCGCCCCCTGCCATGGAAAATGCGGAGGCGCACCACGACATTGCCATGGCTGCGGGAGGCCTGTCCGGTAGGGCCGGGTGAACTGATTTGGATACGGCAACAAACAAGAACGGCGACAAGGATCCGCATTCCAATCCGTTTCGGCAATCCCTGTCCGGCGGCCGGCCGCTGATTGGCATCTGGTCGATGCTGAATTCGGTTAACGCCACGGAGGGCCTTGGCTGGGCGGGGTTCGATTGGCTTCTGATCGATGGCGAACACGCGCCGATCACACTGGCCGACGCGATGATGCACATGCGGGCACTGAGCGCGACGCCAACGATACCGATCGTGCGATTGCCATGGAATGACAGCGTAATGCTCAAGCAGTTCCTTGACGCCGGTGCCCGCACGCTGATGCTGCCCTATGTGCAAACTGCCGAGGAGGCGGAAGCCGCGGTCGAGGCCATGCACTATCCGCCACGCGGCAAGCGAGGCGTTGCGGCCATGCACCGGGCCGGCCGATACGGATTTCAAATTGACTATCTGAACAAAGCTTCCGACGGCGTTTATCTGATCGTGCAGGCAGAAACCGCCGATGCGCTGGACAATGTAACCGCAATCGCCGGAGTTGACGGTGTCGACGCCGTGTTTTTCGGTCCCGGCGATCTGGCTGCGAGTATGGGCAAGCTTGGCCAGGCGAGCCACCCGGACGTCACCGCAGCCATCGACCTGGCTGCCGAAAAGGTGCGCGCGGCCGGAAAGGCTGTGGGCGCTCTGGCCCCCAACCCGGAAATTGCCGAACGGCACATCGAGGCCGGTTACGATTTCGTATCGGTCGCCAATGAAGCGGCACTGCTGTTTTCGACAGCCGGAATTGCAGCCAAACGGTTCACACACATCGCCCGATCAAGTCAGACAAAGGCATGTGCCTGACAATGGCCACTGTCGCGTTTCGAGACCTGATAAAGAAATACGGTGACCTGCAAGTGGTCCACGGCATCGACCTTGCGATAAACGACGGCGAGTTCATCGTTCTCGTCGGCCCCTCCGGCTGCGGAAAAAGCACCACCTTGCGCATGCTTGCCGGTCTGGAGGACATCACCTCCGGAGAGATCCTGATCGGCGACCGCGTCGTCAATGAAATCGCGCCGCGCAACCGTGACATTGCGATGGTGTTTCAGGATTATGCGCTCTACCCGCACATGTCCGTTTACGAGAACATGGCGTTTTCGCTGCGTTATCGCGACACGCCGAAGGCGAAAATCAGGCAACGGGTCCTGGAAGCCGCCGAGATTCTCGGCCTGGGCGAACTGCTGGATCGCAAGCCAAAGCAGTTGTCCGGAGGCCAGCGCCAGCGGGTTGCGATGGGCCGCGCAATCGTCCGCAAACCGCAAGTGTTTCTATTCGACGAGCCGTTGTCCAATCTCGACGCAAAGCTGCGCGGATCCATGCGGCTGGAAATCAAGAAACTCCATCGCGAACTCGGTGTCACCACGGTCTATGTCACGCACGACCAAATCGAGGCCATGACGCTGGCCGACCGGGTTGTGGTCATGAACAACGGCAACATCGACCAGACCGGCGCACCGGAGGAGGTGTACTACAGCCCGGAAACCCTGTTCGTTGCCGGCTTTATCGGTTCGCCGACCATGAACCTCATCCCTGCCGAACCGCTACCCGGTGGCAGCATTCGCGTCGGCGGGTCCGGCGGTTTCGACCTGGCGCGGCCGCCGGACAAGGCGGCAACCGGCCGCAAACTGGTGTTCGGGGCCAGACCCGAAGACATCCGGATCGCACAAGGCTCCGCCAATTCAAGATGGGCGATCGCCAACGGCGTCGTCGATGTTGTCGAGTCGCTTGGACCGGACACGCTGGTCTTCGCGGAGGTCGGCGGCCATCCGGTAACCGCACGCGTCCGGCCGGACGTGAAGGTCAATCCCGGCGAGGCGGTGCGGTTGGAGATCGATGCCGCGCGCACCCATCTGTTCGACGCGGAAACCGGAAAGGTCATTCGATGAGCACATCGTCCACCCGCATCGCGCTTGCCGGTTTCGGGGCCTGGGGTCAGATGCATGCGCGCGCCGTTGGCGCCATCGACAACGCCGACATCGTATCGGTGTTCTGCCACTCCGCTCGCTCCGCCGATGCCGCAGCAGAGCACTTGCCAAACGCGGAACGCTTCTCCGATTACGAACGAATGCTGGCGGAGGGCGGATTTGATGTCGTCGATATTACGGTGCCCAACGATGTGCATTCGCGGTATGCCGTTTCGGCGCTGGACGCCGGTGCAGATGTCTTTCTCGAAAAGCCACTGGGAATAACGCCTGAACAGTGCGACGCTGTCGAAGCGGCCGCGAACCGCAATGGCCGTCTGGTGGCGCTCAATCATGAGCTTCGCGTATCCCACCAATGGCGCGCGGTGCGGGACCGCATCAAGGCCGAAGAAATCGGGTCCGTACGCTATCAGCATCTGTCGCTGTTCCGGCATGCGTTCCGGCAGGGATCCGGGGGCTGGCGCTACGACCCGGCTCGGGTGGGTTCGTGGATCCTCGAGGAGCTGGTGCACTTTTTCGATCTCGTTGTCTGGTACGCCTTCGAAAACGGCAATCCGACAAAAGTCACGGCGTACGGCAACGGATCCCGGAGCGAGCTGACCGATAATTTCACCACCGTTCTGGAATGGCCGGATGGCTCGCTCGCCGTCCTCAGCCAATGCCTTTCCGGCTTCGAGCATCACACGTTGCTGGAAATCGGCGGCACGGACGGCGGCATGCGCACCTGGTGGTCCGGGGCGCTCGACCGGACCTTGCATCCCGATTTCGAACTGAAGATCAAGCGCGGCTCTTCCGATGTCGAGACCGTGGATATTCCGCGGTCAGGTGAGGTCTTCGAACTTGAAGAGAACCTGCGCGCGGCATTTGACGGATTCCGGCAGGGCCATTCGATCCTGCCGCCGAGCGAGGCCCGAATTGCCGTGGAAATCTGCCTTGCGGCCGAAGAGTCGTTTCGCCGGGGCCGCCCCGTCGAATTGTCAAAGTGACCAAAAGGCGACCGCTCCCTGCGAGCCCAAAAGGAGGAACTGAAATGCTCAAGAAAATCATGAAATCGATCGGTGCCGTTTCGGTCGCAGCAACGGTGCTGACCGCACCGGCGCTTGCCGCCGACAAGATCACGGTACTGACCTGGAATCTTCCAATCTACGGCGAGAAAATCGAAGGCTGGATCACGGAATTCAACGAGAAGCACCCGGATATCGAAGTCGAGTGGATCGACAAAAAGGGAACCGAATGGGCAACGTTTTTCCAGACCCAGCTGGCAGCCGGCACGCCGCCGGACGTCGTCAATATCCAGGGCGCGCTCTGGGCGGAGTATGCCGCCAACGAGCAACTGCTCGATCTGGCACCCTACCTGGCCGCCGATGAAGAGTTCGCCAACCGGTTTGTCGAAGGTGCACTGGACCTTTGGAAAACCGATGACGGCAATACCTACATGGTCCCGTGGTATTTCAATCGCACGTTGCTGTATGTGAACATGCAGATGATCAAGGACGCCGGCATCGAAATGCCGATCTCCAGCTTCGCCGACCTGATGGCCGCGGCCGACAAGATGAAAGGCGAAGGCAAGTCGGGTTTCCTGACCACAAACTTCGACTGGCTGTATTGGCCTCTGTTCAAGATGAACGGTGTCGATATCCTCAACGCGGATATGACAAAGGCGGCGTTCAATACGCCGGCAGCCGTCGAAACACTGACGGCTCTCGCGGAAGCGACAAAGAGCGGTGCGATCAACAATATCTCGTGGACGGGGCGCTGGGTGGAACCCAACACGGCCTTCGGGTCACGCAATGTCGGGATGTACATGGCACCCAATTCGGCACTGTTCTGGGCGGCCAGCAAGGCCGACTGGATCAATGACGACAATGTCGAGGTCTATGATGCGCCGGGCGACTGGTGGACACCGAACCATCATGGCTGGGGCGTATCGGCATCGACCGAGCATCCCGATGCCGCCGTCGACCTGGTCAAGATCGCAACATCCGACAAATGGCAAGAGACCATGTCCAACACATTCTCGATCCTGACCCTGAACAAGAATGTCGATCCGAAACTGATCGAGAAGTTCAAGACCGAAGCGCCATTGAAAGCGGAGATACTGGAACTTGCCGGCTCGAAGCTCGACAAGATCACCGGCTATCTCAAGTCGCCGCTGGAGGCCCGCGTCAAGGATGCGTTCTGGACATCGGTCCAGCCTGCGCTTCTTGGACAGGCCGACCCCAAGGACGCGCTCGACGCGGCGGAGGCGAAGGTCAACCGTATCCTGTCTCGACCCTGACTTCCGAAGCCTGGCCCGGGCCGCCTGCCGGCCCGGGCCGGACGCAACCTTGCGGGAAACCGAGCGATGTCGTCGCTGTTTGAGACCAAGAGAAGCCGGGAGCTGACCTTCGTCTGGTTGCTCCTGTTTCCCGCGCTTGCCGTCTATCTTTTCTATCGCGTTATTCCGCTGCTCTGGAACGCTGTCCTGTCTTTCTCGTTCTGGGCGCCGGGAAAACCGTTCAAATTCGCCGGCCTTTATCACTATGAAGAGATGCTCTTCTATGACGATGCGTTCTGGGCCGTCCTGAAGAACACCGCCGCGTTCATGCTGGCAACACCGGTGGCTATCGCCATCGCCCTCGCACTCGCCCTGCTTGTCGACCAGAAGATCCGGGGGCGCTCGATTTACCGCACCATTATCTTCCTGCCCTATCCGATGATGATCGTCGCCGTCGGAATAGTCTGGCGCTGGCTCTACAATGACAGTGTCGGCCTGGTGAACTACCTGCTGCGCTCGTTCGGCTTGATCGACCAGCCGGTCGCATTTCTGGAGTCCTACGATTTCGCGATGATTTCGGTGATGGTCGCCGCGATCTGGCAGATTGTCGGCTTCTTCATGATCATCATCCTGACCGGGCTGCAAAACATCCCCTCGCATCTCTACGAGGCGGCGGTCATCGACGGTGCCCGGGCGCATCACCGATTTTGGCGGATTACCCTGCCGTTGCTGCGACCGGCGATTTTTCTTTGCGTCATACTCGGCGTGATCGCCTCGTTCACGAGCTTCGATCTCATCTACACAATGACCGGCGGCGGCCCCGGTCTGGCCACCGATTTGCTGATTACCTACATCTACAAACTTTCGTTCACCCTCAGCCGTTTTGACTACGCCGCGGCGGTTACCGTGGTCATGTTCCTTATGTTTCTCGCGCTAGCCACCGTCGCAAACCGCCTGTCCGGTGGTGATGCCGGCAAAGTCGATATTGCGGATTGAAACCATGCGCATGTCACAAAAACTCGTCAGCCACTTCCTGCTCGTATTTGTTTCGATCCTGATGCTGACGCCAATCTACTGGGTCGTGAAAACGAGCCTGACGGGCGACAATCTCTTTGCCTATCCGCCCTCGATCATCCCGGTCGAACCCAACCTCTTTTACTATGTGGAAGCCTGGTACACCGTCAGCTTCGTCAGGCTTTTTTCAAACAGCCTGATGATCGCGACGCTCGTTGTCGTCTCCAACCTCTTTTTGAATGCGATGGCCGGCTATGCGCTTACCAAGCAGTTTCCCGGCAAGGGGCTGGTCCTGTCCTTCCTGCTGATGTCGATGATGATACCGTTCCATGCGACGATCATTCCCGCCTATTTGCTGACGGCGAAGATCGGCCTGCTGGACAGCAAACTCGGCATCGCGCTGCCGGCCCTGAGCCACATCGTCTGTATCCTTCTGTTCAAATCCAATTTCGAGGCGGTCCCGCCGTCATTGGTTCAGGCCGCGCGCCTGGACGGGCTATCGGAATGGCAGATCCTGACCCGCATCATGATGCCGCTTTCCAAACCGGCCGTTGCAACCAACATCATCCTTTCCTTTATCTGGTCGTGGAACGATTTTCTCTGGCCCTTGATCGTGGTGCGCAGCCCCGATCAACAGACGATGCCGCTCGGTCTGGTGTCGTTCCTGGCCTCATTTGAGGACACCACCGGATCACTGTATGCGTTCTGCGTTCTTGTTGTTGTACCAAGCATGTTCGTGTTCCTGCTGGCCCAGAAGGATTTCATTCGCGGCCTGACTTCCGGCGCGACAAAGGGTTGAGACAATGGAATGGCGCCCGATAATCCTGAACCGCTTTTTCATCTCGCTATCGACGATAACGACGGTTGTCGTCGCCTGGAACATCTATGTTTCGTTCCACAATGAAGGGAACGTGCACGGCATGGTTGTCGACAGTTCCGGGGCCGGCGTTGCGGGCGCGGAAGTCATACTGGCGAGAAAGACCGTCACCTCGGTCGACGTCGTCGACAAGACGACAACGGATTCCGTCGGTGCCTTCACATTCGCTGACCATGGCCAGTATGCGCTGGTTCTGACAGCGTCTTCCGGCAGCGCCGAATCTGCCAGGACGGTGGTTCCGCTGTGGTTCCGCAACCAGGATATTGTCATCGACGAGCCGATTGTCATCAAACCCTGATCGGCGGAAATCGCTTCCAGTGGCAATCGTCCCGTTCCACAGCGGCAGGTGACGATCCGTCAGCCAAACAGACCCGGCGTGTCGATGCCAATACCGGGCCGGTCGCCAAGACGCATGCGACCTTCCACCACCGTGAATGCATCCCCCAGGAGGCGATCGCGCAACGGATTCGGATTTGTATCGACTTCAAGCAGGCCCTGACCGCCGACGGCGGCCAGCAAATGGGCCGAAGATGCCAATCCGATACCGCCGCCGAGGAAATGCGGGCAGTAAACAGCCCCGCTTTCGCGGGCCAGCCGACCGACGGCAAGACACCCGGAGACGCCGCCCCATTTGGCGACATCGGGCTGGATAAACCGAACGGCAGCGGAGTTCATGAAGTCCTGAAATTCCGCCGTCGTGTTGAGGTTCTCGCCGGCAGCAAGCGCGGCGCCAGTATCGGCGCCAAGCTTCTGCCACGCCGAGACCGGTTGGTCGGCGGCGATCGGCTCCTCAACCCAGACAAGGCCGGCCGGCGCCAAACGCCCGATCATTTCCGTTGCCTGTCCGGGATTCCAGCCCTGATTGGCATCCACCATCAATCTGACATCGTTTCCAACCGATCGCCGGAACGCCGCCGCCGATGCCAGATCGGTTTCCACACCGAAACCAACCTTGACCTTGAAAGCGCGGTGACCCGCCTCTGCAAACGAACGCGCCACTTCGCCCGGCCTTTCCGGCCCGATACCGCTGGCGTAGACACCGATTTCGGCAGATGCATCCGGGTTCAGGCAGGCATAGAGCGGGGCATCCGCGCGTCGCGCGGCAAGATCATGGACAGCCGCATCGAATCCGGCACAAACCTGACGCAAGGGACCCCAATCACCGCTTTGAATGGCGAGAAGGTGCAGCCGAGCCATCAGCACCTCATACGTGCCGTCAAGTTCGGCCGGATCCAGCGATTTCAGGATTGGCCCAACAACTTCGTCTGCCAGCCGCTTGCGGTACCCGGCCCCGACATGGGGGAAGTTACACCAGATTTCACCGAATCCGCTGTGCCCCGACGCGTCGGTCAGACGGACGAACACAGCCGGTCGGTCGCGCATGGAACCGAATGACGTTTTGACCGGTATGTCGATTGGCGTGCGGTGCAAAACAACATCGACATCCCGAACCGGATCAGAAAGATGGATTATGCCCAAGGATTTTGATCCATTCTGGCAAAAGGGTGCAGTTGATCGAACATGGCACCGGAAACCTTACCTGACAGGCGTCGGTCAGCATTGCTGAATCAACCAGTATGCGTTCGGTGGATCCGAAGCAAACTTTGCAGGAATGGTTTGGTGTTTCCATCCCGATACCGGCGATGGGCATAACACGCGGGCGGGCGAATCCGAACCGGTTCGCAATGTCCTGGGACCGATGGGCTTAGCGAACAATCCCTGCCGATCCCGATCGCCGGAAAGCTGCGTGCCGCGCCGGCTCAATCCGGTGCATCGAGTTCCGGCAGGTCGGGACGGTAATTGAACAATTCCAAACGGTGCGGTTTGTTTCCGCTGCTGGCCAGACGCAGCGCCGTCAGGCTCGCCGATCCAACCGGTATGATATTGGCCGGCTTCAAAGACAGAAAACGCTGCAGGATGGCGCGGATCACGCCCCCATGGCAAACGACCAAAAGGTTGGCACAGGGATCTTTCTTCTCGATTTCGATTACCGTGCAGACGCGATCCACAAACACATCCCATCTCTCGCCACCTGGCGGCGTCACTTTTCCTGCCCGCCAGCCCAGATAGGCCGCGTCGTCTTCGGCGACAATGTCCTCAATGGCCCGGCCGGTCCATTCCCCGACATCAATCTCGCGCAGTCCGGTCCGCGGCACGGCATCACGCGCACCGATCCGCTCGGCAGTTTCTCGCACGCGCTTCAAATCCGAGGTGATTGCCCGACAGGGTGCGATCGTCTCGATCACCTGCCGCAGCGTGTCGGCCTGGGTGCGGCCGAGATCCGACAGGCCGATATCGGCCTGTCCCTGCAGACGATGGCTGGCATTCCATTCCGACTGCCCGTGCCGAACCATTAGCAACCGCATCAGCCGATCTTCCGGCCATCGGGACCGAACCAGCATTCGGGCTGATCGGGAAGCTGGAACTGCACGGTGTCGCCGATGCGCGCATCGGGCGCATTTTCGACGATGGCAGTCATGCGCAAATCCCCGCGCAGGCCCGTCACCATTGTGCGACCGGCGATTGCGCTGACCTCGGCGAGTTCCATCGGCAGGCTGGTTTTGGTCTCCTCTTCGCCAACTCGCATCGCTTCGGCACGGTACATTGCGAGGCATTCATCGGTCGGCGGCGTGATATCCATCGATTTGCCGCCAATTCTGTAGCCGGTTCCGTTTTTGACAACAGCCACCATATTGTTGGGCGGCGTGCCGACGAAGGTGGCAACGAACGCGGTCGCCGGGTGCTCGATCAGATCGGCGGGCGATCCGAACTGCTGCACGCGGCCCTCGTTCATGACCGCGACATGGGTGGCCATGGTCATGGCCTCGACCTGGTCATGGGTCACATAAACTGTCGTCGCGCCCGTTGTTCGATGCAGGCGCATCAATTCGGTGCGCATCTCCATCCTCAGCTTGGCATCGAGGTTGGACAGCGGTTCGTCGAACAGAAGAATTCCCGGTCGTGGCGCAATCGTGCGCGCGATGGCGACGCGTTGTTGCTGGCCTCCGGAGATTTCATTCGGATAGCTGTTGGCAAGCTCCTGGATTCCGAGCAGCTGGAGCACCTCGCGCACGCGTTCCGTGCGTTCCGCCTTCGTCTTGCGCATGACCTTGAGCGGCCATTCCACATTGCCGCGAACCGACATGTGCGGCCACAGCGCGTAGGACTGGAAGACCAGGCCGGAATTGCGCTTTGACGGGTCCACAGACCAATTGCGGTCGCCGTCGGAGACGATCTCGCCATCGAACACGATCTGGCCGGCGCTCGGCAGTTCCAGGCCGGCAAGCATGCGCAGCAATGTCGTCTTGCCGCAACCCGATGGTCCGAGCAGAACCAGAAAGGCGCCATCCGGAACCGACAGGGAGACGCCGTTGACCGCCTCGAAATCGCCGAAGCGCTTGTGGAGATTACGGATTTCAAGCATCCATCAACGTCCTCACGTGTCCAGCCAGGGCTGGGACTTCGTTTGCAACCGGTTGGCGATAAGTGTTGCCGCCATGGATATGGCGAGAATAACAATGGTGATCGCATTGGCGAACTGCCCGAAGCCTTCCGACGCGTATCGGTAGGCGACGACCGACAGAACCGGCATCGTCGGCGTAAACAACAAGACGACCAGCGACAGATCCCGGACGATTTTGACGAAGATCAGAATGCCGCCGGCCGCAAGGCCGCGAACCGAAAGCGGGATGGTGATCGCCAGCAACCGTCGGAAAAAACCGGCACCTGTGATGCGTGCGCTTTCCTCAAGCTCGCCGCTCACTTGCTGGATCACCGCCCGCCCGGTCTGAACGGAATACGGCAACAGATAAGCGGTGCCTGCGATCACCAGCAGGGCAAATGTGCCGTAGAGCGCGGGGAACGGCCCGATCGGTGCGCCTAGATATGCGATATAGGCGGCGCCGAATGCGATTCCGGGCACCAAAAGCGGCAGGAAACTGATTTGGGTGATCGCCGCCGACATGATCCCGGTACGGTATCGGGCAACCGTGTATGCTGACAGCAACCCGACAGCCATGCCGGCAAACGCAACCGCAACGCCGAGCCCAAGCGTCACGGTCAGGGCCCGCACGATGTCGGGATTGTGCACGATCCCCGGCGTGCCCTGTGCGAAGGACGGGCTGGACGGGCCGATCCAGTAGTGTAGCGTCCAGTTCGAAAAAAGACTGGCCGACGACGGGGCCATCGAGGACGCGAACAGGACCACCGCCGGCACCACGGTCGATGACAACAAAATGATCATCGCCACGCCGAACAGCGGCCAACGCGCATCGTGCAGGTCGAACCGCTTGGCGCGACCGCCCTTGCCGGTAATGGTGGCGTAGGCACGCCGACCGGAGACGATGCGATTGCCGGCCCACAGGAAGGCGGCCGATATCAGCACCAGCAGGATACCGATCACATAGCCGCGGGCGACCTGGCCGACTTCGATCATACCGAACAGGCGCGTGGAAAGGGTCTGCATGCGCACCGGCAAACCAAGAAGCGCCGGCGTCGCAAAGTTGGAGACGGCGCCGGCAAAACACAGCGATCCGGCTGCGATAAGCGCCGGCATCGTCACCGGCAGGACGATGCCGAGCACGATGCGCCGACCCCTGGCGCCGGCAATCTGTGCCGCTTCGACCAAATCGGAGTTCACGGTGGCAAGCGCTGCGGCGATAATGGTGAAGGCCAGGCTGAAATAGTGAAGGGTGAGGACGATCAGGGTCGGCACCATGCCCCAGGCAAGCCAGTCGGGCACATGGAAGCCCATGCCCTGCAGCCAACCGACTTGTCCGCCAACGCGATCGTTGCGGAAGAGCGAGCCCCAGGCCAGCGCGGCGGCGAAGGACGGGATCATGAAAGGCAGCGCCGCCATAGCGCCGATCGTGCGCCGGCAGGGTACGTTGGTCATGACGACCAGCCAGGCCAGAAATCCGCCGATCAGGACACAGGCCGACGCGACCACGACGCCGATCAACAGCGTGTTGGCGAGCGGCCTGTAGAACAGATTGGTTGACAGCCGACCTGTCAAAACGTCGGACCAGGCCTCGATCGTTTCCGGTTGCAACGTGAACGAGACGGTACGCGCAAGCGGCAGGACGATCAGCACGGCCAGCATGGCAAGAACAACGGCCTTGAGCACGGCGCCCTGCCCGAACGGGATGCGCCGCCCCTGCCGACCCAAGGCGATATCGGCCATAACCGCAAACCTTTGTCAGTGGCGTCGAAAGTGTAGATTGCAGGCGGGCCGGCAACAATGCCGGCCGACCTGTGTCCGGGCGCCTACTGAAGTGTCAGCACCAGATCGCCAATGTCGGCTCGCAGGGTTGCTGTCCTGGCCGGATCGATACGCCACGCGTTGAACTTGTCGAGCGGGACCGCGTCGGGATGCGGCGGTAAGTCGGTTCGCGTGACATAGTCACCCGCGACATAAAAGGGTGCCAAGCCCGGTCCGCCGGTTTCGCTCTCGTCGCCCATCAGGAAATCGATGACCAGCCGGGCTGCGGCGGGATTGTTCGGCTTGGCGGCCAGCGCGACCACGGCCGGGAAAATGATGCCGGGCGATGGCTGGACATCATTGGCAATCTGCAAGGCCCAGCCCTCCTCCTCATTGTCCCTGCGGTCGGAGTAGGACGTGAATCCGACCGGCGGATTCGCCTGACCGATCGCACCGACTGCCGCGTTCACATCATCGGTCGAACCGACGAGGATCACATCATTGGCAAACAGATCCATGATGAATTTCTCGCCGGCGCCGGATGCGGCGCCCAGATCGATCGCCTTGCCGAACTGCGCTTCATAGGCAGTGGCCATTTCGTCTGAACGCAACACGATCTCGGTCATCAGGTCGAGATAATCCCCGCGTTGCAGCGGATCGACCATCACCACGCGGCCACGCCATTCGTCGGTGGTCAACGCCCACAGGTTGGAAACCGGCGCGCCTTCCGGATTGGCGCTTTCATTGTACATGAGCACCTTGGTGGAAAGGCGCTGCGCCAGAAGCGGGGACTGAAACTCCGCCGGCACACGATCGCTGATTCGCGGCGGCACGTAAGGCGCGATGATCCCCGATTTCAGCAATTCGGTCAGCACGACCGGTGTGTCGGAGATATAGATGACATCGGCGTTGGTGACGCCGGCCTGCGCCTCGGCCTTCAATCGCGCGATCTGCTCCGTGGAGGAAATATCAAAACCCTGAAGATCGATGTTCGGATAGGCATCTTCAAAAGCGCTCTCGACGCGGCCGATCCGGCTGGTGAAGGAATAGACGACCACCTTTTCTTCGGCCTCGGCCAATGGCAGCAGTTCGTCCGGTCCCATCTTGTCAAGATGACTGTCCGCCCAGGCGGCGCCAGACAGAAAAACGCTGATTGCGCCAAAGCGCATCACATCAAAGATTCTCATTGGTTACTCCCTGCTGTTTGTAACGCATCTATTCGAAGCGCTCGATCAATCCGCCGAGCTGTTCGAGTTTTTTCAGCGACTCGTCCTTCGCCGTCAGCCCCGCCGCGATGACAAGGGCATTGCAAACCGTCATGGGAACGGTCAGCGTCTGGAAGGAATCGGGGTCGCCCGATCGCGGTGCGGCCAGCAGATGGTCGGGTTGCGGCACCAGCGTGGCCCCTGCGCTGCCGGATATGACGATGGTTGTCGCGCCGGCTTCGCGCGCGGTATCCACCAACGGGGCATAGCCTCGCGGCGGGCGCCGAAACGCAAATGTCAAAACGACATCGCCCCTGGTGAAGCCGAGCGCCTGTTCAGCAAGCGTGCGCGGATCGCCGCCGAGCTTGTGCACATCCTTGCCGAAGCGACGAAACCGCTTGAGCATCATCAGTGCCAGCGTTTCGGCATTGCCATAACCGTAAACATACAATCGTCGCGCCGACATCAACCGCGCGGCCACGACGTTGAGTTGTCGCGGCGAGATGAAATCTTCGACCCGGCCCAACGCCTGCGCCTCCTGGCGGGCCAGCGTGCCCAGGATCGTGTCGGAATCCGTGTCCGCAATCGTCTTCTCGAACCGTGTCGCCGTCTCCCGCGTCGCGATGAACTCGTCGCGCAGCGCATCCCGGAATGCAGCATAGGTCTCGTAGCCAAGCTTGCGCGCCAGCCGTGATGCCGTCGCCTCGTGCACACCGACCGTTCGCGCAAGTTCCGTCGCCGTGCCCAGCGCAGCTTCCGTCGGGCTTTGCATGACCATCTCCACCAACCTGCGTTCGTTGGGTGTCAGGCTGCCGGCGGTGCCGGAAATCTTTTCAAGAACGGACATCGGGTTCCCGGCATTCAGGATAATGCAATCTTTCTTGCGATATTTATATGTTCCTGCAATTTATTTTGCAAGTATCAATATGTCAGCCCCGCCTTGCAAGGCGGACCTGCGGCAGGCAGGCGCCCCTCCCTTACGTCCTGCCTTCGCATCCATGACGGTGCACAACCGGCAAGCACCGGCAAGCAAGGGCCGCAGTACGTCACAAGCTGCTGCGACTGCATTGCTCCAGACTCATCCTCTGCCGCCCGTCCACCGCCCCGGCCGCCGACAGAACGACAGTTTTTCTTTTGGGTCGATCGTAAGGATATCGTCTGACTTTTCCGATCAGATGGTAGATCGACGGAGCAATACCGAAACTGTAGGGCTCGTTTCCTTCGATGTTCAGACCTGTATGCTTCAGAATAGATCCGATTGCACCGTTGGAATTGATCGATGGATCGAGGCCGAGCTTTGTAAAAGACCAGGCGTTGTAATTGTATTCGCCGTCGATCTCATCGGCTACAACAACCATTGTTGCTCATTTGGCGGCAACGTCGCCATCGGCCTCATCGAATACAACCGCACTTCCGTGGAGATTTTCGGCTAGCCACACTGCATTTTGCGTATCGGTCCAATTGAAATAGGGACTGGGATCTGGACCGGGCCAAATCGCATCCAAATAGTCAATATAGGACAAATTGTACTTGTCTGTCGAAGTTATGACCGGTATGCCAATCTCTCCAATAGTCGCTCCCCAAGGACTTTTATGACCCTCATTAGTCGGACCGATACGAATGATCTTCCAATCATCATAAGTCGAATTGGTATCCGGTCGATAAACCAAATAAAGATGAATAATGCCGTCTACTCGATTTACAGGTTTTGATTCAACTCGTATTTCACTCATCCCACGCTCCGAATTCACTAGAACCATCCGATATCAATAACTATTTTGGAACGCCCTATGATGTCCCTGTAAATATTTTATCGAAATCGAATGAAAATGATCCCGAAGTATATCTTTTATGCCGAATTGATGTGTTTAATCTATTTATCAGATAATACACTACTCTAAAATGATAGCCGGTACTATTTTTTATTTCAACATCAATTGTAAAATCTAAATTTACAAAAAGGCTTTCAGTTCATCGTATGTACATTTTAGTCCATCAAGATTATTATTAATGTATTTTCCGATTCCGGCATGCATTTCATCCATGCGCGCCCTAATATTTTGCATATCCGACGAGCTCAATATCTCCTGGCATGGTGTGAGTGGCTCAACGGGATCGGTCGCGCTTTGCGCGTTGGCGGACGCCGTCATCATATAAAATGTAGCCACCGTCATCACCAAAATCCGGGATGAGCCGCCGACTGAGCCCGTTGACCTCGATCCCTGACCGGTTTTCCCACCGGCATTTCCACTGTGAAAATCTGCCATTTCATCACCCGTTGTTGTCTTCGGAATTCCGCCGGCTTCCCGCGCCGGGGGCTGTACCGGAGAAATCGCAAATTCGCGGCCCGGACATCGGGAGCAAGGCACACAAATTGCCCCGGCGCAGTTGCCCGGTCTTGATGGTGACACCTTTGCCGTTGTTCTCTATTCGTTGGGTTTCATATTTCGTTGGGTTTCATATTGCCTAAACAGCCAGCCGCCGTTTTACGAAGGGCACCGATATGACAAGACGCATCGTTCCGCCAGTGGCCCTGTCTGCGCTGTTGCTTGCCGCCTGCAGCGCGGACGAGGAAAACGCCGCAGAAGTTGTCCGCCCGGTGAAAACGATTGTCGTGGCGGCGGAGCGGCTTGTCCGCGAGAAGAGCTATCCGGCGATTGTCCTGCCGGCGCAGCAGGCAGAGCTGTCGTTTCGGATATCCGGGCAGATCGTCGAATTGCCGGTAAGGGCGGCGACCCGGGTGCGGGAAGGCGATGCCATCGCCAGACTCGACACCGACGACCTGCAATCGCAGGTAACAGCGCTTGAAAGCCAGAAGGAGCAGGCGGAAGCGCAGCTGGACGCCCTGATGTCGGGCGCCAGGACAGAAGATCTGGCAGCACTCAAGGCCAGCATCGCCGCAGCCGAAGCGCAGGAAAGAGCCGCCAGGGAGCAAAAAAACCGCACGCAGCAGCTCTTTGAAAAAGGAATCGTCGCCAAGGCGAAACTGGATGGCGACCAGGCCAATCTCGAAATCGCCGAGGCACAGCTGGAAGCAGCCCGCCAGGAACTGATCAAAGGCGAAAGCGGCGCCCGCGAGGAAGAGGTGGCGGCGCAGATCGCCGTAATCAAAGGAATCGATGCCAATTTGAACGTCGCGCGGGACAACTTGACCGATGCAACTTTGAGGGCGCCGTTCGATGGCATCATCGCGCGACGCGATGTCGACAATTTCGCCAATATCCAGGCCAAGCAGACCATCGTGATCTTGCAGAAGCTCGACCGGCTTGAGCTTTCATTTGACATACCGGGGCCGGATGTCGCCAGAGCCAGCCGGAATCAACTCCCCGATATCAGCGTGCGGCTGGATGCGGTCAGCGGCGAGACGTTTGCAGCCGAACTGGTGGAATTCACCACATTGGCAGACAGCGCCACGCAAACCTATCGCGGTCGCGTTGCAATCGACCAACCGGAGGACGTGATCGTTCTTCCGGGCATGATCGGGCAGGTCAGAATTGCCGACAAAGGAAGTGGCGGCGCCGTCCTGCTCCTACCAGGAACGGCGATTGCATCGGACCCTTCCGGAACGGCCTATGTCTGGGTGGTCGAAAACGACCTGGTCGCAAGACGTGACGTGAAAGCCGGTGAAGCCACCGGCGACCGGGTCGCGATCACTGACGGGCTCCTGGAGGGCGAGACCGTCGTCACCGCAGGTGTTTCCTTCCTGCAGGAAGGCATGAAAGTGCGAACGACCGACGGCGGGAACTAGCCTGATGGATCTGGCCAGGTTTGCCATCGACAAGCGCGTCGTCAGCGCGCTTTCCACGTTGCTGATCCTGTTCATGGGGTATTATGCCTACACGCAGTTGCCGCGTTTCGAAGATCCCGAATTCATTATCCGGCAGGCGCAAATTATCACCCCCTATCCGGGGGCGACGGCGCAGGAGGTGGCAGAGGAGGTCACCGACACGATCGAGAACGCCATCCAGCAACTGCAGGGCGTAAAGGAGGTCAAGTCCGTTTCAACGCCCGGCCTGTCCGAAGTCACCGTCGAATTCACGATCGCCAGCGCAAAAACGCGGCTGCTGCTGGATCAGAAATTCGCGGCGCTGCGGGCGAAGATATCCGACACGGAAAGCCAGTTGCCTCCCAATGCTGTCGCGTCGACCGTTTATGATGATTTCGGCGATGTCTACGCACTCTACTTTGCGATCACGGGCGAGGGATTTTCGCTGACTGAGCTGAGGGACTACGCCAAGGGCCTGCAAAAGGAACTTGTTCTGGTTCCCGGCGTTTCCAAGGTCCTTTTGGTCGGCGACCCGCAAGAAGTTATCTATCTGGACTACAATCCATCCAAGCTTGCCCAGCTCGGCCTTTCATCCGGGCAGATCGCGCAATTGCTGGAAGGCCAGAATCTTGTCGCACCGGCCGGTTCTGTCGAAACCGGCAGCAGCCGCACGGCAATCCGGCTGAACGCCGGCGTGCCCGATATCGAAGCCATCGGCGAGGTCTACATCAACAATCCGGGCGGTGGACAATCGATCCGCATCAAGGACATTGCGACCGTTACCGCCGGGTTCAAGGAACCGCGGGGAAAACGGCTTTTCCGCGATGGCAAGCCGGCGATCGGACTCGGCATTTCCAACACCCAGGGCGGCAATGTGGTCACGATGGGCGAAGCCGTGAAAGCCCGGCTTGCCGAACTGGAACGGGATCGCCCGATCGGCATCGAACTGTTTGCGATCTCTGATCAGGCGACTTCGGTGAAGACATCGATCAACGGATTTGTGCTCAACGTCGTGCTTGCGCTGGCCATCGTCATTGCCACGCTCCTGGTCTTCATGGGTTTGCGCAGCGGTATTCTCATGGGCGGCATTTTGCTGGTGACCGTGGCCGGGACGCTGTTTGGCATGTGGGCGTACGGGCTCGATATGCAACGCGTCTCCCTGGGCGCTCTGATTATTGCCCTCGGCATGCTTGTCGACAATGCCATTGTCGTTGTCGAGGGAACGCTGGTCAGAACGCAGAAAGGCCAGGACACGGCAACCGCGGCGACTGCTGTGGTCAAGCAGACCAAATGGCCGTTATTCGGCGGAACCATTGTCGGATTCCTGGCATTTTCAGCCATCGGTTTTTCGCCCGACAATACCGGCGAATATGCCGGTTCGCTGTTCTGGACGATTACAATTGCGCTGCTGTTTAGCTGGTTGGTCGCGGTCTGGTTGACGCCCTACTTCTGCACGTTGCTGCTGAAGCCGCAGCTGGCGTCGGGCACGGCCGAAGAGGAGCACGCCATCCTGCGGGGATATCGCCGACTGCTTGGTCTGGCCTTGCGGCTGCGCTGGATCACCGTGGCGCTGATCGTGGCGCTTTTCATATCGTCGGTTCTGGCGTTCGGCTTTGTCAAACAGGGATTTTTCCCCGCCTCGACGCGCAACCAGTTCGTGGTCGACTACAATCTGCCGGAGGGTTCCACCGAACTTCAGGTTTCGCGGGATCTTGCCGAAATCGAGAGATGGATACGGCAGCTGGACGGCGTCACCGGCACCAATTCCGTCGTTGGCGGCGGTCATCTGCGCTTCATGCTGACCTATTCGGCGGAGAGCGGCAACAATGCCTACGGGCAGATCCTGGTCGACGTCGAAGACTATCGGGTGATCGACGGGCTGATGCCGACGATCAACAATCACATCGCGCAGACCTACCCATCCAGCCTTCCGAAGGTCTGGAAATTCGTTCTCGGGCCGGGTGGCGGCAGCCTGATCGAGGCGAAGTTTTCCGGGACCGATCCGGTGGTGCTGCGGGAGCTTGCCGACCAGGCCAAGAATGTGTTGCGCAGCAATGGCGCCATCGCCGTCAAGGATGACTGGGGGACAATGACCCGCATCCTGCGACCGGGAATCAACGAGCAGGCGGCGCAACGCGCCGGACTGACACGCGGCGACATTGCGCATGCGATTGCGGAATTCTTCAACGGCAAGGTCGTCGGGATCTACCGCGACAGCGATGAGTTGATCCAGATCGTGTTCCGGCCCGAAGAGAGGACGCGCAACGACATTCGACAGATCCAGGATGTGCAGATTTTCAGCCCGGTATCGGGACGTTACATTCCCATTACCCAGGTGGTTGACCAGTTCGATACAGCCTTCGAAAACTCGCGACTTCGGCGGTTCGACCGCAGCCTTTCCATCGTCGCACAGGCCGATCCGCCGCCGGGCGTGAATGCAACCAGCCTTTTTGAGACCATCAGACCGTATGTGGAAAGCATCCCGCTCCCGCCCGGTTACGCGCTTGAATGGAAAGGGCAATATGGCGACAGCAAGCAGGCCAACGCCGGGCTTGCCTCGACACTGCCGTTCGGCATTGGCGCGATGGTGATCGTTGTCATTCTGCTTTTTGATGCAATCCGCCAGCCGATGATCATCTGGCTGACCGTGCCGCTGGCCATTATCGGCGTTGTGTACGGATTGATCGCATTCGGGACACCGCTTGAATTCATGGGAATCCTTGGGGTCTTGAGCCTGACCGGAATGCTTATCAAGAACGCCATCGTGCTGATCGACGAGACCGACACGCAAGTTGCGGGGGGAAAGGCGCCGCTGGATGCCGTCGTCGATGCTGCCGTAAGCCGGGTAAGACCCGTTTCGCTTGGCGTGCTAACCACGGTGCTCGGTGTGGTTCCCTTGTTGTGGGATCCGTTTTTCAAGAGCCTGGCGGTCGTCATCATATGCGGCCTGAGCTTCGCAACCATTCTGACGCTGGTGGTTGTCCCGACACTCTATGCGGTGTTTTTCAGAGTGGGCGAAGGCGGGGCGGAAGCCGATTGAGTATCGGCCGGACCAATGGCGTTCGCGATAACGGCCATTTGCCGTGGTCGAACGCTGTCGGCCGCAATGCCTGCGGCCGGTTTTTGGTGGCAGCGCAGCCTCGCAATCCCCCGGGCCAGCCGGTCAAGACAGGGCCGTTTCGGAAGGGGCGTCTCCATGCCCAATCAAAGTTAACGACCCGCTGTGGGCTGGCTCGAATATTGGCTGATTTGTCTCAAATTCTCTTAATTCGCCCCCATTAGATTCGCCCGCATCAACGATAACTAGAGGGTGATCTGGTGTTCAATCGTCAGTTCCGGATGGCCGCAGTTTCTCTTGCCATTCTCGTTTTCTCGCCGGCGGCATCTGCGGCCGGTATCCCTATTGAAGAAAAAATCGCGCTCCAGGCGAGCATGTCCCGGCACATCGAAGAGATCTCTGTCGATGGTCTCGTTCCGCATGTCGATCTAAGGAACGGTACGGTCGTGGATCTGGTGCCTTCCAAGGCGCATCCCATGATCCTCGCCTTTGGCGACAAGTTCGTCCTGTGCACGGACTTCCGCGATCCGCAAGGCAATTTCGTCAATGTCGACTACTACATGACCAAGCGTCTGGGAACCTACATCGTCTTCCAGACCGAGGTGAACAACAGGGGCCCGCTCGAGGCGTTGGTGAAAGCCGGCAAGGCTTCGGAGATCAGATAGAAAACCGCCACCGGCCCAATTCTCATGTTTCTTACACGCTTCGTCACCGCCAAATTCCTGGCATTGTTCGTACCCGCCTTCCTCCTGGTATTCGGCTTGTCCCTGTATTCACTCACAGACAGGTACATCTCAAATGCCGAGGACCGGCTCAGCGCACGAATTGGCAGCCAGGTTGGCAGGGTTTCGGGTTTGATGACGCGGGAACTGGCGGAAACGTCACCGCGATTGGCCTCCAAGCTCATTTCGACAATGCTTTCCGACCCGGCGATAACCTGCGTCGATGCATCCATTTCCGGCACACGTTTCGAAGCGATCGCCCAGCCGCGCAACCTCGGATGTCAGATTCTGGAGCCGGAAAAAACGATCATAACATCTGTTCTGGATGCACCGGACATGAAATTGACCGTTGGTTTCAATGACGCGGAAATCGACAAATTGCGACGTGAAACGATGGTCTTGGCAGCCAACACCACCCTGACCGGATTGGTGGCGGCAATCGTCATGGGTATTGTTGCCTTCCGGTATTCCGTCGGCGCCCCGATTGCGCGGCTGTTGACCGCAATCAAAGGATCGAAAAAAGGGCACACGCAACGGGCGCCGGTCAGCAGCAGCGACGAAATCGGCGAACTGTGTTCCGCATTCAATTCCATGCAGGACAGGCTGGACGGCGAGAAACAACGAACATCGGAAACGCTCGACGACCTGAGGAATGTCTATGACAGCACCCCGGCGCTGCTGTTCACAATGGATGAAAACGGTATCATCCGTTCGGCCAGCGAATTCTGGCTCCTTGAAACGGGATATACCGCCGACGCGGTAATCGGCTATCCCCTGGACGAGCTGACTTGCCGAGCCTCCCGGCTCCGCCTCAGATCCAAAGTAATGAACGACCTGAAAACGATCGGCTCGGTCCGCGACGTCCCGCTCTGCATCATGGGCATGGACGGCCGTCAAATCGATGTGCTTCTGTCCGGGGTCCCCGACCGGCGGCGCAGCAGTACCGTTGATAAGCTTTTCGTTTGTGTCATGAACGACGTGACCCCCTTGCGCCGGGCAGAGGAAAGGCTTCGCTCCATAGCGGTGACCGATCAACTTACCGGCCTCCCGAACCGCCATGCAATCAAAGACTACTTTGAGTCGGCGGGAGCCGACGGAATTGCCGGTTCATCAGGTTGGGCAATCTTGTTTGTCGATCTGGACAACTTCAAAACGGTGAATGACACGTTTGGGCACGCCGCCGGGGATGAAGTGCTTCGCGTCACAGCGAGGCGCATCTGCGATGTCGTCGGCAGCGAGGGATTTGTCGCCCGCATAGGCGGCGATGAGTTTGCGGTTTTTTTGCCGGATCTCGAAAGTTCGCAAAAGGCGGAATCCATAACCAAATACTTGCTGGATGTTCTTGACAAACCCATTGATCTGGCCTCGGGAACCGGCCGTGTCGGCGCCAGTGTCGGCATCACCTACTGCAACGACAGGTCGCTTGTTCCTTCCGAAGCGCTCAAGCTTTCCGACCAGGCCATGTACCTTGCAAAGAGCGAGGGGAAAAACCGATACGCGGTCTATGAAGAGAGCCGAACCGCCGCAATCCGCTACCGGTCCGAGCAGGTCCAGCTCATAAAGAACGGCATCGCCGAAGACTGGTTCGAGATCTATCTTCAGCCGATCATCAACCTGCGAACGATGAGACCGTATGCGGTGGAAGCGCTACTCAGGATCAAACAGGGAAAAATCGCGATCGAGTCGATCGAAACCCTCATCCGCCTCGCCGAGGAATCGGGACAAATCGAAGCCCTGGGCGAATGGATATTCGAGGAAAGTATCCGGGAATTCACTGAGCTGAGGGCAGAGGGATCGGTCGGAGACATTTCGCTGACAATCAATCTGTCGCCGAAGCAGCTGACGGAATCCTTCTTCCGCAAAATCAAGCAGAGCATGGAGCAAAAACCGGAGATGGCAAGCCGGCTGATATTTGAAATTACTGAAACATCAGCGTTCAGCCGCTTCGAAGCCGTCTGCGATTTGCTGCAAGACCTGCGCGAGCTGGGCATTCGCATTGCCATTGACGACTTTGGATCGGGTCATTCCTCGCTCAGTTATCTCAGCAGATTGCCGTTGGACATCGTGAAACTGGACAAGAGTTTCGTCGACAATGCGATGGCCAACTCGATGCCCCGTTCGGTTTCGGAAAGCACCGCCACCCTGATCAGATCCATCACATCGCTTGCCTCGGACCTCGGCCTGGAACTCGTCGTGGAGGGGCTGGAAACCAATGAAGCGGTCGAGCGGTTCATTGCACTGGGTGCGATACTCGGTCAGGGATATGTGTTTTCGAGGCCGACGGGCGTCTCGGAGATCAAGGACTGGTTCCGCCTGTTTTCGGGTGCGCAATCGCTGGTTATGCAGCAAGAATCGAAGAGACTGCACGCCTGAGCCCGCCTAATGCCTGCCCGACCGCTTGGCATCAGTGCCCCGGCGAACACGCCATCGGCAACCGGCGAAGCCGGGGCTCACGCAGAACCGCACCTTGCAGGCACCCGTCGCAATCTCACCACCCGTCGACAATCAACCATTTCCAACCTTCCTTGCGCCCGGTCTCCGCACCCAAGAGACGGTGCTCGCGCGCGGTCGCCCTGGAGTTTCGCCCCGATTGATGTGTTCGCCGTGACCCGGAACCGACGGAGGCACCGTCCCGGCCCGGACGTTGCCCATCGGTCTTCACCGCTTACCGGCTGGCGGCGATGGCTTGGCCTCCCGACAGCTTCATCGACAGGTCGCTGGCACACTCGACAAGTTTTTGGCGGTAGCGGTCAAAATATCGCGAGGCGTCTTCCCTGGGGGCGATCAGGCAAAGTGTCGCGACGCACTTGCCGCTTTCATCGAAAACAGGCACAGCGAAACAGTGGGTGAAGTTATCCACCAGGCTGTCAAACGAATAGAAGCCCGCCTTCTGTGCCCGACGCGATTCTTCAACGAACGCCTGTGCATCCAGTTGCCGGCCGTCCGGCAGCGCGTAGTCCTCAGGCGGAATGAGTGAGAGAATTTCCCGATCCGTCAGATGCGCGGTCAAGAGCCTTCCCGATGCCGTCCAGGGAATCGGAATGCGCTCACCAACATCGGAACTGATGCGGAATTGCCGGATGCCCTCTTTCATCAATACGACCGTGTACTTGTCGCCATCCAGCATGCACAGCTGGGAGGTTTCCCTGGTATGTTGCGTGATTTCCTCAAGGTACGGCAGCGCATCATTGGCTAGATTGAAATTCGCCAGATACGCTGTACCCCAAAAATGCAATCGCCTTCCCAGGAAAACCCTGCCCTCGCTGTCGGCATATTCCAGAACCTTCTGCTCGATCAGATAGCCGACGACCTCATAGACCGATGATTTGGGCGCCCCGGTACCGACGGCGATTTCGTTCGGTTTGAGAGGCCGTTTGCGGTCGCGCAAATGGTCGAGGATCGCAAATGCCCGATCCAGGCCCCGCGAACGGCTGCTTTTCCTGTCTTCAGTCATGAACAATCCTCAGCTGGCCTTGCGCGCGTGAAACCGGTTGGAACGCGCGGTTGCGTGGAGAAGGCCAGGATTTGCGGACAGGCAAAGCGGCCGCCCTCAATTTTGCATCCGACCCCCGGGCAGCCTGAACACAGGCCCGCGCCGGAGAATCGCCGCCGAAGTATTCGGTACATGTCTTCTGCTGGACGGCCGGAAATCTCGTGAGTCGCCGTTCCAAACGCCGACCCTGACGATATCGACCGGCAAACGGCCGGGCACATGGGGCCGGCCATATGCCAAGATCGCCCGGGCAATGGGCATTGCCCAGCCGCCCGCGCCACAGCCGCCACCCCCATACTGCCTGATCGTCATTGAATTCTCCCTGAATTCAAAATTTCGAGTTCTTCAAAAATTCTCTCAGGCGTGCCGATTCCGGGTTCCTGAAAATGCGCTCCGGCTGACCTTCCTCGGCAATGCGACCATCGTGCATGAAAACAATCTTGTTGGAGACATCATGGGCAAACTGCATTTCGTGGGTCACCAGCAGCATTGTCATGCCATCAACGGCCAGATCCTTGATGACATTCAGCACTTCGTTGACAAGTTCCGGATCCAGGGCGGATGTGACTTCGTCAAACAGCATCAATTTGGGATTCATGGCAATCGCCCTGGCAATGGCCACCCTTTGCTGCTGCCCGCCCGACAGCTGCCCGGGATAGTGGTCCCGTCGATCCAGAAGGCCGACGCGCTCAAGCCAGGTCTCGGCGATCTGGCGCGCCTCGGCGCTGCTCATCGCCCTGACCTTGATCAAGCCGAACATGACGTTCTTGATCGCCGACATGTGCGGGAACAGGTTGAACTGCTGGAACACCATGCCGGTCATCGCGCGCTGTCGCGCAATTTCCTTGCCCGAACGCATCACCCTTTTGTTGTTGCGCAGGGTGTAGCCGACCTGTTCGCCATCGATAACAACCGTCCCCTCGTCGAATTCCTCAAGCAGGTTGACGCAACGCAGCAACGTCGTTTTTCCCGATCCGCTGGAACCGATGAGACTGACGACATCGCCCTTGTTCACCGTCAGATCCACACCTTTCAGCACTTCCAGATCGTCAAAGCGCTTGTGCAGATTTTCAATCGTCAGAATGGGCTGATCCATGACGTCCTCACCCTATGCCGGTATGGCGAACTTGCGTTCGAGATAACGCCCGAATTTCTCGATGGAGAAATTGATGAAGAAGTAGATGAGCCCAGCAAAAAAATAGAACTCCAGACTGAGGAAATTTCGCGAAATTATTTGCTGAATAGAAAGGAGCAACTCGACAACTCCAATTATCGACAGGAGCGTTGATGCCTTTACAATTTCCGTTGCGGTATTCACCCAGGTTGGCAACATCTGGCGCGCGGCCTGCGGCAGCAGCACATAGATAAATATTTTTCCGAACGTCAATCCGATCGACTTGGCCGCCTCAGTTTGCCCGGCCGGAATTGCCTGCAATGCGCCGCGTACGATTTCACCGACATGGGAACTGCAGAAAAGGGCCAGCGCAAACGTGCCGGCCTGAAACGCCGTCAACTGAATGCCGACGATAGACAGAATGTAGAAACACGCCAGGATCAGAACGAATACCGGGGTGCCACGCAGGAAATCGGTGTAGATGCGAACAAAGAAGCGGACGAATCCGTTTCCATAGGTCAGCAACAATCCGACAACTACACCCAACAACGTACCGCTCAAGATCGCCAGAACGGAGATCATGATTGTATTGCCGACCCCGGCGGCGATTGCCGCTCGCGATTGCCAGGCGTCCAGCAGGAATTGGTCGAGCTCCATCAATCCACGCCGCTATTTCGGGATTGCCAGCTTGTATTCGAAACGACGGAGGAGACCGGCCAGAATGTAACAAGCCGTCACGTACATCAGGCTGGCAACGAGCCAGGTCTCGATCACCCTGAACGTCTCAACATTGATTTTCCGCGCATAGAAAGTGAGCTCCGGAACCGCGATGGCCGCAGCCAGGGATGTGTCCTTGAACAGGGAAATGAAATTGTTGCTCAACGACGGCAGAACATTGCGGAACATGACCGGAATGGTGAGATACCATTTCGACTGCATTTCGGTGAGGCCGATGGTCAGTCCGGCTTCGCGCAATCCGGGCGGCAGGCTGATCAGCCCGGCGCGAAACACCTCCGTCAGGTATGCCCCGGAATAGACCGAAAGGGTAAGTATGAACGATTCAATCTTGCCCAATCTGAGGCCCCACTGCGGGAGGGCAAAATATGTGAAAAGGATCAGGACCAGAATGGGCGTGTTGCGGATGAACGCGACGTAAGTCGTGGAGACAACCCGCAACAATCGGCTTCGGGATATCATGCAAAAGGCCGCGAGAAGACCGATGACGCAGCCGATCGCGATCGATATGATCGCCAGCAGGAGACCAAGCCCCAAGCCGGAGAGCAACAAATCGAAATCGCGCCAGACTGCGCCAAAGTTGAAGTCGTAGTCCACGTCCCGCGGCCCCGGTTTCAATTCACCTATTTGTACTCGACGGGGAAGCCGATTTGCGGCGGAGCGAGATCAACGCCGAACCATTTCTTGAAAGACGCGGCATAGGTGTTGAATTCAACGCCGGTCATGGCCTCGTGGAAAACCGAATTGACGAAGTTGAGCCACCGCTGATCGCCGGGTTTGACAGCGCAGGAATAGCTTTGGGGATTCCAGCCATAGCCGGCATCGCGATACCGGCCCGGCGACTGTGTCATGAACCAGGCGAGCGATGACTGATCGGTCGCGGCGGCATCGGCGCGGTTGGAATTCAGCGCCTGATACATGAGATCGACACTCTCGTACTGGTCGACATTCGCTTGCGGCAGCGCCGCGTGAACCATGTCTTCGGCATAGACATTCTGCAACACCGAAACCGTGACATCCGCGCCGGCGGCAACCATCTCCGCATGGCTCTTGTACTTGCCGTTCTCCAGCAACAGTAGTCCGACGCCCTCGCGATAATAGGGGATGGTGAACTCAACCTGCTGCGCGCGGCCAGCGGTAACCGTCATGAACTGGCACGTCAGATCGACCTTGTCGGTCGCCAGGTTGGGTATGCGGGCATCTCCGGACTGAAAGACGAACTCGATCTTGTCGGGGTCGTCGAAAAGGCCTTTTGCGACCAAACGGGCCATATCGACATCGAACCCGACAAGATTGCCGTCGGCATCCTTGAAATGCCACGGCGCATTTGTGCTGCCGGTCCCCACGATCAATTTGCCCCGATCCAGCACCTCCTGGAGGCGGTCGGCGCCTTGAGCCATTCCGCTCAGGGCGACACTGCAGAGCGCGATCGTCGCGACGGTTGACACCGAAATCCTATGCAACATCTGAAACTCCCTTATAGATAATTGTTTCCACTATACCGGAATCATTTTCGTAATAGTGGAATTTTGGAGTAGGCGCCTGAGTTCGACCTGTCAAGCTTCGGCCAGTTCCCGACGGCCTGCAGGCACCCGTGCAGGCGTAAGGAGCAAGGTGGCGGGAGGCGGAACGACGGCATCTGATCCGCCTCCCGATTGCACCGCCGCCGGGAACAAATATTGATGGGGAAAGCGGACGGCGTGGTACCGCCCATGGTATCGCGATGATTGTGTTACACTGGCCAGGCCGCCGGTCCGGCGGCTCGCGGCCTGGCGCCCGGTTCAGTCCAGAAGCGGCCCGACACGCCGGATGATCTCGGCTGTATCCCCGTCCCGAAGGCATATCGGATTAAAAACAACCAGGCCCTGCTCGTGGCGAAAAATGTCGGTATGAATGGCCGGCGTCGCGCTCAGCAGCGTCTTTATTAGTTCCAGCGCCTTGCCCGTCTCGTCGGCAGGAAAACCCAAAACCAGTTTCGGGATCGCCCCGATATCGTCGCCGGCTTCCACGTCCACGGCGATCCGTCCGGATCGCGGCAGTCCGGATGCCAGATCCTGGCATATCGTCAGCCAACGGGCGTGGCGTACCGCATCACCTTCCGCCACAAAGAGATCGAGTGCGGTCAACAGGCCGGCAATCTCCTCCTTGCCCACCTTGCAGGACCGGCCGATGCCGTGTCGCGGCAAACCACCAAGGCGTGACTTGTCGATCAGGTTCGATGGCGGACTCCAGAGGTCCCAGAGGACATCCATATCAAGATGCTGCAACGCCGCCGACATGATCAGGTCGCGCCTTCCACACAGGATTCCCGATGCCTGCGGTCCGCCGATGGCCTTGCCGCCGGAGAATATCACCAGATCGGCTCCGGCCTCGATGAACGCCTGAAGGTTGGACTGCGGCGGAAGTTCGGCTGCTGCGTCGACGATGACCGGAATGCGGGCAGCCTGTGCGACCGCGGCAACTTCATGCACTGACGGCCGCGCCCCGGCGCCGGCTGTGTAAAGGATGGCAGCGGTCTTGTTGGTAATGGCCGCGTCATACTCCCAGGCCTCGGTATCACGCACACCTGCCCCCGATCCGCGGTCCGGCAGTCCAATCTCGACAAGTTGCGCGCCGGCGGCGCGCACGGCATGGTCATAGCTGTTTCGCTGGCCGCGAGCGACGAGCACTTCATTGCGGGACTCGACACCGCCGGGAAGACCGGCCATGCGCGCGGGATCAAGGCCGGCAAGGCACGCCGACGTCGCCAGCAGCAAGCCGGCCGACGCACCCGAAGTCACATAACCGGATTCTGCACCGGTCAGGGCCGCTATTGTCTTTGATGCCTGCGCCTGCAACGTCTCGATGTCGACTGAGCATGCCCCGGCTTCTGCCATAGCCGCGGAAACCTCAGGACGCAGAAGCCCGCCACCCAGACGGGTTACGGTTCCGGCGGCATTGATGACCGGTTGCACGTCATGGCGTTGGAAAACGCTCACTGGACGGCGCCCCGGGCATCGACACGCACGGCGCCCAGGACCTCTTCACCCTGAACAAACACGACCCGGTCAAACAAATTGGATACCGGGCAAACATGATTGGGTATCACTTTTACCAAATCACCTATGTTCGGTTTCGGGCGGACGCCGGAGATATCGAGAAATCCGTGTTCTTCGCTCATATTGTAGATGCCGGCACCATCCAACGCCGGCACGACGCCATATCCGTCAAGCCCCAGCAGATCCATGGTCAATGACTTGGAGCCGGCGTCGATCATCGCCCGATCATCGGTCGGGCAACTGACGATCGTCGCCAGGACGCCGAGCGCACAATCATCCCAGCCGCAGGTGCCATATTCAACCAGCGAGCGATCGAAGTAGACATACGTGCCGGCACGGTATTCGCTTATGCCGTCAAGGCCCTCATCGCTCCACATCTCCGGTGAACCGCCGGTGCTCGTAACCTTCGTCTCCAGGCCGATATCCGCCGCGCCGGCCCGCGCCTCGGCGAAGAATGATCCGACTTTCAGTCGGGTACGGGGCGCCGGATATGTCATCAGCCCGCCGTACGCGACGCCCGGTGTCCGGTCGATCTCTGCCGCCAAATCCACGGCTGCCTGAGGTGACTGAACACCGTTGCGGCCAGCGCCGGTATCGCATTCCACCAGCACCGGAATATCCCGGCCCGCCGCCCTCCCGGCCGCACCAAGCCCGGCAACCACATCTGCGTGATCGGCGACAACGGACATGTCGGCTTTCCGGGCCAGCGCGGTCAGGCGCCGCAGCTTGTGTTCGCCGACGATATTGAATGTCAGAAATATGTCGTCGATCCCGGCGGCGACCATCACCTCCGCCTCGCCCAGCTTTTGCGCCGTGATGCCCCTTGCCCCAAGCGCAATCTGAAATTTCGCCAGTCCGGCGATCTTGTGTGTCTTGATATGAGGCCGATTGGCCAACCCCAACGCATCGCACCGCTGCTGCCAGCGTTTCAGATTGCTCTCAGCCACATCAATGTCGATGACCGGCACGGGGGTCTGCAATTGGTCGAGGCTATCGCCGGCAGGCTCAAATGTCAGAAAGTCAGAAAGATGCATGATTGTTCAATTCGGCCCGATTCGAAAATTCCCGCCTTCCGGCAGAAGCTGACCGCCATCGACGGTAATCGTCGTGCCGGTGATGTAGGACGCGTCATCGCTGGCCAGGAACAGAAAGGCATTGGCAACATCACGCGGCGTGCCGAGCCTTCCAATCGGAACGGATGCTTCCATCCCCCGGATGAACTCGGCGCTTCTGTGCGCTTTCATTCCATCGGTAAGGATGTTGCCCGGCTCGACGCCGTTTACCGTGATGCCATAACCGGCAAACTCCAGCGCCGCGGATTTGATGAAACCGTTGATCCCGGCTTTCGTCGCTGCATAGTGACCGTGACCGGGGCTGGTCACATGCGGCCCGGTTATCGACGAGGTGAAGATCATCCGGCCGCCGCCGCGGTTTTTCATCGGCTCAAGTGCAGCCTGCGCCGCAAGGAACGTTCCCTTCAGGTTGGTCGCCATCACCCGGTCCCATTCCTCGCCGGCCATGCTCTCGATAAGAGTCCAGGGATAGATACCCGCATTCTGGATCATGATATCGATCCCGCCATGCCGGTTCATCGCGGCGGCAACGGCGCGATCCACGTCGTCCCGCCGGCTCGTATCAACCTCCACGAAATGCGCATCGAAACGTTCGGCCACGGATTTGCCGGCCTCCACGTTGGTATCGCCGATGACGATCCTGGCACCCTCCTCGGCGAAACGCGCCGCGATTCCCTCGCCAATACCGCTGGCGGCCCCGATAATGACTGCTGATTTGCCGGCGAGTCGCCCTGTCATGTCCTGTCCAGCCCAATTGTCATAGATACTGACGGCGAATTGTGTTCTTGACAGTGTCCAGAACCACGGCCGCCAGAACCAGTCCGCCCTGGATCATCATCGTGAAATGTGGCGGCAGCCCCATAACATTGATCGCTGTCTGGATCGACGACAACAACAGGACACCGGCGAAAACACCGGAGAGCCTGCCATAGCCGCCCTTGAGGCTGACACCGCCGATCACAACAGCCGCGAATGCCTGAAAAAGCATGCCGATGCCAAGATTGGCGGTCGCACCCGACGTGCGCGCTGCAAGCAGCCATCCTGCGAGCCCCGCCAAGGCACCGGACAGGATGAAGGTCATTGTGACAACACGATTTACACGGATTCCGGCCCGGAATGTTGCGACCGCGTTGCCGCCGATCATCGTGATGTGGCGCCCGAACGGGGTTTGCCGCAGCAAAAATGAAAATACCACATAGACCGCGATCAGCACCCAGGCGAGTAGCGGGATACCAAAAATACGCTCCACCGCCATCACGCGGATGCCATCGGGAAGCCCATAGACCGATCTGCCGCCCGACAGGGCAACGACCATCCCGCGCGCCCAGATGTAGGCGGCGAGTGTGACAATGAAGGCGTTGATTTCCAGGCGCACGACCAGAAATCCGTTGAGCGCACCGATCGCCACGCCGACGACCAGAGCCATAATCAACGACACGGGGAATACCAGCCACGCCGGGTCCAGCACGATGCCGGCGCCGGCACCGCCGCTGCCGAAGGCGAGTGCCACGACCATGGCTGACAGCGCCATCACGGATTCGATCGACAGATCCATGTGGCCCGCAATCAGCGTCAGCGACAGCCCGACCGAGATGATGCCGACGAAGGTGGATTGTTCCAGGATATTGAGCAGAATTCCGATTTGCAGGAATTTCGGAATGGCCGCCGAAAAGACCGCAAGAACAACGATCAGGATGATCCAGACCAGATTGTCCAGTACGAATTCCAGCGCCGCCCGGCGGCCTGATGACAACGCACCCTTCGCGGGCTCATCTACAGGAAAATCGCTCATCAGTGATCCTGAATGCAGGCAAACTGTGCACGGGGGCTCGGAAGCCCCCGCACGTTACCGTCGGTTACTCTACTTGACCGACATGACCGGATCGGCGGGCGGCTGGAGATTTCCCCAGAACTTGGGATCATCGACATTGTCGGCGGTGATTGCCGCACCGGGGATCTTGATGTTCGGGCCCCAGCTTTCAATCGTGAGTGTCGATTCCAGGCCCGTCACGTCATAGGTTCCGGCCTTGATTTCCTCACCCTTCACCACTTTGTCGGCGAACATGGCAAGCGCCGCCGCCTGGGCATAGAGCGGTTGCTCGACCTCGACCTGCAGCCAGCCTTTGCGGATGAGGTCCAAGCCGACAGGAGCACCGTTGGAGCTTACCATCATGATATCGCCGGGCGCCTTGCCGGCGGCTTCAAGCACCGCGGCCACTGCGACAGAGAGGTGGGCGGCATGCGAGAAGATCAGGTCGATATCCGGATTAACGAGAATCTGGTCCTGTGCAATGTTGCCGGCATTGCTGGCTTCCCACTGCATGGCCGGATGGGTGATGATTTCGACACCGGAATGGGCCGCCATCTTTTCCTCAAATCCCTGCTGGATTTCGAGGGTGTAGGGATCACCGGGGTCGCCCAGGATCTGCAAGACCTTGCCTGACACCGAACCGTTCTTTTCGCCAAGAAGCCGGCTGATCTCCGCCGCCGCGACATATCCGATCTCGATTGTACCGGCAACAGAGGTGAAATCGGAGGGTGTCGACGTGATCTGCCGGTCAAAGATCATGACCGGGATTCCGGCCGCGCGAGCTTTTTCGATCCCGGGCTTGATGGCGTCGAAATCAACCGCAGCGATAATCATGGCGGACGCATCGAGATTGATCACGTCGTCAAGCTGATTGAGCTGCAAATCGGTCCGGTTCTGGCCATCCAGCGATACGACCTCATAACCGACATCGGCCATGAACTTGGTGATGGCATCAACCGATCCTGTCTGGAATTCGTCAAGGAGCGTCGGGACCAGATAGTAGATCTTGCCTTTCATTTCCGCCGATGTCGCCGCTGTTGCGGCCGACAAGGCGAGCCCGACCCCCATGGCCACGGTTACAATTTTTCGTAGAATCGATTTCATTGCGTCCCTCCCGTTCAGGATTGTTGTGCCGGCCGGTTTCCGACGCGGCCGATATCGCCGGTGATCATGCGAATGACCTCGTCAGGACTCGTGTCGGCAGTTGCTACGTCACCGGCGATAACTCCCTGGCGCATGACGACAATGCGATCAGCGATCGCAAAGGCCTGCGCCATGACATGTGTAATGACAATAACCCCCAGTCCGCGCTCACTGACCCGGTCGATCATCTCCATTCCGCGCCGTGTCTGCTCAACGCCGAGGGCGGCGAAGGGTTCATCCAGCAGGATCAGCTTGCCGCCCCAGTGGACGAAGCGGTTGAGTTCGATAGCCTGCCGTTGGCCGCCCGACAGGTGTTCGACATTCACCTTGAGCGAGGGGATGCTCGTGCCGCCCGCAGCGATTGCCTCGGCGGTCACACGTTCCATCTCCCGATGTTTCAGGATCGGGATGCCGAGAACTTTTCTCGTCAGCTCCCGCCCCATGAAAAAGTTGGCGACGACGTCGACGTTGGTGCAAAGCGCAAGGTCCTGGTAGACCGTTTCGATGCCCGCCTGCTTCGCCGCCTTCGGCGTGGCGAAATGCCGTTCCTCTCCGTCGAAAAACACTGTACCGCTGCTTGCCGGCAAACCACCCGAGATGATTTTCACCAGCGTCGATTTTCCCGCTCCATTGTCGCCGAGCAACGCGACGACCTCGCCCCGCGCGACGTTGAAACTGACGCCGCGAAGGGCCGTGATCGCCCCGAAACTCTTGGTAATGTTCTGCAGCGCGAGAAGCGGCATCTGTTCGCTCATGCCACCCTCGCTCGGCTTGTCGTTGCCAGAATCGGATCGCGTATCTGCCGCCCGCCGTTATCGGCGAACATGATGCCAAACCGCGGCGACAAAATGCCGGAGATGGCCAGCGCGGCGGCCCCGCGCAGCACCGCTTCGGGTCCGGCACCGGACAGAATGACCCGGTCCGCAGAGCGCGCGCCCCTTGCGGCGATCGAATTGGGTAGCGGCGCGGTCGCAGCAATCAGATTTCGCATCAGCGCCGGCGGGGCAACGCCGCCGAAAATGATGGTTTCCGGATCAAACAGGTTTTCGATCATGACGATCGCCGACCGCAAAACCGGCGCCACGTCCGCAAGCCATGCTTGCTCGCCGATTTCCGCCGCACAGCGTTCGTGGGCTTCCATCGAGACATAACGCTCCAGACAGCCGCGATTGCCGCAGGGGCACGGATCCCCGTCCGGCACGATCGGCGTGTGGCCAAGCTCGCCGGCGTTCCCGTGCGAGCCGCGGAATACGGACCCGTCGTGAACCATGCATCCGCCCAGGCCGACGCCCATAAAGACATAGTAGAAATCGCGAAAGGCACTGCCCGTCCCGTAGAGACGCTCGCCATGGGCGGCAGCGGCGACGTCGATCTCGATGAATGCCGGCAGGCCAATCGCGTCGGCCAGCCGTTCCCTTACCGGCACGCCATTCCAGCCTTCCAGCGTCGTCGGACCAACGAAACTCATCGATTCGACATCGAACGGACCGGGCATCGCCATGCCGGCACCCAGCATCCGCCCATCCGGCCGCAACGCCATCAGGGAACGCCCGAGTGAGGCAATTTCTTGAAACGCGCTGTCCGGATCCGGGTGCGGCAGCGTCGTCTCTTCCTTGCCGATCACCTCGCCTGCGAGATTGATCAGCGCCGCCTCGATGCCGCGCGGTGTGGTGTGAATGCCAAGACCGAAGCCGCCTTCCGGATCTATGCTGAGCGTTGTCGCCGGCGATCCGCGGCCCTTCGGCGGTTCCCGCGTCGCGATGAGCAAACCGCGGTCTTCCAGCTCCCGGGCGATGGTGGATACGGTCTGTATTGTCAGGCCGACACGCCGCGCGATCTCGCCACGGCTGATCGGGCCATGCAGGCGTATCGTCTCCAGAACGATCCGCCGGTTGTAGGGCCGGCCAAACTCCTGATTGGTCCCCTTGAGCGACACGCCGCTGGAATCCTCCCCGAAACGCAAATTCCAGGCTCTCACTATTACACATTTCTTGATTAATGCATATGGAATTATTAAATTGCCCGGTGACGCCCACAGCCCGCTGCACGGGATCCGCGGGCGACTGGCGCCCTCCCCGACGGTCCGCCGGCACCGGCGTTGCCTGACTTGCCGTGACAGGCGGCGGGAGATCGTCGATTTCGGCATTTGGCGGGCGCGCCCGGGCCTGTCGCACGCGAACACGCGGGAAGGCACCGGGCACACGCCGGCGCGATCGGCATTCCCTGCCGCCAGCCCAAAAGCGTTGCAGACCGGCCAGCATCGCTCGCCGCCCAACCGGACCAAGCCGGGCCGATTCCATGCATGGCGATTGCAAGGCATATTATTCAGCCGGCTTCGCGAACATTTCGCAGGCGCGGGTCGATAATGTCGCGCAAACCGTCACCCATCAAATTGAGACCCAGCACGGCGCAGGCGATCGCGATCCCGGGAAAGAAGGCGATCCAGGCGGCCTCCTGAACATAGGCGCGCCCCTCGGCAATTATGTTGCCGAGCGATGGCGCCGGCGGTGGCGGACCCACGCCAAGAAAGCTGAGTATGGCCTCGGCCAGGATCGAAACCGCGAACACGAACGTGAGTTGGACGATCAACGGCGACAGCGCGTTTGCAAGAATATAGCGGAATACGATCCGCCCATGCCCGGCGCCGGCGGCGATGGCCGCCTCAACGAACGGCAGGCGCCGCACGACGAGCACGCTGGAGCGCACAACCCGCGCCGTCCGCGGCGTAAACGTAACCGTCAGGGCGATGATGGCATTGACTTCGGAGGGGCCCAGCGCGGCCGCCAGAGCGATCGCCAACAGCACACCCGGGAATGCCATCAGCCCATCCATGATCCGCATGATCGGCGAATCCGTCCATCGCACATAGCCGGCAAGCGTGCCGAGCAACGTGCCCAGTATTCCGGTCGTGAGAACGACAATCAGCCCGATCCTCAACGACACACGGGTGCCGTAGACAATACGGCTCAGGATGTCGCGGCCGAAGCTGTCGGTTCCAAGCAGGTGTTCAGCGGATGGCGGTGCCAGGAAATTTCGATAGTCGTTCTTGTTCGGATCAAAGGGGGCGACGAGATCGGCCGTCGCCGCCAGCAGGACGATGAAGCCGAACAGGACCAGACCGACCAGGAACGACCTGTGGGCGACGAGGCGCCTTAGGAACAGGCGCCGGCGGCGCCACCGCGCCCTGGACATTTCGCCGGCAAGGTCCGGCGTCCTGTGCCCCGTCACCCCCTCAGCGCTCATCACGCACCCTCGGATCAAGCCAACCGTAGATCACGTCCACGGCGATATTGACGAAAACGAATGTCGCCGCGGTTATCAGCAGGCCACCCTGAATGATGGGGAAATCACGGCGCTGGATGGCACCGATGATGAGACGACCGACACCCGGCAGGGAAAAGACCGATTCGATCACAACCGCGCCGCCGAGCAGGACCCCGGTCAAGACACCGACGACGGTCACGATCGGGACCAGCGCATTGAGCAATGCATGCTTGAAGACGACGATACCGAAGGGCATGCCCTTGGCACGGGCCGTGCGGACATAGTCCTGCCCGAGCACGTCGAGCATGGACGACCGCGTCATGCGCGCAACCACGCCCATCTGCGTGAACGCGAGAGTCAGCGCCGGTAAGGTCATGGAATACAGCCATCCGGAAAAGCTTTCGGTCAGCGGCACGAAACCGCCCGTCGGCAGCCAGCCCAGATGAACCCCGAAGAAAAAGATGAGCACAAGACCGAACCAGAAGTCCGGCAGCGACAGGCCGAGCAAGGCCAGGGCGACAGATCCCTGATCCGCCCACGTGTTGTGCCGGATCGCCGCAAAAATGCCGAGCAACATGCCCATGAACACGGCGAGGAACAGGGCAAGGGCGGCCAATGAGAGCGTTACCGGCAAGCGTTCCAATACGGCATCTGTGACAGAACGGTTCAGAAGGTATGACTGGCCCAGGTCGCCGCGCAAAAGATTGCCGTACCACTTCAGCGCGCGCTCCGGCAGCGGCCGGTCGAGGCCCAGTTCGGTTCGCATATGTTCAATCTGCTGGGGCGTGGCGTCCGGCCCGGCCAGTTCGGCGGTGACGTCGCCGGGCACAATCCACATTATCGCGAAAGTCACCAGCGAGACGACGAACAGGACCGGTATGGCGCTCAAAAGGCGACGCAAGAGGAACCCGAACACGATATCGTTCTCCGGCAGTCAGGGCACCCGGCGGACAGGCATCCCTTTTCTGTCATCGTGGCCTTTATGATTATCCGGCGCAATCGCGGAAAAACATACGGGCAGGAATAGCAGGGGGCCGCGACGACGCCGGCGATCGCGGCCCCCGTTTTTTCAAGTCCGGATCATTCCTCAAACCAGACATTGTACATGCGCGGGAAACGGAACGGCTTGAACCCTTTCACCTTTGCACGGGCAGCCTGCATAAGGCCGGTATCGCCGACCTTCACCACGGTGAATATCTCGTACATGCGGGTCTGAATTTTCTTGAAGGTGGCGGCCCTGTCTTCCACGGTCATGCCGGTCACCAGCTCCTGTTGCAGATCATCAAGAACAGGATCGTTCTTGACGAAGTGCGGACGTTTCCCGGTCAGCGTGGCAAACAATCCCACCGGTCCGAGATAGGGCTCGATGCCCATCATCAGTGTCCAGCCGTTCCAGCCTTCATCCTCAAGCCGGATCTTCAGGGCGGTCGGCCAGTCGACCTGGTTGATCACGGCATTGATGCCCGCAGCCTTCAGGTTTTCGGCAATCACGACCGCCGCTTTGTTGTGTTCAGGAATGTTGCTGTCGGTGAGAATGACGAATTCCTCGCCATTATAGCCGGCTTCCCCGAGCAGCTTCTTTGCCCGCTCGGCATCGGCGAGATTGTAGTACTCCTTGCCGATGTCTCCGGCGTCGTATGTGGAACCCGGATACTGCCAGCCATGGTCAAGCGCAAACAGACCTTCGGTGGCGATCGCCGCTGTCTCCTCCATGTTGATCGCCACCTGCACCGCCTCGCGGAATTTCGGATTGTCCGTTGGCGGCACATTGGCGTTCATGATGAAAGTCAGGAACGCCCAGGGCATGTTTTCATAGACTTCGATATTCGGATCGCTGGCCAGGCGCCGGGCGGCAGGTACCGGGATCTGTTCCAGTACGTGCACTTCGCCGGCCTCCAGCGCAGCGATGCGGGCGCCGCCCTCCGGCATGATGCGAAACGTCACGGTGTCGAAATAGGCCGTCTTCTTGCCGCCAAACCCGTCGAAATCATCATGGCGGGTATCGGCGGAGTAATCCTCGAACCGTTCCAGCTTGACGTGGCTGTCCGGCACGTATTCGACGAACTTGTACGGCCCGGTTCCGGTGAACTTGGTCTTGCCTGCTTCCGCATCGGCCTCTTCCGCCGGAATGATGGCGGCAGGCGCACGCGGCGAGGAGAACGCTTCGAGAAATGTCGGCGCGGCCTCCGTCATCTTGAAGGTCACCTCATAGTCGCCGGTAATTTCGATGCTTTCCACGGGATCGAGCAGGTTCTTGGTGGCGCCGACCTTGCGATAGCGCTCCAGAGACGCCTTCACGTCCTGCGCGGTCATTTCCTTGCCGTTGTGGAACTTCACGCCCTTGCGGAGCGGAAAGACATAGGTCAATCCATCTTCGGAGATGTCCACACCCTCGGCGAGGATCGGAATCGGCTTCACGCCCTCGCTGAACCCGAAAAGCGTCTCGTAGATGTTCATGTTGATGTTGCGAGACGCCTGGGAGGACGTGACCATCGCGTCCAGGCTCGGCGGATTGGAGCCCTGGGCAACGACCACATCGCCCCCCGTGACTTGCGCCGCTGCGCCACCGGCCAGGATGGACGCTGCGATCACGAACGCAGCGCCTGCGAGCAGCCTGCGCAGCGATGCTACGATTCTCGTTGCCATAGCCATTTTCCCTCTTGCTCCTATGATTGGTGGGAAATTCGATTTCTAGGTTCACGGTCGGTAATCGTGCCGCTAGTCTTTCCCTTATTCCTCTGGATCGTATAATAGTATACGATTTTATTAAAGCGTCAAGGAGCGCAGGTTTGAACCACCATGCCAATCAGTGAAGCACCGCACCGGAGCGGGAAAACGCCCAAGCTGCAGCCGCTGGCCGCCAAGACACTCGTCGATCAGGTCGTGGAAGCGATCGTCGAGGCGACGGCGACCGGTGTGTACCTGCCGGGTGACCGGATCGTGGAAGCGGAAGTTGCGCGCTCGTTGAATGTCAGCCGCGTACCGGTGCGCGAGGCACTGCGTCTCCTGGAAAGCCAGGGGATCGTCGTCAACGAGCGCTATCGCGGCATGCGCCTGATGAGTGTCAATATCGACAGGCTGGAGAAGATCCTGAAAGTCCGCCTGGCGCTGGAAAATTACGCCTGCCGCGAGATTGCCGCCCGGGCGGCAACCAATCCGGACGTGCTGTCACCGCTGGAGGATTTGGTGCGCAAGCAGCATGCGGCAGCACAGTCCGGTGATGGCTACGGCCTGGCGCGGCTGGACACGGAGTTCCACCACAGCCTTTGCAAGCTGTCGGGCAATGAGGTGCTCGTGCGCGCCTGGGAACCGCTTTCGCGGCAACTCACGATCATATTCGGCTTGTCGACGCTGAGAAAAGACCTTGAAGGAATCGCCTCAGAACATGATCAGGTCATCGATGCGCTGCGCAAGGGCGACGTTCGCAACCTGGAAAAGGTGATGGAGGAACATATTCTGGAATACTCACGGGCGATCGACTACGAAGGTCTGGTTGAACAGCTTCGGCTCCTGGAGCGCCGCAACTAGCCGCCCGTCATTGCGGCACGGCGTTTCGCGCGGGCAGACCGAACGCCGGCGCAAGCGCGAAATCGTCCTCGGACAATTCAAGCAGCGTGATCAGTTTGGCGTGCAAATCGGCCGCGACGCCTTGCGCCGCCGTTGCCGCGACAAGATTGCGTTGTTCATAGGGGTCGGCGAGCAGGTCAAACAGCTGCCATGGCCTGGCGCCTGAACGATCGCCGAGCACAGTATATTTGTGGGTGCGGGTGCGAATGCCTCGCCAGGTCTCGTCATAGTAAGCCCTGTTGGGCCGGGTTTCGGTGACGAACTCGATCAGGACTCCATCGCGTTCGGGCACTGGCGCGCGGCCCAGAATAAAGCGCGAAAAATCCTCCCTTGGCAGTTTGGCATTCGCCGCGCCGCCGGCAAGGCCAATGAGGGTCGGAAACAAATCCTCCGTTTGCAAAGGCGCATCACAAACCCGCCCCGGGGGTACGAGATCTTCATTGGCGCTATAGACGATCAGCGGAACACCGATCGATTCCTCCCACGGCTCCGCCTTGCCCAGCAATCCATGACTGCCGCCAAGCTCCCCGTGGTCGGACAGGAAAACGATGATCGTGTTTTCCGCAAGCCCCCGGGATTCAAGCTGCTTCTCCAATCGGCCCATATTGGCGTCGATGACTTCGATCATCGCGTAATAGGCCTGCATATTGGATTCAAAGACCGGGCCGATCGTCGAAGGATCGTCGGGATCGATGGCGCCGCCCGGACCGCTCGCCTCGTACCATTCAGGCGGAAAGAACGCGATATTGCCGATGTCGACATTTGCACGGCGCGTCAGCGCACCCCTTGCCGCAACCCGCTCCAGGGCGGCCGCCGGCGCCATGAATGGCGGGTGCGGCGCCTCCACGGAAAGCGTAAGGAAAAACGGTTTGCCGGCCGGCCGGTCCCGCGCAACATAGTTCAGTGCGAGATCAAACAGACTGTCGGTCTGGTAGCCCTCAAGCCTGGTCGGCAGCGGATCGTCATCGATGAAATACCATGTATCATTGAAGTCGTTGCGAAGCTCAAAGCCGCGCCAGTAGTCGAAACCGCGACGGTGGCTCGCCGGGATCGGCGTGCGGCACGCCTGGGAAAGGGTCATTCCGCCGCTTACGCCGTAGGCCGAATAGAGATGCCATTTGCCGATATAGGCAGTGGCGTAGCCTTGCGCCCTGATGACCTCACCAATCAGCCGCTCGGCCGGCGACAGCCGATAGCCGAGCGCGGGCACGTTGCGTGAATGGGCATACTCGCCGGTCATCAGCGAGAAACGAAATGGAACACAGGCAGGAAAAGTCGAGCAGGCGGCCGAAAAATTCACCCCATTGGCAGCCATCCGGTCGAGGTTCGGCGTGCGGACATTGGGATCGCCGGCAAATCCCAGCGCATCGCGACGAAGCTGGTCGACAAGCACGAGGACGATGTTTGGCTGTTGCATCGGGTGCGTTCCTACCGTCACTATCGGCCCCGGACATCGAAGCTCATGCGCTTTTCGAGCCAACTATGCAGTCAGGTGCAAACATGCCTGCTTGCCAAAATCGTATAATAGTATACGATTTTCGGATGACAAGCTGGAAATGAACGATATGGCGGAACCTTGTCGGACGTGAATAGCCTTCCCGCAAGCGACAAGCCAGAGACGGTCGCCACACCGCTCATTGCGGTGGAGAACCTTACGGTTTCCTTCGGCAGTTCGACTGTCGTGGATGGCATTTCCTTCAGCCTGTCATCGGGGCAAGTTCTCGGTATTGTCGGTGAATCGGGCAGCGGCAAAAGCATGACCGCGCTTGCCCTGATGCGGCTGCTACCGCCCAACGGACATATTGCGGCCGACAAGCTGCACCTGATGGGAGAAGATCTGCTCACTGCCCCGGAACGGCGCCTTGAAGAATTGCGCGGCGGCGCGATGGGCATGATTTTTCAGGAGCCGATGACGGCGCTCAATCCCGTCCTGTCCGTCGGCCACCAAATTGTGGAGACGGTCCGCCGTCATCTCGGGATTTCGCGTCGCGAGGCCCGGGAGCGGGCAATCGAGACCTTGCGGCGGGTCGGCATTCCGGCGCCGGAACAGCGCGTGGACGATTTTCCGCACCAGCTTTCCGGCGGCATGCGCCAACGGGTGATGATCGCCATGGCGCTGATTTGCGGACCGAAGCTGCTGATCGCGGACGAACCGACAACGGCTCTCGACGTCACGATCCAGGCGCAGATCCTGGAGTTGATGCTGGACCTTCAGGCCGAGTACCAGATGGCCATCATCATGATTTCGCACGACCTCGGTGTCGTATCCTCGTTCACCGATCAGGTTCTGGTCATGTATTGTGGCCAGGTGGTGGAGGAGGCCCCTGCCGACGATGCCTTTGTTCGGCCCAGGCACCCCTATACCGAAGGGCTGGTGGCCAGCATTCCGGCCGTTGACCATGACATCGCGAAACTCACCGCCATCGAAGGAACGGTGCCGCCGCCCTTCGACCTGCCGCCGGGCTGCCGGTTCGCCCCACGCTGCACTTATTCCAAACCGCCCTGTGCCGAGGCGGTGCCGCCCCTGGTCGCGGCGGGGCCGGGACACCGGGCCGCCTGCATCCGAGAGACCAACTACCGTCTCGTGCGCAAGCCGTCATGAGCGAATCTGCGCCCACGGCATCGGACGCGATCCTTCTCAGGGTCAGCGATCTTGGCAAGGTCTTCCAGACGCGACGCAAGGGCCTGTTCGGCGAGCACGGCGCGATCCGTGCGGTCGACGGCGTATCCTTCGATCTCGGCAAAGGCGAGACGCTGGGGCTGGTTGGCGAAAGCGGTTGCGGCAAGACAACGACCGGGCGGATGGTGCTGCGACTGATCGAACCGACGAAAGGCAGTGTGCATTTCGACGGCGTTGACGTGCTGGCCCTGCCGCCGACGGATCTGCGTGTTCTGCGCCGCGACATGCAGATCGTATTCCAGGATCCGCTGGGCGCGCTCAATCCGCGCATGAGCGTTGGCGAATTGATTGTGGAGCCACTTGTCATCCATGGAATCGGCGATGCGGTCAGTCGGGAGAAGCGGCTGCGCGAGGTGCTCGGCCTGGTGGGCCTTGCCACCTATCACGCCGCCCGGTTTCCGCACGAATTTTCAGGCGGCCAGCGGCAGCGGATTTGCATCGCCCGTGCGCTTGCCCTCAATCCCCGTTTCGTCGTCTGCGACGAGGCCGCCTCGGCGCTCGATGTCTCCATTCAGGCGCAGATTCTGAATCTCCTGAAGGAACTGAAGACCGAACTCGGCCTGACCTACCTCTTCATCTCCCACGACCTGGGGGTCATACGCCATATCTCCGACCGGGTGGCCGTGATGTATCTGGGCCAGATCGTCGAGACGGGGGCAAGGCACGATATTTTCGATGCGCCGCTCCACCCCTATACGATTGCGCTTCTGGATGCCGTGCCTTCTCGGAGCGAAGGGAAGCAACGGTTCAAGACCATTCAGGGCGATGTGCCAAGCCCGGCCAACCCACCTGCCGGATGCCGATTTCACACCCGTTGTCCGATGGTGAAAGACAAATGCCGCGAGGTGCAGCCACGGCTTCGCACCCTCTCCGACAGCCACGAGGTCGCCTGTCACTATGCCGAAGACATCCACCGCGAGCGCCAGGAGAAAGGTGCAATCCATGGCTAACCGGCCGAACATCATTCTAGTCTGCGCCGACCAGCAGCGCATGGATTCGCTGGCCTGTTACGGCAACCGGTTTGTCTCAAGCCCGGGCACAGACGCCATGGCCGCCGCCGGCATCGTGTTCGACCATGCCTTCACGCCCTGGCCCGTCTGCACGCCGGCGCGCGGAACCATGTGGACCGGCGTTTATCCGCACGCGCACCGCGTGATCGACAATGTCTACGGGATCGACAACGCGTTTGAATCCCATTCCGCGATCAAAAAAACAGTGTTCGATCATTTGCAGGCGAATGGCTATTTGACCGCCCATTTCGGCAAGTGGCACCTGGGCGAGGCGCAGCCGCCGTTTTTCGACGTTTGGGAAGAATGTTTCAACTCCCGTGTCGGCCACTGGATCGATGGCAAGCTGGACGGCGAGTACCGGCCCGATCGGGCAACCGATGCGTCCATCGCGTTCCTGGAACGGCGCAAATCCGACGACAAGCCCTTCGTCATGGTGCAGAGTTACTATCCACCCCATGATCCCTATTCCGCGCCGAAGCGGTATTATGAACCCTATCGCGGCAGGGGCGTGCCGTTTGCCGGATATTATGCCGCGGTCAGTGCGCTGGACGCCAACCTGGCGCGCATCCGTTCAGCGGTTGAACGAACCGGCCTGAAAGACAACACGTTCGTCATTTACTATTCCGACCACGGCGATACGTTCTGGTACCGACGCGAGGGCGAGCACAAGTTCGTCTGCCACGATGATGCGATCCGGATTCCGTTTCTCGTCGAAGGGCCGGGCATTTCGCCCGATAGCCGGTCGGCAGCGCCTATCGGCCTGCAGGATCTTGCACCAACCCTGCTCGATCTCGCCGGCGCCGATATTCCCGATGGTCTACACGGCCGAAGCATCGCTCCGTTGCTGGCGGGCCATATGCCCGACGACTGGCGCGACGACTACTACGTGGAAAACATCACTCACATAAGCAAGATCGAGCAACGCAGCGTGCGAACGGCGAACTGGAAGCTGATCGCTTCGGCAAACGGCGCGCATGAATTGTACGACCTGGACGCGGATCCCGAAGAGGAGCTCGATGTGTTTGTGACACCGCGCCCGGATGGCGAATTCCAGCGCTACAAGCATTATCCCGACTATGCGCCGTTGATCTCGGAACTTGCCCAGCGCATGCGGCGCCATGCAGAAGCGATCGACGATGCACGCGGGTTGGAGCTTGCGGCAATGGTCGAGACGGAAATTGCACCACGTCTTGCGGCGCCAAACGGTCCGTAGGGACGGAATTCCCGACGTCCGGATGCCTAGTCCGCCGGATCCAGCCAGCTGTCATGCGGGCCGATCCGGAACTGAAACCGACTGTCCGGCGCTGTCGCCCGGCCCCAGTCGCGGAAGAGCGCCTTTTCGGCGGTTCGCGCCTCAACTTCGCCGGCAACCTGCACCGGGTCCCAGCCATCGAGGACAAGTTCTTCCAGTTGCCGGCGCACGTCGGCATATGCGGGATCCTCGCCAAGGTCGCGCAATTCGTGGGGATCATCGTGAAGGTCAAACAATTGCGGGCGGTCACCATGGACATAGACGAATTTCCAGCGGCCGTGCCTCACCATGCGCTGGCAGGTCGGCTCGGGCCCGGTCCAGGCTGAGGAGCGGTCGGTGACATATTCGGAGAATGTCCGACCGGTCGGCGGCGTGGCCGGTTCGGCGGCGGTCTGCAACAGGCATCGGCCGCGCGCGCGTGGCAGCGCCGGGGCGCCGGCGGCCTGGATAAAGGTCGTACCGATATCGAGGAGATTGACGATGTGGGCGCAGCGGGATCCTTCGCGCAGGCGTCCCCGCCAGGAGAGGATCAGCGGCACCCCCACCGATTCTTCGTAGAACGTGTTCTTCCACCACAAATCGCGGTCGCCCAGTTGCTCGCCGTGATCGGAGGCGTAGACGATCAGAATATTCTTATGGAGCGCGGCATTGTGGAGCGCATCCAGCACCCTGCCGATTTTGGAATCGAGGGCGCGCACCAATCCGTAGTAGGCCGTTCGCGCCCTGACCGCCGCCTCGCGGTCCGGCGCATCGGTCCGGGAATACCGCCGCCATCCGGTAACGAAGGGATGCTCACCTTGTGATCGCGGCAGGGTATCGGCGCCGACGCGGCCGGCAAACGCCTCATAGTCGGGCCTTCGCGCCACGAAGGGGCAATGGGGCAGTATGTAGCCGACCTGCAGAAGAAACGGGGTCCGGTCGCCCGCGGCTCGCGCCCGGCCCAGAGATTCCAGGCACTGGCACGCCGCATCGGTCGCGGCATCGTCAACAACTTCATAGCCGGATTGCCCGATCCCGGACTGACGAATACCAAATGCCGTGCGGTCGTTGCCGCGCGTGCTCGGCGCCGCCGGACCCTGCGCGCCTGACAGTTCACCCAGATCCTGTCGCGGCGCCCCCAGCCAGTTTGGGCTGCAATCTCCGACATGGCGCTCCGAAAAGCCGTGAAGCTGATCGGGGCCGATCGAATGCATCCGCCCGCAAAGGATCGTGCGGTAGCCGGCGGCGCCCAGCGCATGGGCATAGGTGGGAATGTCGGAGGACAACTGATCTTCCAGCGTCCAGCAGCGATTTTCGTGCGGCCAGCGGCCGCTCAGGAGCGACATGCGGCTTGGCGTGCAGATCGGTGACGGGCAATAGGCCCGGTCGAAAGCGACGCCGCGCGCGGCGATGCGATCGATGTTTGGCGTTTGGGCAACCGGATCGCCGTAGCATCGCGCGATCTTGCGGGTGTGCTGATCGGAGAGAATGAACAGGATGTCCGGCCGATCCGTCATCTTGTGAGAAGGCTCCGCCACTCAGACGATATCGGGCGTTGCGTATAGCCGCTCGTCGCCGACCCTGATTTCCATATCGACCAGATAGGGCCTGAGACGCGGGAGATCGATCTCTATCCCGAGGCCGGGCCTATCCGGTGCCCGGACCATGCCGTTCGCATCCCGGTCGAGGTGATTTGATGTCAGGTCGATGGCGAGTTGCTTGGGCGCCGCCGGATACTCGCAGATTTCGTGATCCCCAAGACCCGCGAAGGGTTGCAGCGAGGCGCTTAGGGCAAGGTGGCTTGTGAATGTGTGGTTGACAAAGGTGACGCCGGCGGCGACCGCCAAATCCGCAACGATCTTGGCCGGCCCTATTCCACCGATGCGGCCGGTATCAATCTGCACGAATCCGACTTTGCCGTAGTTGATCAGGTGACGCGCCATGTGGACGTTGTGCGCACCCTCGCCGCCGGCGGTTCGTACCGGGCTGTTTCGACCGGCGATCTCCGCATAGGCTTCGTAGGCGTGGGCGCCGAACGGCTCCTCGAACCACAGCGCGCGGGCCGCCTCCAGAGCCGGAAGGCGCGCCATGGCGGCGGCGGCATCTTCGCCGAAGATCTGGCCGACATCGACCATCAGGTGGCCGTCGGGACCGATGCCCTCGCGGGCGGCTGCAAAATGGTCGGCGTCGGCGCCGACGCTGCCACGGCCGATCGGCCCCCAGCCGAATTTGCCGGCGGCAAAGCCCTCGTTGCGCGCCGTGCGGCCGCGCTGAAACGTCTCTTCCGGCGTGTCTCCAAAAAGCAGCGAGGCATAGGGGATCTTGGGATGGCTGGCGCCGTAACCGAGAAGCGCCCAGACGGGTTCGCCGGTCTTGCGGCCGAGCAAGTCCCAAAGGGCCATTTCAACACCTGAGAATGTGTGCGCCGCCTGCAGGAGATCCATACTGTCATATTCAACGGCGCGCGCGATGGCGGCGATGTCTTCGGGACCATTCAGCGGCTTGCCAAGCACGGAAGCACCGACCGGACGGCAGACGCCATGGGACATCGGGCAGACGAACGCGGCGATGGAGGGCAAAGGCGCCGCCTCGCACTCGCCCCAGCCGACAAGGCCGCCGGCGGCGACCCGCACCAACAGCGCATCCTGGCTTCCGTCCGCTTCCTCCGTCACGTTCGGCATGGACAAGTAGAAAAAATCTACCGATTCAATTTTCATGGCAGTTGGGCACCGGATTTCCGCTCACGTCATGTCACCGGGAATACAGCTTCGCTGCGGGTTGAAAGCCGACACCCTCGTCGAGCGGAAACATCGGCCGCGCGCAGATCGTGTGGCCGAGGCTCTTCAGGTCCGCCGATGTCGCGCCGGGAACGTCGATATTGAAGTTCTTTTCCACCCAGGCATCGTACATGTGATATTCGGTATGCGGCGACTTCACGACAACAAGATCGAAATCGCGGGGATCGAGGCCGCTGGCATAATACATGGCGCGATCGAACAGGCTGATGCTGCGCGAAAAGACGACAACGGTGAAATTGTCGAAGCAGAGAACGGCGGTCGGTCCGGCATCGAGCCCGATTTTCATCGTTTCAAGCCGCCCGGTTCCGTCGGACAGGAGCTTGACGCGCGCGCTGACGGGCATCGGGGTGAACCGTGAATCGCAGGCGCCGCCGAGCGTGACCGTGATTTCAGCGCCAATGCCGGCGGCATGTGCCGAGGCCGCGGCGGCCGGATCGACGATCTGGGCCAACACCCGCCCGCCGTAATCCGCTTCCCTCAGGCCGCAGAGAATGGCATTGGAATCGCCGGTGGCGCCCGATGACGTCGCATCGGCGGCGTCGGTGAAGACCACCGGCCCATCGATCGTTCGCGCCTGGGCGATGGCGCGCTCTAGCGCAATCAGCTTGCCCTGCATGCGGAAGCGCTGCGGCCAGAATTCGCCCGCAAGACGTGCCGATTCCCGTTCCGCGGAGACAGGGTCGTTGTCGGTGATGACCAGCACTTGCGAACACAGTTCCGGTACGTCGGTGAACGGATTGCCAATCATGATGCCGGCCGAGAGCGCCGTGCCATCGCGTTCGATGCGCTGGCATTCGCGAACAAGATCTCCGTAGCAACCGGTTCTGGTAATCAGTTCATCGCCGCGGACCAGAGCCGGAATCACGGTCCGTGCCACAACCGGCTTCACGCCACCGGCCATCAACTTCAGGAGCAGCCTGGCGGCACGCGCGCCGGTGTCGCCAAAATCGACGTGCGGATAGGTGTGGTAGATGGCAAAGCCGTCGACAGCCCGAATCATCCGGTCTGTCAGAATGCCGTGGAGATCCAGCGAAACGACGATGGGTATCCCGTCGCCGGCCAGACGGCGAATTTCGGTCAGAAGATAGCCTTCGGGATCGAGTTCACCTTCGGCACCCATCGCACCGTGGAGCGAGACATAGACAGCGTCGGCGCCTGCGAGATTTTGCTCGACCGATTCCAGGAATTCGCCAGCGAGCCGCGCCCAGCCTTTCGCCGAAAGCAGGCCGGCGCTGCCGGCCTGTGCGGACAGGGTCGGCACAAGGGTCACATCCGGCACATCATCGAACACAGCCAGCGCACCGCCCAGACCGGTATTGAGGCCGCGATGGGCGTACAGGTCGTCGCCGCGGCCGATGTGAAAATTCTCATATTGCGAGGGGACAGGATTGAACGAGGATATTTCCTGCATGCATTCGGCGATCAGTATTTTCGGCACTTCGATCCTCCCCGCACGTCGACCTGGTGCCACGTACCGCCAGGCTCAGATATCCTGCGGCTCTTCGAAATCGGTCATGAGAACCGCCACCGCGTCTCCGCGCTGGCACCGGCCGGGGCCGGCACACATCCAGACCGTACCCCCGGCGGCGTAGCGCAGTTCGATCGGTTGCCGGTCGATGTCTTCCACAAAGTGAATGTATCCGGCTGTTTCTCCTTCGGTCACCTCGTCGCCGACTGTATGGCAAGGTTCAAACAGGCCGCCGGAGGGCGCGAAGGTGTAGAGCCTGGAATCCCGAACCATCATGTGACGGCCTGCCGGATCGCCGTTGACCTGGCTCGTGTCGGGTTCACCCGCGATGACGCCAAAGTGCTTCAGGATGTTGTCGACGCCACGGCACCCGATGCGGACGCCCTCGATATTGACCCGGCCCCAGCCGCCAAGCTCCGTTCCAAGCGAGATGATCCCGCGACGCTCAACGCAGGACGTGAACGTCGCCCCTTCGTCGACACCCCAAAAGACAACATTGTATGGCGCGCCGAATGCCGCCGCCGCCGCCATGGTCTTGGCACGCAATCGGGCGTCGGGCACGTAATGCATGTTGGTCGAAAGCGCGGAATCGGCGGAATGCCCCGCCGTGTGCATGTCGATCGAGACGTCGGCGTGGGGAAGAATGACACTATCCATGAAATGGGCGAGCATCGGGGAAAAAGTCCCTTTTGGATCACCGGGAAAGCAACGGTTGATGTCCAGATTGTCGATCGGTGACAAGCGTGTGTCGTTCATCACAGCCGGAATGTTGACCGCCGGCATCATGATCACCCGGCCTTGAACATCCTCAGGCTTCAGCTTCCGGGCAAGCCGCGAAATGGCGATTGGCCCCTCATATTCGTCGCCATGAACGCCGCCGGTCAACAGAACCGTCGGTCCGGTGCCATTCTTGACGACGACGATGGGAATCTCGATTGTTCCCCATCCCGACGTGTTCCGCGACAGGGGGGCGCGGACATAGCGTGCCTGCCGCCCGTCCTTGTCGAAGTCGACGTCGCAAGTAATTCGGCTGCCGGTGCTGTTTGAGGCCATTGGGCGGATCCCGGAGGGCGATTGCTTGAATCGTATAATTGTATACTATATGGATTGAAGTCAAGAAAAAGGAGTGTGCCGCTCCTTGTGCGCCAGCCAAAAGGCATTGGAGATATCGCGATGGATTCGGCCGCGAACGCCCACAAGCAAAAGCCGGGAGTCTCGCCGGGCCCGTCGTCTCCTGCTCCGGCGCGGATTACGGCGATCCGCTCCGCCTCGCTTTTCGGGAACAGCCCGGAGGGCGGCTGGTCGAACGAGATCAAGGCGGAGGATTCCATCCATGCGCTGATCGCGGTCCACACCGATGCCGGGATCACCGGTTTCGGCAGCGCCTTTACTGACGGCCGCCTTGCGGAGGCGGCGCTCGAGGTTCTGGCGCCGCTCTTTGTAGGCGAAAACGCGCTGGAGCCGGAACGGGTGACTGAAAAACTCCATCAACACACCTTCTGGATGGGCCGGGGCGGCACGCTGACCCATACGATCAGCGGTATCGACATCGCACTGTGGGATGTTCTGGGCAAAGCGACAGGCCTTCCCGTCGGACAGCTTCTGGGTGGCCGCCACCGTGACAGGGTCAAGCCATACTGCTCGCTGTTGATGGATCGGCCGGAGCGGATGGCGGACAGGATCGCACCCTATCGCGACGCGGGCTTCCGGGCTTTCAAGATCGGCTGGGGACCATTTGGCCGGCACGACAATCCGGCGCTCGATGAAGCCATCATCAGGGCGGCGAAAGATGCTGTGGGCGCGGAATCCAAGCTCCTCGTGGATGCCGGCGCCAGCGACGCATTCTGGCCGAACGGATTGAAATGGGCGCTTCGCACAGCCGACATGCTGGCGGAGCACGGCGTGTCCTGGTTTGAGGAGCCGCTCAAGCCGGACGCAATCGATGACTTCGTCGAACTGCGGAACGCCAGCCGGGTCCCAATCGCCGGCGGGGAAGTCCTCACCCGCCGCCAATCGTTCTTCCCGTGGCTGACGCGGCGCGCCCTCGACATCGTCCAGCCCGATGTCACCAAAGTCGGCGGAATCAGCGAGCAACGGCGGATTGCCTGGATGGCCCAGGACTTCGGCGTGAAATATATCGGCCATGGCTGGAACACCGCGCTGGGTCTGGCCGCCGACCTGCAACTGGCAAGCGCCTTTCCGGATACCGATCTGGTCGAGTATATCGGCGGTAGCGCCTATGTGGACGACATCATCTGCGAACCGTTCAAGATCGACGATGACGGTTTTCTGGCAATTCCCAACCGTCCCGGCCTTGGCGCCGATATCGATGCCGACCGTCTGGCGCGCTACACAAGCGATACGGAGACGTTTCTGGGCGCGTAGGCCCTGCACTCCATCAAGGTGAACCGTGAGCGAAAAAGGGCCTTGCTGCATTGCGGACCGGCAACGAAAAGGCGAGCGCGGATCCGCACCGGCGGTCACGGTCCGCGGAAATGGGCCCATACCAGGAAGGTTTGTCGGAATTCCGGGCGGCGCCGCATTTGTGGGCACAAACAGGCCCGAACTGCCGGCAGACGGCGAGGGCCCGCCGCGCCGGGTCCGGGTCAAACCGTTCCGGATGGATCCCTTTGCCGTCACCAATTCGTGGTTTGCCGAGTTCGTGTCGGAAACCGGCTATCAGACCGATGCGGAGGCATATGGCTGGTCAATCGTCTATCGCGGTTTCGCCCCCCGCGATCCGCACGCACAGTATGTGCTGGGCACCGAATGGTGGCAGCGGGTGGATGGCGCGAGCTGGCGTCATCCGGAAGGTCCCGGCACGGGCGTCGAATCCCGCGCGAACCATCCGGCAATCCACATCTCCTGGAATGACGCCACGGCGTTCGCGGGCTGGGCGGGCGGGCGATTGCCCAGCGAACCGGAGTGGGAGCATGCCGCCAAGGGCGGCGCGGTGCATGCCCGCTACCCCTGGGGGGAACGCGAACCCGACGACACCGAATTCCTGCCCTGCAACATCTGGCAGGGCCACTTTCCCGATCGCGATACCGCCGCCGATGGCTATTCCGGGACCGCACCTGTCGACGCCTACGCGCCGAACGGCTACGGACTATACAATATGTCGGGCAATGTCTGGGAATGGTGCGCCGATCGGTTTCGTGTTCGCTCGCTCCGCGCGGAGGCAAGAACACTGAATGCATCGGCGGTTGCGGACGGGCAGCGGCTGGCCAAGGGCGGATCGTATATGTGCCACCGATCCTATTGTTATCGCTACCGGATAGCGGCCCGCACCGGCGTTACGCCGGACAGTTCGGCGGGCCATATGGGATTTCGGATCGTTTTCGACTGAGCAGCCAACCGGCGCTCCCGGTCCCGGTATACCGCGATACTTCCGGCCTGCGGATGGCAGACCGGCGGACACCACCGATCAATCGGGCGCATCCGGATCAGCGCCCGCCGGCATATGCCTGGGCGAAACGCGGATTTGCCGCCGCCCGAAGCCGGTTCCCGTCCTTTGCTGCGGCGGTCACACGTCCGATCGACCAGGCATCGTCCACTTCCAGTTCATGGCCGCGCCGCACAAGCTCATCCCTCGTCGCGGACGGAAATCTATCTTCCACGGCGAGATGGCCGGGACGGGACGACCGCGGATAAAAGGATTGCGGAAAATGCGCCGTATGGAACTCCGGCGCTTCGATGGCTTCCTGCAATGTCAGGCCATGGTGCACATGTCGCAGGAAAACATTGAGTGACCACTGGTCCTGCTGGTCGCCGCCCGGTGTCCCGAACACCATGTAAGGCTCGCCATCGCGAAGCGCCAAGGATGGCGACAGGGTCGTGCGCGGCCGTTTTCCGGGCGCCAGACTCGCCGGCAGCCCCTCCTCCAGCCAGAACATCTGGGCACGGGTTGTGAGCGGGAACCCGAGATCCGGGAGAACCGGCGAAGACTGCAGCCAGCCGCCACTCGGCGTCGCCGATACCATGTTGCCCCAGCGATCGATCACATCGACATGAACGGTGTCGCCGCGCGTCGATCCATCGGCGGACAGTGCCAGTTCATCGAACCGGGCCACGGTTGGTTCACCGCCGCCAAAAGCGCCCGCCGCACGCGCCTCCGGGGTGAGGACTGTGGCGGGCACGACCGGTTTGCCGCCAAATCCCTCGATTGTTCCGGGCCGCAGATCCTTCGACGCGGTCTCGCCGATCAGCTGTCGGCGCGCATCGTTGTAGTCACCGGACAGCAGGGTTTCGACGGGTACGGGGCAATAGGCCGGATCGCCGTAAAAGGCCTCCCGGTCGGCAAACGCGAGTTTCGCGCATTCGATGATCGTGTGCACAAAGTCCGGGCCAAGGGGATCCATGGCGTCGAGGTCGAAGGTCTTTAACAGAGCCAGTTGCTGCAATGCGACCGGGCCCTGGCCCCAGGGCCCGGTCTTGCACAATGTGTAGCCGTGATAGTCGTATGTCACCGGCGTTTCGATGCTTGCCGACCAGTCGGAAAGATCTTGGCCGGTCAACAGTCCCTTGTGGCGTTCCCCGCTGACATCGAACGCTTCGGCCGTGCGGCAATAGTGATCGATGGCATCCGCGACGAACCCGCCATACCAGGCCTGCCGGGCCGCCTCGATACGCATTTCGCGGGTCCGGCCGCCGGCTTTCGCCTCGTCGACGATCCGCCGGTATGTGCGGGCCAGTGCCGGATTGCGGAAAAGCTGGTTGGGCGCGGGCACCTCGCCATCGGGAAGGTACACGGCCGCGGAACTCGGCCATTCGGTAACAAACAGGTCCCGCACGACCGCTATGTTCTGGGAAACGCGCGGGATAAGCGGGCAACCGGCCTCCGCATAGCCAATGGCAAATGACAGGATGTCTTCCAGTTCCATGGTCCCGTAGTCGCGAAGCAAAAGCATCCAGGCATCGAACGCGCCGGGTACAACGGCGGCAAGAAGACCGGTACCGGGCACCAAATCCAGCCCGAGATCGCGAAAAACCCCGATCGTCGCCGCAGCCGGCGCAACGCCCTGGCCACATATCACCTCGCGTTTCCCGGTCCGTGCGCTGTGAAGCAGGATCGGGACTTCGCCGGCCGGACCATTCAGATGCGGCTCGGCAACCTGCAGCGTGAAACCCGCGGCCACGGCTGCGTCGAAGGCGTTGCCACCCCTCTCCAAGACCGCCATGCCGGCAGCCGTGCCCAACCAGTGGGTCGAAGTGACGACCCCGAAGGTTCCCAAAACCTCGGGACGAGTCAGGACACCAGTCATTGCAAACTCCCTGCGAATTGATCGACATCCCCGATATCCACGAGGACCTTGCCGATATGCCTGCCCGTCTCCTGACGTTCGTGCGCCGCCTGGATCTCCGCCAGCGGGAAGCGGCTGTCGATCGCGTGGATGAGGCGTCCGCTCCGGATGCATTCGGTGATCAGGTCGATGCCGGCCTGTCGCGCCGAGACGGGTATGTCGGCATCGCGGACAAAATGGATGGTCGCGGATTTCGCGCCGTAATCGTAATAGGAGAGTACGGGGAACGGCTCCCGCGTCGAAGAATAGGCGGCGATTATTCCTCCGCTGCGCAGCAATTTCGGATTGAGCTTAACATTGGCCCCGAAATCAACTTCGACGATCCGGTCGACGCCAACGCCACCGGCAGCTTCGACAATCCGGGATGCGGCCGTTTCGGTGCGATAATCGATCGTGTGATCGGCGCCGCGGCGGCGCGCGTGATCGGCCTTCTCGCGGCTGCTGATCGTGGCAATCACCGTGGCGCCGGCAAACTTCGCAAACTGTATCGCATAACCGCCCACCGCACCGGCGCCACCGGAGACCAGAATGGTCTGGCCCTCAACGGGGCCATCCCAAAAGACGGCACGGTGCGCCGTCAGGGCCGGGATACCCAGACAGGCACCGCTTGCATAATCGGTGTTGGCGGGCAGATTGATGGCATTGGCCGATGGCAGCGCGGTGAACTGGGCGGCGCTGCCGGCGCTGCCCGGCCGGTTGCCGGCGCCAAAAAACCACACCCGCTCGCCGACACGGCCCGGTGCGACATCCGCCCCCGCAGCAACGATCCGACCCGCACCGTCGCCGTGGGGCACGATGTCGATACCGTCCCGCGCCTCCCGCCAACCCGCACGTAGCTTGGTGTCATGCGGATTGACCGCGGATACAGCGACCGCGACGAGCACCTCGTCGGCGCGCGGTGTCGGCAAATCCAGATCCACCAGTTCCAGGACATCGGACGCCGGCCCGGTGCGGGTATAACGGGCGGCACGCATTCGTTGCGGCAACCGGCTCACAATTCTACCTCCCGGTTGTGTGTGCCTGCGATACCGGCAAGCGCCACGCCGGCACCTTTTTTCGCCAGCGCCCCGACCGCGGCCCGTCCGGTTCGACCGGCGGCACCAACAGCCGACGCGACGCGGCTGGACAATATCGGGGCGTTGTCACGCATCACTGGAAATCGCTCGGAGCGTTCGCTCAAGCGCCTCATTTGCCGTCCGAAGTGCCACGCCCACACGGTTGCGGGCCCGCATCATCGCGACGTTCAGGAATTCCGCTTCGTCGGAACCGGAATCCGTGCCGGCCAGCTGGCGAACTGGATCGAGAACCGGGTACGCGTTCTGGTCAAGGGCGGGATCCTGGCCGAAGCGGTCACCGAGCGAATAATCGACTGGCACAAGCGCCCGGGAGACAGCCATCAGGCCGGCGTTTATCGTTTCGGCGGTATCGCCATCGGCGGTTTGGCCGATTTCGGCGACACGGGCGGCAAGCCGTCCCAGGGTCTCCGCACGGTCTGTCAATTTCGAAAGGTCGAACCGGTCACCGACCGCGGCTTGCATCGCGGCCAGTTCACCGACAAGCATCGCGGCGTGCTCGCCATAGTCAAGCGGCAGAACGGCATCGGAGACCAGACGCCACACGGTGTGAAGGTAGATACGGGTGTGGCAAACAAGAAGATCCTGATCCATCTTGTCGAGCAAATCGTCGGGCGTGTGCCACCACCATCCGGTTCCCGCACCCTTGCGCGCGCCGCCGCCAAACACCGCGGCAGAGGCATTGGCGCCGGTACCGGCAGGCTGTTCGCCCATATTCCCAAAGATCGCCGGAACACCGATACCCCAGAACGACTGATCGCCGGCGCGGCCGTTTCGGCGCCCGGTATAGTCTTGCCCTGCCTGCGCCTTCAACGCCGTGCGGGCGATGTTTGCGAGTTCGGTTGCAGCCGTCGCATCGGCCACCACGGTATTGCCCTTTCCGCCGGTGGAATCGACGTTGACGTGGGCGACGGCCCGGCGTTCCAGCTCTTCCCAATTGGCATCGGCATACCAGGTTGAGCTGGAATAGCGGCCTTGCGAATGACCGGACCAGAAGGCGATCCGCAGTCCGCGACGCCAACGGGTGCGGTTGACCGCACACAGGCGTCCCACCTCCATCATGGTGGCGTTGGCCCCGCCATTGTCCATAACTCCATAATACCAGGTGTCATGGTGGCCGGTGAACAGAACGAACGGTTCATCGGCGTCACCGGACGGACCTTGCAGTTCGGCAATCAGGATCGGCGTCGGCCGCCATCCGGTGTCGACCTTGGCATGGAGGGTCGCCGAGATCCTGCCCTGCGCTGCCAGACGATCCTTCAGTGCATCACCGCTTTCGCGCGATACGGAAACAACGACCGTGCTTGGATGATCTGCGCGGGTTTCGTGGGTCGGGCTGCCCCACACCGGCGAAATACACATTTCGTGCAGATGCTCGTGAGGCGAAATGTGGACCTGGCCGAGCGCACCAGCGCGCGATGCGCGCCGGGACACCGCCGGATTTGCGATTCCCTCCGCGAGGACGATCCGGCCCGCGGTCTCCGCGGCCCGGAAATCCTCCTCTGTTCCGGCTCCCACATACACGAGTTCAGCCGACAGGCCACCCGCCGGCGAAGCCCGCGAGAAGGAATGGGTAATGCACTTCAAGGTTTCGCCGTCGCAATCGACGCGGGCCTCGCCCGGCAGACTGATATAGGCAGGGTGCATGATCCGTTCGGTCACGAAGCCGTAGCCCGCCATTTCGTCTTCGATGTAGCGGAGGCTCTGCAACTCCGAGGGTGTCCCGGCCTCCTTGGTCCAACGCGCCATTTCCTCAAGATGCCGCCACATCCGGGGGCCATCGACGTCGCCAAGCAGACGCTTCAGATCTGCGTCAACCATCTCCTCTTCCCTCATCTCTGATGTTTTTGGCCAACAGCGCACTGGGCGCACGACTGCGGATCATGCGGTTCAATGCGCCGACCAGCAGTGCAACGAAGAAGATCAGGACCGCCGACAACGCCGCGATCGTCGGGTCCTGCCACTTCTGAAGGTAAACGAACATTTCGATCGGCAACGTTTCATCACCGGGCCGAAGCAGGAAGAGCGTCGTCTCCACCTGGTCGAACGACGTCATGAATGCCAGCACCCCGGCAAGGGTCATGCTGATGGAAATTTCGGGAAGGATGACTCGCACGAATGTGGTGATGGGCCCGGCGCCCAGATCCATCGCAGCTTCCTGGACAGTCCAGTCGAAGTTGAGCAGCGCCGCCGTGACGATGGCTATTACAAAGGGCACGCTCACAAGCGTGTGGGTCAGCAGCAGGCTCGAATAGCTGCGCAGCACGCCGATCTGGACGAAAAACATGAACACCGCGACACCCAGGACTATCTTGGGCAACACGATCGGCGACAGCAGAAATCCCTGTATCAGGTTCTTGCCGACAAGCCGGTAACGGGTCAGGGCATATGCGGCCATTGTGCCGATGATGAGGGAGAGGATCGTGGTCAGCGACGCCAGGAGCAGACTGCGCGCCGCGGCGGAATAGAAGCTCGTCTGCCCGGCCAGGTTCTTGTACCATCGCAGCGAAAATCCCTCCGGCGGAAAGATGTTGTAGGCAACGCTTGAAAAGGAATTGACGATGATCACGACGAGGGGTGCGACGATGAATATCACCGAAATCACAGCGAACACGGTGAGCAGAATATAGCGGATCGGAGGAATTGACGTACGGGCGGCCAAGTTACACCTCCGCATACTTCAGAAGGCGATTTGAGGCCGCCACAACGATCAGCGCAAACACCAGCAAGACGAGCCCGCCAACCGCGGCGACGGGCCAGTTTATCTCCGTTGTGGTCCGATAAATCAGGAGCGGCAACACAAGAACCCGGCCGCCGCCGAGGATCGCCGGCGTGACGAATGCGCCAAGCGCCAGGGTCAGGCAGATTTGGGCGCCAGCGACAAGACCGGGCAGGGTGAGCGGGAAGGTGATGCGGCGAAACGTCGTCCACCAGCCCGCTCCAAGATCCTCCGAAGCCTCCTTCAACGTCGGATCGAGACGCACCATCCCCGCAAAGATCGGAAACACGACGAAAGGCAAAAAGACGTGGGTCAGGCTGATCAACACGCCAACCTGGTTGAATACGAGGACAAGCGGTTCGGCGACGAGACCGAGCCTGATCAGCAGATAGTTGACCGGTCCCTGATCCGCGAGAAGCACGGTCCAACCGTAGCTGCGCACAACCACACTCACGAGGATGGGCGAGAAGATCGCAAGTCCGAGCCAACGCTGAATGGCGGGGCGATTGACCCGCCACAATGCATAGGCGATGGGATAGCCGATCGCGATGGAGAGCAACGTCACGAACAGCGCCATGCGCAGCGTATCATAGATAATCAGGTGATAGTACGGGTCCGTCAGGAAGCGGTAGTAGGATTCAAATGTGAAATCCTCTTCCAGTCGCCCGCCGCGGAAGGAGTAGACGCTGAACCGCAAGAAAGCGAGCATCGGCGCGATAAAGACATAGATCATCAGCGCAAACGCAGGCGACAACAGAAGGACCGGCATCCATCGCCGTTTCTGCTTTGGTGACATTGCGGGAACACGCATCGTTTCGGCTATCCCGTATCGGGAAAGAGTTGTGCCGCGTCCGCCGGCCAGCCGACCGCAACGGCGTCGCCTTCGGCAAACACGGCTTCCCCGCCTTTGTGCGAAACCACGATGTTGAAATCTATGGGCGCCTTGTCGAACCGAAGGACATAGTGGATCGACGAGCCGTGAAACAGGATCTCCTTCACTGTTGCGCCTGCTATCGCATCGGGAAATCCCGATGCCTGCCCGATCACGGCCCTTTCAGGCCGTACCGAGACCACACCGGAATTCGCGCCGACCGGATCGGCCGCCGCCCTGGCATTGAAAATCAATTCACCCGCCTGAACGACATGACCTTGTTCGGGGTCGGCATGCCGTTCCCTGATCCGGACGGGGATCAGATTTGTGCTGCCGATGAAGTCGGCGACAAAGCGTGTCTGCGGCGTATCATATATGTTCTGTGGCCGGTCGATCTGCTCGATCCGGCCATCGTTCATGACGGCGATGGTGTCGGACATCGTCATCGCCTCACCCTGATCGTGGGTGACGTAAACGAAGGTTGTGCCAATCTCACGCTGGATGCGCTTCAACTCCAGTTGCATCTGATTGCGCAGTTTCAGATCAAGCGCGCCGAGCGGCTCGTCAAGCAGGAGCACTTTGGGCTCCTTGACGAGCGCCCGGCCGAGGGCGACCCGCTGCATCTGCCCGCCGGACAGCTGCCCCGGCTTGCGGTCCATAAACTCCACGAGACCGACCAGCTCGAGCATTTTCAAGACGCGCGACCTGATCTCACCGGCCGGTACGCGATCCACCTGAAGACCAAAGGCGACATTGGCGTAAACGGTCATGTGCGGGAACAGCGCCCAGCGCTGAAAGACCATGTTGGTGGGGCGGCGATACGGCGGCGCGGAACTGACATCCTCGCCGTCAATCAGAATGCGTCCGCTGTCGGGGTGCTCAAAGCCGCTCAGCATCCGCAGCGTCGTCGATTTCCCGCAACCCGACGGCCCAAGCAGCGAGAAAAAACTGCCCGGCGCAACGGCAAAGCTCACTTCGTCGACCGCGACATGGTCCCCGAAGCGTTTGGTGACTTGAACAAGTTCAACGTGGGAACTCACTTCGGACCGCCCCTCCTGAATGAACGGTGCGCCGACCGGGAGGCCGGCGCACCACGGCAAGCGGCAAAGTAGCCGATTTCCTAGCGCAGGTTGATCTTCACCTCACGATCCCACCGCTCGCGCCATTCGGCCGCCTGTTCTGCAATGGCGGCGAAGTCGAGATGGACAGCGCTCTCCGCCGTCGCCAGCGACGTGATCGGATTGTTCATCTGCTCTTCGGTCTGCGGTGCGTTGGACACAACCGGAATGGCGTATGTGAGCTTGCCATAACGCGCCGCATTTTCCGGCGAAAGCAGATCGTTGATGAGATCGGAGCAGACATCGATCTGTGCTGGCGAAGAGCCCTTTCCGATCATGAGATAGAACGGAAAGGCGATCGCACCCTCATCGGGAACCGCAAAGGCCAGGGGCGCTCCCTCGTCAATCCAGACCTTGGCAATGGAGGAGAACCACGGCGCCACCCACGCATCGCCGCTGACCAAAAGATTCTTCAGCGCATCGTTGGTGTCGACGAGTGCGCGAAGGTTCTTGGCGTTCTTGGCCCAAACCTCGAACCCCGGATCCGCATTGGTCTCATCGCCACCATTCAGGCGCGCCGCCATTGCAACGGCACGGGTATCGTAGTCGAACATCACGACGCGACCCCGGTTGGCCTCGCCCCACAAGGCGCCCCAGGACGTCGGCGGCGCGGGTATCGCCTCGGTGTTGTACAACAGCCCGATGGTCGCGGTCTGGAAGCCGATCCCCCGATCGCCGGGCCGACGATAACCTTCCAATACGTTGGCCATGTTGGGTATCTTTGCCGGGTCGAGCGACTCCCACATATCATCGACGTCGCCCTTGTTGGCGATGCCCGTATTGAAAAATCCGCAATTGACCAACGGTTCGTCCGGCGTTGTACGACGCGCAGCAACCATTTTCGGATAGGTGAGCTGATTGGTCGATTCGATGATGTCGACCTTTACGTCAGGATGGGCTTCGACATAGGCGTCAATGACGGCTTGCGGCACAACGCCCTGGTTGGAACCGGCCCAGTAGAAAAACGTAATCTGGGTGTCGGCACTCGCCATTGCAGGCAGAAGCAGGGACGCGGCTGCTGCGAGTCCCGGAATGAATAGCCTTTTCATGTTCATGATTATTTCTACCCTTGTTTGACACTTCGGCAGGTTGAACCCAAAATGGGCATCGCGAATTCGCGATACCCTTTTTTGAATTTTTGCGCATTTTTTTACAACCAAACCGCTTGTACGCGTAGAACTATTGCTTCGCACTCACGCATTGTCAATTGTTCGATCTATGCTATTGCGAAATTTCGCCGATCGCGGGAAGGCGCGGAACGGCGCTACGAATCGTCTAAGAAGGAACATGCGAATTCCGGGAAATCGGTTGACTTCAATGGAACAAAAACAGCCAGTACGGGACACAATCAGCGAGACCGACCAGCGGATCATCGCCACGCTCGCGCGCAACGGCCGCCGCTCCTATCGGGAAATCGCCCGCGAACTTGATATCTCAGAGGGCACGGTTCGCCAGCGCGTCGCACGGCTGATCGACCTCGACCTGATCCGCATCACTGTCGTCGGCAACCTTATCACCCTCGGATTTGAGGTCGTGGCGATGGTCCATATCCGCGTGCAGCCCGGCCACGCGGATTCGATCGCCGAGCGCCTGACCAAATTTCCGCATGCCCGCTTCGTCGCCACGTCTTTCGGATCCACCGACATCATCATTCAGACCCTGCATCATGACGTTCAAAGCCTGCACGATTTTGTCAGCAACGAATTGCCGCGCGTTGCGCCCAAAATTACGCGCATCGATACGTTTCAACTCAGCAATGTGATGAAAAGCACCTGGACCTGGGGCGACTGGTTCGAGCTGTAACCGGATTGCCGGACCGGTTCGGCGCAATTCCGTTGGCGGGAACGACCGCCGACGTTCCCGCCCGGCGGCCGGTCGCCGACCCATGATCGGCGCGAGCCGAGCGATCAAAGCTCGGTGTGCATCCGGTAGCCCGGCGCAAATGTCAGCCTGACGGATGTGATCATCCGCTCCTCGCTCCATGTGCTGCGGTCTATGACGAACAGGCCCTCCCCCTCGCTGCAGGCGAGGTTTTCGGCCTCCTCACTGCCTGCGGTAACTGCCGAAAACGTTATGTCGCCGCCTTCGAAGGGAACGTTGGCGACAAGCCACTCGTTCGGGCTCTGCGACTGGAAATCGACACCGGCAACCTGAGGCACGGCTTCGGGATTGATCCAGCGGTTTTCAAAAACATAGGGCCGGCCATTGGCCAAATGCAGCGTCGTGAGATGAAGCAGCCGCATGCCGTTTGCCAACTGCATCCGCGCCCTGATTTCCGCCGTCGGCGCGGTCATCTCCCGCGAGATCATCGAATAACGATAGGCAAAGCCGCGGCCCTCGATTTCGAAGCGGATGACCGGGATATCCAGCGTTGCCTTGCGAACGGGATGAAGTGAAATCCGCGTTCCCACCTTGCGTTTGCGATCGAGCAAACCCGTTTCCGCCAATTCCCGCAGTGCCCGGTTCACGGTTGCCCGCGCACAACCGAGTTCCCGCGAAAGCTCGGCCTCGCCGGGGATAAGTTCACCGGGTTTCCACTGGCGCGTGTTGATCCGCCGCAGGACTTCTTCCCGGACCGATTGCCAGCTTCTTGTTCCCTTCGCCGTCAAATCGCGTCTTCCAGCTCGCGCAGTGTATCGATGTAGGCTTCGGTGATGGCCTGGCGGCTGTGATGCCGTCCGCCGGAAACCACGTGCCGGCCTGCCGACCAGACATCGGTTACCAGCCGGTCGTCGCCGGCGAATATGAAGGAATCCAAAATGGCATCCTGGTGACGCCCAACCAGATCAACCGCGCCGCCGTCGAGCGCAACCATGTCCGCCAATTTCCCTACGGCGATCGTATCGGCATTGCGACCGGATGCGATCGCACCACCGGCGTTTGCCGCTTCGAACAGGCGGCGGCCCGTCGATCTTTCCGGGGTGGCCAGCGCGGCGCGGGAGTGGTCGCGAAGGCGTTGCGAATATTCAAGGGTCCTCAATTCTTCGGCCAGCGCGATCCTGATGTTCGAATCGGACCCGATCGCCATGCGCCCGCCCTCGGCAAACCAGCGCACACCATCAAAAATGCCGTCCCCGAGATTTGATTCCGTGATCGGGCAAAGGCCGGCAATCGCGCCGCTGCGTGCCAGACCTGCTGTTTCATGGGGTTCCAGTTGCGTGCAGTGTATGAAGCAGCAACGTCCGTCCGGTTCCATATTTTCGAGAACCCATTCGCCAGGCCGCCGGCCGCATGCGGCGACCACCTCTTCGACTTCCGCTTTCTGCTCGGCCAGATGCATGTGCAGCGGCGCACCGTCGGCGAACGCGGCGAGGCGCACAATGTCATCGCCGGCAACGGCCCTCATGCTGTGGGGCGCGACACCGATACGGCAATCCTCGGAAAGTTTGGCGATACTCTCGGCCGCACCGGAATGCAGGCGCTCAAACCGCGCGAAGTCATTGGCAAAACGGATCTGCCCGGCACCGAGTTCCGAACGCCCGCAGCCGCCATACTGGTAGAGAACCGGCAGCAATGTCAGCCCGATTCCGGTCCGTTCCGCCGCCGCGGCGATTCGCACGGCCATTTCCGCGATGTTGTCATAGGGCGCACCGCCGGACTGGTGGTGGAGGTAGTGAAACTCCACATTCGCCGCATAGCCCGCCTCAAGCATCTCCATCTGCACAAAAGCGGCGATCGCCTCCACATGGTCGGGCGTCAGCTGATCGAGAAAGCGGAACATCAGCCGGCGCCACGTCCAAAACGAATCGGACCCCTCGGGGCCGCGCCTCTCCGTCAGTCCGGCCATCGCCCGCTGGAATGCATGGCTGTGCGCATTGGCCGGTGCGGGCAGGAGAATGCCGGCCCGATCACCCTGCGGTGACCTGCCGGCCTCGATATCAGAGATCGTTCCGTCGCCGGCGACCGTGATGCGCACGCCTTCGGCCCATCCGCCTTCCAGCAGCGCCTTTTCGGCCCAAACAGCGATCATGGCGACAGCCTATTGACAGTTAATATGTGTATACATATAGACTATTAATATACACATAACAATGGCCAACAATGCTGCTGACCAACGCCACGCTCGCCACGATGGAGGACGATGCCGCCTACGGGCTGATGTCTCCCGGCGCGATGGTGATTCGACGAGGCCGCATTGAATGGATCGGCGCCGCGGCCGACATCCCCCGGGATATCGACGACGGAGAAACGATTGATCTTGGCGGACGCCTGGTCACCCCTGGATTGATCGACTGCCACACGCATCTGGTCTTTGGCGGCAACCGGGCGAAGGAATTCGAACTCAGGTTGGAGGGCGCCAGCTACGCGGATATCGCGACGGCCGGCGGCGGCATTGTCTCCACGGTTTCGGCAACGCGGGCTTGCCCCGAAAGCGAATTGCTGGCTGACGCGCTTTGCCGCATCGACGCCCTGATCGGTGAGGGCGTTACGGCCGTTGAAGTCAAGTCCGGATACGGTCTTGATATTGAAACCGAGTTGAAGATGTTGCGCGTCGCGCGGGCGATCGAGAATGTGCGCCCGATCCGGGTGCGGACCAGTTTTCTCGGCGCCCACGCAATACCCAAGGAATTTGAGGGCCGGGCCGACGCCTACATAGACGAAATCTGCCTACCGGCGCTGGATGCCGCCCATGATCAGGGGTTGGTCGACGCGGTGGACGGGTTTTGCGAGTCCATTGCCTTCACGCCGGCGCAGATCGAGCGCGTATTTGACCGGGCGCGGGCGCTGGGCCTGCCGGTCAAACTCCATGCCGAACAACTTTCATATCTTGGCGGCGCGCAGCTGGCAGCCCGATTCGGCGGCCTTTCCGCCGACCATCTGGAATTCGCCCGAGAAGATGATGCGCGAGCCATGGCCGAGGCGGGCACCGTCGCCGTCCTCCTGCCCGGCGCCTTCTATACTCTTCGCGAGACGCAGGCGCCGCCCGTCGCGGCATTCCGGAACATGGGCGTGCCGATGGCAGTGGCGACGGACTGCAATCCCGGCTCCTCGCCGCTGGCGTCCCTTCTGCTTGCCATGAACATGGCATGCACCTTGTTTCGCCTGACGCCGCTTGAGGCGCTCGCCGGGGTTACACGTCATGCCGCCGGTGCGCTGGGGCTTGCCGATTGCGGCACCATCCGGAAGGGCCGGCGCGCCGACCTTGCGATCTGGGATGCGAAGCATCCGTCCGAACTGTCCTACCGCGTCGGCTTCAATACCCTCTGGAAGCGCATGTATGGGGGGACGTTTTGAAGAGTCTGGTGCCGGGAGATGTCACGCTAAACCAACTTGAGCGGATCTGGCGGACGGCGGGGCCGGTTAGGCTGGACGGTTCGGCGCGGCCGGGCATCGAGGCGGCGGCCCGGTTCGTGGCGGATATCGCGAATGACGGCGACGCGGTGTACGGCGTTAATACCGGCTTCGGAAAACTCGCCCATGTCCGCATCGACCCCGGACAAATGACAACGCTCCAGCGCAACCTGATCCTCTCGCACTGCAGCGGTGTCGGCGAACCACTGGATGCCCCGACGGCACGGCTGATGATGATCCTGAAACTGGTGTCGATCGGACGCGGTGCGTCAGGCGTGAAACCGGAAACGGTCGACCTTCTGGAAGCCATGATCGACGCCGGCGTGGTGCCGGTCATTCCGACCCAGGGGTCGGTCGGCGCATCCGGCGATCTCGCGCCCCTCGCGCACATGACCGCGACGATGATTGGCGAGGGTGAGGCGTATTTCGGCGGCGAGCGGCTGGCATCGGCGGAAGCGCTGCGGCGCGCCGGCCTGACACCCGTTGTCCTGGGGCCGAAGGAAGGCCTTGGCCTTATCAACGGGACCCAGTTCTCCACCGCCTGCGCGCTGGTCGGCTACTTCCAGGCCAAACAGGCCATGAAATCGGCGATCGTCGCTTCATGCCTGGCCACTGACGCCATCATGGGATCCACCGCCCCGCTTCACCCGGCCATTCACGCATTGCGTGGCCATGGCGGGCAGATCGACGTGGCGCGGGCCATGCGCGCGATCATGGCGGGTTCGGAAATCCGGGAAAGTCACCGCTCCGGTGACAGCCGGGTCCAGGACCCCTACTGCATCCGCTGCCAGCCTCAGGTTGCCGGCGCGGCACTCGACCTGCTGCGATTTGCCGGGCGCTCGCTGGCGATCGAGGCCAATGCGGCCTCCGACAATCCGCTGGTCCTTGCCGATGAGGGACGAATCGTGTCGGGCGGCAATTTCCACGGCGAACCGGTGGCGTTTGCTGCCGACCAGATTGCACTGGCGATCGCGGAAACCGGCGCGATCGCGCAACGGCGGGTTGCCCTCATGGTCGATCCGACGCTCTCCCACAATCTGCCGCCCTTCCTGACACCGGAACCGGGGCTGAATTCCGGCCTCATGATCGCCGAGGTCACAACCGCCGCCCTAATGAGCGAAAACAAGCACCTTGCCAATCCGTGCTCGATCGATTCAACGCCGACCTCGGCCAACCAGGAAGATCATGTATCGATGTCCGCGCACGGCGCACGGCGACTGGTGCGCATGAATGCAAACCTGAACGCGATCGTCGGCGTGGAGCTGATATGCGCCGCACAGGGCATCGACGTTCGGGCCCCGCTCAAGACAAGCGCCAAACTCCAACAGGTCATCGCAATCATCCGCGCTGAAATCCCGAAACTGAACGAAGACCGGTTTCTCGCAACCGACATCAGCAAAGCGTCCCGCCTGGTGGCGGACGGGACGCTTGCCCAGTCCAGCGGCATATCGGAATATCTTGGCGGGGCGGACCTGTGACACCTGTCGCCGTCACACAGGGCGGGAGCCCGATCATTCTCGGGATGCCGCACACCGGCACGTACCTTCCCGCCGACATTTCCGAACAGCTGACCCCGCTCGGCAGAACACGCGGCGATACCGACTGGCATGTCGACAAACTCTATGACGGCCTGCTCGACGACGTCACGATCGTGAGGGCCAGATTCCATCGTTACGTCGTCGACGCCAACCGCGATCCTTCCGGCGCCAGCCTTTATCCGGGGCAGAACACGACCGGTCTCGTGCCGCAGACCGATTTCGACGGAGAACCACTTTGGATCGCGGCGCCGTCGCCGGAAGACATCGCATCGCGGCGGCGAGCCTGGCACGCGCCATATCATGCGGCGCTTTCAGCCGAGATCGAGCGCGTCAAATCGTTGCGCGGTGCTGTCATCCTGTTCGACTGCCATTCCATCCGATCGCGGATTCCGTTTCTGTTCGAAGGCGTCCTGCCGGATTTCAATATCGGCACAAACGGCGGCGAAACCTGCGCCCCGGAGGTCGAACGGACCGTCCACGAAATCTGTGCCGCCGCCGCCGGGTTTACCTGCGTCCTGAACGGCCGCTTCAAGGGCGGGTGGACAACCCGTCACTACGGGCGACCCGCCGACGGGGTCCATGCCATCCAGATGGAACTGGCGCAGGCGACATATCTGAAATCGGAATCGGCACCATTCGAATATGATGACGAGAAGGCGCGCCGGGTGCGGATTCAACTCAAAACCGTTTTGGAATCGTTGCTGTCCGCGGCGGCTTTCCTGGGAGGCAAGGTATGAGCGATCCCCGACACAATCAGCGCGACGTATATCCGCCGACCGGGCCGGAAATCTCGGCAAGGAGCTGGCTGACCGAAGCGCCGATGCGCATGCTCATGAACAACCTGCATCCGGACGTGGCGGAGAATCCGCATGAACTTGTGGTCTATGGCGGTATCGGCCGCGCGACGCGGACCTGGAAGGACTTCGATCTGATCGTCGACAGCCTGAAGAAACTGGACGACGACGAGACGCTCGTCGTGCAATCCGGCAAGCCGGTGGCGATTGTCCGGACCCACGCGGATGCGCCGCGCGTGCTGATCGCCAATTCCAATCTCGTGCCGCAATGGGCGACCTGGGATCATTTCAACGAGCTCGATCGCAAGGGGCTCGCCATGTATGGCCAGATGACCGCCGGCTCGTGGATCTATATCGGATCGCAGGGCATCGTTCAGGGCACCTACGAAACCTTTGCCGAAGCCGGCCGGCAGCACTATGACGGCGATCTCAGGGGGAAGTGGATTCTGACCGCCGGCCTCGGCGGCATGGGTGGCGCCCAGCCGCTGGCTGCATCCATGGCGGGGGCCTGCTGTCTGGCTGTGGAGTGCGACGAGACACGTGCCGATTTCCGTATCCGGACACGCTACTGCGACGAGAAAACCGACAGCCTCGATACAGCCCTTGAGTTGATCAGGGGGTGGACCGGAGCGGGTGAGGCCAAATCGGTGGCGTTGATCGGCAACGCTGCGGAGATATTCCCGAGACTGGCGGACCGGATGAAGGGCGGTGGCCCGCGGCCGGACATCGTGACCGACCAGACATCGGCCCACGATCCCGTCCACGGCTACCTGCCGGAGGGCTGGTCGGTCGCCGAATGGCGGGCGCGACAGGAAGACGATCCGGCAGCGGTCGAAAAGGCCGCCCGCGCGAGCATGAAACGGCATGTCGCGGCGATGCTTGAATTCTGGAATGCCGGCGTCCCGACGCTCGACTACGGGAACAATATCCGCCAGATGGCCAAGGAGGAAGGGCTGGAAAACGCCTTTGCGTTTCCCGGTTTCGTTCCCGCCTATATCAGGCCCCTCTTCTGTCGGGGGATCGGCCCGTTCCGATGGTGCGCGCTGTCGGGCGATCCTGAGGATATCTACCGGACAGACACAAGGATGAAGGCGCTGTTTCCCGACAACCGCCACCTCCATGACTGGCTGGACATGGCGCGCCAACGCATCGCCTTCCAGGGTCTTCCGGCGCGCATCTGCTGGATCGGTCTCGGTGACCGGCATCGCGCCGGGCTTGCGTTCAACGAAATGGTCGCCTCCGGTGAACTGAAGGCGCCGATCGTCATCGGACGAGATCATCTGGATTCCGGATCCGTCGCCTCGCCGAACCGGGAAACAGAAGGCATGAAGGACGGCTCGGACGCGGTCAGCGACTGGCCGCTGCTCAACGCGCTGGTCAACACCGCCTCAGGTGCAACCTGGGTGTCCCTTCATCATGGCGGCGGTGTGGGAATGGGATTTTCCCAGCATGCCGGCATGGTCGTCGTAGCCGACGGCACGGAAGCTGCCGCCAATCGGCTGGAACGGGTCTTGTGGAACGATCCGGCTTCCGGGGTCTGGCGCCACGCGGACGCCGGATATGACATCGCGATCGATTGCGCCCGCGAGCACGGGTTGCGATTGCCGGCAATTCTGGACAGGTGACCGGGCGTATGCCGCAACGGAATTCAGGACCGGGACGGAAGGACCGCATGAGCGAACCGGTGGCAATCGACGGACGGTCACTAACCATTCCGGATCTCGCGAGGATCGCCCGTGCTGGCGCCGACGTCGTGCTTGCCGACGAAAGCGCCAAAGCTGTCGAGGCGGGCGCCCGGTATCTTGGCCGCCTTATCGGGGAAGGCCGCCCGATTTACGGCGTGACCACCGGATTTGGCGCGCTCGACGGATGTCAGGTCAGCCGCGAAATGAACCGGGCGCTTCAGCGCAACCTGTTGAAAAGCCATGCAGCGGGAACCGGTCGGCCGATGACGGATGACACCGTGCGGGCAATGATGGCGGTGCGGGCGAATGTCCTTGCCACCGGCGTAACGGGCGTCAAGCGCGAAACACTCGAAGCGCTGATTGCAATGATCAATGCCGGGATCATACCGTATGTTCCGCGCGAGGGATCGGTGGGCGCTTGTGGCGATCTGGCGCCGCTCGCCCACATGGCGCTGCCGCTGATCGGTCGCGGACGTGCGCGCCTGGCAGAAGAGCCGTGGCGCGGCGGCGGCGACGTGCTGGCGGAGGCCGGTATCGAACTGCCGCCAATAGACGGGCGGGACGGCATTGCACTGATCAACGGCACCGAACAGACAACCGGAATCGGCTGCCTTGCAGCCTTCGATGCACTGCGACTGGTGCAGATGGCGGAAAAGGTTGCCGCGCTGACGCTGGAGGCGGTCGGTGCGGTGGCCGACGCATTCGACGAGGATGTGGCGTTGTGGAAGCCCCATCCGGGCCAAATCGCGACATCGGAACATCTCAGGATGCTGACGGCGGGTTCGGCATCCGTCGGCCGGCCCCGCCCTGACAGACTGCGGGATGCCCTGGCGCTCCGCTGCATTCCCCAGGTTCTGGGCGCGACCCGCGATGCGCTTGATCACACCGTCAGAACGCTCGAAATCGAAATCAATGCAACCAACGACAATCCCCTGTTCGGTGTCGCGGATGGCTATGTGACCTCCAATTCCGGCAATTTCCACGGACAGGCGGCGGCCGAAGTTCTCGATTACATGGCCAATGCCGTCACCTCGCTGGCAGTGATCAGCGAACGGCGGTCGGCCCGCCTCGTCGACAGCAACCACAATGGCGGCCTTCCGGCGTTTCTGATCCATCCGGATGCGAGGCCCGGTGAAAATTCCGGATTCATGATTGCCCAGTACACGGCCGCCTCGCTCATCGCGGAAATGCGCATGCGCGCCGTTCCAGGCGCCATCCAGTCGGTGCCGACCTGCGCCAATACCGAAGACCATGTGCCGATGGCGCCCTTGTCGGCCAGGCGGGCGGCTTTTTGTGTCGAGACGGCATGGACGATCGTCGCAATCGAGGCGCTGCTCGCCGCGCAGGCTCTCGACCTGCGCGGTATCGGCCCGGCACCCATGCTGGACGACCTTTATGTTGCCATCCGCGCCAGTGTGCCAATGATGAAAGAAGATCGGGAAATGGGAGACGACATTGCCGCCTTGCGCACGATGCTTTGGAACCAGGCCTGAACCCGGCAGCCGGTTCCTGACGACAACCAATGCTTCCGGACCTGCGGCCCGGGCGGGCCGCACCACCAAAACCAAAGGGAGAGAGCGATGAAAAGACGAGAATTCCTGAAATCAGCCGGTGTCGGCACGGTCGCGGCAACGGCGCTTGCCACACCGGCCATCGCACAGGACAAGCGGGAATGGAAAATGGTCACGGCGTGGCCGAAAAACCTGCCGGGACCGGGCGTGGCTGCACAGATGCTGGCCGACCGCATCACGGCGCTGTCCGGCGGCCGCATCGAGGTCAAGCTGTTTGCCGCCGGCGAACTGGTACCCGGCCGCGGTGTCTTCGACGCCGTTTCGGAAGGCACCGCTGAACTTTACCACGCGGTCCCGGCCTACTGGGGCTCCAAATCCAAGGGCATACTGCTTTTCGGCTCCCAGCCTTTCGGCCTGCGCGCCGACGAGCAGTTCGGCTGGATGACCCACGGCGGCGGCCAGGCGCTGTACGACACCATGTACGGACGCTTTGGTATCAAACCGTTCCTGTGCGGCAATTCCGGGCCGCAATGGGCCGGTTGGTTCCGCAACGAGATCAACTCGGTCGATGACCTGAAAGGCCTGAAGTTCCGGACCGCGGGTCTGGCTTCCGAAATGGCTTCCAAGATAGGCATGGCGGCCCAGGCGATGGGTGGTCCGCCGATGTTCCAGGCCTTGCAGACCGGGGCGCTGGATGCCGGCGAATTTATCGGACCGTGGACCGACTCGGCGCTGGGTTTCTACCAGGTGGCCAAATTCTACTACTGGCCCGGTGTCGGCGAACCGTCTTCGGCGGAAGAGTGCGGCGTCAATGCGGCCGCCTACGAATCGCTCCCGGACGACCTCAAGCAAGCCGTCGCGTTCGCCTGCGAAAGTCTCTACAATCCCGTGTGGACAGAATATACGACCAAACACGCGCAGTCCCTGGAGACGCTGGTGTCGGAGCACGAGGTCCAGGTCAGGAAACTGCCGGATGACGTCGTTGCCGCCCTGGGAGCGGTCGCCGCGGAGGTGCTTGACGAACTGCGCCAGGATAGCGACGAGCTGGTCCGGCAGATCACGGAGAGCTTCATCTCCTACCGCGATCTGGTCGGTGGCTACATGACCTATGCGGACAACGGGCAGATGAACGCCCGCGCATCCGTATTGGGTTACTGAACGCCAGGTCGGTGCGCGCGCCTCGCGCACCGGCCTGCTTGTGGAGGGGGCGCATGGGGCGGCTGGCAGACATCCTCGACGGGATCAGCCGGGCAATCGCACGCCTGGCGCGCTGGCTCGCGCTGGTCATGGTGCTCGTGCAGTTCGGGATCGTCGTCGGACGCTACGTTTTCGGGGTCAACTCCATCTCGGTTCAGGAAAGCGTGCTCTACATGCATGCCACGCTGTTCATGGTCGGCGCGGCGTATACCCTGCTTGCCGACAAGCATGTGCGGGTCGACATACTCTACGCCAAGGCCAGGGACACGACACGCCGGCGTATCGACATACTTGGCCACCTGTTTCTACTCATTCCGTCAATGGCGGCGCTTCTCTACTGGACCTGGCCATCGGTCATCAATTCGTGGCGGGTTCTGGAGGGCCCGATCTCGGTCGGCGGCATCAAGGCGGTCTTTCTTCTCAAATCCCTGATTCCGGCGTTCTGCATCCTGCTGCTCCTGCAATCGGCCGCGATCCTCATCCGGTTGATTCTGGAGAAAAAACGGCCGTGAGCCACTATCTTGATCTCATCATGTTCGCGGCCCTTGTCGCCGCGATCCTTACCGGATTCCCCGTCTCCTTCAGCATCGCCGGTGTTGCAATCCTCTTTGCCTATCTGGGCTGGGCCTTCGGTGTGATGGATATTTCCCTGCTGGGCGCAACGGGGCAACGCGTCTTCGGTTTGCTAAGCAACCAGGTCCTGATCGCCATTCCGTTGTTCATCCTCATGGGTGCCGTGCTGGAGAAAAGCCGCATAGCGGAGGAAATGCTCGACACGATGGGCCGGCTGTTCGGCCAGTTGCGGGGCGGCCTGGGAATTTCGGTTGTTTTGGTGGGTGCGCTTCTTGCCGCATCGACCGGGATCGTTGGCGCGACCGTCGTCGCCATGGGACTGATCGCACTGCCCACCATGTTGAAATCCGGATACAAGGTGCCCGTCGCATCGGGTATTGTCTGTACCGCCGGGACGCTGGGCCAGATCATCCCGCCCTCCACCCTGTTGATCATCCTCGCGGACGTGATGTCCAACTCGTTTCAGCAGGCACAGTACGAACAGGGGAAATTCGCCGTTGAAGCCCTTTCGGTCGGCCAGTTCTTCGCGGCCGCGATCGTGCCGGGCCTGCTGCTGGTGTTGCTCTACCTGGTCTATATTGTACTGCGCGGCCTCTTGCGTCCCGACGACATGCCGCCGGCGGCGATCGTCGGCGAGTTGCCCGCCAGACACGAGGTGGTCTCCGCTATTCTTCCCGCGGTCGTGCTCATCGTCGCCGTGCTGGGCGCCATCCTGGGCGGCGTGGCGACGCCAACGGAAGCCGCGTCGGTCGGCGCGGTCGGCGCGCTCCTGCTGGCGGGCGTGAAAGCCGGCGACAACCGGCGCCTGGTCTTTGTCGGGTCTGCGACATTGATCGTGCTCGGCGTTTTCGCAGGATTGTTTCCCGTTCGCCTTCAGCGGAGCGACCTGGGCCTCGGCTCTTATGCGATGGGTGGCCTGTATATTGCCCTCATCGTCGCCGGCGCGGCGGCAATTCTCGCGGCCCTGCGATCGGCCTATCGCCAGCGGGTGATCCACGAGGCAGTGGAGTCGACCCTGACAATGACCGCCATGATTTTTGCGACGATCCTGGCGGCCGGCATGTTCTCGCTGGTCTTTATCGGTCTTGGCGGCGAGGAACGTGTGGCGGATATCCTGAGCACCATGCCCGGCGGACCAACCGGCGCGCTGGTTTTCTGCCTGTTGTTCGTCTTTGTTCTCGGCTTCTTCCTGGATTTTGTCGAGATCTCGGTCATCGTGCTGCCGCTTATCACGCCGACGCTGATCCTTATGGGCCATGATCCGATCTGGCTGGGCATGTTGCTGGCGATCAACCTGCAAACGAGTTTCCTGACGCCGCCGTTCGGATTTTCGCTTTTCTATCTTCGCGGCGCCGCACCGGATGAGGTGACAACCGGCGATATCTACCGCGGTGTTCTGCCGTTCATCGGCCTGCAGGTGGTGGGTATGCTGCTTGTGTGGATGCTTCCGCCTCTGTCGACCTGGTTGCCGGAGGCGCTTTTCTAGCCGGCCTTTCTGCGGGCTGTGCCGGTGAGAAAACGCGTGGAACACTGCGCCAATTTGCTTCTCGCGCCATCCGGCTAGGTCTTGATAAAAGCCGCGACTGAAGCGAGGCGCAATGAAATCGACAATGCAACAAGTCCGCGCATGGCAGGGACCGGCGCTCCTGAGTTACGGGTTTCGGCCGTTTTTCCTGGGCGCGGCGATGTGGGCGGTGCTGTCCATGTCGATCTGGCTCGGTGTTCTCAGCGGACTGTGGAGCCTCCAATTCTATGTGGACCCGATCGCCTGGCACGCCCATGAGTTCCTGTTCGGATATCTTGGATGTGTCGCCGCCGGGTTCCTTCTAACCGCGGTACCGAACTGGACCGGACAGATGCCGATCGTCGGCTGGCCGCTGGGCGCACTGTTTGCACTGTGGATGGCGGGACGCGCGGCGGTCGGTTTCTCTGCCGGTTTGCCATACCCGGCCGTCGCGATGATTGACCTCGCATTTCCGGTCGTGCTGTTCCTGGTTATCGGCCGTGAGATCGTCGCCGGCCGGAATTGGCGAAATCTCCCGGTGCTGGCCGTTCTCGGCGCACTGACACTGGGCAATGGGATATTCCATTGGGAGGCGGCAGGCGAAACAGACCCGGCACGGGGTTACGGATTGCGGCTCGGGCTGGCGGCGGGTGTCATGCTGATCGCGCTGGTCGGCGGGCGGATCGTGCCCTCGTTTACGCGAAACTGGCTGGTAAAGCGCGGCGGGTCCCGACTGCCCAAACCACCGATGCAGGCCTTCGACCGGCTGGCGCTTGTGGTGCTCGGCGCCGCGGTTGCCTTCTGGGTCGCCTGGCCCCAGGCGTCGGCGACCGGCCTGGCGCTGGTCGTAGCCGGGGGGCTTCATTTCATCCGCCTCGGCCGATGGGCGGGTGGGCTGACCCTGGCCGAACCGCTAGTCGCGGTGCTGCATGCGGGATATGCCTTCGTGCCGCTTGGGGCAGTGATGGTCGGTGCAACAATTCTGGCGCCGGCAGCCCTGCCCAGTGCGCCGGCGCTTCATTTGTGGATGGCCGGCGCGATCGGCCTGATGACACTGGCCATCATGACACGGGCAACACTCGGTCATACCGGGCACGCCCTGAAATCCGGCCCGGGAACGACTGCGGCGTATTTGATGGTCGTTGCCGCCGTCGCGACCAGGTTTTTCGCCGGCGTGATCCCCGGCGCGGCGGCCGGACTGCATATCGTTTCCGGGCTGTTCTGGATCGGCGCGTTCCTGGGCTTTCTTGCCTTGTACGGCCCCCTGCTGGCGGCCGCCCGCAAGGAAGCCTGAATTGTGGACTGGGCAGAATTCGCAGCCGCGTTCACGGCATTCTTTGCAAGCCACGTCGTGCCGACGCGCGGTCCGGTCCGGCGGCGGCTGATCGCTATCCTCGGGACGACCGGTTTCACGATTGCCTATTCGGCCCTTTCGCTCCTCATTCTTGGCTGGCTGATATCCGCCGCCGGGCGGGCACCACATATCCCGTTGTGGCAATGGGCGCCGTGGCAATCGAACATGACACTGGCGCTGATGGCGATCGCCTGCGTCATCATCGCCCTGGCCGTCGGCCGGCCCAATCCGTTGTCTTTCGGTGGTGCGCGAAACGATTCCTTTGATCCGGACAATCCGGGTATCGTTCGCTGGACACGGCATCCGTTGCTGGTTGCCCTGGCGATATGGGCCACCGCTCATCTCATTGCGAACGGAACCCTGGCTCACATCCTGCTTTTCGGGAGCTTCGCGATCTTCGCGCTTGCCGGCGGACGGTTGATCGACCGGCGCAAGCAGGCGGAGATGGGCGCCGATTGGTCACGCATGAGCGCGCAGATCGGCGCGGCGCCCCTGATCCCGGCGCGGGGCGCAATCGCATCGTCCGTCTTGCGGCTTGCCGCGGGCGTCGTTCTGTTTGTGGTGTTGATCGGATTGCACCCGCTTGTGCTCGGCACAAGCCCGCTGCCCTGACCACCAACCCGGCGGCGGGCATGCTTTGGCCATGGACGATCTCTTCAGGTTTTGTGGTCGTCGATGAGCGGATTCGGCTTTGCGAACTTTTCCAAATCGGCTTGATCGCCGATCATTACGCGATTTCCGTTTACGGTCACACCATAGGGCTGAAGGCTCCTGAACGCCCGGCTGAGATTCTCAGGCGTCATCCCCAGGTAAGACGCCAGCCGGCGCTTTTCCGTGTCGAGTTCAAATTCGCCGTTGCCGCCGGTACGCCTTTGCTGGCGCAACAGGTAGTTGGCAAGCCGCTCCAGCGACGTCCGCAGCTTCAGGTCCTTGGTGCTCTTCACAACGCCGCGGAAATGCTGCGCGAGTTCAAGGACGATGGCGCGGGCGAAGTGCGCATCCGCATCAAACGCCGCGCGCACATCCTGGCTCGGGACAAGCGCGATCCGGCTTTTCTCCAGCGTTCGCGCCGACATCAGATAGGGGCCGTCCTTGATCGTGGCGGCGAGAATGAACGTCGAAACCGGCCGCACCGTCGCGATGCTGGTTTCGCGGCGGTTCCAGCGTGAGAACAGATCGACGGCACCGGACAGGACGATATGCAGGAAGTCGCTGGGATCGCCTTCCGTGATCAATTCAATCTGGGGCGGGAAATTCTGGACGTAGGCGCCGCGCATGAGCACCCGAAATCGCTCATCGTCCATGTCCGCAAATAAGCGCTGTTCCCGGATTTCCGGGTAACTGGACTCGGGCATGTCTCGGCACCAATTTGCTCCGTTGATAATCATCAAGAATAGGATGAAAATTGTCAAGCTCAATCATGCAAACCGATCGCGCCTGTTTGATCGCAAATCGAGTCTCGTATGACATGCTTGTGCAGCCCATTTATTTCGTTCGGTTTTTCCGGCGACCTGATCTAGATCAAGTGCAAATCGCCCACTTGCGACCACTGCTGTTTTCGCGCCCGAGAGGGACGACACGCGGATACGGATACGGAAGCTTAAGGGGCAATATTCATGCACTCACTCGATGGGGTTTCACGCTCGGACCAATATCGAGCGCTGGGACTGAGCACATTTGCGTTCACGGTTTGCTTCGCAGTGTGGACGATCTTTTCGATCATCGGGGTCAAGATCAAACAGGATCTCGGCCTGAACGACACGCAGTTCGGTCTGCTGGTTGCGACCCCGGTCCTGACCGGTTCCGTCAGCCGCATATTTCTCGGTGTCTGGACCGAGCAGTTCGGCGGCCGGATCATGTTCCCCCTGCAGATGCTCATCACATCGGTTTGTGTCTGGCTTCTGACATCCGTGCATACCTACGAAGTGTTTCTGATTGCCGCGCTTGGCCTCGGCCTGGCCGGCGGCTCGTTCATTGTCGGCGTGGCGTATACGTCGCGCTGGTTTGAGAAAGAACATCAAGGCACCGCGCTTGGCATCTTCGGCGCCGGCAATGTCGGGGCGGCGGTGACCAACTTCGCGGCTCCGTTCCTCGTCGTGGCTGTCGGCTGGGAAGATACGGCACGCGTCTATGCCATCGTGCTGGCGATCACCGCCGTCCTCTTCTATCTGCTTGCCAAGACCGACCCGGTCCAGCAAGAGCGCAAGGCCACCGGCGAGAAGCCGGTGTCAGCGGGTTCGCAGCTGGAACCGCTGCGGAACATCCAGGTCTGGCGCTTTGCCACCTATTACTTCTTCGTCTTTGGCGCCTTTGTCGCGCTCGCCAGCTTTCTGCCGCGCTACTATGTCGGCGCATATGGCCTCGAGCTGACCACGGCCGGCATATTTGCCGGACTGTATTCGCTCCCCGGTTCGGTCTTTCGCGCCCTTGGCGGCTGGATGTCCGACAAGTGGAGCGCGCGCTTCGTCATGTATCTGACATTCGTGGTTTCCCTCGTCGTGCTGTTTGTCATGAGTTATCCGCAGACAAGCTACACGGTTGCCGGCATCGACGGCCCGATCGAATTCGACTTCGGCCTGTCGGCCGGGTTCTTTGTCACCCTGACCGTCATCCTCGGCTTCGTCATGAGTCTCGGCAAGGCGGCGGTCTACAAGCACATACCGGTTTACTATCCGCACCATGTCGGATCGGTTGGCGGGCTTGTCGGCATGATCGGCGGGCTCGGCGGCTTTTTCCTGCCGATCGCCTTCGGGATCCTGCTGGATTTCACCGGCGTCTGGACGGCACCGTTCATGCTCCTCTTCCTGATCGTCGCAGTCTCCACGATCTGGATGCACGTCGCAATCCGTCGGATGGAAATGGCGCGGCACCCGGCACTCGCCGAGGAGAAGCATCTTTCCGATCTCCCGGAAGCGCCTTTGCCGAAGCCGGAATCCAACGAACCGGGCAAACCCGGGTCGACCGCCGCCCAACCGGCCAAATGATAGGAACACACAGCGGGCCGCCATTCGGGCGGCCCGTCCCACGAACCTGCCACGAGAGAGGATCCCATGGCGATCTCCGACACACAATCCGGCCGACAAGGCCATACACTTACCGACTGGCGCCCCGAAGATCCTGACTTCTGGAAGGAGCGCGGCCAGGCCATCGCCGCGCGAAACCTGTGGATCTCGATTCCGTGCCTGCTTCTGGCTTTCTCGGTCTGGCTGGTCTGGTCGGTGGTGGTGGCGAAACTGCCGTCGATCGGATTCAACTATTCAACCGGCCAGCTTTTCTGGCTTGCCGCCCTGCCGGGATTGTCGGGCGCCACCTTGCGCATTTTCTACAGCTTTATGATCCCGATTTTCGGCGGCCGTCTGTGGACCGCGCTCTCCACCGCCTCGCTGCTGCTGCCGGCGCTGGGAATCGGCTTCGCCGTGCAAAATCCGGAAACCAGCTATGTCTGGTTCCTGATGCTCGCCTTGCTGTGCGGCTTCGGCGGCGGCAATTTTGCCTCGTCGATGGCCAATATCGCCTACTTCTTCCCGAAAAAGACGAAGGGCAATGCATTGGCGCTGAATGCCGGCCTGGGCAATGCGGGCGTCTCTGTGATGCAATTCGTCGTACCGCTTGTCATCACAATAGGCGTCTTTGGCGCCCTCGGCGGCAAGCCCCAATCGCTATCTGACGGCGGCCAGTTGTGGTTGCAGAACGCCGGCTTCATCTGGGTGCCCTTCATCGCGATCGGGGCGATCGCCGCCTGGTTCGGCATGAACGACATTGCCGATGCCAAGGCCTCTCTCGCCGATCAGCTCTCGATCCTGAAACGCAAACACAACTGGATCATGTGCGTGCTCTATACAGGCACATTCGGCAGTTTCATCGGGTATTCGGCGGGATTCCCGCTCCTGATGAAGACGCAGTTTCCGGACGTAAACGTGTTGTCGTACGCCTTTCTGGGTCCGCTTGTGGGCGCGCTCAGCCGGGCAGCCACCGGATGGATTTCAGACAAGTTCGGCGGCGGCCGTGTGACGTTCTGGGTCTTCCTGGGCATGATCATCGCCGTCTGGGGCGTGTTGCAATTCCTGCCTTCCGAAACCGATCCGAACGGAAATTTCTGGGGATTCTTCGCCTGCTTCATGGCGCTCTTCTTCCTGACCGGCGTCGGCAATGCGTCCACGTTCCAGATGATCCCGTCGATCATGCGCCTGGAAGTGCCGCGACTGCTGCCCAACCTTGAGGAAGCGGAGCAACTGAGAACCGCGGAGCGGGAAAGCGCTGCCATCATCGCCTTCACAAGCGCAATTGCAGCATATGGCGCCTTCTTCATCCCCAAAGCCTACGGCACCTCGATCAGCATGACCGGCGCACCGAACGGCGCATTGTGGTTGTTCCTGATTTTCTACTTCGTGTGCCTGGTGATCACCTGGCTATTCTACAGCCGCAAGAACGCACCGGTGCCTTGCTGAACCAATGACGCCGCCGTGTCCGCCAGGTGCGGACACCAGGAGCCAGAGGAGACAATAAAATGAGCCATTTGCTCGACAGGCTGAATTTCTTCGAGCCGAAGGAACTGGAGCGGTTTTCCAACGGCCACGGACAGGTCACGCGCGAGGATCGAGGCTGGGAGGATACCTACCGAAACCGCTGGCGCCACGACAAGGTCGTGCGGTCCACTCACGGTGTGAACTGCACCGGTTCGTGCTCCTGGAAGATATATGTCAAATCCGGAATCGTGACCTGGGAAACCCAGCAAACCGACTATCCGCGGACACGGCCGGACCTGCCGAACCACGAACCCCGCGGTTGCGCCCGTGGCGCCAGCTACAGCTGGTACCTGTATTCCGCCAATCGGGTGAAAAATCCGCTCGTGCGGGGCAAATTGATGAAGATCTGGCGCAAGATGCGCCAGACCATGACGCCGATCGAGGCGTGGACCAAGCTCCAGGGTGATCCGATCCTGCGGGCGTCCTATGTCGAAACACGCGGGAAGGGCGGCTTTGTCCGAGCAAGCTGGGACGAGGCAACCGAAATCACGGCGGCGGCCAATGCCTACACGGCAAAAACCTACGGACCGGACCGGGTCTTCGGTTTTTCGCCCATTCCCGCCATGTCGATGGTCTCCTATGCCGCCGGCTCGCGGTATCTGAGCCTGCTGGGCGGCGTGTGCATGTCGTTCTACGACTGGTACTGCGACTTGCCGCCGGCTTCGCCCATGACATGGGGTGAGCAGACCGACGTGCCGGAATCGGCCGACTGGTACAACTCCGGCTACCTGCTGCTGTGGGGCTCCAACGTTCCGCAGACCCGCACGCCGGATGCGCATTTTTACACCGAGGCGCGCTATCGCGGCACGAAATCCGCAGTGATCTGCCCGGACTATTCGGAGGCTGCAAAATTCGGGGATGTCTGGCTGAACGTCAAACAGGGCACGGACGCTGCTCTCGCCATGGCGTTCGGGCACGTTATCCTGCGCGAGTTCCACATCGATCGGCAGGCGGAATATTTCCACGATTATTGCCGGAAATACTCCGACTTCCCGATGCTCGTTGTGCTGGAGGAAAAGGACGGACATCTTGTGCCGGGCCGTTTCCTGCGCGCCGCCGACCTGAAAGGCAATCTGGGCGAGGACAACAATCCGGAATGGAAAACGGTCGGAATCGACGAGTTGTCCGGCAATCCGGTTACACCGAACGGTTCCATCGGTTTCCGCTGGGGCGAGCAGGGCGAATGGAACCTTGAAGAGAAGGCTGACGACGCCGAAACGCGGCTGAAGATGTCGCTGATTGAGAAGGGGGATCATGACGACGTGCTTGGCGTCGACTTTCCCTACTTCGGCGGCGTTGCAACGGAACAATTCGCCACCGGCGAAAGCCATCCCGATGTCCTGACCCGCAATATCCCCGTCAAGACGTTCAAGACCGTGAACGGCGAGGTGAAAGCGGCAACGGTTTTCGACCTTTTCTGCGCCAATTACGGCCTCGACCGGGGCCTCGGCGGTGAATGGGTCGCCTCCGACTATGACGACGACCTGCCGGGAACGCCGGCCTGGGCGGAGAAGATCACCGGGGTCGATCGGGGGAAGATCATCCACGTGGCACGCGAATTCGCCCAAAATGCCGAAACGACCGAGGGCAAGTCCATGGTCATCATCGGGGCGGCGATGAACCACTGGTACCACATGGACATGAACTATCGTGGCGTCATCAACATGCTGGTGATGTGCGGTTGCGTGGGCCAATCGGGCGGCGGATGGGCGCACTATGTCGGTCAGGAGAAATTGCGCCCGCAGACCGGCTGGCTGCCGCTGGCCTTCGCGCTCGACTGGGCGCGGCCACCGCGGCACATGAACTCCACATCGGCCTGGTATGCCCACACCGATCAGTGGCGTTACGAGAAGCTGACCGCCGATGAGATCATTTCTCCCACCGCGCCGGAGGGCGACTGGGACATTTCGCTGATCGACTACAATATCCGCGCCGAGCGGATGGGCTGGCTGCCGTCCGCGCCACAGCTCAAGACCAACCCGCTTGAGGTGGCAAAAGCGGCAAAGGCGGCGGGCAAGGAGATCCCGGCCTATGTCGCGGAGCAACTCAAGGCGGGCGCGCTTCAGATGTCTTGCGAAGACCCGGATGCGCCGGAAAACTGGCCGCGCAACCTGTTTGTCTGGCGCTCAAACCTGCTGGGCTCGTCCGGCAAGGGGCATGAGTATTTCCTCAAACATCTTCTTGGCACCGACCATGGCGTTATGGGCCGCGATCTGGGCGAGGAAGGCGGTCAATTGCCGAAGGAAGCGGTGTGGCACGATGAAAGCCCGCGCGGCAAACTCGACCTTCTTGTCACGATCGACTTCCGGATGAGCACAACGGCGGTCTGCTCCGACATCGTTCTACCGACGGCGAGCTGGTACGAGAAGAACGACCTGAACACCTCCGACATGCATCCCTTTATCCATCCGCTGCAGGCGGCCGTGGATCCGGCGTATGAATCGAAGTCGGACTGGGAGATCTTCAAGGCCATCGCCAGAAAATTCCAGGACGTCGCGCCAGAGATCCTGGGCGCCGAAACCGACATCGTCGCGCTGCCGATCCTCCACGACACACCGGCAGAGATAGCCCAGGATCAGGTGAAGGACTGGAAAAAAGGCGAATGCGACCTGGTCCCGGGAAAGACCGCTCCGAACTTTATCGCTGTGGAACGGGACTACACCGCACTCTACGATCGGTTCGTGGCCCTGGGGCCTCTCATGGACAAGGCCGGCAACGGCGGCAAGGGGATCGCCTGGAACACGGAGCACGAGGTTCAGAGCCTGCGCGACCTGAACGGCGTATGGCAGGATGGACCGGCCGCGGGTTGCGCGAAAATCGAAACCGATATCGATGCGACCGAGGTCGTATTGATGCTGGCACCGGAGACGAACGGCGAAGTCGCCGTCAAGGCCTGGGAGGCACTATCGAAGGCCACCGGGCGGGATCACACCCACCTTGCCGTACCCAAGGAGGATGAGAAAATCCGGTTCCGTGACATTGCGGCACAGCCGCGCAAAATCATCTCGTCACCGACCTGGTCGGGGCTGGAGTCGGAAAAGGTCTGCTACAATGCCGGCTACACCAACGTCCACGAACTGATCCCGTGGCGCACGCTGACGGGTCGTCAGCAACTCTACCAGGATCACCTGTGGATGCGGGCCTTCGGGGAAGGCTTCATGTCTTACCGGCCACCGGTCGACCTGAAGACCATTACCGAGGAAGTCAATCAGGAGGCCCGGGACGGGGCGCCCCATGTGGTCCTGAACTTCATCACGCCACACCAGAAATGGGGCATCCATTCCACCTACTCCGACAATCTGTTGATGCTGACGCTCAACCGGGGCGGACCGGTGATCTGGATTTCGGAAAACGACGCAGAGAAAGCCGGCATTCAGGACAATGACTGGGTGGAGCTCTACAACACCAACGGCGCCCTGACCGCCCGGGCTGTGGTGAGCCAGCGTTTGAAGGACGGTACGACCTACATGTACCACGCGCAGGAAAAGATCGTGAATACGCCAGGGTCGGAGAAGACCGGCCATCGCGGCGGCATCCACAACTCCGTCACCCGAACCGTACTGAAACCCACCCATATGATCGGCGGTTACGCCCAGCAGTCCTACGGCTTCAACTACTACGGAACCGTGGGCGCAAACCGGGATGAATTCGTGATCGTCAGAAAGATGCGCAAGGTCGACTGGCTCGACCGGCCCGCCACCCAGAAGGAGGCCGCGGAATGAGAGTGCGTGCGCAAATCGGCATGGTGTTGAACCTCGACAAATGCATCGGTTGTCACACCTGCTCCGTCACCTGCAAGAATGTTTGGACCAGCCGCGAAGGCGTCGAATATGCGTGGTTCAACAATGTCGAAACCAAGCCGGGTACCGGCTATCCGACCGACTGGGAAAACCAGGACCGCTGGAACGGCGGCTGGAAACGCTCAAGGTCCGGCAGGCTTCATCCCAAGCAGGGATCGAAATGGCGAATCCTCGCAAACATCTTCGCCAATCCCGACCTGCCGGAGATCGATGACTACTACGAGCCGTTCAATTTCGACTATGATCACCTGAAGTCGGCCCCGGAAATGGAGGCATTTCCGACCGCGCGACCGCGTTCACTGATCAGCGGCGAACGCATCGAGAAAATCGAGAAAGGTCCCAACTGGGAGGAAATCCTTGGTGGCGAGTTTTCCAAGCGGAGCAAGGACTACAATTTCGACGGCGTGCAAAAGGAGATCTACGGCGAATACGAAAACACATTCATGATGTACCTTCCCCGGCTGTGCGAGCACTGTCTGAATCCGGCATGTGCGGCAAGCTGCCCTTCCGGCGCGATCTACAAGCGCGAAGAGGACGGGATTGTCCTGATCGACCAGGAAAAGTGCCGCGGCTGGCGGATGTGCGTCTCCGGTTGTCCCTACAAGAAGGTCTACTACAACTGGTCAACCGGCAAGTCCGAAAAGTGCACCCTTTGCTACCCGCGCATCGAATCCGGCAACCCGACGGTTTGCTCGGAAACCTGCGTGGGTCGAATTCGCTATATCGGCGTTATGCTCTACGATGCCGACAAGATCGAACAGGCAGCAAATGCTGAGGCCAAGACCGACCTCTACGATGCGCAACTGGATGTATTTCTCGATCCAAACGATCCGGTGATCGCGGAAGCGGCCCGCGCCGACGGCATTCCGGAGGACTGGATCAAGGCGGCGCAGAACAGCCCGATCTGGAAAATGGCCATGGAATGGAAAGTCGCCTTCCCGCTGCATCCGGAATACCGAACGCTTCCGATGGTCTGGTACATCCCGCCGCTGTCGCCGATCCAGAACGCCGCCGAGGCAGGCGCGATCGGCATGGACGGGGCGATGCCGGATGTCCGAAATCTGCGTATTCCGCTGAAGTATCTCGCCAATCTGCTGACAGCCGGGGATGAAGAGCCGGTCGCGAGCGCGCTGGAACGAATGCTCGCCATGCGCGCCTATATGCGCGCCAAGACCGTGGAAGGTGTGATCGACGAGACCATCGCAACGAAGGTCGGCCTCTCAGGTCGCGTGATCGAGGACATGTACAAGATCATGGCGCTCGCCGACTACGAGGACCGGTTTGTCATTCCAACGACCCATCGCGAACAGGTTGAGGAAGCCTACGACCTTCGTGGCGGTTGCGGTTTCACCGACGGCAACGGCTGTTCGGCAGGCATGTCGCGGGGTTCGCTTTTCGGTGGCACAAGAAAGCCGCTGAAAATGCCCGAAGAGGTGCGCTGAAATGGACCGGACACTCAAATCGCTTTCGCTTCTGTTAAGCTATCCGACGCGGGAGCTGCAGGATGCGATTCCGGAAATTGGCGAGGTCATCGCCGCCGATTCACGCCTTTCGGCGGCGGTGCGACAGGGCTTGCAGCCGCTAATGGAATCGTTGCGTGACCGCGACATCTACGATCTGGAAGAGCAGTATGTGATGCTTTTCGACAGGTCGCGAACACTGTCTCTCAACCTGTTCGAACATGTGCACGGCGAAAGCCGCGATCGCGGCGGCGCGATGGTTTCGCTTCTGGAGACCTACAGGGAAGGCGGATTTGAGCCGGCAACCTCCGAACTTCCGGACCATCTTCCGGCGTTGCTGGAGTTCTTGTCGACGCAACCTTTCGCCGAAACCCGGGACACGCTGGCGGATGCGGCGCATATATTCGAGGCGTTGAACGCGCGGCTTGGCCGGCGGGAAAGCCCCCACGGCGCGGTGTTTGCCGCGCTTCTGGAACTGGCCGGCACAAAGGCCGATCGCCAAGCGGTCACGGAGCTTCTCGACCAGCCCGATGTCGATCCCGATGATCTGGAAGCACTCGACGAAGTCTGGGAAGAAAGCGAGGTGCGCTTTGGTCCCGACCCGAATGCCGGCTGCCCCCAGGCGCGCGAAATGCTCGCGCGCATGGACGAACCGATCAATCCCACGCCAGGCGTGGCCACTGAGTAACGGAGACTCAGATGCACAATTTCCTGTTTGGTATTTATCCCTATATCGCGCTCTCGGTGTTGGTCATCGGCTCCATTGCGCGCTACGAGCGCGACCCGTTCACATGGAAAAGTTCGTCAAGCCAGCTTCTGCGCCGCAAGCAACTGGTCACCGGATCGATCCTGTTTCACGTCGGCGTTCTGGTCATCTTCTTCGGCCACCTGTTCGGACTGCTCACTCCGATCTGGATTTTCGATGCGTTCGGCATCAGCCATGGCGCCAAGCAGGTGCTAGCCATTATTGCGGGCGGCGTGGCGGGTATCATGGCGCTGGTCGGCGGCATCCTTCTTTTGCACCGCCGCCTGACGGACCCCCGTATCTATGCGACGTCCAGCTTCGCGGATATCGCCATTCTGGTTCTTCTGCTGGCCCAGCTCGTGCTTGGCATCGGTACGATATTCGTCTCCCTGCAGCATCTTGACGGTGGCGAGATGGTGACCTTCATGACCTGGGCGCAGGGCATCTTCACATTCGACGGCGCGGCGGCAAGCCACATCGAACACGCCCACTGGATCTTCAAGCTGCACCTGTTTCTCGGCCTGACGATCTTCCTGGTCTTTCCGTTCACGCGGCTCGTACACATGTTGTCAGCACCGCTGCGCTATCTGATCCGGCCGGGCTACCAGATCGTCCGATCGCGCAGGTCGATGCCGCTGCCTGATCAATCGGGCCCGGAGACCCTGGCCGATCCGGCGGAGTGAAGGCATGCCGGCGGCTCTCTACCCCGACCTTGTCGTCAATGGCGAATCCGTGCCGCACGCCACTGTCGCGGCGGAGACTCAAAACCACACGGCGCCCAGGGGGATGCCCGGGGTCGCCTGGCGGAAGGCGGCAAATGCCGTGGCAGTGCGCACACTCCTGCTTCAGGAATCGCGACGGCGCGGGCTTTCGCCCGATCCGGACGAGGTCGGGCCGGGTCGCTTCGAAACAGACGAAGAGGCGTTGATCCGTGAACTGCTCGACCTGGTCATAAGTGTCGAAAAACCCGCCGACGAACAGATCCGCGCCGAATGGGCACGGCAGCCTTCGCGATTCAGGACACCGCCGCTTTGGGAAGTGTCACATATCCTGTGCGCCTGCGACGCGGGCGACGAGGCGGCACGGGAAATGGCGCACGAGCGGGCGAAAGCGCTGAGGGACAAGGCAATCGGCGATCCGCGTGGCTTCGCCGCCCTTGCAACCCGTGAAAGCGACTGCGAATCGAAATTGTCCGGTGGCGCACTTGGACAACTCGGGCCCGGCGACACGGTTCCCGAATTCGAGGCGGCGTTGCGCACGCTCGCCGAAGGGGAAATCGCGGCCGAGCCGGTGCTGACCCGGTACGGCTATCATATCATCCGAATGGACGCCGTGGCGGAAGGCAAGATTCTGCCTTTCGATGCCGTCAGACAGCATATTTCGGACGCCATGGAAAAGGCTGCGTGGACCCGGAAGGCCAAATCATTTGTCGATCAACTGGTTGAGTCGGCGGAAATTTCGGGTGCGGACCTCCACTCCCTCCGGTCCCGAAAGGCAGAACAGTGACCCATCGCCTGCGCGACGACCGCAAGGGGAGCCGCCTTTCGCCAGATGATCCCCAACTGCACGGAAATCCGATCGATTTCATCGCCGAACTCCACCTTCGCGAACGCGAGATCTGCGCACTGATCGACCGGGTCGCGACGTCGGAGGCAGCGGATGGTGAAGTCATTGCGCGCATCTTGAAATTTCTTCTCGAAGAACTTCCGGTTCATCTTCAGGATGAGGAGGAGGGTCTCTTTCCGTTGATGCGAGAACGTTGCGAGCCGGACGACGAGATCGACACGGTGATCGGGCGTCTGCATTCCGATCACCGGCATGTCAAATCCGAAACACCCCGGGTTATCGATATCATCCTGGGTTTCCAGAACAGCGGCACCAAACCGAGCACCGCCGACAGGCAGGCATTGACCAGCTACGCTTCCCACGCGCGCCGACACCTGATCCTTGAAAATGCCATCATTCTCCCGATCGCGCGCAAACGCCTGTCAACCGATGACATGGCGTCGCTTTTGGCCAATATGATGGAACGGCGCCATCAGGATCACCGGGCAAACGAACAGGATCCTGCGTGATCCCTGCCGAGTTGGGGATTGGTGAGCCAAATCGCGCTGATTGGAGTTGATCGTCGTCCCCGGCCGGATGCGGGATCGGGGAAGACAAGCGCCGGCACGTTGCCCCGGGATGCCCCGACTGCGGCCTGAAACCGCCCGTATCGGTCCTGTCCTACACACGGCGAACCGGCCCGGACTCGCCGGTCACGATCCAGTCCATCGCAATGTCATGGGGCTGGGGATAGATTGTCTCGATGGCGAGCAAGGGATGCGCGACGCCGATCACGCATGGCGGGGATTCAAACGCCGCCAGCGTTCTGTCATAGTAACCGCCGCCATAACCCAGACGGTAATTTTTTCGATCGAATCCGACGACCGGCGCGACGACGACATTCGGGACAACGGCCGCCCCTTCGGCGGGACAGGGAATATTCCAGACGCCACGGACCAGGCGGGCACCGGGGCGCCAAAGTCTGAAAACGAGCGGCCTGCCTTTGTCCTCGACAACCGGCAGCGCCACCGCCGCGCCGGCGGCGCACATCTCGGCCATCCAGGGTCGAAGGTCCGGTTCGCCGCGAAAGGGCCAGTAGACGCTGACGATGGTGGCCGGATTTGCCGGGACCAGCTCGCCCAACTGACCGGAAATGGCGAGGGCATTGGATTTGCGCGCATCGGCGGACAGGGCCATGCGGGCGGCAATGAGGCGGGCGCGTTCCTCCTTGCGCCAGCGCGCCACATCCCGTGCTTGCGTGCTGTCCATCATGGACAGGCCGGCAAATGCCGGATCCAGTTCATGCAGGGAACAGGGCGGGGAGGAAAACCCGCCAAACCCCTCATCATCCGGAGATGTCTTGCGCCTCGTCACTTCGCCATCATCGCATGCCCCGCCCGGGATGTGGTCGCCTGCACATGCAAGGCGATCGCCATACTGTTTAGATGGCGCCCGATTTGAAATCGAGCAAATTCCGCAATTCCGGATTGACCTTGTGAAGGTCCCCGATCAACCCGACAGAACACGATGATCCATCGGGAGGCGGTTCCGCAAACCGCGCCCCTGGCCGGCGATCGGACGCATTAAACCGCTTCGCCCATGCCACCATTTGACGCTGTGGATTTGCGACGTGACCGCCATTATGACAATTTGTGCGTCCCGCGTGTCTGTCGGGCATGACCCTCGGGTTTTTTCCCAAGTCATTGCCTCGATGCGGCGGGCCCCGCCAGTCCATTCGCAATCAGAAGAGAAAGCTATCCATGTCCGACCTTGCCGCCGCCGGTTCACCCGCGCCCGATTTTCATCTGCCCCGCGACGGCGGAGAGGCTGTCAGCCTTGCGGCGTTTGCCGGCAGGAAGCTGGTGGTCTTCTTCTATCCGAAAGCCGACACGACCGGGTGCACCAAGGAAGCCATCGCGTTCAGCACACTCCTGGACGCATTCAAGAGTGCCGGTACCGATGTGATCGGCGTTTCCAAAGACCCTGTCGGGAAACTGGATGCGTTTCGGGACAAATACGGGCTGACGACGCCGCTTCTGTCCGATGCCGACAACGACATGTGCGAGCGCTACGGCGTCTGGGTCGAGAAGTCGATGTACGGCCGCAAATATATGGGTATCGCCCGGACCACGCTACTGATCGGCCCCGACGGGACGATCCTGAACCGGTGGGACAAGGTCAAGGTGCCGGGGCATGCGGAAGCGGTTCTGGACGCCGCAAATGCGGCGTGAACCATCCGGTCCCGCCAATGACCGGATCGACCAACCGACTGCTTCAAGCCTGATTGGAACCTGCCTGCGGATCAGGCGGTCGGCCCCAGTTTGCCGGCCGGCGTGTGGTCGGGAGACGCGGCGCCGGTTTCGCGATAGACAATGTAGAGCCCGCTTGCGATCAAGATCGCCGAACCGATCCAGACGTTCCATCCGGGTACGTCTTTCCAGATAATCCATCCGAATATCACGCCCCACACGAGCACCGAATAATCGAACGGCGCAAGAACAGCCGCCGGCGCATGACGGTAACCCTGGGTAATCAGTGACATGCCGAGGGTCCCGATCAGGCCCATCAGCACGAAAACGCCGAAATCCGGCGGACCGGGCATCTGCCACTGCGCCGGCATCAGGATCCCGGTGGCTGCCACCGCGATCACCGACGGCCAGAACATGATCGCCGTTGTCGCCATGTGCCGTGTCATCTTTCGACCGAGCAGCATGGAGATCGCATAGCCCAGCGCAGCCCCCAGCGGCAAAAGCGTCTCGAAACGGAAATTTGCCGGATCGGGATGCGCAACGAAAAGAACACCGACGAAACCGACGATCACCGCAGTCCAGCGACGCGGGCCGACCCGCTCGCCCAATATCGGGACGGACAGGGCGGTGATGAACAATGGCGCGGCAAACGCAACAGCGAATGCATCGGCCAGCGGCATGTATCGAAGCGCCGTGAAAAACAAAAATGCCGCCGCCAAATTCGTTATCGAGCGTATGAGCAACAAACCCGGCATTCTCGGGCGCAAATGCGCAAGCCCGGCCCGACTCGTCAGGACATATATCAAAATCGCCAGTGCGCCGATCCCATGGCGCATCAGCACGATCTGGCTAATGGCATAACCACTTCCCAGAAATTTCGCGCAAGCATCCATGACCGCCATGCCGAACATTCCGATCATGGCCAACGCGATCCCCGTGCCGATCCGGTCGACTCCTTCCTGGTCAGCCTGCGCTTGTGTCATTGCTCGTTTTCCCGGCGGCGAATGTCAAAGCTGCGGAAGTGCCCGGCGTCAGCAGCACGATATCCCTATCAGCCCGCCGCGCGTTTGAATATCGCCGATTCCGAGGCATCCTGCCGGACAGACGCGCACGTGCGTCAGGTCCGGTTTTCCGCTTGCCGGGCCGCGGCAAAACCTGTGCAAACAAATCGCCGGCTGCGGACCGGTGACAAGCAAGGCCGGTTTGCCGAACGAAGAAATCCGCGTTGCCATAACACGATCATCCGGCTTTTCTTTTGTTGGATGATCCGCGACAAGGCCTCACATGAAACCCGACACAGCCATCTCGGTGATCGCGCCGAACTTCAAGTCGCGAATGTCCGGTGTGACATCGACGATCATTGCACTGGTGCCGGCGCAGCGCCGGTCGATCAACATCGTCGCCACCGGGCCCGGCCTGCCGGACGACCTGCCCCATCTGCCCCTGCGTGACCTGCCGCCCCTTCTCCGCTCGCCGCCTGTCGGCAAACCGTTCCGGATCTGGCACGCCCGGCGCAATGTGGAAATGATCGGCGGCCTCTTCTTCAGGGATGTCCTTCGCGTGCCAGTCAGGATCGTATTTACCTCAGCGGCTCAACGCAGTCACAAGCCGCTGACCCGCCGGCTGATCCGGCGGATGGACGCGGTCATTGCCACCAGCCAGGCGGCAGCCTCCTATCTGGAACGACCCGCGACGGTCATACGTCATGGTGTCGATATCGATACGTTCCGGCCAATGTCCGATTCGGAGCGGAAGCAGGACAAGGCCAAGCAACCGCCCACCGGGTCCGGTTCCCCGCCCCCCTTGTGGATCGGATGTTTCGGCCGGATCCGGCACAACAAGGGTACGGATCTTTTTGTCGATGCAATGATCCGACTCCTGCCGGAACAACCCGACGTCAGGGCCGTCATTCTGGGGCGGGCGACCGCCGACAATGCCGACTTCGAACAGGACTTGCGCCGGCGAATCGAGGCAGCGGGCCTGTCGGACCGTTTCCATATTCCCGGTGAAGTGCCACGCGAGGATGTGATCGCCTGGTACCGGCGGCTTGCGCTTTACGTGGCGCCGCAACGCTGGGAAGGCTTCGGACTGACACCGCTGGAGGCCATGGCCAGCGGGGTTCCGGTCGTCGCCGCCCGTGTCGGGGCATTTCCCGAAATCGTCACCCGCACCGAAATCGGCCGGCTGGTTGATGCGGACAACGGGCCGTTGCTGCAGGCGGCCATCGCAGACATGCTGTCGGACCGCCAGCGCCTGATTGATATGGGCCGCGCGGCACGCGACCATGTGGTCGCGCACTTCCGGCTGAGCGACGAGGCGGCGGCGATCAATGCCGTCTATGCGCAACTCTGGTCGGCAGATGGTGATGGCGCATCGGACCTGCCAACACGGTGATACCGGCCGGCAGGTCCCATCTAGGCGGCCGCGAGTACGCCGCCGGGCAGTCTTTCGCGGCGCTCGATCCGCTTGTGCATGTGGACCATGAAGGCGGTGGCAAACAGCGGTGTCAGAAGATTGACGATTGGCACGGCCATGAAGCCCGCGATGATCATGCCCGAAAGGAACAGCCGCGCCCCGTTGCGCGCCCGCATGGCGTTGACGGCGCCGGCGTCGTGGAACCGCATCGCCGCCATTTGAAAATATTCACGACCGAGCAGATAGGCGTTGGCAACAAAAAATATGATCACGCCCGAACCGAGAAACAGGACCATGGGCAGGGCGATCAGGTTGACCAAGACCACGATACCGAAAAACCGGATGGATACCAGAATTCCCTCGACGACCGGCAGGGATACCCCGCGCTGACCGGATGGTTCGACATCCGCCTCCACGAGGGCGGCGATCTCATCCAGAAACAATCCCGCAAACAACGCAGTGACCGGTGCGACAAGGAAAGCCAGTCCGACAACCAGACCGAGACCGGAAAGAACCGAAATCGCGGTTTCCAGCCAGGGAAACGGCAGAACGAGGAAGTAGGCCAAAAGCGCCTGAAGGCCGATCCAGACGGCAACAAGCAGCGCGACAGTGAGCCCGATGGACTTCCACAACACCGCCCGGAACGGTGGCGACAGAATTTGCCGTGTGGCAAGGATGGCGGATTCGATCATGGCGATGCACAGATAGGCAGGTCGGGCGGCGCGAACAAGTCTGCGGCTGATTCGCCGGTTTCGGAACCTGTTCGGTTACAATTTTCACAGCTTGTGACCGCCGGGCCGTTGCCACCGTCGCGCGTTTGGGCTAGCCGCTTAGTCGATTGAATTTGCGTGGATTTCCGGAAGGCAGTACGGATGACGGCACCTGTCCACGATGTTTTGACGATCGGCAACGCGATCGTCGATGTGCTCGCACAGTGCGACGACGCATTTCTCGTTGAACAAAACCTCGTAAAGGGGTCGATGCGGCTGATCGACAACGCCGAAGCCGAGCGGCTTTACGACCATATGGCGCCTGCCCACCTGATTTCCGGCGGTTGTGCGGGAAACACGGCGGCGGGAATCGCCTCGCTCGGCGGAAAAGCAGCGTTCATCGGAAAGGTGGCCAATGACGATCTTGGCCGGTTTTTCCGCCACGATCTTGGCGCGCTCGATATCGCGTTTCCGACCGAAGACCTTGTCGGCGGTCCGCCGACAGCCCGTTCAATGATCCTCATCACGCCTGATTCAGAGCGAACGATGAACACCTATCTTGGCGCCTGCCAGGAACTGACACCGGCCGATATCGATCCGACAACCGTTGCCGGATCGGCAATCACCTATCTGGAAGGGTATTTGTGGGACCCGCCGAAGGCCAAGGCGGCGTTCCGCCGCGCATCCGAGATCGCGCACGGCGCCGGCCGCAGGGTCGCGATCACACTGTCGGATTCCTTTTGTGTCGATCGCTTTCGGGACGAGTTCATCGAGCTGATCCGCACCGGAACCGTGGATATCGTCTTTGCCAATCACCACGAGGTGTCGGCTCTCTATCAGACCAGCGACCACGAAGGCGCGCTGCGCCTCCTGGCAACGGATGCGAAGCTGGCCGCCGTCACCATGGGCCCTGACGGCTCGCTGGTGCTTGCCGACGGACAGCGAATCGAGGTTCCGGCTCCCGAGGTTGGCCGAATCGTCGACAAGACCGGCGCGGGCGACCTTTATGCATCCGGATTCCTGTTCGGCCTTGCAAACGGCCGGGACTATGCCGATTGCGCAGCGCTCGGCTCGATTGCGGCCGGCGAAATCCTGGGTCACATCGGTGCCCGCCCCGAGCAATCGTTAAAGGAGCTGGCTGAACAGGCGAATCTTGTTTAATCTCCTGTTCACGCTAGATTTTTTTGATTCTTCACCTCGCCGATTTTCTTAACGCCACCATGGTCCTATCCAGCCGTATCTTGTGGCTGAGGGTCTGGCAGAGTTGGCTTACACACTGCCTCAACGCATCCTGTCGATGGTGCGCAGGACACGCTTTGGCGCGTCCGGAGGGGAACCGTTTGCGCATTTCATACCCGATGAAGCGCAGGCCGGAGCCATACGCGCATCAAAACTGACCGCCATCACGCGGCTGACGCCCGTAACGATGGGTTCCAACCTGATCAATGCCACATTAATCGCCATCAGCTTTCGCAATACCGGACCCTGGTCGTTCGTTTTCGGTTGGGCCTTGATCATGATTGCGTGGTCGGGCACCGCGATTTACCGCCATCTCTGTCGTCGGAACCGACCGCCGGCAAGCAGCGTTTCCGAGGCGGCCTCCGAACGGGTGATTTTCCGGTCGCTCATCCTGGGTTGTGCCTGGGCCTTTGTACCGATCATGCTGTTTGGCGCCGCCGATCAGCACCAGCGAGTGTTCCTAAGCTGCGTGATCGCCGGGACAATCAGTCTTGCCGGCATTGTCCTTTCGCCGATTCCCAAAGCGGCAATCGCCGCGGTGGTTCCCATGTCGCTGACAGCGGCCATCGCGCTCTTTGCATTCGGCGACGGCATCCTCTTCATCGCCGGAGGGCTGACCGTTATCTACAGTCTGGTGCTGTTGCGCACCGCGACCTGGTTCGGCCGGATCTATTCGGAGCAACTGGTCGCCAAAACCCGGCTGCAGGAAATGAAGGTGCTGACCGAGAGCGATGCGCTGACGCGCCTTTCCAATCGGAGGGCGTTTCGGGACATGCTGGAATCGGCCTGCGATGGACTGAATGAGGACGAGGGGAGGTTTGTCCTCATTTTTCTGGATCTCGACCGATTCAAGGCGATCAACGATTCGCTCGGCCACCTTGCCGGCGACCGGCTGCTGGAGCTGGTCGCCCGGCGGCTGGAATCGTCTATCGGCGAAGGCGACCAGGCGGCCCGCCTCGGCGGCGATGAGTTCGCGCTGATCCTCCGTTCCACGGTGGATGTGGATTCGATCAGCAAGCTGGCAGCGAAGGTGATTTCGCGACTTGAGGAGCCGTTCTCGTTCGACGGCATATCCGCCTCGATCGGAAGCAGCCTCGGCATTGCCCGCGCGCCGGAGAACGGACGCGAACCGGAACAGCTTCTTCGGAATGCCGATCTGGCGCTCTACCGGGCCAAGCAGGACGGCCGGGGCACGTTCCGCTACTTCGATGCCGCCATGGACAAAAGGGCGCAGGAACGGCGATCCCTCGAGCTCGACCTGCGGCGGGCCCTGCGCAGGGACGAGTTTGCATTGTATTTCCAGCCGATCCAGTCGATGGCCAGCGGGCAGACCAGCGGCTGCGAAGCCCTTGTGCGGTGGATCCATCCGGATATGGGCGCGATCCTGCCGGCGGAGTTCATCGGCGTCGCGGAAGAAGCCGGGCTGATCTCAGACATGGGGATCTGGATCCTCGAAACCGCCTGCCGGCACGCCGTCACATGGCCGGACAATATCTATGTTTCGGTCAACCTGTCAGCGCTGCAGTTCCGGGCCCAGAACGTCCCGAAGGCCGTGGAGCGCGCCCTGGAGAAAAGCGGTCTGTCACCGGATCGGCTGGTTCTGGAAATTACCGAATCCGTGCTGATGGACGATATCCAGGGCGCGCAGGCCAACCTCCTTCGCCTGCGGGCCCTTGGCGTGAGCATTTCCCTGGATGATTTTGGAACCGGATATTCGTCGCTGTCCTATCTGCAGACACTGCCGTTCGACAAAATCAAGATCGATCAGTCGTTCATCGCCGATATGGGTACGAGCCCGCAGTCCCTGGCAATCGTGAGGGCCATTATCAGCCTCGCCAAGACGCTGGACGTGTGTACGACGGCTGAAGGTGTGGAACGCGATACCGATATCGAAAGACTGGCCAAGGAGGGATGCGACGAGATTCAGGGCTATCTGATCGGTCGACCCGTCGATGCCGAAACGATCGGAGTGTTTCTAAATGACAGGGCGGCGGCCTGAAAACCGGATTTCTCGCAAAACATTCAGACTTGGGCGAAATGCACACCGACGCCCGCGCATTCGATCCTTACAGAATGAACCGGCTCAGATCGGCATTGCGTGCCAAATCGCCGATATGATCCTCGACAAAGGCGGCGTCGATCGTCACCGTTTCGCCTGACCGGTCCGGGGCGGTAAAAGACACATCGTCCAGGATGCGCTCCATCACGGTCTGAAGCCGCCGGGCGCCAATATTTTCCACCGATGCGTTGATCTCAACGGCGATGCGGGCGATCGCGTCGATGGCGTCGTCGGCGAATTCCAGCGTTACACCCTCGGTCTCCATGAGTGCCTTGTACTGCTTGATCAGACTGGCCTCGGTCTCCGTCAGGATGCGGCGAAAATCGGCTTCCGTCAGAGCCCGCAGTTCGACGCGGATCGGCAATCGCCCCTGCAATTCGGGCAGAAGATCGGAAGGCTTGGAGACGTGAAAGGCGCCCGATGCAATAAACAGCACATGATCCGTCTTCACCGGACCGTGCTTGGTCGCCACGGTTGTCCCTTCAACGAGCGGGAGCAGGTCGCGCTGCACTCCCTCCCGGGACACATCAACGCCCGCCCTGCCCTCCCGGGCGCAGATCTTGTCGATCTCGTCGAGGAATACGATGCCGTCATCTTCCACATTGCGGATCGCCTCCTGCACAAGTTGGTCCTCGTCAAGCAGATTGTCCGATTCCTCCGCGATCAGGATGTCATAGGATTCCTTGACGGTCAGTTTTCGCGTTTTGGTGCGCCCGCCAAACGCCTTGCCGAGAATGTCGCCCATATTCATCACGCCGATTGACGCGCCGGGCATGCCGGGAACCTCGAACCCGCCCATCGGATTGCCGGTGTCGCGAACCTCGATCTCGACTTCCTTGTCGTCGAGCGAGCCGTCGCGCAGCTTCTTGCGGAACGAGTCGCGGGTGGAGGGGCTCGCGCCCTGGCCAACCAGCGCATCCAGCACCCGCTCTTCGGCCTGGAGATGGGCCCGCGCCTGGACCGATTTCCGCTTTGTCTCACGGATCATGGCGATACCGGCTTCAACCAGATCCCGGATGATCTGCTCGACATCGCGGCCGACATAGCCGACTTCGGTAAACTTGGTCGCCTCGACCTTGATGAAGGGTGCGCCGGCAAGTCTGGCGAGGCGGCGCGAAATCTCGGTCTTGCCGACACCGGTCGGGCCGATCATCAGTATATTCTTCGGAAGCACCTCCTCCCGCATGGCGCCCTCCAACTGCTGTCGCCGCCAGCGATTGCGCAATGCGATGGCGACCGCGCGCTTGGCGTCTTTCTGGCCGATGATGTACCGATCCAGTTCCGATACAGTTTCCCGGGGGGAGAATGCACTCATACCTGTGTCTCTTTCGCGTTGGGGCGGTATTGCATGATCAGCACACCACCCGTTTTTCCCTGCAGTTCCGGAACCGGTCGAAAGCCGGCCTTTTCATAAGCGCGCACGGCGCGCCTGTTTTCAATGTCGGGATCAATGATGATCGTCCTGAATCCCTTCCCCACAAGCTCTTCCACAAACTGGCTCAATACGGCGGTGCCAATTCCCTTTGAAAGATTTTTCTCGTCGCCGATGGATATGTCGACGCCGACCGCATCGCCCGGCAGGTGGGCGAGCCAGGGATCGTCCTTCAGCCATGTTTCGTTCTGATGGTCACCGATGAACCAATACTGGATGTAGCCAGCCGCCTTCCCGTCGATCAAAAATATGAATGGCCGCGTCGTGTCGTTGCCCTCGACCATATCCCGGATGTAGCCGAACTCGGTCTCCGGATCGCCCCACCATTGCCGCCAATGCGGGCGCGCCATCCAGGCGGACAGGGTGGGATAATCGGAAACCGCAACGGGTCGAAACGCAACACCCGGCCTATTCCCCGGCATCCAGTGATTCCACCACAACGCTGTCATTGGTGAAGACGCAGATTTCGGCTGCGATCTGCATGGCGCGCCGTGCAACGGCCTCCGCATCCTGATCGCCGTCGGCCAGGGCCTTGGCTGCGGCGAGCGCATAATTGCCGCCCGAACCTATTGCCGATATCCCGGCCTCCGGCTCCAGAACATCGCCGGTTCCTGTCAAAACCAGTGTCGTATCCTTGTCGGCCACAATCATCATCGCCTCAAGGCGGCGCAGATAGCGATCGGTCCGCCAGTCCTTGGCAAGCTCCACACAAGCCCGGAGCAACTGACCGGGATACTGCTCCAGTTTGGATTCCAGGCGCTCCAGCAGCGTGAACGCATCTGCCGTGGCACCGGCAAAACCGGCAATCACGTCCCCCTTGCCGACCTGACGCACCTTTCTTGCGTTGTGCTTGATGACGGTCTGGCCAAGGGAAACCTGGCCATCGCCCGCGATGACCACGCGGCCGCCCTTGCGAACCGTGACGATCGTTGTTGCATGCATGGGATTGTCGGCGGACACGAATGGCGACGAATCCGAATGAAGTCGGGTCAAACGATGCTCCTTACAGCGGACCTGCCGCTCCGTTTGTCGATGTGGCGCGGCGGTTCTACGCTTCGTTCCCGCGCGCCAGGGCAAACCCTATTTAAGCGTTGCGCCACGCCACGCAAGCAATGTGCCCGGTCCATGTTGGACAGTGGCCAAGCCAGGCTGCCGCTGATAAAAGCGCCCAGACAATCGAGACAAGCCATGGAGACGGCGATGCGCCAGGCCGAAATCGCCCGCAAGACCGCCGAAACGAGCATTTCGGTCGCCGTCAACCTCGACGGTTCGGGCCAATACGCGATTGAAACGGGAATAGGTTTTTTCGATCACATGCTGGAACAATTGTCCCGGCATTCACTGATGGATATCACCGTGAAGGCTGAGGGGGACCTGCATATCGATCAGCATCACACGGTGGAGGATGTGGGAATTGCGCTCGGACAGGCGATCGCGACCGCGTTGGGCGAACGGCGGGGGATCTCACGCTTCGCCTCGCTTGATCTGGTCATGGATGAAGTGGCGACACGGGCGGCGGTCGATGTGTCCGGCCGACCCTATCTCGTCTGGTCGGTAACCTTCAACAAGCCGAAAATCGGTGATTTCGATAGCGAACTCGTGCGGGAATTCTTCCACGCGCTGGCGCAGAATTCGGGTATCACGCTACATATTGCAAACCTGTATGGTGAAAACAGCCACCATGTGGCGGAGACCTGTTTCAAGGCCGTGGCGCGGGTGCTGAGGGCCGCTTTCACGATCGATCCCAAAGCCGGCGATGCGGTTCCCTCCACGAAGGGAACACTGACCGGCTGATGGCGGCAATCTGCCTTCGGATTGAAGCCGTTGGCCGCGGACGAAGAAGAGCATGAAAACCTATACGGTGCACAAACCATCCGATTTTGCCGGCAGCGAAGCCGATGAGCGGGCAGTCTTTGTCAAGGACGGGTTCTGCTGGCCGGCGCTGTTCGTACCTTTCCTTTGGCTGTTGTGGCACCGGTTGTGGTTGATCCTGCTTGTGTATGCCGCTCTTGGTGCCGCCCTCATGGCCGCCTCCGCATCGTTGGGCGACGGGCCGGGTGGTGTTATCGCCATCCTGTTCGCATTTGCCTTTGCCTTCGAAGCCAACAACCTTAGACGCTGGAGCCTTGACCGTCGGGGCTACCGCGAAACCGGGTGCAGCACCGGACACTCGCTGGATGAGGCGGAAATCCACTATTTCTGTCGTGACAATCCGACGCCTGCCCGCCAGACCGGCGAGGTGTTGCCGCCATCGGCAGACGCCGGCACCGCGGCCGCTCTTGCCGGGACAGCCGCAGTCGCATCCGCCGGAACCGATACACAGGTAACCGGGCTATTCCCGGAGCGGGAATCGTGAAAGTCGCCATTGTCGACTATGGTTCCGGCAACCTGCATTCCGCCGCAAAGGCGTTCGAAAGGGCGGCACGGGAACGCAACGTCAACACCGCCGTGGTCGTCACTTCAGATGCCGATGCCGTGCGAGCGGCGGATCGAATTGTGCTGCCGGGGGTCGGTGCGTTTGCAGATTGTCGGGCCGGTCTTGACGCCGTGCCGGGAATGGTAGCTGCACTGGAAGACGCGGTGATTGGCCGTAAACGACCGTTTCTGGGAATCTGTGTCGGCGCGCAACTGATGGCAACCCGCGGGTTTGAGAAGGCCGAAACGTCGGGGTTTGGCTGGATCCCCGGGGACGTGGTGGCGCTGGTACCCGACGACCCGGCCCTGCGTATCCCGCACATGGGATGGAACGGGATTGAACCGAAGCGTGACCATCCGGTTCTCGCCGGGATCCCGACAGGCAATGCAGCCGGCGCTCTGGATGCCTATTTCGTCCATTCCTATCATCTGACGCCGTCCCGGGACGCACATCTGGTCGCAACCGCCGACTATGGCGGACCCGTTACCGCCATCGTCGGGTGCAACAATATGGTCGGCACCCAGTTCCACCCCGAAAAGAGCCAGGAGCTGGGCCTGCACCTGATCGGCAATTTCCTTACCTGGCACCCCTGATCGCCCGCGCGCGCCGAATCCGATCGATCGTATCGGGAAAGGTTCTGTCAATCGACCGCTGGTAGGTTTGGCGCGGCGATCGCGGGTTGGCTATTTGCCGGTCGCGGGGATAATGACGAATTGCGGGCGGCAGGTGACCTTGAGCGACACATCCGGTGCGGGCGGGATCGGCGGCCACGAGCGGGACGATCCACCTGTTCGCCATTCCGGCGCGGGTGGAACCTCTGCCCTGGGGCGCTTGTATTCCGGGATCGGACCTTCCGGCCGCATTGTGGTTTTCGGTGCGCTGACCGCGCTTGTCTTTGCGCTTGTCACCTATCCCGGCCACTGGGCGAAACTGCAAAGCGGCCAGTATTTCGATATCGATTCCATGATGCGGCTGGTCGAGGTCCGCGATCTTCTGGACGGGCGCGGCTGGTTCGATCCGACCCAGACACGGGTTGGGCGTCCGGGCGGCGTGGAAATGCACTGGTCACGTTTGATCGACGGGCCCGTCGCCGGACTGATGGCATTGCTGGGCCCTTTCCTCGGTCCCGCGGCCGCGGAGCGTGTGGCGTTTGCCGTATGGCCGTTTGCGCTGCTGTTCGCCTTCTTCTGCCTTCAGGCGCGAATCGCAACACGGCTTGCCGGACCGGCGGCGCTCTTTCCGGCGCTCGTTATCGCGGCAACTGCGGATTGGTCGACCCATCATTTCCTGATCGGCAATATCGATCATCACGGGACGATGATCGTGCTGGTGCTTGCCCTGCTGGCGCTGGCGCCGGCCTTGGGGACAAGCCGGCTGGCCGCCGCCGCCGCCGGCGGAATTGTGGCGGTCATCCCCGCGGTGGCGATCGAAGGCGTGCCCTATGCGGCGGCGTTCCTGCTTTGGGTTGTCCTGTGCTGGATTGTCGTGCCGGGGCGGATCGCGGCGACACTGAGCACGTTTTTCGGCGCCATCGCCGCCGTCGCGTTTGTTCTTTTCGTCCTGCTCGTCGGGCCGGACCGGTATATGCGGACCGCGTGCGACGTTTACGCCCTGCCCCATGCCGCCGTGCTGATGACTGGCGGGATCGGCATGCTGGGCGTTGCGCGGCTTGCCGGCCGTGACCGGCGCGCGGTTGTCCGGCTGGCAGCGACGTTGCCGGTCGCCGGAATGGTCGTGGCGGCGCTGGCACTCACCGGCCCGGCCTGCTTCGGCGGGCCCTATCACATGATTACGCCGGCATTACAGGAACTGTGGCTGGACCGGATCGTCGACGCCCGATCGCTGATTGCGCTGTTTCCCGGCGCGCCGCTTCTCTATTCGATCTTGCTGATCGCGCCGCTCGTGGCGCTCGGCGCAACCGTCAGGTTCACCCTGCGCGCCGGGCGGCAGGACCGGGCCGACTGGTGGCTGGTGCTGATCATGCTGACGGCCGGACTTGCGACCATGTTCATCCAATTGCGCGGACTGATGTTCGTCGCCGCGATTGCCGTCGCACCGTGCGCGGTGCTGGTGTGCCGGCTGCGTCCGCAGCCCGCGGACGGTGTTGGCGGCAGGAACGGAAAACCGGCCTCGCCCGGCATTTGGTCCTATGCGGCATGGGTCGGTGCCTGGTTGGGTTCGATGGCGATCCTGCACTATGCCTTCATCCCCGAACATGCTAGCGCCGGACCGATGCAGCGGGCGGTGGCGGCGCCGCGCGGCGACGGACTGAAGACAATCATCGACACCGACTGCATGCGCGCGGCCTCGCACACGGAACTGGCGGGCATGGCGCCGGCACAGGTTGTCGCCATGCCGGGCTTGGGCGTGCCCGTGCTGCTGCACACCCGGCACCGGATCGCGGCGGCAACATTCCACCGCTTCGGCGACGATATCGTCGACATGCTGCGGCTGTTCACGGAGGCCGATCCGAACATCGCCGCGGACGGCTACGCCGGCGCGCTGCTTGCGGCTTGCCTGACGAGCCGGGAATCCCGGGTCTATGCGGCAGCGGCGCCGGACGGGCTGATCAGCCGACTGATGGCAGGCGATCCGCCGGCCTGGCTTGAACCGGTTTCCACGCGGCGCGACACGGCGCTGCGGATCTACCGCATTGCACGCTAGGCACCGGCCGACCGGGCGTTTGCGCTTTGCCGGCCGACAATTTATGTAGCGTGCGAAATCGGAACCTGGCGTTTTTCGCAATCGTGATCCTCTATCCGGCAATCGACCTGAAGAACGGCCAATGCGTGCGCCTGAAGAAGGGCAACATGGCCGAGGCGACCGTCTATAACGACGATCCGGCGGCACAGGCGCGCCATTTTGCCGAACTCGGATTTTCCTGGCTGCACATGGTCGACCTGAACGGCGCCTTTGCCGGCGAGAGCCGCAATGGGGCGGCTGTCGCCGCCATTGTCGCGGCGGTCAACGGCGCGATGCAGCTGCAACTGGGCGGCGGTATCCGCGACCGCGACGCCATCGCCGCCTGGCTGACAGCGGGGATCGACAGGGTGATCCTGGGCACAATCGCCGTGAGCGATCCCGAACTCGTCCGCGTGGCGGCGGCAGAATGGCCAGGGCGAATTGCCGTGGGAATCGATGCGCGCGGCGGCAAGGTGGCCACGCAGGGCTGGGCGGAGACCTCCGATGTCGATGCCGTGGACCTCGCCCGGCGGTTCGAGGATGCCGGGGTCGCCGCCATCATTCACACCGACATCGACCGGGACGGCGTGCTGACCGGTATCAACTGGGCGGCGACGATCGAACTTGCCCGCGCCGTCGCGATCCCTGTTATCGCTTCGGGCGGTCTGGCCTCCATGGCCGACATTGCGCGCATGAACGAACCGGACGCGGCCATTCTCGACGGCGCGATCTCCGGCCGCGCGCTCTATGACGGACGGATCGATCCGGCCGCGGCGCTGGCCATGCTGGAGAGCGGGCAATGACGCTCAAGGCCCGCGTCATCCCCTGTCTGGACGTCAAGGATGGCCGGGTGGTCAAGGGCGTCAACTTCATCGATCTGGTGGATGCCGGCGACCCGGTGGAAGCGGCCAAAGCCTATGATGCGGCCGGCGCCGACGAATTGTGCTTTCTCGACATTACCGCCAGCCACGAAGACCGGGATGTGATTTTCGACGTCGTCACCCGGACGGCGGAGCATTGCTTCATGCCGCTGACCGTGGGCGGCGGGGTACGCACGGTCGACGATATCCGCAAGCTGCTTCTGGCCGGCGCCGACAAGGTCTCGATCAACACCGCGGCCGTGCGCGATCCCGATTTCGTCGCCCGCGCGGCCGACAAGTTCGGCAACCAGTGCATTGTCGTCGCCATCGACGCCAAACGTCTGGAGGGTGAGGTTGGCGCGCAGCGTTCCGGATGGGAGATCTTCACCCATGGCGGCCGCAAGCCGACCGGCATCGATGCGGTGGCGTTCGCGCGCAAGGTCGTGGCGCTGGGGGCCGGTGAAATCCTCCTCACCAGCATGGACCGGGATGGAACCAAGGCCGGGTTCGACCTTGCGCTCACCGCCGCGGTCGCCGATGCGGTCCGGGTGCCGGTGATTGCTTCAGGCGGCGTGGGAACACTCGACCATCTGGTGGAAGGCATTCGCGACGGCCACGCCAGTGCGGTGCTGGCCGCCTCGATTTTCCACTTCGGCACCTACACGATCGGCGAGGCCAAGGCCCACATGGCGAAATTCGGGATACCCGTACGGCCGGTTTCGGCGTAAAAGGCGCGCCATGACCGACTTCACGCTGGAACAACTGGCAAAAACGATCGCAGCGCGCATGGAAGGAGGCGACGCGGAGAGCTATTCGGCGCAGCTCAAGGCGCAAGGCCCGTCAAAATGCGCCCAGAAGCTCGGCGAGGAAGCCGTCGAGGCGGCAATCGCCGCGGTGGAAGGCGACCTTGACGGATTGATCACCGAGGCCGCCGACGTGCTCTATCATCTGCTGGCGCTCTTGGAGGTGAGCGGCGTCGCCTTCGATGATGTCAAGGCGGAGCTGGCCAGCCGGGCGGGCCAAAGCGGATTGGCGGAAAAGGCCGCACGGCGGGGCAATCCCGGCGGCGACCCGGACGCGGGGCGGGGCGGGGATATCGAACCCGATCCGGAGCCCGGAGCGGCCTGAATGAACCACCTCCTGCCGGATCCGATGTCGCCCTACCTGTTTTTCACGGTCGCGGAATGGGCGACCCTGCGTGCCGATACGCCGATGACGCTGACGGCCGACGAAATCGACCGGTTGCGCTCGCTCAACGATCCGATCTCGATCGCGGAGGTGGAGGAGGTCTATCTGCCGATCTCGCGACTTCTGTCCTACCATGTCGAAGCCTCCATCCGTCTGTTTGGCGACCGGCGGAAATTCCTCGGTGTGGCGAACCGCAAGAAAACGCCGTTCATCATCGGCATCGGCGGCTCTGTCGCCGTCGGCAAGTCGACGACGGCGCGATTGCTGAAGGAGCTGCTCGCCCGCTGGCCGGGCAGCCCGCACGTCGAGCTGGTCACGACGGACGGGTTCCTTCTGCCCAACCGCGAGCTTGAGGCGCGCGGCCTGATGGAGCGCAAGGGATTTCCCGAAAGCTACGACATGGACCGACTCCTGGCCTTCCTTGCCGACATCAAGGCCGGCAAGGGGCCGGTTTCGGCGCCGGTCTATTCGCACCTTGCCTATGATGTGGTCGCCGGCGCGGAGACCGTGATCGACCGGCCGGACATTCTGATCCTTGAAGGGCTCAATGTCCTGCAGACCGGACCGCTGCCCGCCGACGGCATGGCGATCCCTTTCGTGTCGGATTTCTTCGATTTCTCGCTTTACATCGATGCTGAGGAAAGCGCGATCCGGCAATGGTATATAGACCGGTTCATGCGGCTGCGCGAAACCCGCTTCCGCGATCCGAAATCCTACTTCCACAAATACTCCAAACTGAACGATGTGGAGGCGCTGGCGATGGCCCAGGGCTTGTGGGACCGGATCAACCTCGTCAACCTGCTGGAGAACATCCTGCCGACACGGCTGCGCGCCGACCTGATCTTGAGCAAGGGCGGGAATCATGCCATTGCCAATGTGGCGCTTAGAAAACTCTAGACGCGATTCTGCGGGGAAAAGACTTATGCATGCTGCCGCACAACCCGAAACACGGCAATCCGGGCCCGGCGTAAATCGACTACCGCAGAACACGATGCAGCCACAGCGCCAACCGCCGGCACAGCACGGCGCGCTGCGGCCCCGGGATGCCCGCGACCGGCTGATCGTGGCCCTCGACCTCGCAGCACCGGACATGGCGCGGGCCATGGTGGCACAGCTTGGCGACAGCGTTACGTTCTACAAAATCGGTATGCAGCTTGTTTTTACCGGCGGCCTGCCCCTTGTTTCCGAATTGCGAGAGGCGGGAAAACGGGTCTTTCTGGATATGAAACTCCTGGATATTGACAACACTATTTCCAATGGAGTTCGCTCAATTGCCAATCTTGATGTCAATTTGACAACCATCCATGCCTATCCGCAAGCCATGCGGGCGGCGGTGGCGGCGCGGGGTGACCGCGGCCCCGGCTTGCTGGGGGTGACGGCGCTGACGTCGATGGATGACAAGGACCTCCACGCCGCCGGCTATCGCGACGGCGTGGCGGCACTTGTGGAGGCACGGGCGGAGGATGCCCGGCGGGCCGGCATGGACGGGATTGTCTGCTCGGCGGCAGAAGCGGCCCGGGTGCGCGCGATCGCCGGATCGCCGATGGTGATCGTCACGCCCGGCATCCGACCGCGCGGCGCGGCGGCAGGCGACCAGAAGCGCGTGTTCGGTCCGGCCGATGCCGTTGCCGCCGGCGCCGACTATATCGTCGTTGGCCGGCCGGTGACCGCGGCCGGCGATCCGGCCGGCTCCGCACAATCGATTGTTGCGGAGATCGAGGCGGCGCTGTAGGCCGAATTTCCAGACGACCGGTAACCGCGCCGCAATGATGGGGCGCCGGTCCTGACAGCGGAGGAGCAAGCATGGCGAAAGGATACTGGGTCGTGCATGAGGACATTCACGACATGGAGACGTTCAAATCCTATATGGCCGCCAATGCCAAGCCGATCGCCGCCTTCGGCGGGCGGTTCGTCATCCGCGGTGGCGCGTTCACGGTGGCGGAGGGCGCGACGCGCAAACGCCATGCCGTAGTCGAATTTCCCTCCTACCAGGCGGCGCTCGACTGCTATCACAGCACCGACTATCAGGCGGCGAGCGAAAGCCGGCGGGCATCGTCGGAATGCGATTTTCTGATCTTTGAAGGATATGACGGACCGCAGCCCGGGGACACATGATTGCACGCCGGCCATGAGCGGGCGGCCGGGCAGCGCCCTCTCACCGGAGGAGCTTGAGCGCTATGCCCGGCATATCGTGCTTCCGGAGGTGGGCGGCGCCGGCCAACAGGCGTTCAAGTCGTGCCGGGTGCTGATCGTCGGCGCCGGCGGTCTCGGTGCGCCCGTGGCACTCTATCTGGCGGCGGCGGGCATCGGCACCCTGGGAATTGTCGACGACGACCGCGTATCTCTCGCCAACCTGCAGCGCCAGATCATCCACGATACCGCGGCTGTCGGCGCGCCAAAGACCGAGAGCGCGGCAGCGGCGATCCAGCGTCTGAATCCGACCGTGCGGGCCGTCAGGCATGAGACGCGATTAAATGACAAGAATGTTGCCGATATTGTCGGCGCCTACGATATCATAGCCGATGGATCCGACAATTTCTCGACCCGCTACTGCCTGGCCGATGCCTGCGCGGCGATGGGGGTCCCCCTCGTTTCCGCTGCAGTCGGCCGTTTCGATGGTTCTGTGACAACCTTATTGCCATATGAGGGCGACAATCCGGGCTATCGCGACATCTTTCCCGAAGCACCACCGGAAGGCCTTGTACCGGCCTGTGCGCAGGCCGGCATACTGGGAGCGCTCACCGGCGTCATCGGTTCGATCCAGGCCCTGGAAGTCCTGAAACTGGCGGGCGGTTTCGGCGAGCCGCTGATCGGCCGGCTGCTGCTGTATGACGGCATGAACCAGCGGTTTGCGACGATCGAATATCGCAGGGTGCCGGCATGAGGTTTCCGGCCCGCCGAAAACCGGCCCAGCCGGCCGGGAAGGCCGGATAACAGCCGGGCCGTGGCGGCCGCGAAGCACCGGGCGCGGCGGCATGATCCTGATACCGGGCTTGCGGGATACCGGGCTAGCGGGCGGCGTCCGCCTAACCTGCAAGCGCCGGCAGAACCCGGTCGGGCGGGCTATGGCCATCCATCAGCGCGCGGATGTTGATGATGACCTTTTCGCCCATTTCGATCCGGCCTTCCACGGTGGCCGAACCCATGTGCGGGAGCAGCAGAACCTTGTTTGCGCGGGCGAGCCGGACAAGCCGGGGATCGACCGCCGGTTCATGTTCGAAGACGTCAAGCGCGGCGCCAGCCAGATCGCCGGCTTCCAGCATCCCGGTCAGCGCCGCCTCGTCGATGATCTCGCCACGGGCGGTGTTGACGATAAAGGCTTCCGGGCGCAGCAACTCCAGGCGGCGGCGCGAAAGCAGGTGAAACGTCGCCGGCGTGTGCGGGCAATTCACGGAGATGATGTCCATGCGGGCGAGCATCTGATCAAGGCTGTCCCAGTATGTCGCCTCCAGCGCAGCCTCGGTCTCGGGATCGACGGGCCGCCGGTTGTGATAGTGGATCGACAGACCGAACGCCTTGGCGCGGCGGGCGACGGCGGTGCCGATGCGGCCCATGCCGACGATCCCCAACCGTTTGCCCCAGATCCGCTTTCCGAGCATCCAGGTCGGTGACCAACCACCCCAGGGCTCCTCCTCCCGGAAGACCCGCGCACCCTCGGCAAGCCGACGCGGCACGGCCAGGATCAGCGCCATTGTCATGTCTGCGGTGTCCTCGGTCAGCACATTGGGTGTGTTGGTGACGGCGATGCCCTTCGCGGCCGCCGCCTCCACGGCGATGTTGTCGGTGCCGTTGCCGAAATTCGCAATCAGTTTCAGCCCCTCGCCGGCCTGGGCGATCATCGCCGTATCAATCCGATCGGTGACAGTGGGAACGAGGACATCCGCAACCTTCAGCGCCTCCACCAGCTCGGCCTGGGTCATCGGTCGGTCGTCGACGTTCAGCCGCGTGTCGAACAATTCACGCATGCGCGTTTCCACGACATCCGGCAGCTTGCGTGTGACAAACACATTCGGCTTTGGCTTCGCCATTCAGGCTCCCTCCCCGGCGCGATATCGGCGCGTCCCCGACTCCGCCTTCCCGGCGGACGCCGACCTGCCGCGGACCCGCATGCACCTGCGAGCGGACCCTAGCAAACGGTCCGGCAAACGCAAGAATTGGTGCACCGGATGCGGCACGGCAGGGCCGGGCGGTCACGCCGAAGTCAGCACTCCGGTCTTGAGCGCCGCCCTGTCAGCGGCTATCAGCGCGGCATGAGGATGAACCGCATGCCGGCAGCGACCCCCCGTACCGCCCCCGCGCGCGCGCCAGCCCTGCGCGGCATCGGCCGTTGCGCCCGCTCCGTCCTGGCCGGCCTGTATGTGATTCTGATCTGGCCGGAGCCGGGCGCGCTTGCCCAGATGCAGACAAAGGGCGCCAGCGGCTTGCCGCTACCGCGTTATGTCAGCCTGAAGTCCGACAAGGTCAATGTCCGGATCGGCCCGGGACAAAATTATGACGTGGCCTGGATATTCGTCCGCGCCGGATGGCCGGTCGAGATCGTCCAGGAATTCGAAAACTGGCGCAAGATACGTGATGTCGAAGGGGCGGAGGGATGGGTATTTCACAGCCTGCTTTCCGGCCGGCGCACCGCGCTGGTCACGCCATGGGCAGATTCAGGCGATTCGCCCGTGCGCGACAACGCCGATACCGAGGCCGCCATTTCCGCATATCTGGAGCCTCGCGTCCTTGCCGACGTCGACCGCTGCCGCGACAACTGGTGCAAGATCAGCGGCGATGGCTATTCGGGATGGATCGAACAAACGCACTTGTGGGGGGTCTATCCGGACGAAGCCGTTGACGGCAACTAGGTTCGGTGCGGGCGCCGGGCGGTCGTGCCGGCCAACGGATCCGCCTGTCACTTTCTAGTCTTGTCTTGTCTTGTCCGCATATTGCGTTGCGATGACCTGTCGCCATCCGGTCCGCGCCGCGCCGGCGCGGCGGCGTCTTGGTCACGCCATGTTCGGATCTAAAAGACCGGATCAGGGCTTGGCCCGGACCCGGACAATCACCTGAAACGATTCCACGCTCATGCCGGGCGGCGGCTCGGGAATGTTGTCGACGGCGATTTCGTCCTCGATATCGATGAGCCGGTTTTCGCCCTCGATAAAGAAATGATGGTGTTGCGACGTATTTGTATCGAAATAGGTGCGCACACCCTCCACGGCGACTTCGCGCAAGAGGCCGCTTTCGGTCAGCTGATGAAGCGTGTTGTAGACCGTGGCGAGCGAGACGGGAAACTTCGCCGCGATGGCTTCGGCGTGAAGGATTTCCGCGGAGACGTGGCGATGCCCCCTGGCATAGAGGAGGCAACCCAGAGCGACGCGTTGACGGGTCGGTCGCAGGCCGGCCTTGCGCAGGCGTTCGGCCATTGACGCGGGTGAACAGGCCGACGCCGCGTTGACCGCCAAAGCGGCGGCGAAGTCTTCGCCGAATGCCCGTGCATCGTGATAGACTGCCCGGTCCACCGGCTGATCTTCGTCCGGATGCCGCTCGGCCAGCCCGCAGGATTGTCCCCGATCGCTAGTGGTGGGCGTCGTCATGTCGCAATTTTTCCTCTCGACCGGACTTAATCCGGCTTGCCAATTTGTATATCGACAACGTCGCTGAAAAGGCAAGCGCAGGCAGCAATATGGAAAACAGCCATCGGCGTTCCGCAGTGGATTTGCCTGTGCTAGGCTATCGGCGAAACAGCGTACCCGACCAACCCGCACGGTCGTGAAACCGGCGCGGGCCGGCAGCAATTGTCCGGCGGCAAAACCTCGCCGGACGGGAATGCGGTGGTCGAGACGGATGGGGCAAGAGGTTGGGGACGGGAAGCAGGGACGGACATGCGTAATGGCTGAACAGCAAGGCCAATTTGAATATGAAGAGCTTCTGGCCTGCGGCAGGGGCGAGATGTTTGGGCCCGGGAATGCGCAGCTGCCGCTGCCACCGATGCTGATGTTCGATCGGATTTCGCAGGTATCTGAGGAGGGCGGAGAACACGGAAAAGGCCTTGTTCGGGCCGAGCTTGCGGTCGATCCGGACCTCTGGTTCTTCGCCTGCCACTTCAAGGGCGATCCGGTGATGCCGGGCTGCCTGGGTCTGGATGCGCTGTGGCAGATGCTGGGATTCTTTCTGGGATGGCTGGGTTCGCCGGGACGCGGGCGGGCCCTGTCCGTGGGGGAGGTCAAATTTTCGGGCATGGTAACGCCGGAAGTGAAGCATATCGAATATGGCGTCGACCTGAAGCGGGTCATGCGATCACGACTGGTCCTGGGTATCGGCGACGGTTGGCTCAAGGCAGACGGCAATCCGATCTATGCGGCAAAGGATCTGCGGGTCGGACTGTTCAAGGACCCGGATCCCGCGGCCGCCGGCGGCACCGCGTGAGAGTGGCCGAACCGGGCGAGCGGCCGCAACCGAACCACTTCGACCAATGAGGCTGTCATGAAACAGGTCGTCGTCACAGGCATGGGAATTGTCTCCTCCATCGGCAACAACAGCCAGGAGGTCCTGGCGAGCCTTCGCGAAGCGCGGCCGGGTATCTCGTTCGCAGAAAGCTATGCGGAACTCGGCTTTCGCTGCCAGGTCCACGGCGCGCCGCAACCCGATCCGGCCGAGGCGATGGACCGGCGAACCACCCGCTTCATGGGCAAGGGCGCGGCTTGGAACTATCTCGCAATGGAGCAGGCCATCGCGGACTCCGGCCTTGAAGGCGACGAGATCTCCGACCCGCGCACCGGCATCATCATGGGATCGGGCGGCCCCTCGACACGGGCAATTGTGGAAGCCGCCGACATCACCCGTGAGCGCGGTCCCAAGCGAATCGGACCGTTTGCCGTCCCCAAGGCGATGAGTTCGACCAATTCGGCGACACTGGCAACGCCATTCAAAATCAAGGGCGTCAACTATTCGATTTCCTCGGCTTGCGCGACGTCGAACCATTGCATCGGCAATGCCATGGAGCTGATCCAGCTCGGCAAGCAGGACATCATTTTCGCCGGCGGCGGCGAGGAGCTGGACTGGACCCTGTCCAACCTGTTCGATGCGATGGGCGCGATGTCATCGAAATACAACGACACACCAGGGACCGCATCGCGGGCCTTCGATGTCAGCCGGGACGGATTCGTTATCGCCGGCGGCGCCGGCGTTCTGGTGCTGGAGGAACTGGAACATGCCAGGGCGCGCGGGGCCCGCATCTACGGCGAAGTGGTGGGTTATGGGGCCACATCCGACGGACACGACATGGTACAGCCATCCGGCGAGGGTGCGGAACGATGCATGCGGCTGGCGCTGGAAACCGTCGAGGGGCCGATCGACTATATCAATCCCCACGCCACCTCCACACCGGTCGGCGATCTGCGCGAAATCGAAGCGGTGCGAAAGGTGTTCGGCACCGGTGAGGCCTGTCCGCCAATTTCGGCCACCAAGTCGCTGACCGGCCATTCGCTGGGCGCGACAGGCGTACAGGAAGCGATCTACTGCCTGCTGATGATGAACAACGGCTTTGTTTGCGAAAGCGCCAACATTTCCGAACTTGATCCGGAATTCGGGGACATGCCGATTGTCCGGAACCGAATCGACGACATCGATCTGCGCACGGTCATGTCCAATTCCTTCGGTTTTGGCGGAACCAATGCCACACTTGTATTCCAGCGTTACGATGGCTGAGGTGGGAAAATGAACACTGTTCCGGACCTGATGAGCGGCAAGCGCGGCCTGGTCATGGGCGTCGCCAACAATCATTCCATTGCCTGGGGCATCGCCAAAACCGCGGCCGCACATGGCGCAGAGCTGGCTTTTACGTATCAGGGCGAAGCGTTCGGCCGCCGGGTGGCGCCGCTGGCGGAATCGGTGGGATCACAATTGCTGTTGCCGTGCGACGTCGATGACGAGGCATCCGTGAAATCGGTATTCGAGGAAATCGGCCGCCGATGGGGCCGGCTCGATTTCGTCGTCCATGCGATCGCCTTTTCCGATCGCGACGAGCTTAAGGGCCGCTACGCCGACACCAGCCGCGACAATTTCTGCAACACGATGTTGATCTCGTGCTACTCCTTTACGGAGATCGCGCGCCTGGCCGCACCGCTGATGCACAAGGGCGGCGCGCTGCTGACACTGACCTATGCCGGTTCGATGCGGGTCATGCCCAACTACAACGTCATGGGCGTGGCCAAGGCGGCGCTGGAAGCATCGGTGCGATATCTTGCCGCCGACTACGGCGATGCGGGCATCCGGGTGAACGCGATTTCGGCCGGCCCGATCCGCACGCTCGCCGGAGCCGGTATCTCCGACGCACGGTTGATGTTCAACTATCAGCGCGACAATGCGCCGCTGCGCCGGTCGGTGACGATCGAGGATGTCGGCGGCGCAGCGCTATATCTTCTCAGCGACCTTGCAGCCGCGGTGACCGGTGAAATCCACTATGTCGATGCCGGCTACAACATTGTTTCCATGCCGCGGCTTGAGAATATGAAGGCGGCGGACTCCAAGACGGCGCGCGACGCGGCGGAATAGATCACCGGATGCCGCCGGACCGGTTTTGCCGGTGTGGATTGGGGACCGGGCGGACAAGTGCCGCTGTGCCGGATGCAACGCCCGGCACCTGACCTCGGATTGCGCGTCTTGCGCCAATGCCATGATTTCCGATCTTTTTCCGGCCATATGGCCCGGCCCGTTGGCGGCGAGGGTGCCTGTTGCATGATGCCAACGGCGTGAACAGGCCAAAGGAATGCCGATGACGCCCGCGTGGCGGCGAAATAGGCCACCGCCGCATCGGCGAATGATCGGCCGATTTCTCTCGGCCCGCTCTAAGAGAAATTTTACTGTACCGGGTTAACTTGGCGCCGGCGAACCAGAGTGTGATCATGCGTTTATCAAAGTTGAAGCGTCGGGCTGGCGCGTACGGCCTTGTCCTGGCGTGTATCGGGGCCGTGTTTGTCGTACTCGCAGCAGCCCGCATTATCACGCTCGCCACACTTCGCGCCGACCGGATCGATACCATCGAGGCGGCAGCAGGCCGGTTCGACAATGGCCTGTTTCAGCCGACGGACGGCACATTCACGACATTCCTCGACTATGAGGTGTTCAACCCCGACGGCGTGCTGATCGCGGCCCGGTCGCGATCGGCCGATACCGAAGGATCGCTGCGCCTCTCCGACGCCGAGCTGCTGCTGCACGACAACGCCATGGAAAGCGGCGACATCGTCCCGGTTCGCGGCCCCGGCCCGGTGGCGCTTCTGGCCGGTCTGAATGTGCCAGGCCCGGTGACCGTCTTCTCGCGGCTCAGGGGCGAGGATACGAACCTGGGCACGGTGCGCATGGTTCTGGCGCCAAACGCGGCCGGGCATTTGCTGGTCAAGACCGCCAACGCGGCGGCAATGCTGACGGCCTTTCTGGCGCTGGCCGGATTTGTCGCGATCGGCCGCTGGAGCCGCCGGAACAAGAACCCCGGCGCACCGGGCGGAACAGCCAGTTTCACCACCCGCAACCGCGATCCGCTGACCGGTCTGCCGAGCAGGACGGCATTCCTCACCGCGCTGGACGCCATCGCCAGGGTGGCGGCACGCGATGACAAACAACTGTCGGTGCTGGCGGTGGATCTCGATCGCTTCAAATCGGTCAATGATACCTGGGCCCACGATATCGGCGATGCGGCCATCCTCGAAACGGTGCGGCGCCTGCGGCCGCTGGTCGGCGAACGCGCCGCGATCGGCCGCATGTCCGGCGACGAATTCGCCATCATCCTGGTCGACGACGCCAATCCGCGATCGCTCAAGCATCTGGCGCGGCGGATCCTGGAGGACATCGCCGAGCCCTATGAAATCGGCGATACGACCGTTTCGCTGACGGCTAGTGTCGGCGTGGCGCTTTTTCCGGTGAATGCGGAAACCGGGGCGGAGCTGTTCCGCGCCGCCGACCTGGCCCTCTACAAAGCCAAGTCGGAAGGCGGGCACAAATGCTGCTTCTTCGATACGGCGATGGAAAAGCACCTCCGGCGGCGAAGCGCGCTGGAACACGATCTTCGCCTGGCGCTGCAGCGGGACGAATTCGTCGTCTTCTATCAACCGCAAATGAACCTCAATGACAGGGAGCTTTGCGGCTATGAGGCGCTGATCCGGTGGGAGCGCCCCGGCGAGGGAATCATTTCGCCGATGGAGTTCATACCTGTTGCGGAGGAAACCGGACTTATTCGCCCGCTGGGCGAGTGGATCCTCAGGCGCGCCTGCAGCGATGCGGTCAACTGGATCACCAAGGGAACGATTGCGGTCAATTTTTCCGTCGCCCAGTTCCGTTTCCCCGGTGTCGACGAAATGATCGCCAGGGTGCTGGAGGAAACAGGCCTCGAACCCGGCCGCCTGGAAATCGAAATCACGGAGAGCCTGTTCCTCAACCATTCGCCGGAGACGATGGACATTCTGCGCAAGATCAAGGCACTGGGCGTGCGGATTGCGATGGACGATTTCGGCACCGGATATTCCAGCCTCAGCTATCTGGCGCAGTTCCCGTTTGACAAGATCAAGATTGACCGATCGTTCGTCAGCCAGTTGTCCGATGACCCGCAGATTGGCGCCATCATCGCGTCGATCGTCGGCCTGGGACGATCGCTCAGCGTCGACATCACCGCAGAAGGGGTCGAAACGGAGGATCAGGTCTCGCTCCTGCAGGCGGCCGGATGCAGCATTGTCCAGGGATTCCTGTTCGGCGCACCGCAAAGGATGGACCAATCCCTGGAGCATGGCGCCGGAGCGGCAAGCAACATTGCGTCAAGCGCTGTAGCATGATTGGCAAAGCCGTTTGATGGTTAAATATAAGTGAATTTTATATTGCTTCATTTTACATATTAATTCAGAATAATTGTATCTGTGAAAGTATACATAGAATTTTTTCTATATATTTCACGGCATTCTAAATTCGATCTGTTTTAGTGCCGCTTCCTGCCGGCGCGCCACCAAGAGCGCGCCAGGCATTCTGGTTGGCGAGGGCGGCATATCGTGGTTACGAAATCGGGGAACCGGATCGTATCGATTGTGGTTGGTGTCTGTATCGCCACAGCCGTCCTGGCTTCGGTCTCCACATTCGGTCAGGGATCGCTGCGGGCGGCCATTGGTGCCGATGCCCAACACCGGGCCAATCGGTGGCTGACGGCTGCCTTCCAGGAGCACAACGGCGATCTGAGCTGGCTGTTTGCCGGCGGTCACGAATTGTCGTTCGACCCCAATGGGCTGATCGACGCCGCCGCCGTGTTCGACGACAGCGGCAATGCCGTGGCCGTCGGCGGCGTGCAGAAGGGGGCGATCGGCGAGCTTGATGTTCTGATCTCCCGGTCGCCGAACGGCGTACCCAATGACGGCGCCCATGTGCCGGGCTTTCTAACCTGGTTTTCGGAAAAGGCACTGAAAAGCTGGGTTGTCCTGCCGCTTGCCGGACCCGGCGGCCAGCGGATTGCGGTCCGCGTCCCGCAATCGCAGACGGCATCGTTCCTGGCAGACAAGCTGGTTTCACAGATCATCTTTTCGGCCGGTATCGCAGCCATCACGTTCGGCTCGTTTATGGCCGGCTATCTGTTCCGGCGCAGCCGGTTGCGGGCAGAGGGTGAGGAGATGCGTTTCCTGGCCCTTCACGACGAACTGACCGGATTGCCGAACAGGAAACAGTTTGAGCAGCGGCTGGACGAGGCGGTAGCGGACGCCAACGAGAAGGGACATCGGTGCGCGGTTTTCATTCTCGATCTGGACGGGTTCAAGAACATCAACGACACGCTCGGCCACCTTGTCGGCGACGAGGTGTTGTGCCGCACGGCGAAACGGCTCGCCGGATCGCTGCGGGAATCGGATCTTCTGGCACGCCTTTCCGGCGACGAGTTCGCGATCGTGCTGCCGCGGGTCCAGGACACCGCCCAGATCACACCGACCGCGGATCGTGTTCTCGGCCTGATGGCCGATCCGATCGCCATTGACGGCCACGAGATACAGGTCGGGTGTTCCATCGGCATCGCGGTGGCCCCTGACAATGGCGAGACGCCGACAAAGGTGATGCGAAACGCCGATTTCGCGCTCTACCGCGCCAAGAGCGAGGGCAAGCGGACCTGGCGATTTTTCAATCCGAAGATGGCGGAAGATCTGAAAAGCCGGCGGATGATGGAAGACGGGCTGCGCTATGCCCTGGAGAAGGACCTCTTCGCATTGCTCTACCAGCCTCAACTGAATCTGGAGACCGGCGAAGTCGCCGGATACGAAGCGCTGTTGCGCTGGAGCGTGCCCGGGCGCGGCCTCATTCCGACGTCGATATTTCTGTCGGTGGCCGAAGAAACCGGCCTGATCGTACCGATGGGCGAATGGGTTATCCGGCGCGCCATCGCCGATTGCCGGCAACTGGGGCCGGATATGCGCGTGGCGATCAATCTGTCGCCGGCGCAACTGAAACGCGACAGCATCGAGGACTTCATCGCCGAGGCGCTGGCAGACAACGAAGTCAATCCCGACCAGATCGAGATCGAGGTCAACGAAAGCATACTGGGCCGCAATGAAGTGGCGGCATTCGAGCGCCTGGAGAAAATCCGCGATATCGGGGTGTCGATCGTCATGGACAATTTCGGCGTCGGCACATCCAGCCTCGGCCTGCTCTCACGCTACCCGTTCGACAAGATCAAGGTCGACCGGTCATTCATGAACAATATCGACGACGATCAGAAGGCGCGGGCCGTGGTGGCGGCAATCTGCAATCTCGGCCGTTCGCTGGGCATGGCGGTGGCCGGCGAAGGCGTCGAATCGGGCGACCACGCCGCTATTCTGCGTGCGGCCGGCTGCCAACAGGGCCAGGGTTACTATTTCGGCCGCCCGCAATTGCTGGGCGACATCCTGGGTGCGCTTCCGGCCGAGCGTGCCGACAACAAGTTTTCGCTGGCCATGCCGCTGGCGGAACTCCGCGAGGCCTGAGCAGGCGGGCTCATCGGCGCGGGGCCTGAAAAAAAGGCGCCCCGTTCGGGGCGCCTTCCGTTTTCATCCGGATCGGGACCCAAGCGCCGTCAGGCCGCCTCACCTTCCAGTTCCTGTCCGGTTTCCTGATCGACAACCTTCATCGACAGCCGCACCTTGCCGCGATCATCTATTCCGAGCAGCTTGACAAAGACCTGCTCACCTTCCTTGACGACATCGGTGACCTTTTCCACCCGTCTCGGGGCAAGCTGGGAGATGTGCACCAGCCCGTCCTTGGGGCCGAAGAAATTCACGAAGGCGCCGAAGTCCATGACCTTGACCACGGTGCCCTTGTAGATAACGCCGACCTCCGGCTCATCGGTGAGCCCCTTGATCCAGTTGATGGCCGCGGTGATGGACGCGGCGTCGGACGAGGCAACCTTGATCGTGCCGTCATCGGACACGTCGACCTTGGCGCCGGTCTTTTCGACGATCTCGCGGATCACCTTGCCACCGGTGCCAATGACATCGCGGATCTTGTCAACCGGGATCTTGAGCGTTTCGATGCGCGGCGCATACTCGCCAAGCTCGGCACGGGCCTCACCCAGCGCCTTGGCCATTTCACCAAGAATGTGAACGCGGCCGTCCTTCGCCTGTGCCAGCGCGACCTTCATGATCTCCTCGGTAATGCCGTCGATCTTGATGTCCATCTGCAACGAGGTGACACCATCCGACGTGCCGGCAACCTTGAAGTCCATGTCGCCGAGGTGATCCTCATCGCCAAGGATGTCCGACAGGACCGCGTAGCGGTCGCCTTCCAGGATCAGGCCCATGGCAATGCCGGCGACGGGTGATTTCAAGGGCACACCGGCGTCCATCAGCGACAGGGAGGTGCCGCATACGGTGGCCATGGACGACGAACCGTTGGATTCGGTGATCTCGGAAACGACCCGAATGGTGTAGGGGAAATCGGTGGCCGTCGGCAGCACCGGACGGATGGCGCGCCAGGCCAGCTTGCCGTGGCCGATCTCCCGCCGGCCCGGTGAGCCGATCCGCCCGGTCTCGCCGACGGAATAGGGCGGGAAATTGTAGTGCAGCATGAAGGCTTGCTTGTAGGTGCCTTCCAGGCTGTCGATCATCTGTTCATCCTCGCCGGTGCCCAGCGTGGCGACAACCAGCGCCTGGGTTTCGCCGCGGGTGAACAGGGCGGAGCCGTGGGTGCGCGGCAGGATGCCGGCTTCGGCGACAATCGGCCGAACGGTTTTCAGGTCACGTCCATCAATGCGCGAGCCGGTATCAAGGATGTTGCCGCGGACGATTTCGCTTTCCATCTTCTTCAGCAGGTCGCCAACGAGCTGGGGAGCCGGCGCATCCTCATCGCCGTCGGTCACGAGTGCTTCCTTGACGCTTGCCTTGACGGCTGAAACGGCATCGCGGCGCTCGGACTTGTCGACGATCTTGTAGGCATCGGCGAGACCTGCGGCGGACAGCTCGCGAACCCTGGCGTAGAGTTCCGCATGATCGTCCACGGTATGGTCGCGCGGCGGCTTGGCGGCAAGTTCGGCGAGTTTGATGATGGCATCGATCACCGGCTGGAACTCGCGGTGGCCGAACATCACTGCGCCGAGCATGACATCCTCGGAGAGCTCGCGGGCTTCCGATTCAACCATCAGGACAGCATCTGCGGTGCCGGCGACGACCAGATCAAGGCTGGAGGCGTCCATGTCGTCGACAGCCGGATTGAGCACGTAGTTGCCGTTGATGTAGCCGACGCGGGCACCGCCGATCGGGCCCATGAAGGGTGCGCCGGACAACGTCAGGGCGGCAGAGGCGCCGACCAGGGCGACAATATCGGGATCGTTCTCCAGATCGTGGGAAAGCACGGTCAAAATGACCTGGGTGTCGTTCTTGTAGCCGTCCGCGAAGAGCGGCCTGATCGGCCGGTCGATGAGCCGCGAGGTCAGGGTTTCCTTTTCAGTCGGTCGCCCCTCGCGCTTGAAAAAACCGCCGGGAATGCGGCCGGCGGCAAAGTATTTTTCCTGGTAGTTGACGGTGAGCGGGAAAAAGTCGAGCCCCGGTTTGGGCGCTCTTTCCGAGACGACGGTGGCCAACACCGATGTCTCGCCATAGGTGGCAACGACCGCACCGTCAGCCTGGCGAGCCACCTTGCCCGTTTCCAGCGTCAGGGTGCGGCCAGCCCATTCGATTTCAATCTTATGATGGTCAAACATGTCTTTCCTTTCGGTCATAATCAGACGTTCGGGCCAGCCATGCGCAAGATGACGAGACACTTTCTCCCGCCCGGCCGGTATTCCGACCGCCGGCGAAAGTATCCGGTAATCCTGCCATGGCCCGCCTTCCGGTCCTGTGGAAGCGGCAGACCCATTCCGCCGCTTCAGCCGGTTCGTCTTCTAGCGGCGCAGGCCGAGGCGCTGAATCAGCGACTGGTAGCGACCTTCGTCGTTGCGCTTGAGGTAGTCCAGCAAACGGCGGCGCTGGGAGACGAGCTTCAAGAGACCGCGGCGGGAGTGGTTGTCCTTGGTGTGGTCCTTGAAATGTTCCGTCAGATTGGCAATCCGCTCCGACAGAACCGCCACCTGGACTTCCGGCGAACCGGTGTCGCCGGTCTTGGTGGCGTATTCGTTGATCAGTTCCTGTTTGCGATCTGCTGTGATCGACATTCGGTCATCCTTTTCGTTCCGCGACGTCAGGCGCCGCCCAAATCAAATACGCGCCGCGGATTGAACGCGCCCTGCTCAACCTCGCCGAGGGCGACCGGAATGCCGGCGACCGTTGCATAGGCCGGGCCGGTGATGACGGGTGCATCGCGTCCGCGGATGATCACGGCCTGCCCCCTCTTGAGGCGGGACGCGTCCTGCCCTGTCATGGCGAGCGCCGGGATGCCGTCCAGCGCCGTCTCAACAGGACAAAGTGCCCCGAAAGGCGTTTCGCCTTCCGAAGCGGGCGGGTTATGGCGCAATTCGGCGAGCTTTTCCAGCGAAATCATTCGCGCCTCGTCAAACGGGCCGACAGACAGACGCCGGAGCATGCTGACATGGCCCCGGGTGCCGAGCCGGCGGCCGATGTCGCGCGCCAGCGCCCGGATATAGGCGCCCTTGCCGCATTGGGCGAAAAACTCCGCATGGTCGGCATCGGGACAGGCAACCAGATCCAACCGCGCGATCGTGATCTCGCGCTCGGGAAGGTCCGGCGGCTCGCCACCCCGGGCAAGGTCATAAGCCCGCTCGCCAGCGATCTTGATGGCCGAAAAGGCCGGTGGCCGTTGGGTTATGCAGCCGGTAAATTCCGGCAGAACAGCCCGGATCGCCGCCGCATCCGGACGGGCGTCGCTGGTGGCGACCGGCTCGCCCTCGCCATCGTCAGTGGTGGTCTCCACACCCCAGCGCACCGTGAACGCATAGGTCTTGGCGCCGTCCATGACGTAGGAGACGGTCTTGGTCGCTTCGCCCAGCGCAATGGGCAGGCAGCCGGATGCCAGCGGATCAAGCGTCCCGGCATGACCGGCCTTGCGGGCATTGAAGATACGCTTGACCTCGGCAACGGCCTTGGTCGACGTCATGCCGACCGGCTTGTCGAGCGCCAACCAGCCATCAACCTTGTCACCGGTTTGTTTGCGCCGTCGCGCCATCAGCGTCGCTCCCCGCCGCCGGGGGCCGCACCATCGGCATCGGGTGTCGTGCCGGCCGCCAGGTCCCGTGCCACTTCCGGCTTGCGCAACAAGGCATCGATGCGACTGTCGTCCTCGAACCGGGTATCGAGGCGAAACCGAAGATCGGGCAGCGATTTCATCTGGCGCAGCGCGGGACCGACACGGCCCCGCAGGTATCGCGCGTTGCGGTTGAGGGCATCGATGATCCCGCGGGCGGTTTCGCCGCCCTGATCGGTCCCGGCCAGCATGGGCGCGGCATAAACGGTGGCATGGCGAAGATCGGCGGTTACCCGCACTTCCGACACGGAGATGATCGCCGTCGCCAGCACCGGATCGTCCACTTCGCGGCGGGCCAGCACATCGGCCAGCGCGTGGCGCACCAATTCGCCGACGCGAAGCTGACGCTGGGATGGTTCGGCCGAACGGCCGCCTGACAAGCGAGACATGGTTTTCAGTTCCGGTCACGCGCGGCCGGTTGAAAAAAACGGGCGCGCGGCGACGGCAAAATGTGCCGCCGCGACAGCAAAATCTACAGCGTACGGGCGATCTCCTCGACGCGATAGCACTCAATGACGTCGCCCTTGCGCATGTCCTGGTAATTCTCGAACGCCATGCCGCACTCGGTGCCGGAAGTCACGTCCTTCACCTCGTCCTTGAACCGTTTCAAGGTCGACAGCCGGCCTTCGTGGATCACCACATCGTCGCGGATGAGACGGACACCGGCGCCGCGCTCGACCCGGCCATCGGTGACCAGGCAACCGGCGACCTTGCCGACCTTGGAGATGCTGAACACTTCGAGAATTTCCGCATTGCCCAGCATGGTCTCCCGCATCTCCGGCGACAACATGCCGGACATGGCCGCTTTCACATCGTCCACCAGATCATAGATGATGTTGTAGTAACGGATCTCGATCTTGTCCCGGCCGGCGGCGTCGCGCGCCTGCTTGTTGGCACGGACATTGAAACCGATGACCGCCGCGTCGGACGCCGCGGCCAAAGTCACATCGGATTCGGTAATTCCGCCGACACCGGAATGGATCACCCGGACGCCGACCTCGTCGGTTCCCAGTTTCTCCAGCGCGCCGGCGATCGCTTCGACCGAACCCTGCACATCGCCCTTGATCACCAGCGGGAAGATCTTGCGCCCCTCGGTCTGCAACTGGTTCATCATCTGCTCGAGCGAACCACGGGAGCCGGCAGCGACCACCTCGGCCTTCTCGCGCTTCAGCCGCTGACGATATTCGGTGATCTCGCGGGCGCGGGCCTCGCTCTTCAGCACAGCCACCCGGTCTCCCGCCTCCGGCGTGCCCTGGAAGCCCAGAACCTCGACCGGCAGGGACGGGCCGGCATCCACCACCTGGTTGCCCCTGTCATCGACAAGCGCACGAACCTTGCCCCATTCCGAGCCGGCGAGAACAATATCGCCGGTGCGCAACGTGCCGCGCTGGACGAGAACGGTGGCGACCGCGCCACGGCCGCGATCGAGCTGCGCCTCGATGACGATACCCTCGGCCGGCCGATCCGGATTGGCCTTCAGTTCCAAAATCTCCGCCTGCAGGAGAATGGCCTCCAGAAGTCCGTCGAGATTGGTTTTCTCGGTGGCGGAGACTTCCACCTCCTGGATCTCGCCGGACATGGATTCCGTCACCACCTCGTGTTGCAGGAGGTCGGTTTTCACCCTTGTGGGATCGGCATCGGGCCGGTCAATCTTGTTGATGGCGACGATCAACGGCACGCCGGCCTCGCGGGCATGGTGGATCGCCTCAACGGTCTGGGGCATGACGCCATCGTCGGCGGCGACGACCAGAATGACGATATCGGTGACCTGGGCGCCGCGCGCGCGCATGGCCGTGAAGGCAGCATGGCCCGGCGTGTCGATGAACGTGATCTTCTTGCCGTCGTGCTCGACCTGATAGGCGCCGATATGCTGGGTGATGCCACCCGCTTCGCCGGAGACCACATTGGCCTCGCGAATGGCGTCGAGCAGGGATGTCTTGCCGTGATCGACGTGACCCATGATGGTGACAACCGGCGGACGCGGTGCCAGTGTCTCCTCGTCGTCAGGCTCGTCGAACAGGCCTTCCTCGACATCGGACGCGGCGACCCGGCGGACCGTGTGACCCAGCTCCTCAGCAACAAGCTGCGCCGTGTCGGCGTCAAGCACATCGTTGATCTTGACCATTGTGCCCTGCTTCATCAGCAGGCGGATGACGTCAACGGCGCGTTCGGCCATGCGGTTCGCCAGTTCCTGGACCGAAATGACCTCGGGGATGGTGACTTCGCGGATGATCTTTTCGCCCGACGGCGAAAAACCGGCCTGCTGGCGCTTTTCCTTCTCGCGCCGGCGGCGAACCGCCGCCAACGAGCGTTCGCGGGTCGTGTCTTCCAGCGCATTGGTTACGGTGAGACGGCCGCGCCGGCGCTCGCCACCGGTTCGCCGGGCCGGCTTCGGCTCCGGGCGCTTGGGGCGTACAACCGGGCGAAGGGTCTTCTTCGCTTCCTCCTCGGTGCCGGCAGCGGGCTTGGCTTCGCCGAGCCGGCGGCGCGCTTCCTCCTCGGCGCGCTCCCGCGCCTCGGCCTCGGTCTTACGACGCTCGTCCTCCTCCGCCTGGCGACGTTCCGCCTCGGCCTGTTCCTTTTCCAGGCGGGCATCTTCCTCGCTGCGTCGCCTGGCATCCTCTTCGGCCTGGCGCCGTTCCTCGGCCTCGCGAACCTTTGCTTCGGCAAGGGCGTGGGCGCGGGCGTCCTGCTCCTCGGCGGTCAGGGTCCGCAAAACTACCCCGCTCGGCGCCCGCGCCTTGGTTTCGGCGGGCTGCGCCGGCGCAGGCGCGGGTTTGGCGGCCGGCGCCGCCACCTTGGGGGCAGCCGCGGGCTCCGCGGCAGCGGGCGTATTTTCGCCGGGCGCTGCAGACACCCGACGGCGCTTCTTTTCCACGACCACGGATTTCGAGCGCCCGCCCGAGAAGCTTTGCCGCACGGTGCCCGTGTCGCGCTTCAGCGACAAGGTGCGCCGCCGCTCCACGCGGATCGTTCCGTCGTCCTTACCCGTATCACTCATCAATTCGTCCTGGCATCCGTCCTGGTACATTTTCCGGCATACATGCCGGCCCCGTCCGTTTGGCGGAATTCCGCGCGCCCGGCCGGCTATCACAACCGTTTGAATGTCGTCCCGTCGACCCGGCTATCGGTCCTTCGGTCTCCGAACATCCCTCGAATCGCAGCAGTTTGTTCGCTGCGTCTCGAAAACTCCTGCCGGCCGCACCCCGGAGCACGGCTGCATGTATCACATTTGCGGCCCCCAATGCCAAATCCAATTCGGCACCGGCGAATATATCCATGGCAGCGATCGCTGCGCCGTCATCGCGGTGCCGGGCGCGGACGGCCATCATCTTGCGCCGGCTGTCGGGTGCCGCATCGGACGCGGTCAGCAGGACAATCGCCTTACCCTCCGACAGTGCGGCGGATGTCCTGGTGAATCCGTTGACCACCCCGCCAGCCTTGCGGGCCAACCCGAGGCGGCCCAGCGCTGCCTTTCGCAGGAGTGCCGCAACCTGATCGGGCAATGCCGCGTCGACCGGTGCACGGACCTTCAGGGCCCGCGACAGGAGACTGCGCCGCGTTGCACCCTCAAGATCGGCGCGGGTCGCCCGCACCCAGGCGCCACGACCGGGAAGCCGGGCCTTCAGATCCGGCACGATTGCACCGTCCGGACCTGCGACAAAGCGTATCAACTCCGATTCCGGCAGGACCGCGCGGGTCGCCAGGCACATGCGGGTTCGCCCCGTGCGCGGTTCAGACGGCTGGCTGATCAAATGGTCACCGCCTCCCCGGATTCTGCCGGCGCGGCCTCGCCACCACCCTCGGCTTCGCCGTCCTCATCTTCGCCTTCCCCGTCAGCGGCCAGATCGGCTTCGGTGACTATGCCGGCCTGCAGGCGGGCAGCCATGATCATGTTCTCCGCATCTTCGCGGGCGATATCGAAGCTGCTCAGGACGCCGTCAAAGCGGACCGCTTCGCCGTCCTTGCGTTCCGTCCAGCCGATCAGATCGTCTGTCGCCGAATAAGCGAGATCCTCAAGGCTGCGGATTTCATCCCTGCCGAATGCGACCAGCATGGCGGTCGTGACGCCGGGCACCGACTTCAGATCGTCGGAAACGCCAAGTTTCCGGCGCTCTTCGTCCTGCGCGGCTTCCTGGGCTTCCAGATATTCGCGGGCGCGGGTCTGCAACTCCTCGGCCGTTTCCTCATCGAAACCCTCGATGGACGACACTTCGGACGGATCGACGAATGCGACATCCTCCACCGACGTGAATCCTTCCGATGCGAGAAGCTGGCCGACCATCTCGTCGACATCGAGCGCCTCGGTAAACAGCTCCGTCCGTTCGGAGAACTCCTTCTGCCGGCGCTCCGATTCCTCGTCCTCGGTCAGGATGTCAATATCCCAGCCGGTCAACTGCGAAGCGAGGCGGACATTCTGGCCGCGACGGCCGATCGCCAGCGACAACTGATCATCGGGGACGACCACCTCGATGCGCTCCGCATCCTCGTCGAGCACAACCTTGGTCACTTCCGCCGGCTGCAAGGCGTTGACGATGAACGTCGCCGCGTCGGGCGACCACGGAATGATGTCGATGCGTTCACCCTGAAGCTCACCAACCACCGCCTGGACACGGCTGCCGCGCATGCCGACACAGGCGCCGACCGGATCGATGGAGCTGTCATTGGAGACAACGGCGATCTTGGCGCGGGATCCGGGGTCGCGGGCCACCGAGCGCAATTCAATGATCCCGTCGTAGATCTCCGGCACTTCCATGGTGAACAATTTCGCCATGAACTGGGGATGGGTGCGCGAAAGGAAAATTTGCGGGCCGCGCTGCTCGCGCCGGACGTCGTATATATATGCGCGGACCCGGTCGCCATAATGGAAGGTCTCGCGCGGGATCATCTCGTCACGGCGGATGATCGCCTCGCCGCGGCCGAGGTCGACGACAACATTGCCGTATTCGACCCGCTTGACGGTGCCGTTGACGATCTCGCCGATGCGATCCTTGTAGTCCTCGTACTGGCGTTCGCGCTCGGCATCGCGGACCTTCTGCATGATAACCTGCTTGGCCGACTGGGCGGCGACCCGGCCGAACTCCAGCGGCGGCAGGGGCTCGGATATGAAATCTCCGGTCTGGGCCGCCGGATTGCGTTCGCGCGCCTCGGCCAGTGAAATCTGGGTGGCATAGTCCTCCGGCTCCTCGACCACTTCCATGAGGCGCTGGAGCTTGATCTCGCCCGATCTGGGATCGATATCGGCGCGGATGTCGGACTCCGCGCCGTAGCGCGATCGGGCGGCCTTTTGAATGGCATCCTCCATCGCCGCAATTACGATCTGCTTGTCGATCGACTTTTCGCGCGCAACCGCGTCGGCGATCTGGATCAGTTCAAGTTTGTTGGCACTAACGGCCATGGTGTCGCTCCATTCCTTCGACAGACCCGAAACCGGGTCCCGATTTCACTCATTCTTTCCGCGGATCTTCCTTTTCTTCCGCGGGCCTATACTGGTGTCTTCTCGCAGACCTTCCGGATTTTTTGCCGGCATGCCGTCCGGCATCTCTTCCCTTTTTCACCTGCCGGCCGGGACCGACCGTCACCTTTCATGCTGACGCCCCGACCACTCATTCGGGCGCCGGTATCGCCGCGCCATCTTCTCGCGCAGCCAGCGGATCAGCCACAGTGGTTGCCGCAATCAGATCGTCGGTCAAGACCAGCTTGGCGTCCTCGATCTCGGCGACCGGAAGCCAGAATTCCGACGATGGAGCCTGCGGCTTGGCGGCCATGTCGATGCCGACCATGTTGTCGCGAACTCCAAGAAGCGTGCCGCGGAACCGGCGGCGACCGTCAAGGGGCGCGGCAAGCTCAACCTTGGCCACATGACCAACCCAGCGGGCAAAATCGCCAAGACGCGTCAACGGCCTGTCTATGCCCGGCGACGATACTTCCAGATTGTACGCCCGGTCGATGACGTCGGCGACATCAAGCGCCGGGGACAGGTCGCGGCTCAGGCGTTCGCAATCTTCAACGCTCATGGTGCCGTCGGGCCGCTCGGCCATGACCTGAACCGTCATTCCGCCCATTGCGGAGGTCTTCACGCGCACAAGATCGAGCCCGAGCGCCTCGGCCACCGGCTCGGCGATCGTGGCGATACGGGCTTCCAGCCCGGTTTCGCGTATCAGTCGCGGCTCACCCATCGGGTTGCGTGCCAGCTCCCTCGTTTCCAACTGTCGCAAAGACGATCCGGCCGGGCGCAATTCCGAATTCAGCTACAATATCAGCTACAAAAAAAGAGCGGGACCGGCCGGACCCACTCTCGATCAATGCTTCGAGATGTTGGACTATCTATAGGGTGCCCCGACGCCGGATTCAAGGGCAGCAAACGAAGAAAACCGCACCGGCGCCCGGCGGCTGGTGCGCGGTCAGGAGCCGGGAAGCAGCGTCGTCGACGGCGGTTTTGGCCCAGCGCCGGCCCGTTCCGCGCGGGCCTGCCACTTCGCCGCTTCACCGGAGCGTTGCCGGGCGAGGCGGCGGTACTTGCGCTGGCCGTTCCAGGCGATGAACGCCCCGCACAGGGCGCCGACGACGAAGACCGCGATGGCGATCTGGTAAAGCGGCAACTCGATCTGCGATTGCCTGTCAGCGGAATCGAGCGGATTGTACCGAAAGGCGACGATGTGATCGTTGGCAACGGCAAACAATGCCGCCAGAAGGAGCACCGGCAGCAGGATCGCCCATTTGATCAGGGCGGCAAAACGGGACATGAGATCAGCCATTGCCACCATTCATGCGTTCGCGCATTTCCTTGCCGGTCTTGAAGAACGGGACATATTTTTCATCGACTTCAACTTTTTCACCGGTACGCGGATTGCGGCCGATACGGGCCGGGCGATGCTTCACCGAAAACGCGCCGAAACCACGAAGCTCGACGCGGTCTCCCCGGCTGAGGGCCTCGACGATCTCCTCCAGGACCGCATTGACGATATGTTCCACATCCCGCTGGTAAAGATGCGGATTGCGCTCCGCAATATTCTGAACCAATTCAGACTTGATCATACCGGACCCCCTCCGCGATGCATGTCAAATTATTACGCAAGTATCTGTTCCGATTATCGTTTTGTTTGCCGTTGTCCGCATCCCGATCAGGTGCCGGAACCGGACCCTGCCGGAGCGTGCCAAACCAGCAAAAGGCCGTCAACCAGCAGGTGTTCGGGCACCAGCCGGTCGACCGCCGGCTGCCACCGCCAGTCGACGCCGAACAGGCGCGCCAGACGGCCCACAAAACGGGCTGTGGGAAGGCCAATCTGCGTCAGGCCGCCATCCCACTTAACCCCCGGCAATTCGACCGGCACATCCCTTTGCGCCGCCAACCAGTCGCGCGCCTCCGACATGCCGCCCAGCGCGTCGATCAGACCGGCCTCAAGTGCTTGCCGACCGGTGTAGATACGGCCGTCGGAGAGGCGCAACGCCTCGGCCTGGGACAGGTCGCGACGTTCGGCCACAAGTTCGACGAACCATTCGAACGTGTCGTCGACAATGGCCTGCATGGCCGCCACAGCGGCAGGATCGGGTTCGGAAAAGAAATCCGGTTCCGCCTTCAGCGGCGCGCTCTTGATGGCATTGTATTCCACGCCGATCTTGCCGAGAAGCGCCTCGATGTTGGGATATTGCATAATGACACCGATGGAGCCGGTGAGCGCGCTTTCGCGCGCCACAAGATGATCGGCGGCGATTGCGGTCATGTACGCGCCGGAGGCACCCAGGCCCTCGATGACGGCGACGACAGGCTTTTCGGCCGCGGCATCGCGCACGGCCCGAAAGAGAGCTTCGCCGCCGGAGGCAACGCCGCCAGGCGAATTGACCCTCAGAACAATGGCCTTGACCGCGTCGGCTTCAGCCGCCGCGGCGATCGTCGCGACAGCTTGCGGATTGGTGTCGATAAAGCCCGAAACCGAAATCTCGGCGACCTGTGTCCGGCGGACCTTGCCGCCGATATCGCCTGCCGACATGGCGATGACAACAATGGCAATCGCGGCAATGACAAACGCGGCCAGCCGCCAGAAGCTCGCCCGGCGGCGAAGCCGGCGGCGATCAACAATCTGTTCGGGATCCATATCCGGCCTCCTCTGGCCCTGCCACAATCACCGGTGTCCGGCCCGCGGTATCCTGACCTAGCCCTCAGCGGCGTTCGCCGCAAGTGCGCCGGTGCTACAGATGCCGCGATCAGAGGGCGGTGTCGCGCCCCGGGGACCCGGTGGAAATCCATACGGCAAGTGGCAGTCCGTGCCGACTTTCTGCTACCACTGCGCCATGAACAAGAGCACAGCCGCGGCTTTGCCGTCCAATGGCCCGGTATCCGGCAAGCCGGCGGGCGTGACGCCAATGATGGCGCAGTATATCGAGATCAAGGCCGCCAATCCGGACTGCCTGCTGTTTTACCGGATGGGCGACTTCTATGAGCTGTTCTTCGATGACGCCGAAACAGCTTCCCGGGCGCTGGGAATCACGCTTACCAAGCGCGGCAAGCATCTGGGTGCGGATATTCCGATGTGCGGCGTGCCGGTCCATTCGGCCCAGGATTACCTGCTGAAACTGATCGCATCCGGTTTCCGGGTCGCTGTGTGCGAACAGACCGAAGACCCGGCCGAAGCGCGCAAGCGCGGCTCCAAGGCCGTGGTGCGACGCGAGGTCAAGCGGCTGGTCACGCCGGGCACGCTTACCGAAGACACCTTGCTGGAAGAGGGGCGAAACAACTTCCTGGCTGCCTATTGCGCGCTTGGCCCGCGGTCCGGGGTGACCGAATCGGCGCAGACTGGCGGTCATGACGCCCGGGAAGCCGTCGCCTGGATCGACATATCGACGGGGGAGTTTCGCATCGGGACGGTGCCGCCGGGCGGCCTGGCGACATTCCTGGCGCGGATCGATCCCCGGGAAATCCTCGTGCCGGAACGGCTGGCCGACGAGCCGGCGGTCCGCGACGCCGTTGCCGAGAGCCGGGGCGCGGAAACGGTGCTGGCCGCCTCGTTCTTCGATTCGGTGACAGCCGCGGACCGTCTGTGCGAGCTGTTCGGCGTGGCCACGATGGACAGTTTCGGGTCTTTCACCCGGGCGGAGCTTTCGGCGGCGGCGGCGATTGTCTCCTATGTCGACAAGACGCAGATCGCGGCCCGGCCGCCGATTTCACCGCCCAGACGCGACCGCGCGGACAAAGTCATGGCCATCGACCCGGCGACGCGGGGCAATCTTGAGATCTTTCAGACCCTGTCGGGCGCACGCGCCGGCAGCCTGATTTCGACCATCGACCAAACGGTGACGTCGGCAGGCCGCCGGTGCCTTGCGCGGCATCTTTCCGCCCCGCTTTGCGATCCCGATGCGATCAACCGGCGGCTCGATGCCGTCGCCCATCTCCACGACGACCGGGATCTTCGCGAACGGGTGCGCGAGACACTCAGGGCGGCGCCGGACAAGATGCGGGCCGTCAGCCGGCTGGCGCTTGGCCGCGGCGGGCCGCGGGATCTGGGGGCCGTGCGCGACGGCCTGATCTCGGCGGGCAGGCTTGCCGGGCAACTGGCCGATGCCGGCGGATCGCTGCCTGCGCTGCTTGCCGAAAGCCGGATCGCCCTCGCCGCCATGCCCGATGCGCTTGAGACGCAACTTGTCGCCGCCCTTGCCGACAGCCTGCCGATATCCCGCGCGGAGGGTGGATTTGTGAGGGCCGGTTTCCGCAACGATCTCGATGAGGCGCGCAATCTCCGCGACGAAAGCCGCAAGGTCATCGCCGGCCTTCAGGCACGTTACGCGGAGAAAACCGGCATCAAATCGCTCAAGATCCGGCACAACAATGTGCTGGGCTATTTTGTCGACGTCACGGCGCTGCAGGCGGACAATCTGCGCGCGGCAGATACCGAGAACCTGTTTATCCACCGCCAGACCCTGGCGAATGCCGTGCGGTTCACGACGACCGAGCTTGCGGAAATCGAACAGAAGATCGCCGGCGCGGCCGACCGGGCCCTGGGGATCGAACTGTCGGTGTTCGACGAACTCAGCGCCGCCGTTATCGAAGCCACCGAGACGATCCGCGCCGGCGCAGATGCACTCGCCGCGATCGATGTTGCCGGCGCCCACGCCGAGCAGGCCGCGCAATACAACTATGTGCGCCCAAAGGTCGATAACAGTCTGGCGCTGGACATCGCCGAAGGCCGACATCCGGTGGTCGAGGCGGCGCTCCGGCAATCGGCCCAACCCTTCGTCGCCAACGATTGCGCGCTCGGTCCCGGTGGCCATCCGGCACAAAACGGCGATAGTGGCGCAGGCACGCCGGCCGGCGGCGGGACAGGGCATGAGCCGGCGGTGGCCGAATCCGGGGCGGACAAAGGCCGGATCTGGCTTGTCACCGGACCCAACATGGCCGGCAAATCGACTTTTCTGCGCCAGGTCGCGCTCATCGCAGTGATGGCCCAAAGCGGGGCGTATGTTCCTGCGGCATCCGCCCATATCGGCGTCGTCGACACGCTGTCATCCCGGGTCGGCGCCGCCGACGATCTTGCCCGCGGCCGGTCAACGTTCATGGTCGAGATGGTGGAGACGGCGGCAATCCTCAATCAGGCGGGTGCGCGGGCGCTTGTCATTCTCGACGAGATTGGCCGCGGAACAGCGACCTTTGACGGCCTGTCGATCGCCTGGGCGACAATCGAGCATCTCCACGATGCCAACGGCTGCCGGGCGCTGTTCGCCACGCACTATCACGAATTGACCGCACTTGCCGCGCAGCTCAACCGGCTCGATCTGGCGACCGTGCGGATCAAGGAGTGGAACGGCGAGGTCGTGTTCCTGCACCAGGTTGTCGCCGGAGCCGCCGACCGGTCGTACGGCATACAGGTGGCGCGGCTGGCGGGTTTGCCGGAGCGCGTGATCGAACGGGCGCGCCAGGTTCTCGACGAGCTGGAAGCCGGCGATCGCCGTTCGCCGCCGGATGAAATCGCTCGCGATCTGCCGCTGTTCGCCTCATCGGCGAAACAGCACACAGGCGCTCCGGCGGTCGCGGATCCGGCGCTTGCCGAACTCGACGCGCTGGATCCGGATGCCTTGTCGCCGCGCCTGGCGCTGGACGCGCTCTATGCCCTCAAGGCGGCACGCCGGTCCGGGCCGTGAGCGGGAAGCGGTCAATTGTGTTCCCGGGCGAAGCCGGTTACGCAGGCGCACAGCAATGAAGGCAGGACAAGACCGGTGACCGGAACAGGCCGCGCGAAATCCTGGCGCAAGAAAATCCGGATCGCGACACCCGAAGGGCTGCTTGCGGAATTCGACCGGATCACCGGTGAGCGCGACCCCGGCGCGACGCCGGTGCGGGCCGATATTCTTGCGTATCTGAAAACGGCGCTTGGACAGGGGCGCGAGGCGGTGCGCGCGCAACTTGAGCAGGACGGCAGGGGGCTTGCCTGCGCGCAACGTCTTTCGGTGCTTCAGGATGCGATCATCGCGGCGCTGTTTGAATTCGCCTGCCGGCGCATCTATCGCGCCAGCAATCCGTCAGCCGCCGAGCGGCTTTCGATCGTCGCGGTCGGCGGCTATGGCCGCGGCGCCCTGGCACCGGAATCCGACGTCGACCTGCTGTTCCTTTTTCCCTACAAAACCACACCCTGGTCGGAAAGCGTCACCGAATACGTCCTGTACATGCTGTGGGACCTGGGACAGAAGGTTGGCCACAGCACCCGGACCGTGAACGAGTGCCTGCGCGGTGCCCGCGACGACATGACGATCCGCACCGCGCTGCTTGAATCGCGGCATATCTGCGGCGATGCCGGCCTGTTCGACGCGTTCGACATGCGGTTTAACGACGAGATCGTCGCCGGCACCGCGCCGGAATTCATCCACGCCAAGCTCACCGAGCGGGATGCCCGCCACCGGCGCTCGGGCGCCTCGCGCTATCGGGTGGAGCCCAATATCAAGGACGGGAAGGGAGGTCTGCGCGACCTGCAGGTGCTGTTCTGGCTGGCCAAATATTCGTACCAGGCCAAGAAGGGCGGCGAGGCGCTGGTCGAAGCCGGACTGCTGACGCCAAAAGAGCAGAAGCTTTTCCGCAAATGCTCCGACTTCCTGTGGGCGGTCCGGTGCCACCTGCATTTCCTGGCCGGACGACCGGAGGAGCAGCTATCCTTCGACATGCAGCCGGCGATCGCCACGCGCCTGGGGTATCAGAAACATCCGGGCCTGAAGGCTGTCGAGCGTTTCATGAAACATTATTTCCTCGTCGCCAAGGATGTCGGGGACCTGACCCGGATCGTCTGCGCGGCACTGGAAGAGCGCGAGGCGAAAAAGTACCAGGGCCTCAACCGTTTTCTGCCCGGGCTCGTGCGGCGTCGGCGCAAGCTCGCCGGCACATCGGACTTCATGATGGAAAACGGCCGGATCAATGCCGCCGATCCGGATGTGTTCAAGCGCGACCCGGTCAATCTTATCCGGATTTTCCAGATTGCCGGCAAAGGCAACCATGCCTTCCATCCCGACGTCACCCGCCTGATCACGCGATCGCTCAAGCTCATCGACAGGACGGTCCAGACCGATCCCGAGGCCAACCGGCTGTTCATCGACATCCTGACCGCAAAGCGCAATGCGGAAACCGTGCTCCGGCGCATGAACGAGACCGGCGTTCTGGGCCGGTTTATCCGTGATTTCGGCAAGGTCGTGGCGATGATGCAGTTCAACATGTATCACCGCTTCACCGTCGACGAGCATCTCATCCAGTCGATCGGCGTGCTGGCATCCATGGAAAGCGGCGAACTCGGCCACGACCATCCGCTCAGCCACCAGATCATCGCCACGCTGAAGGACAGGGTGGTGCTCTATGTTGCACTGTTCCTGCATGACATCGCGAAGGGGCGGCCGGAAGACCATTCCATTGCCGGCGCCAGGATCGCCCGCAAGCTCTGCCCGCGGTTCGGACTGACGCCGGCGCAGACCGAACTCGTCGCCTGGCTTGTGGAGAATCACCTCACCATGTCCATCGTCGCCCAGTCGCGAGACCTTTCCGACCGCAAGACGATCCTCGATTTCGCGCAGGTCGTGGAAAGCAAGGACCGGATGAACCTGCTTCTGATTCTAACCGTGTGCGACATCCGGGCGGTGGGTCCCGGGGTGTGGAACGGCTGGAAGGGGCAGCTGTTGCGTACGCTCTACTATGAGACGGAGCCGATCCTCACCGGCGGCTTCAGCGCGGTATCCAGGGATGACAGCGTGGCACGCGCCAAGTCGGCATTGGCGGAGAAACTGTCGGACTGGTCGAAACGGGACCGCGAGCGCATTCTTGCGCTTCATCATCCCGCCTACTGGTTGCGGGTCGATGCCGACAGGCACCTGCGCCACGCGGAACTGGTCCGCAAAGCGGATGTGACCGACAATCCGGTCGCATTCGATATCAAGCCGATGGCTTTCGAGGCGGCCACGGAGATCACCGTACTGCTGCCCGACCATCCCCGGTACCTGACCCTGATCGCCGGGGCCTGCTCGGCCTCCAACGCCAATATCGTCGATGCCCAGATATTCACCACACGCGACGGGCGGGCGCTTGACACAATCATCATATCGCGCGCGTTTGAGGAGGATCGCGACGAGCTGCGTCGCGGACGGCAGATCCAGACGCTGATCGAAAAGGCAATCGCCGGGACGGTGGCGTTGCCGGAGGCGGTGGAGCGCAGACGCGCCGGTGATTCGCGGCGCGAAGCATTCACGATCGAGCCAAGCGTTGTGTTCGAGAACGATTTCTCCAACAGGTTCACGGTGATCGAAGTCCAATGCCTGGACCGGGTCGGGCTGCTTTACGACCTGACGCGGTCAATGGCCGATCTCAACCTCAACATCGGTTCGGCGCATGTCGCGACCTTCGGTGAACGGGTTCGCGACAATTTCTATGTCACCGATCTTGCCGGCAAGAAGATCCTCGCCCGGACGCGCCAAAATGCGATCCGCAAGACACTCCTGACGGCGATCGCCGGCCAAGACGCGCCGAAAAAGCCGGCCAAGAAACCGGGAACGCCGGCGGCCAAGAAATCCCGTGCGAAGAAAACCAGCCGAAAATCGGGCGCGCGGCAAACCAGAACCCTCAACAAGCAGCCGACGCCGTGAACCTGGTCCGACACTTCCTCACAGTCGGCACCAATACGATGGCAAGCCGGGTGCTCGGATTCGTCCGCGAGATGCTGATCGCGGCCACGCTCGGCGCCGGGCCCGTGGCCGACGCGTTCTTCGCCGCATTTCGTTTCCCGAACCTGTTTCGAAGGCTGTTGGCGGAGGGCGCCTTCAACACCGCGTTCATCCCGCTTTTCGCCAGGGCGCTGGAGGAGGAGGGCAAACAGGGTGCCCGGCAGTTCGCCAGCAATGTGCTGGGCGTTCTGTTTGCCGTGCTGTTAACGCTAACGGCGCTGGTGGAACTGGCGGCGCCGTTTTTCGTGTCGACGCTGATCGCGCCGGGCTTCGCCGACGATCCGGAAAAATTCGCGCTGACGGTCGTCCTGTCCCGGATCATGTTCCCGTATCTGGCCTGCATGTCGCTGATGGCGATGATCTCCGGCATGCTCAATGCGCTCCACCGTTATTTCGCGGCGGCCTTCGCGCCGGTCCTGCTGAATATCATCCTGATCGGCGTGCTCTGGGCAGCGCTGGCCAGCGGCGTTTCCGGGCCTGTCGCGGGCCGGTGGATGGCCTGGGGCGTGTTCGCGGCCGGGCTGGCCCAGCTTCTTCTGGTGGCCGTCGCGCTGCGCAAAGCCGGGTTTGCGCTGCGCCCGGCGCGACCGAGGATGACGCCGAAAATGCGCCGGCTGCTTCTGCTTGCGGCGCCGGCGGCATTGGCCGGGGGGATTACACAGATCAATCTGTTCATCGGCCAGATCATCGCCAGCCAGAAAGCCGGGGCCATCGCCACCCTTCAATATGCCGACCGCATCTATCAGCTGCCGCTGGGCGTGGTCGGAATCGCCGTCGGTGTCGTGCTGCTGCCGGAACTGTCGCGGGCGCTCAAGGGCAAACGGTTTGCGGAGGGGATGCGACTGCAAAACCGGGCGCTTGAGTTCGCGCTGTTCCTGACCGTGCCGGCGGCGGCGGCGATCATCGTCATGCCCGAACCGATCGTCCGGGTCCTGTTTGAACGGGGCGCTTTCGATGCCGACACCACCGTGTCGACCGCGCGGGCGCTGCTGTTCTTCGCCGCCGGCCTGCCGGCCTTCGTGCTGGTCAAGGTCTTTTCGCCGGGATTTTTCGCCCGCGAAGACACAAAGACGCCAATGAAGGTGGCCTTCGCGACCATGGCGACAAACGTCGCCCTGAGCCTGGCGCTGTTTCCGGTGCTCCAGGAGGCCGGCATCGCGATTGCAACCAGTGTGGCCGGCTGGGTGAACGCGGGCACGCTGGCGGTACTCCTGGTGGCGCGCAGGCAGTGGACATTCGAGGCGGAGACGCTGCGGCGGGCGGCATTGATCGCGGTCAGCGCGGCAATCATGGCGGCGGTGCTGTGGACCGCGCGCATATGGCTCGATCCGGTGTTCGCGTCCGAAGGCGCATTTCCCGTCCAGGTGATGGCGCTCGCCGGCCTCGTGGCCGCCGGGGCGGCAGTTTACTTCATCGCGGTGCAGGCAAGCGGGGCGGCGCGGATCTCCGATCTGCGGCGCCTGATGCGGCGGCCGGAATAGGCCGGGCGGAGCTCACCACCCGGCGCCGCCGGCCAATCCGCGCCGGATCGGGGCCCGGCTTGCATGTCACAAGCGCATCCGCGATAACGCGCGCCGGGTTTCCATGGCGGCAGCGGCATGGACGCGGCCCGTCAGGGACAGGACAGACAGCACCGATGACCAATTTTCACAACCGGGTTTTCTCCGGCATGCAGCCGACCCACACGCTTCACCTCGGCAACTATCTGGGCGCCATGGTGAACTGGATCCGCCTGCAGGAGACCCATGACTGCATCTATTGCGTGGTCGATCTGCACGCAATCACGGTGGCGCAGGATCCCGGTGCGCTGGCCGACAATATCCGCGAGGTGACCGCGGCTTACGTCGCCTGCGGGCTCGATCCGAAAAAAAGCATCATCTTCAACCAGAGCCAGGTGTCGGCCCATGCGGAACTGGCCTGGGTGTTCAACTGCGTGGCGCGGCTCGGCTGGCTGAACCGGATGACACAGTTCAAGGAGAAGGCCGGAAAGAACCGGGAAAACGCCTCCACCGGCCTGTTTGTCTATCCCAACCTGATGGCTGCCGACATTCTGGCCTATCGGGCGACCCATGTGCCGGTGGGCGAAGACCAGAAGCAGCACCTGGAACTGGCGCGCGATATCGCGCAGAAGTTCAACAACGACTATGCCGAGCGGATTGCAGAACTGGGTTTTGGCGCGGCGTTCTTCCCGCAACCCGAACCGGTGATCACGGGGCCGGCGACGCGGGTGATGAGCCTGCGCGACGGGACCCGGAAGATGTCGAAATCGGAGGCTTCCGATTTCACCCGGGTCAACCTGACGGACGATGCCGACCTGATCGCCCAGAAGTTCCGCAAGGCGCGGACCGATCCCGAGCCGCTGCCCTCGGAGCCGGAGGGACTCAAGGAACGCCCGGAGGCGGCAAACCTGGTCGGCATCTTCGCGGCGCTGGCGCAAACGGACACCTCGACGGTGCTCGCCGAGTATGGCGGCGCGCCGTTTTCGGCCTTCAAGCCGGCGCTCGCCGAACTGGCGATCGACAAGCTCGGACCGATCAGCACCGAGATGCGCCGGCTGCTTGACGACCCGGGACACATCGACGCAGTTCTGGCCGACGGCACGGCGCGCGCGCGGGCGATAGCGGCGCCGGTGATGGACCATGTCAAGGATATCATTGGCCTTTTGCGAACGGACGGATAGTCCGGGATGCGCGCACGGAATCGCTTGCCCGCATTGCCGGTGAATGGCAGCATGGCCCGATGATGCGGCCCCGACGCGCAAGCGAAGCCGGTCACAGCCGGAAGTTCCTGGTGGTGATCGACGAATCGCCGGAATGTGCCCGCGCCGTGGTTTATGCCGCCAAGCGGGCGGCGAAAACCGGCGGCGGGCTGGCAATGCTCTATGTGATCGAACCGGGTGATTTCCAGCATTGGCTGGGAGTGGAGGACATCCGGCGCGCCGAAGCCACGGAGGAGGCCGAGGAGATCTTGCACCGCTATATCGACATGGTGCGGGAGGCATCCAATATCGAGCCGGAAACGGTCATCCGCGAGGGTCGGCGGGCCGACGAGGTGGTCAACGCGATCGAGGAGGACGAGGATATCTCCGTCCTGGTGCTGGGCGCCAGCGAGGCGTCGGAAGGCCCCGGCCCGCTGGTCTCCGCCATCGTCGGCAAGGGCTCCGGCGCGTTTCCGATCCCCGTCACCATCGTACCCGGCACGCTGACCGACGAGGCGATGGACGCGATCGCCTGAGGGCAGCGGCGGCGGGCCATCGCCGCGGTTTTTCAATCCTTTCACTTTCGTGTTTTGTTCCAGCGCCACAATGGGTGCTGTCCTAGTTTGCCCCGGAGTGTCCTAATTCGCCATTTCATGCCGATGTGTAGTTACACACCATCGGCGACTTCACATTCTCGCCACATCGCCGTCATCCAGCCGTCACGACCTGTTCACGGCACTGAGTGCGCGTGTTCCGTGGATATCGTGTGGATGTTCCGCCGGCTGTGGAAAGCGGGGACGCTTATTCGAACACCCCAAGGTCCGATTCCGCTTGCTTCCGCGCGGTTTCCTTATCGGATGGGTGATCTCCATTGTCTGGAAGAAGCTTCTGAAGCGCTGTCAACGCATCAATCACCTTCGCCGCCTCGCTTTTCGTCGAAACGATGCCGCTCATCTGAATCGACGTTCCGAGGAACCCGATATTGAACCCGGACTGGACACTCTGCGCTGGCGCGGGTGGTTTCCCACCACCCTTGACCACACCAGTTGCCGCTTCGGCTACCTGCATGTCCGCACCTTCACTCTCATCATCTTCCGAATCATATCCAACTGATTCGTTTTCGACAAGCTGCTTTGTTTCACGATAAGAGCGGATCGCCGCGTCAGCGGCAGACGGAATGAATTTCTGCGTCAAGAGATACGAACGAATCGCTTGGTCGCTCACCTTCTTGCCGGGAAAGTGGGCGTCGATCTCTGCAAACAGCTTTGGCATTGCAGCAGCCTGCGCAATTGCCTCCCCCCGTTTTGCCGTGCCTGGATCGTGTGCGATAATGGTTATTGCAAGATCGGTGACGCGCGTGTTGTCGGCGCGGCCCTCCAAAAGCCCAAATTTGTTGAGTGCCGATAGAACGCCCAGCGACTTACCATTCAGGCTCGCATAGCCCATGTGGGCTGCGGCAACGTCGCGCGGGATTGGGTTCTGGTAGTCGTTGTCATAGACCAACCGGACCTTCTCAACCGCCTCCTTCAACCCAATCACGGGATATGCGGGGCTACGAGTCTTTGCCATTGCGACCTCCATTGTGTCTTGGAGGCATCTATCATCCTTCGCGCTATTCGTCAAGTTTACGTTTTTCGAGATAAATCGCGATAAGCGCGATAAGCGCTTGACGACAGGGGCGCGACGAAATATGTTTCTCGTCGGCGATTCCGCCGCGCGAAAGGACAGTCTCATGGCTAGGAGGGCAGCGAGCCCCGGCGTTCAGCCGACTGGCGACCGGGGCGATGACGAAACAGGCGGGGCCGCTGCGTAGCCCACGAAGCAGACAGCGACCCCTAATCGGCACTTTGAACATGCCCTGTGGTCTAACGGTAGGACGCACGGTTTACAGTCGGCGAGGTCCGGGTCCGAATCCCGGCAGGGCAACCGAGAAACGAATCAGTGGGGCCGACACTGCGCTAACAGCCCGGCCCCGGATCACAAACACAGGGATTGGTCCCCTGAGCCATGATCGCTCTATATAGTAGAGATTTCGCCGGAGTTAAAGATCCCGGCACGGACCGATCCCGCAGCGCATGGATTGGTCCCATGAACATCACCCCGTTTGAAAAACAGGTCGCGATCATTTCGGCCCTGTGTGAAGGCAACAGCATCCGGTCCGTCGAACGTCTGACCGGATCACACCGTGACACGATCATGCGCCTTGGCGTCCGTGTCGGCAAAGGCTGCGCGCGGCTGCACGACCGCATGATGCACAGCCTTCACGTCAGCCGGATCGAAGTCGATGAAGCCTGGTCCTATGTCGGCAAGAAGCAACGCAAGCTGACGCCGGCAGACGGAGCCGACAAGGGCGACCAGTACGTCTATCTGGCGCTCGACGCCAACTCCAAGGCCATCCTCAGCTATCGCGTGGGGAAACGCGATCGGGACAATACAGAGGCATTCATTGCCGATCTACGCGAGCGTGTCCTTGGCGCGCCGGAAATCAACTCGGACGCCTACATGCACTACCCCAAGGCGGTCGGCCAATCGTTCGGGCATGACGCCCACTACGGCCAGATCGTCAAAACCTATCGCGGCGAGCCTCACAAGGATGCCGCCCGCCGCTATTCGCCCGGCTACGTAGTAAAGGTAGATCGCGCCCGCGTATCAGGCGACCCCCGGAACATCTCGACCAGCTATGTCGAACGAAGCAACCTGAGCCTGCGGATGGCCAGCCGGCGGTTCACGCGCCTGACGAACGGATTCAGTAAGAAACTGGAAAACCACATCGCCGCCGTCAGCATGTACGCGGCCTACTACAATTTGGTCCGGGTCCACGAGACGATTCGAACCACACCGGCGGACGCGCTCGGGATTGCCGATGGTCCTTGGACGATTGGCGATCTGGTCGCCGCCGCGCTTCAACAGCTGGACCGCCCTGAACAGGTGCAGCGGTACGGGCCGTTTGAGGTAATCCAAGGCGGGCTAACTGACTAGGACTTCAAGCCGCCATTGCAGTATTAAAAAGAATGCCACTTGAACTGAGTCAATTAATGGAACTCGCAGCAGGTCACCGGCCAAGCGTCGCAGTTGGTGACTTGCCGCGGGAAGTTGCTAAGTATCTCGGTTGCCACCCCGCAATTGTTTTCCTCGGTACAAAAGAATTCTTCAAGATAGCAGGAAAACACGTTCGCGTCACCAGCCGACAACTACTCTATCTTCCTTACCTGATTAAAGATGGTCGGTATTTGGCTGACCCAAAACGCCGCAACTGTGTCACTGTTTTCCAAACCCACCCAGAAAACGGCGAACTTTATCTTGCTGGTATTAAGGCGGTGGAAGGCGGCAGTGAGGCCTGGATTTCAACACTCCACCGGACGAATCCACGTCAAGAAGAACGGCGTGTACACAAGTCTCGAATAATTCGGGATTATTTAAACAAGTAGACAGGCGGCTCCTGGGCCGGGAGCCGCCCATCATTTCCAAGTGTGGTGGGGCCTGCCTTGAACCCCACATAGCACTTCATCCGCCCTTCGATGAAGCTACGGCTGGCAGAATTTCACCGTGTTGCACACTCAGCAGTCCAACCAGTTTAAGTGCGGGCTGGCAAACGAATCATAACAAATTCCGGAATCAACGAGAATCCCCTCAATTCACAGGAAAAACTCACGGACAAAGTGTCCCAATCTCATTCCCTGTTTGTCCTAATTAGGACAGCACCCCACAATGTGGCGGAACGGAGCGTGCACAAATGGCAACGCCCTGAAATCCCAGACGTTTCATGTGGCTGATCTGTGACAATTCACAGCGAATGCCAGATCCGTCCCCATGGCGGCGCGTCCGGATCGGACGGTCCCGATCCACGTCGGTGGCGACCACCCGACAGACCGCCGTGCATTCGGCCGGGCCGGGCGATCGCGCTCAGGCGCGCAGAGCGCCGCCGGTCGCCTTTTCCACCGCCGCGACGATCCTGGCGCTGACCGCCTCGATCTCCGCATCCGTCAGTGTCCGGTCGCGGGGCTGCAAGGTCACCGCCATGGCGATCGATGTCCGGCCTTCGCCGATGGCCGCGCCGGAAAAGGTGTCGAAGACGGCCACATCGGCGATCAGAGCCTTGTCGGCGCCGCGGGCGGCGCGAAGCAGCGCGTCGGCGGCAACCTCGCGGTCGACGACGAAAGCGAAATCGCGCACGACCGGCTGGAAATCGGAGGCGTTCAGGGCCGGACGGGCCTTGCGGGCGCCGCGCGGCAGCGGGATGTTGTCGAGCATGATCTCAAACGCCACCATCGGCGCGGCGACATCCAGGGCGTGGAGGATGCGGGGGTGCACCTCGCCAAACCGGGCCAGCGTGTTCTTGGGTCCGAGCCGGACGGTGCCGACCCGGCCCGGATGGTACCAGTCCGGGCCCGCCGCCACCGTCTGCAAGCTGGCCACCGGCGCGCCCGCCGCTTTCAGCGCGGCCAGCACATCGGCCTTGGCGTCATAGAGATCGACGGCGCGCGCGGCGCCCGCCCAGTGGCGAGGGACCGCATTGCCGGTCCTGATCCCGGAAGCGTGAATGAACTCGTGCTCCGGCTCGTCGCCATGATAGACCTGCCCGACCTCGCTGAGCGCCAGGTCGGCGAACCCGCGCGCTGCATTGCGCCCGGCGGCAGCGATCAGATTCGGCAGCAGCGAGGGGCGCATGTCGGACAGTTCGCTTGAAATCGGATTGGCCAGTTCAAGCTCCGGCTGGCCGCCGCCGAACAGTTCCGCATGGGCACGGGGCAGGAACGACCAGGTGACGGCCTCGTTGAACCCGCGGGCGGCCAGTGCGCGCGCAGTCTGGAAGCGGCGACGCTGCAAAGGCGAAATCGAAGGCCGGGTGACATCGCGCAGGCGCGGCATGGAGACATTCGCGATGGTGTCATATCCGTGGATGCGGGTGATTTCCTCGACAAGATCCGCCTCGCCGTGAATGTCAGGCCGCCAGGACGGCACCGCGACGGACACGGTGCCGGTCTCTGCGGCGCCTGCATCGCCGGGCTCAAAACCGAGCCGGGCAAGGATCCGGCGTTGCGTGTCCGCAGGTATTTCAACACCGGCCAGCGTCTTCACGCGATCGAGCCGGAGATCGAAGCGGGCGTCGCGCACGGGCGGCGCCCCGGCGACCACGAGTTGCGATGCCTCGCCGCCGCACAGTTCGAGGATCATCCGCGTCGCGATCTCCGCGCCGGGCTCGGTGAACAGGGGATCGACACCGCGTTCAAAGCGGTATCGGGCGTCGGAAATTATGCCGAGCCGACGGCCGGTGGCGGCCGTGCGAATCGGATCGAACCAGGCCGATTCCAGAAAGACGTTGACGGTTTCGCCGGTACAGCCCGATGCCTCGCCGCCCATCACCCCGCCGATCGCCTCCGGGCCGGCCTCATCGGCAATCACCGTCATCGTCGTATCCAGGGCGTAGGTCTTGCCATCAAGGGCGGCAATCTCCTCGCCGGCACCGGCGAGACGGGCATGGATGTCGCCGGTCACCTTGTCGGCGTCGAACACGTGAAGCGGACGGCCATAAGTCAGCGTCATGTAGTTCGTGATATCGACCAGGGCGGAAATCGGCCGCAGACCGACCGCGCGCAACAGGTTCCGGATTCGTGCCGGCGATGGCCCGTTTTTGACACCGCGAATATAGCGACCGACAAACAGCGGGCAGGGACCGTTGTCGGGATCATCGAAGCGCAGGCTGACCGATATCGGGCTCTTGAAGGCACCGGCGACCGGTTCGATCGTCGGCGGCTTCAGGGTGCCAAGCCCCTTGGCCGCCAGATCGCGGGCGATGCCGTAGACGCCCAGCGCGTCGGGCCGGTTGGGGGTGACGCCGATGTCGATAACCGGATCGCTCAAACCCGCATAATCGGCAAAGCCGGCGCCGAGCGGCGCATCGGCGGGCAGATCGATAATGCCCTCGTGGTCGTCGGAAATCCGCAGTTCGCGTTCCGAACACAGCATGCCGTTCGACGCCTCGCCGCGAATGACGCCGGGCTTCAGGTCCATGGCGGTACCGGGAATATGGGTGCCGGGCGGGGCGAATACGCCGACCAGGCCCGTACGGGCGTTGGGGGCGCCGCAGACCACCTGGACCGGCGCGCCGCCGTCGCCGGTATCGACGATGCAGACCCGCAGCCGGTCCGCATTGGGATGCTGACGGGCCTCGATCACCCGGGCGATGGTGAAGGGCGCCAGCTCGTCGGCCGGATCATGAAGAGATTCCAGCTCCAGGCCGACGGCTGTCAGCGCTTCGGCGATTTCGGCCGCACTGGCCTCGGTGTCGAGGAAATCCTTCAACCAGGAAACGGTGAATTTCATCGGCTCAACCCCTCAGCCAGCGTCGGCACGTCGAGCGGCTGAAACCCATAATGCCGCAGCCACCGGATATCGGCTTCGAAAAAGGCGCGCAGGTCCGGCATGCCGTATTTCAACATCGCGATACGGTCGATCCCCATGCCGAAGGCGAAACCCTGAAAGCGGTCGGGATCGAGGCCGCCGGCACGCACGACGTTGGGGTGGACCATGCCGGAGCCGAGAATTTCCATCCATCTGTCGCCGACGCCGATCTTCAGCTCCCCACCCTCCCAGGAACAGCCGATGTCGACTTCCATAGACGGCTCGGTGAAAGGGAAGTGCGAGGGGCGGAACCGCATCTTCACCTCATCGACTTCAAAATAGGCCTTGCAGAAGGCTTCCAGACAACCCTTCAAATGGCCCATATGCGTCCCCTCATCGATGACCAGCCCCTCGATCTGGTGGAACATCGGCGTGTGGGTCATGTCGGAATCGGAGCGAAACGTGCGGCCGGGCGCGATGATCCGGATCGGCGGTTCGGCTTCCTCCATGGTGCGGATCTGGACCGGAGACGTATGGGTGCGCAGCACCTTGCGCTCGCCGGAGCCCGTCCGCGGATGAAAATAGAAGGTGTCATGCTCCTGACGCGCGGGGTGGTCGTCGGGCATGTTGAGCGCGCCGAAATTGTACCAGTCGCTTTCGATATGCGGCCCTTCTGCGACATCGAAATCCATGGCGGCGAATATCTGCACCGCCTCTTCCCAAACCTGCGTAACCGGATGGACCGTGCCGACAGGCTCCGGCCGTGCCGGCAATGTCACGTCAAGCCGTTCGGTCTTCAACCGGGCCTCAAGCGCAGCGTGATGAAGCTCCGTCCGCCGCGCCTCGATCGCTGCGGCGATGCCGGTCTTCAGGCCATTGAGAAGCGGGCCGGCGACCTTTCGTTCGTCCGGAGTCATGCGTCCCAGGGATTTCAACCTTTCGGAAACAGATCCCTTCTTGCCCAACGCGGTGACGCGGACATCCTCCAGCGCCCGTTCATCGGCGGCGGCGGCGATCGCGGCCCGGATCTTCGCTTCCAGCGCGTCGAGGTCTTCGTTCGGTGTCATGTCGTCCAGTCCCTGTGACGGGTTTCAGCATATCGGCACAAGAGAAGCGCCAAACAAAAAGGGGCGGCAGCGCCACCCCTTTGCAAACGTCGGTTCGGGGCCGCTGCTAGCGAACAGCGGCGGTAAACTCGCTGGGATTTATTTCCTTGAGATAGGCGAGCGCCGTCCTGGCCTTTTCCGCCAACTCCGCAAACGCGGCCGGCTCATTGACGGCGAGATCGGCGAGAACCTTGCGATCGATCTCGATCCCGGCCTTGTTGAGCCCATCGACCATGCGGCCATATGTCAGGCCGTTCTGGCGCGCGGCCGCATTGATGCGCTGAATCCACAGGGCGCGGAAATTGCGCTTGCGGGCGCGGCGATCGCGATAGGAATACTGCGCCGCCCGCTCGACAGCCTGCTTGGCGGCGCGAATGGTGTTCTTGCGCCGGCCGTAGTAGCCCTTGGCCTGCTTGATAACCTTCTTGTGGCGAGCATGGGCCGTCACGCCCCGTTTCACACGTGCCATGATCCTGTCTCCCTTCGCTCAGCGTTGATACGGCAGGAATTTGCGCACAATCCGCGCATCCTGATCGGAAAGCACCGATGTGCCACGCGCCTTGCGGATGAACTTGCGCGTGCGCTTGATCATGCCGTGGCGTTTGCCGGCCTGGGCGACCTTGATCTTGCCGGTTGCGGTTACCTTGAATCGCTTCTTGGCACCCGACTTGGTCTTCAACTTGGGCATTTTGCTCTCCTTCCACTGCGACACCGGCCGATTGCAGCCGATGCCGGTTCGGCTCGGTTCATGAGCAACTGTCATGAGCATTCAGGATCGCCACGGCATGCCCTTACCGGAAGTCTCCGGAGCCGGGCGATCCGGCAGCGGGCTTATAACGATGCGCCCGCAACATGGCAAGCCGCATGCCGTTCGTGGCAAACGGAAGGTCCTGCCGCAACCAGTCTGAAATTCAACTTACGGGGCGGCCGCATCGGCCCCTTCGGACGGCGCCACTGATTCACCGGCGATTTCGGCCGCCTGCTCCTTCGCCTTGCGCGCCGCCTTCTGGGCCGGCGTCATGGGGACAGGCGCCAAAATCATGATCATCTGGCGGCCTTCCATCTTCGGTTCGAATTCGACCTTGGAAATTTCCGCCAGTTCATCGCGGACTTTGTGAAGCAGGTCGAGACCGAGTTCCTGGTGGGCCATTTCGCGGCCACGAAACCGCATGGTGACCTTGACCTTGTCCTCATCATCGAGGAACCGCCGGGCGTTGCGCATCTTCACGTCATAGTCGTGCGTGTCGATGTTCGGCCGCATCTTGATCTCCTTGACGTCGACGGTCTTCTGCTTCTTGCGCGCCTCGGCGGCCTTCTTTTGGGCCTGGTACTTGTATTTGCCGAAGTCGAGAACCTTGACCACCGGCGGCTTGGAGTTTGGCGCAACTTCAACCAGATCCAATCCGGCATCAGCTGCAACCTCCAGCGCCTCTTCTATCGGCACAGGGCCGTGGTGTTTGCCTTCGTGGTCGACAAGTTGAACTTCCTGGGCGGTGATTTCCGCGTTGACGCGGGGGCCCTCCTTTACCGGAGGAGGTGCACGATATGGTCGGCGAATGACAAAATCTCCTTTTCCAATTCGCGAACGGGGCCGCGGTCCGATCCGGAACAAACGCCCGGTGAACACAACCGGCAGCAATTCCTGGCCGGCAACCGCGACAGCGCTTCATTATCGCATAGGCCCGGCAACGCAACAAGAATTGCCGGCTGGCGGTCGACAATCGCCAAAAAGCCGGTTCAAACTGCCGGGCGGGAGGCGCCTGCGCGCTCCCCGGCCGCCATATCCCGGTCGATCCCAAAGGCTGTCCCGTACCAAAGGCCGTCCATGAGCAAATTCGCCGAAGCCACGACACCTGAACTGTTGCACCTGCCGGTCGGCTCCGGCGCCGAGACGCGCCGGATTGCGGTGCGCAGACGCCGGGCGGCGTCCAAGCAGCCTGACGCGCCGGGTCTGTTCTGGCTTGGCGGGTTCAAGTCCGACATGGAAGGTTCGAAAGCGTTGGCGCTCGACGAACTGGCCGCGGATACCGGGCGGGCATGTACACGGTTTGACTATTCCGGGCATGGCAGTTCGGACGGATCGTTCGCCGACGGCACCATTTCGCGCTGGCTGGACGAGGCGGAGGCGGTGTTCGCTGCGTGCACCGAAGGCGCGCAGATCGTGGTCGGTTCGTCCATGGGCGGCTGGATCGCCTTGCTTCTGGCCAGGCGGCTGGCGGAAACCGGGCGGTCGGACCGCCTTGCCGGCCTGGTGCTGATCGCCCCGGCGATCGACATGACCAAGGACCTGATGTGGGATCTGTTCGACGCGGACGCTCGCGCCGCGCTGATGACCGACGGGGTCTACCGGCAGCCGTCGGACTATTCCGATGAGCCCTACGTGCTCACCCGAACGCTGATCGAGGACGGCAAACAACATCTGTTCGGCGACGACCTGATTGTGACCAATTGTCCGATCCACATCATTCAGGGCATGAAAGATACCGACGTGCCCTGGCGGCACGCGGCAGGGATCCTTGAACGGCTTGCCCATGAGGAGGGGGTGCTGACACTGGTGCGCGATGGCGATCACCGCCTGTCGCGTCCCCAGGACCTTGAACGGCTGGTCCGGATTGTCGTCGATTTCCCGGCAATCCGGAGCGTCACGGCTGCGCCGGAGGCCGCGGCGGACTGACCGGCCGGACTGGACGTTGCGATGTGGTTGGACATTGGATCGGATTCATGCCAGTGGCAGCGCCATGACGACGCTCGTGAAAACGTGTGGATTGCGGACATTCGCCGATGTGGATGCGGCGCTGGAGGCCGGCGCCGCGCTGGTCGGTTTCGTCTTGTTTCCGCCCAGCCCGCGCAACATCACTGTCGACGAGGCGGCGGCGCTGTGCGATCACGCGCGGGCGGCCGGGCGCACAAACGTCATGACGGTGGCGGTGGTGGTCGATCCGTCGCTTGATCTGGTCCGCGAAATCGTCGGCCGGGTGGCGCCGGACCTGATCCAGTTCCATGGCTCGGAATCGCCGGCGGCGGTCGCCGACCTTCGCCGCAAGACCGGTTGTCGCGCCATGAAGGCGATCGGCGTATCGTCGGCAGATGACCTCGATGCCATTCCCGACTATGCGGCCGTTTGCGACATGATCCTGGTGGATGCCAAAGCGCCGAAATCGGCAACCCGGCCGGGCGGGTTCGGGGTGACGTTCGACTGGTCGCTGCTTGCCGGCTTTGACCCCGGCGTGCCGTGGCTGTTGGCCGGCGGCCTCAATGCCGGCAATGTGGCGATGGCGCTGACAACAACCGGGGCGCCGGGCGTCGATGTGTCTTCGGGAATTGAGGCGGAACCGGGCCGCAAGGACCCCGGCCGCATATTGCAGTTTTTCGACGCCGTGCGGTCGGCCGATACGCGGACCGCCGGCAAGAACGTCGCGTAAAGCAAGGAAGAGTACCGTGAGCGCAGCCAAACCCTCCAGCGCCAACACCTTCAAGGGCGGGCCGGACGAGAGCGGGCATTTCGGCCTTTTTGGCGGCCAATTCGTCGCCGAAACCCTGATGCCCAATATCCTGGAACTCGGCGAGGCCTACCGGACTGCCAAGGCCGATCCGGATTTTCACACCGAGCTTTCAACGCTCATGACCCATTATGGCGGCCGGCCGAGCCCGCTCTACCATGCGGAGCGGCTGACGGAGGCGATCCGGGCGGAAAGCCCGGCGGGCATGGGTGCGAAAATCTATTTCAAACGCGATGAACTCAATCACACCGGCTCGCACAAGATAAACAACTGCCTCGGCCAGATCCTGCTTGCCAAACGGATGGGCAAGACGCGGATCATTGCCGAAACCGGCGCCGGGCAGCATGGCGTCGCCGCCGCCACCGTGTCGGCCCGCTTTGGCTATCCGTGTGCGGTCTATATGGGCAGGACAGACACCGAGCGGCAAAAACCCAACGTCTTCCGGATGACGCTGCTCGGCGCCGAGGTCCATGCGGTCGATGCCGGCGCCGGCACGCTGAAGGATGCCATGAACGAAGCGCTTCGCGACTGGGTCACCAATGTGGAGAGCACCTATTATATCATTGGAACGGCAGCCGGCCCGCATCCCTATCCGGAGCTGGTGCGGGATTTCCAGTCGATTATCGGCAGGGAAGCAAAAGAGCAGATGCTCGCAGCGGAAGGCCGCCTTCCCGACGCACTTGTGGCCTGTCTGGGCGGCGGATCGAACGCAATCGGCCTGTTCCATCCGTTCCTCGATGACAAGGATGTGGCGATCTTCGGGGTGGAAGCGGGCGGCAAGGGGCTGGACGGCGACGAACACTGCGCGTCGCTGAATGCCGGCAGGCCGGGCGTGTTGCACGGCAACCGCACCTACCTTCTTCAGGACAATGACGGACAGATTCTGGAAGGCCATTCAATTTCCGCCGGGCTCGATTATCCGGGCATCGGGCCGGAGCACTCCTGGCTGCGCGACAGCGGCCGGGTGACCTATGTCGCAGCGACCGACGAGGAGGCGCTGGACGCGTTTCAGCTCTGCACAAAGCTCGAAGGCATCATTCCGGCGCTTGAACCTGCGCACGCGCTTGCCCATGTGCGGAAGCTGGCGCCGACGATGGACAAGGACCAGACAATCGTGATGAATCTGTGCGGCCGCGGCGACAAGGATGTCTTTACCGTCGCACAGCATCTGGGCGTCAACATCTAGGCAACACCGCAGCCGACCGGTACAGCAGCGTGACGCCGACATAGCGAGGATTCCGACAGACGTGACCGAAGGCACCCGCATCGACAGGTTGTTCGCGACGCTCAAGGCGGAAGCGAGACCGGGGCTTGTCATCTATGTGATGGCCGGCGACCCGGACAGGGAGACGGCGCGACAAATCCTGAAGGAACTCCCAAAGGCAGGTGCGGATATCATCGAGTTCGGCATGCCGTTTTCCGACCCGATGGCCGACGGACCGGCAATCCAGGCGGCCGGCCTGCGTGCCCTCGACGGCGGGCAGACGCTGAAGAAAACGCTGGAGGACATCGCCTGGTTCCGGGAAACGGATCCGGACACGCCGGTCGTGCTCATGGGCTACTACAATCCGATCTATATCTACGGCGTGGATGCCTTCCTCGCGGACGCTCGCACGGCCGGCATCGACGGGCTGATCGTCGTCGACCTGCCGCCCGAGGAAGACGACGAACTGTGTTTGCCGGCACTCCGGGCCGGGCTCAATTTCATCCGGCTTGCCACGCCGACAACCGACAACAAGCGGCTGCCGGCGGTGCTCAACAACACGTCCGGTTTTGTCTACTATGTTTCCATAACGGGAATTACCGGCGCCGCCTCGCCGGAGACGGGCCTCGTGGCCGACGCAGTGGAACGGATCAAAGGGCATACCGACCTGCCCGTTGCCGTCGGCTTTGGCGTGCGCACGCCCGAACAGGCCGCCGCGATCGGGCGGACGGCGGACGCGGTCGTCGTCGGCTCAGCCGTTGTCGGCACGATCCACAGCCACCTGGATGACCAGGGCCGGGCAGCCGGTGATACGGTCGGTGCGGTTGGCGAACTGGTCAAAGCGCTCGCACAAGGTGTGCGAGCCTCGCGCCAGATCGCCGCGGAATAGGACAGGTCAAGTCTCGTGAACTGGATTTCCAACGTCGTTCGCCCGAAAATCAGGGGTCTCCTCACCAAGCGGGATGCGCCGGAAAATCTCTGGGTCAAGTGCCCGGAAACCGGCGAGATGGTCTTTCACAAGGATCTGGAGGCGAACCAGTTCGTCTTTCCGGGTTCCGGATACCATCAGCGGATCGATGCGCAGACCAGGCTCAGGCTGTTGTTCGACGATGGCCAGTGGACGCCGGTCGAGATGCCTGCCGCAGCGATCGATCCCCTGCGGTTTCGCGACGAGCGCCGCTATTCGGAACGGCTGAAGGCCGCCAAGGCCAAAACAGGCCACGATGACGCCATCATCGCCGGCGCGGGCAAGATCCTGGACACCGAGGTGGTGGTCGCCGTGCAGGATTTCGATTTCATGGGCGGTTCACTCGGCATGGCGGCCGGGGAGGCATTCATCACCGCAGCAACGCATGCTGTCGAACAGAAGCTGCCGTTCATCATGGTCGCCGCATCCGGTGGCGCGCGCATGCAGGAGGGCATCCTGTCGCTCATGCAGCTGCCGCGCACGACCGCCGCCGTGGGGCGGCTCAAGAATGCCCGGCTGCCCTATCTTGTGGTGCTCACAAATCCGACAACCGGAGGCGTGACCGCATCCTATGCGATGCTTGGCGACATCCATATCGCCGAACCGGGCGCGCTGATCGGTTTTGCCGGCCCGAGGGTCATAGAACAGACGATCCGGGAAAAGCTGCCGGACGGCTTCCAGCGGGCGGAGTATCTGCGTGAACATGGCATGGTCGACCTGGTCGTGCATCGCCACGAATTGCGGCCGACGCTGGCGCAACTGTGCCGCATTTTGACCGGGCAAGGGGAATTGCCGATCAGCGTGCAGGAGGTCGCGACACGCATCGCAATTCCCGGCGACCAGGATCCGGAACACGCCGAAAGCGGCGCGAGCGAGGATTTGCCGGACGCCGCCGACGAACCCGACGCCAGGGACAGCCCGGAAGCGGACGCGACCGGCAGGGACCCCGCGATGAAAATCGCGGGCGCGGGCAAAAACCGGTCAACGCCGAAAGCCGATGGCGGCGATGCCGCCAGTGCCGGGAAATCCAATTCAGGGCAGGCGCCGAAGACCGCCGAAGCCGTGTCCACGAACAAGGACTGATCGCCGTGACCGTACCCGCGAGCCTTGAAGCGCTGACCGCGCTTCATCCCAAACGGATCGATCTTTCGCTCGACCGGATCGAGATATTGCTGGAACGGCTGGGACGGCCCCAGGACCGCCTGCCGCCGATCATCCATATCGCCGGCACGAATGGCAAAGGTTCGACCCTTGCATTTCTGCGCGCCATGCTTGAAGCGGCGGGCGCGCGTGTTCACGCCTATACATCACCGCATCTGGTGCGCTTCAACGAAAGGATCCGGCTGGGGCGGTCCGGTGGCGGCCAGATCGTCGACGACGCTACATTGATCGCCGCGATCGAGCGGGTGCGAGCAATCAACGAGGGCGACGCGATCACCTATTTTGAGATCACCACGGCGATCGCATTTGACCTGTTCGCCGCGCATCCGGCCGACTATTGCCTCCTGGAGGTCGGCCTCGGCGGGCGTTTCGACGCCACCAATGTGGTCGACAAACCACTGGCCAGCGTGATTACGCCCGTGTCCCACGATCACCCGGAGTTTTTGGGTTCCGATCTCGCCGGAATCGCCGCGGAAAAGGCCGGAATCCTCAAACGGGGATCCATCGGCATCGTCGCGCCCCAGAACGAGCATGCCATGGCGATGATCGCGTTGGAGGCGGAAGCAGCCGGCGCGCAACTGTTTCGTCATGGCGAGGACTGGATGGTTTCCGCCGAGCGCGGACGCCTGGTCTATCAGGATGACAACGGGTTGCTCGACCTGCCCCTGCCACGGCTGATCGGCAACCACCAGGTTGTCAATGCGGGAACGGCGATCGCCACGCTGCGGGCGAGCGGTATCGGGACCGCCGACAAAGACATCGGAGCCGGCCTGACAAACGCGCAATGGCCGGCCCGGCTGCAGAATGTGGGCAGCGGTCCGTTGACGTCGAAGCTCCCTGCGGGGGCGGAAATCTGGATCGATGGCGGCCATAATCCGTCGGCCGGCATCGCGCTTGCCGAAACCATGGGGGACCTGGAAGAACGCAATCCGCGGCCGCTCGTCCTGATCGTCGGATTGATGACCACGAAGGACCCGGCAGGCTTTTTTGCACCATTTGCCGGAATTGCGCGGCAGGCGCTGACCGTTCCGGTTCCCGATACCGAATCCGGCTATGCGCCGGACGACCTGGCTGCCGCGGCCATGAGCGTCGACCTTCCGGCCCGGGCGATGGAAAGCTTCGAGGCGGCGTGCGCGGAAGTGACGCGCCAGGATGCCGGCCCGGCCCCGCGTGTGCTGATCTGCGGCTCCCTTTACCTCGCCGGCGCCGTGCTCCGGGACAATGGCCTTATGCCGGCCTAACGCCGGCAACGGCCGAAAATCCGCGCGCCGCGCCGACAGCGCCAATCCCCCGGCCCGCCGGACCGGCAGACCACCGCCGTACAAGTCCGCCGATGGCCGCGACCGGGATCAGGCGGCGTTTTCAACCCATTTCTGGAGATCGCTTTTCGGCACCGCGCCGATCTTCATGTCGGACGGTTCGCCATTCTTGAACATGATCAGGGTCGGAATCGAGCGCACACCATATTTGATGGCCGTGTTCTGATTCTCGTCGACATTCAGTTTGACGATTTTCACCTTGCCTGCCATCTCGTCCGACAGCTGCTCCAGATGCGGGCCGATCATCTTGCAGGGGCCACACCATTCCGCCCAAAAATCCACAACTACGGGCTCGGGTGCATTCAGCACATCCGATTCAAAACTGGCATCGGTTACGGTTTTGGTGGTCATGAATTTCTCCTGAGCGGCAAATGTCCGCGATTCGTCAACGGGTCGCCCGGAAAGTAGGAACGGCATCGGCCAGGGTCAAGCAACGCCGGCTATCGGCGGGTTCACAATCCTGCCAATCCGGCCCGCCAATCCGGCTCAATCAACAACCGCGCCGGCTGTTTCGATTCCCAATCGTGCAAGCGCGGAGTCCAGGGCCCGCGCCGGCACGGTCATGGCGCTCGGTTTCGCGGTCCAAATGATATGGGCGACGACCGGCCGGCCGGGCAGGATCCGCGATACCGCATGCCGATAAAGCGCCAGTTGCCCGACGATCGCCGGATCGATCTCATCGGCACGCCGGGGAATTTGGCGGCCGGTCTTGAAGTCGACGATATCGATCCGGTCATCGTGGATGGCGAGGCGGTCGATCCTGCCGCTGACCGAACATGTGCGCGTTTTCCGGCCGCGCCCTTCCTTGCCGGTGACAATCGTCAGCTCTTCGCCGATCTCCACTTCGGCACGGCTTCGCGGCCCGAAAAAGCGGGCGAAATCCGCAGCGGCGACGACATTCAGTGCTTCGCGCGCCAATGCCTCCGCCTGCGCCGCATCGTCCGGGATCAGCGACCGCAAATGATCGCGGGCCGCGGCCTCACGCATTTCCGGATCGACATCCGGCAACTTTTGCAACAGGCCGTGAATCACCGTGCCCCGCAATGCCGCCGCCATGTCCACGGTGGCGTCTGGCATCGCGCCGGACGCCATCCGGTCGCCGTCAGGCTGTACCGGATCCGGTTCGGCGAGCGCCCGCGACGGGCGCAGGGGTATCGGCAGGAGGCCGGGTGAGGGGACCGGTTTGACCATCCATTCGGGCAATGTGCGTCCCGCCACCGCGGGATCGGGGATCCCGCTCCGTGCGGCAGGCTTCCGCACCGGGTCGTTCTGGCCAGGGGTGCGCGGCGGCCACCAAAACGGTTCCGCCAGCTCGCCGTCGTCGTCGCGGGCGGCCTCGGAGGGAACCAGTTTCCGTTCCACGAGGCCGTACCAGCAGTCCGCCGGCGTCATCGGGCCCCTGATGCCGCAAACATACAGGCGGCGGCGGGCGCGGGTCATGGCAACGTAAAGCAGCCGTGCATATTCGGCCTCTGCGGCGGCATCGGCGATCCGGTCAGCCTCGCCTTGCCGGCCCGTCGCCTCGGCGGCCTTCCGACGCCAGACCAGAGGCGGCGCGCCGAACCAGCCGAAATCGGCGGAGTGCTCGGCGAGTGCCAGGACCGGCTCGCGATGACATGCGCTCGAAACGGCGCCGCCGGTATCGACCAGAAACACAAAATCGGCTTCCAGGCCCTTGGCGCCATGAACGGTCATCACCCGGACGCCGCCCGCCGGCCCTTCGTGGTCGCGTTTTATGTCGCCGGCGCCGGCGCGCAGGTAGGCTGCAAATCCCTGCAAGGTCGGCGGGTTGCGTTCCTCGTATACCCGGGCCTCGGTCAGGAACATGTCGAGGACGTCGTCGGCCTCGGCGCCGAAGCGGCTATGGAAGTCGCGATAGCCGCCATCGACAGCCAGCAGACGGGCAAAAAATGCAAACGGGGTCAGCAGCTGAGCCTGTTGCCGCCACCGGCTTAGTTTCGTGCTTGCCCGACGCGCCTTTTCGCTGTCCCGGGCCTGCAGCGCGGACAAGAGGCTCATTCGTCCACGTTGCGGCGCAAATTCCAGGATGTCTTCGTCGGTCAGTCCGAATAACGGGCTCTTCAGGCAGGCCGCCAGCTGGAGGTCGTCTTCAGGGAGGCCGATGACATCGGAAAGCGCGAGCAAATCCTGGACGATGATATGTTTGGCCACCTCGATCCGGTCGGCGCCGACCGCGGGGATCCGGCGCGCCTTGAGCGCACTGTTGACGGCCCGGAAAAAGGCATCGCGCTTCCGGGTAAGGACAAGGATTTCGCCCGGTTCGGCGGGCATCGGTGCCGGAAAGTCCTCGCGCCGCTCCAACAGATTTGCAATCTCGTCGACAATCCGGTCCGCCAGGGCAATATCGGCGATTGACGGCGCATCGTACGGGTCGGTCCAGTTCTCCGGCGGATCGCCCTTCCGGCGCACGACCCGATCCCAGATCACGACATCGCCAGGCCTGTCCGTATGATAGGCCGCATGGGCTTCGTAACCCAACCGGGTGATCCGCTGTTCCAGATCGCCGCTGAAAACGCGGTCGACGGCCGCCAGGACCGCCTGCGCGGAGCGGAACGACAGAAACAGCGGCTTTTCCGCAAACCGCAATCCCGCGCCCTCGATATCCGACCGGAACCTGTCGCGCATTTCGGCGAGCTTGGCCGGAACGGCGCCCTGGAAGGAATAGATCGACTGTTTGTCATCGCCGACGGCAAACAACGACCGGACGCCGGTGCGCGCCGTATCGCCGGAAAAGAAGTCCTCCGCCAGAGCCTGGACAATTTCCCATTGCGCCGGATTCGTATCCTGCGCCTCGTCAACCAGAATATGGGCGATCCCCGAATCCAGCTTGTAGAGCACCCAGTCCCGCATGGCGGACCGGGAAAGGAGATTGCGGGTCCGGAAGACCAGGTCGTCGAAATCCAGCGCACCGGACGCTTTCTTGGCCTTGGCATATTCCGCCAGAACACGATCGGCCACGGTCAGCAGGGCGGTTGTCGCCGCCACGGTGCGAACGGCGAGCAAGTCGTTGCGGAGCGTCAGGCACAGCTGTGCATCGGAGTCAAACTGGTCGTAATAGTTTTGATAGGATCCCTGCACCGCCTTGGTGAGCGCGCGGCCCGGCGATTTCGGGCTGCCATCAGCCTTCAAATAAAACGACAATGCGGCGGCGGCCTTTTCCGCGGCGCTTCGTGCGCCGAGATACTGCCGAACCCAATCTGCCATTGTGTCGTTCGTGGCACCGGGATGCGCCTCCAATTGTCGCAGCAGTTCCGCACCGTGTGCGCCGATCAGCGTCAGGGGCTGATCGCCAAGAAACCGCTCGGCGACTGTTTCCTCGTTGTCGCCCGGCTGCAACTGGAATGCGGCATCAAGATCGTCGATCAGGCCGGCAAGCGAACCGGGACCGTCGGCATTGCCGACGCGGCGTTTCCAGTCCGCCAGCGCTTCGCGCTTGGCAAGCATGGCCTGCAACGCGCCGAATATATCGCTATCGGCCGCCAACTCGGCCATGGTCTGCAACGCCTCGGCCACGCCGGCCTCGTTGGCGGCCCGGCGCATGACCTTTTCGCGGGCCGCCGTCATCAAGGCCTCCTGTGCCGGTCCTTCGAGAACCTCGAAGCGGCCGGGAACGTTGGCCTCGATCGGAAACTGGTGGAGCAGGCGCTCGCAGAAGGCGTGAATGGTCTGAACCCGCAGGCCGCCGGGCGTGTCCAGCGCCTTGGCAAACAGCGCACGCGCCGCGGCGCGCTGGCCGGGCCGCGGCAACGCGCCCTGCAACGCCTCGATATGACGGTCGAGTGCCGGATCTTCCGACCAGGCCCAGATGGCCAGTTCCTTGAAAATGCGGTTCGCCATCTCCGATGCCGCGGCCTTGGTGTAAGTCAGGCACAAGATGGATGCCGGGTCGGCGCCGGCGAGAAGAAGGCGCAAGACCCTCTGGGTCAGAACATGGGTCTTGCCGGAGCCGGCATTGGCGACGACCCAGGCCGATGCGTCTGGATCGGAGGCTTGCCACTGCCGTTCGAAGGTATCGGCCGCGCGGGCCGGATCGGCTCCGGGGGGGCTGGTCATTCGGCACCGTCCACCGACCATTCGGCGATGCGCGCCAGATGGTCGTAGTCGCCGGTGAAGCCGCGCCCGGTCTCCGGAATGCGCCGGGAGATGTAAGCCTGTTCCGGATTTTCGTAGGCCGCCACCAACCCGGCCAGCATGTCTTCTGACCGGGCGATTGTGTTGGCTGTGCTGACGGCCGGCTTTCCACTCTTCGCGTCGGCCTTCGCCGCGCCGACCGAAAAAATCCGGCAATCGGCGGGGCGGCCGGCGAGCCGGTAGTATTCCAGCCGCTCCACCGGCAACGCATCGATCCCGGCAATTCCGCCGGCGGCGACAATCACCGCCTCCAGCGGCAATTGCGGCGAAAGCAGCGCGACGACCTGCTGATTGCTGGGCGGCGCGCCGGTCTTGTAGTCGACGATGGCGATGCCGCCCGTATTCAGGCGGTCGATGCGGTCGGCGCGGACGGTGAGGCGAAATCCGGATGGCAGTTCAAGCGAGCCGGCGCATTCGGGATGCCGCCCGGCAACGTCGTCGCGGTTCCGTTCTTTGTCGACAAACCAGCGCGCCATCCCGGCAAACCGTGGCCACCAGAGCGTCTGCACCAAGGGTTCATCGGAAAACCCGGCAAACCGGGCGCGGCCGAACGCCATGAGCGCGTCAAGAGCAGCCTCGTCGAACGGTCCGGCGGGGCGGGCGGCGATGAAATCGTTCAGGATGTCGTGGAGCAGCGTCCCGCGATCCCGCATGTCCGGTCCGACGGCCAAAGGCTCCAGGGGGCGCAGCTTGAGGACATGGCGGGCGTAGATCGCATACGGATCGCGGATCAGGGTCTCGATCTCGGTGACCGAAAGACGCCGGGGCCGGAGACCGACACGCGGGCGGGGCGCAGGCCGCCCGGCGGATCTGGTCGCCCTCCTGGGCCGATCGATTGACCGGGACAAGGCCAGGATTTCGTCGCCGCGGGCGGATATCGCAGCATGGCCGTCCCTGCCAATTGCCGCGACCAGACGCTGAAGCCATCGTGACGGCACCTGGGGCGCATTGCCCCGGCGGGCTGAGCGGGAGAGCCAGACGTCCGGGTGCCCCAGGGCTTGTGTGAAGTCGTGGGCGGAAAGGCCGATCCGGCGCTCCGGGGGCTGGAGCCCCAATGCGGCGCGCATGCCGCGCGACAGAAACGGATCAAGGCGAATCTGGGCCGGCCAGACGTTTTCATTCAGGCCGGCCAGCACCGCCACATCGGCATGTTGCAAACGCGCTTCCAGCGTTCCCCAGACGTGGATGCGGTTGTCGCGTATGCCGGTGGCGCGCACCACTTCGCCGGACAGGAGGGCGCGGAACATCTCCGGGTAGCGGGACGGCGCGATATCGGGAGCGGCATCGGCGTCGGCGAGGATCAGCGCCAGGGCTTCGTCGAAGGCGCGTCGGTGGTCGGCATCAGCAATACCGTTTCCCCCGGCACCGGCGGCCGTCGGCGGCAGGTCGAGCCGGGAAAGCGCCTGCCGGTGGCTGGCGAGGAGGTGTTTGAAGGGGACGGTCGGCGCGCCGTCGCCGGCTACATCCTCCATCGGCGCCAAGGCCGCATCGAGCCCGGCCACGAGCGCCTCCGCCAGCCGCCAGTCGCGATCTGTCAGGCCGGCAAGGGCCTGCGGCGGTCGGGAGGTCGGCCGATCCCCGCCTGCATTGTCGGATGGCGAAACGGGGCCGAAACTGCGCTTCCTGTCCGCCAGCCGATCTGTCATCGCAGTTCGGGTCGACGGCAGCGACCGGCCACGGAAGATGATGCGTTCCAGGGCCGCCGCCGCCTGCCCGGCCAATTCGGGATCGACGCCCGGCACGACGATCCCAGCCTTGCACAATCCAAGAATGGCGTGGGGATCGCGGTGCAGAAAGCCGATCCGTGCGACAAGGTCGGCACGGATGGCGGCAGGCGTTTGAAGCAGGGGCCGGCCGGCTGAATCGTCGACGTCGATGCCCCACCGATGCAGTTCCACGGTTACACGCTGCGCAAGTGCCCGATCGGGTGTAATCAGCGCCGCAACCCGGCCGGGTTCCTCGATCGCCTGACGCAGGACCAGCGCTGTGGCACACGCTTCCTCTCTCTCGTTTGCGGCCTCGATCAACCCGACGCGTTCGAGGCCCGAACCTGGCGAAGATGCATGCCCCGGGCCCGGATCCGGCCGCGCCGGCAGGGCTGCGGTTGCCGCCGGCGGCCGGAGGGCCTCAGAGAGAATGCGGGTGCGGGCCTCCAGCGGCGGTGGCGGATCGGCGAGCGGGACAACCGCTTCGCGCTCGATCCGCAAAGCATTCAACAGGCGCTTCAAGCCGTATTGCGGATGACCGGCGGCGGCATCGCCGATACCGGCGCTGTTTGTCGGGCGATGCTGGCCCGTCGTTGGCCGCTCGCCCTCGGCCGGCAAGGCGGGAACAGCCGTATTGCCAACTTGCTTCCAGGCATCGGCGTGCAAATTCTGATCCAGCCCCGGAAGCACCAGCGCGCCGTTTTCCAGATGCGCGATGGCAACGAGAAGTTCGAGCGTTGCGGGGCTGGTGCCGGTGGATCCGGCGGCAATCACCGGCGCCGGTGAACCCTGGCGCGCCAGCCGCGCCGCCTGGTGGCGAAGCAGTGCGTCACGACGTTCGCCGGGATCCATTACGGCGAGCTCATTCTTGATCGCCGGCCAGGTCTCCCGGATGATTTTCAGGAAATCGCCGGTGAGCTGCCAATGGCTGGCAAGATCTCCGGAAATCGCCCCATCGAGGTCGTCCCAGGCGCCGCCTTCCGCTGACATCTGATCCAGGAGATTTGCCAGTTCGGTTGCAAGATGAACGGCATCGGCGGGGGAGGCGGGAATCGCCCCATCCTGCCGGAATGCGTCTCCCCCGATGCCGGAAGCGGCCGCAACCCGGGACCATTTCAGCACGAGACGGGTCAGAAGAAACCGGCGCCTGAGCGCCGATATGGCGGGCGGCAGCGCAGATCCGGTTTCATCGATTTCGCCGGGAAGATCCTGTTCGTCAAGATCGCCGAGGGGGCGAATCCGCGGCAGCAGGGCCGCGCCGCCCGCGCGATCGACAATGGCCTGGCGCGCGGCGCGCGCCGCGCGACGTGTCGGCAGGTAAAGCGTCAGGTCGGCCCAGGCCAGCGGATCGCCGGGATCGGGGAAGCCGTGGACGAGCCGTCCGCCGGCGAGAGCTTCAACGAGCGTGTCGAGAAAGGGCACACCCGGCGGGATTGTGAATACAGACGGCCCGGCGCCGTGCCGAGACGTCATCGCGCATGCCCGATTAATAACCGCATTCGGCGAAGTGACCGCCAGTCGACGCAGGCAATCGCGCTTTCGGCGCCGGCCGGGCCTCCCTCCACGATCAAATCAAACCAGCCAGCAACGATTCGGCCTGCCTCACCGCATCCGGGTTTTCCACATTTATCCACAGACCCTCCATGGGCACGCCGTAGAGCCGCCCGGCGCCGATCGCCCGGTCAAAGAGCATATTGAGCGAGAACGGGCCGTCGGGGCAATCGGCGAACAATACCGGGTCGAGAATTGCCGCGCCGGCATAGACAAAGGGCGCAACGACACGTTCCGGGCGCCGGGAAAGGCATCCGGCTTTCGACAGCATGAAGTCCCCTCGGCCCCGATAACCGATCGAACGAACCGACGGCGCAAGCAGCAGGAGTGCATCCATCTTCGCCGGATCCCACATGCGGCACAACCAGTCGAGATTCGATCGGACCCCGTTCAACCAGAAGGAATCGGAGTTTCGCAGAAAAAACGGGCGTTCACCCAGATGCGGCAAGGCAGCGGCTATACCGCCGCCGGTATCGAGAAGTTGCTCGCGTTCATCGGAGATGATGACCGCCGGCCGGCTCCGGCCGCCGGCGGCCCAATCGGCCACATGGGACTCGATGCTGTCGGCGAGATAATGGACATTGACGACGATACGGTCGATGCCGACAGATACCAGATCGTCAAGACAATGATCGAGCAATGCCTTGCCGGCGACCGTGACCAGCGGCTTGGGGACCGTGGTTGACAACGGGCGCATGCGCCTGCCGAGCCCGGCGGCAAGCACCATTGCCGCTTCGGGCCAGGCGCACCCGGTGGAGCGAAGCGTTCCGGCTGGTTGGGAAGACCGCATCAGATTATATCCGTCCCGGCCCCGGACAGGCTCGGCAGCCACCACCGACCGGCTCAAAAATACGCATTATAGTATCCGCGAATTGGCGCCATGACGGGCTGCTCCAGGTTTTGCATCAGAGCTGCCTGCGCGATAGGGATATATCTCTCATAGCCTTGATTTCCATGGCATTGCAGGCGTGAGAATGCGCCGATCACCTTGGTCAATCTTTGTGTGCCAAGGACCGTGAATGCACGATGGAATGCATCAGAGTCAAACAAAGAGTCCTGAGATTTCCGGTTCGTGACATAACGCGCCCGCAAGGCCGCCTGCAGCTCGACGGAGACCGGTGCGCGCGCGTCCTGGGCGAGCGAAGCGACGTCATAGGCGCAGCACCCCAGAAGCGTATCCTGAAAATCCAGGATGCCAATCCGCTGCACGCCCGAATGCGACCCCGCTTTCCGCCCGGATCGCGGTGGAAGCCAAAGGAGATTGGGCGAGTGGTAGTCCAGAAGCACCCAACTTTCGCGCATATCGGCGTAGGGTGCCAGGAGCTCAGACCAGGCGCCCAAGAACCCCGCGCGGGTCCGGTCCGCCATTTCCGGGCGGCCAAAGCGTCCGGCGTGCCAGTCGGCGAACAGGGCAATCTCGGCCAGAAATGCGCGCAGGTCATAGGGTGGAAGGGAATACGAGCTGCCGTCCACGAGGGTCAAACTGCGCGGCCAAGTCCGGGTATGCAGAGCCGCAAGCACATCGATCGCCGCCTCATACCGTTCCGGAATCGGATTGCCGGCGGCATCCACGATCGCGTCGGATCCCAGATCTTCCAGGACCAGAAGGCCGTTTTCGACATCGGCTGTGTGGATTTCCGGCGCCCGGAAGCCGCTTGTGCGCAGGGCCTCGTCAATCGCGATGAAGGGCCTGATGTCCATGGCCCGCCGGGTGGCCGCCTCAAATGACAATCCGCCCTGATCCGGCGGGCTTTCGACACGCGGCGGTGAATCCATAACGATGCGTGTCTCGGCGTTGCGGACAAGGCGCCGGTAAGCCCGGCCGGAGACATCGCCGGCCACATGGCGGCGCTCGGCATCTTCCCATCCCGCCTTCGCCATGAAGCGACGCATGGCCACGAGGCGCTGAAGCCGCGGGCGCCAGTCAAATCCCGGCGCCAGTGTTACGACCCGGCGGTTCAACTGGTCGGTTTCCGGTGAGGCGGTTCCGCCGGCTGTTTCGGCAATCGATATGTCCAGTCGCGCCGTTCCCTCTGCCGGTACAAGCCGTTCCGGCCACTCGACCAGCACCGCGCCGACCGACAGCGCATCGTCCAGACCGATTTCGGCGATGTCGTCGACATCCAGAAGCCGGTAGAGATCGGCGTGGGCGATCTGAAGACCGGGCAGGTCGTAGTCGATGCGGACGGCGAATGTCGGGCTTGGCACTTCGAAATCCGGATCACCGGCCCAGTAGCGGATGATGCCGCGCGCCAGCGCGGATTTCCCGACGCCCAGATCACCTGAAAGCGTCACCAGATCACCGGCACGCAGAAGCGCGGCGATGTCCTGGGCGAGGCGGCGGGTCTCAGCCTCGCTTTCGACGGTGATTGCCACCGGATCGCCGTTGCGTCGCGCTCCGGTCATTGTTGATAGGGGTCCGGCATGTCCGCGGCGGACGGGGCCATGGCGCGCTCGGTTATTCCGCCGCCACGGCCGCCAGCGCGGGGTCCTCGGGAAGCCGGATCGTGACGATCGTGCCGGCGCCGGTTTCCGACTCGATGTCGATATATCCGCTGTGCAGTTCCACCAGACTTTTCACGATGGACAGTCCCAGCCCGGCGCCCTTGCGATGACCCGACCGGCTGTGGCTTTCGAACGGTTGAAAGACGCTGGGCAGGATCTCCTGGGGAATGCCGACACCCTTGTCGATAACATTGAATTCGACCCAGCCGCCGTCCTTGCGGCCGGATATCTCGATTCTGCCACCGGCGTCGGAGAATCGTATGGCGTTGGCGGCAAGATTGAAGAGCATCTGGCGGATGCGGTTTTCATCGGCCCGGAAGCTGCCGATGTCGTCCGGGATATTGAGTTCAAGCGTGATGGACTGCTCTTCCAGCCGATCCCGCAAACCTTCGACGGCGGAGCGAACCGTTTTGGCGATATCGACCTCGCCGATTTCGAGCTCCATAATTCCGGCGTCGACAGTCGCCAGATCGAGAATGTCGTTGATGATGGCCAGAAGCGCGGACGAGGAGGAGGCAATATGATCCATATATTCCCGCTGCTGGTCGTTCAGCGATCCGATCGCCTTGTCGGACAGCATTTCGGTAAAGCCGATGATCGATGTCAGCGGTGACCGCAGTTCGTAGGATACGTGCTGGATAAAATCCGACTTCAGCCGGTCGGCGGCCACCAGCGCCTCGTTTCGTTCGCTCAGTGCCTTCTGGACGCGCACCGTATCGGTGACATCGACAAAGGCGATCATGGCCATGCCTTCCGGCAGGGCAACGGTGGCGTAGTCGATCACGCTGCCGTCCGGCCTTTCCATGCGGCCGTCGACCGGGTCGCTGCCATGGAGACCGGTTACGGCGCCGCGAATATTGTCCCACGTCGCCTTGTCGTCATGGATCGCAGAGCAGTTCTTGATGATCTCCGAAACGTGGGGCTCGGTTTGCAGCATGTCCGGCGACATCCGCCAGATTTCGGCAAATACCGGATTGAACAGGCGCAGGCGGCCATCGGACCCGAACACGGCAACGCCTTCGCTCAGATGATCGAGGGTTTTGCCCTGGATACGGGACAGGGCGATGACGCGGCTCTCCAGCGACAATTGCTCGGTGACGTTTTCGAAAATGTAGGTGAGACCGTTCTCGGAATTGGGCGTTGCGACCATGCGCAGGGTCCGCCCGTCAGGCAGGTGCCACCATTCCTCACGCGGTCCTGGATCACCATAGGCGGCCAGATGATTGTCGCGCCATTCGCGGTAATTCGCCTGTTCGGGCAGCTTCCGCTCGGCACGCAGATGATCGAGTATGGCGCCTTCGCTGGCACCGGGCTCGCAGAATCTCGGAGGTAACGACCACAGATCGCGAAACGCGGCGTTGGAGAACAGAAGCCCGCCGGTGGCATCGAACGCGGCAACCGCCGCCGTCAACTGGTCAAGCGTACGGGCATTTGAATCGGCCACGCTCTTCAGCTCCCGGCGGATCGTTTCCACTTCCGTCCGGTCGATGGCGATCCCGATCGAGCCTGTGTCGACCGGCAGATCGATGACCTGCATGCGATACCGGGTTTCGTTCACATTGATGGAGACGATATTGGAGAAGGGCTTCCCGATCCGGTGCTCATCGGCGACGGCGTCGCGGATTTGAGGCTCCAGAAGGTCCCTGCCGGCCATGATTGCACTGTCGGGCGAGGACGTTCCCACTGCCTCCGCATAGGCATTGTTCGCCCATGTGAGGCGGCCGGTCCTGTCCCGGCGCCACAGGGGAAACGGCAACCGGTCGGCAAGGGCGCGCAGCGCATCCATCTCGGAAATCACAAACGCCGCCTGCTCCTTCAACTCGGCAAGAGACTTCTGTTCGCCCGTAATCTCCCGGAACCGGACCACCGCCCGCTTGCCTGCCGTCCGCCCGGTCACTTCCAGCATTTCGTTGGTGCGGGTGCGAACCGGGATCCTGAAGCCTTCTCCGGCGCGGCGCAGCCGGATCACGAGGTCTTCCAGGCGGCGGCTGGAGTCCTCCTGGAGCCAGTGGCCGATATTGAGGAAGGCGCGGCGCTCAAATGGTGCGCCAATGTTTTCCGGCAGGCTGCCGAAAACCTGTGGACTGGAATCGGCGGAATCCCACACGATGCTTTTCTGGTCGTCGGCGGACAGAATCGCGCTGCTCCGGTCGAGCGCAAATTCCAGTTCCGAGACTCGCGCACTGGCTCGGGCGAGGCTGTCATCGGCCTTCATCCGTATGGTCTGGCGAAACGCCAGCGCCGCGGCCATGGCAAAGCCGATCGTCACGGAAAGAAGGAGAAGGTCGGGCAGATCGATCCGAATGCCGCCAACCTCCATGGCGCCCACTTTCAGCGAATTGATATCGGGTAGCGGCAGATCAAGGGCAAATGCCGGAGCCGCGCAAACAACCGGCACGGCAACCCGTCCAGAAATTGCCAAAATCCGGAAAACCCGGACACCGCAACGCCCTGTCCGGACGGTGAGCCGCCGACGCAAATTCCGCGGTTTCCGGCCGGCCTCCAATTTCAATCCTGTCTCCGCCGCCTGGTCAGTTCGGATATCCCAAAGCCAAACCGCCTCGCCAATTCCCGATCCGCTGCGATCAGGCTGTCGCTGTCGCCGAATCTTCGATACAGCGCCGACCGATCGCAATCTCCGCGGGACGTCCATGGCGTCCTTGCGATTGCCCCTGCCCTGACCGGCCCTCACCGCCGCCGGCCCGAATCAATTGGACAATACCGGTTTCACCGAATCGGGAAAAGCGGCAAGCCGCCCGCGCAATCGTCGCAGGCGCGAGCGGACGTGGAAACGGCGACGCAGGCGGCCGGATTCCTCGGGAGCGCCGGGAATGATTCCGTATGCCGGAATTCAATACCGGTAGTGGTCCGGCTTGTACGGTCCGGCCCTGTCGACACCAATATAATCGGCCTGCTGGGCCGTCAGCTCGGTAAGGCGAGCCCCAAGCTTGTCCAGATGCAGGGCGGCGACCTTCTCGTCGAGGTGTTTGGGCAGAACATGGACGCCGACCTCGTACTCGTCGGCGCGGATCCAAAGCTCCATCTGCGCCAGCACCTGATTTGTGAACGAGGCAGACATGACGAAACTCGGGTGACCGGTCGCGTTGCCAAGGTTGAGCAACCGGCCCTCCGACAGAAGCAGCATTCGCTTGCCGTCGGGGAACTCGATCATGTCGACCTGGGGCTTGATGTTGTCCCATTTCAGGTTGGACAGGGCGGCGACCTGAATTTCGTTGTCGAAATGGCCAATGTTGCCGACGATTGCCATATCCTTCATGGCCCGCATGTGATCGATGGTGATGACGTCTTTGTTGCCTGTCGCGGAGACAAAAATATCCGCGGTCGGCGCAACATCTTCCAATCGCTGCACCTGGAAACCGTCCATGGACGCCTGCAACGCACAGATCGGGTCGATTTCGGTCACGACCACCCTGGCACCGGCACCGCGCAGGGACTGGGCGGAGCCCTTTCCGACATCGCCATAACCGCACACAACGGCCACCTTGCCAGCCATCATCACGTCGGTGGCTCGCCGGATTCCGTCAACCAGGCTTTCACGACAGCCATATTTGTTGTCGAACTTCGATTTGGTCACGGAGTCGTTGACGTTGAATGCCGGGAACGGCAATTCGCCGGCCCTGTGGCGTTCATAGAGGCGCATGACACCGGTCGTGGTCTCCTCCGATACGCCCTTCAGCGCCGACCTGATTTTCGAGTACCAGCCGGGGTTGCGGGCGAGCCGATCGCGAATTGTCGCATACAGGGCCTCCTCTTCCTCATTGCCCGGATTGTCGAGCACCGACGGATCGGCCTCCGCCTGTGCGCCGAGCAACACCAGCAATGTCGCATCGCCGCCGTCATCCAAAATGAGATTGGCAGTCTCGCCTTCGGGCCATTCGAATATGCGGTCGGCAAAATCCCAGTACTCGGTGAGGCTCTCGCCTTTGTGCGCGAAAACCGGGATGCCGGCAGCAGCGATCGCGGCGGCGGCATGATCCTGTGTCGAGAAGATGTTGCAGGATGCCCATCGCACTTCCGCGCCAAGCGCAACCAGCGTCTCGATCAGCACGGCGGTCTGGATCGTCATGTGCAGCGATCCGGCAATCCGCGCGCCCGCCAACGGCTTGCTGCCGGAATATTCCTCGCGCAATGCCATCAAGCCGGGCATTTCCGTTTCGGCAATCACGATTTCCTTGCGGCCCCAATCGGCCAGCATGAGGTCCTTGACTTCAAAGTCCCGTTCGTTCGTCATCGGTTTTTCCAATTTCCCAAGCCCGGACTGCCGGTTCTCGCCGATCGTCAGGTTTCAGTTTCCCTGTCTTCGGTATCGCTGTCTTCGGTTTCGCTGTGGATCCGCCAGCGCGCCTATCACGGCCGCAGACGATGCGCAAGGGGATATAAGGAATTCTTTATATGTTGCATCGAAATCCGGCTTCGCGCCGGCCGGCGCGCGGTGTCGATCGTATCCGGCCGGCCGCCGGGTCATCAGGACGCATCCGGCGCAATGCGCGCGCGCAAGGCGGCCAACACCGCGTCGAGCCGTGCCCGGGTGTCGGGATCGGCAAGGGCGCCGTCGTCGGTGAACGCGTCGCCGGCGCGGGGCAAAACCAATTGCTCGGGGATAACCAGCGCACCCAACCCCAGTTGCAGGATCTGGCGCAACATCATCAGGTTCCTCATGCCACCAAAGTTTCCGGGTGCGGCGGCGGCGAGGGCGAAGACCGGGTTTCTGAACGGCGCCAAATCCGGATCGCGCACGCGGCTCATCCAGTCGAGCGTGTTCTTCAGCAAGGGCGAAACGCCGGCATTGTATTCCGGCGATACGATGAGGATGCCGTGGCTTTGCGAAAACTTCCGGGCGAGCGCCCAGGCCGCATCCGGCTGGCCATTTGCCCTTTCGAGATCCGCATCGAACAACGGCATTTCATAGTCGGCGAGGGAAATCTTCGTCACCTCGGTGTCGGCGAGTGCCGGAGAACCGGCGGCGACGGTGGCCAGTTTCCCATTGTACGAACCGGACCGGTTCGAGCCGGGCAAGAGCAGGATTTTCGGCGTCATCATAGTCTCCCGATCCATGGAAAGCGGCGGTCGTCATCTTCACGGCAAGGTGATTTCCGCACCCGGTTTCAAGTGGCGGCAATTCGCGGCAGGCGGATATTCCACGCGGCCGGCGCGGTGCCCCAATCGGCTGGCCAGTTTGTCAGCGTTCGGAAATCGTGTCGAGGAACTCGCGGACACGGGAAAAAAAGCCGCTCGATTCGGGACTGTTCTCAAGCGAGGACTTTTCCTCGAACTCCCGCAGCAACTCGCGCTGGCGTCGGGTCAGCCGGGTCGGTGTTTCGACGACGATCTGAACATACATGTCGCCGCGATCCCGCGACCGCATCACCGGCATTCCCTTGTCGCGCAGCCGGAACTGCTTGCCGGTCTGCGTGCCTTCGGGAACCTTGACCCGGGTGCGCCCGCCGTCGACGGTCGGCACCTCAAACTGGCCGCCCAGCGTCGCCGTCGTCATGGCAATCGGAACGCGGCAGAAAATGTCGGCGCCGTCGCGCTGAAAAAACGCATGGGGCTTGATGGCGATAAAAATGTACAGGTCGCCGGCCGGACCACCGCGAAGGCCGGACTCTCCCTCCCCGGCGAGCCGGATGCGCGTGCCTTCCTCGATCCCGGCGGGAATGTTGACCGACAGCGCCCGGGTGCGGCTTACCCGCCCGGCGCCGGCGCAATCGTCGCATGGGTCTGAGATCATTTCGCCCCGCCCCTGACATGCCGGACAGGTGCGCTCGATATGAAAGAAACCGCCCTGGCTGGCGCGCACGCGGCCAGCGCCGCCGCACGTGCTGCATGCCTGCGGCGAGGATCCGGGTTTTGCACCGGAACCGGAACAGGTCTCGCAGGCGATGTTGGTCGGCACCTCGATCTCGACGCTCTTGCCGGCAAACGCCTCCTCAAGCGTGATCTCAAGATTGTAGCGAAGATCGCTGCCACGCTCACGCCGGGTGCCGCCGCCGCGGCCGCCGCCCATGAACTCACCGAAGATATCGTCAAAGATGTCGGCGAACGAGGAATAGCCTCCAGAGCTACCGCCCCCAAAGCCGCCACCATCGAACGCCTGATGGCCGAAGCGGTCGTAGGCGGCACGTTTTTGCGGATCCTTCAGGACCTCATACGCCTCGCCGGCTTCCTTGAATTTCTGTTCGGCGTCGGGATCGTCGGGATTGCGGTCGGGATGAAGGCTCATGGCAAGCTTGCGAAAAGCGCTCTTGAGAGCTCTTTCGTCGGCATTCCGCGGAACCCCGAGAATCTCGTAGTAGTCGCGCTTTGCCATGTTCGGATTGTTCATTCAGACGACGGAAGGGAAGGGCCGCCGGGATTGATCCGGCGGCCGCCTAAAATAGTCAAGCAGACTTTTTCTGGTCTTCCTCGTCTTCGGGGATCTCCTCGAAATCCGCATCGACCACGTCTTCGGCCGACTGGTCATCGGTGTCCTCGTGCTCGTCGGTCACTTCGTGTTCGGTATCTTCCTGGGCCGCCTTGTACATGGCTTCGCCAAGCTTCATCGACGCTGTTGCCAGTGCCTGGGACTTGGCTTCGATATCCGCCTTGTCCCCGCCCTCGATCGCTGTCTTCAAGTCGGCAATGGCCGATTCGATTGCTGCCTTGTCTTCGTCGGACACCTTGTCGCCGTGATCGGCAAGTGCCTTTTCGGAGGAATGAACAAGCGCTTCGGCCTGGTTGGTGGCCTCCACCGATTCCCGCCTGCTCTTGTCCACTTCGGCATTTGCCTCGGCTTCCTTGATCATCTTTTCGATCTCGTCGTCGGACAGACCGCCCGACGCCTGAATCCGGATCTGCTGCTCCTTGCCGGTCCCCTTGTCCTTTGCAGAAACATTGACGATGCCATTGGCATCAATGTCGAAGGTCACCTCGACCTGAGGCACGCCGCGTGGTGCCGGCGGAATGCCGACCAGGTCAAACTGGCCGAGGATCTTGTTGTCCGCCGCCATCTCGCGTTCACCCTGGAACACACGGATGGTAACGGCCTGCTGATTGTCCTCGGCTGTAGAAAACGTCTGGCTCTTCTTGGTCGGGATCGTGGTGTTGCGATCGATAAGCCGGGTGAACACACCGCCGAGCGTTTCGATACCCAGCGACAGGGGCGTCACGTCGAGAAGCAACACGTCCTTTACGTCGCCCTGCAGAACGCCGGCCTGGATGGCCGCGCCCATGGCCACAACCTCGTCCGGATTCACACCCTTGTGCGGCTCCTTGCCAAACAGGGTCTTGACGGTCTCCTGGACCTTCGGCATCCGGGTCATGCCGCCAACCAGGACCACTTCGTCAACGTCACCGGCCGACAGGCCGGCGTCCTTCAAGGCCGCCTTCACCGGTCCGATCGTGCGACCGACGAGATCATCGACCAGCTGCTCGAACTTGGCGCGCGACAGCTTCAGGGTCAGGTGCTTGGGTCCGGATGCATCGGCGGTGATATAGGGAAGATTGATCTCGGTCTGCTGGGAAGAAGACAGTTCGATCTTGGCCTTCTCCGCTGCTTCCTTCAGACGCTGGAGCGCCAGGGCGTCGGTGCGAAGATCGATCCCCTGCTCCTTCTTGAATTCGTCGGCGAGGTAATCAACCAGCCGCATGTCGAAGTCCTCGCCGCCGAGGAAGGTGTCGCCGTTGGTCGACTTGACCTCAAAAACGCCATCGCCGATTTCCAGGATCGAAATATCGAATGTGCCGCCGCCGAGGTCGAACACGGCGATTGTCTTGCCCTCGTTCCGGTCCATGCCATAGGCAAGCGCGGCAGCGGTCGGCTCGTTGATGATCCGCAGGACCTCCAGGCCGGCAATCTTGCCGGCGTCTTTTGTGGCCTGCCGCTGCGCGTCATTGAAATAGGCCGGGACGGTGATCACGGCCTTTTCGACCGACTCGCCAAGATAGGATTCCGCCGTCTCGCGCATTTTCTGCAAGATCATGGCGGAGATCTGCGATGGGGAGAATTTTTCCTCGTTGGCCTCAACCCAGGCATCGCCGTTTTCGGCCTTCACGATCTTGTACGGCACCAGCTTCTGGTCTTCGGCAACTGTCGGATCATCAAAACGCCGGCCGATCAGCCGCTTTACCGCGAATATGGTCCGTTCGGGATTGGTGACCGCCTGCCGCTTCGCCGGTTGGCCGACAAGGCGCTCCTTGTCGTCGGTGAAAGCGACCATGGATGGTGTCGTTCTGGCACCCTCCGAATTCTCGATAACCTTCGCCGTCTTGCCGTCCATAACGGCTACACACGAGTTGGTCGTGCCCAAATCGATGCCGATGACTTTCGCCATTGTCTGCTCCTTTTCCGGCAGGCCGGCCGAACCCCTCAGGCGTTCTGCGCTGGAAGGAAGACCTTCCCGGCCCCCATCCGGCCCCTGGTCGTCAAAAAGTGCTGCCTGTCCATCGGACGACGCACACGTTGCCGCTCATATAAGAAGGTCGGCGGATAGCCGCAAGCGCGGTGTTGACATGACGGCGAATAAAAGTGTCCGCCGCCAGCCGCCTGTCATTATCGCCGCCGGGTCAGCGCACCGCGAGCGACGAAGATCCGGATGGCAGGGATCTGCCGACACGGCTTTCGGTTCTGTCTTCCGCGTGAAGGCTCGCCAGCAGATATGCGGCGAATGCCAGCGGCACAAGCGCGGCGCCGGGTATGCCCGAGACACCCAACGGCAATGCGATCAGCGGCAGCCAATACATGCCGGTCAGCACAATCCGCGCCCGTCCGGAGACAGCGCGCGATCCCGCGACGACGAGGAGCACCCAGCCGAATACCACCATGTCGTAGCTCATCAGGTAGGGCGTGGCGACGAGCGATGCGGTGAGAAACAATGCATAGGAATATACCGGATCGCGCGGCCGCCAGTACGCCCACGCCACCGCCGCCACAGCGCCCAGACCGGCAACGATCTGGACGACGTAGGCAAGGCTTGCGGATCCACCCAACAGACGGATGTCCATGAATATCGTCGGCATAAGCCCCATGATGATGGGGCTTGGGTCGTCGAGAACGCCCTCCTGCGCCGTGACCCCGATTGTCAGATAACGGAGCCAGATGCCCGGCCCGAAAAACCATTCGGTGAGGCCGGCGACCACGATCGCCGTGATGGCCGCCGAAGCGAACACGGTCCACCGCCGAGACACCAGCAGGAGGACCGGAAAAAGCAAGCCAAGCTGGGGCTTCAACGTGAGAAGCCCGATCAAAATACCGGCGAGGACGGGCCGCCTGTCCCACCATCGAAACGCTGCAACGAATATGGCGGCGGTGAAAAACGAATTTTGGCCGGACACAAGACAGACGAGCGCAGCCGGGGCAACGGTCAGGACAAGGGCAGCGGATTTCGGATCTGTCTTCCAGGCCGAACCGCTGCCGTGTTTGGCGGCGAAAAGGAATATCGCGATGCCAAGCGCCGTCCAGACGAGGTAGGCCGGAAGATAAGCCAATTGCCCGAATACCGCCGCCGGCAGCATGACCGATGGCGGATAGGACCATTGCTGATAGGGATAATCGCTCCCCAACATGCCGTGGAGAAAGGCGACATAGTCGGCCATGCTGTAGAAGCGTCCCGGATCGTCACTCCACGCTTCCCAGCCCATCGTCCAGAAATTCAGAAAATCCCGTCCCAGCACATATCCGATCGTGTCGCGGGGGAATGGCCATTGCCAGTCGACGAATGCGAGATAGAGGATCAGCATGAGGCCCGATGCGACGGCGCCTTTCAGCCCGATGTCGCGCCACGCCGGCCGGGCGGCGGGCTGACCGGCGTTGGAACTGCCGGCCGGGGCCGCCGCGGTTGGCTCCGAAACTGGTTCTGTCGCTGTATCCATGGCTCGATCCTTTGGCACAACAGCGTTAAAGCTGGGCTAATGGGCAATGGGTCGAAATGGAGTGCCTGTGTCTGAAGGACTTCGGGTTCTGGCGGGATATTTCGGTCCCGCCGCACAAGAACGGCTGATTGCGGATATTCGATCGGTCGGTTGCAAGGCCCCGTTTTATCGGCCGACAATGCCCGGAACCGGCCGTCCGTTTTCCGTCCGCATGACCAATTGCGGCACACTTGGCTGGGTGTCCGACCGGGCCGGCTACCGCTACCAGCCCGTGCACCCGGAAACGGGCCGTGCCTGGCCGGCGATTCCACCAATGCTGCTTTCGCTTTGGGCCGATGTGTCGCGCTGTCCCGTGGAACCGGAAGTCAGTCTTGTCAATTGGTATGGCCCGGAGGCGAAAATGGGGCTGCACCAGGATCGCGACGAAGAAACGTTTGAGGCGCCGATCGTTTCGGTTTCGCTCGGCGATCAGGCCCGCTTCCGAATTGGCGGGTCGACACGCAAGGGTCCGACCCGGTCGTTCCGGCTGTCGTCCGGGGATGTCGTGGTGATGGGCGGCCGATCGCGACTGGCCTTTCACGGGATCGACCGGATTTATCCGGGCACATCGACCCTGTTGGGAACAGCCGGCCGCATCAATCTGACGCTCCGGCGGGTGTCGGCATTCGGCAGCGACTAGGCCGCGGGGTTCTTTACAGTCGATTTACCCCGCCCCTCTATTGAATTGCGGACGGAAATTCCGCAGTTCGGGCGGCTGATCATGATAAGCAGACGGATCTTTGCCGGATATTCATTTGCGGCCATATTTTGTGCCCTTGCCGGCGTTTTCGGCGACCGCGATCGCCGCGCGGGGCATCGACGCCACGGCGGGGACCGGACCGAGGGCGACATCGTCTACCGGGACGGTTGGTTCCTGAAGCCCACCGACCGGGTCTGAGCGCATGCTGGCCAATCTCCATGATCTGGAGACCGGCGCCTTTGATGGCCGGACATTCGACGTTGCCATCGTCGGCGCCGGGATTGCCGGAATCACCCTGGCGCTGGCGCTATCCAGGACCGTGCAGGTCCTGCTTCTGGAGGGTGGCGACACCGACTTCACCGGTGAATCGCAGGATCTGTATTCCGGCGAGATCACCGGGCGGGCCTATTTCCCGCTCGACGAATGCCGGATGCGGTTCTTTGGCGGAACGTCCAACGTCTGGTCCGGCTGGTGCCAGGCGCTTGAACCGATGGATTTCGTCAAACGGGATCATGTGCCGTTTAGCGGCTGGCCGATCGGCCACAGCGATCTGTCCGCCTATCTGGAACGTGCCGCGGAGATACTCGATATCGACCTGGAGGCGCGGATCGAAGCGCCCTACCGGAGCGACTTCGATGATGCGCTGGTCTCGCCTGCTGGCCTGAAGCCGCACCGGTTTTTGTGGAGCCAGCCGACGCGGCTGGGGGAGAAATATCATGATGCGATTGCGCGCGCGGAAACATCACCTGCCTGACGAATGCCAATTTGACGGACTTGCGGCTTGACGACGATCGCAACGCCGTGCGGACGCTGGTCGTGCGCGGCTTTGCGGGTGAACGGCGGGAATTCCAGGCGGATCGCATTGTTCTGGCAGCCGGCGGGCTGGAGAATCCGCGGATATTGTTGAATTGCAATTCGCAGATGGCGGCGGGTATCGGCAATCAAAACGACCTTGTCGGCCGGTTTTTCGCCGAACATCCCCATCATTTTGTCGGTCAGATTGTGTTTGAGGACAAGATCCGGGACCGGATCACACAGGCGCTGTCCTACAAGGAAATGACGGAGAAACCGCATTATTATCTGTTTTACGGGGCGCGCGAGAATTTTGTCGAGGAACACAAAGTCCTGAATTTCGGATTGCGTGTCCTGCCGGACATCAAGCCGGCGGCGCGTGATTTTTCGGGCCGGTTGCGGCAGGCCGTTTGCAGCCCCGACTGGCTGAGCAAGGGCATCGATCTGGTTCGGTTTCGGCAATATCCCTACTGCGCCGAAGGTCATCTTCACGTCACAACGGACCAGGCACCCAACCCGGACAGCCGGGTCCGGCTCACCGATCAAACCGACATTTTCGGCTGGCAGCGGATTGCACTCGACTGGCGGATGTCAGCGCTTGACCGGCGGACGATCGCGGCGGCGGCGACGCATATCGCGGCGCGCTTCGCCCGCCAGGATCTGGGGCGCATGAAGATCGCCCGCTGGGTCTATTCATCCGAACGCCCGTTCCCGGGTCCAGGTGAGGATGAGGTGGCCGGGAACCACCATATGGGAACCACCCGCATGGCCGACGATGCCAAGCAGGGCGTTGTCGACAGAAACGCAAAAGTGCATGGTATTTCAAATCTTTATATAGCCGGATCCAGCATTTTCCCGACCTACGGGCAGGTCAATCCGACGCTGCCGCTGACCCAGCTGACGCTGCGGCTGGCCGATCATCTGAACGGCCTCGTCTAACCGCCAACCGGCCGGACAATCCGAAGCACCGCCCGGCGCATGAACCGGCCAATTTGCTCATTTCGTATTCGAAATGAACGGGCCGCCTCGTTAAGGATTCGTTTCCGTAACTGTTTCGGATACGTGATCTTCGGCGAATTCGCCCTTTCGAAAAAGCGCGTGCAAGGTGATGCCAGCCTCGGCAAAGGCGGCAGTGGCGCCCTCCTCCCGATCGACGATGGTGATCAGATGTTCGACCCGCGCGCCGGCGGCACGGATCACCTCGACGGCCTTCAGGGCCGAACCGCCGGTCGTGGTGACATCCTCGACCACGACGACGGACGCGCCGGTGAGCCCGGCGCCGTCGGCCAGCCCCTCGATCAGGTTCCGGGTGCCATGACCCTTGGCCTGCTTGCGGATGAAAAAGGCACTGACCGGATCTTGCGCAACGGCGCTCATGGCGGCGACCGCCGTGACGATGGGCACCGCGCCCATTTCCAGCCCGCCGACATGGGTCGCGCCCAGATGCCTGGCCTGACAGGCGACAAGGGCGCCGATCAACCGGGCACCCTCGGGATAGAGCATGGTCGGCTTGAGGTTGAAATAGATCGTGCTCCGACGCCCGGAAACGAGCGTGAATGTCTCTCCCTGCCGAAAGGATCGGGCGGCAATGATGTCGAACAGGCGCTGGCGATCGTCCAGCGGCGCGGGGTCTATGGCCATGCCACTCCATGGCCCCGGCGCGGCGCGCGGTCAAGGCCGTTCGTTTTCGGGCCGCCCGGCAGGCGGCGGGGCGGTCGCCGGCGCGCGACATCAGGCCCCGGCGGGGCGGCAACCGGCCGCGTGCACAGGCCGGCGACAAATGCTATACTCGGCAGGGGATGTTAATGATGGCGAACCTGCGGTTCGGGGGCAAAGCAAGGGCGGTCCCACAGACATTGCGGATGTCAGGTCCGATGGCTGGCATCATCCGGCGCGCCTGCAATTTGCAATGCGGCGCGGCCTCGTCCGGCCATCCAGATAACGGGTGCCCGGCGGACCGGCGCCATGAAAACCGGTGCCCGGCCGACCGGCGGCCCGTGGTTCAGACGGCGCTGGCCGGCATCGCGTCAGACTGCCGCCCGGTCGCCATGGCCCTGTGCGCCGGCCTGATCCTTGCCGGCCCGACCGGAGCCAGGCTCGGCACTTCGGCGCATGCCGGCGAGGTGCTGGAGGCGGTTGTCGATCGCGGCTATGTCAGATGCGCCATCGGCAACCGGTCGGTCGGTGACACGCGGATCGGGGAAACCGGGTATGAGGGCTTTTTCCCGGAATTCTGCCGCGTCGTCGCGCTCGGCCTGTTCGGGGACCGCGATGCGGTGGAGCTTTCGCCGGTGGATATCCGGCACGGGCTGCAAAGCATCCACGAAGGCGATGTCGACATCTATGTCTCGAATGTGACGTGGACCCTCTCCCGCGACGTCAGCCGCAGCCTGATCCCGGCCGCCGTCCTCTACTATGACGGCCAGGGATTCCTCTCCCACAAGGGATCGGCGCCCGGCGCGCTGTCGGATTTGAAATCAGCCAAGGTTTGCGTCTCCCACTCCACGACGACGATCTCCAACCTCGAGGATTTCATCAATTTCAACAATCTGGACTGGGAAGTCCTGCCGTTTGAATCGTCGGAGGGGCGCGATGCCGCGTTTTTCGCCCGCAAATGCGATCTTCTGACCACCGACCGGCTGGTGCTCGCCTCCGTCCGCACGACCGGTGTCGATGACGCCGACAACTACGTGCTCCACGACGAGATCATCTCCAAGGAGCCGCTGGTCGCCTATGTGCACACCCGGGACATGAAATGGGCGACGCTCGTCCGCTGGGCGATCTTCGCGACCATCTTTGCGGAGGAAAGGGGCATCACACGGGACAACTACCGGCAACATCTTGAAAGCCGCGATCCCTCCGTGCGGCGTCTGCTCGGGGCCGAACCGATGGACAGCAGCAAGGAACTGGGCCTGGAGGCGGACTGGGCATTGCGGATTATCGCCAATTCCGGGAACTACGGCGAAATCTTCGATCGCTACCTGGGCAAAGAGAGCGCCATCAACGTCAAGCGGGGCCTGAACAGGCTGTGGCGTGACGGCGGGTTGCAGTACAGCCCGCCCTTCCGTTGATGAGGGCGGGGCCGGCGGGAAAAACCGGGCCACCTGCGACCGGCGAGCAAAATGCCGGGCGGATCAGGACACGCTACCGGATTTCGACCCTGTTGTTCTCCGCCCTGGCCGGTGTCGCGGTGCTGATTCTGGCGGGCCTGCTTGTGGTCGCCGAACAGTTGGGCCGCGTGGGCACCGAAATCACCGCGCTCAGGGACCAATCGCTGCCCCGGCTGGTGAAGCTGTCGCAGCTCTCCCAGGAAGCGTCGGCCAGCATCGCCATCGCGCCGGCGCTGAGCACCAATCCGACCCGCTACGAATTCGAGACCCTGCTGTCGCGGATCAAGGACAAGACCGGGTCGCAAGACGCGCTGATCGCCGATATCAGCGCACTCGTCACCGATACCGATGCCATCGAAAAGCTGAAGAACAATGCCGCCGCGCTGGCGGCAAACCAGACCAGCCTGACGACGGTCGTGCGCCGGCAGATCGATGTCCGCAAGCGACTGGAAAAGCATATCGAGGCGTTCCGGCGGATGGCCCGCGACATTGCGCGGCAGGATGCCGCCGGCAGCGAGGCGGAACAGGCGCCGCTTCAGATGGCGGCCACCATCCAGCGGCTTCTGGCGACCATTCTCGATACCAATCGCGCCCGGTTTTCCCGCAACAGGAAGCAGGTCGAGGCAAGCGTTGCCCGACTGCAAGATATCGTGTCGGCGCCAACACCGGAGGGCGCGGCGGCTGCGGATGGTCGGGAGGGCGCGGCGTTTTTTGAATATTGGGCATCGCAGAAGGACAATATCTTCCGGGACAAATCCACCGAACTGACCAACGCGTTCAAGATCAAGGCGCTGGTCGAGGAAAACTCGCTGATCGCAAACCGGCTCATCAGCACCGCAACCACCGAATTTTCGCGCGCCAGTGCCGAACTCACCGCGGAAACACAGCTCGTCGCCTCCGCGACCCGCAACAATATCGTGGTGATGACGGCGGTCGTCGCCGCAACCCTGGCCGGCAGCGTGGTGCTCTGGATCCTGCTGCAGCGCCTGGTGCTGCGGCGGCTGGACAGGGTACGCGCCGCCCTGCGCGCCTATTCGCAGGATCGCCGGCGCGACCTTGCCGACAGGCGCCGCGACGAAATCGGCGACATCGCCCAGGCGCTATCGGGATATATGGACGAGATCGATGCGCGCGAGGCGGAGCTGCAGAAACAGACGGACTGGCTTCAGCGGCTTTCGGGCCAATTGTCCAGATATCTCTCGCCACAGGTCTACGAATCGATCTTTTCCGGCCGGCAGGCGGTCGAGGTCGCCAGCACCCGCAAGAAACTGACCGTCTTCTTCTCCGATATCGTCAGCTTCACGGAAACCGCCGACCGAATGGAATCGGAAGAACTGACCGGGCTCCTGAACGACTATCTCAACGAGATGACGCAGATTGCGCTGGCGCATGGCGCGACGATCGACAAGTATATCGGCGACGCGATCATGATCTTTTTCGGGGATCCGGAGACCAACGGGGCGAAAGCCGATGCGCTGGCCTGCGTGACGATGGCGATCGCCATGCGCGACCGGCTGAACGATCTGGCGGGCAAGTGGCGCGGGGCCGGGATCGAACGGCCGCTGAACTGCCGGTTCGGCATCCACACCGGATACTGCACGGTGGGGAACTTCGGCAGCGACGCGCGGATGGACTATACGATCATCGGCGGGACGGTGAATGCGGCATCGCGAATCCAGACCGCCGCCGATCCGGGCCAGATCCTGATTTCATATGAAACGCACGCGCTGGTCCGCGACGCCATCGATTGCCGCGAGATGGGCAAGATCGAGGTCAAGGGAATCGCCTATCCGCTGGCCACATATGAGGCGCTTGACCTGAAAACAGCAGCGCGGCAGCAGCAGCGGCTCAGCGCCGACGGGCCGGGGCTGAACCTGGAACTGGACGTGGACACCATGACCGCGGACCAGGTGCGCGATGCCGCCGGGGTGTTGCAGCGCGCCCTTTCGCTGGTGGAGCGCCGGAAAACCAGCGCGCCGAACACCGGGCCGCACAAGAAGCCGGACCCGCCAGCATCCGGCGACTGACACGGATCACCGGCAGCCCCCGAACGCCGCCGGCGAACGGCGCAAACCGGACGCCGGAATGTTGCCGGGCCGGGTTTTCATCGCCGACAAATCGGTGCAGGGTGGCCAGCCGCGACAAACCGCCGCAAAGGAAATGGATACGTGACGACCGATATGACGACCGGCCGGGACAGCCAGCCTGCCTATCGCTGGGTTATCGTGTTTGTCGCCGCAACCATGCTGGCGATCGCCATGGGCCAACTGGTCAACGGGCTGTCTGTTTTCTTCATCCCGCTGGAAGCGGAGTTCGGCTGGGCGCGCGGCTCGATCGCCCTCATCAACACGATCGGCCTGATCGGCCTGGCGATCGGCGGTATCACGATGGGCGCGATCGCCGACCGTGTTCCTGTCCGCACGGTGTGCCTGTTCGGCGCGGTGGCGCTGGGCGTGTGTGTGCTGGCGGCGTCGCAGGCCACCCGGCTGTGGCAGCTTCAAGCGCTGTTTTTCATCGCCGGCGCGCTGGGCGGCGGATCGCTGTTTGCGCCGCTGATCACGCTTGTCGGCAACTGGTTCCGGGCCGGGGCCGGGCTAGCCATCGGCATCGCCTCGGCCGGCCAGGCGGTCGGACAGGGTGGCGTGCCGTTCGGCACGGCCCTTCTGATTGATGCGCTGGGATGGCGCGGCGCCATGGCGGCGTTGGGCGTAATCTCGCTGGCGAGCCTGGTACCGCTGGCGTTTCTCGTGCGCACACCGCCGGCGGCCGGACCTGGCGGCGGTGAAATCGACACACCGGTGCCGCTGCCGACCAATATCGTCGTTATTTGGCTCAGTGCCGCGGTGCTGTTCTGCTGCACCTGCATGGCGGTGCCGCTGATGCACCTGGTGCCGCTGATCCAGGGCCGGGGCATTTCAGCGCCGGAGGCGAGCAGCGTGCTGTTTCTTGTCCTTCTGACCGCCATTGCCGGGCGGGTGGCGTTCGGCAAGCTGGCCGACATGATCGGGGCAATCCCCGCCTACCTGACCGCCTCGGCGTGGCAAACCGTGCTCGTCTTCGTCTTCACCCGCATCGACAATCTCGACCACTTTTACGCCTTCGCGCCGATCTACGGTTTCGGCTATGCCGGCGTGATGACGACCTTGCTGATCACGACACGGGCGCTGACGCCGGCCTCGCAGCGCGGCGCGGCAACCGGGATCATCCTGGCCTTCGGCTGGCTGGGCCACGGCCTGGGCGGCTGGCAGGGCGGGTTCTTCTTCGATCTGACCGGGGCCTACACGATGAGCTTCGCCAACGCCGCATTCGCCGGGATCATCAACTTGATCATCGTCGGTTCGCTGTTTGTCACCATCCGCCGCCGCGACACCGTCGCCGCGTGAACGGCGGCCAGGGCACCGCAACCGCAGGATGGTGCGCGATCAACCCTGCGGGGTTTCAGCCGGCGTCATCCAGCCGATGACGGCGCCGCCCGGCTCCCTGAATCTGGCTATGCGGCCGACCTGCGGCACATCGAAGGGCTCGCGAATGACGGCAATGCCGTGGGCCCGGGCCTTGTCCAGCCGGGCATCGATATCGTCGACGGCAATATAGGCAGCCCAGTTCTCCGGCACGCCCTCGAAATCCGGACCCTTCATCTCGAACACGCCGCCGACCGGCTTGTCACCCGCCATCGCCACCCAATACATGCCGCCCTCGCCCATGTCCCAGCTTTCGAAGGTCCAGCCGAGGGTCTCCGAATAGAACGTTTTCGCAGCTTCCGCGTCGCGGGTCATCAATTCGTTCCAATGAAAATGACCGTGTTCCGTCATGCTCGCCTCCGGTGATTGCCGCCAAACGGCCGATTTACGGTTCTTTCACCATAATCGGCATTGATCGCCAACGATACGATAATTCAATACTGGTGCGATACACGGGGGCCGGGACAATTTTCTTGCCGTCCGCCGGCTGTGGAACAGTGACGGTTGCTGCGGCACTCGGGGAGACCATCGATGATCAGCGTACTTGTCGGCTTTCTGTTTTTACTTGTCGGGCTCTATCTGGTCGTTCGGCCGGGAAAACCGAAATCCGCCATGCGGCAGGTCGGGCGCCGGGCCGCCGGTCTGGCGGCCATGGTGCTCGGTGTTCTGGCGCTGGCCAGCTCGTCCTTCGTCTTCGTCGACGCCAACTCCGTCGGCCATCTGAAACGCATCTACGCGTTCAAGGAACTGCCAGAGGGCCGGATCATCGCGCTGGACGGCGAGAAGGGACCGCAGGCGCGGATCCTGGGGCCGGGCTTCCATGTCATTCCGCTGGTGCGGATCCTCTATGATTTCGAGGAATTCCCGGTCATCACGGTTCCTGAAGGCTATTACGGGCAGATCACGACGCTGGACGGGGCGCCGATGCCGGCGGGCATGTTCATCGCCCCGGCCATCCCCGATGACCAGGTCGCCGACATGCTGAACGCGGAGACCTTCCTCACCTCCGCCGGCCATCGCGGTCCGCAGGAGACCGTGCTGAAGCCCGGCAGTTACCGGATCAACCGCTATCTCTACAAGGTCACGGTCTCCGACCAGACCCAGGCGACAATCATCCCCGCCGGCCATGTCGGGGTGGTGAAATCCAACGTCCGGCAGCCGGCCGCGCAATGCGTGGAGCAGGAAGTGACGGCGGCCGAGGCCGGTGCGCTGGCCGGCGCGCTGTCGGTGCCGCTGGTGCCGCAGGGCTGTGTGGGCATCTGGCGACAGCCGCTGTTCCCCGGCGCCTACTATCTCAACCGCCACGCCTATCAGGTGACGCTCGTCGACACACGGGTGCAAACCTGGGAATACAAGGGTGGCTTCACCAAGCGGATTATCGACCTGTCGGTCGACCAGGAAGGCAATATCAAGCAGTCGGAGCGTTCCGAAGCGCTGTCGACGCCGCCCGGCGCCGCCGACCAGGCGATCTTCGTCAAGGTGGAAGGCTGGGACGTGCCGCAGGAATTGCGGGCGCTGGTACAGGTCTCTCCGGAAAATGCGCCGATCGTGGTCGGCGCCGTCGGCGGCCTTGAGGAAATCGAGAACCGCATTCTCACCCCGGCGATCCGCTCCATCGTGCGCAATGTCGCCGGCTCCGACATCACGCTGCCGGATCCGGAAAATCCCGGCCAGATGATCCGCCGGCCGACCCGGGTGCTCGACCTCATCGAGAGCCGCGGCGCACTGGAGGACAATATCGAAGACCTGGTCAAGCAGGAAGGCCGAAAGGCCGGTGTCGATATTCGCGAGATCCGCCTCGGCGAGCCGGCCGTGCCGCCGGAACTGCTGGTGCAGCGGCTGCGCGAACAGCTCGCCGACCAGCTGACCAAGGCCTATCAGCGCGAAACCCAGGCCCAGGAACAACGCATCGAGACCGAGCAGGCCCGCGCCACGGCCAACGAGCAGCCGCGGCTGGTGCAGGCGCAGATCGCCGTGAAGGTCGCCAACCAGCGCGAGGAAGAGCGCGCCGCGCTGGGCCGCGCCGAACGGCAATATCTGGAAGAGCTGGCGCGCGGCCAGCGGGCCCAGGCCGAAGTGCTGGGCCAGGACCGGGTGGCGCTGCTGCAGGCGCTTGAGAAATTGCTGGTGTCGCTGGAGCGCAAGCCGGAACTGGTCGGCCTGGTCGGCAAGCTGGTGCCCAACACGGTGGTCGGCGGCTCATCGGGCCTGGCGGGTGCGGCGGCCATCTTCGGCCAGAACTTCGGCGAAACGGCGCGCAATCCACAGCCGAAGACGAACTAGCGCCGGTCCGCGAAATACACGGTCGATCTGAACGGTCAGGCAGGCTGCCGGACCGTCCGCCGGTCGCCGAAGCGGAATTGGCGGCGCGACCCAATCATGGCCGCCCACATGGCCTCAAGCGGCGTCGCCGGCCTTCGGCTCGGCCGGATCGCCGGCAGCATCGACGCCGGACTCCCCGTCGGCCCCGGGTTTTGCGTCGGGATCGCCGGCGGCCGTTTCGCCGGACGCGGCCGGTCCGGTATCTGACCCGGCCGCAGCGCCCTGCCCGTCGGCGGAACGGCTGCTGCGGGCAACGCCAACCATGGCGGCGCGCAGCACGCGGTCGCCGATCAGATAGCCGGCCTGTATCACCTCGGTGACGGTGCCGTTCGGCACGTCGGGATTATCGGCCTGGTACATGGCCTGATGGCGGTGGGGATCGAACTTTTCGCCGGCCGGGTCGATGCGGGTGACACCGTGCTTTTCCAGCACCTTGTCGAGTTCGCGGGCGGTCATTTCCACACCGTCGAGCAGCCCCTTCAGCGGCCCGGTGTCAGCGTCCAGCGCCTCTTCGCTGACCGCCTGGAGCGCGCGCTGGAGATTGTCGCCGACAGTGAGCAGGTCGCCGGCAAACTTCGACAATCCGTATTTGCGCGTGTCGGCGAGGTCGCGCTCGGTGCGCTTGCGCAGATTGTCCATGTCAGCAACGACCCGCAACAGCCGGTCGGTGAGATCGTCCTTCTCCGCCTCCAGACGGGCAATGACTTCGGCAGGATCAGGGTCGCCGGCAATGTCGGCCTCTCCGGGCGCCGACCGATCCGCCTCGGCGGCATCGAGGCGGTCCAGCTCGGCGTCAATCTCCATCTCGGTCCAGTCATCCGGCTCCCCGGCGGGATCCTCTCCGGCCATGGCGGCGGCGCGTTCGGCCACCTTGTCGAAGTCAGTCTCGATGTCGCCATCCGGCTTCGCCCAGACCGGGCGGTCGGGCGCGTCTGCCGACGCGTCCGGCGAATGTCTGTCGTCGGCCGCGTCAGCGCCACGGCCCTTCTTACCATTGTCGTGCATCGGGATTGCCCTCTTCGTTGCACGGCATATCGAAACTTTTGCCGACAAAATCAAGACCGAGTTCGACAATACGGGCCGATCGGCCGGTTGGCGCAGCCATCGGGCCGCATCGGACTTTTCACGCCGGATCGAAATCCGGCACGCTGTCCGGGTGGGCGCTCGGAGCCGATCCGAAAACCGGTTCCCACTTTTCGGTCCTCGCATTTGCCCGGCGCTCGGAGCCGATCCGAAAACCGGTTCCCACTTTTCGGTCCTCGCGCTAGCGCCCGAAAATCTGGCTGACGAGCTGGGCGGTGTAGTTCACCGCCGGCACCACCTTGGCATAGTTGAGCCGGGTCGGGCCGATGACACCGAGGACGCCGACGACACGATCGGCGGTATCGCGGAAGGGCGCCACCACCAGCGACGACCCGGACAGCGAAAACAGCTTGTTCTCCGAACCGATGAAAATGCGCACACCTTCGCCGCCTTCGGTCAGACCCAGGAGCTGGATGATATCCTTCTTGGCCTCCAGATCGTCGAAGAGCAGCCGGATGCGCTCCATATCCTCGGTCTCGGTGACGTCATCGAGGAGATTGGAACGGCCGCGCACGATCAGGGTCGCCGCGTCGTCGCGGGCCCCCGACCAGGCCGCCAAACCCTCATCGACCAGCCGCTTGGTAAGGCTGTCGAGCTCCCGGCGCTGCGCATCGGACCGGGCTTGAAGCTCGGCCCGCGCTTCCGCCAGGGTGCGGCCGCGCAGATGGTCATTCAGAAAATTCGATGCTTCCACCAGTGCCGCCGTCGGCAGGCCCTTTGGAATGGTGATGATGCGGTTTTCGACGTGACCGGATTCGTCGACCAGCACGACCAGCGCACGCTCCGCCTCGATGCGGACAAATTCGATATGCTTCAGCCGCATGTCCTGGCTGGAGGCCAACACGACGCCGGCGCCGTGGGAGAGGCCGGAAAGCATCTGGCTGGCATCGGCCAAAAACGTGTCGGGCGGGCTTTCGCCGGCTGCCCGCACTTCCGAATCGATGGCCTTGCGGACCTCGGCGCTGAGATCACCCACTTCCATCATGGAATCGATGAAAAAGCGCAGGCCCAGTTCCGTCGGCATCCGGCCGGCACTGGTGTGGGGCGCATAGATCAGGCCAAGTGCCTCCAGATCGGCCATGACATTGCGTACCGAGGCCGGCGACAGCGCCGCCGACAGGATGCGGCTGACATTGCGCGAGCCGACCGGGGTGCCGGTCTTCAGATAGGCATCGACGATCCGGCGGAAAATTTCCCGCGACCGGTCGTCCAGTGCGGCAAGGCTGTTGTGGTCGAGGGGACGCAAGCCAGATTCTCCAACGCGTAAAATATGCCCCCTCCCATATTGATCGTCGGGCCGGCAAAGGCAAGATGTGGCTTTACGGCGGCGGGCCGGACCGATAAGCCGATGGCTGGGAAAAATGCGACCAAACCGGTCAGGATCAGGAGTGCCGATGGCGAGCTTGCGACCATCCGGACGGGACGCCGATGAAATGCGCGCCATATCTCTGGAGCGCAACGTATCCAAACATGCAGAGGGTTCGTGCCTGGTCCGTTTCGGCGACACCCACGTCTTGTGTACCGCCAGTGTCGCGGATCAGGTGCCGCACTGGCTGCGTGGCGGCGGTGCGGGCTGGGTGACAGCGGAATACGGCATGCTGCCGCGGGCAACCGGCGAGCGGATGCGCCGGGAAGCGGCGATCGGCAAGCAGGGCGGCCGGACGCTGGAAATCCAGCGCCTGATCGGCCGCTCGCTGCGGGCGGTGGTCGACCGGCGGGCGCTCGGCGAACGACAGATCGCTGTCGATTGCGATGTCATCCAGGCCGACGGCGGGACGCGGACGGCGGCGATCACCGGCGCCTGGGTGGCGCTGCACGATGCGCTCGCCTGGATGCGGACCCGCGAGATGATCGGCGAGGGGGTGCTGAACGACCATGTCGCGGCAATCTCCTGCGGCATCTTCAATGGGGCGGCCGTGATGGACCTGGACTATGAGGAGGATTCGGCAGCGGAGACCGACGCCAATTTCGTCATGACCGGCGCCGGCGGGATTGTCGAAATCCAGGGAACCGCAGAGGGCGAGCCGTTCAGCCAGGAGGCATTCCTGGAGTTGCTGTCCTTTGCCAAGGCGGGGATCGGCCGCCTCGTCGATCTGCAGAAGATGGCTGTCGCCTGAGGACCCGCCGGTGCGCGACAACCCGACCTCTTCGCCGAAATCGCCGATGGCGACGCGACTGGACGGCCGGCGGCTGGTGCTGGCCAGCCACAATGCCGGCAAGCTTCGCGAAATCCGCGATCTCGTCGATCCGTTCGGCGTCACGGTGGTTTCGGCCGCCGAACTCGATCTGCCGGAACCGGAGGAGACCGGCGCGACATTCGCGCAGAACGCGTTCTTGAAGGCGGACGCGGCGGCCAGGGCGACGGGGCTCGCCGCGCTTGCCGACGATTCCGGGCTGGCCGTGGATGCGCTCGACGGCGCACCCGGCATCCATTCGGCGCGGTGGGCGGGACCGGCGCGCGATTTCGCGCAAGCGATGCGCAATCTGGAGGAGAAACTGCAGGCCGCCGGTGCGACCCGCCCGCAGGACCGGCGTGCGGCGTTCGTGTGCGTGCTGGCACTGGTCGTGCCGGGCGCGGCGCCGGCCTATTTCAAGGGCGGTGTGGAGGGCGTGCTCGTCTGGCCGCCGCAGGGCGGGAAGGGCTTCGGCTACGATCCGATGTTCCGGCCCGACGGCCATGCGCGCACCTTCGGCGAGATGGCGCCAGCCGAAAAGCATGGCACCGGCGACGGACCGGGCCTTTCGCACCGGGCGCGGGCGTTTGCACGATTTGCCGCGGCCTGCCTCGGCGCCGGCGATGGGTAGCGCGACCGGCGGCGGGGCCGGCATTCCGGCGCCGCCGCTGCCGCCGCAGGCGCAGACCGCGTTCGGGGTCTATATTCACTGGCCATTCTGTGCCGCCAAGTGTCCCTATTGCGATTTCAATTCCCATGTCAGCCACGCACCGGTCGACGAGGCCGCTTTCGCGCAAGCCTTCGCCCGCGAGCTTTCGGCGACTGCGGCGCGCACACCGGGGCGCACGGTCACCAGCGTCTTTCTGGGCGGCGGCACGCCGTCATTGATGGCGCCGGCGACGGTGGCGGCGATCCTCGATGCCGTCGGCGCGGGCTGGACCGTTGCCGGGGATGCCGAGATCACGCTCGAGGCCAATCCGTCGAGTGTCGAGGCCGGGCGCTTCGCCGGTTATCGCGCGGCCGGCGTCAACCGGGTGTCGATCGGGGTCCAGGCCCTCAACGACGCGGATCTGAAAACCCTGGGGCGTCTGCACGATGTCGCCGCGGCGCGGCAGGCCGTGGATGTGGCGGCGTCGACATTCGACCGGTTTTCCTTCGACCTGATCTATGCCCGGCCCGGCCAATCACTTCCCGCGTGGGAGGCGGAACTCGCCGAAGCCTTCGCGTTTGCCGGCGGACACCTGTCGCTCTACCAGCTGACCATCGAGCCGGGGACGCCGTATCACGCGCTCCACCGGGCCGGGAAACTCGCCGTGCCGGCGCCGGCGCGTCTTGCCGATTTCGACGCCGCCACGGTGTCGCTATGCCAGGACGCGGGGTTTCGCCGCTACGAAATCTCCAACTATGCCCGGCCCGGCGACGAAAGCCGGCACAACATGACCTACTGGCGCTACAACGACTATGTCGGCGTCGGACCCGGCGCCCACGGCCGGTTTTCGGAAGCGGGAACCAAGGTGGCAACCGTCTGCACAGCCGCGCCGGACGACTGGCTTGAACGGGTCGAGCAGACAGGTGCCGGCTGGCTGGCCGACACGGTTCTCAGCCTTGAAGAATGCGGCGACGAATATCTGCTGATGGGCATGCGGCTGACGGAAGGCATCTCGCAGGCGCGCTACGCGGCGCTCAGCGGACGGGCGATCGATCCGGCGCGGATCGCGGCGTTGCGCGAACACGGCATGCTGGAGGCGGCCGACGGCGACCGGCTGAGGGCGACGCCGGCCGGCGCGGCGGTTCTGGATTCCGTGGTTGCGGATCTCGCCGCCTAGACCGATATGAGCAATCCTGTCCCGGCAGCCTCCCCCCGGCGTTCATTGCCGGAGTGACGACCGGTGGCCGGCGGCAGTGAGAGACAGTTCGGGAGACTCCAGTGCTTGAAACGCAATTTACACCGGTGGCGGCGCTGTCGGGCGGAATCGTAATCGGGTTGGCGGCTGTGCTGCTGCTGCTTGCCAACGGGCGGCTTGCCGGGATCAGCACGATCCTGAAGACGCTCGTCAGTCTCAATCCGCAGGGATTTCGCGGCGAGCGCGGCGCCTTTCTGGTGGGGATGCTGGCCGGGCCGCTCGCCTTGTCGGCGCGCGCCGGCCTGCCGGAGCAAACGCTCATCGCCGGACCGGTGACGCTCGCCGCCGCCGGAGCGATGGTCGGGGTCGGAACGGTCATCGGATCGGGCTGCACAAGCGGCCACGGGGTGTGCGGCATCGCCCGGCTTTCACGGCGTTCGCTGGTTGCGACCGGCGTATTTGTCGGCGTGGCGGCGCTTACCGTTTTCGTTACCCGGCACATGATCCCGGGCGCCTGACCATGCGGACGCTGTTTTCCTTCCTTTCCGGATTCGTCTTCAGTGTCGGGCTTGTGATCGCCGACATGACCAACCCGGCCAAGATCGCCGGCTTCCTCGACCTCGCCGGCGGGTGGGACCCTAGCCTGATCCTGGTGATGGCCGGCGCATCGGTGGTCGCCTTCCTCGGCTTTCGCATCGTCCAGGCGCGAGGCAAACCGCTTTACGCCGACCGGTTCGTGCTGCCGGACGCGACGCGCCTCGACGCCAAGCTGATCGGCGGTTCGGCGCTGTTCGGCATCGGCTGGGGGCTTTCGGGTTTCTGTCCCGGTCCGGCAATCGCCGGTCTTGCGTGGGGGCGCTGGGAAACAGCGCTCTTCGTCGCGGCGATGGTGGCCGGCATGGTCGCCGCGGAGCGGTTCGCCGGCGATCCGGATCCCGGCATCGGTGCGCGGCAGGCCGCAAGCTGAACGCCCGGACCGCGCATACGCCCTCATGCACGCAATCGTACAGCCGCCGTTCAGGTGCCGCCGGACGCAAAGCTGCGCGGCGCCGGATCGACCACACGGGCACCCGAACCGGTCACCTCGTAGACGGCGAGCTGCCGCTCGGTGATGCCGTTGCTGCGGAAGCGGAATACGCCATCAACGCCGGAAAAGCCGTTGGGATTGGTCAGCACGGAACGGGAAAACCGCTCGGCGCCGAACTGCCGGACAAGGCCGACAGCGAGCACCGTGGCATCATAGGCAAGCGTGGCCTGGCGCGGGGGCTGGCCGCCGAAGGCGCTGGAATAGCGGCCGGCAAATGCCGAAAAACCGCTGTTGTCGGGTCCGGCAAACCAGCCGCCACGCAGGTTGGCATCGTTCAGAACACGTTGATCGTCCCACTGGCCATTGCCGAGCAGCTTGACCTTCTGCTGGGAGACATTGGCGGATGCGTTGGCGACGATGTCGCCGATCAGCGGCACCGCATCGCCGGCGTCGGCGATCAGCAGGGCGTCGATCTGGTCCGCCAGGCCGGCGATCGTGGTCGCCTTGGTGCGAATGTCCTGCTGGTCGAGTTCGTAACGCTCGATGGCGACAATGCGGCCACCGACCCGGGTCGCGGTCTCGCGAAAGGCCGCTTCGGCGATGGCGCCCTGGGCGATGTTCGGCAACAGGCCGGCAAAGGAGCGACGGCCCTGGGCGGCCGAATAGGCGATGATGCGGCGGATATCGTTGCCGGGCGTGAACGACAGCAGATATACGCCCGGCGAGGCGGCCGAGGGATCGGAGGAGAAGGCGACCACCGGCACGCCGGCGCGGCGCGCCTGGGGCGCCATCGCCTTCACCGAACTGGAAAATAGCGGTCCGAGAATCAACTCGGCGCCCTCGCGCAGGGCAACGCTGGTCGCCTGGCGGGCGCCCTCGGCGGTGCCGCCGGTATCATGGACAACGACCTGGATACCGGCCTGGGGGAAATCGCGCAGCGCCAGATCGGCGGCATTGCGGAAGGCGCGGGCGGTGGTTCCGGCGTTGCCGGTGGCGCTGGTGGGAAGAAGCAGGGCCACACGGACGGAACCGGAACCCAACACTTCGCCGCTGGGCTGACCGGGTGTTGTCAGCTGGGGGCCGCGACCGCCGAGCGGGACCTGAATGCAGGCGGCGAGGAAAATCGTCACCAGCACGACAAAAAACGCGCCAGGGCGGATACCGCGAAGACTGGCGGATATACGGGCGTTCACACACCTCTCCTTTTCAAAATTCGGTCCCGGCCTATGGATTCCCTGTATCGCCTTGGGGATAATCATACCCGGACCCTGCCCCAACGGGTCGAAATCTAAGGACAAACGAACCGGGCGGCAAGCAATCGCGCGCCCGATATCGGAATTGCCAATAAAAAAGGCACGGCCATGGCGAACCGGCGAGATGACAACCGGCGGACCTTCAGCATCCGGGGGACGGAAATCGTCGGCGCGGGCCTGGCGCCGGGGCTCTATCTCGTGGCCACGCCGATCGGCCATTTGGGCGATCTGACGGTGCGGGCGGCGGAAACGCTTGCAGCCGCCGACACTATCGTGTGCGAGGATCGGCGGGTCACGCAGAAACTGCTGCGCCATTACGGAATCCGCCGGCCGCTGATCACCTACAACGACCACAGCACCGAACGGGACCGGGAGCGCATCGTGGCATCGCTGCAGGCCGGCGGGTCGGCAGCGCTTGCTTCGGATGCCGGAACCCCGCTTGTCTCCGATCCCGGCTATCGGCTGGTCGGCGCCGCGATCGCGGCAGACGTGCCCGTCTTTCCGGTTCCCGGTCCGTCCGCCGTATTGGCCGCGCTGGCCGGCGCCGGCCTGCCGACCAACCGATTTCTGTTTGCCGGTTTCCTGCCGAACAAGCCGGTGGCCCGGCAAAAGGCGATCGCCGGTCTGGCGCCGGTGGCGGCGACGCTGGTGCTGTTTGAGGCGCCGCAGCGGCTTGGCGGGGCGCTTGGCGATCTCGCCGCGGGGCTGGGCAACGACCGGCCTGCGGCACTGTGCCGGGAACTGACCAAGCGCCACGAAACATTCGACCGCGACACGCTCGGCAGGCTGGCGGCGCGATATGGCAATGACGGGCCGGACGCCGACAAGGCGCGCGGCGAAATCGTGCTGGTCATCGGGCCGCCGGACCGGGAACCGGACCAGGCCGACGACCAGGAAGTCGATCGACAGCTTGCCAGGGCGCTTTCGTCGATGAGCCTGCGCGATGCCGCCGATGCAGTGAGCGTATCATCGGGCCGGCCGCGGCGCCTGGTCTACAAGCGGGCGCTGGCGCTGAGGGCGGCAGACGGGACGGGCGGGGATGCGCCGTAACCGGATTGACATGGCCGGGTGGACATGAGCGGGCGCCGGCGCGCCTATCGCTACGGCCTGAGAGCGGAGCATGTGGCGATGGCCCTGCTTGTCGCCAAGGGCTATCGGGTGCTGTCCCGCCGCTACCGGACGCCGGCCGGCGAGATCGACATTGTTGTCCGGCGCGGCGCCACCATCGCCTTTGTGGAGGTCAAGGCGCGCAGAAACCTGGACGCGGCGGCGCAGGCGCTGACATGGACAGGCGAGCGGCGGATCGAGGCAGCGGCCGACATCTGGGCGAGCCGACACCTGTCGACCATTGGCGATCATGTGTTGCGGTTCGATCAGGTCCTTGTTGCGCCGTTTCGCCTGCCGGTCCATGTGGAGAATGTTTTTTCTGGCAGCGGCTGGTGAGCTGTGCGATTGCACGGCGACGAAACGGCCGGGCGGAACAGACCGGACAACACACGGGGCGCACTTGAAACATGGCCTTAATCGCCGCCTTTCAGATGGACCATATTTCCGGCATCGACATTGCCGGCGACACCACGTTCGCGCTGATGCTGGAAGGGCAGCGACGCGGCCACAGGCTGTTGCATTTCACGCCGGACCGGCTGTCGCTCAACGGCAAGCGGGTGGAGGCCGGCGTGGAGCCGGTGAAGGTGGCCGACAAGGCCGGGCGGCACTACGCGCTGGAAGACCGGCGGGCGATGGATCTCGGCGAATGCGATGTGGTGTTCCTGCGCCAGGATCCGCCGTTCGACATGTCCTACATCTCCACGACCCACCTCCTGGAGCGCATTCACCCGCGGACCCTGGTCGTCAACGATCCGGCCCATGTGCGCAATGCGCCGGAAAAACTGTTCGTGATGGACTATGCCGACCTGATGCCGGAGACCGTGATCACCCGCGATACCGCAACGATCCGCGAATTCCGCGAGGCCCATGGCGACATCATCATCAAGCCGCTCTACGGCAATGGCGGGGCGGCGGTGTTTCGCCTGCGGGAGGGGGACGAGAACCTTTCCGCACTGCTGGAACTGTTCGAGACGACGTTCCGCGAACCGTTCATCATCCAGCGCTATCTGCCGGCGGTGCGGGCGGGCGACAAACGCATCCTTCTCGTCGACGGCGAAGTGGCCGGCGCCATCAACCGGGTACCGGCGCTGGGGGACGCCCGCTCCAACATGCACGCGGGCGGGCGGGCGGAACCGTGCGACCTGACCGATCACGACATCGAGATCTGCGAACGGCTCAAACCGGAGCTGAAACGCCGGGGTTTCATCCTGGTCGGCATCGACGTGATCGGCGACCGGCTGACGGAAATCAACGTGACCTCGCCAACCGGCGTGCGCGAAGTCGCCCGGTTCGGCGGCAGGGACGTCGCCGCCATGGTCTGGGACACGGTCGAAGCCCGGCGCAGCGGATAAGCGGGCCGGTTCGGCGATCGGGCCGGCTTCAAAAGGCTGTGCGCCGGCAAACGCCCGATTGCGGAACGCCCGAGGCCGAAATAGTCTCCGCCGAAACGCCCGAAGGGCGAATCGAACAGGAACCCACCATGCGCAAAGCCCATCCCGTCCTGTCCCGCTGCAGATTCCCGGCTGCGGCCCTTCTCCGCCCCCATCCGCGACTCGCCACGGTCTGCCTGGCGGTCTTCCTCGTCCTGCCGGCCGGCGAGGCGGCGGCGCGATGCGGCAACAACGCCTCCGGATTCGATACATGGAAGCGCGAATTCGCCGTTGAGGCCAAACGGCGGGGAATCGGGAAGCGGGGGCTGTCGGCGCTCGCCGGCACGCGCTATGCCAACGCCACAATCCGTGCCGACCGAGGCCAGAAGAGCTTTAAATATTCACTCGAGAAATTCATGCGGGTGCGCGGCGCCAAGACGATCATCGCCCAGGGCCGGAAGCTGAAGAAATCCAACGCCGGCCTGTTTGCCAGCCTGGAACGGCAATACGGCGTGCCGGCCGGGCCGCTGATCGCGATCTGGGGCATGGAAACGGCGTTCGGGCGTTTCATGGGCGATTCCAATCTGTTGTCGGCAACCGCGACCCTCGCCTACGACTGCCGCCGGCCAGCGTTCTTCACCGGCCATCTCTACGCCGCGCTGCAACTAGTCGATCACGGGGTGCTGTCGGGCAAGACCGTCGGCGCCAAGCACGGCGAGGTGGGCCAAACCCAGTTTCTGCCGGGCAATGTCCTGAAATTTGGCCGCGACGGAGATGGCAACGGCCGGCTGGATCTGCGCACCAAGGCTGACGCCCTGGCCTCCACGGCCAATTTCCTGCGCAGCCATGGCTGGCGGCGCGGCGCCGGTTTTCAACCGGGGGACCGAAATTTTCGGGCGCTGAAAGCATGGAATGCCGCCAGCGTCTACCAGAAGGCGATCGCCATCATTGGCAAGGCGATCGACGGCTAGCGGCCGACGGCCGGATGACCGTGCAACCCGAGGGCCGCGATCGGACGACGCAGCCGGCGGGCGGGCGGACATCCCGGCATTGTATCCGGCGCCGGCAGGCGGGTCCAAACGGGAGCGGGTGTGGAACATCAGGTCCAACTTGTCGAACTGACGACGGTCTTCCTGGCCGCACTCGGCTGCGGGCTTGTGATGCAGAAACTGCGCCAGCCGCCGCTCGTCGGCTACATTGTCGCCGGCATCCTTCTGGGCCCGTCGGCGCTGGGTCTGCTGTCGAACCAGGAGGCGATCCAGTTCCTGGCCGAATTGGGCGCGATCCTGCTGATGTTCGTCGTCGGCATGGAGCTTTCGCTGCGCGGATTCAGGAGGGTCTACCGCCTCACCCTGGGCATCGTCGCCCTGCAGGTCGCCTTCGGTCTGGCGATCACGTTCGGGCTCGGGCTGATCTTCGGCTGGTCGGCGGGGCTGAGCCTGGCGCTCGGCTTCGCCTTCGCCATCAGCAGCACCGCCGTCGGCATCAATCTGCTGGAGGAAGTGGGCGAACTGCGCGGCTCGGTGGGCCGCCTCGCCGTCGGCGTCCTGATTGCACAGGACCTGGCGGTTATCCCGATGCTGGTCATCATCGGATCGCTGGGCGGCGACAACACCATCGATCCCTGGACACTCGTCAAGCTGACTGCGGCTGTGGGCTTTCTTATCTGGTTCGTCATCTTCATGAGCCGGCGCAAGCGGATCAGCCTGCCGTTCGACGGCGGGCTGGGAGAGGGAACGGGGGTGACAGCACTGGCGGCGCTGACCCTGTGCTTCCTGTTCTCGACGATCTCCGGGTTTCTCGGCGTCTCGGTGGCGTTCGGGGCCTTCGTCGCCGGGCTGCTGATCGGCAACTCCCAGCAGCGGCCGCAGTTCATCGCCGCAACCCTGCCGGTGCGGGACATCCTGCTGATGGTCTTCTTCCTGTCGATCGGATTGCTGATCGACATCCGGTTCCTCATTGACAATGCGCTGGTTCTGGTTCCGCTGGTCGTCCTGGTGTTGATCCTCAAGACGGTCGGTAACCTGGTGATCATCCACGGCCTGGGACAGCCATGGGTGCGCTCCATCCGGGTGGCGACCGTGCTGCCGCAGATCGGCGAGTTCTCGTTCATTCTCGGCGCGACAGGCCTGTCGGCAGGCGTTCTGTCGTATTCCGACTACCGGCTGCTGGTGACCGTTATCGCCCTGTCGCTGATCGCCAGCCCCCTGTGGCTCTTCTCCTCCCGGCAACTGTCGGGTGCGCGCTGGCTGGTCGTGATCACCGAGTACGCCCTGCGGGCACCCCGGCATATCGTCGGCGGCGCGCGTTGGGTGTCCGCCCGGGCAAGGGCCGCCAGATCCGGACGGGCCGGACGGGCCGGACCGGCGGACGCGTCGGGCGACGGCACAGCGGGCGAAGCCGGCGGAGAGACGGAAGAACGCGGCGGCAACACACCGTCGCCCGACGAAGAACCGAGGGGACGCGTTCGTTGAAGACCATACCGGCCCCACGGATGCCCCAATCCGGGCCGACACACCAACACGCCGCGGACACCTGTCGCAGAATCCGGATCACACCATGCGCATTCTCCTCATAAACCTCGACCGGGCCAGCGACCGACTTTCGCATATGTCGGCGGAACTCGGCCGGCGGAACCTGTCGTTTGAACGCATTTCCGCAATCGATCGGGTCACGCTGAGCGACGCCGACATCCGGTCAGTCAACGGCGGCGATGGGGGAACGCCCCTGGATTCCGGCTCCGTCGCCTGCTTTCTCAGCCATCGCAAGGCATGGGAACATCTGATCGCCAGCGGCGATCACCGCGCCTGCATCCTGGAGGACGACGTGGTTTTCGGCGAGGATGCGGCGCAGTTTCTCGCCAGCGACCGCTGGATACCGGAGCCGATCCCGGCGGGCATCGTGAGACTGGAGACTTTCGGCATGCGCACCTGCTGGGACCCTGACATCGCCTTTGAAGCGTTCGGCCGCTCGTTTCATCTCATGCGGCGATTGCAGTGGGGATCGGCGGCCTATGTGATCGACCGCAACATGGCCCGCCGGCTCCTGGCGCGCAGCAAAAAAATCACGACAGACATCGACGTCTTTCTTTACAAGGCGGACCGGCGCGGCCGGATGCCTCACGGCCCTGTGTACCAGTCCTGTCCGGCCATGTTCATGCAGGCAAACCGGTTCGCTCGCGGAATCGGGAAGCTTCCCAGCGACATCAGCATCACCCGCTCACAGCGCACGGCGGGCACAAGCCGGTTCGTACAGCGCCAGATCGTATCGGTGAAGAAACGCTGGCTGTGGATCAGCCGGCTGGCGCTCGACCCCCTGCGCGGGGAGCGCAGCGGCATTGTGCCCTTCCGCTAGCGCATGCCGGGCCGCCCGCCCGGCCCCATCGGGCAAATCGGGCGCATTGGCCAAAGCGCCGACATGTTCCATCCGGGCCGCCCGCCGGGCATTCCCGCCGCGGTGCAATTTGTTCCATTTTTGTTCTTGCCCCTGCCACCCGTCCGCGCTAGGCTTGACGCCCAGGATCCGGATCGGGTCGGGGCCGGTGGCGGCCGGCTGAATCGGCTTCGGAACCACAATTCGCACCGGTTCGCCGGTGCCTGCCGCAGCGCAGGGGGAGACCGATGGTCGCGCGCATCACCACCGTTGCATTCCAGGGCATCGAGGCCGTGCCGGTCGACGTGCAGGTGCTGATCGCGCCGGGCAAGGTCTCCTTCCAGATCGTCGGCCTGCCGGACAAGGCGGTGGCGGAAAGCCGAGAGCGGGTGCATGCGGCGCTTCACGCTTCGGGTTTGTCGCTGCCGGCGAAGCGGATCACGGTCAACCTGGCGCCCGCCGACCTGCCCAAGGAGGGCAGCCATTACGATCTGCCGATCGCGCTGGGGGTCATGGTGGCGGTGGGCGCCATTCCGGTCGACGCCGTGGCCGGCCATGTCGTGCTTGGCGAACTGGGCCTGGATGGCCGGATTGCCGCCGTGGCCGGCGTGCTGCCGGCGGCGATCGGCGCCAACGCCCTGGACAAGGGGCTGATCTGCCCGGCGAAGTGCGGGGCGGAGGCGGCCTGGGCCGGCGGCGACATGACCATTCTGGCGCCGGAGAGCCTGGTCGCGCTCGCCAACCATTTCCGCGGCACACAGGTGCTTTCAGCACCGAAACCCGCGCTCAAACCGGCGGCGGCCGGACAGCCGGACCTTTCCGATATCCGCGGCCAGGAAAGCGCCCGCCGGGCGCTGGAGATCGCCGCGGCCGGCGGCCACAACATGCTGATGGTCGGACCACCGGGCGCCGGCAAGTCGATGCTGGCGAGCCGATTGCCTTCGATCCTGCCGCCGTTGGCGCCACGCGAACTCCTGGACGTGTCGATGATCGCCTCGATCGCCGGCATGCTCGGCGGCGGGCGGCTGTCGGACCGGCGGCCATTTCGTGCGCCGCATCATTCGGCATCGATGGCGGCGATGGTCGGCGGCGGCACGCGGGCGTTACCGGGCGAGGTCTCGCTGGCGCACAATGGTGTGCTGTTCCTCGACGAATTTCCGGAATTCGCGCCGAATGTGCTGGATTCGCTGCGGCAACCGCTGGAGAGCGGCCAGACGGTTATCGCCCGGGCCAATCACCGGGTGTGCTATCCCTCGCGCATCCAGCTGGTGGCGGCGATGAATCCGTGCCGCTGCGGCATGGCGGGCGAACCGGGCCATACGTGCCGGCGCGGCGCGCGCTGTGCGGCCGACTATCAGGCGCGGATCTCCGGGCCGCTTTTGGACCGTATCGATATTCGCATTGCGGTGCCGGCGGTGACCGCGGCGGACCTGATCCAGCCGGCAGCGGCGGAACCGAGCGCCGGGGTCGCCGAACGGGTGGCGCGGGCGCGGGCCATCCAGGCGGCGCGGTATCGGGACCTGGCCGGCGAAGGTATCACCTGCAACGCCCACGCGCCGGCGGCGATGATCGAGGCGGAAGCCGCACCGGATGCGTCCGGCCAGTCGCTCCTGCGCGAAGCGGCGGAATCGCTGGCGCTGTCGGCGCGGGGTTATCACCGGGTGCTGAAGGTGGCGCGGACACTTGCCGATCTTGACGGATCGGACGGGGTGCGGCGGCTGCACATCGCCGAAGCGCTGGCCAGCCGGGCCGCCGGGCCGCAACTGTCGCTTGCCGCCTAGGGCCGCCCGGGCGGATCCTGGACGAATTCCCGGTCGCACGGGCACGGCGTGCCCGGCGGTCATGGCCAACCGGCGAACTCAAGGCGCCGGCGGCAATGAACCGGCCGGCCGACGGAACGCGCGGCGGCCGGTCCCGCAATCGGGATGTCACGATCGCCGCGCCGCAAAGGGGCGCGGGCATTTCGACCGCGTCCTGCCTGCCTGTCGGCTTTCCACAGATCGCGCGTTTCCGGCGCCGCGCCGAAGACGGCGGTTCCTCCGGATCGCAAATCACTGTATAATCCGGTTTCTGGCCGTTGAATTTTCTCGGCGATCCGATTGGAACCCATGCAAGGCCGGCAACGATTTTCTCCCCGCAAACTGGCGCGCCGCTTCTCGCCAAGCTTTCTGCTTGGCCGGCAGGCATTGCCGGCGGGCCGGGCCCGGCGATTTCCCGGCCAGCGAACGTTTCCCGGCGGAAGAAGGTTTCACGGCGCCCACCGGACGATCGGCACGCTGGGCCGAATCGGCGACCTTGAGGTGCGTCTGGCGCGCAGCCGTTCGGAAGTGCGTCGCGCCCAGGCGCTGCGGTACCAGGTTTTCTACGAGGAACTGGCGGCAATTGCGGATGCGCGGGCGCAGCACAAGCGCCGCGACATCGATTCCTTCGACGCCATCTGCGACCATCTGCTGGTGTTCGACCATGGCAGCCGACGGCGCACGCTGACCGGCCAGAAACCGAAGATCGTCGGCACCTACCGGCTGTTGCGCCAGGACGTGGCGGAACCGAACGGGGGATTCTACAGCGCCGATGAATATGACATCGCACCGCTGATCGAGGGCCATCGCGACATCAACTTCCTGGAACTGGGCCGGTCCTGCGTGCTGGCGCCCTACCGCAACAAGCGGACGGTCGAACTTTTGTGGCACGGCAACTGGTCCTATGTGCTGATGCACCGGATCGACGCAATGTTCGGTTGTGCAAGCCTGGAGGGTACCGACCCGGACAGGCTCGCCATGGCGCTCAGTTATCTTCACCATTTCCACGGCGCACCGGACGGCTGGAACGTGCGGGCGCTGGATCACCGATATGTCGACATGAACCGGGTGGCCGCCGACAAGATCGACCAGCGCGCGGCGCTGCGCGCCCTGCCGCCGCTGATCAAGGGGTATCTGCGGCTCGGCGCCTATGTCGGCGACGGTGCGGTGGTCGACGACCAGTTCAATACCACCGACGTGATGATGGTGCTGCCGGTCAGCGCGATCAATCCGCGCTACGTCACCTACTACGGCGCCGATGCCAGCCGTCACGCCGCGCCGCGCGATCGCCGCAACCTGACATAGAAGGCACCGGCGCCGCCATGACGGCGGCTGGCCTCTTCAAATCCCACCACCAGCCCGTGAAATTCCGGCAAGGCAAGCCAACGCGGCAGCGCGCCGCGCAACACGCCGCCACCCGCCTCGCCGCTTCGCCCCTTGCCGGTGATCACCAGCACCAGCCGGGCGTCGCGGCCCCGGGCATCGCGCAGAAACCGTTCAAGCGCCGCGCGGGCTTCGGCCTGGCGCATGCCATGGAGGTCGATACGGGCATCGACCTGGCGCGATCCGCGGGCAAGCCGGCGGCGCAGCCTGGGTTCCAGGGGCGACCCGGCCGATGGCGCGCGCTTTGGTTGCGGCTGGCTTGCGGTCCGGAATTGTCCGGGCCCGGACGATCCAGAAGCGGCCAAACCGGGCCCTGCCGAATCCGGTTTTTTCGGTCCGGGACGGGACGGAACCGGTGTCGCCGCCTTGCGGATCGGCGCGGCGAGCGGGGTCACCGTCTCCTGGACCTTGCGCCACAGGGCCAGCTCCTCCGGCGTCAGCTTGCGGCGGGCCATCGCTTCATCCTTCCGGAACCGGGACGAGCAACGTCATTTCGCCGGGGGCGCGGACCGTACCGGCAAGATCACCTGCCCGCTCGCCGGCGCCGAAGAAAAGATCGCCGCGGGCCGGGCCGACGATGGCCGAGCCGGTGTCCTGGGCGACCATCAGCCGGGCGAAGCGGCCGCCGCGCGAAGCGCCTTGAATGTCGTCGGGCACACCGACCGGCGCATCGTTGCGGGTCTCACGCGGCCGGTCATCGGGATCCGGAACTCCGGCCGCATCGATCCAGACGGGGGTGTGAAACGTCGTCCACCGCCGGTCGACCGCCAGGCTGCGGCCGGGTGTGAGGCTGACGGCGCCGGCGCCCACGGGACCGTCGGATTCCGAAAGCCCGTTGACCGGGCGAAAAAAGATGAACGACCGGTTTTCGTGCATCAGGTCGCGGCCGGGTCCGGGATTGGCGGCAAGCCAGGCCTGCAGCTCCGTCTTGCCGCATCGGTCGGGATGGAGATAGCCGCAGGCGACCGCCCGCTTGCCGATCGAGGTGTAGGGATGCCCGGATTTGCCCGCATAGGCGATCCGCAGGGTGGTGCCGTCGGAGAAGCGCAGGCGGGCCGACCCCTGAACGTGGATAAAAAAGGCGGTCACCGGATCGGCGACATAGGCGAGTTCCAGCCCGCGACCTTCAAGCGCGCCGCCTTCGATCGCGGCGCGGTCGGCGTAGGGTTCAAGGCCGTTGGCCGACTTTGCAGCGAACCGGATGTCCGGATCCCAGCCGGCGGGGCGGTTGTGGTCACCGACGTCGACCAGATCGGCGGGCCGGCGGTAAAGGGGAACGGGAAACGCCGAGGTCGGCGTCCGGCTGGCCGGTGCCTCCGGCTCGAAATAGGCGGTGAAAAATCCGTCAGCGACGATACGCATGGGACGGAACCAGCGCTCAAAAAACGCGCGCGCCCGGCCGGGATCGGACGCAAGCCCCTGGCCTTTCGCGGCCAGGGCGCTGCGGGCGACGGCACAAAGGCCGGAACCGCTGATCCCGTGGGCGCGGGTTTTCGGCGCATTGCCGGGCTGGCCGGCACCGGCGGCATTTCGGGGCGCGGCGCCAATATGTTCCGCGCTCTTCAGAAAGGCGGCAAAAGCGGCACAATGATCATCTTGCGCCCAGCCGCGGAGGGCCGAAAATGACACGGCACGCAAGGTGTCTGTTCCTCGGGAGGCGGGAGAAGCCGGACCTGGATCGGAACTGGCCGTCGTGTTGCGGCGATCATCGGGGGCCATGGGCTTGCCCGCCTAGCTTGAAAGCAATGACCGGCGGGGCCGGCCTAGACCGATTCGGTCGCCACCAGTTTCCAGTTCGGATCGCGCGCCTTCAGGTCGCGAGCAAAGGTCCAAACGTCGCGCACGGTCTGCACCGCGGTGGGATCGCCATCGATGACGGCGCCGTCGGTGTTTTTGGTGGCGGAGATCAGTTCGCTGACAAAGCGCACCGAGACGCGGGCGACACGGCCTTCCAGCCCGGCGCCCGTAATATTCGCGCTTTCAATGCCGACAAAGGTCGATTCCACATGCTCGCCGCGGGATTCGCGATCGGCGATGGCGGAGACGAAGCCGTCGAAGACATCGGGATCGAGAAGGTTCTTCAACGTGTCGCGGTCGCCATCGGCAAAGGCTGTGACGATCATTTCATAGGCCATCCTGGCGCCGGTCAGGAAATGCTCCGGATCGAAATCGGACGAGGCACCGGCGATGGCGAGGAGACCGTCATGGGCCGGGCTGCCCTGCTCGGCATATTTGGCAAGGATCTCCGGCGTGACGGACGGGCCGGTGCCAGCCGCCGACCCGGCTTCGCGCTTGGGCAGGGAGACAACGTTGTCGTTCCCGGCACCGGCGGGCGATTTTTCGATTCGCCGCTCAAACGGAGTCGGCTCGTTGCCGGTGCGACGGCCGAGAACGTTTCCCAGGCGCATGAAAATTACAACCGCGATCACCAGAAAGATGATCGAATATATGTCGAACAAACCACTCATACGCCGTCTCGGCCCTTGGGGATCGGGAGGGAATACCACCGTGCGGTATCTTGAGTCCAATGTAAGCAGGAATGCGGCATTGTCCAGCAAAAGGCCGGAATTGTGTTGCGGCCGGAGGCCGGAAACCCATATTGGAGGCATCCGGAGTTGTTCATGCCGCTTTTTCTCCTGTTTCTCGCAATCCCGCTCCTGGAAATCGCCGCCTTTATCCTTATAGGCGGCGAAATCGGGATTGGCGCGACCATGGCGCTGATAGTGTTAACCGCATTCGCCGGCACGTTCCTGCTGCGCCATCAGGGGCTGGCGGTGCTCGGCCGCATCCGCGCCGACCTTGACGCCCGGCGCATGCCGGCAAAGCCGCTGGTGGAAGGCGCGATGATCGCCGCCGCCGGTCTTTTGCTCCTGACGCCCGGCTTCATCACCGACACGATCGGCTTTGCGCTGTTTGCGCCGCCGGTGCGGACGTTCCTGTGGCGCCTGATCGGCCGGCATCTGGATGTGCGGGCGGCCGGACATGCCGATGGCGACATCCGCGGCGCGCCGCATCGAGGCGGACAGGGTCCGGCGACCGGCAGGGCAAAAAGACCGGAGGTGATCGATCTCGACACCGACGACTACACCGCGCGGCCCGATCCCGACAGCCCGTGGCGGGAACCGGAGGATCGATAGGCCGGCGGTGGCCCGCCCCTGGCGACGATGAAATGCGGCCAGATGCAACCGCTGGAACGATTGCCGGGATTGTGACGCAGGGACGGGCATGGTAGGCGGCACCCCACAGCGAACGGACGGACCCGACATGACCCAATCCAACGACACTCCCGACAACAAAGCGAGCGACGGTTCCGGCGGCGCCGGCAATGACTCCGGCAACGGCGGCGGCAACGGCCAGGCCTCCGGCGCGGCCGCGCCGGAACAGGCGGCTGGCGGGGCGGAGCCCGGGCAGGCCACACCGGCCCAGGCCGGTATCCGCGTGCTTGGCCAATATATCAAGGATCTTTCGTTTGAAAATCCGGCGGCGCCGCAATCGCTGGCTCCGAGCGAGACGACACCGAACCTCAGCGTCAATGTCAACGTCAACGTCCACCCGCTTTCCGGCAATGACTATGAGGTCGAACTGAAGCTGGAGGCCGATGCCAAAAGGGGCGAACAGCAGATGTTCCTCGCCGAGGTCACCTATGCCGGGGTGTTTCAAATCCAGAACACGCCCCAGGAACACCTGCATCCGATCTTGCTGATCGAGTGTCCCCGGCTGCTGTTTCCGTTTGCCCGGCAGATACTGGCTGACGCGACCCGGCAGGGCGGGTTCCCGCCGCTAATGGTCGATCCGGTCGACTTCGTGGCCCTTTACCGTCAGCGGGCCGCGCAGATGGCCGCGCAGCAAACCAATCCCGCCGACGCGGCACCGAGCGCCTGAACGGGCGGCCGGCGGGCCCTTGCGGTTGCGGGACGCCGATCAGTCGCCGGCGTTCCACAGCGCCGGAACGGGGAAGGTTCCGACAAAGGCGGCATGGCGGGCACGCATATCGCCGGTCAGCCGCGGGGCGAGCGGCTCCGGCCGTGGCGGCAGGGCGGCCGATCCGCCGGCCGCCGCATCACCGCCCGTGACGGTCCGCAGCGAAAGCGACGCCTGACGGCCGCCGAGGAGCTCGATATAGACCTCGGCGAGAATTTCCGCATCAAGAAGGGCGCCGTGCTTGGTGCGGGCGGAGTTGTCGATGCCGTAGCGGGCGCACAGGGCGTCGAGGCTGTTGGAACCGCCGGGGTGGCGGCGGCGGGCAAGCGCCAGCGTATCGGTGAAGCGCATCGGGGGAAGGCCCGCATGGCCGGCCCGCTCAAGCTCCATGTTGATGAAGCCGCGATCGAAGGACGCATTGTGGGCAACCAGCTTGCTGTCGGCGACAAAGGCCAGAAACGGTCCGGCGACGGCGGCGAAGAGCGGCTTGTCACGCAGGAACGCATCACCGAGACCGTGCACGGCTTCGGCATCGGCGGACATGGCGCGTTCGGGATTGATATACTGATGAAACGTGCGGCCGGTGGGGATGTGGTTCAGCAATTCCACACAACCGATTTCCACCAGCCGGTCGCCGCCGGCCGGATTCAGCCCTGTCGATTCGGTGTCGAAGACGATCTCCCGCATGGCGGCACTTTCGGCATTCGGCCGGATCGGCGCAAGTGCGTGATGTGGCCATCCCCGGAATCCTGCGGGCGGCCGCGTGCATTGTCCGGCCCCGGAACATGCGCGAAACCGGCATGCGCACAAGCCCGGGAAGAGACCGGCGACCTAAACGGTGAAAGCGAGCGCCCGCACCAGCCCGTGAACCCGCCGCCCGGCGGCCGCCAACCCCTGCCCCGTATCGACCGTGAAATGGGCACGCCGGCGCTTTTCGGAGTCGGACATCTGACGGTCAAGGAGCGCCCGGTATTTCCGGTCCGTCATCCGCGGCCGCTTCATGACCCGGTCCCGCAGGATCTCGGGGGCGGCCGTCGCGGTAATTATAACGTCGACGAAACGATCGGCATTGATCTCAAACAGCAACGGAATATCCAGCACAACCGCGCGACACAGGTTTTGTTTCGCTTTCGCAATGAATTGATTTCGATCATCGATCACGAGCGGATGAACGATCGATTCGAGCCGCCGGAGCGCCGCGCGGTCATCGAGGACCGCCGCTGCCAACCGGTCGCGATCGACGACACCATCGGATGTCGTGCCGGGAAAGGCGGCCTCGATCGCCGGCGCGGCGGCGCCCCGGTAAAGGGTGTGGACGCTGCGATCGGCGTCGTGAGCCGGGATACCGCGTTGCGCGAACAACCCGGCGGTGGTGGTCTTGCCGGCGCCGATGACGCCGGTGAGGCCGATGATCCGCATCAGCCGGCCTCCAGGTCGGCGATCACCCGTTCACGCAGGGCGTTGTCGACCTCCGGCCGGCGCCCGAACCAGCGCTCAAATCCCGGCACCGCCTGGTGCAGCAGCATGCCGAGGCCGTCGCACACGGGCAGTCCGGCCTGGGCGGCAGCCGCCAGGAACGGGGTCATCAGGGGCACATAGGTGATGTCGGCGGCAAGGGCCGCGGAACTTGCCCGCCGCCAGTCGATGGCCAGCGGATCGCCTTCACCCTTCAGGGCCGCCGATGTCGTGTTGACGACAAGGGTCGCATGCGCGATCGCGTCATTGACCGTATCGAGGCCGGCCGGCGAGATCGGCCCGTCGATGTCGGCGGCCAGCGCGACAGCGCGATCGCGCGTGCGGTTCAAGACATGGATGGGACCAAGGCCGCGATCGACCAGGGCATGGACAACCGCGCGGGCGGAACCGCCGGCACCGATCACCAGCGCCGGGCCGCCGCTGTCCCAGCCGCCTGCCCGGTCGTCGAGATTGGCAAGAAAACCGTAAACATCGGTGTTGTCGCCACACAGGATCCCGTCTTCCAGCCACAAGGTGTTGGCGGCGCGCAGCCGATCGGCGATCGGCGTCGCCCGATCCAGCGCCCGCCAGGCGGTCTCCTTGTGCGGCAGGGTGACATTGCAGCCAACATAGCCATGACCGCCGAGGTCGGCAAAAAACCGCTCTGCGTCATCGGGTGCCAGGGCATGGCGGCCATAGGAACCGGACAGCCCGTACCGTTCCAGCCAGTGGCCATGGATCAGCGGCGAGCGTGAATGGGCGATCGGCCAGCCGACGACGCAGGCGCGCGGTTGCGCGCCGATCACCCGATCGCCCCTTGTCCGCGCAGGAAAGCCAGCAGCGGCAGCATCGGCAGGCCGAGAATGGCGAAGTGACTGCCTTCGATGCGGTCGAACAAACGGATACCCCGCCCCTCGATCTGGTAGGCGCCGACGCTCTGCAGGGCCAGGGCGCCGACATCGGCCAGATAGCGGCCGATCTGGTGCGGCGAGAGATCGCGCATCGTCATGTGCGCGGTTTCGCCGGTCTGCCACACGACAGTGCCGTCGCGGGCGCAGGCAAGCGCGGAGTGAAGCCGGTGGGTGCGGCCGGACAGGGCGCGCAGCTGCCGGCGGGCCGCCTCCATGTCGGCGGGCTTGGTCAGGCGTTCGCCTTCAAGGTCCAGGGTTTGGTCGGCACCGATGACGAGATCGCCGGGCCGTCGTTCGGACACGGTCGACGCCTTGACCATGGCCAGGGCCTGGGCAAGATCGGCAACGCTGGCGCCGGCGGCGATCAGCGGCGCTTCGGCCTGGCGTTCGTCGATACCGGCGGGTTCGCTGACAAATTCGAGCCCGGCGGCCTTCAGCAATGCCTGCCGGGTGCGGCTCGCCGATGCCAGAACGAGGTTCATGGGCCGGCCGCCCGGCGTTGGGCAAGAAGGCCGAGGATCGCGGCGGCAATCTCCTCGATGGAGCGGCGTGTGACATCAATCACCGGCCAGCCGTTGCGTGCGCACAGTTTGCGGCTGGCGGCAACCTCTTCGGCGACGGCGGTGCGGTCGGTGTAGGAATCGACGCGCTCGTCGGCATTCATGGCGAGGACGCGATGTTCGCGAATCTGAACAATCCGGTCGGGGCTGGCGACCAAACCGATGACCAGCGGCTTGCGGGCGCTGACAATCTTTTCAGGCAGTTCGACACCCGGAACAAGCGGCATGTTGGTGGTCCGCACACCACGGTTGGCAAGATAGATCGATGTCGGCGTCTTGGATGTCCGGCTGACGCCAACGATGACGACATCGGCGTCGTCCATGTTTTCCGGCAAAGCGCCATCGTCGTGGGCCAGCGTGAAATTGAGCGCATCGATGCGGCGGAAATAGTCGGCATCGAGCGCATGCTGGGCGCCGACGCGGCCGGTTGACGGTGCACCGAGATAGGACTGGAAGGCATTCAGCACCGGCGCCAGCACCGAAACGGTGGGGACGCCAAGTTTCGTACACTCCGTCTCCAGCGCCGCCGCCGTCTCCTCGTCGACAAGGGTATAAAGAACGATCCCCGGCGCATCCTCGATCTTGCGGGCAACGGCCTCGGCCTGGGCGCGGGTGCGGACCAGGGAATGAATATGTTCGATGGCGTTGATGGCGGCATACTGCGCCGCCGCGGCCCGGGCCACGCTGACGAGGGTCTCGCCGGTGGCGTCGGAGACAAGGTGAAGATGGAAGAAGCGGCGTTTGGACAAGCTGTCGAAGACTGTGTGTGTTGGTCGGACAAATCGCGCCGGTGAGGCGTCATGGCGGTTGATGTCGCCCGCTTTTCAATCCAGATCAACAGTTGAATGCAACGGGGACAAGATGCAGATGGTGATCGGAAGGCTGGTGACAACCGGATTGTACAAAAGAAGCTGGCTCAATTGCGTGGATATCGTGATTTCCAGAAATCATTAATACCTTGAAAATAAATGGAAATTCCGATTTATCCCGAAATTCGTCCACATAATGCCGGGGCGTGGGGTGCGCCGCAATGCCAGGGCGGCGGCAGGCGCAAAATGTGGGCAAGGCATAATCCTTCTTATCCCCGGCCCAAAAGAATCAACATAAAGAATCTAGACGGTTTTGAAAAAGAAGGGTTGAAGTCGATATGAGGAAAACCAGTCTTGCGCGTGTGCTGGCGGGCGAAGCCGTTACGCCGCCACCGGTCTGGCTCATGCGTCAGGCGGGACGGTATCTACCCGAATACCGAAAGGTCCGCGCGGCGGCGGGATCGTTTCTTGATCTTTGCTATTCGCCAAAGCTGGCAGCAGAGGTGACGTTGCAACCGGTGCATCGGTTCGATGTCGATTGCGCGATTTTGTTTTCCGACATTCTGGTGATCCCGGACGGTCTGGGACAGAAGGTGCGGTTTGAAGCCGGTGAAGGCCCGGTCCTGGATGCGCTCGCCGTTTCGCAGGGGAATGGGATGATGTTGTCGCCGGGTGCGGTATCGGGGCTGAAGCCGGCGCGGGTGATGAGGCATCTGGCGCCGGTGCTGGAAACCGTGTCGCGGGTGCGCGAAAATCTGGATGGCGAAAAGGCGCTGATCGGGTTTTGCGGGGCGCCCTGGACGGTGGCGACCTATATGGTTGCGGGTCGGGGGACGCCGGACCAGAGGCCGGCGCGGTTGTTGGCACTTGCGGATCCGGAAGGGTTCGGGACGCTGATCGAGATACTCGTGGGAGCTTCGATCGATTATCTGGTGGGGCAGATCGATGCCGGGGTGGATGCGGTGCAGATATTCGACAGCTGGGCCGGGGTACTGGATGATGATTTGTTTGAGCGGTGGGCGGTTGCGCCGGTGGCGGCGATCGTGGCCGGTGTCCGGAGCCGGCGGCCGGATGCGCGGATCATATTGTTTGCCAAGGGATGCGGGCAAAGGCTGGCGGCCTATGCGGCGGCAACCGGGGGGGACGGGTATGGTATCGACTGGACAATGCCGCTGGCGGCGGCCCGACAAGCGACGGACAAGGCATTGCAGGGAAATCTCGATCCGTTGCGGCTGATGACGGGCGGGCGGTCAATGGAGGACGGCGTCGAACGCATACTGGGCGCGATGGACGGGCATCCGCATATCTTCAACCTTGGTCACGGAATACAGCCGGATACGCCGCCTGAGCACGTCGGGGCACTGGTTCGCCGGGTGCGCGGATTGTGATGGTGTGGGTGAAAGCAGCGCATATTTTGGCGGTAATCTCCTGGATGGCCGCCCTGCTCTATCTGCCGCGGCTGATGGTGTATCACGCGGATGCGGATGCGGGATCGGTCCAGTCGGAAACGTTCAAGATCATGGAGCGTCGGCTGCTGAAGGGGATCGCGACGCCGGCGATGATCGGCAGTTGGGTGTTTGGGGTATGGCTGGCGGTGGAATCGGGCGGCTGGACGGAAGGCTGGTTTCACGTCAAGGCGGTGCTGGTGGTGGGCCTGAGCGCATTTCATGGGATGCTGGCGGGCTGGGTGAAGACGTTTGCCCGGGATGGCAATACGCGGCCGGCGCGGTACTACAGGATCGTCAATGAGGTGCCGACGGTGCTGATGATCGGGATCGTCGTGATGGTGGTGGTGAAACCGTTTTAACGGGGTGCCGGAATTGCCACTTGTCGAATCGGCGATGTGGGATTATCTTAAAGGCAATCCTAGCGTTTCCGACGCTGTGTGAAGCCCTTTTCCGGGGCGGGGTCTGCGAATGGGTCTTCAGGATCCGAGCGGCTTTTCCTCCGGTTTTCCGAAATACGACGAACCATCGAGCCTCGCGACGATCGCACAGCGCCGCTGCACCCAATACCCGCATTTTGCCGTCCTTCCGGAATTGAGACCATGTCTGAAATGAAATTACAGGAATTGAAAGCGAAGTCGCCGACGGAGTTGCTCGCCTTTGCCGAGGAACACGAGGTGGAAAACGCCAGCACTTTGCGCAAACAGGAATTGATGTTTGCCATACTCAAGAACCTGGCGGAACAGGATATCGACATCATCGGCGAAGGCGTGGTGGAGGTGTTGCAGGACGGATTCGGTTTTCTGCGATCTCCCGACGCCAACTATCTGCCGGGACCGGATGATATCTATGTATCACCTTCGCAAATCCGCCGGTTTTCGCTGCGGACCGGCGATACGGTCGAAGGGCAGATCCGCAGCCCCAAGGAGGGCGAGCGGTATTTTGCGTTGCTGAAGGTCAACAGTATCAATTTCGAGGACCCGGAAAAAGCAAGGCACAAGGTCCACTTTGACAATCTGACGCCGCTCTACCCCGATGAGCGGTTCAATATGGAGACCGACGATCCGACCGTGAAGGATATGTCGGCGCGGGTGATCGATCTGGTCGCACCGCTGGGGAAGGGCCAGCGGGGATTGATCGTCGCACCGCCAAGGACCGGCAAGACGGTGCTGTTGCAGAATATTGCCAAGTCGATAACCAGCAATCATCCGGAGGCCTACCTGATCGTGCTGTTGATCGATGAACGTCCCGAAGAGGTGACGGACATGCAAAGGACGGTGCGCGGCGAAGTAATATCTTCGACGTTCGACGAGCCGGCGGCGCGGCATGTGCAGGTCGCGGAAATGGTGATCGAGAAAGCCAAGCGGCTGGTGGAGCACGGGCGCGACGTGGTGATCCTGCTGGACTCCATAACCAGGCTGGGCCGGGCCTACAACACGGTGGTGCCGTCCTCGGGCAAGGTGCTGACGGGCGGTGTGGATGCCAACGCCCTGCAGCGGCCAAAACGGTTTTTCGGCGCGGCGCGGAATATCGAGGAAGGCGGGTCGATGACGATCATCGCGACAGCGCTGATCGATACCGGGAGCCGGATGGACGAGGTGATTTTCGAGGAGTTCAAGGGGACGGGCAATTCGGAGATCGTGCTGGATCGCAAGGTCGCCGACAAACGGGTGTTCCCATCCATGGATATCCTGAAGTCCGGGACACGGAAGGAAGAGCTTCTGGTGCCGAAAGGCGATTTGCAGAAGGTGTTTGTGCTGCGCAGAATCCTGTCGTCGATGGGCGTGGTCGATGCGATCGAGTTCCTGCTCGACAAGCTGAAGCAGACCAAATCGAACAGTGAATTTTTCGATTCGATGAATACCTGATCGGCGCGGTTCGGCGGGCCGGATCAACGGAGCAGTCCGCCCCGATCATCGGCGATATGATATTTGGAATCGCCCAACGGAACGGGATGAGCCGAATAGCGGTGTGCCCGGAACCTGCGTCCGGCATTTTGAGGATTCTGAGAAACCGGCGCCGGAGGTTATACCGAAACCGGCGATCGAATTGGTTTGACAGGGCCTGCGCCGCGCGACCCGGAAGCGGATTGAGTCGGTAGCGAAACCGTTGGGGACGGCGGCGTTTGATCCAGGAAGGATCTGATCGGCTCAGGTGGGCTGATGACCGGGTATCGATTCGCTTCCGTAGTGTTTTAACGATTCGTTAACGAAATTAAACATGCAGATATCCGATTGAGGAATGTCGCCTTGGCGGAACGGGTTCGGTTAAGGTTCGGCTGTAATGTTGACGGCGGAGCGACAGTGTCCAGGGAGGTGGTATGGACACCATATTTGCGCTTTCGAGCGGCGGGTTGCCGGCCGGGGTCGCGGTGATCCGGTTGTCGGGTCCGGATGTGCGAGGTGTGCTCGCCGAAATGACCGGGACTGCGATACCCCCGGAGCGTCGGATGGTTTTGCGGGCGCTGCGTGATCCGGGTACGGGATTGTTTCTTGATCGGGCGCTGGTCTACTGGATGGCAAAACCGGCGAGCTTCACGGGAGATGATTGCGCGGAGTTTCACTGTCACGGGGGCGTTGCGACTGTGCAGGCGGTCATTGATTCGTTAGCGAAACAGCGTGCACTGAGAATGGCGGATGCGGGCGAATTCACGCGTCGGGCATTTGACAATGGTCGGCTGGATCTGACGCAAGTGGAGGGTCTCGCGGATCTAATCGGTGCCGAAACTGAAGCGCAGCGGCGGCAGGCGCTGGCCATTGCAGAAGGCTCGGTGGCGCGAGAGATAGCGGGCCTGCGCGACAGGCTGATTGGCGTGTTGGCGCAGGTTGAAGCGCGGATTGATTTTTCCGATGAAGATGATGTGGATGAGGGTACTTTTAGCCTTGACGCGGCGCTGAGGGAAATCGACGGACAGGTCCGGGAGCTGCTGGGGTCGGCGGAAGCGGCGGAGCGGGTGCGCAGCGGCCTGCGCGTAGCGCTGATCGGGCCGCCGAACGTCGGGAAGTCGACGCTGGTCAACACATTGGCAGCGCGGGATGTGGCGATTGTGCATGACACGCCGGGAACGACGCGGGACGTGCTTGAGGCGCGCCTGGATATCTTCGGATACCCGGTGCATGTTTTCGACACGGCGGGGATGCGGGCCGGTGGCGGCGCGGTGGAGCAGGAAGGGATGCGGCGTGCCCGGCGGGCCGCTGGAGCCAGCGACCTGGTGCTGGTGCTGGATGATGGTTCAGGCAGTTTGGAAGACGATGAATGGGTGGTCGATGGGGAGGAATTGTGCGGCGTATGTACGTGGCGGGTGCGAACCAAAACCGACCTGGTTGACGATCATAACAGGAACCGGATCGGTACGGCCTATGACGTGTATATCTCGGCGCAGTCCGGAGAGGGCCTGGCGGCCTTGCGCACGCGACTTGGAGCATTCGCGCGGTCCAGAATGGCAACGGGCGACAGCGGCGTAATCGCGCGGCAACGGCAACGGGACGCGCTGGATCGATGCCGGGATGCGGTGGCGAAGGCGAAGGTGCCAGAGCAGCCGCTCGAGATAACGGCGGAGCACATACGCGCTGCGCTTCATGAAGTGGGGGTGATCACCGGCAGGGTCGATGTCGAGCGCGTGCTTGACCGATTGTTCGGCGAGTTCTGCATCGGCAAGTGAGGCGGATGTTTCACGTGAAACAGGGAACCTGCCGGCGACGCCTTACATCAGCGCCGCGATCAACGCTATTTGAAGTCGCCGGGGAATCGCGCAATCGCGGCACATTGCACGATGTCGGGTCCGGGCTATTTGCCGGCACGGGTGCCGGATCCGGAAAGGCGGGGCGGCAGAGTGCGACGCCCAAGCCCCAGATCTCGAATTGGCCTGCCACCGTGTTTCACGTGAAACATCGGTTCTCAAAGCCGGGAAATTCCGTTAAAGCGCAGCCATGACCACTGTCAGAACCACCAACCCATCGACCGCTGCCCCGACCAGTACAGCAATAGCCGGTGGCGACAGCGGCGTGCGCCCCCTTGCAGCGATCCCCGATCGGGCGGACATTGTCGTCGTCGGGGGCGGCCATGCAGGCGTTGAGGCTGCGGCGGCCGCGGCTCGATTCGGGGCCGATACGATTCTGGTGACTCACAAGCGGGCGACAATCGGTGAAATGTCATGCAATCCGGCGATCGGCGGGCTGGGCAAGGGGCATCTTGTCCGCGAAGTGGATGCGCTTGACGGATTGATGGGCCGGGCGATCGATCGGGCGGGTATTCAATTCCGGGTGCTCAATCGCCGCAAGGGGCCAGCGGTCCGCGGCCCGCGCGCTCAGGCAGACCGGGCGCTCTACCGACGGGCAATGCAGGCGGAAATCGATTCGGTACCGAATTTGTCGGTCGTGGAAGCGGCGGTTGAGGATCTGGTCGTTGACGGTGCGCCGGCGAAAACGGAATCGGGCCGCGAATCGGGTGCGGATGGACAACAGGAAGATGAGGGGCGGAAGGCGCGGGTGAGCGGGGTGCGGCTTGGCGACGGGCGGACAATTCGCGCCAGCGCGGTCGTGCTGACGACCGGCACGTTCCTGCGTGGCCTGATCCATATCGGGGAAAAGCAGATCCCGGCCGGGCGCGCCGGCGAAGCGCCGGCATTGGGCCTGTCGAAGACGCTGGCGCGCTTCGGATTTCGGCTGTCGCGGCTCAAGACCGGCACGCCGCCGCGGCTTGACGGGCGAACCATCGACAGAGAGGGACTTGACCGGCAACCGGGAGACAATCCGCCGGAACCGTTTTCGACGCGGACCGACACCATCACAACGCCACAGATCGATTGCCATATCACCCGGACGACGGGACACACCCACGACCTGATTTCCCGCAATCTCGATAAGTCGGCGATCTATTCCGGCCGGATCGAAAGCACCGGCCCGCGCTACTGCCCGTCGATTGAAGACAAGGTCGTGCGATTTGCCGACCGCACGAGCCACCAGATTTTTCTGGAACCGGAGGGGCTGGACGATCCGACCGTATATCCCAACGGCATTTCCACGTCGCTGCCGGAAACGGTGCAGGAGGCAATGGTGCGGACCATTCCTGGCCTTGAGCAGGCGCGAATCCTGCGGCCGGGCTATGCCATCGAATACGACCATGTGGATCCGCGCGAACTCGACGCGACGCTGGCATGCAAGAGGCTGCCGGGACTGTATCTCGCCGGCCAGATCAACGGCACGACCGGCTATGAGGAGGCGGCGGCCCAGGGGCTGGTCGCCGGCCTCAATGCGGCGCGGCGCGCCGGCGGTGCCGACGGGGTCGTGTTTGCCCGCACTGACGCCTATCTCGGCGTCATGATCGACGATCTGGTAACGCGGGGCGTCAGCGAACCCTACCGGATGTTTACATCGCGGGCGGAATACCGGCTGTCGTTGCGCGCCGACAATGCCGACCAGCGGCTGACGCCGGCCGGTATCGCGGCCGGTTGTGTCGGCGCAGAGCGGGCGGCGGCCCATGGGCGGCGCGAGGCGGATCTGGCCGCGGCGCGGGCCTTGCTTGAGTCCCGGCACCTGACCCCCGACGAGGCCAGGCGGCTCGGCCTGCCGGTCAATCGCGACGGCCAGCGGCGCAGTGCCTTCGCGCTCCTGTCCTATCCCGATATCGGTCTTGAAGACCTGCGGGCGATTTGGCCGGAGATCAGCGAACTGGATCCGAAGATCGCCGAACAGGTGGCGGTCGATGCGCGTTATGCGGTCTATCTCGACCGGCAGCAGCGCGATATTGAAGCCTATCGCCGGGATGAGGCGCTCGCTCTGGCGCCGGATCTCGACTATGGGGCGATCCCGGGGCTTTCCAACGAGATGCGCGAAAAGCTGGCCGCCGTGCGGCCGATGACCCTCGGCCAGGCGTCGCGGATCGAGGGGGTGACACCGGCGGCTCTGACCCGGCTGCTTTCGCATGTCCGGCGGAAACCGAAAACGGCGGCGCCTTCGGCGGATGCGCCGCGGCCGGCGGCGGATTCACGTCCGGTGGCGGCCGGTGCGAGCGGGCGAACCTGACGCCGATGCGCGACATGGCACCCCGGCGCCGATCGCGCGGTGATGGCGCGGACCCACTGGCAACCAGTGCAGATATCACAGCGGCGCTGTCGCCGTTTCCGTGGCTTGGCGAAGCGTCAATTGAACGGTTGCGAACCTACAGCGATCTCCTGGTCGCCTGGCAGGCGCGTCACAATCTGGTCGCGCCGTCCACGCTCGGCGCGGTATGGACGCGGCACATCGCCGACAGCCTGCAGTTGCTGCCGCTCGCGCAGCCGGATGCGAGAACCTGGCTCGATCTGGGATCTGGCGCCGGATTTCCAGGCCTGGTTGTGGCGATTGCGGCCGGGGACCGGCAGCCGCTGACAGTCACGCTGGTGGAATCAAACCGCAAGAAATGTGCCTTTCTCAGGGCCGTGGCAGCGGCGACGCAGACGGATGTTGATATCGTCCATCAACGGATTGAGGACCACAGCCGGGCGTGCGAGACGAGATACGATATCGTCAGCGCCCGGGCATTGGCGCCATTGCAAGAATTGTTTCGGCTGGCGGCGCCCTATGCCCGGGATACGAACCGGTTTTTGTTCCCGAAAGGACAAGATTTTGTGGGTGAGAACGAAATCGCCTCTAAATCTTGGTGCTACGATCTGGTATTGTACGACAGCGTCACGGATCGGGACGGTCGCGTGGCGGTTGTAACCCATCTCAAGCCCAAAGGGGCCAGCCATGAGTAGAGCGGAGTTGCGCGCACCCGCCGGCGATCTGCCGGTGACCCCGCGTGTCCTGTCCATCGCCAACCAGAAAGGCGGGGTCGGCAAGACGACGACAGCGATCAATCTCGGTACGGCGCTGGCGGCGATCGGTGAACGGGTGCTGGTCGTCGACCTCGATCCTCAGGGCAACGCCTCGACCGGGCTTGGTGTCGATCGCAGTCGGCGACCGGTTTCAACCTACGATGTGCTGATGGACGGCATGCCGATCGCCGATGTGGCACAGAAGACGGCCATTCCGCGGCTTTCGATCGCGCCGTCGACGCTGGACCTGCTGGGCGTGGAGCTGGAGATATCGGGTCTGGACGATCGCGCCTACCGATTGCGCAAGGCGCTGGCGGCGGCCGGGCGTGGCGGCGAGACGGGGTTTACCTATGTGCTGGTCGACTGCCCGCCGTCGCTCAATCTGCTGACGATCAATGCGCTCGCGGCCAGCCATGCGGTGCTTGTGCCGCTGCAATGCGAGTTTTTCGCACTGGAAGGCCTGACCCAGATCCTGACGACGATCGAACGGGTGCGCAACGGTCTCAATCCGGGGCTGTCGGTGCACGGAATTGTGCTGACCATGTATGACGGGCGCAACAAGCTTGCGACCCAGGTTGTCGATGATGTGCGTGCCCATATGGGCGAAACGGTCTATTCGACGATCATACCGCGCAATGTGCGGGTGTCGGAGGCGCCGTCCCACGGCAAGCCGGCGATCCTTTATGATCTGCATTGCGCCGGGAGCCAGGCCTATCTGCGGCTGGCCAGCGAGATCATCAACCGGGAGCGCGACCTGCGGGCCGCCTGATTGCCGGCGGGCGCGAAACGGATCCGATACGAAACAGCGGAAAGCAATGGCACATGAACAGTGAACCGCAAAAGAGGCTGGGCCGCGGGCTCGATGCGCTGCTGGGCGATTATGGCGCGGTACCGCCGACGGCGGCGAACAGCGCCGGTGCCGACCGCAAGTCGGTGCCTGTGGCGTTCATCCATCCCAATCCGCGCAATCCGCGGACCGAATTCGCCGCCGATGATCTCGACGATCTTGCCGCCTCGATCCGCAGCCACGGTCTGGTCCAGCCGATCGTCGTGCGGGCGCAGGCCGGGAGCGCCGGCGAATCCTACGAGATTATCGCCGGCGAGCGACGCTGGCGGGCGGCGCAGAAAGCCGGGCTGCACGAAGTGCCAATTATCGTGCTCGACGTCAGCGATCGGGACGCGCTGGAGCTGGCCATCGTTGAGAATGTCCAGCGATCGGATCTCAATCCGGTCGAAGAGGCGCTCGGCTATCAGGCATTGCTGGACGAATTCGGCTATACCCAGGCGGATCTCGGTTTGGCGATCGGCAAAAGCCGAACACATGTCACCAACATGCTGCGGCTATTGAAACTGCCGGCGGGCGTGCTTGCGGTGTTGCGGGCTGGCCGGCTGTCAGCCGGTCATGCGCGGGCGCTGGTGACGGCATCCGATCCGGAAGGTCTCGCCAAGAAGGTGATTGCAAAGGGTCTGTCTGTGCGGGAGACGGAGCGTCTGGCACAGGCGGCCGCTGACACGGGCGGGCGCACCGGCCGCCAGAAGCCGCCGGCGCGCAAGGATGCCGACACGCTGGCGCTGGAGAAAGAGCTCTCCGACCGGCTGGGGCTTCAGGTGGATGTTCGCCACAAGGCGAGCGGCGGCGGTGAGGTGCGGGTTGCGTATCGGTCGCTGGAGCAGCTCGAGGCGGTCTGCGCCCGGCTGCGCGGGTAATAGGGGCGAGCGAGTGCTTGGCTCCCTATTAGAGTCATCTTAGAGTTTCAATATTTGACAATTTGATTGTCACTCGACAAACTTCAGGTGCCAATATTTGTATCACTTGTACTATAATGACTATAATCGCCGTGAATGAAATTGCCGGTAATGCGGGCCGATCCCGCCGCCTCGGATGGTGACCGGGAATGCCGGACAGGGCCAAATCCAGGCACGGGTTGCCGGCAAGATGACGGCCGGTTGGCCAGCGGCGCGTCCGGCCGTGCATGTGGTGCCCTGCTCCGCCCGGCCGTTCAGCGGCGCGCCAGGCGTTCGGCTTTTGCCGCGATGCGGAGCAGCGCGTCGGCGGCGAGCGCGGTGTCGAGGGCGGCATTGCGGCGGCTTTTCAGGATCGCTTCGGCGACGAGGGCGCGGGCGCGTGCGAGTTCGGCAACCGGCCAGGCGCGGATCGCCCGTTCGATCGCCGGCCGGCGGTTGAAGAAGATCGGCGGCCGCTGGCGCGACATCACCGTTTCCGGCGATGCGCCGGCATCGCAACCGGCCCGCATCGCCTGCAGATCGGTCAGCTGACGAAGCGCCTGGGTCAGCAGCCCGGCGGCAGAGGCGTGTTCCATGCGCAGACGGGAAAGGTCGCTTTCGACGGCGCCGGGCCGGCCGACCAGGGCGTTGTCGATCAGCCTGTCGTTGCGCAACTCCACGCTCTCGCCGACAATGGCCTGAACATCTTCGAGGGTGATTTCCGCCGCTTCGCCGGCGTAAAGGACCAGCTTGTCGATCTCGTTCCGGTTGGCCAGACGGTCGCCGCCAAGGTTGGCGCAGAGGCCGGCGACGGCCTCCGCGGTGATGGTCTTGCCGGCATCGGCGACGATGGCGCGAATCATGGCGGCGGTCTCTTCCGGCTTCGGCTGGTAGCAGGGCAGTGCGGCGGCCCGGTCGGCTGATTCAAATGCCTTGCGCAGGCCGCTCGACGGCTTCAGATCGCCGGCTTCGACTATGATGCGTGCGCCGGCCGGGGGGTTGGCGATCAGCGCCGCCAGTGTCGGCACGATGTTGTGACGATTGTCGGTGACGCGCAGACGGATCAGGGGATCGCCGCCGAAAAGCGAGGCCCCGCCGGCTTCGTCGGCGAGCCGGCCGGGATCGCCCGCCATCTGGTCCGAGGTCAGCGTCACCAGCGACGGTGGCTGGCGCGCGGCCGCGATGATCGTGTCCCGGAGCGCGGCCGCCCGCTCCGCAACCGCACCCTGATCGGGGCCATAGATCAGCACCAGCGGACAGTCGCGGCCGGCATCGGCGATGAAATTGTCGACGGCGTGGGCCTTGACTGCGGTCATGATCCCGGAATCAGGCGCATGGGTCCGATCCGCCGCCGCGGCGTCGCGGTCTTTCGCTTCGCGGTCCGGTTGTCTGTGGTCCGGTTATCTGCGGGCCGGCGGGTCGTGGTCCGGTCCATGGCGCGCCGGCCGGTGCTGATATCGTCGCGCCCGCCATGGCGATCAGGGATTCTGCCGCGCGAAATGGCTCGCCAAACGAGTCTGGACAAGCCGGGCAAGGGTCTCGGCCACCCGCATTTCGGCATCCCGGCGGGCGCGGCTGTTGGCGAAATTCTGTGAGGAGCGGTCGTAGGAGGCGACGGCGCTGGCCCGGTCGGTGAGGACAACGGTTCCGGTGGAATGATCCTCCAGAATGAAGGAGACCCGGCCGGCGATCTGGTAGGAGGTTGGGGTGCCGGTGAATTCCTCCACACCGAGCGGAAATTCGTTGACGACCATGCGGTAGTTGAGCTTGTAGCGCGGCGCGCCCGGATCGTCGGCGCCCCGGAACCCGTAAATCAGGGCGTTGCGGAACACCTGTTCGTTGCGGCCAATCGCCGGATCGATCTCGATTGCCGCAAGTTCGGCATGAACCGGTCCGGGCGTGCCGGCATGGCCCGGCGCGTAGACCGGCTGTACCGTGCAGGCGGCAAGCGCGCCCGCCAACAGGCCGATGAAGGCCGCATGAACGGCGCGGCGGGCGGTTGCTCCCGGATTGCCGGGCCGGCCTCCGCCGCCCGATCCTGGTGATCTGCTAACCCACCACATTGACGATCCTTCCCGGTACGACGATGACCTTGCGCGGCGGGCGCCCTTCCAGAAACTTCACGACCGGATCGAGGGCAAGCGCCGCCTTCTCGATCTCATCCTTCCCCGCCGCGGCGGCAATCGTCAACTCACCGCGCTTCTTGCCGTTGACCTGAACCGGCAGCACGATCGTGTCATCGACCAGAAGCGTTTCGTCGACGGCCGGCCAAGGGCTTGCGGCGACCCAGTCTTCATGGCCCAGCACCTGCCAACACTCCTCGGCGAGATGCGGCATAGCGGGCGCGAACATCAATACGAAAATGTCGGCGGCCTCGGCAATGGCCCGGTCCAGTCCCCGGTTTTCGTCGCTGTCGGGATCGCGATCATAGGTTTTGTGGGCATTGGCGATTTCCGGAAGCAGGGCGTGCAAACGCGCGATGGCGACATTGAAGCGCAGGCTTTCGATATCTCCGGATACCGCATGGAGGGTCTTGTGGACGGCGCGGCGCAGTGCCATAGCGGTTGCGCCCGGGCCGCCGCCATTTCCCGCCGGCCGGCGCGACACCGGCGCGACGGCGTTGATGGTGCGCCAGATGCGCTGGACAAAGCGATGGGCACCCTCGACGCCGGCGTCGGTCCATTCGACATCGCGTTCCGGCGGTGAATCGGAAAGCATGAACCAGCGGGCGGTATCGGCGCCGTAGGAACCGGTGATCTCTTCCGGGCCAACCGTGTTGCGGCGGGACTTGGACATTTTCTCCAGGGGCCCGATGGTCAGCTGCTCGCCGGTTTCGGCGTGAAGCGCCTTGCGGTCGGCGTCATGACCCTCGATGCGCACCTGTGCCGGCGTGAGCCAATCGCCGTTGGCCGCGCGATAGGTCTCGTGAACGACCATGCCTTGGGTGAACAGGCCGGCGAAGGGTTCGTCAAGACCGAGATGGCCGGTCTTGTGCATCGCCCGGGTGAAGAAGCGGGAGTAAAGCAGATGCAGAATGGCGTGCTCGATGCCGCCGATATACTGGTCGACGGGCAGCCAGGCGTTGGCCGCTTCGGGATCGGTTGGCGCTGCCGCATCCGGCGCGGTGAAGCGGGCGAAGTACCAGGACGAATCGACGAAGGTGTCCATGGTGTCCGTTTCGCGCAACGCGGCGGTGCCGCAAACCGGGCAGTTGGCCTGCTTCCAGGTCGGGTGACGGTCGAGGGGATTGCCCGGTTCGTCAAAGTCGATGTCGTCGGGAAGGCGCACCGGAAGATCGGTGCGCGGAACCGGCACGGAACCGCAGCCATTGCAATGGATCACCGGAATCGGACAGCCCCAATAGCGCTGGCGGGATATGCCCCAGTCGCGGAGCCGGAAGTTGACCTCGCGCCGGCCTTGCGGGGCGCCGGCTAACGTGCGGGCCTCCAGCCGGGAGGCGACATCTTCCTTGGCGGCGGCGATGTCCAGTCCGTTCAGGAAGTCGGAGTTGATCATTCGGCCGTCGCCGACATAGGCTTCATATCCGTTGGCGAACGCGGCCGACCACGCCTTCAGCTCCGGGCCCGTTGCGGTCGCGTCCGGGGCGACGACCGGGATGATCGGCAGGTCGTATTTGCGGGCGAAATCAAAATCGCGCTGATCGTGTCCGGGGCAGCCGAATATGGCGCCGGTGCCGTAGGCCATCAGTACGAAATTGGCGACATAGACAGGCAGGATGCGGTCGTCGAAGGGGTGACGGACTGTGAGGCCGGTGTCGTAGCCGCGCTTCTCGGCTTTTTCGATCGCCTCCGCCGACGTGCCAAGCCGCCGGCATTCCTCGATGAACGCGGCAAGCCGCGGATCGGCCCGGGCGCATTCGGCGGCGACAGGATGATCCGGCGAAATGGCCATGAAGGCGGCCCCGAACAGGGTGTCGTGGCGGGTCGTGAAAACGTCCAGCGCCGCGTCGCCGCCCGGCGGTGCCTTGTCGAAGGCGAAGCGGACGCGCAGGCCCTCGGATCGACCGATCCAGTTGCTCTGCATCAGCCGCACCCGGTCCGGCCAGCGGTCCAGACGGGCGATGGCATCGAGCAGATCCTGACTGTAGTCGGTGATCCTGAAAAACCACTGGGTGAGCTCGCGCTGTTCGACATCGGCACCGGAGCGCCAGCCTTTGCCGTCGATCACCTGCTCGTTGGCAAGCACTGTCCGATCGACCGGATCCCAGTTGACCTTCGCGGTTTTCCGGCTGACCAGACCGGCGTCCAGGAAGTCGAGGAACAACCGTTGCTGCTGAGCGTAATATCCGGGATCGCAAGTGGCGAATTCGCGCGACCAGTCGATGGACAGGCCCATCAACTTCAGCTGATCACGCATGGCGGCGATGTTGTCATAGGTCCAGTCACGCGGATGGACCTTGTTCTGCATTGCCGCGTTCTCAGCCGGCATTCCAAATGCGTCCCAGCCCATGGGGTGGAGGACATTGAAGCCCCTGGCCCGCTTGTAGCGGGCGACGACGTCGCCCATCGTGTAGTTTCGGGTGTGGCCGATATGAATGCGGCCAGAGGGATAGGGGAACATCTCCAGCACGTAGTATTTCGGCCGGGGGTCGTCGTTGTCGCAGCGATAAAGATCGCGCTCGTCCCAAAGCCTCTGCCACCTGGTTTCCACCGTGCGGGGATTGTAGCGCTCGGTTGCGGCGATTTCGGCGCCGGATTTCTGTCGGGTCGGATTGTCGGTCATGGTTCGGCGGTCTGGTGGGGCGATCTTGTCTGGTGGCCATTTCTGGCGGCCCGGCCGGGTCAATGGGCAGGCCGCCGTTTGCGACGGGTGTGCGACGGTGGCGTGACCTTCACCAGAATAACCGGGACCGGTCAACGTTGTTGTGCGCAATTGCCACCCTTGTTGACGTGCCATGCCCATGCTAGCCGGCAGTCTCGGCGGCCATGCCGGCCAACCGCATGGCGCCGACCGGCAAACATGGAGGCGAGCGAAGCGGGCAATGACTGACGCGGCGAAACGGCTTGAAAGCGTGCGGCAAGCCATTGCCGCGGCCGAGCGGGAGGCCGGCCGTCCGGCAGGTGCCGTGACCCTGATCGCCGTCTCCAAGACGTTCGGCACGGCGGCGATCGAACCCGTGATATCCGCCGGACAGATCGATTTCGGCGAGAACCGGGTGCAGGAGGCGCAGGGCAAATGGCCGGATCTGAGGGCGGCCCGGCCGGACCTGGTCGTGCACCTGATCGGGCCGCTTCAGTCCAACAAGGCGAAAGACGCCGTGGCGCTCTTCGATGTCATCCACACCATCGACCGGGACAAGATCGCCGGGGCGATTGCGGCGGAAATGGAAAAGCAGGGCCGGACGCCGCAGCTTCTTGTGCAGGTCAACACCGGGGCGGAACCGCAAAAGGCCGGAATCGATCCGCGCCGGGCGGAAGACTTTGTCAGACGCTGCCGGGAGGTGCACGGGCTGGCCATCGTCGGATTGATGTGCATTCCGCCGGTGGAAGATGTGCCCGGGCCGCATTTCGCCCTGCTGCGGAAACTGGCGGCGGCATGCAATGTGGAACAACTGTCCATGGGCATGAGCGCCGATTTCAAATCCGCCATTGCACACGGCGCCACCCATGTGCGGATCGGCTCGGCGATTTTCGGCGCGCGAACACCACCGCCCCCGGCATCATCGGCATGACCGATATCGTCGGCCGATGGAAATCGGACTGCCGTTAATCCTTCGTTAACCTTCTTCGCGCTCAATTCTCTCCGCTGGGGTGAAAGTGAGTCGACGTGTCTGTGTCAGCGCAGGCCCGCAGCGGTTTTCGCCTTGCCGGCCGATCCTTCCTGGCGTTCATCCTGGCGCCGGATCTTCCCCTTGCCACCTGGCTTGCCGAACTCGATCGCTGGATGGCGCGATCGAAGGGCTTCTTTGCCGGACGCCCGGTGGTTCTGGACCTTTCCGGTCTGTCCCTGAGCAAACCCGATGTGGCCGGATTGCTGGCCCAGATTCAGGCCCGCGCCATTCGCGTGATCGGCGTGGAGGGCATCGACCCGGCCTGGCTCGGCCCGAACCTGGCGCCGCTGGCGCCGATCAACCGCCCGGACGCGAAGCCCGCGACCGTGATCGATTTTCCCGATCCGGGCAGCAATGAACCGGACTGTGACGAACCGGTGCGCGCGCACCGCGCCAGCGGCCGAAATGGCGCGGCAGCAGCACGTCCGCCGGTGCCGGACGTGACCGGATTGCCGGAAACCGTGGCGCCGGCGACGCTGCTGATCAGCAAGCCGGTGCGTTCCGGCCAGTCGGTGATCTATCCGCAGGGCGATGTCACCGTTGTCGGCTCGATCGCCTCCGGCGCGGAGGTGATCGCCGGCGGCTCGATCCATGTTTACGGGGCGCTCAAGGGCCGGGCAATCGCCGGCTCCACCGGTGATACGCGCGCGCGCATTTTCTGCGGCCGGTTCGACAGCGAACTGATCGCCATCAACGGCCTTTATCAGACCGCCGACGATGTTCGCGCCGATGTGCGCGGCATGCCGGTCCAGGTCTATCTCGACGGTCAGGCCATGGTGGTGGCGCCGCTGTGAGCCAGGTCAATCAACACGCGTTCAAGGGAGTATATCATGTCTGAGGTGCTGGTGGTGACATCGGGTAAAGGCGGGGTCGGCAAAACGACGACGACGGCCGCGTTGGGCGCCGCGCTGGCCCAGGCGGGCAAATCGGTGGTGGTGGTCGATTTCGACGTCGGCCTGCGAAACCTCGACCTGATCATGGGTGCGGAGCGCCGGGTGGTGTTCGACCTGATCAATGTGGTGCAGGGGCACGCCAAGCTGGCGCAAGCTTTGATCAAGGACAAGCGGCTGGAGGGGCTGTCGCTGCTTCCCGCCTCGCAAACCCGCGACAAGGATGCGTTGACGGAAGATGGCGTGGAGCGGGTCATCGGTGAATTGAGGGCGCAGTTCGACTGGGTGATCTGCGACAGCCCGGCCGGTATCGAGCGCGGCGCGATGCTCGCCATGCGCCATGCCGACCAGGCGATCATCGTGACGAACCCGGAAGTTTCCTCTGTCCGCGATTCCGACCGGATCATCGGGATGCTCGATGCCAAGACGGCGCGGGCGGAAAAGGGCGAACCGGTGAACAAGCACGTCCTGGTCGCCCGGTTCGATCCGGCGCGGGCGGCACGCAGCGAGATGCTGGCCATCGACGACATCCTCGACATTCTGTCAGTGCCGTTGATCGGCATCATTCCGGAAAGCGGCGATGTGCTGAAAGCGTCCAATATCGGCATGCCGGTGACCGTTGCGGCGCCCGAGTGCGGCCCGGCCATCGCCTATCGGCACGCGGCCATGCGGCTTTGCGGCAAACCGGTTCCCATGCAAATTCCCGGTGACAGGCAGAGCCTGTTCGGCCGGCTGTTTGCCCGCAAAGCGGCTTGAAACAGGGGGTGAGGATGTTTTTCAATCGCAGAAAACGTGGGACGGCGCCATTGGCCCGAGAGCGGCTGAAGGTGATGCTCGCGCATGAGCGCGCGGTCATCGGGCAATCGGACCTTGTCGCTGTATTGCGCGAGGAAATCCTTGCCGTCATCGGCCGCCACGTCACGGTGGCGCCGGAAAAAGTGAAGGTCCGCACCGATCGCGGCGAGACAATTTCGACACTGACCGTGGATATCGAAATTCCCGCACCGGACGTGAAAAGTCCTGCCACCCAGGGGCGTGCCGCCTGAGGGCTCGGATCGACCGGGCGGCGGGCCACATCGCGGCCGGCGCAGGCGCCAGGCGTTGCCCATAGATGACAGGTGGAAAAAATTGCCGCCGGATCGTGCAAGTTCGGCGCGTATGCACTAAATGTCTTGTCCATGAGGTTTCGTGCGGGCTCCTGCCGACTTGCCATGGTGCGCCTTGCGGGCGCACTTGTTTTGGCCCTGTTTGCCGGAGCGGCGGTCGCCAAGACCCCGCCAGCCGGCCCCCATATCCTGGTGAATGTCACAACTGGTGCGGTGCTGGCCGAAAAGGACGCCAACCGGCCCTGGTACCCGGCCTCGACCACCAAACTGATGACGGCGATGGTCACGTTTCGCGCCATCAAGGCCGGCGAGCTGACGCTGAAATCAGCGGTCACCGTGTCGCAGAACGCACTCAACCAGCCGCCGAGCAAAATGGGATTCAAGGTCGGTACGCTTCTGACCGTCGATAACGCGCTGAAGATGATCATGGTGAAGTCGGCCAACGACATTGCCGTGGCGCTGGGCGAGGCCGTGGCGGGAAGCGAGGCGATGTTCGTGGCGCGGATGAACGCGGAGGCGGCAAGGCTGGGCATGACACGGACCCGGTTCGTCAATCCGCACGGCCTGCCCAGTTCCAAGCAGGTGACGACGGTGCGGGATATGGCGGTGCTGGCGCGGGCACTGATGCTCGAATTTCCGCAGTACAGCGACTATTTCGAAATCGCGGCGATCCGGATCGGCCGAAAGACGCTGACCAATTACAACACGCTGATCCGGTACTATCGCGGCGCGACCGGTATGAAGACCGGGTATATCTGCGCATCCGGTTACAATCTCGTGGCCAGCGCCAAGCGAGGCAACCGGGAACTGATCGCGGTTGTGTTTGGCGCGAAAAACGGTGTCGAGCGGGCCGAGGCTGCAGCCGGCTTGCTCAATCGCGGCTTTAATCGCGGCCTGCTGGCCGGCGCGGCCGGAAAGACGCTTCAGACCGTGACGTCAGGCAACCGGTACAAGCAGCCCTACGACATGCGGCCGCATCTTTGCGTGCGCAAGACCAAGGCGCAGCGGGCGGCGGAAGGGCCGCGGCCACGCTATCGGGAACAGGCATCGGGATTGTTGATGGTGGACCGCGGCGGCAAGCTGAAGCGGTCGAAACTGGGCCGCAAGCGAAGCCTGCCGGTGGTCCGTGTCCATACAGGTGGAGCAACGGGGGTTGCGCGGGTGGCGCCCCTGCCCCGTGCGCGGCCGCAACGGATGGTCGCCGAAGCCGCCGGCGCGCAAGACACCACTGACAAGCCCCTGGTGAGCGGCGCTGTGGCGCCGACCATGGCGGCGGCGTTCGCGCCGCTGCAAGGCAACGGTGATGCCGCGGTCGCCGCCTCGGTGATCGCCGGGCCGGCCGTGCCACTGCCGCGGCCGCGGCCGAACTGAGGCGGGTAAGGCGGGAAAGCGTCAGCGCCCCTTGCGGCTGCCTTTTTCCACCTCGAATCGGCAGACGCCGCCATCCTGTTCCTGGTGAAGCAGGATGTGGCCGTTCTCGTTGCAGAAATGGGGAACATCGACCGCGGCCATCGGGTCGGTGGCGAGAATCACGACCCGGGCGCCGACAGGCAGCGACGCCATGCGCTTGGCCACTTTCAGCACCGGCAGCGGGCACTGAAACCCGCGCACGTCGATCTCCACGCGCCCGGCGGAACCGGTCAGATCCGGCGCATCGCGTCCGGTCGTTTTACCGGGCCTCGTCATATGTCCCCACCAATGGTAGTTTATGCATCCGCCGAAGTATCGGAAATCGGGGACCGGAAACAAGCCCGACACGCACCAACCAGCAGGACCAACGCCAATGAGCAACACGCATGGGTATTCTTGACCGAATCCGAAGCGAGTATGCGTATCTGTCGGGGGCGCTGCGGGCCTTGGCTCCTGTCACCAAGGTGGCGAAGAACCCCAACCGGACGTTCTGCGATGTCGCCGACGATCTGGCGGCGCAATATGGCGACGCGCTGGCGTTGCTGTCCGACAAGGAACAGCTGACTTTCCGACAATACAACGAACGCGCCAACCAGTATGCCCGCTGGGCGATGGAGAACGGGATCACGAAGGGCGACTGCGTGGCGCTGATGATGCCGAACCGGCCGGAATACATGGCTGCGTGGCTGGGGATCGTCCGCGCCGGCGGGATCGCCGCGCTGCTGAACACCAACCTGCGCGGGCCGGTGCTTGCCCACTGCGTCAATATTGTCGATGCCAAACACATCATTATCGATGCGGAGCTTGTCGATGCGTTCGAGACAACGTCGGTTCATCTCAACGAAGGTCCGCGGTTGTGGTGCCTTGGCGGCCAGAATGCCGACTGGGCGCTGCTCGATCCCGTGCTCGACGGGATGGACCGCGGCAATATCGCCGTGCCCGACCGCCCTGCCCTGACAACCCGCGACCGGTGCCTGTACATCTATACCAGCGGGACGACCGGGATGCCCAAGGCGGCAAACGTGAATCACTACCGGACGCAGGCGATCATGTTCGGGTTTTCCGCCGCCATGAAGCTGACGCCGGCCGACCGGATGTATGTCTGCCTTCCGCTCTACCACACGACCGGCAGCGTTATCGCGACTTGCGGGCCATTGGTGGGCGGCGCCAGCGTGATGATCCGTGAGCGGTTTTCCGCCAGCCAGTTCTGGGACGACATTGTCGATTTCGAATGCACGGTCTTTGAATATATCGGTGAGCTGTGCCGCTATCTCCTGAACAGCGCCACGCATCCCAAGGAAAACAAACATCGCCTGCGGCTGGCCTGCGGCAACGGGTTGCGGCCGGACATCTGGCGCGACTTCCAGACCCGGTTCCACATTCCCCAGATCCTCGAATGGTACGCCTCGACGGAAGGCAATGCCGTGTTCTTCAATTTCGACGGCAGGGTCGGGGCGGTGGGGCGCATCCCCAAATGGGCGGAGCGGCGTTTCGTAACCGAGGTCGTTGCCTTTGACATCGAAACGGAAATGCCGGTGCGCGGCCCGGATGGTTTCTGCATCAAGTGCGCGCCCGGCGAAGTTGGTGAAGTGATCTCGAAAATCCTCGACGATCCGTCGAAACCGAGCCAGCGTTTCGAAGGATACGCCGACCAGGCGGCGACGGACCGGAAAATCCTGCGTGACGTGTTCGCAACCGGCGACCAGTGGTTCCGGACCGGCGACCTGATGCGCAAGGACAGGCACGGCTACTTCTACTTCGTCGACCGCATCGGCGACACGTTCCGCTGGAAGGGCGAGAATGTCGCGACCTCCGAAGTCGCGGAGGCGCTGACGATCTTCCCCGGCATCAAGGATGCCAATGTCTACGGTGTGAAGGTGGGATCGCTGGATGGCCGGGCCGGCATGGCGGCGCTCGTGACGGAAGACGAAATCGATCTGGAGGCGCTGCATACCCATGTCGAAAACCAGTTGCCCCGCTATGCCCGACCGGTGTTCCTGCGCCTTCAGCAGGAGATCGAGATCACCGGAACCTTCAAGCAACGCAAGGTGGAACTGGTGAAACAGGGCTTTGACCCGACGGAGGCGTCGGAACCGATCTATTTCGATGATCCGCGCACCGGCAGCTATGTGGCGGTGGATCGGCAATTGGCGGAGATCATTGAAAAGGGTGAAATACGGTTATGAACGGTGAAAATCAGCCGGCCGGTCCCGGTGACGTGGTGGCCTTCTGGAAGGACGCGGGCGGAGAGAAATGGTTTGCCGGCGGTGCGGAATTCGACGATCAGATCCGGGCGCGCTTCGACGGTCTGGTGGAGATGGCGGCGTCCGGCGCCCTTGACGCCTGGGCCGAGACGCCGGACGGGGCGCTGGCACTGATCCTGGTAATGGACCAGTTCTCCCGCAATCTCTTTCGCCAGTCGGCCAAGGCATTCGATCAGGACGAAAAGGCGCGGGCACTCGCCCGTCAGGCGATCGCGCGCGGCGACGATGAAAAGGTCGATCCCGACCTCAAGGTGTTCTTTTACATGCCGCTGGAGCACTCCGAGACCATTGGCGATCAGGCGGATTGCCTGCGGCTGTGCCATGCGCTCAATCCGCGGTACCTTCAGTATGCAAAGCTCCATGCCGATGTGATCCGGCGGTTCGGCCGCTTTCCCCATCGCAACGCCGTCCTTGGCCGGCATACCAGCCCGGCGGAAATGGCGTTTCTGGATGGCGGCGGATTTTCGGCCGGTACGCACAAGGCGGATGACAAAACGGAACCCGATGCCGAAACCGGCTGAACCGCCGGCCCTGCACGCCGGGGCGATGCCAATTGCGGCCGGCTGTTCGGCCAACCGTTAATGGTTAACAAATCCTTTCCGCAACTCCGGAATTTTTGTCGCGTATACCCGTTGTGGGAGACGGGACATGGCAATTTCGGCAACGATGGTCGCACAGCGACCGGGGTGGCGCGGCGAGCGTCAATTGCATCGGGAACAGGCCGTTTGCGACGGGTTGATTGTGGCGCCGGCGCAGACGCTTGGCGCGCACCGGGCCGCCATCATGGCGCTTGCCGAACACGGGCAAATGCCCAATCCGTTCTTTCTGCCGGCATTTCTGGAGCCGGCGCTGGCCGCGTTCGGCCATGAACGCGTTCATCTGGCCCTGCTTTATGATCACGGTGAGCTGGTCTTCTTCGCACCGGTTGTCGCGCCCCCGGTGGCCGGGCCGCTGTTCGGCGCACTGAAGGTCTGGACCCACGAATTCGCGCCGCTCGGCACGCCGCTCATGCCGCGTAAGCGGGCGCGCGATGTGGCCGCACTTCTCGCCACGTCGCTGCGCCGGACCGGCATCGGCACCTTTATCATTCCCGACGCGCCGCTCGGCGTTCTGGAAGTCGCGGCGATCCGCAAGGCGATCGTCCGCAATGGCGGCGGCGAGGTCATGGCCCGCTCGCTGGACCGTCCGATCCTTGCGGCGGCGGAATGCCGGGACACGGCGGCGGCGGATGCGGCGGTCGCGTCGCTGGTATCCGCCAAACGCCGCAAGGAGATGGGGCGCCAACTCCGACGGCTCGGTGATATCGGACCGGTCCGGTTCCGCACCTTCGACGCGCCTGCCGATGTCAAAAAGGCGCTCGCGGCTTTTCTGGCGCTGGAGGCGGCGGGCTGGAAAGGGCGTGCCGGCACTGCGCTTCTCAACCAGCCGCGCCTTGACCGTTTTGCCCGCGACGCGGTGATCGGCCTTTCGACGGCCGGCCTTGCGCAGATCGACGTGTTGACGGTCGGCAACCGCCTTGCGGCGGCGATGACAAGCTTCCGCTGCCAGGGACAGGCGGTGCCGTGGAAGATCGCGTTTGCCGAATCGCTAGCCGCCGGCTCGCCGGGGAGCCAGCTCATGCTTGCGGCAACGCGCGCGTGGCTTGCCGATCCGGCGGTCCGCCGGGTCGACCCGGTGTGTGGCTCCGATCATCCGATGCTGCGTCATTTCTGGCGGGATACCGACCGGTACGCGACCCTCATTCTCGGGACGGGCGGCCGGGGTGTCGCGCAACAGCTCTTCGGGGTGACCGACCGCGTGAGCGACCGGTCGCGCCGTGTTGCCGGGCGGGTGCGCGCTAGCGTGCGCAGCGGTCGCCGCCGCTGATGAATTCCGATCCGCCCGGCGCGTCGCCCGCTGTGCTGCCACAGGTTCAGGAGAAACCTGCCATGTCCGATCACGCCCGCCGCAATCTGCAGACGATACCGGACGGTTCGCCTGCCGACAGGCTCTCGCCCGATGCCGCAAATTCGCGCGAACCCGGCCCGACGATCGCTGTCGATCCGGTGATCCGGGAAGCGGGTCTGGCGACCGGCGAACCGTTTCGTTTCCATCACGACCTCCACACACATCCGGCCCTGCAGCTGCCGGCGCTGGCCAGCCTGGCCGGTCGTCTCGACGGTGACCGGGTGGAGTACAATTCCGGGGCGTTGCAGCCGAACCAGGATCCGGCGGCGACGGCGGGCGTCGACCTGCCGCCGGCGGAGGTGGTGGCACAGATCGAGCATTGCGGCGCATGGATGGTCCTGAAGAACGTGGAAAGCGATCCGGTGTACCGGGCGCTGCTGGTCAGCACGCTCGATCGGGTTGCGCAAGACCGGGGGTTTGTCGGCCACCGCGATGCGGGCATGGACGATGTCCAGGGGTTCATTTTCGTCGCCTCGGCGCGATCGGTCACGCCGTTTCATGTCGATTATGAGGAAAACCTCTTTTTTCACCTGAAAGGGCCGAAGGTCTTTCACCTGTTCGACAATTGCGACCGATCGCTGGTTTCAGAAGCGGCTCTGGAAAGTTTTCCCGGCAAGCATCGCAACCTGCCCTATGATGCCGATTGGTTTTCGCGCGGCGTCCATCATGTTCTGAAGCCCGGCACCGGACTTTATGTGCCGCATACCTGGCCGCACTATGTGGAGACCGGCGACGATGTCGCGGTGTCCATCGCGGTGACGTGGAAAACGGCACCGGTGCGACGGGCCAATGCGCTCTACTTCATGAATGCCGTGTTGCGGTCGGCGGGCTTTGCCCAGCCGGTGCCCGGCGCCTTACCCCTCGGCGATGCAGCGAAAGTCACCGTCTGGCGTTTGTCGCGGGCTGTTCTGCAGCCATTCCGTCGGACGGAAGCAGCGCGCCGTTTTCTTCGCGGCGCTCTGTTCGGCCGCCGGGCCAACTATTTCTACAGGCAAAGCCGATCGGCATGAGAGGCAGCGCGAGGGCCGATACACCGGGCCCGCGGCGCGGAGACAGGCGGCGCGCTCAGGCGAGATTCGGCCGGATCAGGATCAGAGCCCAGTAATTGCGGTTGCGGGAACCGGGATTGATTGCCTGGGCGAGCCCGAACCGGGTCAGCCGGCTGTCGGCCATGTTGCGCCAGTGACCGCGCGACGCCATCCAACCCTTCAAAACCGATTCTATGGAGGAATAGCCGGCGCCGACATTCTCGGCCGCCATGAGATGCGGCTCGACCCCGGCGAGCCGGTCGCGCAGGCTGGTGCCAGGGCCGAAATCATGTGCGAGCCGGCCGCGCCGGGCCATGGCGGCGGCATGTTCGGCGGCGGCTTCCTGAAGCGACGGCAAAAGGCGGACCGGACCGGATCCGTTGCGTTTGCGAATATTGTTGAGGAGGCGCTCGGCCTTGTCGATGCTGAGGGGGGCAATCGTGATCTTGTCGGCGCGGATCGGAGCGGATTCGCATCCGCCGGGCCTGTGCGCTGTTTCATGACCTAGGCCGCGCCTTATGTTCGCCAATGCCGTTGCCGGCACCGACATCCCGCCATGCACGGCGTTTCCTGCGGCCGACGGGCCGTCATCCCCAACCCACATCTGTGTACCCCAGCCAAAGCTTCCGGAAAGGTGACACGGTGACGGTTACGAAGGGTTTGAGAAACATGGTAAACGGCAGCTGAATCGGTCGGAATCGGCGTCGGACCGGCAATTGTTTACCCTTTTTCAGCGGTTTGATTTTCCGGCCGGTAAATGTGACCGGGCAATTGCTTTGACTTGCCCGGCGGGATCGGCAAGGCTGCCGACCGGCATATGCAGATCGGGTATGGCGATGGCGGCGGACGGAACAATTCATCAGAGCAGCGAACCGGATTACCTCAACCATCTGTTGCGCGGCATCGATGCGTTCGAGGGCTCCGGATATGCGGGTGATCCAGAGGACTGGCGCGACGGATTGCGCTCCATTCGCCGTTCGCTGCGCGCCCGGCTGCGCACCATCGAAGCGGCATCGGCCGGCGGCCCGCAACAGCCCGCCGATCGGCAGGAGGGAATATCGGGCGCGTGAGATGGTCAGGCGAGCGGTATCCCGCCGCCTGATTTCCGCGCCTGATAGACCGCCGAGAGATCGCTGTATATCACCGACAGGTCGTCGATCCTGGTGCGCAGATGCGTGCGTTCGGATTCCGGACAGGTGGCGACCAGTTCGTCCAGCGATGATGCATGCCAAAATGCGTTTTGCCGGCGATAGGCACCATCTCTTACGCCGAACACTTCCTGGAGGATCCTCAGGTCGTGAGGGATCGCGAAGGCGTCGCGGGTGTCCTGATAGCCGAAGAGATAGGTGAAATTGTCGAAACCGGCCCAGGTGATCGCGGACAGACATAGCGAGCAGGGCTCGTGCGTGGACAGGAACAGGCAGTCGGCGGCGGCCGGGCGGCTGTCCGCGGGCAGGCCGTAATAGTCGTTCAGCGCCGAAATCTCGCCGTGATAGAGCGGATTTTCGATCTCCCGGTTGGTCGCCGCCAGAACCAGACCGAGATCGGCCTTGCGCAGGATCGCGGCGCCGAAAAGCTTGTTGCCGGCCTGCACGCCCTTCCTTGTCAGTGGGACAATATCGTTTTCGATCACATCAAGAAAACGACGAACACGGGATTGCGATTTGATACGATTCATGGATTGGCCATAATTCCGGTGGAATGAACCTCAGGCTAGCACGGGGAGGGTTTCTTTTGAGGATCTGGATCATCGCGGGTGCGACCGTGGTGGCGCTGGGTGCGGCATTGATTGCAAGCGGGCAATTCTCCGGCCAGTCGAACGAGCATGTCGTCGCAGTGACCGTGCCGAATCTCTCCAAGGCAGCGCGGTCCGGCCAGTCGCGATTCAAGACCTATTGTGCGGAATGCCATGGCGACAGTGGCCAGGGATCGGACACGGGACCGCCGCTCATTCACCAGATCTATCATCCCGGTCACCACGCCGATGGCGCATTTTACGCGGCGGCGAAACGCGGCTCGCGCCAGCACCACTGGCAATTCGGCAACATGCCGCCTGTGGACGGGATAGAGGATGCGGATATCAACGCCATTGTCGCCTATATCCGTGAACTGCAAAGCGCCAACGGGATATTCTGAAGCAACAGGAGCAAATTGATGATTCGATGCGACAGGCGGCTGCTCGCCGCACTTGCGATGATTGTGTTTTCGACGCCGGTTTTGGCTCACGGCGAGGAGATCCATAGCGGCGGGCTCGGCATGCCGGCGAAACCGGCGGATGCCGGCCGGACCATCGAGGTCGTCATGAAAGACAATCTTTTCATACCCGGTTCGATGCAAGTGCGGCCCGGCGAAACCATCGCGTTCATCATTCGCAACGACGGTGAATTCGTCCACGAATTCAATATCGGAAATCCGGCCTCCCATGCCCGGCATCGCGAAGAGATGCTGACAATGATGGCGAACGGTATTCTGGAGGTGGACCGGATCAACCACCACATGATGGGTCAGGGAGGCGCGATGATGGCGCATGATGACCCGAATGCCGTTCTGCTGGCACCCGGCGAAACGGGCAGTGTGGTCTGGCGCTTTCCCGAAGCGGTCGATCTGGAATTCGCCTGCAACGTGCCGGGCCACTATGAGGACGGCATGGTCGGCAGGTTCGAGCAGGAAGGCGATACGCCGTCGTGACCGGCCAAATCTGAGCAGCGGTAAATCGGAACGGCTTCGGTCTCCGCGACACTGGGCTGGTCGAGGCGTTCGCGCAAGCGCGACGGCGCCCGTTCATCGCCGGCCGAAGCGCGTCTCGATATAGTCGGCGACCATGGCCTTGAAATCTTCCGCCAGCGCCGGGCCGCGCAATGTCGCCGCCTTCTTGCCATCGACGAAAACCGGTGCGGCCGGCTGTTCCCCGGTGCCGGGCAGCGAAATGCCGATATCGGCGTGGCGGGATTCGCCGGGGCCGTTCACGATACAGCCCATAACGGCGATATTGAGTGTTTCGACACCGGGATATTTTTCCCGCCAGACAGGCATTTCGGCGGCGATATTGTCCTGAATGTCCCTGGCCAGCTCCTGAAACAGCATCGACGTCGTGCGGCCGCATCCCGGGCAGGCGGCGACCACCGGAACGAACTGGCGGAAACCCATGGTCTGCAGCAAATCCTGACAGGCGCGGACCTCCAGGGTCCGGTCGCCGCCGGGTTCGGGCGTCAGCGAGTAGCGCACCGTGTCTCCGATCCCCTCCTGCAGGAGAATGCCCATGGCGGCGGACGATGCCACGAGGCCCTTTGTGCCCATACCGGCCTCGGTCAGGCCGAGATGGATGGCGTGGTCACTGCGTTCGGCCAGCATCCGGTTGACGGCGATGAGATCCTGGACCCGACTCACCTTGGCGGAAAGCACGATCCGGTTTCTTGGCAGGCCGATCTCCTCGGCAAAGTGCGCCGATTGGAGGGCAGAACGGACGACCGCCTCGCGGGTGACGGCAGCGGCGGAGACCGGTTTTTCGGCGGTGGCGTTGTCGTCCATCAGCCGGGTCAGAAGATCCTGGTCCAGCGACCCCCAGTTGACGCCGATTCGAACCGACTTCCCGCAGCGCAGGGCGATTTCGATGATTTCTGCAAAGCGCTTGTCACGCTTCTGGCCGGCGCCGACATTGCCGGGATTGATCCGGTACTTGGCGAGCGCCTCGGCGCAGGCCGGAAAATCAGCCAGCAACTTGTGGCCGATATAGTGGAAATCGCCGACAAGCGGGACGGCGACATTTTGCCGATCCAGGTGCTCGCGGATATCGGGGACGGCAGCGGCGGATTCGGGCCGGTCGACAGTGATCCGCACCAGTTGCGAGCCGGCGCGGGCGAGCGCGGCGACCTGGGCAACCGTGGCTGCGATATCGGCGGTGTCGGTGTTGGTCATCGACTGGACGACGATCGGTGCGCCGCCGCCGATAACGACGCCGCCGACATCGACGGCGACAGTCGGCCGGCGCGGCGCCGGCCGGGCGGGCCTTATCGTATCGGCCAGACACAAATCCGGCTTGTCCGACGTCTGGACGGGTGCGTTCATGGTGCTCACGTGGCCAAGCGGGGCCGCCTTGTCAATTGTTTCGTGGGGCAAATGCCGGTCGGCGCCTTGCGGGTGCGGGCCGCGCCGTCGCATCGAAACCGACCGGCCGCCGAATCCGGCCTTGGCCGGACGCGGCAGAACCACCGGAATGCTGCATTGCAATATCGGCTGATCTCCGCCTAGATTGCGGCCGCAGTTTCGCAGCGGGATCACGGCGGGAGACTTTCATGCTGGACGGCAAGACGGCGGTAATCACAGGATCGACCTCGGGGATCGGGCTCGGCATCGCCACCGCATTGGCGCAGGCCGGTGCAAAGGTGGCGCTCAATTCGTTTTCCGACACGGATTCCGACCACAAAATTGCCGCGGACCTCGCGGCGGAGACCGGTGGAGATGTGCGGTACATTCAGGGCGACATGGCGAATCCGGACGAATGTACCGGCCTGATCGATCAGGCGGCGGCGGCCTTTCAGGCGCCGGTGCAAATCCTGGTCAACAATGCCGGCATCCAGCACGTGGCGCGGATCGAGGAATTTCCGCCGGAAAAATGGGACAAGGTGATCGCGATCAACCTGTCGTCGGCTTTTCACACGATCCGTGCCGCGGTGCCCGGCATCAGGGAGGCCGGCTGGGGGCGGGTGATCAACATCGCTTCGGTCCATGGCCTGACCGCCTCGCCCTACAAGGCGGCCTATGTTTCCGCCAAACACGGCATGATCGGCCTCACCCGCACCGTCGCGCTGGAATTCGCCGAAGCGCGGATCCGGGCGACCGCCAACGCCGTCTGCCCGGGCTATGTGGCGACACCGCTCGTTGAGGGGCAGATCGCCGACCAGATGAAAACCCACGGGATCAGCCGCGAAGAGGTGGTCGAGACGGTTATGCTCGCCAGACAGCCGACCAAGCGGTTCGTGGAAGTCGACGCGATCGGCGCCATGGCGATGTTCTTGTGCACCGACGCGGCCCAGGAAATCACCGGCCAGCCGATTTCCGTGGATGGCGGCTGGACGGCGCTCTAGGTCGCGGCGGCCCGCAAACGGCGCGGGACGCCGCGCTGTCCGGCATTGCCGGGCCGGTTTTGCGGCAAGACGGCGGCGGGCGTTTATCCGGGCGCGGCGCCGTGGGCTGTGAGGAACGCCGAATAGATCGACGTGGTGCCGCAGATGAAGAGCCGGTTGTTCTTGGGGCCGCCGAAGGTGACGTTGGCAACGGTTTCGGGAATGAGGATCTTGCCGATCAGGGTGCCATCGGGATCGTAGCAGTGGACGCCGTCGCCGGCCGACGACCAGATGCGGCCGGCGGTGTCGACGCGAAAGCCATCGAACAGGCCAACGCTGCAATCGGCAAATACCGTGGAGGCGCCGAGGCTCCTGCCATCGGCATTCACGGTCATTGCGCGGATGTGGGCCGGACCGTCTGGGATATGGGAGCGCCCGGTGTCGGCGATGTAAAGGACCGACTCATCGGGTGAAAAAGCGAGCCCGTTGGGCTTGACGAAATCGTCGCTGACGCAAGCGACCTCACCGGTCGCCGGATCGACGCGGTAGACGTGACAGGCGCCGATTTCGCTCTCCGCCTGATTGCCCTCATAGTTGCTCATGATGCCGTAGTCGGGGTCGGTGAACCAGATGGAGTCATCGGATTTGACAACGACATCGTTGGGCGAATTGAAGCGCTTGCCCTGGTGGTGGTCGGCGATGACCGTAAGCGAACCGTCGAACTCGGTGCGGGTAACCCGGCGGCCCAGATGTTCGCAGGTCACCAGCCGGCCGGCATTGTCGACCGTGTTGCCGTTGGAATAGTTGGAGGAGGGGCGAAACACCGAGACGGAATCATCGGTTTCATCGAGCCTCAACATGCGGTTGTTGGGAATATCGGAACAGACCAGATAGCGGCCGGCGGCAAACCAGGCCGGACCTTCCAGCCAGCGGCCGCCGGTCCACAAACGTTCCACCCGGCCGTGGCCGGTCAGACAGGCGCGAAAGCGTGGGTCCAGGCTTTCAAATCCGGTTCCCTCTATCTGACCGTAAAACATCGGCGTGCTCCCTGACCGCTTCCATATGTGCGGGTCCGTATTTGCCACGGGACAGGCGCCGGCGCCAGTCGTCCGGGACAAGGCGACATCCGGCAGGCCGGGCGAAAAAAAGGAGCATTGTATACTTGACGTACCGGGGGTGTCATGCAAGGCATAGTTAATCAGACGGAGTGCGTATCTCCTTTGAGTCTGTATGGCCATTGCCCGGGGGACGAAGTGCCGCGCATTCCCGACGAGTACCTGGAAGGGACAATCTATCTATACTTTGACTCGCAAAGGGCGAAAGTTGGCGAGCGGCAGGGGGGCAGCGGATTTCTGATCGGTATTGATGCAGATACAGTTCCCAAAACTCGTCACATCTACGCAGTAACGAACCGGCATGTGATTGAAGAGGGCGCAACGGTTCTTAGAATAAATCGTCACGATGGCACAGCCGAGCCGCTTGACCTGACCGAGCGCGTTTGGCGGTTTCATCCAGACGGAACAGATATTGCTATTGCGAAAATCAAGATTGACCCAAACGTCCACAAATACCGGACGCTCCGCTTTGATGCTTTGGTTTCAAAGGAAATGTATGCCAAACAGGGGCTGGGAATAGGGGACGATGTTTTTCTTGTCGGGCGCTATGTGGGCTCCGATGGCAAAGAGGTAAACATCCCAACCGTTCGGTTCGGAAATATTGCTCAAAACGAAGCCACCATCCTGAAAGACAAGCATGGAAGGGATCAGGAAAGCTTTATTGTTGAGGGTCGCTCAATTGGCGGTTTCAGCGGATCGCCAGTATACGTCCACATTCAACCTATGACTCTGAGGCCGGGTCAAGACGGGCTGTCGGGTCGGTATTGGGGACCGGGGCTTCTAGGTGTTGACTGGTGCCATCCGGCTTATTTCGAGCCGCTACGTGACAACAATGGACCCGTAGCAAGTGGTCACTTTGTTCAAGCAAATTCGGGTTTCATGGGAGTTATTCCCGCGTGGAAGCTACACGAATTGCTTACTCTGCCTGATGTAACAGCCGAAAGAAAAATGATGGAAGAAGCATACAAAAAATCCAAAACTGATAACGCCGCAAACTCGTCAGACGTCGCGCTCTCCGAAAATTCTGATCGTGACAACTCAGACGAAGTATTGAAAAAGATGCTATCCACCCCGCCCAAGCCTCATAACGCGGGCGACTAGTCAGGCGTACATGATGCGCTTGCCTTCCGCGCCCTTGATTATGAGGGCCGCCCGCTGTGCGTCGTCAATGCCCTTGCCGCTCCGGTTGTTGTACCGGAATTCAAATTCAGCGGCGTAGCGGTGCAGGTGTTGTTTTCCGCAGTGCTGATACGTGCCCTTCATGCCGCGCTTGAAGACCGAGAAGTAGCTTTCGACGGTGTTGGTATGGACTGCGCCACGACCGTACTCGCCAGCGCCATGACGAACGAAATCATGCGATGCGAACTCGCGCTTCAGGTTGCGATATTGGCCAGCTTCGTCCGTGTAAACGACTGCTTCTTCAGCGATGTTCTCGCGCAGGATTGGAACCAGCGTGGACGCCTTCAGATCGTCCACGACCATGGAGCGGGCCTTGCCGCTATCGCGGTCCACGATGGCAAGAATTTTGTACTTGTGGGCGTAGCCCCGGCCTTTCTTCTCGCCCTTCGGCTTCTTGGTGCGGTCGTTGCCAATAAAGGTTTCGTCAACCTCAACGCCGCCGCCGCCAGAGCCAAAGGACACGGGGCTATCGTCGTTCATGGCTTCACGAATGCGATGCCACATGAACCACGCAGTTTTGTAAGTAACGCCGATGGTGCGGTGCAGTTGGTGGGCGCTCATGCCCTTCTTGCTGGACGCCATAAGATGGATTGCCAAAACCCACTTGTTGAGCGGCACCTTGGAGCGCTCGAAAACAGTTCCGACCGTAACGGAGAACGGGCTGGCGCAGTCATTGCACTTATAGACGCCTGGGCGCGTGCTTTTGCCCTTCAGCTTCGTGATTTTGCCCGTACAGCCGCAGTGGGGACAAACCGGACCTTCCGGCCAGCGAAGTTCTTCCATGTGCTGGCGGGCTTTCTCAGCGTCTTGGTAGATCGGGTTCGTTACGTCCATAACTCTGCGCTCCATTTGTTACGCAAAGTATATATGGACTGCGAGAAAGTACGTCAAGTATACAATGCTCAAAAAAAGCCCCGTCCGGGGACGGGGCCAGTGTTCCGGTGCTGGGCTTTGGCTTTTTATTTCGCTCAACCGTCCAGCGCTTGGCGGCGCATTGTCGGCTCTCTTGTGCGCAAGCAGGTACGGATGAGTGGTGTCCCAGCGATAATTCACCCCACGCCTAACCGGCCCGCGGCCGGCTTGCAACAGGCCGGCGTCAAATCACGGCAGAACGCTGAACAGACAGGGTTTCGCGTCAAGGTTAACAACCGCGCCTCCGCAACACACGCCGGTTCGGCAAAGGGCGGACAGACAAAGGGGCGGCCAATATGGCCACCCCTTCGGTCCGGTCGGGAGGATGCCTTGAAGCCTAGCGGCGGTCCAGGCTTTCGGCGAGCCGGACAAGCGAAACCAGTTCACCGCGATAACCGAAGCGATCATCGCCGCGGGCGCCGTTTGCCAGTGCGGCAATGGCGTCATATCCGTAATTGTCGACAGCCCGGTTGCCACGCAGTTTTTGGCCGAAGGCGGCAACGGCGGCGGCGAAGCGGATGTCGTCACCCTGCCCGGCGAGGGTTTCGGTCTCCACCGCCGTTGTGATGGGCCGGTCCACGCGAATGCTGCGGCTTTCCCCGGGCAGTTTGTAGCGCAATTTCAGGAAGGCATATTCATCCGATGTGCCGGCTGCTGCGGCATCGGACCGCTCATCGCGGTCGCCGGTGGCGTAGCGCAAGTCGTCGATCAGCTGCGCCGGGCTTCCCGCCGGGGTGATTTCGTAGATCGCGGTCACCGCATGACCGGCGCCGATATCACCGGCGTCAACGCGGTCGTTGTTGAAATCCTCGCGATTGAGTGCCCGGGTCTCGTAGCCGACAAGACGATACTCGGAAACCGTGGCCGGATTGAACTCGACCTGGATCTTGACATCCTTGGCAACGGTGAACAGCGCCGAACCGGCCTCGTCGACCAGCACCTTGCGGGCTTCGTTGAGCGTGTCGATGTAGGCGGCGACGCCATTGCCGTTCTGGGCGAGCGTCTGCATCAGATCGTCGCGGTAGTTGCCCTGGCCGAAGCCGAGGACGGAGAGAAAGATGCCCGACCGCCGCTTGTTCTCGATGAACGCCTTTAGCGCCCCAAGGTCTGAAATCCCGACATTGAAATCGCCGTCGGTGGCAAGAATCACCCGGTTGGTGCCGCCATCGATGCGGGCGGCTTCGGCGAGCCGGTAGGCTTCCTCGATGCCGGCGGCGCCGGCTGTGCTGCCGCCGGGACGCAACTGGTCGATGGCGCGCAGGATTTCACCACTTCTGCTGGCCGGCGTCGGCTCCAGAACCGTGCCGGCATGGCCGGCATAGGTGACGATGGACACCGTATCGTGCGGACGGAGTTCGTTCAGGAGCATCCGAAAGGCGCTCTTGAGCAGGGGCAGCTTGTCGGGCTGGTTCATGGAACCGGAGACGTCGATCAGGAATACCAGATTTGCACCGGGCCGGTCGTCGGCATCGATGTCATAGGCCTGAATGCCAATATGCATCAGACGGGTGTCCGGGTTCCACGGGGTCGGATAGATGGCAACATGGGTTGCGAACGGGGTCGTCGTATCGGTCGGTGCGGCATATCCATAGTCGAAATAGTTGATCATCTCCTCAACCCGCACGGCATCGGCGGGCGGCAAGGTGCCACCGTGCAGGGCCCGCCGAACAAAGGCATATGACGCGGTATCGACGTCGATGGAGAAGGTGGAGACCGGCTCGGCCTTTACCGATTTCACGGTCCTGTCACTATAGGACTGGAAAGAGTCACGGGTCGATTCCGGTGCGATCTGCGGATCGACGGGTACCGGAAGGACGACGCCCGGCGCGGCGCGGTTGTCGTCGGCGTGCAGGGTCTGCTTTGCTCCGATTTGTATATCGGCACCCTTTCGGACACGGGCTAGGGGCTCTGCCGGTGCGGCCGGTTGACCGGTGCTGGATGCGAAGGACTCATTTGTGGCCGGCGCGGTGCTGTCGACCTCTTCGGCTTCCGCCTTGTCGGTCCGGCTTTCTGTCCTGCCGACCCTCGCGGGTGCGGGGCCGGAGACGGCGGCGCCGTTTTCCAGTCCGGTTGCTGGCGCGGGCGCGACCGATTCGGCATCATTCAGAGCCACGGGTGGCCGGACAGGCTGGCCGGCTGCCTCTTCGCCCACTGCAATCTGCCGCAGACGCTCGGCGGACCGGTATCCATCCGGATCGGCCGAACGGTTCTTTGCCGCCACCTGTTCGCGAAGATCGGCGACCGGGGGTGAATCGAACCGGTATTCGCGGGTGACCTGGTAGGCGAGAAGGGCAGCGGCCGGCAGGATGAGGATGGTGGCGGCGACCGGGGTGTTGAAAGGGGTGAGCGTCATGAGCTTGCGTCCTTTGTCGATGATGCGATCGACAATGGGACGCCGGCCGATGGCCGTTCCTTGGCGGGTGCCGGTCTTTTCCGCGGCCGCTTCATCGAAAGCGGCCAGCGCGCTCTGCAATGCCGCCCGGCGGGATTCGTCCGACGGCGCGGGCGCGTTCAGGTCTGAAAGATCTGCCAACCGATCACGGGTCATGGTCATTCGCTCGTCAGATGACGTTTCAGTTGTTTCTTTGCCTTGGCGATGCGCCAGGCGACGGTGCCCTCCGCACATCCCAGCACATCGCCGGCCTCCGCCTGGGTCTTGCCCTCGGCGTAGACAAGCAGCACCGTGTCGCGCTCGGCATCCGGCAACTGCCGGACAGCGGCCCACAGCTCGTCCAGCGGGTCATCGCAATCGGCAGGCGGCGCGCTGCGCTCGGCGACAACAGCCAATTCGGCAACGCGGCGCTCCATGCGGCGAACCGACCGGGCACGATCGCGGACCGTGTTGAGCGTTACCCGGTAGAGCCAGCTGGAAAAGGCGGCCCGTCCGTCAAATGACCGGATGGCGCGGCCAAGCTTGACGCAGACATCCTGGGCAATGTCCTCGGCATCCGCCCGGTTTCCGGCCCACTTCCAGGCGATGCGGTAGATCCGGTCATAGTGGCGGGCGAGCAACTCGGCAAAGGCGTCGCGATCGCCCGCCGCCGCCCTTTTCACCAGTTCCGCGTCGCCGTTTTCGGTCATTTCACCAATCTATGACGCCGGTGAATGACAAATCCTTGGCGTTGTGAAGAACATATTTCCGATTTCGCCGAAAATCGCAGAGGTCCGCTGCCGGGCGCCGTTTGTGTCATGGCCGGGCGGGCACCTGCCGCGCGACGTCCCGGCGCCGGTCAGTTGCGCCGGGAAATGGTCTCGTTGGCGCGCAACAGTTTGTCGCGCAGGGACCGGTTGAAACCGCGTTTCAAGGCAACCTCGATCTTCGGATCGGACTGGAACAGCGCTTCCAGGTTGCCTTTTTCAAACACCACGTAGCGGACCGGAGATATGGATATGGCGTTGGCGGTGGCCGGTTCGCCTGTCAGCACGCCGATTTCGCCGACAAAACTGCCGGGCGACACGGTGGCGACGCGACGATGGCCGCTTTCGATCTCAACCGTCCCTTCGGTCAGAAAGTAGAGATGGGTGACCGGCTCGCCCTCGCGGGTCAGAACGGTGTCGGGGCCGGCGCTGACTTCGGAGCCGATGGCGAGCAAATCCTTGGCCTGGCCGGGCTCCAGGAACGGCACGGCGGATTGATGGAAATAATGTTCATCGGGGGCGAGCGGATCGTGGGCGCGTTCCGACGATGCGCGGTCGCGAACAAGCAGGTAGATCTGGGCGGCAGCGAACAGCGCGGCCCAAATGGCGAACAGCACCGCGCCGGGTCCGAGCAAGGCGAACAAAAGGCCGGCAATCCCGGCCGCGATCGCCGCCATGCGGGCGGGTACGGTCTGGGGAATGAGCACGGACGCAAGCAGCGCCAGCGCGGCGACGTGGGCCAAAATCAGGGCCGGTGAGAAAGCGGTCGCGTCCATCGGTGCAATCCTCGTCTTCCGGTGCCGGTCTGTCCGCGGCCCGGCCGGAGGCCCCCCGGATGCCGTTTATGCAGCAGTCAAAAGGGTTTCGGCAAGCCGCACCCAGTAGGATGCGCCCAGGGGCAGCACGTCATCGTTGAAATCATAGGCAGGATTGTGGAGGTTGGCGATATCGCCGGAGCCGACGAAGATGAAGGCGCCCGGGCGGGCCTGGAGCATGAACGAGAAGTCCTCACCGCCCATTACCGGCGCGACGTTCCGGTCAACGGCATCACGACCGGCGATCGCAGTGGCGGCGGCGAACGCCTTCTCGGTCTGTTCGGCATGGTTGACGGTGACCGGATAGGGGGTGCCCAGCCAGTCGATACTGGCGGTGGCGCCGAGCGCATCGGCGACCTTGGGGACGATTTCGTCGATGCGGGCTTCCAGCAGCGCCTTGACGTCGGAATCGAGCGCCCGGGTCGTGCCGCGCATTTCCACGGTGTCGGGGATGATATTGAACGCCTTGTCGCCGCCGCTGATGGCGGTGACGGAGACGACGCCGCCCTTCACCGGATCGACATTGCGGGAAACAATGGATTGCAACGCGGCGATGATCTGTGTCGCCGTGACGATCGGATCGACGGTCTGGTCGGGCTTGGCCGCATGGCCGGCGCGGCCCTTGACGGTGATGACGAACTGGGTCGTGGAGGCCATCATGGCACCGTCGCGAAGGGCAAACTGCCCGACCGGCAGACCGGGCATGTTGTGCATGCCGTAGACTTCGGTAATTCCGAACCTGTCCATCAGGCCGTCATCGACCATCGCCTTGCCGCCGGCGCCGCCCTCTTCGGCAGGCTGGAAAATGAACGCCACCCGGCCGGTGAAGTTGCGGGTTTCGGCAAGGTAACGGGCGGCAGAAAGCAGCATGGTGGTGTGGCCGTCGTGGCCGCAGGCATGCATCTTGCCCGGTCGTTCGGAGGCCCACGGGCTGCCGGTCGTTTCGGTCAGCGGCAGGGCATCCATGTCCGCGCGCAACCCGATCGTCCGCGCCGCGCCGTCGCTGCCGCCGACATTGCCGCAGATGATGCCGACGACGCCGGTGCGACCGATCCCCTCCACGACCTCGTCGCAGCCGAATTCACGCAGTTTCCCGGCGACGAACGCAGCGGTGTCGTGGACGTCATAGCCAAGCTCCGGATTGCGGTGAAGATGGTGGCGCCAGCCGACGGTCTCATCATGCCATTCGGCAAAGCGGTTAATCACGGCCATGTTGGCTTCCCTCGATCCGGTTCAGCGTCTTGGCGCCCAATTAAGGCGTACGGCAACCGCAAGGCAAGGGTGTTGGCGCCGATCGGGTCCGGATCAGCCGGTGCGGGCATCGCCGGCCTGCCGGAGCGTGGCGGCGGCGCGGCGATCGGCGCGAACGGAGTGGGCCAGGAGGGCGAGAATGATCAGGCCGGCGGCAAGGTTCGCGAACGGAACTGCGGGCCACATGACCGCCACGCCGGCGATTGCCGCGGCGATCCGCGGTATCCAGCCCAGCGGCGTTTCCATATGTCCGTCGAGGGCGGCGCCAAGCGCATAGGTTCCGATCACAGCCTGAACGAAAATCAGCAGGATCTGATCCCATGAGCCGGACAGGAACGGCGTGTAGGCGAACAGGATCGGCACGATGTAGAGACCCTTGGCCAGACGCCAGGCGGTGAAGCCGGTCGCCATCGCCGGTGTCTTGGCAACGGCGGCGGCGGCGAAGGCGGTCAGGCAGACCGGCGGGGTAACGTTGGAATCCTGGGACAGCCAGAAGATGATCATGTGGGCTGACAGGAGCGCGCCCATGATCAAAGCTGGGTCGAGGGCGGAGGAATAGGCCAGCGCCAGAATCTCCCGCGGTGCTTCGGCGACGAAGGCGGTCGCCGCCTCGCGGCTCATCGGCCCGGCAAGCTTTGACATGGCCTCCGGATCGACCAGCATGAACGGCGCGCGCGCCTCCTCCGGCAGGGTCCCGGCAACGAGAATGTCAACCAGATGGCTGGCCTCGATCAGGCTCTGGAGTGCCGGCGCCGACAATGTGGCCAGCACAATATAGGCGGCGGTGACCGGCAGACCCATACCCAGCACAAGGGAGGCGAGGGCCACGAGTACGATGGCGATGATCAAACTGCCGCCGGCCCATTCGGCGATCATCAAGGAGAATGTATTGCCGATACCGGTCATGGCGATGACATTGACGACCAGACCGACGGCGATCAGCAGCACCGCGGTCATGATCATGTTGCGGCTGCCCAGCGCCAGCGCCTCGATGATGGCCCGGGGGCCCATGCGATTGGGTGTCAGCCAGGATGCCGCGACCACGGATATGATGGCCCAGCCGGCTGCGTAGACCGGCGTGAAGCCATAGATCAGGAGGCCGATCAGGACAGCGATCGGGATCAGGAACGCCGGGCCGCCGCGGCGCAGCACGGCCAGCACGCTATCGCCCTGTGCCGCGGTGCCGACGATGTTTCTCTTTTTGGCCTCGATGCGAACGAAAAACGCCACGGACAGGAAATAGACGATGGCCGGCAGGGTCGCGGCTGCCACAATGTCGAGATAGGGAATCTGGGTGTTTGAGGCCATGACAAAGGCGCCCGCCCCCATGATCGGCGGCATAAGCTGGCCGCCGGTGGAGGATGCGGCCTCGACGCCGGCGGCGAAGCGCGGCGGGAAGCCGGACTTCTTCATCAGGGGAATGGTAATGACACCTGTCGACACGGTGTTGGCGACGGCGGATCCGGAAATGGTGCCGGTCAGCCCGGAAGAAAGCACGGCGACAAAGCCCGGCCCGCCGACAAAGCGGCCGGCGGCGACGCGGGCCAGGTCGATGATGAAGTCGCCGGCGCCGGAGCGCACCAGAAAGGCGCCGAAGAGGATGAACATAAAGACGAAGGTCGCCGATATCCGGCCTATGGTGCCGAACATGCCCTCGTCGGAGAAGATGGAGCGGAAAACGACGGTCTCGACACTCAGGCCCTTGAAACTGAATACGCCGGGGATATGGGCGCCGAGAACGGTCACATACAACAACGCCACGAAGATGATGACCGGTATGATGAAGCCGGTCGTGCGGCGGGTGAGCTCGATGGCACCGGCCATTGTGACCAGGGCGGCGATCCAGTGGGATGACGACAGCTTGACCCCCTGATCGTAGATGGCGTTTTCGGAAAGCACGATATAGGCGGAGGCGGCGGCGATCCCCGCGCCGATGGCGATGTCAAGCCAGATCGGCGCGACATGGCGGCCGATGCGCAGGGGGTAGCAGACCGCGCAAAGGAAGGCGAAACCGACAAAATGGCCGCCGACCAGCCACTGGGTGTCGGCAATGCCAACAATGTTGGCCCAGATGTGGAAGACGGCGATGGCGACGCAAATGGCGCCGAGCACAAACGCGCCCGGCCTGGACGGGATGCGCATGCGGGCGGCGAACTCGCCTTCGTGGTCCAGGTCCAATTCGTCGCCCGGCAATGATGAATCGCGCATGGCGTTGTCCGATCGGTCAGCCATCGGAGGGGGTGCCCGGTGTTTGCAGCGGCAGCGCGGCGATGCGCCGCCGGAGGCCAGGCCGCCGGCCCGCGCCGGGCACGGGCCGGATCCAAAGGGCGCCGAGGAACGCTATTGGTTCATCATCATCAGCTTTTCGGGGACCGTCAGGCCGGCCTCCTTGTAGTACTTCGCCGCCCCCGCATGCAGCGGAACCGGCAGGCCCGGCAACGCAGCCTCTAGGCTCATCGCCTTGGTGGCTGGATGAATGCCCTGAAGAAAGGCAAGGTTTTCGTGCATGGTCTTGGTTATCAGATAGACCGTTTCCTCCGGCAGGTCGCAACGCACCGCGAGGAAGTTCGGCTGGGCGATGGTCTCGACATCGCTGTCGACACCGGGATAGGTGCCGGCCGAAATCATGTACGGGGTCCACAGATCGCCGAAGGCGCCGTTGGCCTTCTTGGCCTGTTCAGGGGTGAAGTTCAGAAGGGCAATCTTGTCACCCATGTTGGCGAAGGCGGATGTGACGGCCGAAACCGGGACGCCGGCCGGGGTCGACATGAAGGCAACCTGACCGTTCTGAAGGGCTTCGGCAGAGGGGCCGTAACCGGCAAAGACCAGCTCGAAATCACTGTCCATGTCGTAGCCGAGATTGTTCAATATGGTCCGGTTGGAGCCAATGGTGCCGGAATTCTGACGGCCGAGCGCGGCGGCCTGGCCCTTGGCGCCGGCGACATCGTCCATGGTGCCGGTCTTGGCCAGATCGGCCGTGACGATGAAGTGCTCGACATTCTGCCAAAGCATGGAGACGGAGCACAGGTTCTTCTGCGGGCCGTCATTGGTCAGCGGACCGGTGCCCGTCGCCGCATAAGCGCCGAACAGACCCTGGAGAATGGCGAACTGGGCCTCGTTTTCGCGAATCAGCTTGATGTTTTCACCGGAACCGGCGGAATTGATCGCCGACATGCCGATCTTCTGTTTCGGCTGCAGCTTGACCTTGACAAGGGTGGCGATGGCGACACCGACCGGATAGTAGGTGCCGCCGGTGGATGCGGTTGCGAGCAGGTAGTTCTGAGGTTCCTGCGCGATGGCAGGTGCTCCCGCGGCAAGCGCGCCGGCGAGGGCGGCACAGGCGATGATCGGCGCCGATTTCCCATGCTGTTTCATGTTTCACTCCCTGTTTGACTTTTGACGAGGTGTCGGCAAAGCGGGCCAATGTCCGGTTTGGCCGGCCTGACCCCGGGCATGCCGCACCCACTGGCCGTCATCATTGACGGAACTGCCAACAAATGCCAGTCCCGAGGAACACATGGCGGTGCGGGCGGGGCGGCGCAACGCCGACATGCAAGGCGACCGGTCACGGTCCGGCGGCAGGCCGGCGCCGCGAACCGGGAGGTCGAACCGGGCAAACAACAGGAACATGAACCGTGAGAGTTCTCGTAACCGGAAATGCCGGCTTTATCGGCTTTCATGTCGCAAGATACCTGTTGGAGCGGGGCGACGGCGTTGTGGGCTTCGATTCGGTCAATACCTACTACGACCCGAACCTCAAGGACGCCCGCCTGGCGGAACTTGAGAAATCCGCGGCAAAGGCCAGCGGCGCCTATGACTTCGTCAGGGCGGACCTGGCCGATCAGGATGCTGTGAGCGGCGTATTCGACAGGCATCGCTTCGACCGCGTGATCCATCTGGCGGCGCAGGCCGGCATCCGCCATTCGATCAGCCACCCGCACGACTATGTGCAAAGCAACCTGGTCGGCTTTACGAATATTCTGGAAGCCTGCCGCCATCACAACGTGCCGCATCTGACCTATGCGAGCACCAGCAGCGTCTACGGCGCCAATACGCGGATGCCGTTTTCGGAGCACCACGGTGCCGATCACCCGTTGCAGTTTTATGCCGCGACAAAGCGGGCCAACGAGCTCATGGCCCACGCCTACAGTCATCTTTACGGGCTGCCGACAACCGGGCTGCGGTTCTTCACGGTCTATGGACCGTGGGGCCGGCCGGACATGGCGCTGTTCCTGTTCACCCGTCTCATCCTGGCCGGCGAACCAATCGAACTGTTCGACAACGGCAAACACACGCGGGATTTTACCTATATCGACGATATCGTGGCCGGCGTAACCGGCGCCAGCGATCAGATCGCGCAGGGAAATCCAGCATGGGACGGACAGGTACCGGATCCGGCGACCGGTGCGGCGCCGTTCCGCATCTTCAATATCGGCAACACGCACCCGGTGAATGTCGGCGCCTATGTCGATGCCCTGGAGGCGGCGCTGGGTGTGAAGGGAAAACGGCTGCAACGGCCACGCAATCGGGCGGATGTCCCCGATACGCACGCTGATGTCTCACTGCTTGCCGAGGCGGTCGGGTATGAACCGGCGACGCCGGTGGCGGAAGGCGTGAAAGCCTTTGTGGCCTGGTACAGGAGCTATTATTCGATTCCGGAAACCCCGGAGCCAGAATCCGGAGGACCAGATTCAAACGGGGCAGCCGGATAATATCCGGCTGCCCGTCAAAACAAGTCGCGCACCCGATCGGCTTAAACAGGCTGCCTCAGGCCTGCGCTGCCACCTTGCGCTTGCGCCGCCAGCCAACAAAACCAAGGCCGCCGAGCGCCGTGGCGAACAACGGCAGAGCAGCGGGAAGCGGGACAGCTTCGTAGGCAAGGGTCACCACCACTTCGTCGTCGTCCCCGAAGGGATCGACGCCGTCGCCGGCGAAATTGATTTCGTCGCCAAACAAGACCCCGACCGTAATGCTGCCGTCGGCGAGCGCAGCGGTCAGTTCCGCGGCGCTGAGCGTCAGTTCCAGCGAAAAGACGCAGTTATTGAAATTGAACGAATTGTCGGTCGCGCCGGGGATTGGCGTGGAGCCGTTGCCGGACGGGCCGCCACAACTGAAGAATCCCAACGATGCGCCTTCGAAAACCACTTCAAAATTCTCGTTCTCGTTGGCGAATCCACCGCTGAGATCGATACCCTCGATGCCACTGGATCCGCCCGACGCGATCGTGAGCGTTCCGCCGGCTCCGTTGTTTGAAGGCAACGGGCCAAACACAAAGGTCATGTCCTCGCCGGTTGAATCGAGGATCTGCGTCTGGGTGACCGTTGTGGCGCTCGCTGCCGATACGACTATGAACGATGCAAAAACCGCACCACTCAGAATTTTCGCTGCTTTAATCCCATACATCATGCCGGCGCTCCCAACTCACGCTATCCATTTCGCACTTGCGACACGTCATCGATCCATACACCGCAATGGTGACAATGCCGGGAATTTTGTTCAGTTGTTGTTAACTTTAGCCAACCGACCGGCCGGTTACAATGCTTGCGATCGCGTTGTTTTCACAAAGCTAGCCACTGTTGCCAATAAGTGCCGATCTTTATGTGCCGATCTTGTTGCCGCCGCTCGTTCGGGGGCGTTTTGGAGCGAAACACCGCAGGCAGAGCGGCATATGCGCCAATCACCGGTTGCTGATTGCGATCCGATCGCGGACAATACGATCCCGGCTGTTACTCAAAATCGGATCCCCGCTGCCGCGGTGCGGAAACCGTTTCATTGCCGGTGACCGACCCCGGCGGATTGAATATCGGACTCGTGCGTTCCAGCCGCCGCTGATGCGCCCTGACCTGGAAATCTTCGCCGCAAGAGGACACATCCACGCGATATCCCCGCCGCAGGCTGCGCTGGTTTTCCAGATAGGGGAAATTGCGAAAGATCGCCGTGTTGCGGGATTCTTCCTCCTTCATCACGCGCATGCGGCGGTTGATGTAGTTGACCCCGACGCTGCAGGAATCCTGAAGCACAATGCAGCGATCATTGCCGCAAAGCCTCGTGGCGCCTTCTATGATGGCGACACCAATTGTACCGTCGCGGCGAACGTTGATGTCGAACTTTGTGCCGCGAATACCGAGTGTGGCTGTCGGCGTGCGCAACTTATACGCCCGCTTCGGGCTGCTGCCACTGATAAAGCGGAATGTACCGCCGAGCGCATTGACCGAGAACCGGCTTACCTTGCTCTTGCTGGCCAACAGATATTCTTCAATCACCAGCGATGATTTGGGCCCGACCACCATCCGGGTGCCGTCGGTGAATTCCAGATGCACCTGCCCGGTCCGGCCGGTTGTGACCTTGTCACCCAGCGATACGGCGGCGCCCTTGCGCAATCGTATTTTTCCCGAATTGGTCTGCAGGTCCGCCGGCTGCCTGACATCGATGGCCGTGCCGGCTTCCTGCGCGGCGCTCGCGGTCACCATCATGCCAGGCACAACGCACGCAGCAAGCAATCGAGAAAAATGGTTCATCTTGGCATTGCCCCCGGGCTGTTCTCGAAAATATCAGGGCGCGGCTTGTGCAATCCGCCGTATCCGGCCCCCGTCGTAGCTCCCCCGCGACGATTGACACGGAAACCCTTGTGGTCGCTATCGTATTTCCAAGCTGCCGCCGAGGCAACCGCATAGTGCGACCATTTGCCATATCCTTTGAATTTATCATGAATGCGGCGATTGGGAGCGCTTGAGGCTGGCGGGCGGCGCCGGATTTTCCTATGGGGTGGGCGGTCAAGGCTACGGCCGAAGGGATACCATGCCGGATCTAATCTCCATTGTCGTACCGGTCGGTCGCGTCGACGCGCCGCTTCGTGAACAGATCGAGGCGCTGGAGAATCAGGAAGACGCCGGCGCGTTCGAAGTAATCCTTTCGCACAACACCGACAATTCAGCCGAGCGCCGGGAACTGGAAGCGATCGCCTCCGCCTTCCAGGCCGGCCATGCCCGCGTCGTCGACAGTTCCGGAACCGGCGGCGCATCACATGCACGCAATGTCGGCGCGCGTGAAGCAAAGGGGCAGTACATCCTTTTTTGTGACGGCGATGACATCGTGGCCCCCGGCTGGATTTACGCGATGTCGAAGGCGCTGGAGAACCACCAGGTGGTCAGCGGCCATCTCGACGAACGCCTGCTGGCCGTGCCGGGGCAGGAAGACTGGCGGCCGCCGGCAACGCCGGATGCCCTGCCGACATTTCTTGGCTATCCCTACCTGCTTGCCGGAAACATGGGCATTGCCAGGTCGGTGTTCGAATCGGTCGGCGGCTTTGACGAAACCCTGATCCGGGGCGAGGACATGGCGATCAGTTTTCGGCTGATCGACCTGGAAATCCCGCTGGGTTATGCGCGCGACGCGGTCGTCCACTATCGCCACCGGCGCGGTTTGTGGCCGATGCTGAAGCAGCACTATCTCTACGGCAAGGGCATGAGCCAGATCATAATGCGGGGCGGGCTGCCGAAATCCGCCTCAATCGGCCGATCGATGCTGCGGGCCAACAACCAGTCGGTTGCGAGTCGTTCGCCGGTTCATTGGTGCCGACGCGGCGCAATTGCGGCGGGGCGTCTGGCCGGCATCGTGTCGGAGAAACTGGGCGCGCGGCGATCGGCGCCGGGCTAGGCCGGATCGGCGCCGCCATAGCTGCGGTCGATGCGCGCCTGGTGATCAAGGGGCGGCGTCCAGTTCAATGTGCGCCGGAGCTTGCCGTTGTCGAAGCGCAACGGCTTGAACTGCGCCTGAAAGCGCCGCGGGGTCAGCAGGCTGGGAAGCCGCGCTTCGGGGCCGAACAGTTTGCGGCTGGTCCATGAGGCGAGTTTCGCGTTGGCCATCGCCAGCCAATACGGAATGGGGAGCGGGACGAACCGCTGCCCGTGGCCCCTGGCGTGGGCGCGGGCGTAGCGCCAGACCCGGACGCTGTCGTCGTCGACGATATTGAAGCTGTTGCTGGCAGCGGCAGGGTCTTCGGTGGCCGCAACGATGGCATCGGCACAGTTTTCGACGTGGGTCAGGGGGAGCCGGGTCAAAGGGCCGATCAGGGCATAGAACGGGCCCCATTTCCGGCCCATGCCGGCGATCGCGGTATGATCGCGGCCCCAGATGAAGCCGGGCCGCAAAATCGTCAGATCCCAGGCTGCACCAACCGCGGCGCGGCGAAACAAGCGCTCCTGCCAGCTCTTGGCAATGTGATAGGCGCCCATGTCGTAGAAATCGTCATTGAGCGGCGCGGACTCATCCATGGTCCCGCGAACATTTGCCCAATCATAGACCACGAGGCTGCTGACCAGGACCAGCCGCCCGACCGCCACACGGTTCATCGCCGAGAGCAGATGTTCGCTGCCGACAATGGTTGCGGCGAATTGGGCGTCCTCGTCGCCCGAGGTCGCGGCTGCCAGGTGGACGATCGCGTCGATTCCGGTGAGCGCCCGGTCCAGATCCTTTGGCGCCCGCAGATCCATGGGCACGATCTCGATTTCCCTCGGCCACGCCGGGCGCCGGGAATGGGGGCGGACCATCGCCCGCACCTTGTGGCCGCGGGCGAGCAGGCCGGCGACGACGTGCCGCCCCAGAAATCCGCCGGCGCCGGTTACCAGGATTTTCAACAGCCGTTCTCCGGTTTTGACAAGGCATCCACGGTCCGGGCGATCTGATCGATTTCGTCCAGCGAAACCGGAGGCGGCTGGTCGCGGGACAGCGCTGCATAGGATGCGCGGAGAAACCCGGCGAGCCCATCGTACCGCGCCGTCCCGGCAACCTTGCGCGTCAGACCTGCGACGGTTCCGCCGGCGACCATCGCTGCCTCCGCCAGGCCGTCGACAAATGTGGCAATCGGCGGTGTCCCCGACCGCTGTCTGCGGAGGGTGATGCGGGGCGGCTCGAACAGATTGGCTTCGGCGTGCATCCGGGTCCCCGACAAGCGAACCCAGAATCCGTTGGGTTGCGCACGGCCGCTGAATATCAATTCGATCGGTGCGTCGGCGCCCTGCGCCAATGCCCTGAACTCATCATGGGGCAACGGGGAGTCGGCCTCCCGTTTTTCCCAGCGTGTGCACATTTCGCCCGTCCGGCCGGCGAACAGCTGCGCCACATAGACCATGTGGGTCAGGAAATCGCCGACAACCCCGCCTTTCAGCCCCAGACTCCAATGGGGGACGTTTCGATCGACAAAGGGGCTTCCGGCGGCCACGACATTGAGATGGACGGCGATCTGCACGTCGACAATATCGCCCATTGCGCCGGATGCCCGGAGTTCGGTCAGCCGCCGGATCGTGGAATGGTACCGGTAGTTCTGGTTTTCCAATAGCATCAACCGGCGGTCGCGGGCCAGATTGCGCAACGCCAGGAAGTCGGCGTAGCGCACCGTGACCGGTTTTTCGCAGATCACGTGGATGTTCTGCTCCAGGCAGGCTTTGGCCAGCGGGAAGTGTGCCTGCGGTGGCGCGGTTATGTGGACGATATGAGGATTCGTTTCGGCCAGCATCTGCGACATGTCGTCGAACCAATGGGCGAGCCCGTAGCGCTCCGCTGTCATTTCCGCGCGTACCGGGGAGAGATCGCAAACGGCAACAATCTCGCCGTCCACGACCTTTTTCATCGCCACCAGGTGTTCCCGTGCCATGGCGCCGGCACCGACAATTGCGCCAATGGTTTTCATGGATTGTCTTTGCTCGTGTGGATGCGACCGACTTTGCGAACGGCGCAGAGCTGCCGTGACAGACCGCTAACCGGAATCGACGGCGGGCGCAAACAATACGCCGGGACGGACTTAACCGGGCGGGGCGTGCGGCCGGGATCCCCGTGCATCGCAGATGCTGTAGAAAAAGGCCTCGTAGCGGGCGGCAATCCGGTCCCAGGAAAATTGTTCGACCTGTTGGCGCCGGGCTTCAGGATTTCGGGCCTCCGGCCTGGAGCACTGCAGATCCAGTTCGGCCCGAATGGTCTCGGTCAGCAGCGGGCGGTTGCCGGTATCAACGAATCTTCCCTCCTCGCCAAGTATCCAGCGATAACGGGCATTGTCATGGGCGATGACCGGGCGTTCGCTGGCCAGGGCCTCCAGAAAGACATTGCCGAAGGCTTCGTCCCTGGACATGTGAAGGAACAGATCGGCGGATCTGTAGAGCGACGGCATCTGTTCGGGCGGCACGGTCATGCGCCGGAACCGCCCCGGCATCAGGGCCTCGGCGGCGCGGTCGATCGCGGAACGCTGCGGCCCGTCACCAGCAACCACGAGATGGCAATCGGGGATGGCGGCGACGGCGTCAATCGCCTCGCTTACCCGCTTGGTCGGGGATAACGCGCTCACCATCAGCACAATTCTCTTTTGTTGAGGCAGGCCAAAGCGCGGGCGATCGGACCGGGCCCCGGCGAACCGGTCCAGGTCGATACCGTTGGGGATAAGAGCGCAGTTCCAACGCGCCTCGTTGCGCTCAAAATAGTCGGGATTGGTGCAGACAAGGCCGTCGCATCGAAAAAATCCGTATTCGAGCGAATCGGAGGTTGCCGGCCAGTCGCCATTCTCGGTGACAAAGACATGCGCCGGCCGTGTTCCGGCGGATTTTCTGTAGGCCAGCACCCAATTCACGAACGGATAGCCGCAGGTTACCGTCACATCGTACCGCCCGGGCTTGTAGGCCGCCAGAAGGCCCGGTACGAACGTTGCCTCTTCATAGGCGTATTCGCCGCGAAATGGCGGTATGCCCGGAAAGCGCTCAAAAAATTCGCGGCTTATGCACGGTATCCTTTTGAACTCGTACGGCATGCCGTCGGCGGAGGCGCCGGAGCCAAACACCGTGACCGCGTGGCCCATGTCCTGCAACCGTTTGGCGACATTGATGAAGGCGACTTCCGCGCCACGGTCGACCCGGTGCAGTCCCGGTAACGCAAACAGGATTTTCAGCTTGTTGGTCATGAGGTATGGCGGATACTCAAACAATGTGCATGGCAATGTGCATGGCGATGAAAGCGCATGTGTATCAAGAGGTTGTGAAACGGATTGGCTATCGCGCCTAATTGCGAAACCTTCAAGCCCATTCTCCAGAACCGTTAATATCGTCCAGCGCGCGGAACCAGCCGGATTGTCCAGTGAGCAATACGCATAACCCGAATTACGGCCTGATTGTCGGCGACGGCCGTTCAGGATCCAACTGGTTGTTGACGATGCTCAATACCAGTCCGGTTACGCATTGTCGCAACGAACCTCAGGATATCGCGACGTCCCCCTACAACAACCTTCCCACATATGCCGACTTTGTGAAGGATCCGGCAGCGTTCGGGCCGCTCTGGGATGCGTTTGCCCGATGGACGGCAAGCCATATCGGCGAGCGTGACCTGCGGATCGAATCACACAAGGATCATATCCACCGACTGGCATTGAAATCGGGGCTGGCACAGGTGCTGGCGCGCCCCAAACTGCGCCGCGGGTTGCGGATGCTCGCGCCGGCCTATCGAACCGGCGAGTGGCCGCTGCCCCGGTGGATGGGTTCGCGCAACCGGTTGGCGTCCGCCTACGCGATATTCAAGATCAACGGGATGCGGGCCTGGATGGTCCGGTGGGTGGCCGAAAACCGGCCGGACGTTCCCATCCTCCACATAATCCGTCATCCTGGCGGCCAGCTCAATTCCGGCATCAACCGGTTCTTTTCAAAGCTCGATGCGAAGACGCGGGCGCAGGAGCGGCTGCTTTACCAGGGCGCGGTCGGCGATGTGCTGGCGGACATGCCGAAGCTGGCGGCCGCGGTGCCGGATCCGGCGCACCTGGATCTGAACGAAGCGGTGGCCTGGTTCTGGCGGGTCAACAACGAGGCGATCTGGCGTGTCGGTCAAACCGCCCCCCGCTACAAACTCGTGATATACGAGCAGCTTGCCGCCGACCCGGTCCGGGGCGCCCGCGATATCTATGAATTCCTCGGATTGCCGTTCGGGCCGGCGATCGAAGCGCGTGTTGGCGCGAGCGCGGGCCGGGCAGCGGCCGGCGACTGGGCGGGTACACCGGCCCCGGTCGTCCACGGCTGGAAGCAAAAGCTCGCACCTGCGGAACAGGCGCTGGCCGCCACCGTGTTGGACGGCAGCCCGCTCGCCCGATTCTGGTCGGCGTGAATCGGAAAAAGTGAGTTGTGTGATCTATTTAGCACATTGCGTGGTTAATTCGCCAATTCCTGCTGGTTGCCCCCGGTATTTGCCGAAACCTTCGAATTTTGTCACGGCCACGATGCGATTTTCCGGTTGTATTGGGTTAAAGTTTGTTTAAAATGCGAAGCTTCAGCAGGGGGTTTGGACTGGTTTGCGGCGCATTTTGGGCTGATTCCGAATGCGCAGATTAATAGTGTGTGGTTCAGATCACGGAGATATAACAACATGAGACGCATCGTAAGAGCGGGCGCAATCATTGCGACCTGTGTGTTTGGTCTCTCTACAAATGCGGTTGCCACGACATTCGATTTCGGGGCGATTGCGGAAGGTCTCGCCTTTCCGGCGGTCGGCGGTGTCGATACCGGTGAGCCCGGCAATATCGTCAACGATGCAGAAGGGAATTGGCAGCTCGTCGTTCCTCTGCTTGCCGATGGAAATCTCGATGACACGTTGACCATTGACGGTCTCGGGGTGAAAGCGACCGGCGGAAACGTGGACAACACGACGCCCGTTGACGCATTTCTGGATGCCTATGATGGCGGATTGCCAGGTGGCTTGGGCGTGTGTTCATCGGCAAGCTGCACAAGCGGCGTGACTGGTGCGAACACCGGCGATGACAACACTTCCAGTGCAGCGGGCGGCGAGATACTGACCCTGATGTTCACGCGGGCGGTCATTATCGGTGAGATTATTTTCCGGGATGCCAATCATCTTCTGGCCAACGGCACGATCCTGCTGAATGGTGTTCAGCAGACGATCACGAATGGCGAACTGGCTCCGGGCGTCCTGTCGGCGATCGGTGCACTGCAGACCTGGGTATTCGCCTATGATATCGCCGGGAACGACCCGACAGAGTTTTATGTGAGCATCGTCACGACCGTGCCGTTGCCGCCGGCCGTGCTGTTGTTCGGATCGGCTTTGCTGGGTGTCGGCTACATGTCGCGGCGGAAGAAGGCGAAGGCTGCTGCTGCCTGACCCGGCTTCGTTGCGATTTGCGGTTCTTGAATTGTCGGCCGGCCTCCAACAAGGGGCCGGCCGATTTTTCGGCGGGCCGGGCGATCGGGATGCCCCGGTCGCCGTACCGGGTCATTAGCCTTATTTTGATTTTGGTTTCCGATACTCGTTTGTGCCAGAAGGTATAGATTGCACGGGGCGGCGGGCAGGCCCATATTCGCCACGAACCAATTTGGCGGGGCATGTTCGCAATCGTCCGCTTCGCGGATGATGCTAGGGCGCTCGAATGGATTTCTTGCTGGATATCAATCAACTGCTCTTTGCCATCAGGCGGCGGATTCCGCTTCTTCTGGCGCTGTTTGTCGTGGTCTTCGGGATTGGTGCGGCCGTCGCCTACATGCTGCCGGCAGTGTACCGATCGCAAGCCACAATCCTTGTCGAATCCCAGCAGATTCCCGAAGACCTGGTTCGCTCGACCGTCACCAGCCTGCCCGATGAGCGCATCCAGGTGATCGAACAGCGCGTCATGACGCGTTCGAATATCCTGACGATCATCGACAAATTCGACCTGTACCGGAACCAGCGCGGACAATTGACCACGACGGAACTGGTCCAGAAGGCGCGGGAAAGCACATCGATCCGGCGAATTCGGCTCGATGGCGGCAACCGGCGATCGAATCGGTTTTCGGTCGCCTTCACCGTCGGCTTCGAGCATGAAGTGCCGAAAGTCGCGTCCCAGGTCGCCAACGAACTCGTCACACTCATTCTTGAGGAAAACGTTCGCACCCGGACATCGCGCGCCTCCGAAACCACAAGATTCCTGGTCAGGGAAACGGAACGCCGGGAGGAAGACCTGCGGCGCATCGAACTGCAGATCACGGAATTCAAGAAAGAAAACGAATCGGCCCTGCCGGAGAGCCTGGATTATCGGCTGAGCTTCCTGGAGCGCATGGAACGACGCCTGATCGACGTCAATACCGAAATCCAGAACCTTGACCGGGACCAAAGACTGTTCGAGCTGGGCCTGTCGACATCGGGGTCGCAAAGCGTCGGCCTGCCTGAGGAGGCGTTTTCGACCCGCCGCCAGCTCACCCAGCGCCTGAACCAGCTGCAATCAGAACTCGTCCGCAAGGCTGCCGTCTTCAGCGATTCTCATCCGGTCATGCGCAGCCTGAACCAGGAAATCAAGAATATCGAGGCGGAACTCGATGCGACCGCCCCGGACGAAACGCAGGCGCAAGGAGACGGCGCCGGTGGCGATGCGCCGGCGGATGACGCACAGACGATCGTCGCCGAATTCCAGGCCGAGACATTTCGCGAGCGGCGCACGCTCCTGGAGGAGCAGCGCAAAGAGCTCCAGGATTCGATCGACGAAGTACGTGTGTCAATCGGACGAACGCCGGATGTTCAGCTGGGCCTGAATGCGCTGGAGCGGGAATACGCCAATATCCGTTCCCAGTATGAGGAACTGATCGCCAAGCAAGCGGCGGCGGAACTGGGCGAATCGCTGGAAGAAGACAACAATGCGGAACGGTTTGAAGTCATCGAGCAGCCGACCGTGCCGCAAATTCCGGTGCGACCCAATCGTATGGTCATTCTTGCCATGGCCTTCGTGGTTGCTGCCGGCATCAGCGGCGGGTCCGTGCTGGGCCTGGAGTTGATGAATACGAGCGTCCAGAGCGTCGGGCAGCTGCAACGCGTGATGAATCGCCGGCCGATCGTGGCAATTCCCTATGTTCGCAACCAGGAGGACGTCCGGCGTTCCCGCCGCAAAATCGGCTTGTCGTTCGCCGCGGCAACGCTTGCGTTCGCCGCCGGTGTGGCGGGTCTCCATTTCCTGGCGATACCGCTGGATGAGCTGTTGCTGCGGATTCAGGCTAAATTGTAAACCGATTCGGACTACGGGGTTGGGCAACGCCAATCACCGGAGGGTGAGGTTTTGGAACGAATAAAGGATGCGATCGCGCTGGCAAAGGCGGCGCGGAGCGATACAAAGCCAAAACGGTTCGAAGCGGAATCGCCGGTTCATCCGACGATTGTCAGGACGAGGCCGGAACCCGCGCCGATCCGGTCGGTCCACCTGGATCGGTTCCGGCTGGAACAGAGCCGGATTATCGCGTTCGACAAAAGCGATCCGCGATGCGGCGCGATCGACATGCTGCGAACGCGCGTGATGCAGGCCATGAACGATCACGGGTGGCGGACGCTCGCCATTACCTCGCCATCGGCGGGTGACGGCAAAACCGTGGTTTCCATCAATCTTGCGTTCAGTGCCGCCCGGCTGGCCGAACAAACGACCATGCTCGTCGATTTCGATATGCGCAAGCCGCAGATCACCCGATATCTCGGGCTTTCCGGCGACTATCCGCTCGGCGAACTGCTGGCCGGCCACGTCGGTCTCGATGATCTCCTCGTCGATCCGGGTATGCCGGGCCTGGAAATCCTGCCCAACAGCGCACATGTATCCGGTTCTTCGGAGTATATCGCATCGCGGGCCGTGGAACGGCTGGTGGCGGACCTCAAGGCGCGCCATGCCGCCGGTCCGATCATTTTCGATCTGCCGCCCATGCTGACCGCCGATGATGCCCTGGCGTTCCTGCCGCTCGTCGATTGCGTCATGCTGGTCGTGTCGGCCAATCAGACGAAGCTTTCCGATCTCACCGAATGCGAGCAGAAGCTCGGTAATGCCAATTATCTGGGCGTGGTGCTGAACAAGGACGTCCAGGACATAAAATCCTACTACTGATATGTTGCCCAGACATCCGGACTCCGATACATGAAGCCGTGGACCTGACACGGGCGCGTTGGTTAAGTGGACGTTAATCAATGCGAATTAACCGTTAAGACCGTGTTGGCATGGCGCAACAACAGGCAAGATTCGGCGCGCAAACGATGTGTGCTCGATTGACTTGCCCTTGTGCGCCCAATAGCTTTCAGGTCTCGGTCTTGATGGGTGGAAATTGCGGGGCGATCATGCGTGTGGTTCTGGCTGTCATCGCCATTTGTTTTGCTGTCAGCAGCGTCTGGGCGCATGGTGCCTATCGGCTCAAACCCGGCGACGTGATCGAAATCTGGGTCGGGCAGGACGAAAATCTGAACCGGAAAGTCAAGGTTCGTCCCGACGGCCGGATATCGTTGCCGCTGGCGGGCCACCTTCGGGCATCGGGGCTGACGCCGGAGCAGCTTGAAGGTACGCTGCGGAAACGTCTGCAAAAGAATTTCACCGCACAACTCGATTTGACGGTCATGCTCGTGGAGTCCGCCGTCAGACCCGAGGTGGAGCCGGCGACGCGGTCCATTTACGTAACCGGCGAAGTTGCAAAGCCCGGTATTTACGAGATCGAGGAACCGACCACGGTGCTTCAGGCCCTGGCCATTGCCGGAGGTGTCGGCCAGTTCGCCGCCAAGCGCCGGATCCATGTGCGGCGGCGCCACCGTTCGCACTACGAGGTCATTCCATTCAACTACAAGGATGTGGAATCCGGCCATGATCTGACCGGGAACATCTATTTACACAATGGGGACGTCGTCATCGTTCCTGAGCGAGGCCTCTTTGAATGACCTCCCGGCCGGTGCGGCCATCAAGGCCACACCTTCGCGGACTCGCGCCGATCGTTGCCGGCACGCTTATCCTCGGGGCGGCCGCGCCTGCAAAGTCGGCTAACCTGTCGATCACCAGCGAAGCGGGCAACCGGCTTTACTTCAGCGACAATCTGGATCTGCTGCCGGAGTCCGCCGGTGCGGTTCTGTTCTCAACGACCAATCTGAACACGACCATCACAGCGGCATTGCCGACGCTGGAATTCACCCTTGATGCCGGCTGGACCTACAACACCTATGCCGGGCCGGGCGCCGACGGAAAATCGAGCGCGCTCGGGCAGGACTATTCGCTTTCGGTGAAAAAGGAGACCAAGTCGACCGATTATTCCGCAAGCCTCGGATTTACCGTCCAGGACGCGCAAACCAGCGAGTTGGAGGACACCGGCCTGACGCAGATCGACACCAACCGCATCACGACAAGCGGGGCGATCGGCATCGATACGGCGATCAACCACAACAACCGGATCGCGATCGATGGCACGGTCCGACAGGTGGACTTTTCGACCGAGACCGACGATCTCAATCCGTTTTTCAACGCCTCTCTTGCGGCAACGTGGACCCACCTGGTCAATTCGCGAATCACGACCGATGCCAAAAGCTCGATCAGCCTGTTCAAGCCGGACAACGGGACCGGGTCGCGAACGATCACGTTTCTGAACACCGTGGGCATCAGCGTCAAATTGACCAAGAATCTCGACATTTCGGGATCCGGCGGTCTGCATCTGGTCAATACCCGCGATGACATGACGCCGGCCTCGACCGCGGTCGGATTTTCAGGAAAGCTGGATGCTGAATTGCGGCGCAAGCGGACCCGCTACGGCGTGAAATTTTCCCAGAATGTCAGCCCAAGCGCGGCCGGAGAACTGTTGACGCGGACCGGCATTTCCACATCCATCCGGCATTCGATCAACGATCGCACCGACTGGTCCGTTTCGGCGGGCATCAGCACGCAAAGCGGGGTTTCGGACGGATCATCGACCGATCGGACCCAGCTGACCGTGTCGTCATCGCTGAACTACCGGCTGACCCGCCATTGGCAGGCGATATTCGGATATGATTTCCGGCGCAAGGAAGAGGGCGGCGAAACGGCGTCATCCAATGGTGTCTATGTCAGGATGACCCGGGACTCGGTGTTGCTGCCCTAGCGCGCAGCGCAGTCCGCGCGGCTTTGGCTGCGGGGGACCAGTCCGGCTTGACTTGCCGAAGACGGCGCAACCCGGCGGAGGTTCGGCGTCGATCCCGGCTAATAGGCGTTGCGGCCGCTCAGGACGACGAAAATCGTCATCAGCAGGATCTTGATGTCCAGCATCAGCGACCAATTGTCGGCATATTCGACATCGTGGTAGACGCGGTTTTCCATCAATTCGAGATTTGTCGTCTCTCCGCGATAGCCCTTGACCTGCGCCCAGCCGGTGATTCCGGGTTTGACGTTGTGACGGGCAAAATATCCGCCTATCTGCGTGGAATATTCGGCGTTGTGTTCAACGGCATGCGGCCTCGGGCCGATCAGTGACATGGTGCCGTTGAGCACATTAAAGAGCTGAGGCAATTCATCGATACTGGTTTTTCGTATGATCCGGCCAACCCGGGTCACCCGGGGATCATCACGCTTGGCCTGAACAACGCGGCTGCCGGCCTGGCCCTCCGGCTGGCAGTACATGGACCGAAACTTGTAGATCTCGAAGACCTTATTGTTGAAGCCAAGGCGTTTTTGCCGGAAGAAAACCGGTCCCGGTGATTCGAGCTTGATCGCGATGGCTGTAAAAATCATGACCGGCGCAGCGGCTAGCAAGAACAGCGTCGCCAGGGTGTAGTCCTCGACCGACTTGGCGACGACCCGCCAACCGGCCAGCGGCTTGTCGGATATCTCAGCCAGAGGTGCGGATCCGAAATTGTTCGGCGCCGGAACGAGGTTCAGGCGAAATCCGATCAGGTCGGACCCGAGATAGACCTTTGCCGGCAGCTCTTTCAGCCGTTTTGCCGCCGAGATCACCGCGTCGTCGTTGCTCCAGGGTGTCGCAATGACGACATCGTCCACGGGGTGGACGCGGGCGTAGGCGAACAGGTCGTCAAAGGTGCCGAGCACCGGATATCCGGCCACCGTCTGGTCGGGCTCGGTGTTTAGATCCAGGTCGAACACCCCGGCGATCGACGTAAAACAGGGCTTTTCGACGGCAATTCGGTTGAGGAACGCTTCTGCCTGTTTCCCGGTTCCGAGCACAACCACCGACCGCGACACCAAGTTGCGCGCCGACAGGGTGGTGAGCGCCCAGTATACCAGCATACGCTCCGCGGCGATCACGGCGCAGCTTCCACCGGCAAACAGATACATCCAGATGCGGGAGAAATCCTCGGAAATCTTGAGCGAAAAGGCCATCGCCATCAGAAGAAAGAAGGCGGTGATGACACCGACGACGGTTTTGTTGACCACCCGCACCGGCGCCATGATGGCTTCCAGCGTGTAGAGGTTGCCCAAGCGGAAAAGGATGTAGATCGCCAGGCATACAAACGCCACGGCGGCTATGTAGAGTTCGGAATTTATCGGATCCCAGCCGGCATAGAAGGTTACCGCGGCGAGGCCGACCGCCACCACCAGAATGCAATCCAGCACGGCAACCAGTGTCGACAGGATCGGCGCAGAGAAAGTGAAGGGGCGGCTTCCGCCCGACGGCCCCCAATGCGCAGGGTACTGGTCCAGAGTACTCATAACGATACGATCCAACTCCGCGAGGTCCGTTGTGCATCGCAACAATCGGCGAGCCCCCTCGCAAGGCGCATTTTAACGAAATTCTAATCAATTGAAAGGTCCGGCTACCGCCGAATTCCTTGATTGCGCCACAGTTGGGTGTCCTATTTTGGCACGGTGCTTCGGGGGTCTCGCCGCACCACATGCTTGGAAGGGGCAGTTGAGTTGGGCATGTTTGTTGCGTTGCAGCAATAATTGCGCACTCAAGACCGGTATTCCAGCACATAGCATTGAGTGGGTGTGGAGGCAGCGTCCCGTCTTCTTCCCGAATAGTGTTTGCGCATCCAATCGACGGGTGGAGCGGGTATTCAACGGTGGCAACCATGCTGAAATTAAGAAAATTTACAGATTTATTCCCAAATTCTGAACGATATAGAAAAGTTTCTCCATCAGGTATTTAAGAATAAATTACCCTGTATACATAAGAATTTATGGTTGTGTTTGTCGAATTCTAAAGTGTCAACAATGTATGTACGCGATCACAGAAAAACGGACATTTCTCGGAAAGTGGTCGGTACATCGTGATTTATTCGGTATTTAGTGCGACGTCGACAAATATGCCGCCAACCTACATGTTCTGGTGGCTCCACAACCATGGCGGACAGGTAGACGCCGACGAATTTGAAGGCACGGAACTCAACGATTTCGTGCTCGTGCGCCAGGGGACCGGCACGATCAGCGGCGGAGTTGGCCGCGACCTGCTGATGCTCGACGGCACCGCCGACGACTATAGGTTCACGCGGGAGGGAACGGGTGTCCGTGTGGAGCGTCTCCACGGGGAAGAGCTTTCGATTTTCGTCAGTGATTTCGAGCAGGTGCTGTTTGTTGAAACGGAGGACCTCCGTCCGTTTGGCGTCAAAACCGAAAGCCAGCCGATCTCAGACTTCGTGGTGGACGCGGAGCCGATCAACACACAGCCGGCGGCTGTTGATGATTCCGGCTTTTCGGCTACCTTGGGCGAACCGCTCCTCATCCCGGTGTCGACGCTTCTTGCCAACGACACGGACGGTGACGGAGATGTGCTTTTCATCGAAGCAGTGGAGCAGGGTGAAAACGGAACCGCAGTGCTTGACGGCGACTTCATTCGATTGACAGCGGCGGCCGCCGGAATTGCCACATTCACCTATGTGGTATCCGACGGTTCGGCCAGTGACCGGGCGACGGTGAGCGTGTCGGTCCACCAACCGGCTTCCGACCCGACCAACGCCGCGCCCGTTGCCGTCGACGATGGCGGCTATTCGGCGGTTGCCGGCTCGGTCACAGAGATCCCGGTTGCCGAATTGCTCGCCAACGACACTGATCCGGATGGCGATACCCTGACCATTACCGGGATCTCCGGCGCCGAAAACGGCTCCGCCGTCCTTGACGGGGATGTGGTCCGGTTCACTGCGGATGCCGCCGGGGAGGGCGGGTTCTCCTATACACTGTCGGACGGTGAAGCGACGGCCGAGGCGAGCGTCGCAATCGACATCGAAGGCGCGGCCGGCGCCAACCAGGCACCGACAGCGGAAGATGACGGACAATTCGAGGTCGGAGCCGGCGAAACCATCGAAATGACGGTCGCCGATCTCCTGGCCAATGACAGCGATCCGGACAATGACACGCTCACCGTGACCGACGTGTTCGGCGCCGCGAACGGCTCCGTCGTGCTCGATGGAGACATCATCCGCTTCACGGCGGATCAGGCGGGCGTCGCCGGCTATTCCTATACGGTTTCCGACGGTGATCTGACGGACACCGCCAAGGTGTCGATTTCGGTCGACATCGGTGAAACGCAAGTCAGCGACGGCGGCGGTGACACCGGAACCCAAACGGATACCGGCGGTGAAACGCCAACCGGCGACGGCACAATGGACGGCAATCATGGTCACATGGATTCGTCCATGATGGCGGAACATACTGCCGTCCTGGAACTCGTTTCGGACGCCAAAGCAACCCATGTCGCGGTTAATGACGGCGACTGGTTTGATCCGGCGACCTGGGACGGCGGCCAGGTGCCCGGCGAGGGCGCGGCCGTCGTGATCGGCGAAGGTGTCTCGGTCACTTATGGCGGGATTGCCGACGTGGCTCTGGCCACGTTGCGTGTCGACGGTGCTCTGACCTTTGCGTCGAACATGGATTCGCGCATCGAAGTCGAGACCATGGTTGTGAATTCGATGGGACGTCTGCAGGCCGGCACCGCAGAGTCACCGATACCGGCCATGTACAATGTCGATATCGTTATCGACACGTCGGGCGGGCCGATCGACCGGATCGAGGATCCGATGCAGATCGGCCGCGGGCTTGTCGCGCTCGGCGAAGTGGAAATGCACGGCGCGGAAAAGACGGTCTACACGACGGTGGACGTCGATGCGATGCAGGGCGATACGAGCCTTACCCTCAGCGAGATCCCCGATGGCTGGAAGGCGGGCGATTCCATCGTGCTGACCGGTACGCATTATGTGGAGGTCAACCACAATTATCAGGGATCGCAGGATGAGGAATTCACCATACTTGCGATCGAGGGCAACGTCGTCACGCTCGACCGGCCACTGGCGTACGACCACGACACACCGCGCGAGGACCTGAAGGCGTATGTCGCCAACTATACGCGCAATATAAGCATCGAGACGGAAAATCCGGACGGCCTTCCGGCCAATGAACGTGGCCATGTCATGTTCATGCATTCCGACGATGTCGACATCCGGTTTGTCGAATTTCTGGAGTTGGGACGGACGGACAAGTCGATCCCGGTTGACAACTACCTTCGCGACACGACGCAGAAAGGTGCGCCGTACATCCTGGACGAAAACGGCGATCTGCAGGAGGGCGCGCAGGACAATATCGTGGCCCGCTACGCTGTGCACGTGCATCGTTCCGGCGCCGAAGACGGCAGTGGTGACCCGGCCTACTTCTATGGCAATGCGGTGTTCGGTTCGCCGGGCTGGGGCTATGTCAACCATGACAGCTATGTCGTATTCGAACAAAACGCCGCCTACAACGTGACCGGTTCGGCCTATGTTACGGAGACCGGCAATGAGATCGGTTCGATTATCGGCAACATTTCCATCCGCAATGACGGGAATGTCGACGATCCGGTGAGAACCGGTGCCAAGGACGGCCAGTCGACGTTCGATCTCGGATTTGGCGGTCACGGATTCTGGCTACAGGGCCGCGTCGTCGCGGTCGATAACAATATTTCAGCCGGTTCGGCGGACAACGCTTTCCAGTATTTCCATCGGAGCAAGCCGACCGGCAGCAGCTGGGAGGACTGGCTCATCCCGGCGGATCTGCTGGATCACGAGGCCATCGCCGCCGGCGAAACATCGGTCGGCATCAATGTGGCGCCGATTGTCTCGTTTTCCGGCAATGAAGCCTTCGCGTCCTATGGCGGGCTTGAGGTCGTCAAGAACAATCCGAAACAGGGCCACGACATGGGGACGAAGATGGATTCGTTCCTTGCCTGGGACGTCGAGATCGGTGCGTCCCTGGAATACACCGCCCACTACACGCTCACCGATTTCGATCTCGTCGGAGCGGCGGGAACCCAATATACGAAGGGGCTCATTCTCAAACAGGAGAGCATGGACATATTCATCGTCAATTCCAATGTTGAAGGATTTGACGAGAATTACTTCATTTCCAATCCGTACAGTCCAAACAACCCTCTCTTCGGATTGGATAATGACGGGTATTTTTTCATAAACGACATGATCATGACGCAAGAAGAATATGTGCAAGCGCGTCAAAACGACCCGACATTGCCTGAAGACATGAATGAATACTACAAGAATACCATATTCAACTGGTCCTTCCCGGAGGATATCGATCCGGATTCACCTGGTGTGGAAAACCCGATCACCATTTCATTCCGCAATCCGGCCGATGTCGACCTGAATGCGCCGGTGACCTTCGAATTGTCGGAGTCATCCGATCTGGTGGCCTCCTATGGCCAGGAATCCTGGATTTCCTACGTGAACATCGAGGGCGTCAAGACAGACAGCCTCGGGGAAGTCAGCCTTCCGAACTCGATCGAATCCTATGGCCTGACGCTCTATGGCGTGCAGAACACGCTGGACAAGGCCGGTTGGTACGAGGCGGCCGACGGCACGCGGTTTACCGTTTACGAGTTCCATGTGTTCGACCGCATTACCGATGCCAGCACGAAAGTCTATGTCCCGATCGTTCTTGAGGGCGGGTGGAACTATTCCAACTCTGAGTTCAAGGGAAATGCCGAGATCAGCGAAAGTGGCGGCATTGCAATCCGTATGGATGCCGACGACAGCCAAACCACGGGCGATGTGCCCGTGGAGACCGATCCCGGGCCGGCGGCCGACCCTCTGGACCAGGTGATCGACAGCGATTCCGTCAATCACAGCGCCCTGGATCCCTATCAAGACTGGCAGGACCGGGATGCGTCCTGGTCGTGGCAGAACAGCGATACGCCGTTCTATTTCTTCGATGACGGTTTGCTGGCCTGAACGCCGTGGTTGCGCCCGGCGGGGCTGCCAATGCGGGGCCCCGCCCGCGGACCGGGCCGGGGGCATTGAGGCAGCATTTCCTGACGATCTTGCCGGTTTACGGTGAACCCGGTACAAGCGGATGACAATCGATGCACCGGGGCGGCAAGACCGTCATTTTCCTCCACGCAAGCTCCGCTGACCGGTAATCTGTCGGGCCGGCGGCGCTTAAGCATTCCGGCGTCCGGCGCTTCAATCTGTGCCCGGCCCGTGGGATATCGCCTCTCATCACCGGCCCGGAGGGGGGGGTCAGACGAACGATAACCGGTGTTCGTGCTTGACCTTCCCATTTCACACGCTCACAAGTCGGTTTGATTTCAATGGTACACAAGGCGTGTCGAACCAAAGCGACCACGCCGGCGGAAAGACCACCGTCCGGCCGGGCGCATAGCTGGCAGTCTGGGGCGCAACTGCCCGGCGGTTCCAATCCGGGACGATGATACCGATGAGCAGCCGTCTCAGGTCTTCCGTGGGCCGCCTCCGCGCGAATGTCTATGCCAGGGCGACGGCGTGGATCGTATTCGGGCAATTCTTCGACCGGTTTCTGGCGCTTCTCAACAATATCGCCATCGCACGGCTTCTGTCTCCGGAAATCCTTGGCGTCATTGCCATCATCAATGCCGTCAATCAGGGTGCGACACTGTTTTCGGAAATCGGCATCAACCAAAATATTGTGCGAAGCAAGAATGGTGAAAACCCGATATTCTATAACACTGCTTGGACAATACAGGTTGTTCGCGGAATCGTTCTATTTATTCTTATTTGTATATTTGCATACCCGCTTGCCAAGTTTTTTGAAATCGAAGAATTGATTGTATTGTTTCCTGTCGCGGGCATCGGTTTCATTTTGTCGGGATTTATTTCGACGTCATTTGCAACCCTGGAGAGGCGGTTTTTCCAACGCAGGCTCGTCATCTCCCTTCTGATCAGCCAAATGATCGGAATAGTCGTTCTTGTCGCTTATGCCCTGTATTCACCGACGGTGTGGGCCCTCATATTTGGTATTTTGGCGCAACATGCGGCACGCCTCGTAATTAGTCATAATATACTTGAAGATATTTCAAATAAAATTCGATTTGACGTTAAATCATTTGTCGAAATATTTAAATTCGGGAAGTGGATATTCTTTATTGGAATATTTACCTATCTTGCACGGCAAATCGATATAATCATTTTTGCCAAACTAATGCCAATTGCCGTGCTTGGTGTATACAGCGTATCTAAACTTCTTGTCCTTTCGGTTGCAATGCTGGCGCATAAATTCGGCGCGGGAGTTATTCTTCCGTTTTATTCCAAGCTCTCCAGAAGCGAAAATAGCGACCAGGATATCGCGGCGGAAAGAAATATATATTTCTTCACTTTGGCGTTTTCCTGCGTTCTTATTGCGTTCTTTGCGTCCTTTGGAGATATCGCCGTCGATATCATTTACGGGTCGCGATACAGCGAAGCGGGCTGGATGTTTTCGCTGCTTTGCGGGGGCCTGTGGTTTCTTGTGCTGTCGGGGGTGATTTCCTCGCGGTTTATCGGGGAGGGCCGACCGGCGGCGGTCCTGTTCGGGCTGGTTTGCAAGCTCGGCGTCTTTGTTTCCTGTGTGTTCGTGATGTATGGGCGCTTCGGGATGTTGGGGGCGATCATGGCCGTCAATCTGAGCCATTTGACGGGATATGTCGCAATTGCGGCGGCGCGCGGCGAATTCGGCAGCCGACACTTCCGGCACGAACTCGCTTTCACGCTGATGTTTTTCCTGCTCGCGGTTGCGATGAACTATGGGCGGCTGATTGCCGGCCTGGATACGTCGATTGCGGAGGTCATGCCGTAGAGCCGGTTGGGCAAGGGACACGGGGGTCGGCGCCGCACTTTCGCATGTTTTGCCATGTTAACGTCCTGGCTCCACTTTGGCCGTATTGCTTGAGGCGACGCCGGCGGCCTTGCGACCGCCCGCTGCGAAATTGCGAGACCTGAAACGGTGCCAACCTGATGAGCAACCAAGTGTTTGAATCCCGTGCGGGCGCGCGCTCGCCGATCGAAGCCTATGAAGACTGGCTTTTCGAAATCAGCGGCGGACACGTGGTGCTGGAAATCGGAAGCGGCCGCTTTCCGTTTCTGATCAAACTGCGCGATCGCGCAGTCGAAACGTCCTATCACGGGCTCGACATCGACGAATCGGAGATCGCGCGCTCGCCAATCCCCTACACGCATTTTGTCGATGACCTGTCCAAGGAAGACGCCGATCTGGGCATGAAATTCGACGCCATTTTTTCGAGATTTGTCTGTGAGCATATTGAAGACGCGGAGATATTCTATCGCAATATTCACAGCCACCTGGCCGACGACGGGGTGTCCGTTCACCTGTTTCCAAACCTGTTCAGCGCGCCTTTCCTGCTTAACTACATTCTGCCGGACCGCATGTCGGCTTCGCTTCTCGGCCGGCTGTTTCCCAAGCGCATTTCCGACGACAACAAATTTCCCGCCTATTATCGCATGTGCCATTTGTGGGGAACACGGCGGAAACTGCGCGCCATGGGTTACTCCGTCGTCAAATTCCATCCCTACTACGGCCATCACTATTTTTCGCCGATAGCTGCGCTGAATCGAATCGCTGGATTTTACTTCGATCTCAAGAGAAAACTGGGGATGGCATTCTTTGCTGAATATTTCATATTGGAACTCAGAAAGTAATTTCAAAACCTTGTTGGTGGCGGACAGGCGGCGATACCCCGGACGCGGCTTGTGTCCGCTATCCAGCTTGCCGGCGTCGCTTGCAACCGTCGGGTTCGCACGATAGGGGACACGAACGCGATGTGGTGGGCGTTGGTCGGCCGCGGGCCTGTCGGGCCGCAGTTCGCATCGGCTCATCGAGCCGGCGGGGCGGCGGCGTGAAAAGCGTAGCAAGACCGGCAGCCGTGGCGGTCTGGAACACGGGATCGGCATCGTCGGCATGAATGCGACAGAATCGTGCCATCGTCTCCGGGGTAGTGAGCGATGAAATGGGTGGTTTTCGTACTTGCGGTTCCTGTCGCGATCGCCTGCGGCGGCCTGCTCCGGTCGGCCAAGGCCGGCTCCTCCGTGGCGTGGATACTGCTCGGCCTGTCGCCCTTTCTGCTCTCGGCGATTCCCTTTGCCGATATCGGGTTGCTTGTCGCCGATTGGCGCGGCCATACGCACGGCGCAACGATATCCCTGTCGGATCTGATCGCGATCGCCCTTTTCATTTCCCTGTTTGGCACAAAAGGGAAAGTGTATTTTGTGGTACCGGCGCTTTTCTTCTTGATACCCTTGATAATGTCGATTTTCCAGACGGACGTTCCAATGTCGTCCTTCTACTTTTTATGGAAAATTCTGAAGACGTATTTCATTGCGTATGTTGTTTCGATCGGGGGCCGGGACCAAGCGGTCATTCGCTGGATTCTGATCGGCGCGGGCCTTGGCGTCGTGATGGAATCGTTTGTCGCTTTCTATCAGCATTTCGGGCTGCATATCCGGCAGGCGCCGGGCACGTTCGGGCATCAGAACAGCCTTGGACTGGCCATGCACTTTGCCGTTATTCCGCTCTTTGCCGCATTTTTGAGCGGCCGCATGGGTTGGTTCGGAGCCGCGGTTGCGGCTGCCGGGGGGATCATTGCAATCTCCACAGCCTCGCGCGCGACAATCGGCATGTATGCGGCGGGCCTGATCCTGATGTTCATGTTCTCGTTTTTCTGGTCGCGGACAAACCGGAAAATGATTGTTGGCGTTCTGGGTCTGGTTTTCGGAATTGTCGTATCGGCCCTGGCGTATCAATCGCTGCAGACGAGATTTTCCGAAGCACCGCTTTCGACCGACTATGATGAACGCGTCGCGCTCGCGAACGCGGCCAAGGCCATGGTGAGGGACAGGCCGTTCGGCGTCGGCGCCAACAATTTCGTGGTGGTCATGAATATTGGCGGTTATGGCGAGCGTGCCGAGGTTTCCTGGTCAACCGGCAGCAAGGCAATCGTTCACAATATCTACCTGGTGGTCGCCGCCGAGTTGGGCATTCTCGGCCTGCTGGCGTGGCTGGTCCTTATTCTCAGTCCGCCGGTCCGCGTCCTTGCGTATATGTTCAGCGGGCGGGCAGGAAAAGATGCCGAACTGCTGGCGGGTTTGTCGCTGGCCCTTGTGATCGTCTATCTGCACTCGCTGTATGAATGGATACTCTTTTCCGATGAGCCGCTGTACCTGATGGCGATGACGTTCGGCATGATCAGCGCGATCGTGGCGGGAGAAAGGGACGGGGCGGGCGATCGTGATGGAAACGGGACGGCCGGCGAAGATGCACCGTCGGGCGCGGTACGCGGTGACGGCGTCGTCGTCGGAATAATCGAGCAATCGGAGCGGCAGGGCACCGTCAATGCACGCCGTTAACGGGCATCTCAATCGAGCGCGCCAATTGGCCCGACGATTACAGAAGGCAACCGTGTGACCCCTATCGCCGATATTGAACCGACCTGGGCGCTGACCATTGCCACCTACAATCGCGCCAGCGTGCTGCCGACGGCGCTGCGCCTCGCCGCCGGGCAAAGCCGCCCGCCTGCCGAGATCATCATCGTGGATGCCAGCGCGGACTGGGCGCGGACCCGGGATCTCGTCATGGGTGAACTGGCGCCGGATTTCCCCCATATCGCGTTTTGCTATCTGGAGGCCGAAGCCAAAGGCGCCGGCGCGCAAAGAAACCAGGCCGTCAGCGCGGCAACCGCCGACATCGTGTTCGTGTTCGACGACGACACATTAATGTATCCGGATTGCGCCGAGGAAATCATGCGAATTTATGGTGCCGACACCGGCCAACAGATGGTCGGCGTGCAGGCCACGATCAGCCCGGCGGTTCCGCCCGGGTGCGAATCCTTTTTGCGCGAACATGGTCTGGACGCCGTCGACCGGGCCCGACATAGGCCGCCGCCGCCGGCAGGGGGCGGAATCCTGCGGCAGGGGAAGTCGATTGCCGCCCGGTTCGTTCACCGGCACATTCTGCTTCGTGACATCGATCTGCGATTCGTTCCCTATGCCAGCCAGTCCTACCCCGGTCATGACCTGCCGATGTCCGTCCAATCGATGGATGTGTCTGCGATCCGCCTGATGGTCGGTTTCAAGATGACGCTGCGCCGAAAGATCGCCGAACAGGTAAGATTCGACGCCTCGGTTCGATCGGCCAGTATCGAAGACCTCGACGTGTCCTATCGCGCCTCGTTCTTCGGACCGCTGGTCAATGCCAACAAGGCGATCGTGCATCATGTCTGGTCAGAAACCGGCCGCGATTCACGACGGCGCCGACAGACAATTTCCCTTGCCCACCTGGCAATGTGCATCCGGCGCCACGCACCGGACCTGAACAGGGCCAGATCCAAATATTATGTGCACTGGGCCCGATCCTGCATCGCGGCGATTTTCACCGATGCGATTGACCGGGACTGGCGCTTCCCGACATTGTTCGGATCAATCGGCGCGCTGGGACCTGCGCGTCGTGTTCTTGGAGCTGACGACACGATCCTGGACGATGAAATCAAGGCCATTGCCGGAGAACTCTCCGGGCGGGCGTGACCGGAGCCACGGGCCGCCCGGCAGGCAATGCGTATTCAAACCGGACAGGCCCGATCACGGACAAACAAACAATCTGGCAGCACACACTGGTAACACTTTATGGGCCATATCGATTTTCGCAATGTGCGCGGTTCTTTGCACCGCTACAGAAATGCCAACAGGAAACTGCGTTACCACCTCAATCATTTCGGCTGGCGCGGCGCGGCCGGGTGGGCCGTTCACACCCTGTTTGACTGGCCATTTGCCATGCGTGTCAAATTGAACGAACTGAACAGCGACGTAAAAATCCGTTTTGGAAATACCGACATCGCGGTCTTCGAGCAGATTTTTCTCAAGCGCGAATATGATCTGGATATTCCACCCGATGAAATCCGGGTGATTGTCGATTGTGGCGCCTATATCGGGCTTTCGGCGTTGTATTTCCGCAAGAAATTTCCAAATGCCACCGTTCTCGCCGTCGAGGCCGATGCGGAGAACCATGCCCTGCTTTGCGAAAACGTGCGCGCGGATCCCGATATCGTGCCGATCCACGCCGCCATCTGGCACGAGCCGACTGTCCTGGAGTTCGATGGCACGTCCGACAAACACTGGGGAAAGCGGGCGATAGCGGTGGCCGGATCCCGCACGGAACTGCCGGACAGGACCACCCGGACCGTTTCCACCGTGACGATCGACGAATTGATGGATCGCTACGGACTGGCCGGAATTGATATCCTCAAGCTGGATGTGGAGGGTGCGGAACGGGAAGTGCTCAACAACTGTGACACGTGGATCGGAAAAGTCGGCATGCTTGTGGCGGAACTGCACGACCGGTTTGCGCCTGGCTGCGCGGAGGCCTTTGAACATGCCGCGGCAGGATTCCCGGTCCGGGCCACTTTCGGTGAAAACAAAATCGCGCGAAGAAGCTAGAGCCCGTTCGACGATATCATGGTCAACACCTGAATCCCGACTGGCGAGACAGACGGGTGGCGGGCCGGTCGCGGTTCAAGATGCGGTATCAGGCAAGAGCGGATCATCGCCGGAAAAATGCGTGGAACAGGCGTTTGCGCCGGAATTGGTCCCAGATTGGCCGAAGTTAGCCACAAAATCGCTTTTTTGCCCTTTTTTTCGGCGTATTTGTTCCCATCGCACCCGGGGCGGATTAGCCATAGTGCCTGCACGCGCTGGCAGGATTTTCCCGCCGTGCTACAGATCCATATGGCCGAGCATGGCGCATCGGGAGGGACCAAGATCGAATGACCGGCAGTGTCCGCCATATCGATGAACCGGCGCATGGCACCAGCACGGCGCCGACATGGGCGCTGACGATCGCGACATACAAGCGCGGTTCGATACTCCCGATGGCGGTCGAACTGGCCGCGTCCCAATCTTGCCCGCCAATCGAAGTCATCATTACCGACGCCAGTCCCGACTGGGAACAGACCCGGTCGCACATTCTTGGCGACATTGCGCCGAAATACCCGAATATCCGTTTTGAGTATCATGCCGCGTCGATACCCAGTCATGCGATCCAGTTGAATCACGCCATCTCGCGGTCGGCGGCCGATATCGTGTTTACATTCGACGATGACACGCTGATGCATCCCGGTTGCGCGGAAGAGATCATCAGCATTTATGCCGCCGATGATGAGGGCAAGATCGCCGGGATTCAGGCGCGCGATGTTCCGGTCCCTCCGCCTTCGGCGGCGGACGAAATGCTGGAACCGGACAACGGGGCGACAGAAACAACGCTTCGCGAATATTCACCGGGGGCCGCGTGGAAAAGAGGCATCTGGCGTTTTCTTGGCCGTTATATCTTCATGTGGGACCCAGCCACCCGCTTCATTCCGTACGAACTGAAGGGATTTCCAGCCCACCCCGATTTCGCGCGCCAAGGCGAGTTTGATGTTGAGCGGACGCTATTGATGATTGGATTCAAGATGTCGTTCCGGCGCGCAATCGTGTCCCCAAACGGATTTGAGCCGACCGCTCTGTCCTGCGCCGGAGAGGATATCCATGCCAGCTACCGCGCATCCAAGCACGGTCTGCTCCTGAGTGCGAACAAGGCGCTGGTTCATCACCTGCAAACACCTGTCGGCCGGCATGGCATCGCGACGCGCCATGCAAATCGGCTGGTTCATATGGCCGCGAGCCTGTGCCGGCACGCCGACAACCGGGCGCTGGCGGCCACGATCTACTATTTGAAATACCCGAGATTTCTGTTCGCTTCCGTTTGCTGCGATTTGCTGATGCGCTTCTGGACGCTGCCGACGCTGCGCGGAACCTTGCGGGCCCTGCCGCACACGGTAAGGCTCTGGATGACAGGGGACGACTATCTGGATCTGCGTGCCGTTCAGGCGCAGGAGCGAATTCTCCATGGCACTGTGAAAACCCGGACCGCCGATCAGATGAGCTGGGTGGCCGATGCGCGCCCGCTGGTTTCGCCCTGACGGCGCTGAACACGACCACAATCCATCAACCGCAGCGTGTCCGCACAAGATCCGCACTTTCAACAACCGCATTTGCCAAAGGATGATAAAGCGGGCTTCGGTCCTGCGCGGCGGGCGCCGTGACCCCAACCGCCGGCAGGAGGCCGACCGACCGGAATTTACGAAATCGTACCCTTCCCTGTCTAACATGCCTGTCAACCGCTGATCAGCCGGCCGGACGTCAAATGTATTTCAATTCGCTCGAATATGCCCTGTTCCTGCCGGCAGTGTTTGCGGCATATGCTTTAACGGGGAAACGAATCCAGAATCTGATCCTGCTGCTGGCCAGCTATGTGTTCTATGGCTGGTGGGATCCGCGGTTTCTCTTTCTGATCACGCTGTCGACGGCGATCGACTATTGCGCCGGCTTGTTTGTGGCCAACGGGCGGATCGCCGGTCGCAACATGGCCAAATCCGCGGCCTATCTGATCGGATCGGCCGCCGTGTTTCTCGGCGGTGACTTCAGCCGATTGGCACCCGGTGCCGCCGATTTTGATCCGGGCGGTTTTCTCGATCCCGTCGCCTGTGGAAAATGGGTGGTTGCGACCGCCGTTTTTCTGGCGGCGATGGCGGCACTCTACCGCGTTCTTCTGCGGTTGCCGGACCACCGGAAACCGAAAGCCGGCGTGGCCGTGAGCGTATCGCTCAATCTGTTTATCCTTTGTGTTTTCAAATATTTCGATTTTTTCGTTGGCAGCATCGAGAGTTCGATCGCGGCCCTGGGCGGAAATCCGGAATTGTACCGGTTGAATGTTATCCTGCCCGTCGGGATATCGTTTTATACATTTCAGACGATCAGCTATTCCATTGATATTTATCGGGGCAAGTGCAAACCAACGCGGAATTTTCTCGATTTTGCCCTATTCGTTTCCTATTTCCCGCAGCTTGTCGCAGGGCCGATCGAGCGGGCCTCGCGCCTCCTGCCGAGCCTGCTGGCGAAGCGTGAAATCACCGTCGGCGGCATATCGCGCGGCCTATATCTGATCCTCTTCGGGCTGTTCAAGAAAGTTGCCATCGCCGATGGGCTGGCGCCGTATGTGGATGCGGTCTACGGAGGATCGGCGACCCCCTCCAACGGTACGATCGTGCTCGGCACGGTCGCTTTTGCACTACAGATTTACTGCGATTTCTCCGGTTACTCCGATATCGCGCGCGGCACGTCGAAACTGTTCGGCATCGAACTGATGACGAATTTCCGCTTGCCCTACTTTTCGTCCAATCCGAGTGAATTCTGGCGCCGCTGGCACATCAGCCTGTCAAGCTGGCTGCGGGACTATCTGTATATCCCGCTGGGCGGCAGCCGGGGTTCGCGGGGCATGACCTACCGAAACCTGATGATCACGATGGGACTTGGTGGCTTGTGGCACGGGGCGGCGTGGAACTTCGTGCTCTGGGGTGTTTATCAGGGAGCGATTTTGTCCGTGCACCGGGCCTGGGCGGGCGACAGCCGCGACACGACGACCGGTGTCGTCAAGCTTGTGAAAATCGGTTTCTTCTTTGTCGTCACCTGCTATGGCTGGCTGCTGTTCCGGGCGGAATCCTTTGAACAGATCAGGTCCTTCACGCTGGCCCTGTTTCAGATGCCGGCGATACCGTCGCTGACCATCGGCAAGCCGGGGTTGTCCGCCCTCGTCGGCCTGCCGATCCTCGGCGTTATGGAGATACACCAGTACTGGCACAATGATCCCCAGCACTATCGGCGGTTGCCGGCGCCTGCTTTGGGCGCCGTCCTTGCCTGCCTGATCGTGGCTGTGCTTATCGGAATGAACAATGAACCGGCAGCGTTTGTCTATTTTCAATTCTAAGGCCGCGCCTGCAGGCGGCGAAGCGAATGCGGGCGGCTGGGCACACCGTCTGGCTGTCGGAGCCTGGGTCCTGGTGTGGCTGATCGTGATCGATGTGGCGATCAACCTGGCGTTCGCATATCCCGGCGCGCTGCCGCCGGGCGGGAGCCCCGGCCGGCTGGCGGCGTTTTTCGATTACGGCCGGTCGGTGGAAGGGAAAATCCGGCGCGTTCTCGGCGAGGATGACGAATCAGCCTGGCCGATCGCATTCGCCGGGCATCTCGGCGCGGCACCTGTGGACCTGCCGGATCATGCCGGCGACGGTCAGGACATGCTCGTCGCGGTCTATGGAATGTCCCATGCCAACCGGCTCGGCCGGGCCGTCCTGCGAACCCACGACCGGGTTGCCGTGCGCCGGGTCACGGCGCCGGGCGCGACGGCCAACTGGGCCTATGCGGCGTTTGAGTCCGACCGGACGCTAAGAGAAGCCGACGCGGTGGTTCTCGGCATCCTGACATCAAATGTGCCGATGCTCCGATCCATGTCGCCGATGGCGTGGTCGTTCGAGCAGCCCTACCCCTATGTCCAACCCATATTCAAACCGGACGGCGGCGGGCTTGACGTCATTTCACCCGGCGACCGCCTGACCCTGGCGCAGGTCCGCGAGACCTTTTCGGAACCGGATGCCCTGTCGGACTTTGTCGATCGCCTGGGCAAGAACGATCCCTATTTCAGCGGCTACCTGTTCCATCAGACAATTCTGGACCGGTCAACGCTGGCCCGGCTTGTGCGGCGCGCCCATGCCCGCCGGATTCAACGCCGGCTGGCCGCGCAAACGCTCCGGCCCGATGGTTTCGTCGAGGGGTCGGAAGCGATTGTCGTGCTCAAGGCGCTGATCGGGCGGTTCTCCGAACAGGCGAAAACTGACGGATCGGTTCCGGTTGTCTATCTGGCCAACGATTTCGGAATGCCGCCCTATCTCCATGAAGTGCTGGAGCGTGAGCTGAAACGCCTCGATATCCCGGTGTTGAGTTCGCACACGGTGGCGGAGACGGAGAATGCGCAAAACTATCTTGCCGACGGCCATTTCGTGGATGCCATCGATGATGCCCTGGCGGTCAATCTCGTCAAGCTGATCGAAGACTATCGGGCAACGCGGTAGCCGTTTTCCGGCGGTCATCCTCCGGCGGGCGGCGCTACAGGCCGATATCGTCCAGACATCGCGAAAACACGTGGCCCCATGAGCGCGTTTCGTCGAGGAACTGGCCGCGCAGCGCCACCGTTGCGGAGGCCTTGGCCTGATAGAGGCCGTCGTCCCGGAACAGCCGGATGATCGCGTCGGCGTAAGCCTCCCAGACATTCGGACGCACGCGCAGGACCGCCTCGTCCAATCCGGAGCCGATGGGCAGGCACACTTCCGATGTAATCACCGGCTTGCGCCACAGGATGCCTTCGGCGACCACCATGTTGTAACCCTCGGTGAAATCGGTCCGGGTCGGAACGACAACAGTGTCGCAGCGCCGGTAAAGTTCGCGCATGCGGTTCTTCTCGCAGTGTCCGTGGACCGTGACCACGTCGCCCAGTCCCAGATCGCCGACCTTTCCCCTGACCCGGTCCTCGGCATGCCCCGCCCCGCAAATGTCGAACCGGATGCGGTCATGACCGAGATCCTTGATATGGCGCGCCGCCGACAAAAGGTCGAAGATCCCCTTGTTCGCCTCCAGACGGCTGGCGTACATGACGCGAAAGAAGCCGTCCGGCGCGCGTTCTCCGACCGGGTCCGATTCCAGATCGGCAAAGTCCTCCGGCGGCCAGGTTGGCAGAAAGCCGCGGATTTGAGCTTTCGACCCTTTGGTCAGGGCGACAATCTGGTGCGCAATATCGTCCGACGTGCACATGATGAAACGGGCGCGGGTCTTGAACATGGATCGGGACAGGCGAAGCAGGATCAGCAGCCAGTACCGGATGAGATCGAGCTTGGGCCAGAGCACGGCATGGAGCGCCATTCCGATTTTTGTCCCGAACCAGGGGACGAGGGCGAAGACGAACCAATAATAGCGGCCATATGTCAGCAACAGCAGTTTTGGCCGGTCGCGTATGCACAGCATCAGGATGCGCAGCATGAACATCAGCTGCCCGATATGGTAGAACGCCCATCCACGCCCGGAAAATGGCGGCTTGATGTAGGTGAAGCGATGGCCGTCGATCGTTTCATCCTCGCCATCGGCGATTGAGACGACATGGCATTTCAGATTTCGGTCCGCGCAAACGGAAAAGAACTGCGACAGAAAGGGGCTGCCGAAAATCTGCCGCTCCCCGCTCTGAAGGTTGGCGAACGCGTAGCTTTTGTGGATGTTCACATCGCCGGACAGGTAGAGAATATCGTATCTGCGCGCCATCAATCTGCCCCTTCATCCATCGGGTTTGCATCGGAAGAGGATCGCAGGATTGCCGCTTCCAGTTTGCGTGCCTGAGATATCGCATCGTGACGCGCCCTCACACGTTTCGCGCCATCGCGGCCCATCCCGGCAAGCCGGCTGACCGGGAGCGCGAGACTTTCGCGTATCGCTGCCTGGAGCATTTCAACAGAGCCGGGCGGCACCAGCCACCCGGTTTCGCCGGGTTGCACCAGTTCGCCGATCGCGGCGATATCGGAGGCGATGACCGGGCGGCCGAGGCAATAGGCCTCCATGATGGAGACCGGCAGGCCCTCCGCAAAACTTGGCTGCACCAGCAACCTGGCCTTGCGGATTTCGTCGGCGACGGCCGGCGCGCCGAGAAGACCGGTGATGGTCAAACGATCGGCGATGCCAGCTTCGGCAAAGGCGGTTTCGATTTCGGCCCGCATCGGTCCGTCGCCGACAAGGGTCAGATGAAAGTTCACACCCTCGTTCGCCAGATTGCGTGCGGCTTCAAGCAGGACAAGGTGACCCTTTTCGGCAGCCAGCCGGCCGACGCAGACAAGATCGGGCGCGTCGGGCAGCGGCGGAGGATCTGCATCGAGATAGGCGCGGCCGGGCGTGCAGCGGATGAGGTTCAGCTTCGGCCACGCGGACCTGTCGGAAAACAGCATGCACTGGCTCTTGCAGTAATCGCTGATACAGGCGGTAAAGGCCGACCGGGCGATCTTCTCGCCCAGTGCCCATCGCTGGGGGTCGAAGAAGATGTGCGGGCCGTGAATCGTCAGACTGTAGGGCACACCGGTCAGCTTGGAAGCCAGCATGGCGATCGTTGCCGAGGATGTTCCGATATGGTTGTGCAGGTGCCGGACCTGGTCGCGGAGCAGATGGCGGCCGAGCAACGCGGCCATCAGAAGGTAGCCGAGGTTGCGGGCGCGGCCGGCCAGTCCCGGCGCCGCAGTCGTCCAGGACAGCAGCAGGGCGCCCAGCAGGCCGGACGGATTGCGGATGAGAAATCCGATAAACGCGATCAGTACAGCCCATGCCAGGGGGAAAGGTCTGCCGGAAAAAAAATATGTCGTGCCGGCTTGTTCCGCCCGCATGCGGCTGTCGGATAGCGCCTGTTCGGCCACGTCGACGGGGCGGACGGAGTAGGTCGGCACGTCATGGCCGAGGGCGCGCAACTCCTCGATCTCGGACGTGATAAAGGTGTAGGTCGGCGAGCCGTATTTGTTGGTGAAGTATGCGATCTTCATCGCGGATCTGTTCATCGCGTCCGAGTATCGGCCCCGGACAACGGATGCCCTATTCCGCCCCGGAGCGCAATGAGCCGGGCGCGCCAATGCGAGGAACGGTAAATGCCGGCGGCGGCGCCAGCGTTTGCCGGATTGCCATTTGTCACACGGTACGGCCGGCCCTATCGTCGGAGAGGCAACAGGAGAGGCGACAGACATGCGGCTGTTGACTGGAATTGCTGTCATCGTCGGTGGCATCCTCGCCGCGGGCATGCCGGCGCATGCAAGCGATGCGCCATTCGTGCACGAGATCACGATGGCCGCGCCGGATATCGTGCGCGTGGAAATCCGGGAACAACCGATCCGGCACGGCGGGATTGAACTCCTCCCGAATTCTCACGAAACCCTCAAGGAGGACTGGGTACAACTGAGCGATGGCCGGGTGGGGTTGCGGATCGGCCCGTTGGCGGACCATGTACGGATCGCCGATGCCGATCACCATGTCGCGCTTGACAGGGAGGCGATCGATCGGGCGGCGGACTATCCGCCGATCGGACAGCGCAATGTCGTTGCCGTCTATCGAAAATCCGTGCCCTGGGATTCGGGTACTGTCGCCAGGAGCCTGCCCCATGGCGTGCCTGTCGCAAGTTTCAAACACTTCGTCTATCTGCAACTGGATGGACCGCTGGCGCGCGGATCCCATCGCATCGCATTTCCCGATCGCGTGGTGCCGGACACGCCGTTCACGTTCGACGACAGGCGGACAAGGGCCTCCTCGATCCGTGCCAGCCTGCACGGCCATCATCCAGACGATGAAGCCAAATATGCCTATCTGGCCCTTTGGCTACCCTTGGGACCGGACGGCGGAGCGGTGGATTTCCGGCGCTATGGCATGGAAAGGTTTCACATCCTGGGACCGGATGACGATGTGGTGTTCACCGGAACCATCCATCTGCGCATGGACCCGCGCAGCGTCGAAAAAGGCAACGGAATCTCAAATGAACTGATTGCCTACAAGGATTCCACCGGCCGACAATACAAGGCCAACCGGTCGGGCACATTCGTATTCGGCCTAGATTACGGCATCTGGCGCGCGACGCAACCGGGCAAATACCGGATTCAGATACCCGGTCTCGGAGTTTCCGATCCGTTCCGTGCCGACGCCAATGTGTGGCGCGACGCGGCGTTGGTCGCCATGGCCGGGCTCTATCATCAACGCAGCGGCATCGCTCTGGACGGGCGGTTCGGCTACCGGCGGCCCGCCGATCACCTGCCGGCCGGCGATTTGCCAATTCGCCAGAGCCTGATGCCGTTTGCCTTCAGCAAGGAATCGGGAACGGGCATTTTCAAGTTCAGCCAAGCCGCGGAACCGGCATGGATGACCGACGAAGTCGTCGACGACGCCTGGGGCGGCTATCATGATGCGGGCGACTGGGATCGCCGTATCCAGCATCTTGACGTCAGCTATCTGCTTCTGGATGCGTTTGAGCTTGCCAAGGGAACACTTGGCGATACGGTTTTCGGCACACCACCGTCCGGCGAGGTGCTGGCCGCGAGCCCCTATCGTGGAACCGACTTTCCCGATCTCGTGGATGAAGCGATCTGGGGCGTGGATCTGTTTCGGCGCCTGCAAAAGGAAAACGGTGCCGTTCCGGGTGGTATCGATGCGGCCGGCGGGCCGGGGAAATGGGAGCCGTCCTGGCTGAGCGCCAAGCCGGCCTTTGTTTATGCGCCGGATCCGGTGGCGAGTTTTTTCTATGCGGCGGTTGCCGCCAGGTTGGCCGTCGTTCTTCGCGAACTCGGCAATGCGGAACTGGCCGGTTTGTTCGAAGACAGCGCAGTGCGCGCCTGGTATTGGGCGGAAGGGGCCGGCAGTGACCCGGATACGGCATTCGGGCCGGCTTACGCGATGATCAATCCGCGCGATGAAGCAGCGGAAAAAATGCTGGAGCGCATCGGAAAGCGAATCCGGGATTACCGGCTTTGGGCGGCTGCCGCGCTGTACCGGCTGACGGGGGGGCAGGACTACAATGCGGCATTTCTCGCCAAAATGGATGGCCGCCCCAAACATCCGGCCGGCCCGGTCGGCAATGCGATGTGGGACTATGCGCTGGCCCAGCATGCGTCTGCCGACAACAAGCTCCAGCGCCGCATTCGAAGCAAGATTATCGATACCACGCGCCGGTTTCTCGTCGAACCGAAGGTGAACGATGTCACCTATCGCAATCTGAAACTGTCAGGCGCGCCGTTCTGGTGGGGTTCGGGAAATGCCCCGACCCCCACGGCGGCCGGCCTGCTGATTCGCGCGCACGCCCTGACAGGCGATGTCCGCATACTGAAGACGATGCTCGACGGATCCGCCCATATCCTCGGTGCCAACCAGGTGGGCATGAGTTTCACGATCGGACTCGGCAATCGTGCATTCGCCGGCGTGCTTCACGAGGACACGATCGCCGCCGGTCGCGCCGCGCCGCGCGGCATAACCGTCTATGGATGGGCGCGGCCGCATCAAACCAACTACAACTGGGTGTGGGGCCCGAAATGGGCCGTACTATCGGATCAGGTTCGCGAAAAGCGCGTTGAGCCGGAGCGCTGGTATATGCCGATCTACGAGTATGTCATCGAGCACCCGCATATCCTCATGACGTCGGAGTATACCGTGTATCAGACAATCGGCACGACTGCGGCGCTGTGGAGCTATGTTCACGGCGCCAGGACAGGCGGTCCGGCGGCGCCGTAGCCGTCAAGCCGGCGAAATGCCGAAAAGACGGTTGGGATCGATCACTGCATCGAGGAATGCCGCGCGGTCGCTGATCGGCGACCATTGGAGTGTTTGTCTGGATCTGATGTTGGCGAATGCCGCTTTTTGCTGACGGGATGCCCAATCCTTGTAGCTGGGTGTCGATGCCGGGACGCTCTTGCCGATAGCCCGTTTTGCCGAATATTTGATCAGGTCGGTCAGGTAGTAGGACAGGATGGATTTGGGCCGGTATCGAATCCGGACGGCGGCCCGGTGCGAAATCGCGCCCAGATAATCCCGCGCCGAAAGCAGCGGATCGCCAACGAGGTTGAAGGACTGGCCCTCGATACCTTCCGTGGCCATTGTCCGGATCAGGCCGTCGACGCAGTCGCCGATGGCAACGAATGGCAGCGAATTGCGACCATCGCCCCACAGGGTGCAGGCGGTTGCATCGCGCCAGAGGGCGACGCCCCAATGGGTCAGCGGGCCGTCGGCGCCGACCACGATCCCGGGACGCGCGATGACAAGCGGCAGGCCGGACACCCGGTGTTGCTCCAGCAAGGCACTCTCGCCAGCCGCCTTGGCGCGGGCATAGAGATTGCGGTTGTCGAGATTGCCGAACGGGGTGTCTTCATCGATAACCGGAACAGCGCCCGATGCATCGTAGGAATCAATCGTGCCGGTATAGATGAGCCGCCGGACACCGGCCTGACCGGCGCAGGTGCCGATGCGCCGGGAAACCGCGACATCGTGTTCCCGGTAGGCATCCCAGGTTTTTTCATTGGCCCGGGCCAGATGGAAGGCCGTATCGACACCCTCCATCGCGGCAAGAATATCGGCCTCGCATCCGAGATTGCCCCTTATCACCCGCACACGGTCGCCATATGCCTGAAACTGGTTGCTCGATCCGCGACTGAACACGCGAACGTCGTGCCCGTCTTCGGCCAACCGTGCGACAAGATGCCGGCCGATATAGCCGGTGCCGCCGAAGACCAGCACGGGAGGCGGCGCCTTGGCCGGCCGGCCCGGCCTCCTTTTAGCGGATGCGGCCTTGACATCCGGGCGCGGCGCCTTGGCCACGGCGGCCTCCGCGATTTCCCGGATCGCCGCGCTGATACCGGCGGCCTGCGCCACGCTGTGCCGACGGTCGATGTCGCCGGAAAGTCCGGCATAGAAGCCGGCAACCGACCGTGCCATCGACAATCCGAATGGTGCCAGCGCATTGCCGGAACGAACTTGTCGCCAGGCATTGGACAGGCCGTTGCCGATCTTCTGCACACCCTGGCCGATTTCGTGGCGCAGCGGGCCGATGACGATATCGCCCGCGTTGGACTGTTCCAGCGTGAACGTGTCGTTGCCGTAGTGGGCCGTTGCAATGCCACCGGTTCCGCGTGCACGCACGCACATGGCAGGCATTCCCTCAATGAAGGACACGGTGACGGTGATCGCGGTTTCGCCAGATCGCGCGAGGATCGAGAACCCCTGATGGAGGGTAACGCCGGTTGGCAGGGTGATCGGGCTGAATGCCTCCACGTGACAAATCCGCGGATCGGTCGTGAGGTCGAAAGCAAAGCCGAGGCTGTGGGGCAGGATTTCGTGTAACAGGTTTTCCGGCCGGGCGCTCAGCCAGAGACCGTAAGGCCCGGACCGGAGCACCGGCAGGGAAAGCTGCCATTCGATGGCGATATTGTTGGCCGGGCCGAGGGTGCCGTCCCGCGCGCAGGCGCGCAGTTTCTCATAGGCCGGGGTCCACAGAAAATTGTGGTTGACGCCGATGCGCCGATCCTTTTCCTGCGCGGCCGCGGACAGCGACAGGCAATCGGTCCCGGAGAGTGCGAGCGGTTTTTCGACAAAGGCGTGCCGTCCGGAATCCAGCACTGCGCGGGCGGTCTGGGCGTGGTTGTCAGGCGGTGTCAGCACATGGATCGAACGGCTGGCCGTGCGCCCCAGCATATCCGCCAGATCGGTATAGGTCTCGACATTGGGATATCGCTGGCGAAACCGGTCGACAGCCGATGCGGAGCGATCGCAGACCGCCGCGACCTGCACATCCGGACAACGGTCGATCGCGGCGGCGTGCCAGTCGGCGATATAGCCGGCGCCAACAAGGCCGACTTTCAGGGGGCTAGCCATGGAATGTGTCTGTCCGTTTTCGCTACTTGTACTCGATGATCTGAAAGGATTCGTTGCGCCACAGGCGTTTGTAGTAGGTCAACATGCCAATCATGTTCGGGAATTTTACGAGCACGAGCGACGCCGCATAGATCGCCGCAACCGACCATTTCAGGCCGTCGCGGCACTTGGCCAGACAGATCTTGAAGAATGACAAAGGATAAAGGCCGAGGACGACGAGCCCGGCCCAGACATTGAACAGGCCGGCCAGGAGCACGGCCGCCAGCGGGACCAATATGCTCCACCGCACGATCCGCCGCGGCATGCCGGCAAAATGTTCCGGATGCATGCGGTTGACTTCCGCAAAGCCGTGGCCGGATCGCACAGACCGGCGCCACCATTGGGAAAAGCGGGTCATGTTCGCGTCGTGGATCGACATGTCCCGATCGATCCGGCGGATACCCCATCCGACCTTTCTGAGGCGGGCGGAAAGCTCGTCATCTTCCGAACAGATAACCCTGTCGTTGAAGCCGCCGACGGCCTGAAACGCCTCGACCCGAAACAGTGCATCACCGCCGAAAGATTCTGTCTCGCCCGGCGGCCTGTCCCATTCAATGTCGGCCAGCATGTTGTAGATGGAGCGCTCCGGATGGCGCTCGCGCCGGCGCCCGCAAACAAGGCCGGCTTGGGCGTGACCTTTCAGGTATTCAGCGCCCGCCCCGATCCAGCCGCCAACGAGTTCGCAGTCGCCGTCGACAAACTGAACGAAGCCAAGGCCGGGATTGCGTTTCATCAGCTCGGCAAAGCCGGCATTGCGGGCGCGTGCGGCCGTGAAGGGGATCGACATATCCAGCGTGACGACCACCACGCCAAGTTTTTTCGCGGCCGCAACACTTCCGTCCGTCGAACCGGAATCCACATAGACCGCCGGTATCGCGGCTTTCACGATCGAACCGAGGCAGGCAACAAGGCGCTCGCCCTCATTGCGGCCGATTGCGACGGCGCCGATGGTCGCGACCCCGTTCGCCGGTGAATCGTCGGAATCAACGGATCCATTCATACGGTTCGTGTGCCGCTAGTTCGCCGGTTCTTCGGTTTCCGGGGATGTCCTCAGTTCAGCGAGCGCAGCCTTGACCTCGTCGGAATGGATGAAGGTTCGGCCCTCGGTCAAACTCAGGGCCTTCTCCAGTTCCGCCACGGCATCCTCGGTGTTTCCGGCCGCCTTGTGGGCCATTCCCAGATGATACCGGACCAACGCCAAATCGGGCAGAGCCGCCGCCGCCTCGCTTAAAAACTCAAGCGCGGGTTGATACTCGCCACGCTTGAAGTGGACCCACCCGACCGTGTCCTTGAAGTGGGGAACCGGCGATTTGCGGAGGCGCGCGGCAAGCTTGGCGGCCCGGTCCAGGCTTTCCTCGTCGTCGCGCACTTCTGCCAGCAGACTGGCCAGATTGTTGGCCACCACATCGGAATAGGGCCGTTCCTGATATAGTTCCTCAAGAACGGTGATTGCGTCCTCGCGCTCATCGCGGGCTTCCAGGATCCCGGCCAATTGCAGGCCGAGGTTGGTGTTGTCCGGCACCGATTCGTGGCCGTTGCGCATCGTTTCGGTGGCGGCGTCCAGATCTCCGGCTTTCTGGTAGTGGTATCCCAATGCAAGATATCCGACCGCGCGATCCGGACCCGACTCGATGGCCTGCTTGTAGTGTTTCTCGGCGGCAGCGGAATCGCCGGTCTGTCGCGCCAGACCGCCAAGCAATACCCAAGCCTCCGGATTGTCCGGGCTGACCTCCAGCACGTCTTCCAGGAAGGCCCTGGCTTTGTCGATATCGCCGGATCGCGCATAGGCCCGCACCAGCGAGGTCAACGGTCCGGTCTGCCCCGGCGAACGCTCGTAGACGCTTTTCAAGATCGACACGCTGTCGTCCAGTCGGCCCTGGCCGGCTTCGACGGCCGCGTCGATGCGATCCGACACGATACTGTTTTGTTCGATGGACCGCAGGTTCCGCGCAATCTCCTCGGCGCCGAGCCAGTCCTCCCGGGCGAGCCGGAATTCGGCCAGCCGGCCCAGGAGCGCGGCATTGCGGGGCGCGCGATCGACGGCTTCGGCAACGACCTCCTCGGCGCGTTGCCTGTTCCCCTGTTTTTGCAGGTATTCCGCGTAGGCCAGCGCCACGGACGGGCCATAGTTGGAGTTCTGCAATGCAGTCCGATATCGCTCGTCCGCCAGTTCAAGGCTGCCGTTCAATGCGTGGGCACGGGCGAGAACCACCTGGATGTCGGCCGATTGGGGGTCCTCCGCCAACGCCTGCCGCAGGTCGCTGATGGCACTGTCGAATTCACCATCATTGAGCTTCAGTGTGGCCTGGATCAGGAGTGCCCCGACATTGTTGGCATCGCTTTCGATGGCCTGGCTGACCAGATTGCGCGCTCTGTCGGCGTTGCCGCGACTGAGTTCGATCCGGGCGAGGTCGACACGCGCAAGGTTGCGATCCAGCAATTCGAAGGAATCGTTGTCGGTGATCTCCTGCAGGCGTGCCACGGCACTATCCAGTTCGCCGTTGGAGACTTCCAGCTGGGACAGAAAACGCCGGAATCTGAGGTTTTTCGAATTCCCCGCGATCAGTCTTTCCAGTTCAGCGCGCGCCGCCTCGAATCCCTGAATCTGGTTCAGCAGCCGGACGACGTCCAGCGCGGCTTCGGCATTGTCCGGATCGGTTTCGGCGACATGGCGAAGTTGCGATTCCGCTTCGTCAGCGCGGTCGTTGGCGATCAGGAAGCGGACAAGTTCGCGGCGGAATGCCGGCTCATCGGGAAACAGGTCGACGAGTTGCAGGAGCACTTTCTCGACCTGGGCATAGTCGTTCAGGCTGTCGAGAATCCGAAGTTTGAAGACCTGGAGGCCGACATTGCGTTCGTTCTTCTCCAGGCCGCGGTCCAACAGACCCAGGGCGGCATCGATATCGCCGGCGGAAAAGCGCACCGCGGCCAGAATCGCCAGTGCATCCGCGCTACCCGGATTGGCCTCCAGCACCTTTTCGGCAGCGGCCGTTGCTCCGGGATGGTCATCCATCCGGTACAAAATCGCTGCGCGCAGCGCCATGACCGCCGTATCTTCCGGTGCGATCCTGCTGGCGACCTTGGAGTAGTTGAGCGCTTTGTCGAATTGTCCGGCCAGGAGCATGATCCGGCCAAGCCCCAGATTGGCCTTCAGGTGGTCGGGCTGAAGCTCAACGACGCGGACAAGCGCGGCGTTCATGTTCTGCCAGTTCTGGCGGCTCTCCTCGACCAGGGACAGACCGAACCAGGCCTCCGCGAGATCCTCGTTGAGACGAAGCGCGTTGCGGAATTCAATTCCCGCCTTGTTGTATTCACCCTCTTTCAACTGCGCCATGCCGCTCTCGACATAGGCGGCGGCTTTTTCCTCCGGTGAGCTGCAGCCGGCGACCGCAAGGACGATGGCCGCAATGACGGCCATTCGAACCCGGTTGAAACAAAACGGTGCGTTCGTCATTGTGTTTTCTGCTCCACTATCCGATCCCGGCAATAGACCGCTGCCGGTCAGCGTCGATGCGTTGAATGAGCTCGATTACCGCGTGGTTAAGACGCGATGTACGCCAGTGTTTGTATTTAATAGCAATTGTCGCAATCATACCGGCGAGCAATCGATATTTATCGTGAACCGGCAAGCCCCATCCGTCGGGATCAGGCCGCCCCTCGCCAAGCCGGTATGCCTGCTCCTATTCTAGCAAGTCGTCGCAAAAGTTCCAGATGAACAAGCGCCGGATCGGAGGCGGGCAGCCGGTGATCCTCAATTGCCGCCCGTTTGCGGCAAGAATCCGACCCAATCGGATGAGCTCCGCGGCAAATTCCGGATCGAAACCGGCAATGCCGGACAGATCCAGCTCGATATCGACATTTCGATCAAGCGCATCGGCCAATAGCCGGCGAACATGTTCGACGCCACCGGCAGAAAACCAGCCGCGCAGAACGAATGCCGGTTTGTCCCGCGCGTTGCTGCCGGCTTCCGAAACGACCGGCGTCGGCCATTCCCGGCGTGTCCGCAGCCATATGGCGTGGGGGAGAATGCGGGTGGCCATGATCCGAAGAAAATTCAGCCCGTCGGAGCCGTATCGCCGGAACAGGCGAGGCTCCTGAAGAACCCGCCATATCCATTCGATCTGCATGCGCCGCATCCAGTGAGGCGCCCGCCGCACATTGCCGACAATGAAGTTCATTGCCGCGCCCAGATGGGCGATAACCGGCGTGTTGATCCGACCTCTGTTGCGGTGGAGCCAGAGCTGGCCCTTTTCCGCTCCCAGGGCCGCAACCAGGAAATCGGCGTCGGGCGCATTGACCTTTTCAATTATGGGGCCGGCGCTCATGTCCTCGACGGTCCCGAATCCGGGATTGATCGCACCGACGCATTCCAGGCCACCGGCGCCGGCATTGATCCGGGCTGCCGCACGTTCGCCAATTCCGTCGTCGCCGCCGAAAAACAGGAGGCGCAGCGGGCGATCGCCGATGCCGCTCTCTTTATCGCGGGCAAGGGTCGCCAGAAGGTCCGATCCGGCGACGCGGTGCCGGAGGGGTATCTGAAGCAGGCGCGCGATCCAGATCAGCGGTTGGCCATCGGGAATGCACAAGTCGCTGTCCAGAACGGTTTGTCTGAAATCCCGGCTGCGCAAGGCGGTTATCAGAAAATTCAGGTTGGGCGTGGAGAGGAATAGCGGCGTACGGTCGGCGGCAGCACCGCGAACCATATCGATGGTCTCGTCCATGGAGATGTCGTGGATCGGCAAGCCGGCGATGCAGTAAGCGCGGCGCGCGGCGCCGGCGGGCTTTGTAACGGGACCATGGCCGGGCAGCGCACTTTCTGCTTTCGGCATGTCAATCCTGGTCACGGTGCAATCTCCAAATCGAATCCGCCGGGCAGCCGGAAATGCGGGATTTCCCTAAAGTTCCGATGCGCGGTCTTGTGCGGGGACCGGTGGCTGGCGGCTATTCGGGTATGTAGGCCGGCATCCGGGGCGACATCGTCTTGGCGAGGCTTCTCAGCCGTTCATCGGCTTCGCCGGGTGCGTCGTCGGGAAAGAATGCCGTTACCAGGCGCACCATGGCGCCATCGGTGCGATTTTTCATCAAGCCATCCAGAATGACATAATACCGGACGGTCCATTCGCTCGCGAAACGGCGGCCGCGCTGCTGGAACCAGTAGTAGACCAGATGCTTCACGTCGCCGCGGGCGATCTCCACCCGATTTGCCCGGAATGTGGTGCCCGTTTCATCGGCGATGTCGATCCGGTCAAGCTTGGTGATCTTCCAGCCGCCGCCCGGGATGCAGACCTGTGGCGAGTGCCAGGTCTGCTTGCCGCGCTTTTCGTCAAGATAGGCGATATAGAGGTTGGCGGTCTTGCGTTCGTCATCGATCAGGTCGGCGACCACATAGTCGTCGGCACCCAGGACCGCCTCGGTCTCCGGCTCCAGGTTGGTGATGCGGATCACATCCCAACCGTCGATCTCATAGGCGAGATTGATCAGTTTCTTGCGATCCGGATGGACAATCTGCCGTTCCGGCCAAAGCTGGGTGAGCGCCAGCGCGCAGGAAAGAACGATTGCCACGGCGGCGGCGGGTACCAGTTTCGATTGATCGAATCGTGACTGATGGGGATCGGCGTCCAGGGACGGACCAGCGTCCTTAGCGGGCGCGAACACGCGCACGACCGACTTCAGCGGCGTGCGGGTAATCCAGGCCAGAACGAGGATCTCCACCAGCAGCAGCGCGATGCAGATCATGAACACGACCCAGCCTTCGAAATAGTGGATAAACCCTTCCGCGTGGGCGGTTCCGAATTGGTGAACGATGATACCGATGAAGCCGATCCGCGCGCTGTTCATCAGGATCGTGATGGGTATGGCGGACAGGAACAGGATCGCCCGGGGCACCAGCCGGAAATTGATGAGATAGGCGGCGAGGAAGCTGAGGCTCAGGAACGGGAACATGTAGTTGAGGCCGGCGCAGGCTTCCACAACGCCGAGCTTGTATTCGCCCAGGTCGATGATGTTACCATCCAGGTATACGGGAATATCGGCAAGGCGGATAAAGAATGTGCCGAGCTGCGAAGCCCAGAGCTGCATTCGGCCGGTGAGCAATGCGGTCAGGAAATAGGGCAGGGGAATCATGAAAAACAGGTAGGCGAGCGGAATGAACGCGGTTCTCAGGAGCGCCCAACCGCCGACAGCCAAGGCTATGGCAAAGAGGCTGACCACCAGACCGACATGCTCGAAGAAATAGACATTGGTCGTCTTGCTGGCGGCAAACAGAAACACGGAAACCAGAACAAGCGCGGCCGCCCAGCGAGAGGGCGCCTGGATGTTTCGGGCAATGAGATGCCTTTGCGACCAAAGCAGCCATGCGCTGACGACCGGAATGAGGAAACCGTGGCTGTATTCCTCCTGCTCTGACCATTGCCAGATCAGATCCCGGATGCCCGCTGCATGAAGCAGCAGGGTGATGACCAGGAGCGCGGCCGCAATGATGGCGCCGCGCCGCATCGTCGGGTTTCCCATCGCGCTAAATTCCGGTGCCGCGATACTCAAAAGACCGTTTCCTTGTATTCCCGTCTGTATCCATACGCCCACAGACGGTCCGGGCAACAAAAATGCAATTATAAATGGTCATCTCGGTAAAAGCACCGAAGAAACCGTTCGTGCGGATACAAACGATTTTGATCGATTGTGCGCGTCACCCGGCATCGCGCAGGATGGCGGTGCCGCCCTTGAAATGCGCCGGTTGACACGGTTTTGCCCAATCAGGCCCGGCTGTCGCGGATCCAATAAAAATTCGGCGGCCGCAGAGCGACCGCCGATAAAATGCTTTGCGAGGATCGGAGTTGTCGCGAGGGTCGTTACGCGACGACGACCTTCTTGCGGCGCCGGCGGCCCATGGCTCCAACGCCGACAAGTGCCGATCCGAAAAGCCAGAATGCAGCGGGGAGCGGGACACCGGTCGTGTCATAGAAGCTGACATGCGAAATCGCATTGAGTCCCAGCACGCTAACATCGATCGTGCCGCTGGTTTCACCCGAAATGCTCCACACGTAGTAGGAATCGCCCTGCTTGACCGACACGAACGACGGATACATGAAACTGCCGCCCAACGCCGCTGAATCGTCGAACGACCAATCGAATGTCGTGGCGGTGGTGTAGGTCAGATCAAAGCGTCCGAACGCATCGCCAGCCTCACCGGACCCGCCGCCATCTCCCTCGTCGATGTCGGCATTGACGTTATATTCCCAGCCATTCAGCACATTGGGCGTGCCCGCCACGCTGGTGGCGCAACCCAGTGTTCCATCGGTCGTTTCACTGCCGACGTCGCATTTCGCCAATGCCGGAGAGTTATCGAAGTTCGAATTTGTGCCCGGGAACGGATCGTTGCCCGCAAATTCGCCAAGATACGTTGCTGCATGGCTGCCTGAGGCCATGACAAACGGAGCCAGACAAATCGCTGCCCCCGCCAAAATTTTGGAAAACCGGTTCATCGCGTACCCAACCCCAATTGTGAAACCGCCAAATTCCAATCCAAAAATCAAATCCAAGGATGGAACGAGTGCGCGGCTCCTGATTACAAAGCAATGCCCCTCGATCGATCTTCATAGCATTTCTCATTAAGATCAGCAAGGCGAGATTAATCTCTTGTTAAACTTAATTTGCCCTTGATTTTCGCTACTTAGAGTCGATTTTGAAAGCCGGCATGCAAGGTGAAGGCGAGCCCGGGGGCTGGAAATCCCGGGCCGACAGCCGATGCCATCAGATTCCGGTCGGCTGGTACGGCGAATTCTGCGGGATTGGCGAAGATGGTCGCACACGGCCTGCAAGCGCGGCCCGTTTGCAAAAAAAGGAAAGTGTGCCCAGCGTCGCCGCTGATCGCGCCTGCTGGAACACCGCCATTGAAATTCACATCGGTCAGGGACCGGAATATTCCCTTTTCGCGCGCGCCTGATCGTACCGGCTGGATTTCTGCGTGTTTTTTTGATTTCTGAGCATCCTACAGCGTCTGGAGTCGATCGATTGAAAATCCTCGTTACCGGCGGTGCCGGATTCATCGGCTCGGCGCTGATTCGCCATTTGATGGCGAAGACCGATATCCATGTGGTCAATCTCGACAAGCTGACCTATGCTGCGGTGCCGGAGGCGCTTGCGCCGTGTCAGGCACATGACCGGTACGAATTCGTCGCCGGTGACATCGCTGACCGGGCACTCGTCGGCCGGCTTCTGGACACCCATGATCCCGACGGAATCATCAATCTGGCGGCGGAAAGCCATGTGGATCGGTCAATCCGGGCGCCGGCGCAATTCATACAGACCAACATCGTCGGCACATCGGTGCTCCTGGATGCGGCTCGGGTGCACCGGGACGGTTTGTCCGGCACCCGGCGCGACCGCTTCCGGTTCCATCACGTCTCAACCGATGAAGTGTTCGGATCCCTGTCGGACGCCGATCCGCCGTTCAGCGAGGCGAGCCCGTATGCGCCGCGCTCGCCCTACGCGGCGTCAAAGGCCGCTGCCGACCACCTGGTGCGCGCGTGGCACGAGACCTATGGGCTGCCGACGATCGTGACCCACGGTTCCAATACCTACGGACCCTGGCAATATCCGGAAAAACTGATTCCGGTGACGGCAATTGCCGCGCTGGACGGCCGGCAGATCCCGGTCTACGGCGCCGGCGACAATGTACGCGACTGGATTTCCGTTGCCGATCATGCCGAAGCGATCGCACAGGTCTTTGCGCGGGGTCGGACGGGGGAAACCTACGCCATCGGCGGCGGGCGGGAACTGCGGAACATCGATCTTGTAAAGATGATATGCGGTGTGCTCGACGATATTCGTCCCCGGGCCGGCGGGCGAAGCTATGCCGATCAGATCGCGTTTGTCGATGATCGTCCCGGCCATGATCATCGCTATGCGCTGGCCACGGGTAAAATCGAACGGGACCTGGATTGGCGGCCCACGACAGACTTGAATGCCGGGGTCGCCGCGACGGTCCGCTGGTATGTCGAGCATGAAGCCTGGTGGCGGGCCGTGCTTGGCAGGACCCACACCGACCCACGCGGCTGAAGGGCAGGCAATTGGAAACGGACCAAGAGATCAAGGGAATCATTCTGGCCGGCGGAACCGGCGCCCGGCTCTATCCGATGACCGTTCCGGTGAGCAAGCAGTTGCTGCCGGTCTACGACAAGCCGATGATCTATTATCCGCTGACAACACTGATGCTGGCCGGCATCAGGAAGATTCTGGTCGTCACACGGCCGGAGGAAACGGGATTGTTTCACAACCTCCTGTCCGATGCCGAATCCTGGGGGGTGCATCTGCAAATGGCGGTGCAGCCGAAGCCGGCCGGTATTGCCGATGTCTTCAGGGTGGGCCGCGATTTTGTTGCCGGTGGTCGGTGCGCCCTGATTCTCGGCGACAATATCTTCCATGGCAACGGTCTGTCAGCGCGGCTGAAAGCGGTGGCAACACGGAAGACCGGCGCCACTGTGTTCTGCTGCCATGTGCCGGATCCGGAGCAATATGGCGTGATTACATTCGGGGCGGGCGGCGATGTGGTTTCCATTGAGGAAAAGCCGGAAAAGCCGACATCCAACTATGCGATCACCGGCCTCTACTTTTATGATTCGCGGATCACAGAATACGCCGATTCCGTCACGCCGTCTTCCAATGGCGAGCTGGAAATCGCCGACGTCAACCGCCGCTATCTCGCTGCCGGGGCGTTGAACGCGGAAATTCTGGGCCGCGGTTTCGCCTGGTTCGATGCCGGGACCCCGGATTCGCTTCTGGAGGCGGCCCACTATGTCCAGACCCTGGAAAAACGCCAGGGATTGCGTATCGCCTGCCCGGAAGAAATCGCCTGGCGGAACGGCTGGATTGACAGTTCCGCGCTTCAGGCCCTGGCCGAATCGCGGGCGCGGTCGGAGTACGGCCAGTACCTGGCGACCCTGACCGGGCCCTAGCCGCCGATCCGATCGTTGGTCAATCCGGCGATGGCTCCGGCGATGGCTGGCGCGAGAGAGAATCCGGGAACGCCCGGTGACCGGCTGTGGGCGGTTCGAAATTAGAACTCCGGTCGTCCGGTCGGGCTTGTTATAAACAAACCATGGCGGACAAGCTCGTCATATCGGTTCTTGGTGATTTGTCGGTTTCGCGCCGCGGCGAAGCCGTGCGGCTGCCGCCGTCGAAAAAAACCCGGGCCCTGCTGGCGTTCCTGGCGCTCGCCGACCGTCCGCAGCGCCGCGAGCGGCTGTGCGAGATCTTCTGGGATATTCCCGACGATCCCCGCGGCGCGCTGCGATGGAGCCTCTCAAAAATCCGACAGGTGGTGAATGTCGAGGGCGGCGACCATCTGGACGCCGACCGCAATACCGTCTTTCTGAACCGGGATGCGCTCACATGCGACATCGAAGCCGTTCGCTATCTGGCGACTGCCGACATGGACGCCATTCCGATCGCGGACCTTGAGGATGCGGCGGCAGCTTTCCGGGGCCGTTTTCTCGACGATCTGGCGTTGCCGCGTTGCCCGGAATTCGAAGCCTGGCGAACGTCGCTTGGCGACGAGATGGAATTCCTCGAGGTGCGCATCCGGCGGACGCTGATCGACCGCAGCGGCGATGATCCGGAGCGGGCATTGCGTCACGGCCATGCGCTTCAGGCGCTTCGGCCGGATGATCCATCGCTCGCCGCCGAGATTGCGGAAATCGGCAAGGCGGCCCGGCGCACCGACGGCCGCGCGCCCGCCGGATCGGCGGCCGTTTCGGCTGATGCGAAACCGCGGAAACCGATCAAGGCCGGCGGCGAGGCGGCAGGCGCGCCGGCTCCCGATGCGTCCAGCATGCCGGTCGAGGCCGACGACGGGCAGGAGGTGCGCTTCTGCCAAACCGCGGACGGGGTGCGGATCGCCTATGCGATGAGCGGCGCCGGCCCGCCAATCGTCAGGGCGGCGCACTGGATGACCCATCTGCGGCATGATTGGAGCAGCCCAGTCTGGCGCCACTGGATCGACAGCCTGTCGCGCGACAACAGGTTCATAAGGTACGACCAACGCTGCAACGGCCTGTCGGACCCCGATGCGCCGGATCTTTCGTTTGAGGCGATGGTGGCGGACCTGGAAGCCATCGTCGATGCCGCCGCGCTCGACAAATTCACGCTGCTCGGCGTCTCGCAGGGTTGCGCAACGTCGATCGAGTATGCGGTCCGATATCCGGAAAAGGTCCAGGCGCTTGTCCTTTACGGCGGCTATGCACGGGGCTGGCGGCGGCGGTCCAATGCGGCCGAAGCTGCCCACCGCGAAGCGATGATCGGATTGACCCGTGCCGGATGGGGGCAGGATGACCCGTCGTTTCGCCAGGTCTTCACCTCGATGTTCATTCCCGGGGCCACCCGCGAGCAGATGGACTGGTACAACGAACTTCAGCGGGAAACGGCAACGCCGGACAATGCCCTGCGGCTTCAGGAATCCTTTGCCGATATCGATGTGACGGATCGCCTTGCGCAGGTCAGCGTGCCAACCCTGGTGATGCATGCGCGCGGCGACTTGGTCGTGCCATTTCAGGAGGGGCAGATCCTGGCGCGCGGCATTCCGGGCGCCCGCTTCGTCGAACTCGGTACGGCCAATCACATTCTTCTGGAAGACGAACCGGCATTTGCCGCTTTCGGCGACCAACTGCGGGCATTCATCAGGCAGCCGGAACCGGCCCGGGTCGCCACGACGACCAGTGAGGCAGACCAGAGCCGAAAGCAGATCACGGTACTTCTGGCGGAGATCGTCAGCCCGTTGCAGTCGCTGGAATCAACCGATCCTGAGGAGGCGATGCGGATCCTCGATCCGCTGTTTGAGATGGCGTGCGAGACGGTGGTGCGCCATGGCGGCACTGTGACGGCGACGGATGACTATGGCCTGACGGCCGTCTGGGGCGCGCCGACATCAACCGAAGACCATGCGTTTCGCGCCTGTCGGGCAGCGCTCGACCTGAAGATCATGGTCGAACGGCAAGCCAAAGGCCAGGTGCGGGTCCGCGCGGCGCTGGACACGGGCGACGCCGTTATTCGACCTCAGCGCCTGCCGGGCCGGGGCGGATTTGAGACCGTCGGGAATGTCGTGCGGCGCGCCGGCCAGCTGGTTCGCTCGTTGCAGGGCAACCTGATCGCCTTGACGGCCCGCACCAAGGACGCCGCCGGCGGCTACATGAAGACGGAGCGGCTGCAATCCGAGGAGGCGGTGGCGTTTTCGCACGGCGAGCGGGCCTACGAGCTGTTGTCCGAGAACCGGGCGCTCTCGCGTTGGCACCTGCGGGCCAATCAGGGGCTGACGCGGCTGATCGGCCGGGACATGGAATGGATGCAGTTGCGTTTGGCGTGGCGGCGGGCCCGCGAAGGCCAAGGGCAGTTCGTCGGCCTTGTCGCCGATGCGGGTGTGGGCAAATCGCGACTGGCGCACGAATTTCTGGATTCCGAAACGGTCCAGCGCTTCACCGTGCTGGAGTGCGGCGGCCTGCAGTTCGATTCCAATATCAGCCTTGGCGTGATCCGGACGATGCTGGGAAACCTGTTCGGGATCGACGACCGCGCAGGCGATGCCCAGACACGCGAAACCGTTGTCCGCCATCTTGAGGAGCTTGGCGCCGACAGGGCGCTGGTTCATCCGATCATGTTCGCGCTCGACCTGCCGATTGCCGACGATAGCTGGACAAACCGGCCGGCGACCGATCGTGCCGCGGCCGTGCGCGAGGCGGTGGTGGCAATCCTGCAATTGCAATGCCGGCGTCAGCCGGTGGTGCTCCTGGTCGAGGATCTGCATTGGATCGATGCGGAGAGCGAGGCGGTCCTTGGCCGCATCGTCGACGGGATGGGCGGGCAGCGACTGCTGGTCATCGGCACCTATCGGCCCGAATATCAGCACGGCTGGGCCAGCAGGGAGCTGTTCCAGCAAATTCGCCTGGCGCCGCTCGGCCAGGAAGAGTGCGGCGATTTCCTCAAGGCGCTGCTGGGCGACGATCCCAGCGTCGGCCACATCCGGCCGCTGCTGGTCGAGCGCAGCGACGGCACCCCGCTGTTTCTGGAGGAACTGGTCCGGGCACTCGCAGAGACCGGGCAGATTGTCGGGGAACCGGGCGCCTACAAGGCAAGGGATTATGTTTCCGATCTTCAGGTTCCGCCGAACGTCAAGCCGATAATAGCCGCGCGCATCGACCGGTTGCCGCCGGCAGACCGCAGGATCATCCAGATTGCCGCGGTGATCGGCAAGGTCGTCCAGCGGCCGATCCTCGATGTGCTGACCGGTGTGCCGGGCAATGACCTCGATGCCGCGATCGCCCGGCTGAGCGATGTGGAACTGCTCTTCGAATTGCAGAGCTATCCCGACCGGGAATATACCTTCAAGCATGCGCTCACCCACGATGTCGCGTATGAATCGCTGATATCGGAAGACCGCAAGGCGCTCCACGCCCGGGCGCTCAGGGCCGTCGAGGACGCATATGCCGACGATCTGGAACGCAATGTGGAGAAACTCGCAGATCATGCGTTGCGGGCGGAAGACTGGGACGCGGCGGCGCGATATCTTCTGGCGGCGGTCGACCGGGCGCTGGATCGGTCGGCGTTTGCCAAGGCCGTGCGGTTTCTGGAGCAGGCGGTCAAAGCGGTCGACGCATTGCCGAAAACGGCGGACAATGTCGGCCGCTCCATCGATATTCGGACACGCATGCGGCCGGCCTTCGAAGGCACCAATCAGTTTGAAAAGTCGGTTGTCGCCCTTGAAGAAGCGGAGGCGCTGGCGGCAGAGCAGGGGGATCGCGAACGGCTGTGCAATGTGCTTCTTCATCAGAGTTTCGCGTTCAGCACACATGGCCGGCTCGACGAGGCCATACATGCCGCCGACCGGCTGAAAGCAATCGCCGAGGCGGACGGAAACGCGCGCTATTCGGCGGAAGCCGATCTTGCGGCCGCGCAGGGCCACATCTTCCGGTCGCAGGCGCCCGAGGCGCTTTCCCGGCTGGTCGATCACGAACGGCACTTCCGGCAGGACTGGCGCTACGAACGGTTCGGTCAGCTCGGCACGCGCTCGGTGTTCTATCTCGGCTACCGGGCAATGGCGCAGGCGTTTCTCGGCAATTTTGATCCCGCGGTTGCCGATTGCGTGGAGTGTACGGAGATTGCCAAACACACGAAGCGGCCCATCGACCGATACGCGGCGGCGCATCACGAATCCATTGTCAGTATTCTTCGCGGACCGGATATCGCGGACCTGCAAGCGGTCGCAGAAATGGCCGATGAATGCCGGGAGCGGGCGCCATCACCCTTCTTCCCCTGGCTGCAATCCAGCGCCGGCCATATGGAGCTTTGCTTTGGCCGTCTGGAGATGGCGCAGGACCGTCTGTCGACCGCGGCGGAATTTGCCGAACGGTCCGATATGCCGCATTTCATCCACTACACGAACGCGCTGCTGGCGATTGCGAAAAGCCGCGCGGAGGGACCGGAAGCCATCGCCGGGTTGACCAATGCGCTCCGGGACACGCGGGCCTATGGCGATCCCTGGGTGGAAATCCTGATTCTGGAAGCGACTGCCGATGTGTCGGATCCGGAGCGGGCGATGGCGATACTGGCAGAGGCGGACGATCGCGCCGAAGCCAGCGGCATACGTGTGGAAGGCCCGAGAATTGAAGAGTTGCGTGCGGCGGCGCTTGCGGAAACCGATCCGGCGGCCGCCGATGATGCGCGGCAAAAGGCGGTGCGCCTGCGCGAGGCGATGGGCCTGTTACAGCCGGCGATGGCGGAAACCTGACCGCCGCGCCGGCGCCGGAGGGCGCCGGAACCGGCCGTGATGCACGCGGACGGCATGTGCGGCCGAACCAATCCGCTTATCATGCCGCCGCAGCCAATTCGCCGCCGGCAGCCGGTTGCGGATCCATCCGGTCCAGCCTGCGGACATGGTTGGCGATCAGCATGGCCACCTCCCCGGCGTGGGTGGCCGGACCCATGTGGCCCGCGCCGGCGATCTCCACCAACCGGGCGCCTGCCATGGCAGCGGCCAGACGGGCGGTCACCTGACGGGCGGGCTTTCTTGCGAATTCGCCGCTGATCAGCATCACCGGCATCGACAAATGACGGTAACGAACCGGCGGCGTGTCCTCGGCGAGCAGGGCGCGAAAGTCCAGGCATGCCTTTGCCGCATAGGTCGTCAGATCGGCCTGGGTAGCCGGTCCGGCGGCCGCAAAGGCACCGGCGCCGTTCCAGTAGTCGACAAATGCGCCGGCTGCGGCCCATGACGCGCCGATCATCAGTGCGTGTTCCATGTCGGCGGCCAGGCTGCGGATTTCGCACAGGGCTGCCGCGGCGCTGCGATTGAACGATTTCAGCATGTGGAATGCGGCTGGCTCATAAAGCGCCAGGCTGGCGACAAGATCCGGGCGCCTTGCCGCAATATGAAGCGCGACCGCGCCGCCGAACGAATGGCCGACAAGATGAGCCCGTGTGTTAAGCGCCGCCATGAATTCGATGACCGGATCCGCCTCCGCCGCCAGCGAATATTCGCATCCGCCATGCCAGGGTCGGGAACCGGGGGCGCCGAAGAGATTCGGCGCGTGGACCGGCGCATTGTCGCGCAGGCGTTCGGCCAGCGGCGCCCACTGCCGCCCGGTCATTCCGGAACAATGGAGCGCAACGACGGGACGGCCTTCGGTCGGGCCGTTGGCGGCGATGTCCAATGCGGTTGTGGTCGGTCGGGTCATGTCTTTCTCCATCGGCGATCGCATCGGCGAGCCGGATCGGCGGGATGCGTGTCAGGTCGGGGCGGAAGCCGGATCGGCGGCAGGCAGAAGCGTCTGCGCGCCGGCGCTGGCGTCGACATAAAAAAGGGTCAGCCCGGTGACGATCAGGATCAAAGCGACCGTGAACGTGCCGAGGGCGAAAATACTTTCCCGGCGGGCGCGGGACGACGGAATGCGTCTTCGATTTCCGGTGTTCATCGTTTCCATCTCCTGGATTGGCCGGGCGACGCGGTCGGGTTGCCGGCGGCTTGTCCGTTGCTGTGGTTGTCGCGCCCTTCCGTGGAAGGGAGCGTGGAAGCGATCGTTTGAAAACCGGCAATTTTCGTTGGATTTGGCAGAAACCGGGCGTTAATTCCCGGTTTACGCGATGGAAACCGGGGTCTGATAGATAAGCGTCAAACTTGAAAAAAAGTAGAGTACCGGCGTCTTCATGCGTGATCCTGCTTCTTCTCCTGCGCCATCCGCGTTGGCGCTTCGCGGCCTTGTCAAGAATTTCGACCGACCGGCGGTCGACGGCCTCGACCTGACAGTCAATCCGGGCGAGTTCTATTGCCTGCTCGGACCCAACGGTGCCGGAAAGACGACGACGCTGCGGATGGTGTGCGGATTGATGCGGCCCGATGCCGGTTCGATCGACATCTTCGGCATTGATGCGCTTGCCGACCCGGTCGCGGCCAAGCAGATCACCGCCTGGGTTTCCGACGAACCGATGATCTATGACAAGTTGACGCCGGTGGAATATCTGGGATTCGTCGCCGGCCTGTGGGGCGTCGATGCAGCAAGGGCTCCTACCCGCGACCTGATCGACCGTCTTGGCCTTGGGCCTCATGCCGACGAGCGCTGCGGCAGTTTTTCCAAGGGCATGCGGCAGAAAGTTGCGTTGGCCGGGGCGCTAGTCCACGAGCCGCGCCTGATCATACTGGACGAACCGCTGACCGGCCTGGATGCGGGTGCGGCGCGGATCGTCAAGGATGTGCTGATCGACCGTGTCCGGACCGGCGCAACGGTGATCATGACAACCCATATCCTGGAAGTTGCCGAGCGGATGGCGGAGCGCATCGGTGTGATCGCCAGCGGCCGATTGATCGCCAACGGGACGCTGAACGAACTGCAACAGATGGCTGGCAAGGCCAGCACAAGCCTCGAAGAGACCTTTCTGCATCTGGTCGCCGGCGATGAGGCAAGAGCTGAACGCGAGCTTGCCGCGTGAACCATCCGACATCGCTTGCCTGGTTTGCGCGTCACGAGATCGGACTGGCGTGGCGCGACTGGCTGTCGATGATGACAGCGGGAAAGCCGCGCCGGGCGCGGATCGTCGGCCTTGTGCTCGTGGTGCTTGCCGCGTTCATGCATCTGCTTGCCTATGCGATGATCGCGCCGCACTACAACGGGTCGGAGCCGGTCGGCAAACCGATCCTCGTCGTGCTGAGCGGAACGGCACTGCTTTCCATGTCGCTGATGCTGTCACAAGCGATGGAATCGGCGACTCGCGCCTTTTACGCCCGGTCGGATCTTGATCTCATCCTGTCATCGCCGGCCCCGGCGCGGCGGGTCTTCGCACTCCGGATCGGGGCAATTGCCGGCAGTTCCGTCCTGATGGCCGTCGGGCTCGCCGGACCGTTCATCAATGTTCTGGCTTTCATGGGCGGCGCGGGGTGGCTCGCGGCCTATGCCGTGGTCGCGGCCATCGGTGCGATCGCGGCGGCACTGGCCGTGACGCTGACGGTCGCCATGTTCAAGACGATCGGGCCGAAGCGGACGCGGATCATCGCCCAGATCGCAGCGGCTCTGGTCGGTGCCACCTTCGTGATCGGCGTGCAGGCAGCCGCGATTTTCTCCATCGGTTCGTTTTCGCGAATTGCGTTTTTCACGTCCGACCCGGTGCTCCGCGCGCTACCCGGCGTTGACGATCCGATCTGGATACCGGCGCGGGCGGCGATGGGTGAAGGCGGACCCCTGGTCACCATTGTCTCGGTGGCGGCCCTGGCGCTGTTCGCGGCGATCGCCATCTTTTCGGTGCGGTTCGCCGATCATGTCACGGCAGCCGCCGGCGTCGCCAATGCCTCGATACGTCGGGGATCGAACAGCAAGCTGTTCTCGAGGATCTCGGCAGTCGATGTGCTGCGCGCCAAGGAACGGGTGCTTTTGAAACGGGATCCGTGGCTCGTTTCCCAGACGCTGATGCAGATCTTCTATCTCATTCCGCCGGCGCTTTTGCTGTGGCGAAATTTCGGCAGCGCGACGGGCAGCATGGTGATCGTCATTCCGGTGCTTGTCATGGCGGCAGGGCAGCTGGCCGGCGGCCTGGCCTGGCTTGCCATTTCCGGTGAGGATGCGCCCGATCTGGTCGCGACCGCGCCGGTGCGGCCGGGTTTGATCATTCGCGCAAAGGTAACCGCCGTTTTGGGAATCGTTGCCATCGTGCTGGCGCCATTGGTGCTGTTGCTGGCGATTGTGTCGCCGCAGGCAGCGGCGGTTGCCATCGCCGGGATCGCGCTTGCCGCGACGTCGGCGACCGCGGTGCAATTGTGGTTCCGGTCACAGGCCAGCCGCAGCATGTTCCGCCGACGCCAGACCTCATCTCGGATTGCTACCTTCGCGGAGGCCTTCCTGTCGATCATCTGGGCGGCAACAGCGGGCCTGGCGGCGGCCGGATCCTGGATGGCGGTCGGCGGTGCGCTGCTTGCGCTGGCCATTCTGGCCGGGACGCGGACAATCAGTCCGCACCGGGCGCAGGCGGCTTGACAGGCGCGTCCACCGCGCCACCTCAAATTACCGGAGGGCGGCGATGGGAACCCTGATCAACGGCGTTTGGCATACCGAGGAAACCCTGACGCGGAGCGACCCCGACGGGTCCTGGCAGCGGGCGCGCAGCATCGTTCGCCACTGGGTGACGCCGGACGGCGCGCCGGGTCCGACCGGCGAGGGTGGTTTTGCCGCAGCTCCGGGTCGCTATCATCTGTATGCGGCATGGAACTGTCCGTGGGCGCACCGGGCGCTTCTGACGCGGCTGTTCAAACAACTCCACGACCTCTTGCCGGTTTCATTCGTCGTGCCGCGAAGAACCGATCAGGGCTGGGTGTTTGACGCGGGGCAAGACGCCATCGATCATCTGTTCGGCGCCGGCGCCCTGCACGAGATCTATTCGCGTGGAACGGATAACTACACCGGCCGGGTTACGCTGCCGGTTCTTTACGACACGCACAGCGACCGGTTGGTCTCCAACGAGTCCGCCGATGTCATCCGGATGCTGAACAGTGCCTTTGCGGCGCACGCGCCACAAACCGCCGATCTCTGCCCGCCTGAACTTCTGCCGGTCATCGACCGGTGGAACGCCCGCATCTACAAAACACTCAACAACGGGGTCTATCGCGCCGGCTTTGCGGAAAGCCAGGGTGCCTACGAGGCGGCGGCATGGGAGGTCTTTGAAACGCTCGACGCCATCGAGGCGCATCTGCGGTCGAATCTCTGGCTTGCCGGTGACCAGATGACGGAGGCCGATGTCCGGCTTTTTCCAACACTGGTGCGATTCGATGTCGCATATCACGGGGCGTTCAAATGCAACCTGCGGCGGATTTCGGACTATCCGGCCCTGTGGCGCTACGCCCGGCGCCTCTATGGATTCGATGGTGTGGCCGACACGGTGCGCTTCGATATCTACAAGCGGGGCTATTACTCGCCGAGCGAAAAGCGCAATCCGTTCGGCATCGTGCCTGGCGGTCCGGATATCGACTGGGGATCGGAACCGGTATCGTATCGGCGGTGACGGGCGCGCGTGTTTGCATTTTTCGGGGGATGTGTCAGGTTGCCCCATATTGATCGACGCGGACCAATGCCACAGATGCGGCGCTTGGTTGGGCACGTTGAATTCAATCCCGGGAAGTTTGCAAACCGGACCGCGGCGTCCGGAGAAACAGGAGCAACAAACATGAGAATGATCATTCTTGCTGTGACGTTGGCATTCGGGCTTTCGGCCTGCCAAAACCTGTCAACGAACGAGAACACGGCAGCCGTCGCCGTCGGCTCGGGTGTTCTGGCTGGTGCGTTGACCGACAGCGTCGGCGTGGGCATCGCAACCGCGGTGATCGCGGGTGTGACCTACAACCTGATCGACCGCTCCGACGGTGTTTGCACCTATCGCGCCCAGGATGGCAGCGGGCGGCTCGTTCGCCGCCGTTGCTGAGGCCTGGTCCCTTGCCATTCAAAACCGGGGCTTTCCGCCCCGGTTTTTTTTGTGTCCGAACCGATTCCCGGCCGGTGTGCGTGACGTCGCAGCCCGGATGTGTGTTGCACCGCAGCATGGGGGGCGATAGAACCACATCCGATTGCAAAATTCCTCGGTGCCGCCTTGCCTGATATCCGGAAAATCCTCGTTGCCAACAGGTCAGAGATTGCCATTCGGGTCTTCCGGGCGGCGAACGAACTGGAACTGAAGACGGTTGCGGTCTATGCCGAGGAAGACAAGCTGGCGCTGCACCGCTTCAAGGCCGACGAGGCCTATCTGATCGGCAAGGGGCCGCATCTGGTGGATGCAAAGGGCCACGCGGTCCAATTGGGGCCGATCGACGCCTATCTTTCCATCGACGAGATCCTTCGGGTGGCCAAGCTGTCGCAGGCGGATGCGATCCACCCCGGTTACGGGTTTCTGTCGGAAAGTCCGGAGTTTGTCGATGCCTGCGAAGCCGCCGGACTGACCTTTGTCGGCCCAAGCGCGGCGACGATGCGCAGGCTCGGCAACAAGGTGGCGGCGCGAAATCTCGCCATCGCGGCCGATGTGCCGGTGATGCCGGCGACCGATGCCCTGCCGGATGATCCCGATAACTGGAAGTCGCAGGCAAACGACATCGGCTATCCGGTCATGCTCAAGGCGTCGTGGGGCGGGGGCGGCCGCGGCATGCGGGTGGTCCGCGACGAAGACCAGCTTGTCGGGGCGGTGACGGAAGCCAAGCGGGAGGCGCGGGCGGCCTTCGGCAAGGACGAGGTTTATCTTGAGAAACTGGTCGAGCGGGCCCGGCATGTGGAAGTGCAGATCCTCGGCGACAGCCACGGCCAGGTGGTTCATCTCTACGAGCGGGACTGCTCGATCCAGCGGCGGCACCAAAAGGTGGTGGAACGGGCGCCGGCGCCCTACCTGGATGCGCCGCTGAGGGCGGAACTGTGCGGTTATGCGGTGGCGATCGCCAGGGCGGCAGACTATTGCGGCGCCGGTACCGTGGAATTTCTCCAGGATGTCGATACCGGCGCGTTCCATTTCATAGAAGTCAATCCGCGGGTCCAGGTCGAACATACGGTGACGGAGGAAGTCACCGGCATCGATATCGTCAAGGCGCAGATCCACATCGCCGAAGGCGCGAAAATCGGAACGCCGGGTTGCGGCGTGCCGGCCCAGACGGACATCCGGCTCAACGGTCACGCGCTGCAATGCCGGATTACGACGGAAGATCCGGAACAGAACTTCATTCCCGACTATGGCCGCATCACCGCCTATCGCGGCGCGACCGGATTCGGCATCCGGCTCGACGGCGGCACGGCCTATTCGGGTGCCGTGATCACCCGCTTTTACGACCCGCTGCTGGAAAAGGTGACCGCCTGGGCGCCGACGCCGGAGGACGCGATCCGCCGGATGGACCGGGCCTTGCGCGAATTCCGAATCCGCGGCGTGGCGACCAATCTGATGTTTCTGGAAAACATCGTCGGCCATCAGGCGTTTCGCGATTGCGACTATACGACACGGTTCATCGACGAAACGGCATCCCTGTTCGACACCGTGCGCCGCCGCGACCGGGCAACGAAGCTTCTGACCTACATTGCCGACGTCACCGTCAACGGACATCCGGAAACCCGCGGCCGGCCGTTGCCGCCGGACAATGTGGCGGCACCGGTGCCACCGGTGTTCAATGGCGATCTTGCGGCGGAAGGCACCAAACAGCGATTTGACCGGGTGGGGCCGGAGGCATTCGCGCAGTGGATGCGCAACGAAAACCGGGTGCTGGTCACCGATACGACAATGCGCGATGCGCATCAGTCGCTGTTGGCAACCCGGATGCGGACGTTCGACATCGTGGCGATCTGCGAAGCTTATTCCAGGGCGCTGCCGGAGCTGCTGTCGCTGGAATGCTGGGGCGGCGCGACTTTCGATGTGGCCATGCGTTTCCTGACGGAGGATCCGTGGAGCCGGCTGACCAAGATCCGCGAGGCGGTGCCGAATGTTCTGCTGCAAATGCTCCTGCGCGGTTCCAACGGCGTCGGCTATACCAACTACCCCGACAATGTGGTGCGGCACTTTGTAAAGCAGGCGGCGGCGGAGGGCATCGATCTCTTCCGTGTTTTCGACTGCCTGAACTGGGTCGAAAACATGCGGATCGCCATGGACGCGGTTTGCGAGGAAGGCAAACTGTGCGAAGCGGCGATCTGCTATACCGGCGATATCGCCGATCCCGACCGGGCGAAGTACGATCTTGCCTACTATGTGGCGCTGGCGAACGAACTGGAACGGGCCGGCGCCCATATCATCGCGGTAAAGGACATGGCCGGCGTCCTGAAGCCGGCAGCCGCGAAGACGCTTTTCTCGGCGCTGCGCGATGCGACCGACCTGCCGCTGCATTTTCACACGCACGATACATCGGGTATTGCGGCGGCCTCGGTGCTGGCTGCCGTGGAAGCCGGCGTCGATGCCGTGGATTTGGCGATGGATCCGCTGTCCGGCCTCACATCCCAGCCCTGCCTCGGCTCGGTCGTCGAGGCGCTCGGGGAAACCGGACGGCCGACCGGGCTGCAGCCGGAGGCGATCCGCCGGATTGCTTTCTACTGGGAGGCCGTGCGGTTTCAGTACGCCGCTTTCGAAAGCGATCTGCAGGCGGGCGCCTCGGAAGTCTATCTCCACGAAATGCCAGGCGGTCAGTTCACAAACCTCAAGGAGCAGGCGCGGTCGCTGGGCCTGGAAAGCCGCTGGCACGAAGTGGCGCAACGCTATCACGACGTCAACCTGATGTTCGGGGATATCGTCAAGGTCACCCCGTCATCAAAGGTCGTGGGCGACATGGCGCTGATGATGGTGAGCCAGGATTTGTCGGTCGACGATGTCATGTCGGCGGACCGCGAGGTCGCGTTTCCGGAATCCGTGGTTCAGATGATGCGCGGCGAACTGGGCCAACCGCCGGGCGGGTTTCCCGGGGCCATTGTGAAACGGGTGCTCAAAGACGAGGCGCCTATCGAGGTTCGGCCCGGATCGCTGATGGCCGACGAGGATCTGGAGGCCCGGCGGGCGGAGGCGACGGCCGCCCTGGAAACAGAGGCCGCCGATCGGGAACTCGCCAGCTATCTGATGTATCCGAAAGTCTTCACCGATTTCGCCGCGGCGCAGGCCAACTACGGTCCCACGGAGGTGCTGCCGACACCGGTCTATTTCTATGGCCTGCCGGCAGGCGAGGAGATCCTCGTCGATCTGCAAAAAGGCGTGACCCTGGTTATCCGTTGCCAGGCGGTGGGCGAGCCGGACGAGGAAGGCCAGGTGCGGGTGTTTTTCGAGCTCAACGGCCAGCCCAGGATCGCCAAGGTTCCCGACCGGGCCCACGGGGCGGCCGCGGCCGCTCGCCGGCCCAAGGTCGATGACGACAATGCCTGTCAGGTCGGCGCGCCGATGCCAGGCGTGATTTCGACCATCGCGGTGAAGGTCGGCCAGTCGGTCGCCGCCGGCGATGTCCTGTTGTCAATCGAGGCGATGAAGATGGAAACGGCATTGCACGCCGACCGGGACGGGGACATTGCCGAAATCACCGTCAAGGCCGGCGACAAGATCGATGCCAAGGATCTGCTTGTGGTCTATGCGGAGGCGTGACCAGCAGCCAGCCGATCCGCGGCCCCTAGGGGTGAACAAAATTGGGGCGGCGAACAAATCGGGCGGCGAACAAATCGGGCGGCGAATGAAAAACGGACGGCCGGGGCCGTCCGTCAATTTCGCTTCGGTACGGTCCGGGCTAGTTCGCCATGCCCACCGCCTTGTCGGTGATCTCGTGCGTCCAGGCGCCCTGCGGGACCTCCATGATGATCTTCTGCTTTAACACAGCGTCTTTCGTGCGCTCATAGGCGGCTTCGTCGAGCACGCCATTTGAATCGGCGACCAGTTTTGTCACTTCCCTGACCATGTAAAGCTGATGCTCGAGAGTTTGCGCGCCGGTGGCGTCGTTTTCCAGAACGATGTCGGCGGCTTCCTCCGGATTGGCCAGGGCATAGTCCCAGCCTTTCATCGACGCGCGAACAAAGCGAACCATCTTGTCCTTGAATTCGGGTTTGGCGAGATCCTCCTCAAGCGCGTAGAGGCCGTCTTCGAGAAGATCATTGCCCATGTCCGTATAGTTGAAGATCGTCAGATTGTCGGCAGAATAACCGGCGTCCAGTGCTTGCCCGAACTCGTTGTAGGTCATCACGTGAATACAATCGGCCTGCTTCTGGATCATCGGCTGGATGTCGAAGCTCTGTTTGAGAACCTCCACGCCGTTGGCGCCGACTTCCGTGGCCACGCCTTCCTTGTTCATCCAGGCATAGAACGGATACTCGTTTCCGAAGAACCAGACACCGATCGTTTTTCCGGGAAAATCGGACACGGATCCGATACCGTTTTCCTTGGGGCAGATCAGCATCAGGCCTGAGCGCTTGAAGGGCTGCGCGATATTGACAAGTTTTACGCCCTTCTCGCGGGCCGCCAGTGCGGCGCCCATCCAGTCGACGATCACATCGGCGCTGCCGCCGGCAATCACCTGTTCGGGGGCGATATCCGGGCCGCCCGGATTGATGGTCACATCAAGGTCTTCATCCGCGTAGAAGCCCTTGTCCTTGGCGACGTAGTAGCCGGCGAACTGGGCCTGGGTGACCCATTTCAGCTGCAGCGTGACCTCATCGGCGGCCTGCGCCGTGCCGGCAGCAAGGCTGGCGGCAAGGATTGACGCGAAGCCCAGTTTCAAAATCGCTTTGTTCATCTCTTTCTCCCTTTGTGATTTCTGTCAAATGCTCCGGTTCCTATCGGGTCCGATAGGAGGGATGCCAGAATGTGAATGCCCGTTCGATCAGGCTCACCAGTCCGTAAAACACCGATCCGGCCAACGCGGCGACGGCGATTTCGGCCCACACCATATCGATATTCATACGACCGACCTCGGTGGAAATCCGGAAACCCATGCCGACAATGGGCGTTCCGAAGAATTCGGCCACGATTGCACCGATCAGCGCCAGCGTCGAATTGATCTTCAAGGCGTTGAAAACAAATGGCAAGGCGGCGGGCAGGCGCAGCTTGACCAGATCCTGCCACCACGATGCGGCGTAGGTCTGCATCATGTCGCGCTCCATGCGCCCGGCGGCGGCCAGCCCCGTCACCGTGTTCACCAGCATGGGGAAAAATGTCATGACGACGACGACGGCGGCCTTGGACGGCCAGTCGAAGCCGAACCACATGACCATGATCGGCGCGACCCCGATTATCGGCAAGGCGCTTGCCAGATTGCCGACAGGCAAAAGGCCGCGACGCAAAAACGGAAAGAAATCCGCCAGGAGCGCCACCAGAAAACCGCTGCCGCAGCCGATGGCATAGCCGGCAAGCACCGCTTTCAGGAATGTCTGGCGAAAGTCGGCGGCGAGTATGGGAATTGAATCGGCAAACCGTATGCCGATGTCGCTGGGTGCCGGCAACAGCACCTTGGGTACGCCGTATCCGCGGATTGCAAGTTCCCACAGGATCAAAACCCAGACGCCGAACAGGAACGGAATCGCCAGATCCAACAGGCGGGCGACAAACCGGTTCGCCGGCCGCATGGCCGAAAGGCGCTCGACGGCGAACCAGGCCATCAGCCACAGCGACACAATCAGAAAGGCAAAACCGGCTGCCGCGGATCCGGCCATGGCGGGCAGGCTGGCCAGGACCAGAAACGCGGCGCAATGAACACCGACACAGGCGGCGAGGGAGGCCCGGCCGGGCCGGTAGATGACATAGGCCGCGAGCACCAGAAGAAGCAGCGTTGCAAGGGCCAGATATAACCCGGCCGGTCCGGCGCCCGCATGGGTCCAGGGCAGGATCAAGGCCAGGAGCGCGGCAAAACCGGAGAGGGCAGGCAAGAGGAGGCGACGGCCGACGATGTGCCGAAACAGCCGGCCGGCCGGCGCGGTGGTCCGGGCCACGGTCACGGCGCCTGCTCGCCCATGCGGGCGGTGACGATTTTGCTGGCAAGGCCGATCAACGACACCATGACCGCCGCCAGGAACGCAGCCATGATCAACGCCGACCAGATGATGATGGTCTGGCTGTAGTAACTGCCGTTCAACATCCGCGCACCCAGCCCGGCAACCGCGCCGGTGGGCAGTTCGCCGACAATGGCGCCGACCAGGGAGATCGCCACGGCCACCTTCATGGATGCAAACAGGAAAGGCAGGGAAGCGGGCCAGCGCAATTTCCAGAAGGTCTGGGCGGCGCTGGCCGACCAGGTGCGCATCAGATCCAGATGCATGACATCAGGCGAGCGCAGACCCTTCACCATGCCGACGGCGACGGGGAAAAAGGAGAGGTAGGTCGAAATGATCGCCTTGGGCAGGAGGCCTTTCAGACCGATCGCGGCAAGGACGACGATGATCATCGGTGCGACGGCGAGGATCGGAATCGTCTGCGACGTGATGATCCAGGGCATCAGGCTCCGGTCGAGCGTACGGGAATGGACGATACCGACGGCGATCAGAATACCGAGCGCCGTTCCCATGATGAAGCCGAGCAAGGTGGAGGAGAGTGTTACCCACGAATGAAAGATCAGGGATCGCTTGGAGCTGATCTTCTTTTCGGCCGTGGTCTGCCAGATTTCCACCGCCACCTGGTGGGGGGCCGGCAGGATCGGTCGTTTCTGTCGCATGGTTTCGGCAATCAACTGGCCGGTCGTGTATTCGGTGCCGGCGCGCTCGAACAGGTCGCGCTGGACCGGAGCGTTCATGAAAGCGGCGCCGACATACCAGATGAGGATGATCGCGGCGACGACCGTGAGGACCGGTCCCGCTTTGCCAGCAAACAGGCGGGCGATCATGGATTGTCATCCATCTGAATCAAGAATTTAGCTCCCACGTCCGCTGCTCTCCGATTCTGAGAATGCCCCGATCGCGGAGTTTCTGGGCTGCCCATCTCATGTCATATTGCCAAGAATAAAACTGGTCGCCGCTTTGCTCGATTTCTCGCTGGTGATGCTGCCATATGTGCTTAGCGACAAATAGTACTGAGGCACGACCGGAGTTGGATCGTACTGCTTCGAGAACCCAATCCTGCAGCTTTTCGCGCATAACGTTTCTTAGTCCTCATAGGAATGGCCGGCGCGCAGGCCGTCGCGCACCCGGTGGGCCAGTTTGAGAAATTCCGGCGTCTCGCGAATGTCGAGCGTGCGCTCCGCCGGCAGGTCGCAGTCGATCACGTCGTGGATCCGGCCGGGCCGCGGCGACATGACGACGATGCGGGTGGAGAGAAATACCGCCTCGGGGATGGAGTGGGTGACGAAAACAATCGTCTTTTTGGTGCGCGCCCACAGATCCAGAAGCTGTTCGTTCAGATGATCGCGGACAATCTCGTCGAGTGCACCGAACGGCTCGTCCATGAGGAGGAGGTTGGGATCGAAGGCGAGCGCACGTGCGATGGAGGCGCGCTGCTGCATGCCGCCGGACAGTTGCCAGGGATATTTTTTCTCAAATCCGGTGAGGTTCACCAGTTCCAGGGTGCGGGTGACCCGCTCGGCCTTTTCCTTCGACGTATAGTTCATGATCTCCAGCGGCAGCGAAACATTCCTGGCGATGGTCCGCCAGGGGAAAAGGGCGGCAGCCTGGAAAACATAGCCGTAGGCGCGGGCCATGCGCGCCTCATAGGCGGAGACACCGTTGACGGTGAGCGCCCCCTTTGTCGGCTGCTCCAGGTCGGCGATGACCCGCAGGAGCGTGGTTTTGCCACAACCGGAAGGACCGATCAGCGAGACGAATTCGCCGGCATGTATGGCAAGGTCGATGTCCGCCAGCGCCTCGACCGGGCCGTCATTGGTCTGGAAGGTCAGCGACAGGTCGTTGGCCGCGATGACGGTATCGTTGCCGTCAGCCGCGGCCGGTTCGCCGTCACCGTTGGCCGGCGTGGAGACCGATGTCATCGACCATCCCGCCGCTGTGCGAACAGGTGGCGCTTCCCTGCCGAACCATCCGGCCCGGCGAGCCCGGCGCCGGTAACCGGAAAACCGGCGCGACTGCGATATGTGCGGCGGACGCTGCCGGTGGCGGCGCGCCGGCGCGGTTCGCCACACCGGACCGGACAAACCGGACGGAGCGGCCTTGGCGCCTGGATCCCGAAACGTCCATGTCGGGCCGGGACGCGCAACTACACCCCCGCGGGAATACCGGTTCGCTCCACCTTGCGCGGCGCGACCAGTTCCTTCCAGGTCGACAGGGCCCGGTTGACCGGCGCATCGGCCGGCCGCTCCACAAACTCGCCGTCGCCGGTCGCCGCCTTCACCTCGCCGTCTTCGTAGGCGATGCGGCCGCGTGCCAGGGTGAGGCGTGGCAAGCCAGTCACCTCGACGCCTTCAAAGACATTGTAGTCGATCGCCGATTTCTGGGTGTCGGCCGTGATCGTCTTCGTGGCTTCCGGATCCCAGACGACGAGATCGGCATCGGCGCCCGGCAGGATCGCGCCCTTGCGGGGGTAAATATTGAGAATGCGGGCGATGTTCGTGGATGTTGCGGCAACGAATTCGTTCATGGTGAGACGCCCTGTGCGCACGCCATGTGTCCACAATACCGGCAGCCGGTCTTCCAGCCCGCCGGTGCCGTTGGGGATCTTTGTGAAGTCGCCGACGCCCATGCGCTTCTGTTCGGTCGTGAACGCGCAATGGTCGGTGGCGACGACTTGCAGCGAGCCGGCCTGCAGGCCCGCCCACAGGGAATCCTGGTGCAGCTTGTCGCGAAACGGCGGCGACATCACCCGGCGTGCGGCATAGTCCCAGTCGGCATTCTGGTATTCGCTTTCGTCGAGCACGAGGTGCTGGACCAGCGGTTCGCCATAGACGCGCATACCCTTCTGACGGGCGCGGCGGATCGCCTCGTGCGCCTGCTCGCAGGACACATGGACGACGTAGAGAGGTACACCGGCCTGGTCGGCGATCATGATGGCGCGGTTGGCCGCCTCGCCCTCCACCTCAACGGGCCGGGAGTAGGCGTGCGCCTCCGGACCGTTGTTGCCTTCGGCCAAAAGCCTGGCCTGCAGGGCGGCCACAACGTCGCCGTTTTCGGCGTGAACGAGCGGCATCGCCCCGATTTCCGCGCAGCGCTGGAAGGAGGCGTACATCTCGTCGTCGTTCACCATCAAAGCGCCCTTGTAGGCCATGAAGTGCTTGAAGGTGTTGATGCCGCGTTTCACGACCTCGGGCATTTCGTTGAAGACCTGCTCGCCCCACCATGTAATCGCCATGTGGAACGAATAGTCGGCGCGCGCCTTGCCGGCCTTCTGGAACCAGGTTTGCAACGCATCGATCAGGCCTTCGCCCGGCGCGGGCAGACAGAAATCGACCGTCATCGTGGTGCCGCCCGAAAGGGCGGCCGCAGTGCCGGTGTCGAAATCATCGGTGGTATGGGTGCCCATGAAGGGCATTTCCATGTGGGTGTGGGGGTCGATGCCGCCGGGCAGGACATAACAGCCGGTGGCATCGATGATGTGGTCGACATCGTGGGACAGATCCGGGCCGACCGCGATGATCTTGTCATGCTGGATGAAAACATCGGCCTTGTAAGTCCGGTCGTGGGTGACGATCGTGCCACCCTTGATGAGTTTGGTCATGGTCCGCTCCGTCTATTCTAGAATTTCCGCCGTCTCGACGACCGCATGAAACAAAACATTGGCGCCGGCGGTCGCCCATTCGATTGAGATGTCCTCGTCCTCATTGTGCGAAAGACCGTCGACGCAGGGGCACATGACCATGGCGGTCGGGGCGACCCTGTTGATCCAGCAGGCGTCATGTCCGGCGCCCGATATCAGGTTGCGGTGGGAGTATCCCAGCCTTTCGGCCGCATCGCGCACCGCCGTCACGCATCCTTCGTCGAACGTGACCGGATCGAAGTAACCGACCTTCTCCATCTCGATCCCGAGACCGATCTCCTCGGCGATCTTCCTGGCGCCTTCGTGCAGCCGGCGTTCCATCGCCACCATCGTATCCTTGTCCGGTGAGCGCTGGTCGACGGTGAAGACCACCTTGCCCGGGATAATGTTCCGGGAATTGGGATAGACATCGCAATGGCCGACGGCGCCGACGGCGTCGGGCGCATGGTCAAGCGCGATAATGTTCACCAGTTCGGTGATGCGGGCCATGCCGAGGCCGGCATTGACGCGCATGGGCATGGGCGTGGAACCGGTGTGGCTCTCCTTCCCGGTCAATGTGATCTGGGTCCAGTTCAGACCCTGGCCATGGGTGACCACGCCGATATCCTTGCCCTCGGCCTCCAGGATCGGTCCCTGTTCGATATGCAGCTCAAAGAAAGCGTGCATTTTGCGGGCACCAACCTCTTCCTCGCCCTTCCATCCGATACGCTCCAGTTCGGCGCCCACTGTTGCGCCGTCGGCGTCCTGCCTGGCGTAAGCCCAGCCCAGCGTGTGTACGCCGGCAAAAACGCCGGATGCCAACATCGGCGGGGCAAAGCGGGTGCCCTCCTCGTTGGTCCAGTTGGTGACGACGATCGGATGCCTGGTCCTGATCCCCAGATCGTTGAGCGTGCGGACGATTTCCAGTCCGCCCAGGACGCCGAGAACACCATCGTAACGGCCGCCGGTCGGCTGGGTGTCGAGGTGGGAGCCAACATAGACCGGCAAGGCATCGGGGTCGCTGCCGTCACGGCGGGCGAACATGTTGCCCATCTGGTCGACGCCGATGGTCAGACCGGCGTCCTCGCACCAGCGCTGAAACAGCTTGCGGCCCTCGGCGTCGGCGTCGGTGAGCGTCTGGCGATTGGAGCCGCCACGCACGCCGGGTCCAATTTTCGCGATTTCGTGAATCGTCGACCAGAGCCGGTCGCCATCGACTTTCAGATTTGCTCCCGGTTCCGCCATGATGCTTTTCCTATTTCAGTTCAACCTCGACAAAGACCATCGGTGACCGGCCGGCATTGACGACATTGTGTTCCACGCCCTGATGCCGGCGATAGGCCGCGCCAGCCGTTACATGCGTGTTCCGTGTTTCGCCGCCCGGCTCTTCCAGCATCATTTCGCAATCGGTGATCGCGGTGATCACATAGTCGTACTGGTGCCGGTGCCATCCGGTTTCCGCCCCCGGCGCAAACTCAAACCGGGTCACGCGAACGCGCGCGTCGTCTATCATTACGTCGGCTATCGCTTTTTCGCGCATCAATTCCCAGCCGCAGGTGACGTGACGGGACAACCCAACCGGTCCACACCAATGGTCGCGGGACGTGTCCCGAACCGGATTGCCGCGCCCTCGTTTTGTCCGGCCTTGACCCCATCATCGAGTTTCTTGACTAAATGGTCAAAATATACGCTAGGTTGGCCGCTCCGGTCGGTCAAGATGAAAGTCCGTCGCAGGGGCATCGAGCGCTCCGGTCGGGCGCCGCACACCGGGCGGAAGCCCGACGTCGGAGGATTGGGTGAGCGCACAGGTCGGGTCCGATTCTGAGATCAAGGCGCCGTCGCGAATACAGTCGGCCAACCGGCAGGCTATTCTCGACGGGGCGCTGGCGGTGTTTTCGACCCACGGTTTCCGGGGTGCCACGCTCGACCAGATCGCCGACCGGGCCGGCATGTCGAAGCCGAACCTGCTCTACTATTTCAACAGCAAGGATGCGCTGTATCTCGCGGTTCTGGAACAGACACTGGACACCTGGCTCAGGCCGCTGGCCGAGCTTGATCCCGACGGTGACCCGCTTGCGGAGATATCCCGGTATATCGAAGCCAAGGTGACGATGGCGCGCGATGAACCGGAAGCCTCGCGGCTGTTCGCCACCGAGGTGATCCGGGGCGCGCCGCTGATCGGTGATTTCCTGCGGTGCGAGTTGAAAACACTTGTCGATGAGAAAGCCGCGATCCTGTCACGATGGATTGCCGAAGGCCGGATCGCCCCGGTCGATCCGCGCCATCTGATCATGATGATCTGGGCAGTCACCCAGCACTATGCCGATTTTGACGTGCAGGTCGGGGCGGTTCTGGGCGAACGGGCCGGACCGGAACGGGCGGCGCATTTCGGCGCGGCGCGCGACGAGATCCTCAAGGTGTTTCTCAACGGGTTGAAGGTGCGGTGATGGATGCGCGCGACCGCCTGAAGTCGGCGATCGACGACCGGCGCGCCGATCTCGTCGCGCTGACACAGGACCTGATCGGAATTCCAACGGTCAATCCGCCCGGCGATCTTTATCGGCCCTGTTGCGATTTCCTCGCCGACCGGCTGCGTCCGCAGGGCTTTGACATCCGCTTTGAGCGGGCGACCGGCGCACCGGGCGACAGCGACACCTATCCGCGCTGGAACGTGATCGCCCGCAGGCAAGGCCGCGGGCCCGGACCGTGCGTGCATTTCAATTCCCATATCGACGTGGTGGCGCCGGGCGCCGGATGGACGGTCGATCCCTTCGGAGGAGAAGAAAGAGACGGCAAGATCTACGGGCGCGGTTCCTGCGACATGAAGGGCGGTCTTGCGGCGTCGATCGTGGCGGTGGAAAGCTATCTCGCGGTGCGCCCGAATTTCGACGGTGCAATCGAGATATCCGGGACGGCGGACGAGGAAACCGGCGGTTATGGCGGTGTGGCCCATCTCGCCGAACTGGGTCTTCTGGCTGCGCCGCGGGTCGATCATGTCATCATTCCCGAGCCGCTCAACAAGGACCGGATCTGTCTTGGCCACCGCGGTCTGTGGTGGGCGGAGCTGGAGACATTCGGCCGGATCGCCCACGGCTCCATGCCGTTTCTGGGTGACAGTGCGATCCGGCACATGGCGGCAGTGCTTTCGGCGATCGAAAACGAGCTTTATCCGTCGCTTGCCGAGCGCCAGACGGCCATGCCGGTGGTGCCCGAGGGCGCGCGTTATTCCTCGCTCAACATCAACGCCATCCATGGCGGGCTGGGCGAGGACTTTGACGGGTTTCCGGCGGCGCTGGTGGCCGATTCCTGCCGGTTGGTGATCGACCGCCGATTCGGGATCGAGGAGACCATGGATGGCGTCAAACAGGAGATGCGGGACCTGCTTGACCGGGTCGGCGCGCAGCGCCAAAACTTCCGTATTGAAATGCGCGATCTCTTCGAGATGAACCCGACACTGACGGACAAGTCGGCGCCGGTCGTCCGTGCCGTCGATCACGCCATAGGCGATGTGCTGGGCAAACCGGCTGACTATGTGATCTCGCCGGGCACCTATGACCAGAAACATGTCGACCGGATCGGGCGCCTGAACGATTGCATCGCCTACGGACCGGGCATACTGGACCTTGCGCATCAACCGGACGAATATGTCGGCATCGAAGATATGCTGGATAGTGCCAAGGTGATGGCGCTGGCGCTGCATCGCCTGCTGACCGGTGATGCAGGTGAAACCTTCGGGGACGGCGATCGGACCGTTTGAGCAGACGGGCCGATGCGTTTCCGGATCCAATTGGGAGAAGAGTTCATGATCCGATCGAACAATCGAATTGCCGCGCAGGCCGCGGCGGCGCTTTTCGTCTGCGCGGGCCTCCTGACCTCGGGGGTGGCGCTGGCCGCAAACACCAGCCTGACGATGGGTATGGCGCTGGAGCCGCCCAACCTGGATCCGACCGGCGGGGCGGCGGCGGCCATCGACGAGGTGGTCTATGCCAACATTTTCGAGGGCCTGACGAGAATCGGGCCGGACGGCAGCGTGCTGCCGGCGCTGGCGGAAAGCTGGGATATCTCCGATGACGGGCTGACCTATACGTTCAACCTGCACGCGGGCGTCAAGTTCCACGACGGGACCGATTTCGATTCCGGCGACGTCGTCTTCTCGCTCGACCGGGCACGGGCCGAAGATTCCAAAAACGCCCAAAAGGCGCTGTTTGAACCCATTGACAGCGTTGCGGCGGTCGATCCCTCGACGGTGAAGATCACGCTCAAGCGGCCGACCGGTTCCTTCCTTTTCAACCTTGGCTGGGGCGATGCCGTGATCGTGGCGCCGGAGAGCGCGGACACCAATGCAACAAATCCGGTCGGCACCGGGCCGTTCCGGTTTGTGAAGTGGAACAAGGGCGACAGCGTCGAGATTTCCAGAAATCCCGAATATTGGGGCAAGCCTGTGGCGCTGGAAACGGCGACATTCAAATTCATTTCCGATCCGACCGCTTCGGTGGCGGCAATGCTTGCCGGCGATGTCGATGCCTTCGCCAACTTCCCCTCGCCGGAGAGCCTGCCGCAACTGGAGGCCGATCCCCGGTTCACCGTTGTTGTCGGTTCGACGGAAGGCGAAACGATCCTGTCCACCAACAACAAGCAACCTCCGTTCGACGATGTCCGGGTGCGGCGGGCCATGGCACACGCGATCGACCGACAGGCGATCATCGATGGCGCCATGTTCGGGCAGGGCACACCGATCGGCACACATTTCGCGCCGCATCATCCCGCTTATGTCGATCTGGTGAACACCTATGCGCGCGACCTCGACAAGGCCAGGGCGCTGCTTGCGGAAGCCGGTCACCCCGACGGCTTCAAGGCGACGCTGAAACTGCCGCCGCCGACCTATGCCCGACGCGGCGGCGAGATCGTCGCCGCCCAGCTTCGCGAGATCGGCATCGACCTGGAAATCTCCAATGTCGAATGGGCGCAATGGCTGGAACAGGTGTTCCGCGGCAAGGACTATGATCTGACCATCGTGTCCCATACCGAACCGCTCGATATCGGGATCTATGGCCGGGACGGTTACTATTTCCAGTATGACAGCGATGCGTTCAGGCAGATCCTGGCCGACCTCAACGAGGCCACCGATCCGGCCAAACGCCAGGAGCTGATGGGTGCCGCGCAGCGGAAGATTACCGATGATGCGGTCAATGTGTTCCTTTTTCAGCTTGCCAAGGCCGGCGTGTGGAACGCCAAGATCAAGGGCCTGTGGGCCAATTCGCCGGTCCAGGCCAACGATCTGACCGGCGTGTCCTGGGAGGACTGAGCCGCTGCAACGGATGCCGGGGCCGCCAATCGGTCTCGGTGTCCTGTCATCGATACTTTGACCAAGCGGCGGCGGCCCTTGCCGATTGCCGCACCGGTTGGCTGATCTGATGCTCTATTTCCTTGTCCGCCGTACGATCGCCCTGCTCCTGACCCTGATCGCGGCAAGCATCGTGGTTTTCGTGGTCATGGAAGTGGTGCCCGGCGATCCGGCCGCGTTCATGCTCGGCCTGAATGCGGAACCGGAGACCGTCGCGGCGCTGCGGGAGGAACTGGGGCTCAATCAACCGGCATTGCAGCGGTACCTTTCGTGGATGGCCGGATTGGCGACCGGCGACTTCGGCACGTCCTATACCTACCGCGCACCGGTGCGCGAACTGATCGGCGAGCGCATGTGGGTCAGCCTGCCGCTGGCCCTGATGGCGCTCGCCCTGTCGACGCTGATTGCCATACCGGCGGGAATCTGGGCGGCGACAAAACGCAATTCGCCGGCCGACGTGACAATCATGGGTCTGACGCAGCTTGGTATCGCGGTGCCGAACTTCTGGTTCGCGATGCTGCTGGTGCTGGTGTTCTCGGTGACCCTGCGCTGGTTTTCCGCCGGTGGCTTCCCGGGCTGGGATGCCGGTGTCCTGCCGGCATTGAAAGCCCTTGTCCTGCCGTCGGTGGCGCTTGCCCTGCCGCAGGCATCGGTGCTGGCGCGGGTCATGCGGTCCTCGCTGCTCGATACGATGAACGAGGATTACATGCGGACGGCGCGGGCCAAGGGGCTGACCCGGGGGCAGTCGATCCGGCGCCATGCGGTACGCAATGCGCTGATACCGGTGCTGACGATCATGGGGTTGCAGTTTTCCTTTCTGCTTGCCGGGGCGATCGTCATCGAGAACGTGTTTTTCCTGCCAGGGTTGGGCCGGCTGGTATTCCAGGGGATCATTCAACGCGATCTGATTGTCGTGAAATCGGTCGTGCTGCTGCTGGTATTTGCCGTCGTGGTGGTCACGCTCGTAGTCGATCTGGCCTATGCGGCTGCCGATCCGCGGCTGCGGGCCCGCGGCCGGTGAGCGGCCGATGACCGGCGGCAACCCGGCACCGGTCCCGCAACGGGTCGGACTGGTCAGCGCCAATCTGGTGATCGGCGGCGCGATCACGGCGGCGGTCGTGGCGATGGCGCTGATATCCTATCTGTGGACCCCCCATGATGTGACCGTTTTGGCAATCGGCAACAAGCTGATGCCGCCGTCGGCGACACACTGGTTCGGGACCGACCATTTCGGCCGCGACATCTTCTCGATGATCCTGGTTGGTGCACGAAACTCCATCGCGGTTGCGCTGGTGGCCGTGGCGATCGGCATCGGTATCGGTGTGCCGCTGGGGCTGGCCGCGGCGGCGCGGCGGGGACTGATCGACGAAACGGTGATGCGGATCAATGATCTGGTCTTCGCGTTTCCCGCTTTGTTGATGGCGATCATGATCACCGCGGTCTTCGGTCCCGGGCCGGTCAACGCCATCGTCGCCATAGGCATCTTCAATATTCCGGTCTTCGCCCGTGTGGCGCGCGGCGGTGCGCTTTCGCAGTGGACCCGTGAATTCACGCTGGCGGCACGGGCCGCCGGCAAGGGCGAGGCACGAATTTCGGCCGAACATATCCTGCCGAATATCCTCAATACGCTGATCGTGCAGGCAACGATCCAGTTTTCCTTCGGAATACTCGCCGAGGCGGTGCTGTCGTATGTCGGGCTTGGCACCCAGCCGCCGATGCCAAGCTGGGGGCGGATGCTTGCCGAGGCCCAGACGATGATCGCCCTGTCGCCGCATGTGGCGATCTTTCCGGGATTGGTGATCGTCATGTCCGTCCTGGGAATCAATTTGCTGGGCGATGGATTGCGCGACCTGCTTGATCCCAGATTGCGGCGGGACCGGTGAGCGGCGTGTCCGGGCTGTTGCAGGTTGACGGGCTGTCCCTGACCATCGGGCGGACGCCGATCCTGGAAGACATCTCGCTGTCCGTGGCGTCGGGCAAGGTTCTGGGTCTGGTCGGCGAGAGCGGTTCGGGCAAGTCGATGACGGCGCTTTCGATCATGCGGCTCCTGCCGCGCGGTGCCGAGCTTTCCGGGCGCGTCCGGCTTGACGGCGAGGATCTGACCGCACTAACCGAAAATGCCATGTGCGAACGGCGCGGCGGTTCGGTGGGCATGGTTTTCCAGGAGCCGATGACGGCGCTCAATCCCCTGAAGACCATTGGCGAGCAGGTGGCGGAAACGGTGCGACTTCATCTCCGGGTCGACAGGGCAGAGGCCTTGCAGGTGGCACGGGAGACACTCAACCGGGTCGGACTGCCGGCGGACCGGTTTCCGCTTACCCGGTACCCGCACGAACTGTCGGGCGGCCAGCGCCAGCGGGTGGTGATCGCAATCGCCGTGGCGCTGAAGCCGAGACTGCTGATTGCCGATGAACCGACAACGGCGCTTGACGTGACCACGCAGGCGCGAATCCTCAATCTGCTGCGTGACCTTGTCGACGAGGACGGGGTCGGGCTGATCATGATCACCCACGATCTGGCCGTGGTCGCGGACATGGCCGATCACATCGCGATCATGAAGGATGGAGCGGTCGTGGAGGAAAACGAAACGCTGACGCTTTTCGCGCAGATGCGCCATCCCTATTCCAGGGCCTTGTTGTCCGCGTCGGACCATCGGCCGGTCCGATCGGAAAAGACAAAGACAAAAACAAAGACAGGGGGCCGGGGGTCGCCGGTGCTGTCGGCGAACGGCCTGGTGCGCGACTATCGGCTGCCGCGCCAATCGCTGTTTCAACAAGCGCCGCGTTTCCGCGCGGTCGACGATGTGACCCTGACCATCGACCGCGGCGAAAATGTCGGGCTTGTCGGCGAATCGGGCTGTGGCAAGTCGACACTTGCGCGGATGGTCCTGGCGCTCGACCGTCCCGACGCCGGAAGCGTGCTGATTGACGGTGACGACTTTCTGACCGCCCGGGGCGGGGAACAGGCGCGCATTCGCCGACACGTGCAGGTGGTGTTCCAGGACCCCTACGGCAGTTTCAATCCCCGGCACAGGGTGGCGCGACTGGTCGCCGAGCCCTTCCACCTCGACGCGACGGTCCCGACGCCAACAGAAAAACGCGAGCGGGTCGCCGACATGCTCGGGCAAGTCGGCCTTGCGGCATCCGACATGGACAAATATCCCCACGAATTTTCCGGCGGTCAGCGCCAGCGTATCGCCATTGCAAGGGCGCTGATCACCCACCCTTCGCTGATTGTGCTTGATGAGGCGGTCTCGGCGCTTGACGTGTCGATCCGGGCGCAGATTCTCGATCTGCTCGCCGATCTCAGCGACCGGCTGGGTGTGTCCTATCTGTTCATCTCCCATGATCTGGGCGTCGTGCGGGCCATCACCGACCGGGTGTTGATCATGAAGTCCGGCCGGATCGTCGAGGACGGGCCGACTGAACGGGTTTTTGGCGCGCCGGAGCATCCCTACACGCAATCTCTGATCGCGGCCGCGCCGAATCTCAAACGGGCCCTTGCAGCCCGGGCCGCCGCGGCGGCACAATCGCGGACACGGAGCTGACATGCCCATGGCGCCGACCCAAACAATCCACATCGCCGGGCGCTGGCTGCCGGCCGCGACAGGCCAAACCCTGCCCGTCGAAGATCCATCGACCGGTGAACTGGTGGGTGCGTTGTCGCGCGGCGGCGGGGAAGAAATCGATGCGGCCGTTGAAGCGGGGCGGTCCGCGCTCGCCGGTGAATGGGGCAAACGCGATGCGGCGGAGCGCGGCCGGCTGTTGTCGGCGATCGGCCGCGCGGTTGCAGAACGGACGGATACGCTTGCCGAAATGGAAGCGCGGGATGTCGGCAAACCATTGTCCCAGGGCCGGGCCGATGCAATCGCACTTGCCCGCTATCTGGAGTTTTATGGCGGTGCGGCCGACAAGATCCACGGTGAGACGATACCTTATCGCAACGGCTATACCGTCTTCACCCTGCGCGAGCCGCTCGGCGTGACCGGCCATATCATCCCCTGGAACTACCCGATGCAGATCATTGGCCGATCGGTGGGGGCGGCGCTCGCCATGGGCAATGCCTGTGTGCTCAAACCGGCCGAAGACGCCTGCCAGACAGCACTTGCCTTTGCCGATATCGCGGCGTCCTGCGGACTGCCGCCGGGTGCGCTCAATGTGGTGACCGGGCTTGGCGAGGAGGCCGGCGCGGCGCTTGCCGGCCATGGCGACGTCAACCACATATCGTTTACCGGCTCGGCGGCCGTCGGCGGCGCGGTGCAGGCGGCGGCCGGCGCCAACGCGGTGCCGGTGACACTGGAACTTGGCGGCAAGTCACCGCAGATCGTGTTCGACGACGCCGATCTGGAGCGGGCCCTGCCCTTTCTCGTCAATGCCGGCATTCAAAATGCCGGGCAAACCTGTTCGGCAGCCTCCCGAATCCTGGTCGCCCGGTCCCGCTACGGGGAAGTTCGGGATCGAATTGGGGAACGGTTCAGCGCCCTGATCGCCGGTCCGGCGTTAGATGACCATGATCTGGGACCGTTGATCTCGGCGCGGCAGAAGGCGACCGTCACCGGCTATCTGGAGACGCTTGGCGAGAATGGCGAATCCAGCATGGTGGTGGCCCGCGGGACGATCGCCGCCGATGCGCCGGCAAGCGGACACTATTTCCCGGCGACGCTTCTTGCCGGGCTTTCGCCCGGCGATCGATTGGCGCAGGAGGAGATTTTCGGTCCGGTACAGGTCATCCTGCCCTTCGACGACGAGGCGGAGGCCGTGGCGATCGCCAACGGCACGGTCTACGGCCTTGTCGCCGGCGTCTGGACGGCGGATGGCGGCCGGCAGTTCCGCATGGCGCGGGCGCTTCGTTGCGGCCAGGTGTTCATCAACAACTATGGCGCCGGGGGCGGCGTGGAACTTCCGTTTGGCGGGGTCGGGAAATCGGGGCACGGACGCGAGAAGGGATTTGAGGCGCTGTTCGGCTTGTCGGCGCTCAAGACGGTTGCCGCCAGTCATGGCTGATGACCTGCGATCGCCGACAGCCCGCCGTCATGGCGGCCGTCCTCTCGTGCTCCGGTCACCGCCCGTTCCAGTCATCTCGCATTCATGTGGCGCCCGCTATTGTGTAAACCTGTCCTGTGGCCGTTCCCCGTGCTGACATCGCGTTGAGGATCAGCTACATCATACTGTACGTTCAGATGGGGCCATCATGATGTGTTTGCATACGAGATTGTTTTCCGCCGCCGCGCTTCTTGTCGGCCTGTTGACCGGCCAGGCGCTGGCACAGGTCGGCGAGGTCGTGGCGGTCACACAGAACGCCACCGCGACAAATGAAGGCACGACCCGGACGCTTGAAGAAGGGTCGGCGGTGGATATCGGTGATCTGATCGAGACCAGCGGAAGGGGTCTCGTCCAGATTCGGTTCAATGACGACACCAAGCTGGTGGTTGGCAACAACTCGCGGCTCGTCGTCGACACCTATCTGCTGGAATCCGGTGACAATGTGCGCGACATGACGCTCGATGCGCTGGGCGGCACCTTCAGGTTCTTCACCGGCCGCAGCGCGAAGCAGGCCTACAAGATCAAAACGACGGTGGCGACGATCGGTGTGCGCGGCACCGAATTCGATTGGACCAACGATGACGATCACACTTCGGTCGTGAATTTCGGCGGCTTTCCCTTTTTGCAAAGCAACAGCGACCCCAGCCTGGTGGTCCTGGTGCGGCGGCTGTGCTTCCCGACCACAATGCGGGCGGACAATTCCGTAAATGCAGTGAACTCGGTTGCGGTCCGCAACGAACAGATCATCCGCGAGCATCCGCTGATCCGGCGGCGCCAATCCTCCTTCGCACCGGGATTCCGCCAGCCGATCCGCGTGTGCGGCGATCTGCGGCGGGTCAACAATCAGCCTACGGAAGACAATATCGGCAACGAATCCACACCGCCGAGCTTCACGCCGCGGCAGCCGGACATCGACATCATCAACTGAGTGCGAAACCGGAATCGGCCGCGATGCCGGAAACACGCGTGACACAGAAGCCGGGGCGGCGCGGCGCCGTCCCGGCGGCCTGAATTTCCGGAGCGTGCCAGCCTATTGGTTGGAACGCAGTTCGATGGAGCTGAAACCGAGCGCCAGGTTCAGCCCTTCCTGTGCCTGGACGCTGAGCGGCTGAAGGAAAAAGGCGCGTTCAAACCCACCGACAAGCGCGTTGGCCCCAAGACCGAAGCCAAGTGTGGCTTCGGCGGAAACACCGATATATTCGCCGGCGAGTTTGCCCGGCGCATAGGCGTTGCGGGTCGGCGCCAGGACCAGCCATTTGATGACCGACCGGTCGGTCGTCCCGATGTCCAGGCCGAATTTCTTAACGAGACCGAAATATTCCTCCGTCGCCACGTTTGCGTCGATTGAATAAAACGAACATGTCAGATCCTTGGTCGATCCGACGATGAACCCGGTTCCACCCTTGACCACGCAATCGAGCGTTCCAAGTTCGACGCGGTCCTGGGCGTGTGCCATGCCGGCAAGGGCCAGTCCCGCGGCGGCGAGTACTGCAGCAAGCAAGCGTTTCATGATTTTCCCCTTTTCTGCCGCTGGACGCGGCCTGAATTCAGTCGGTCAGATATAGTGATCGGCACAATCGGCAACAATCGCAAATCCGCCGACCCACCATTGGATGCACCATTGGCCAAACAATTGCGGCGCATTTCAGTCGCGCGCCTGGCGACGGCAATGCCGCCCGGACGCGGCTGCAGCGCGGGCAATTCGTGTTGCAGAACGTATTGGCAAACGTGCAAGGCTGTGACAGGCTCTCCGGATCAATGGAACTTAAATAAACGTATCTGGGAGGACATTGATGCGCTATCCGATTTCTAAAACAGTCATTGCCGGTGTGTTCGGTGCCGGTATGCTCGGTACGGTTCTGGCGGGTTCTGCGCAGGCCGTCGAATGTATTGCACCGGCCAATCCGGGCGGCGGCTGGGATTTCACCTGCCGCCAGATCGGCAAGATCATGCACGACATCGGCGCGGTCGATAATCCCGTGCAGGTCACCAACATGCCGGGCGGCGGCGGCGGGCTGGCGTATACACATGTGGTTACGGAACGCAGCGACGACGCCGATCTGATCGTGGCGGCATCCTCGGCGACGACGACACGGCTGGCCCAGAACGCCTATGCCGGCATGACCGCCGACCAGGTGCGCTTCGTCGGCGCCATCGGCGCGGATCCCGGCGTGTTGGTCGTGGCCGCCGACAGCCCGTACAAGTCGCTGGGCGATCTGGTGGAGGCCATCAAATCCGATCCCGGATCGGTGGCATTCGCCGGCGGCTCGGCCGTTGGCGGGTTCGACCATCTGAAACCGTTGATGGTCCTGAAAGAAGGCGGCTTCACCGATATCACCAAGGTCAAGTATATCGGTCTCGACGGCGGCGCCGACGCGATCACCCAGACCGTGGGTGGCTTCACCCAGGTGATGACCGGCGACATGTCGGAAGTGGTCGGTTTTCTGGCGAACGGCGACATTCGCGTGATCGCCGTACTCACCGAAGAGCGGGTGCCGGGGTTTGAGGATATCCCGACCGCCAAGGAACAGGGCTATGACGTCATTGCGGTGAACTGGCGCGGTCTTTATGTGCCGAAAGGCGTCTCCGACGACACGTTCAATTCCTGGGCCGACAAGCTGCAGCAGGTTGCCGACAGCCCGGAATGGGCCAAGGCGATGGCTGACAACGGACTGGCCCCGTTCACCCTGGTCGGCGGTGATTTCCAGTCCTATGTCGACGGGCTGGTCATGGAAATCAACACCATGTCCAAGGAACTGGGTGTGCTCCAGTAATGGCTTCGGACCGGATTTTCGGTCTGGTCGCACTGATCACGGCGGTCGCGTATCTCGCGGCCGCCACTCAGATACAGACGAATGTCTTTTCCGGTGAGCTTCTGCCGAAGCTGTTTCCCTATCTGATCGGCGGCGTCGCCGCCGTGTGTGCGCTGGCCACCACCTTCCGGCCGGATCCGGAGCCGGACTGGCCCGCTTCGAAATCATGGATTGCCATGGGAATCGCGGTCCTGGTGCTGGCGGTCTATTCGGTGTTGCTGGCGCCGCTGGGCTTTATCCTGCCTACCGCTGTCGCGGCCGCCATCCTGAGCTACCAAATCTCGCCGCGCGCCGTGCCGGCGATGCTGGCCGGGATCGGGTTGTCGCTTGGCCTGTTCGTTATGTTCAGGTTCCTTCTCAAGCTCGGCAATATCGTCGCCTTCAAGACGCCGACACCCGAAAAGCTGTGGGACGCGCTGACAATCCTCATTCCATTCGTAGGACACTGACTTGGAACTTTTCTCCAACCTCGCCGTCGGTTTCGGAATCGCGTTTTCGCCCTTTACCCTGATGCTGGCGGTCTGCGGCTGTTTTCTCGGCACCATCATCGGCGCGCTGCCGGGCCTCGGTCCGTCGAACGGTGTCGCGATACTGATCCCGATCACCTTCACGCTGGGCCTTGATGCGACCAGCGCGCTGGTCCTGATGACCGCGGTCTATTACGGCGCGATGTATGGCGGGCGAATCTCGTCGATTTTGTTGAACATTCCGGGCGACGAGCCGGCATTGATGACGACGCTGGATGGCTATCCGATGGCCAAACAGGGACGCGCGGGTGATGCGCTGGTGCTGTCGGGCGTCGCTTCGTTCGTCGGCGCCTTCCTGGCTACCGTCGGCCTGATGCTGCTGGCGCCGTCGCTGGCGCGGGTGGCGTTTTTGTTCGGTCCGGCGGAGTATTTCGCGCTCTACCTCCTGGCGTTTTGCACGCTGGGCGGCATGGCATCGAACAATCAGGCGAAGTCGGCGCTGGCAGCCTGTATCGGTCTGGCCATCGCCACGATCGGCGTCGATTCCTCCTCCGGCCTGCCGCGGCTGACCGGCGGCAATCTGCACCTGTTCGACGGCGTCGACTTCCTGGTGGCCATCGTGGGTCTGTTCGCCATTGCCGAGGTGTTCTTTTTCATCGAAAGCCATGGTCTGGGATCCTCGATCGGCGTCAAGCTGGACAAGGTCCGTGTGCCATGGGCCGATATTTTCTCGACCAAATGGACCATGCTGCGATCTTCCGCCATCGGCTTCATCGCCGGTGTTCTGCCCGGCGCGGGGGCCTCTCTGGGATCCTTCCTGGCCTATATGTCGGAAAAATCGATTGCCGGGGAGAAAGGCAAATTCGGCACCGGCGTTGCGAAAGGAGTTGCGGCGCCGGAGGCGGGCAACAATGCCGCCGCCGGTGGCGCCCTGGTGCCGATGCTGACCCTGGGCGTCCCGGGCTCGGGGACGACCGCCGTGCTGCTGGCGCTGCTGATGACACTGAACATCACGCCGGGACCGACGCTTTTCACCGAGCGCGCGGACGTTGTCTGGGGATTGATCGCGTCGCTGCTGATTGCCAATTTCGTGCTGTTGGCGATGAACGTGCCGATGGTGAAGATCTTCGTCAAAATCCTGACCGTCCCGGCCTGGGTGCTGTTGCCGGGTGTGACGATGGTCTCCTTTGTCGGCATCTTTTCGCTGACCGGCAGCTACTTCGACCTGCTGATGATGGTGGGTTTCGGCGTGCTGGGCTACATCCTGCGCAAACTTGACGTGCCGACGGTGCCTATCATCCTGGGCATCCTCTTGGGCGGCCACATGGAGGACGCGTTGCGCCGCGCCATGACGCTGTCGGACGGGGATGTGACCTATCTGTTCTCCTCGCCCATAGCGATCGGGCTCTGGGTTGCGGCGATCGCCGGTTTCATCGCGCCGATGTTCCTGCGCGGCGTGCTGCGCAAACCCCAGGCGATCACGGACTAGGACCGGGACATGGCGACGCGCGTCCTCGTCCCCAGCGGCGCTCTGGGTTTGGGATTTGACGGCGAGGCCCTGGCCCGGGGCGTTTCGTCCCGGCCGGACATCATTTGTGTGGATGGCGGATCGACCGATAGCGGCCCCTATTATCTGGGTACGGCGACGTCAAAATATTCCCGCGCCTCTTCACTGTCGGAATGGCGGCAGCTTATGGCGGCGCGATCGGAAGCCGGCGTTCCGCTGGTGATCGGAACGGCAGGCACCTGCGGGACAGACGCAAGCGTCGACTGGATGCTGGACATCACAAGAGAAGCGGCCGAAACCCTGGAGCAATCCGTCAAAGTGGCGCTGGTCTATTGCAGCCAGGAGCCGGACGCAATCGGAGCGGCGATGGCCGGGCGCAGGGTGCACGCGCTGGAGCCGCCTGTGCCGGCAGATGAACAGACGATCGCGCAGTGCACCAATATCGTCGCGCTTGCCGGCGCCGAACAGATTGCCGCGGCGATCGAAACCGGCTCGGATATCGTCATTGCCGGGCGCACGACAGACACGGCGATTATTGCCGCCCTGCCGCTGATGCGCGGCGATCATGCCGGCGCCGCCTGGCATGGTGCCAAGGTTGGCGAATGCGGCGCATTGTGTTCGACCAATCCGACCAGCGGCGTCATCGCGGTGGATTTTGACAGGTCCGGATTTACGGTCGAACCGCTGGCTGCCGGCGCGTGCTGCACGCCGCACTCGGTGTCCGCGCACATGCTCTATGAAAACGCAGATCCCTTTGTTCTGCACGAGCCCGGCGGTCATCTGGATGTCACCGGCGCCCGCTACGATTCCGTCGACGATATCCGCGTGCGCGTTTCCGGCTCGGAATGGGTGCCGGCGGACCGGTATACAGTGAAGCTGGAAGGGGCGCGGATCGGCGGATACCAGACGACATTGATGGCGATTCTGCGCGAGCCGCGCTATGTGGCGCAGGCGCGGCTGTGGATCGAACGGATGACCGAATTTCTGATCTCCGATATCCGGGACCGGCTGCGTCTGGATATCGGTGACGATATGCTCGAATTCCGGCTTATCGGTGTCGACGGGGTGCTGGGTGAACTGGAAAACCGGCAAAGCGATCCCGTCGAGGTCGGTGTGCTGTGTCTCATTACGGCGCCCACACAGGCACTCGCCGACGAGATCGGCAAACTGGTCAATCCGCAACTCCTCCATTTCCCGCTGACCGACGAGGAGCCCCAGGCGACCTTCGCCTTTCCCTATTCGCCGGCGGAATCGGTGCGCGGGGCACATTACGAATTCTGCCTCAATCATGTCCTTGAGCTGGAGGATCCGATGTCGGCCTTTCGGATCGAGACGGTGGAGATCGGCAATGGCCCGGCTCGGTGATCTTGTCCTGAAGGTCCGCTCGAAGAACGCCGGCCCGTTCTGGCTGACGATCGACATCTTTTGCGGCGATCAGGCGACGTATGACGATGTCGTTGCAAGCCTTTCGACGGACCGGGTCGCAAAGCTTTATCACCAGCCGACGGAACGATTGAAGCGGTTCGACATTGCCAGCCTCAATGTCGTGAAATTCTCCATGCCAAGGCCGGTGGTTCAGGGCAGCCGCCGCGACCGTGACATGCACGGCTCGCAATGGGGCTGGCTGTTGGCGGAGCTCGAAATCAACTAACGCGCTCCGACCCGGCTGAACGGCCGCGGCCGGCACGTTCGCCGGTCAGTTCCACCAGCCGGCGGCCCCCTCGCGTTTCGGCATCCGGCCGGATTCGGCGGCTTTTTCCGGCAAGGGCTCGACATCGAACAGGAAACGATGGGCCGGGCTCAGACGCCTGTAGAGGCCTTCGGTCAGGTAGTCGCGCTGATAGAGCTGCTGGGGCAGATCGCGCCGCGTGTATGTCAGGTGAAGGACACGCCGGCGGGCGCCGGATATGTTTCTCGTGCCGGAATGCCAGAGCGCGGAATTGATGATAACGACGGAACCGGCGGGCGCCTCGACCAGAATTTCCTTCTCATGGGGTGCCGCGAGATCCTTCGGAATCAAGGCTTCTTCCGCCAGACTCAGGTGCGGTGGTTCCCAGTCACCCCAGTTGACGTGCGGTATATTGACGGAAGGCCAGCGATGCGATCCGGGAATGACCCGCGTCGCTCCGTTTTCGCGGGTCATGTCGTCGAACAGATACAGCCCGTTGGCGACCCACCAATCGTCGTCGAATTTTTTGGGCACATCGGCATGGATGTCCTGATGGCCGCTGCCCTTGGCCGGTTCGCGCAAGTTTGCGCCGTGAAGCTTGATCTCGCCGAGCAAATGGACGGCGCTGCCCAGCATGGGGCCGCATTCCAGGCAACGATCGTAAACGTCGGTCTTGTTGAAGATGTTGGAAACCCGCGGGGCGCCGGGTTCTATGTGAACCTCATGGCCGCCGCGATCGCCTTCCAGTTTCGACAGGCGGTCAAATTCCCGGGCCATCTCACCGGCTTCGTCGGCGGAATAGGCGCCTTCGACAACAATGAAACCGTCCCGGTCGAGGCCGGATTTCTGATCGTCGGTCAAAAGCGGGCCGGTGAAGCCCAAATCCCGCAGCGCCTGCTTGGTATACATGGCCTTGTCCCTTTCCTGCTCTTTTGTTCCGATTGCACCTTCAAGCCGGTCTGCTGTCAATCGCTGCGATATCGCGCCTTTCGGTCCGGCCGCGCATGCCGGCATATCCCGACGTCGAATATTTGTGCCTGCGAAACCGCTAACCGAAATCCCCGGGCAGGGCGTTCACCAGCTCGGTGACGATCGTCACGCTGGAATGGACCGGCAATCCGGTTGCCCGGCTGACTGCCCCGGCATAGGGCGGCATGTTTGTGCATTCAAACAGGATCGCCGCCACGTCCGGATTGTCCCGCACAAGCCGCTTTGACGCTTCCACCATATCGCGTTCGGCTTTTTGCACATCCAGAACATTCTCATTGCCCAGGATGACCCTTTGCAACTCGCAGCCGGGCGTCACGCCGACAACCGGCAGGCCGTGCGGCACCGCGGCGGCCCGAAGGTGGTGCCCGGTCAGGGTTTCGGCGGATATCGTCAGAATCCCCAGTTTCTTTCCCGGCGGCAGCGACGACTGAATGGTGGCGGCTTTGAGCAGGGTCGATGTGAGGACGGGAATGTCCAGTGCGGCTTCAAGATCCGCCTGGAAGAGGACAAGAAACCCGCAATTGGTGGTGACCGCGCCCACGCCTTGCGACTGGAGCTCCAGGGCGGCGTCCCGAAATCGCGGGTAGAGACCGTGGGCGTTTTCGCGCACCACCCGATGCGGTGAAGCGCCCTTCACAATCCGGTAGGAGACCGGGAACGGCCAGGTGCGGGCATTGCCCATGTCGCCGCGGATTCGGGGAAAGGCCGATTCCAGCATCAAAATGCCCAGTGGCACGCCGTAAATGTTCCTGCCGCCGGAAACCTTCAATGTGCTTCTGTCTCCCTGAAAGCCGGCAAATATGCCATGACCGCAGCGGGCCGATCGGGCATTATCGTACTCGTATTATATCCGTGTGGATCGGCGGCGGCGACAGGAACCGACGGATCGCTTGTGCCGGATCTCCGGTTCGGGCGATCGTTTGTGGACGGGCAGGGCAATATGGCGCAGGTGCAATCGGGTTCGGGCAGGGAAAGGCGCAATACGGCGACCGGAGCGGAGGCGCTGGTGCGGTTGCTTGCCGGCCACGGGGTGCGGCACATCTTCGGACTGTGCGGTGACACCAGCCTGCCATTCTACGATGCCCTGGCATGTCTCGACCACGGGATGGCGCATATTCTGACCCGCGACGAACGTCATGCCGCCTATATGGCCGATGCCTATGCGCGGGTCACCGGCCGGCCGGGGGTTTGCGAAGGCCCATCGGGGGGCGGTGCAACCTATATTCTGCCCGGGCTTGTGGAGGCGAACGAAAGCTCCGTTCCCGTGCTGGCGATCACGACCGACGTTGCCACGACGGCGGCGGGCCGGTTTCCGCTGACGGAACTGGATCAGGAGGCGCTTTTTCGCCCGCTGACCAAGTGGAACGGCGTTGTCCGGTCGCCGGACGTGTTGCCGCGGATGGTGCGGCGGGCATTCCGGGAAATGACCACGGGCCATTGCGGTTCGGTGCATCTGGGATTGCCGTTCGATGTCCAAAAGGCAGTGGTCGCCGATGATGATATCTGGGCAGATCCGGCTTTTTCGACCTATCCCGGGCATCGGGCCGAGCCGCGGGAGGACACTGTGGCGGCACTGACCACGTGTCTGCTGGCGGCCAAACACCCGGTTGTGGTTTGCGGCGGCGGCGTTGTCCTGTCCGGGGCATGCGAAGAACTTGCGGCGCTTGTCGAACGCATCGACATCCCCGTGGTGACCAGCGTCAGCGGACAGGGAGCGTTGGCGGAGACCCATCCAAATTGCGCCGGTGTCGCGGGGTCCAATGGCGGTTCGCCGGCGACCCGCGCGCTGGTCGAGCAGGCCGATTGTGTTTTCTTCATCGGTTGTCGGGCCGGATCGGTGACGACGGAGCGGTGGCGCTGTCCCAAGCCGGGCGTCACGATCCTGCATCTGGACGCCGATCCGGCGGTTGTCGGCGCCTCGTATCGGACCGAGGCGGCGGTGGTCGCCGACGTGAAGGCGGGGCTTGCGGCAATCAACCGGTCGATCGCGGGTGCGGAACCTGTAAGCAAAGCCGGGCACAAGGCGGTCGCGGCGGCGAAAACGGACAAGTGGCGGGGATTCGGCGCGTTGGCGGAATCCGGCGAAAGGCCGATCCGGCCGGAGCGGGTCATCGCGGTTCTGCAAGAGCTGCTGCCTGATGAGGCGGTGATTTGTGCCGATCCGGGAACGCCGTGCCCTTATTTTTCGGCCTGGTATCAGTGGCCGCGTGCCGGACGGCATTTCATCACCAACCGCGCCCATGGCGCACTGGGATATTCACTGGCGGCCGGTATCGGTGCGCAAATCGGCCGCCCGGATGCGAAGGTCGTCTGCGCGATGGGTGACGGTTCCTTCGGCATGTGCGCCGGCGAGCTGGAAACCGTCCGCCGCCTGGACCTGCCGATTACGATCATCATCTTTTCCAACGGGTCCTACGGTTGGATCAAGGCGGGTCAGAAATCCGGGTTCGGGGCGCGTTACTTCTCGGTCGATTTTTCCCGAACCGACCATGCGGCGATCGGATCCGCCTTCGGGATAAGGTCCTGGCGGGTCGATGATCCCGCGCAACTTGAGCGCACTATGAGAGAAGTGTTGGCCCACGACGGACCGACGCTGGTCGATATCGTCACGCAACCGCTGGAAGATGCTGCCGCGCCGGTGACCGAATGGGTGGCCTGATCCGCCGACCCGGTCATCTGTTGCGCTTGACCCACGTCAAAGTCCGGTATCACCGCCCGTGGCATCCGATATCGGCGGCGGTCCGGTCCCGCGGCACCGACAGGGGTAATCGATGATCCAAGTTGAGAGCGGTCTGGACGGGGGCGCGGGCATGACGGCGAAAAGCAGGCAGGAACCGGCCTTTTTCGACACCTATGCCCTGGCCGCCATACCGCGGTATACAAGCTATCCGCCGGCCAACAGGTTCGGCGACGAGGTCGACGCCGCGACTTATCGGGGCTGGCTCGGAGAGATTGCCGCCGGCGAGCCGCTGTCGCTCTATGTCCATATCCCGTTCTGCCAATCGCTCTGCTGGTATTGCGGCTGCCATACGACGGTCCCGAACCGGCAAGACCGGATATCCGACTATCTGGACGCCCTGATGCGGGAGATCGCGATCATCGCGGAGCTGGTCTCGGCGGACGCGACGGTCAGCCACGTCCATTTCGGCGGCGGCACACCGAACTTCCTTTCGCCGGAAGAACTGGAACTGGTCATTCAATCGCTGAAGGCGGGCTTTTCGTTTCACGCGCGGACCGAGATTGCAATGGAGGTCGATCCGCGGACACTCAGCGATGAACATATCGCCGTGCTCATCGGCCACGGGGTGCCGCGGATCAGTCTTGGCGTTCAGGATGTCTCAGCGGACGTTCAGGCGCTGATCAATCGTATGCAGCCCTTCGACGTGGTGGCGGATTGCGTGCACAGACTGCGCGCGGCGGGTGTGGCCGGGATCAACATGGATCTGATGTACGGCCTGCCGGGACAAACGGTTGCTCATGTCACGCGATCAGCGCAAATGTGCGCCACGCTGGCACCGGACCGGTTTGCGGTGTTCGGCTACGCCCATGTGCCGTGGTTCAAGAAAAACCAGAACGCAATCGATGCGACAAGGCTGCCGGGCGCCCGCGAGCGGTTCGACCAGTCCCTGGCGGTGCGGGCCAAACTCGTCGAATCGGGGTATGTACCGATTGGTCTGGACCATTACGCCAAACCCCGCGATCCCCTGAGTCTGGCGCAGGCGGAGGGACGGCTGCGGCGGAATTTCCAGGGCTACACAACGGATTCGACGCCGACGCTGATCGGATTTGGTGCATCCTCCATCGGGACATTCCGCCAGGGACACGTCCAGAACGATCCGCACCTTCTGGGATACCGGACGGCGCTGGCCGACGGCCGGTTGCCGGTCGTGCGCGGCGTGGCGCTGGTAGACCGGCACCGGCTGGTCGGCGATGTGATCGAGCAGCTGATGTGCCATTTTTCTGTCGATCTTGCCGCGATCGCACGCAGCCATGGCGAGACGGCGGCGGTGTTTGCATCCGCTCTTGCGGCGCTGCAACCGCTTGCGGCCGACGGTCTGGCAGTGATTGACGGCATGCGGGTGGCCGCGACGCCGGGCGGCGAAATCTACATCCGGAACATTGCCGCCTGTTTCGACGACATTCCCCAGTCAACCGGCAGGCGGCACGCCAGGGCGGTCTGACACGCCGGCGGAATTCAGGCGGTAGAAAGCCGTCGCCGTATCGCGGAACAGTTTGCGGCGCTCGTCGTCGCTGGCATCCGCGACGACCCAGTCGACAATGTCGACCCAGCCGGGATAGGTTCCGGCCAATTCCAGCACGTGCCAATCGCCGCCGAACATGGCGCGGTCGAACCCGAAACAGGCGATGGCATGTTCGATGTAGGGCCGGACCTGCTCGCGCGTCCATGAATTGTGGTCGGCTTCGGTCACGACGCCGGATATCTTGCAATAGACATTCTCCATCGCCGCCAGCTCGCGCATATGCTGCCGCCAGGGATCAAGCAGGCCGGCCTTGATGCCCGGCTTGCCGATATGGTCGAGCACGAAACGCACGTCGGGGCACTGGCGTACCATTTCCAGCGCCGCCGGCATCTGATGATGCAGGATGCAAATATCGAACGCTATGTCCCGGGCGCCGAGCATGTTCAGGCCGGCGATAAAATCGGGCCTGATGCAAAATTCGGGATCCGGCTTGTCCTGGATCAGCCGGCGAACGCTCCGCAAGAGATCATATTGGCACAACCGATCGAGATCTCCGGCCAGCGCGGTGCCTTTTTCCAGCGGCAGCGAGGCGACCATGCCGGCAAGGCGGGATTCGGATTTGCCCAGTTCGGCGACCCAGTCGGCCTCATCGAGATACCGGGGCTGGTCGACATCGACTTCCACGAACACGAACTGGTCGATGACATGGGGCGCGGCGGCGGCGAACAAATGCGCGGGCAGAACCTCGCGGGCCAAGGCCGGCGCCTCCTTCATCCAGCCATAGGACAGGCGTTCCGGATTGCACAAATGAACATGGCTGTCGACAATCGGGAAATCGATCATGCCGCCCTTCCTTCCTTGGTCACCCGGGCTGCCGGCCCGTCGCGGGTCCGGCTCCGCAATCTATGAGCCGCGCCATCGGCGAGCAAGCTGGGAGGTGTTCCGGCGACGCGCGGCAAGCCGCTGATCGATTTTCATATTGTTCGGGCATAGTATTGCCTCATGATGCGTGCCGGACACCGGCGGCGGACGGCCAGATCGCGGGGACCGGGTGCACCCATGGCCTGGACAAACCGGCCGGCGCCGGCCGGCGATGGCACAAGGCGTGAAGGATTGGGTGACAGGATGGCGAAACTGGGTGAAGACCTGATCGGAACGAGTGGCACACCGCCTTTTTTTCCGGTGGCCAATGGCGACGAGGTGGGGATCGTCCCACCGGAGAACCGAAAGGGCGATGCGCTTCGCACATGGGTGCGGTCATTGTCGGGGTTTCAGAAGGAGGCGCTCGTGCGTTCGGCCCGGACCGGCCGGACCTGGCGGCTTGTCAGCGATGAGGGGCCGTATCTCAACGGCCACAACAAGGCGCCGTGTCCGCTGGCATTTCTGACCACGGGCATGATTGCAAGCTATATGAACGAGATCACGGCACTGGCTGCGCAACGAAATGTGGCGATACGCCAATTGCGCCTCGTCCAGGACAACTACTACACGATGAAGGGCTCGATGCCGAAGCGGACGATGGTCGGCGGCGCCGAGCCGGTGGAGCTTCAGGTGGAGATCGACTGCGATCTGGAAGACGCCGCGCTCAATCAGTTCCTGATGGATGCGATCCATGCCTCGCCGCTCAACGGGCTGTTGCGCGGCCGGTTGACAAGCCTGTTCCGGCTGGGCCGGAACGGTCGCCCATTGCCGACGAAAAACGTGGCGGAACTGGATGGACCGCAAATGCCCGATCCCGGCGACAAATTCCTGGGCGCCCGAGCGGCTGCATCGGATCTGGTGCTGATGAAACGGCTGGCGCAAACGCCAAAAAAAACGGTTGCGCTTGGGACCTCGGCCAGCGGTTCGTCGCTCACCGACGAACAGAACCGCAGGCTCGATATCGGCGCCATTGCGACATTGCGCGCGGACGGCATGAAAGAGATTCGCCAGCTTATGTACTCGCCGCACGGCAGCATGTTTCAGTTGCTCAGCGAAGAGGCGCCGGAAAATGGCGGCCTGGGGCGGGCACCGGATGCAAACACGTTTATCAGCGCCGGTATCGGCTTCTGCTTCATGACCCAGTTCGGGCGTTTCGTGTCGATGCTCGATCTGGATCTCCCGGACTACCGCATTGTCCAGGACACGCACTTCTCGCTTGGCGGCGCTTCGGGCGGCACCGGGCGGGCGGGTGAGGCCGATCCGGTGGAAACCCATGTATATCTGGAAACGGCGGAGCCGGACGAGACGGCGCAGGAGATGCTCGATATTTCCGAACAGACGTGCTTCCTCCATGCGCTGTGCCGGACCGACCTCAAGACGAAATTGAGCGTGTCGAGGATCGGCTGATATGCGGGTGGCGATCTCAGGCGGGGCCAACGGAATTGGCGCGGCGGCGGCGAAAAAGCTGAAAAGCCAGGGCGCGTGGGTCGCCTGTTTCGACCGCCAGGAACCTTCCGGAGATTGCGACCAATGGATCGATGTGGATCTTAGCGATCCGGAAGCGATCGCCGGCGCGGCCGGCCGGGTGGAAGACGGTCTCGACGCGGTGATCAACAGCGCCGGCCTGCCGCCACGGGCGGGGCTCCAGGAAACGGTGCTCGCGGTCAACTATTTCGGCCTGGTCGCGTTGACCCGGGCGCTGGAGCCGAAACTTTCCAACCAAGCTGCGATCGTAAACATGGCATCGCGGGCTGGTGCACGGTGGCGGGATAACCTGTCCCAGGTGAAGGCGCTGATGCGCCTGGCGAACGCCGGTGAACTGCCGTCGTTCGTCGCCGCGCACCGGATTGATCCGGTTCGTGCCTATGACCTTTCCAAGGAAGCCGTGATCGTTTGGACAATGGCGCAGGCGGAGCGTCTTCTCGGGCAAGGCGTGCGCGCCAATACGGTGAGCCCGGCGGCGGTGTCGACGGGTATTCTGGACGATTTCATTGCTGCCTTTGGTGATCGGGCCCGCACGGCCATCGCGCGAACCGGCCGACCGGGGACGGCGGACGAAATTGCCGAGGTGATCTGTTTTCTTGCCGGGCCGCAAAGCGCCTGGATCAAGGGTGCGGATATTGCCGTCGACGGGGGTGTCGGCGCGTTGGCGAATTCTGATTTGCACAAGTTGGGGGCCGCTACGGACTAGGCCCGCGGAGGCAGCGGCTGTCGTCGGAGGATCCGATGGCGGTCGCCAGGATTTGTTCAGCCGGCCCGTTTGCGCCAACCCAGGCAATGAAATTGTCCGGGCGCACCAGAACCAGCGGTGCGCGATAGCGCTGCTGGCACTGTGATTCGTCGTCGCCAATAACCCGCAACGGGATACCGAGCGTGCCGGCGGACTGACGGAAATCAGCGACCATGTCGGGGTCGGCGCCAAAGGCAAGCAGCGCAAAGTCCCGTCCCAGCGCGTCATATATGTTGCGCCCGTCGGACAATAGCGCCGGCGCCAGATGGTGGCCCGCCCGCGCTTCCAGCCGATGATCGCCCAGGGCGGAAGGCGGTCCCGCTCCGCCCCCGAAAACGATCGGGGATCCTTCATAGTTCGGCTCAAAGGCCCGGACCTCTGCGGCATCGGCGTTGCGGCGGCGCCATCTGGACGCGAATTCCGCCTCATCCTTTTCCGGGCTGTAGCGGCGCAAGAACGCCCTGTCCTCAATGATGAAATTCTCGATAAAATCGCGTGCCGTTGAGGCAAAGACCGGCTGGCGCTCGGCGGAATAACTGTCGAGAAGCCCGGCGCCGGCCCAACCGCGGATCTGCGCGGCGAGTTTCCAGCCGAGATTGCGGGAATCCTCAAACCCGGTGTTGATGCCGTATCCGCCATAGGGCGGATGGCTGTGGGCGGCATCGCCGGCGATGAATATCCGCCCAGACCGATATTGCCGGGCGACGGCAAACCGCAATTCCCAAAAGCCGACATGATCCAGTTCAAGATCAAACGGCTGTCCGACCACGCTGTGCAAAAGCGCCTTGAAGTCGAAATTCTCCCGGGTCGTTCCCGGCGGAACGGGGCTGTGGAAAAACCAGGTGGTTCCGAGATCAACCCGGCCGAGAAACTGCCAGTAGCCATCAAGATCAGGATGAAGGACGTTGTAGAACGATTTCGGCGGATGGACCGACAGCAGGCGCTGAAGGCCGCTGGCACGAAACACCAGAAGGACCATCAGCCTGTCATGGGCCGACAAGTCCTGCGGCAATCCGGCGGCGGCGCGGACAGCAGACTGGCTGCCGTCGCATCCGACACAGTATGCGCCGCGCAGGTTTCGGACCGCACCGGTTTCGCAACTCCTGATCGACACTTCAACACCATCTCCGTCCTGCTCGAATTCCTCGCCCGACCATCCGTAGAAGATCGTGATTTCCGGAATGGCGCCGGCGCGGGCCCGCAACACGTTTTCCGTGGCGTATTGCGGCAATCGTTCGTTGTCGGTGAAATAGAACTGCCGCACGGCATGGCGCGGCAACCATTCATATGCGTAGTCACTCAAGATCTGGCGATAGCTGACAAGTCCGCCGGCATCGTAGCCGGCCGGCAGGACCCGGGCCGCCCGCAATTCCTTTCCGCATCCCCAGAAATGGAAATGCTCGGTGGTCCGCTGGGTCAGGTTCTGGCCCTTCGGGACGGTGTGCATGGCGGTCGCGCGCTCAACGACAGCGACCCGGATGCCGCGCTGGCCCAACTCGATCGCCAGGCCCAGGCCCACCGGACCGCCACCGACAACAACAACATCGTGAGTTTGTGTGTCGCCCATATGCCGGTCGGAGAGTGGCCGAGGCATCGGGGATGGTCAATGGCGGCGAAACGGGACGCGATCTGTCGATGGACCGATTTTCCCGACGCGGCTATAGTTTGCCGGCACGCGATTGCGCAGATGACAAAGCGCAGCGCCACCGCGGACGGTTGCGCCCGATGGGCGGGTTTGCCGCGATCAATATGGAGGATTGTCATGCGCGTGGAGACGACCATTTTCAGGCAAATTCTGGTGGCTTCGGCCGCGATCGCCGCTGTCAGCCTATTCGGCCACCCGGCGCATGCAGAAACCGAACTGAACCTTTCCTACTTCGTCGGCGCTCCGCATCCGATGAATGCGGCAGTCATTCAGCCGTTCAAGAGCTCGGTGGAAACCGCCTGCCCGGATCTCAAGATTTCCGCCCATTTCGGCGGATCGCTGGTGAAGGGCGGCCCGCCCCAGTATGGCGCGCTTGTGCAGGGCGTTTCCGATATCGCCTTTGGCCTGCCGGGCTATACCGGTCAGGTTTTTCCCTTCAGCACGGCGATCACTGTCCCCGGCCTCACGGACAACAGCGTCGATGCGACGAACAAGCTGTGGGCGGCGATGGATCTCGTGGCAACCGAATACAATGCAAAAATTTTGGCGTTGTGGGCGACCGATCGCAAGGTTCTCCTGACCAAGAAGAAAATCAATTCGCTCGACGACCTCAAGGGTTTGAAAATCCGCGTCACCTCGCCCCAGGATGAACCCTATCTCAATGCGCTGGGCGCGGTCGCCGTTTCGCAGCCGGTCCCGGTGGTCCATCAGAACTTCACCAACGACGTCATCGACGGCGTCCATATCGGGGCCAGTGCGATCGGTTCGTTCAAACTCTTTGAACCGGCCAACTATGTCGTCACCGGCCTTCCGGTGTCGTCATCGGGCATGTTCCTGCTGATGAACAAGGATGTTTACGAAAGCCTGTCGGCATCGCACAAGGCGTGCGTCGACGATGCGTCCGGGCTGGCGCTGAGCCTGGGCGGCGCGGCCAAATACGACCAGCTCTATGACGCTGCCGTCGGTCTTGCGAAGAAAAACGGTGTTGAGGAAATCAAGCTGAACGATGGGCAGCGGATGGAATGGCAAGCGGCGATGCAGCCGGTTGTCGATGCCTTCCTGGCAGGGAAGATCGATACCTCCCAATCGATCTCCGAGGCCGGAGTGTCGGGCCAGCAACTGGTCGATGCATATAACGGGATGGGCCAATAGTTCCGCCAGCCGACACCGAACCTGTGCCGGATCCGACCCGGCCCGATCGGCCCGGCTTAGCGCTTGGGCTAACGGATCGGGTGACCGGCGCGCTGGCGGCAATCGGTGCCGTGGCGATTGCGGCGCTTGTGGTCATGACCGGGGTCGGGGTGTTCTTCCGATACGTTCTGAACAATCCGATCAACGGGCTGGGCGACATTATCGGTCTGACCCTGTCGGTGACCGTTGCCCTTTCCCTGGCATATGGCGGGCGCCGCGGCGCGCATGTTGCGGTGGATGTTCTCAACATGGTTGGCGGGCGCGCGGTAACCCGCTGGACGGATATCGTTGTCCGGGTGCTTGGCATCGCCGTTATCGGGTTTGCATGCGCCGCGTTGATCCGGAACGGCATGTGCGGGCTCCTTTGCGCCTACACCACATCGAGCCTGAGCATATCGCATGCGCCGTACTACTACCTGATGGCTGCCGGTTTCGCAGCCTATGGCGTCGTTCTGCTGATCGAACTGATCGTCGGAATCGTGCATTTGCGCGATCAGATCGACCCCAGCGAAAAATCAAGCTGACCGAATGTCGAATATCGAAATCGGGCTGATCGGTCTTTGCTCGCTTCTTGTCATGCTGGCCATGCGCATGCCGGTCGGTCTGGCTATGATGGCTGTCGGATTTGCCGGTCACTATGCACTGAATCCGCGTGGCGCGCTGCCCTCGCTCGGCAATGTCGTGCTCAGCACGTCCATGCAGGAGGCGCTGGCGATCCTGCCGCTGTTCGTACTGATGGGAAATCTTGCCGGTGTTTCACGGATGAGCCGTGACCTTTATGACGCGGCATACGCCTGGGTCGGGCATTTTCGTGGCGGGCTGGCATCGGCGACGATACTGGGTTGCGCCGGATTTTCGGCATTGTCCGGCTCATCACTCGCTTCGGCGATCACAATGGGCCGTGTGGCGCTGCCTGAAATGCAGCGATTTGGCTATTCCGACAAGATGGCCACCGGGGCAATCGCGGCCGGCGGTACGCTGGGAATTCTGATCCCGCCTTCCGCCGGATTTGTCGTTTACGCCATATTGACCGAGGAATCGATCGGCCGCCTGTTCATGGCGGGTATCCTGCCCGGTCTCATGCTGGCGGGGCTGTTCGTCGGCGCAATCACAGTGATGACGACCCTGCGGCCGGCGTGGGGGCCGGCGGCCAAAGCAAAAATGACCATTGCGGCGCGGGGGCTGGCGCTTGCCCGGGCGATCCCGATCACGATCGTCATCGTGGCAACCATCGGTGGCATATATTTCGGCATCTATTCGGCAACAGAAGCCGCGGCGATCGGCTGTCTGCTCACGTTCGGCTTCGCATTGTGGCGGCGGAGCCTGACCCGGGCAAATGTCGTGGAGGCGCTGCTGAACACGTTGTCTTCCACGGCAACCGCCTTTCTTATCCTGATTGGCGCTTTTGTTTTCATGCCGTTCATTTCGCTGTCCGGCATTCCCGCTGCGCTGTTCGACCTCCTGGCGGGCTTGAATCTCGGCAGGACCGGCGTGCTTGTCATCATCATTGTTGCGCTGGTGCTTCTGGGCACATTCATGGAGGGATTTGCGATCCTCGTGCTGACCCTGCCGCTGCTTGAACCAATGCTTCGGGAATTCGATGTCGACATGATCTGGTATGGGGTCATGATGGTCATCGTGCTGGAAATGGGATTGATCAGCCCACCGGTCGGCTTGAACGTGTTTGTCGTGAAATCGATTGCGCCGGATGTTCCGATGAATCATATTTTCCGGGGAATCATCCCGTTCTGGCTGGCGATGGCGCTGGCGCTGGCAATCCTGATGCTGGCGCCGGAAATCGCTCTGTTCCTGCCCAACACGATGGTGCGCGGCGGCTAGCGCGCTGGCGCTCCGGCCAGTCAACGAGAAGATCGGACAAACGTCGATGTTTCAGCTCGTATATGCAAGCAAAAGCCGGGCCGGGCTTTCCGACAGCGACCTTGTGAGCCTTCTCGCCCAGGCCCGCCGCCGAAATGCCATCAGCGGCGTCACCGGCGTGCTGCTCCATATGGGCGGTGCGTTCCTTCAGGTGCTGGAGGGTGAGGAGGCGACCATCGGGCAGTTGTTTGAAGACATTCGCAGCGATCCCCGACACGGAAAAGTCCGGACACTGCTTGCGCAACCGGTCGTCCGGCCGATGTTCCGCGACTGGGCCATGGGATTTGCCACTGTACCGGAGGGCATTGCAGACGAGGCCGGGATATTCGAACTGACACCCCGGGAGCTGGAAGAGCAGCTTGACGAAGAACGCGCCCAGATCCTCATGACCCTGATACGCCGATTGTCCGAGAATTACGGCGATTCCGATCTCATGCCGCAGCCCGGGCCGTAATTGCCGCCAGGCAACCGGCACCGAACAGCGGTCGCCGGCATGGACGCGGCCGCCACGCCAAGAACACACCGCCATCGGCTGCTAACGCTGTCGCCAGGCTTGCGTTTTCAACGCGATACCGCGTGTCAGCAGCACGTGCAGGATGCGCATTGCCAGACAGGTGTAGGCGATCATCATGGCCATGGCCGCCGCAGGCGCGATATCGCCGGCGTCGTCCATATTCAGTACCGCCACGGACGCCAGCGTTGTGTCGGAGGAATAAAGGAAGATCACGGCCGACACCGTCGTCATCGCATTGATGAACAAATAAATCGAAATATCGAACACCGCCGGCATGCAAACCGGCACGGTGACCTTGGAGAATGTCTTGTAAAACGGAACTTTCAGTGAGGCCGATACGGCCTCGAACTCCGGATCCATCTGTTTCAGCGCCGTCACCGCGGTCAGGTGGCTGACCGTGTAGAAATGCACGATCGTGGCGATCACCAGTATCGCCATCGTTCCGTAGATAAAATTGAGCGGGTTGTCGGGGTGGTTGAAGAAGAAAATATAGGACAATCCGAGCACCATGCCGGGGACAGCGAGCGGCGCCATGGCGATCATGTGGAAAATGGTTCGGCCAATCTGGAACCCTCGCCCCTTCTCCATCAGATATGCGCCGAGAAAAACGGTGAAGGTCCCGAATACCGCGGTGTAGAACGCCATCTCGATGGAATTCCAAAAGGCTTCCCAACCGCCACCGTCCATGACGTCGAAATTGTAGTTTTTCAGCGAAAGCCCGAGATTGTAGGGCCAGAACTTCACGAGCGCGGCGAACTGGGCCATGCCGATCATCCCGATGATGACAACGGCGACAACCGAGCAAAATGCCAGCATCGTCAGATCACGGCCGCGACTTGGTTTGGGCGTATAGGGAACCGCGCGGGCGGAAAGCAGGGCGACCTGCTTGCGCTGGACAATACGGTCGACCGAAAACGCCACCACCGCCGGGACCAGCAACACGACGGACACCACCGCGCCCATCTGAAAGTTCTGCTGCCCAATGACCTGCTTGTAGATGTCGGTGGCGAGCATGTTGTAGTTGCCACCGATCACCTTGGGTACGCCGAAGTCGGTGAAAACAAGCGTGAAAACCACAAAGCCGGCGCTGATCAGTCCGTATTTGCAGCCCGGTATCGTAACGGTGATGAATGTCTTGACCTTGCTGGCGCTCAGGGATTCCGCCGCCTCGTACAAACGGGCGTCGGTAATGGAAAGAGCGGTGACGATGATCATCAGCGCATGCGGAAAAACCCAGTATGCCGACCCGATTGTGATGCCGATCGGCCCGTAGATCGATTCCCCCAGCAAAAGAGCCTTGAGCACGCCCTGGTTGCCAAACCAGTAGACCAGCGAGATTCCACCCAGCAGCGATGGCGTCAAAAGCGGAATAACGGCGACAAGGCGGAACAGCCATTTGAACGGCATGCAGGTTCGCGTCAGCGCATAGGCGTAGACAAACGCAATCGATATGACGATTGCGGTGGCGATCACGGAAATCAAGAGGCTGTTGAAAGCGGAATTGAACAATGCCGGCGTTGAAAAGTATTCGGCAAAATTCGCCAGACCGACAAACTGGCCGTCCCGGTTCTCCAGGCTTTTCGACATCATGGCATAGAGCGGCAGGATCACGGCGACCGCCAGGAATACGCCAATCGCCGATATCGCGATGCGCATTACCAGATCATCGCGGCTCATTTTCGGCCGCACGACCCCACCCAATGCCGGAGTTTCTGTTCGGTCCGCCAGGCTCATCGATCAGGCCGCCCTGGCCGGGAACACCAACAATCGCTCCGCCGGTAGCCAGATCGGCAATTTCATGCCGACCTCGACACATTTGCGCCGGGCCAAATTCATCGAAAAGTCGGCCTGCAATCGCTGATCGGCAAAGGCGCCGCCGCCGAGTTCGGCGCGCAGAAACGACCCCATATAACCGATCTTCCTGATCTCCGCCTGAACGACATTGCCGGATTGCTCGACATCGTGAGCGTTCACGTCCTCCGGACGAATGGCGATTGTGGCGTTCGTTCCGGGCGGGACATCATTTGTATTGCAAGTCAGATTCAGTTCGCCGACCGCAACAGAACCGGTGCCGGTCACCCGTCCCTGCAAGAAATTCATGGATCCGATGAAATCGGCCACAAACAGGGTCGATGGCCTTGAGTAGATCTCCTGCGGCGTTCCGACCTGGTCGACGACGCCGTGGTTCATCACCACGATCCGGTCGGCCATCGTCAATGCCTCCTCCTGATCGTGAGTGACCATGACCGTGGTCACGCCGAGGCGGCGTTGCAAATCCTTGATTTCACCCCGCAGATGGACGCGAACGCGGGCATCCAATGCGCTCAACGGCTCGTCGAGAAGCAGCAAACCGGGCGATGTCGCCATGGCGCGGGCCAAGGCCACCCGCTGCTGCTGGCCGCCGGAAAGCTGGGCGGGGTATTTGCGCCCCTGATCCGGCAGGCCGACCAGCTCCAGAAGTTCCGACACTCTTTCATTGATCCGCGATCGCGGTGTCTTGCGGTTTTCGAGTCCGTAACCGATGTTTCGCTCGACGGTGAGATTGGGGAACAGCGCATAGGACTGAAAGACAATGCCGAAATCCCGATCGGCGGGCGGCAATCCGGAAATATCGCGGCCATTTTGCTCGATGCGGCCCCGGGATTGAATGTCCAGCCCTGCAATGGCGCGGAGCAGTGTCGTCTTTCCGCAACCCGACGGCCCCAGGAAACAAACGAATTCGCCTTCAAAGACATCAAGGGAGATTCCCGCCAGTGCCGTGAAATCCCCGAATTTCTTGCTGAGATCCGTAATTCTCAAATAGGGTCGAGCCTGATCGTTCATATGCAGATCTTGCCAGCGTTTCCGGTGATTTCAAACTGCGGCCGGCATCCGCAATGGCGGGTGCCGGCCGCAACAACAGGGCGGAAAAGACTATTTCGGTTCGGATTTCGAATCGTAACGCGTCTGCCATTCGCCAAGGATTTCCTTGCGGTTCACAGCAGCCCATTCGAAATCATTGTCGATCATCGCCTCAAGAATGCCATCGGGGAAATGCTCGACCGGCTTGGCGATGCCGGGATAGGCAACGACGGCGTAGCCCACATTGTACATTTCGTTGGCGGTCTTGGAGATTGAGAAATCAACCAGCTTTTTGGCGGCGTCCAGATTGTCCGTTCCCTTGATGATCGCCGTCGCTTCCATGTCCCAGCCGACACCTTCGCTGGGGAGAATGATCTCCAGCGGTGCGCCCTGCGCCTTCGATTTCGCGCCGCGGAACGCAAACGAAACGCCGATCGGGATTTCGCCGGCCGCTGCCTGTTTGCAAGGCTTGGAACCGGAATGGGTGTACCAGGCGATATTCTGATGAAGGGCGTCCATAAACTCCCAGCCGCCATCTTCACCGAACAATTGCAGCCAGCTGGAGACATCAAGAAATCCGGTTCCCGACGAATTCGGGTTCGGCATCACCAGATGCCCCTTGTAGACAGGCTTTGTCAGATCTTTCCACGATGTCGGGGCCGGCAGGCCGTTCTTCTCCGATTCCACCGTGTTGTAGCAAATCGACGCGATCCAGGCGTCCATCCCGGTCCAATGCGGCGGATTGGCGGAATCGACAAATTTCGGATCAAGCTGGTCGACGCCCGCCGGCGCGTAGGGCTCGGTCATCCCCTCCGCCTTCAGCAGCATCAGGCTGGTCGCGGCAAGACCCCAAACCACATCAGCCTGGGGATTGTTCTTCTCGGCGAGAAGCTTGGCCGTCACAATGCCGGTTGAATCACGTACCCACTTGATCTCGATATCCGGATGAACCTTGTTGAATTCCGCCGCGTATTTCTTCAGATCCTCAGCTTCGACCGCTGTATATACCGTCAACTCACTGGAATGCGCGGTTGTGAACGCCAGCAACACGGAGGCGGCGGCCGATGCCGATACAAGACCGGCCAACTTTCCAAAACGAAACATTTTGTCTTCCCTTCTCCCAATAGCTTGCTTTGTGTCCACAGCGTATCGCCTGAGGAGACATAGTCAATTCGCAAGCGTTCCCGGCATCCCGTGCAGACGGGCGGGGCCGGCAATTTCGCCCGCCCGTCCGGGGCCGGTATGCGGTTCCGGACACCTCATCACGGCGACAGGGCCGCGGCAGAAAACCGGCTGCCGGGGCTGAATTCCGACACCGGCCGGCAGTTCAGGATCCGGCATTGACGGCGACGAGCAGCGAGCCGAGCTCTTCGAGGCTGCTGATGGTGTAGTCCGCCAGGCCACCCAGATCCGTCCCCGCCGGGCCGGTGGTGACGGCAACGGCCATGGCGCCCGCGGCGCGAGCGGCCAGCAGATCATGCCGGCTGTCGCCGACCATGGCCATGGCGCAAGCCGGCAAATCCCAGGCGCTGGCGCAGGCCTCGATCATCCCCGGCCCGGGTTTGGCGCCCCAGCCGGAATCGCAGCCGAAGACAAGGTCGAACTTGTCGGCCAATTCAAGTGTATCCAGGTGAAGGCGGGTCGTGTCGATGCTGTCGTTCGTGGCCACGGCGAGCAAATGCCCCGACCGCCGCAGCGAACGCAGCGTATTGTGCACACCCTGATAGGCTTTGAGGAATTTCAGGCTGTTGTCCCTGAACAGGCCTTCCAGGTGACACAGGAATTCCCGGTCCGGGGCCCGATCCAGGACGGTGGCCCAGATTTCGGCGATTTCCGCCGTTGTCCCGCCGACGAGTATGGAGCCGGGCGCGATCCGTGCGCTTTCGGTATCAAACCCGCCCGCCGCGGCGAGTTCGCGGCGCAGCGCCTGATCGTTGTCGCAAAGCGCATCGAGTACGGCGCTGGTGGTGTTGCCCCACGTCTGTTGAAAATCCACCAGGGTGCCGTCCTTGTCGAAAATGACAGCCCTGATTTTCATGACCATGAGGGCGCCTGCCGCCGCAGGCGTCAGGCGAGGGCGATGGCCTCGATTTCCACTTTGATGTCAACCATAAGCTGACACTCGATCGTCGAGCGTGCCGGCGGATCAACAGGGAAATACTCGGAATAGGCGGCATTCATTTTCTGGAATTCGGATTTGTCGGTGATGAAGACTGTGGTCTTTACGACCCGATCCATCGATGACCCGGCTTCCTCAACCAAAGCCTTTACCCTGTCCAGGACAATGCGGGTCTGCTCCTCCATGCTTTCCGGAACCGAGCCATCATCGCGAAGCGGAACCTGCCCGGACACAAAGACGAGGCTTTCCGTTTTCACGGCCGGCGACAGCGGGACACTCGTTGATTTTCCGAGTACGCGTTTGGTCAAGGTCATCTCCCATTCAGGTTGAATTGACGGCGGCCGCCGAATTTGCGGCGGTTCGCAACAGCCAGACTGATTCGATGGCTCAGTGTGTCAGCCCGGTCGTACCATCTTCAAGGTTCTTGCGCGCGATATTCCCAAGGATCTGCACACAGGCCATGGATGTCTCGCCCTCCAGGCCGTCCACCATGAAATCAGTTGTGCAGTACATTGCCTCATAGCCGCCGGCATCCAGGCAGGCCCGCAGAAGCCGTTCCTCGTCGGCAGGGGAATGCATCAGGTCGGGTTTCTTCAGCAACCAGGCCAGCGCCGCCTCGATCGCATAACAACCCCAATTCGACATCATGCACGGGAAAAGAATGTCCGTTCCGACCGTGGTGCAGGAGAATTCGCCACGGGGCATCGTCTTGACGACCGTGTCGTGAATGATCCCGAAACCGAGTTCATTGCCGTGATCGCCGATACCGATCGTCAGTATCCCGGCCGCTTTGGCCTTCTCGATGACGCCGGAAATGTCCACAGCCTCGACATCAACGGTGTTATCCGGACCCTGAAGGGGGTAGCCGGTGGCGTTGTGAATGATGCCGTCCTTGCCGGGCCCGAGGCGTTCCGCGCTGATCACCGCCTTGGGCTTCATCTCCGCCAACAGTTCGGATTCCCAGGCATCCACATCGGACTGATCGGCTGGCGAACAGGCGAGCGCCGCGCCGAGCCTTCTGTCCCGGGCGTGCTTGAAGTCCTTGACCATCAACGCCAGGGCATGGCTGGAAGCGACAACCGGGCGGGCATGGCACTCCTCGCAGACATAAACCGGAACCGCGCCCAGACCCAGGTAAAGCGCGCGCGCCAATGCGGCTGCCCCCGGGGGGCCGTCGCTTTCCCCTTCCGGTAGTGTCGGTTCATACCCGGCGCCGGTCAGAATCAGCACCACATCGCCCTCGCCGACGGCGTTTTTGAGACCCTCGGCCGCCAGCATGGAGATCGGGCGACCGCCGTGAAGCTGGCGGGCGGCGTCATAAAGCGGTTGCAGGATGCCGTGGGGCATGCCGCGGTTCTTGGCTTCGATTGTGACCAGTCGATCCAGTGCTTCTCCGGTAATGTCCGGCATTCACGCCTCCCTTTACATATTCGTCGCGCCCCGCCGGTTGTGCGGGGACGGTTTGTTGGTCCGGTGAAAGTTAGGCACACTCGATCTTTCGCGAAAAGTTCAATAAATTGGAATGAACGATGCTAATTCGGCATCACAGCCCGATTGCTTCACGGGGGACCGCGCGCGCAGATGCTCAAGACAGCTGCCCGGTATTTCGTCGCCGTCGCCGAATCGGGGTCCTTTCGGGGGGCTTCGGAAACAATGCACGTCGCCCAGTCGGCAATCAGCCGGCAAATCCAGGCGCTGGAGGCGGAGTTCGGTGTTGCCCTGTTCGACCGCCATCCCCGCGGCGTGGCGCTGACGGCGGCGGGTGAGATCGTGTTGCGTTTCGTGCGCAACGAAGTGCATCGATTTGACCGTGTGAAATCGGAAATTGACGCGTTGCTGGGATTGCGCCGCGGTCATGTCGACATCGCATCGGTGGAAACCCTTGTGCCGCAAGTTCTGCCGCGGGCCATCGACCGGTTTCGATTGAAACATCCCGGCGTCAACTTCAATGTGGAGATCGCCGGAACCGATCAGGTGGTGGCGTGCGTTCGCGAAGCGCGGGTCGACGTCGGGCTCGGGTTCGGTATCCAGCCGGCCAATGATCTGTCCATCGTCTTCAGCAGACGCATCCCGCTCTACGCCGCGATGGCCGCCGATCATCCCCTGGCCGACGCAGAATCTGTTTCGGTCCGCGATCTGGCGGACTGGCCCGTGGCGCTGCCTCCGCAATGGACAGGCTCGCGGCAAGCCTTCGACCTGTCCTGTCGCGAGGCGGGCGTTGCGCCGACATTGGCGATGGAAACCAATTCCGTGGAGCTGATGCACAGGTTCGCGCTTCTGGGTCACGGCATCACGGTGCTTGCCGAACTCGTCATCAAGGAATCGGTTCGCTCGGGCCAGTTGAAGGCCATTCCGTTTAGCGATCCGTCAATGAACGCTGGCACGGTCGATGCGGTAACATTTGCGATGCGGGTTCTGCCGCTGGCCGCGGAGGAATTCCTGCGCTACCTGCACGACGAACTGGATGCGCGGCTGCCGAAATCCGGGTAAGTGGCAACCGGACTTGCGACGAATCCGTCCGGCGATGCCGAAATGGCATCGTTGAAGCGCCGGTATTGCGCTTTTCGTCGTTGGTGCGGAATGCTGTAATCGCTCCGAACCACCAGCGCGGCCATCATCGCGCAAAGCGGCCGTTCTTGCGGGACTGCGGGTGCCCGGGTGCCTGCATGACCAAGGCCCGTGCAAGACCCGTGCAGGACCCACAGTGGCGAAGAGGGAGAACGAATATGAAAATCCAGAAATCCGGCATTCTTGGACGTCCGAACCGCCGTGATATCATCAAATCCGCGGCCGCGGCCGGCACTCTGGCCGCTGCACAGGCCTACCCTTTCGCTCCTGCCCTGGCCCAGGCTGCCCGGACCGACTTGCGGGTCGGCGTGTTCGGCGGCGACTTCGGCAATCTGAGTCCGGTCGTCCGCTACGACATCCAGGGCGGTCTGGTTGTCTTCAACATCTTTGACGGGTTGGTCCGGGTCGACTACGCCAATCGCCGGATTGTGCCGTGGATTGCCGAATCGTGGACACAAACCGATCCGCTGACCTGGCGCATCAAATTGCGCGAAGGGGTGCAGTGGCACGGCGGATACGGCGAACTGACCGCCGCCGATGTGGTCTACACCTGGAATTACCACATCGAGTCCAAGAGCTTCCAGGTCGGGACCGCGATCTTTCCGATCGATACCGCCAAGGCCGATGGCAAATATGTGGTGGAGGTCAAGACCAAACTGCCTTTCGGCGCCTTTCCGGGCGTGACCATGGGATATGGCGGGCTGATGATTTCGGAAGCCGCGCACAAGGAAATGGGCAACGATGCCTATTCCGCCAAGCCGATCGGCCAGGGGGCCTACGAGATCGACTATGTCCGCGGCAACGAGGTTCAGCTGAAGCGCAACGAAAACTACTGGCGCGAGGGCTTTCCCAAGCTTGACCGGATCCTGTTCCGGGCGATCCCGGATTCCAGCGTCCGCCTGCAAACGCTGTTCAAGGGCGAGGTCGACTTCATGACCCACCCCGACCATCGGGATGTTCCCGAGGCGATGGAGAATTCAGACTACGTTACTTCATCGACGGCCGGGTGGAACTGGGACTATCAGGCATTCAACCTGACAATCCGCGACGACCTGCCCTACCACAACAAGTTGGTGCGCCAGGCGATATCCTATGCGATCGACCGCGAGGCGATCGTCAACGAGATCTATGCCGGGAACGCCACACCGACCGACAACCAGATCCCGCCAGGCTATCTCGGGCACCAGGCCTCGCTCATCAAGTACCCGAAGAACGGCGATCTGGCCAAGGCCCGTGAACTCATGGCCCAGGCCGGGGCAAGCGGTTACGAGGTCGAGGTGATCTGCTCCGACAAGGACTGGCTGAGGCAGGAACTGGAGCTGGTCGCCGCCATGGTCAGCCAGATCGGCATCAACTACAAGATCCGCAATCTCGATATCGGCGGTTTCAACAATCTGTGGCTCAACCGCAAGCACGAACAGCTTTCGGAAGACATTACGCTGGTCGCGCCTGATCCGGACGCGACATCGTGGTGGTTCCTGCATTCCAAGGGCTCTGTCTCCAGTTTCCGCAACGAGACCATGGATCAGTTGCTCGACGGCGCCCGCGGTGAGGGCGATCCGGCCAAACGCGAGGCGCTTTACCACAAAATTGTCGCCATGACGGTCGAGGAGTGCCCGATGATCTATCACTGCAATGCGAACTATGTGCGCGTCTACAACAAGGGTCTGACCGGCTTTTCACCGTCGCCGCAGGAATATATCGAGTTGCACGACGAAACCGCCTGGGCTTGATGGCCCGGCGCTGCCGGAGATAATCAGCCGATGTGGCGCTTCCTTGCACGTCGGCTGATTCAGGTCCCCATCGTCCTCATCGTCGTTACCCTGACGATCTTCCTGATCGTCAGGGCGACGCCGGGCGATCCGGTGCAGATCATGCTCGGCATGCAGACTTCGCCGGAGGCGGTGGAGGCGATCCGCGAGGAGTTCAATCTCGACAAGCCGGTGCCGGTCCAGTACGCGCTCTGGCTTGTCGACATGCTCCAGGGTGATCTCGGACGGTCGATCCGCCTGAACCGGCCCGTCAACGAGCTTCTGGCCGAACGTTTTCCCGTCAGCCTGCGCCTGGCACTGGCGGCGATGCTGTTTGCGCTTGTGGTCTCCGTTCCGCTCGGCGTGATCGCGGCATTGAAACGCGGCACATGGATCGACCATCTGTGCACCGGATATACGGTCGCCGGATTCGCCATCCCGAATTTCGCCATGGCGCTGATCCTCATCTACGTCTTTGCGATCAAGCTTGACTGGTTCCCGATCACCGGCATCGGTTCGAGCGAGCTGGCGGCAGGCCCGTTCGTCAACTACGCCATGCCATACGTCCTTCCGGCAATCGCGCTCGGCACGCTTCAGACGGCCGTGCTTACCCGGCTGCTGCGGTCCAGCATGATCGATGTGCTATCGCAGGATTATATCCGCACCGCCCAGGCCAAGGGCCTGTTGCCGGCAACAATCGTCGGAATTCATGCGCTGAAAAATGCCCTTATTCCCTTTGTGACAATGGCATTGATCCAGCTTGGCCATCTGATCGGCATCCAGGTGACAATCGAGTATATCTTCGCCGTCCCCGGGGTTGGCTCGGCTGTGCTCACCGCCGTCGTCAGCCGCGATTTTCCGGTTGTCCAGGGTTTGACGCTGGTCATCGCCATATTCTTCCTGTTCGCCAACATCGCGGCTGACCTGATTTACGGCCTCCTTGATCCGCGTATTCGATACGAGACGTGAGCAACATGGCGGTGGCACGGGATGCAATGTCCAACAAAGATACAGTCCGGCACTATCGCAGCGGTGTCCGGCTGGCGGTTGGCCAATTCCGCCGCAATCGGATTGCCGTGCTCGGCTTTGTGTGCCTGGTTGCGATCTGCGCCGCGGCGATCCTTGCGCCGCTGGTGTCGCCCTACGATCCGATCCAGATCAATCTGTCGTCCAAGCTGCAACCGCCCGGTCCGGAACATCTGCTCGGCACCGATCATTTCGGGCGCGACGTGCTTTCCCGGATCATCTGGGGCGGACGTGTCTCCCTGTCAGTCGGGCTCCTGGTTGTCGGTTTCGCATTCGCGTTCGGCGTCCCGATCGGCATCGTTGCGGGTTTTCTGGGCGGACGCGTCGACAATCTCCTGATGCGCCTTATGGATGCATTCCTGACATTCCCGCCGCTGCTGCTCGGCGTCGCCATTGTCGGCCTGCTCGGGGCATCGATCGAAAACGTCATGATTGCGCTCGGCATCGTTCAGGTTCCGGTGCTGGCCCGCATCGTCCGGGCGAGCACCCTGTCGGCCCGCGAGGAAACCTATGTGGTTGCGGCGCGGGCACTGGGTGCGGGTCCGATGCGAATTACGATCCGCCACATCCTGCGGAACATCCTGTCGCCGATCGTCGTGCAGTTGACGATCATCTTTGCGGCGGCCGTGATCGCGGAGGCGTCGTTGTCGTTTCTCGGCCTCGGCACCCAGCCGCCGCAGCCCTCGTGGGGGCGCGACCTGGCGGAATCCAGACGCTTCATGGCCGAGGCGCCCTGGCTGTTCCTTGCGCCCACCGGTGTCATCATGTTGTGCGTCCTGTCGATCAACTTCCTCGGTGACGGGTTGCGCGACGCGCTCGATCCGCGCTCCTGGCAAACCCGCACACGCAATGCTGCGGACGAGAAAGGCTGATCAGATGACGCTGCTGGATGTCCGCAACCTGAGGACGTCGTTTGCCACGGACCGGGGGATTGTCCATGCCGTAAACGGTGTCTCGTTCAAGCTCGACAGGGGCGAGGTCGTCGGCCTTGTCGGCGAGAGCGCGAGCGGCAAGAGCGTGACGGCGCTGTCCATCATGCGATTGATCCGTCAGCCGCCGGGGCGGATCACGGCCGAGGCACTGAATTTCGACGGAATTGATCTGCTGGCGCTCGACGACGCGGCCCTGCGGGACATTCGCGGCCGGCGGATCGCCATGATCTTTCAGGATCCGATGCGATCTCTCAATCCGGTGCTTACGGTCGGTCGCCAGTTGACCGAAATCCTGCGCCGGCACATGGGGCTGGATGGCGCGAAGGCGCGCGCGCGTGCCGTGGAGCTGTTCGATATGGTCGGGATTCCGCTCGCTTCCCGCCGGCTGCGCTCATATCCGCACGAGTTTTCCGGCGGTATGCGCCAGCGTGTCATGATTGCCATTGCGCTCTCCTGCGATCCGGATCTGCTGATCGCGGACGAAGCGACGACGGCCCTGGACGTGACCATACAGGCCCAGATCGTTGATCTGGTGAAGAGCCTGATCCGGGACCTGAACACGGCGGTGATCTGGATCAGCCACGACCTCGGTCTCGTCGCCGGGATATGTGACAGGATCAATGTCATGTATGCGGGACAGATCGTCGAGACCGGCCCGGTTGCTGAAATATTCTATCGGCCCGCCCACGGTTACACGGTCGGCCTCATCGGATGTACGCCCCGCGTCGACCAGATCGGCGAGCGGCTGACGCCAATCGACGGATTGCCCCCGGATCTCACCGGAACACTCGATCTGTGCCCCTTCCTGCCGCGATGCCGGGTCTCCGTTCCGAAATGCAGTGAGAGCAAAACGCTGATGAAGGAGGTCGGTCCGGGCCACCGCGCGGCCTGCTTTGCCGATCTCGCCGGCTTCCACAAGGGGCGGGCGGCGTGAGCGCGCCGCCACTGCTCGCGGTTGAAGACCTCAGGGTACACTTCAAGGTGGCCAACGAGGGATTGTTTGGCCACGACACGATATTGGCCGTTGACGGGGTGACCTTTTCCGTGGAACGCGGCCGCACCCTCGGCCTTGTCGGTGAATCGGGATGCGGCAAGTCAACCACGGGTTATGCCATTCTCAATCTTGTCGAGCCGACGTCCGGGCGCGTGCTGATCGATGGCGTCGATCTTGTGCCGCTCAACGATACCGCCATCCGGCCCTACCGCCGCCGCCTGCAGATCATATTCCAGGATGCCACGGCATCACTCGATCCGCGCATGGCCGTTGGCGACCTTATTGCCGAACCGCTCGACATCCATGGATTGGCGACGGGCGCGGACAGAGCCCGCCGTGTCCGCGAACTTCTCGACCTCGTGGGGCTTCCGGTCAATATCTCCGAACGTTACCCCCATGAGCTTTCGGGCGGGCAGGGGCAGCGGGTCGCCATTTGCCGGGCGCTGGCGGTCGAGCCGGAACTGATCGTCTGCGACGAACCTGTGTCGGCGCTGGACGTGTCGATTCAGGCACAGATTGTAAATCTGCTGAAAGACCTTCAGGGCGAGCTAGACCTCACCTACCTGTTCATTTCTCACGATCTGTCGATTGTTCGCCATGTCTGTGACGATATTGCCGTCATGTATCTGGGGCGCATCGTCGAACTCGCCTCTCGCCACGCCGTATTCGCCGAGCCGGCCCATCCCTATACCGCCGCGCTATTGTCCGCGATCCCCTTGCCGGACCCGGATCTGGAGCAGGCGCGCGTGCGAACCATCCTTCAGGGTGACCTGCCCAGCCCGTCCAATCCCCCCTCGGGCTGCCGCTTTCGCACCCGTTGCCCGATCGCCGAGCCGGACTGTGCTGAAATCGATCCGCCCGCCGTGGCGGTCGGCAGCGGCCACACGGCCGCCTGTATCAAAACCGAACCATCCGCCGCCTGAGGAGCGTGCCATGCAAATCGCCTGCGAGAATATCGACCTGGTCATGAATGTCGAAATGCGCCGCCGCGGATTGCCGCGGGGCAACAAGTGGGAAATGTTCCAGATGGCGCGGGAACTGGAAAAGGAGCCGTTGTCGCTCGCCGCAGCGCGGATCTTCGACCGACCGGCGGCCAATGTGCTGATTGCGACCGGCGCGGCTGTACCGGAGTTCATGCCGGTGGGCGAAAACGACGGCCCGATCGGCACCGCGGTGCTGGCGCGGGCTCTCTGCCGCATCGGACATTCCGTCGGGGTGGTGACCGATCCCGTTTGCGTGCCGCCGATGGAAGCACTGCTGGACCATCTGGACGTGGATGCGCCGGTTGCCGCAATCGGGATCGGCGATACGGAACGGCAGGAGGAACTCCTGGACGGCAACGACATCATCGTTGCCATCGAGCGTCTCGGCGGGAACCGGAACGGAAATCTGCACGGGGTCAACGGCGTCAGTCGCGGGCATCACCGGGCCAATCTCGACCGCCTGTTTTACGGGGCAAAGGAAACGGGCAAACCAACCGTGGCGATCGGCGACGGCGGCAACGAGATCGGATTCGGGCGGATCGTCGAACGGCTGGAGGCGGAAATGGCCGATTTTGCCTTCAAGGACAAAACCCCGTGCGGTGGCGGCGTGTTCTCCGTTGTTCCCGCTGATGTGCTGGTTGTGGCCAACTCGTCGAATATCGGCGCTTACGGTGTGGCGGCCGCGCTGGCGTTGTTGCGGGATGATGCCCGGCTTGCCCATGAGGGCGCGCGCGACATCGGTCTCCACCATTTCGGCGCCGGGCTCGGCCTCGTCGATGGCGCCAACGGCAAGCGCCATGAATGGTGCGATGGCATCCCGCCCGATGCCACGGCGGCGGTCGCCACAATCATGCAGGCGCTGGTTACCCAGACGCTGGCGCCGGAACATGTCCGCAAGTTCTGATACAGACCGGATTTCGCTCTGATACGCGGTGTTGTCGGGGCAGGCTCACCCCGGCGCCGCCGGAACGGGGTGGACGATCAGTCCGGTATGACAAACACTTTCTGGACTTCCGTCCGGCCATCCAGAAGCAATCGATACATTTCCGGCACCGCGTCCACGGGAACGGTTACCGACTTCAGTTTTCGCAGCAGGTGGGAAATCTGTGGAAGCAGACCAACGGCGTCAACCAGTTCATTGTCGAATGCCGCACATCCGGACAATTGCAAACCGCCTTCGACAATCCTGTTCATGTCGATTTTGATCTTGTCGCGATATAACCCGACGATGACCGCGCGCCCGCCGCGGCGCACGGCCCCCAATCCGGTATCCAGCGCCATTTCAGAGCCGGTTGTATCGATGAAGCCGTCGATCGTCGTGCCATCGGGGGCGGTTTGAAACGGCACGGCATCGAAGGCATCGCAAATGCTGTCTCTTCGGGCGCGATTGATGTCGTCGACATAGACCGTGCCGATGCCGCGGTGCTTCAGTACGGCGACCACCAATCCGCCGATTGTGCCCGCACCGCCGACGAGCACCGTATCGGTGGCCGCCGATCGGAGCCGGTTTGCCGCATGGAGTGCCACCGCAACCGGCTCCGACAGTGCGGCGATCTCCGGATCGATGGCCTGATCGGGAAGCTTGACGACCTGACGCTCGTGCTGAATCGAATAGGGCGCGAAGCCGCCGTCGTTGACCTCTCCGACAAATCCCATGTTCGGGCAGAGATAGGATTCGCCACCTTGGCAGGCGAGACAGGCTCTGCAGGGAATCCGCGAATCGGCGACGACCCTGTCACCGACAGCGAAGCGGGTGACATCGCAACCCACTTCGACGACCGACGCGACAAATTCGTGACCCGGCGTGGATGGCATTCGTGACATCCACAGGCCGGTGTGGAAGTTGTGAACGTCGGAACCGCAGATTCCTGCCGCCTCGATTTTCAGGAGGAGCTGATCGCCAACCGGAGTGGCTGGATCTGCAATTTCTTCAACCCGAATGTCTCCGACATCATATAGTCTGGCGGCCTTCATCGCGTGTGTCCCCTGCGAAATTCAAAATCCGGTCCAATGCCGGTGAAAATCCGTTGTGCAAACGGTCCCGGCAAAGGCGGCGCGCCATCCGGAAAATCAGGTTTTCCCCGTCCCGAACGCCCTGGTCCGCAAATCGGAGACCGCGTTTGCATGGGCATCAAAGCCCTCGTAGCGGGCAAACTTGTGGGCATAGGGCGCCAGCAAATCATATCCCCTCTTCGTTACATGTCCGATGGAGACGAGCTTCAGGAAGTCATGAACGCCGAGGGGCGACCGGGTCATCGCCGCTCCGTTCGTGGGAAGTACGGCGTTTGGCCCCAATGTAAAGTTGCCGATGCAGACCGGCGTGTGCTCGCCCAGCAGTATTTCCCCGGCATTGTGAAGCTGGCCGAGGTAGTCGAAGGGGCTATGGGCATGTATCTGGAGATGCTCCGGCGCATAGTCGTTCACAAACGCGATGGCCTCGTGCATGGAACCGGCAAGAATGACACCGCCCCTTGCCCCGCACAGAACGGCGGCGGAGAAGTCCACACGCTGTTCCCCCATTTCCAGCCAGTAGCCGGGGATGGCCGCAATGGCCTCTTCGGCCACGCGTTTGGAATTGGTCACGAGATAGGCTGAACTGTCCGGTCCGTGTTCCGCCTCGATCAACAGATCGAGCGCCGCGACCCGGCCGCTGGCCGTTTCATCGGCAAGTATGATCGATTCGCTGGGTCCGGCCGGCGGGCCCGGGTCAAGCCGGTCGGACAAAAGACGTTTTGCGGCGATCACCCACGGGCTGCCGGGCCCAACGATCTTGCGGCAAACCGGTACCGTGTCGGTGCCAAAGGCAACCGCGGCCACACCCTGGGCGCCGCCGCATTTGTAGACGTTTTCGACGCCGGCCAGGCGGGCTGCAACAAGTGTCGCCGCGTCGATCTTTCCATCGGGCCCGGGCGGCGTGATGATTGCCGCGTTCGGCACGCCGGCAACGACCGCCGGGATCGCTGTCATCATTACGACACTGGGAAAAGAGCCCTTTCCACGCGGCACATAGCAGGCGACAGAGTCGATCGGCTCGACCTTCTCGCCGGCAAAGACGCCCGGATGCATTTCCTTCATCCACATGCTTTCCGGCATCTGGGCCTGATGAAAGCGCCTGACATTGTCGCAGCAGAATTCAAGAACCGCGATCATGTCATCGTCGACATCGGCCAGGGCGGCTTCAAAATCGTCCGGCGTGGCAGCGATGGCATCGGCGCTCACCGGCGACCTGTCGAACTCGTTTGCGAAGCGGGCCAGTGCCACATCGCCTTCATTTCTTACCGCTTCGATGATCGGCCTGACCTTTTCGACGAAGGGCTCGATGTCGCTCTCGGCGCGCAGCAGAAGCGCCGACCTCTCCGCGTCCGAAACGGCGGTCAGGTCATGAAACGAGATGGATTTGGTCACCGTAAACTCCGGTCTTTCATTTGGATCGCAGGAAGATTTCCAGGCCGACCAATCTATCGAGCGCCCAGATGGCGATGAGCGCGATAACGATATAGAGGACGGATACAGCGGCGAGATCGGGTGTGATCACGCTGCGGATCGAATTGTAAATTTGAACCGGTAAAGTCACTGTTCTGGAGTCGGTCAGGAAAAGGCTGACGAGGAACTCGTTGAAAGCCAGGATAAACATCAGCAGTGCGCCTGTGATGACACCAGGCGTTACGGCCGGCAGTGTCACGGTGAGGAATGTCTGAACCGGCGGCGCGCCGCAATTGTAGGCCGCATTCTCCAGCTCCGGATCGAGACTGTTCACGGTCGCGCTAACCGACCAGATCATGAAGGGCAGATTGATCAGGCACAACGCGATGGCAACAGGCCACAGCTGGCCGAGTATGCGGATCTCACCGAAAAACAGCATCAGCGAGATGCCGGAAACAACAAGCGGAATCGTGAACGGCAGCAGCAGGTAGACCTGAATGAGCCCGCGGAACCTGAAGCGGTAGCGGACCGTGGCAAGCGCCGCCAGCGTGCCTATGGGAATGCTGATGAGCGTGCAGATCACCGAAACATAGAATGTGCGAAACAGGGCATTCTGGAAGTCACTGAGCTGCCAGAGCTGTTTGTACCAGCGCAGGGACAGGCCCTGGGGTGGAAACTGTATGATCTCGCCGGCCGTAAACGAAGCCCCGATCACTATGATTGTGGGGAGACTCAGTGTCGTCACGACAAAGCAGACGATCGACCACAACACCAATGTCTTGGACCATCCCCCCCTCACGAGCTTTCCTCCCGGACGCCGAGAGTGCCTGTTCCGGCAAGATAGAAAATCGCTGCAACCAGGGCGCTGCCAACGGCGACGAGAATGACCGAAAGTGCTGCTCCGAGGCCGGGATTGGATATCTGGAAAAAGCTGTCATATATCGCGCTTGAAATAAAATCGGTCGTGCCGCCGCCCAGTATTTCGGGCATGGCAAAATCCGTCAGCGTCAGGGTGAAGACAACCACCGATGAACCGATCAATCCGGGTTTCGCCATCGGCAGCACAATGTACCAGAAGGTTTTCGGCCAGCTTGCCCCCAACCCTTCGGATGCAAGTTCCACGTCCTCGCTGATCGCGGTGATGGCCGGGATGATGAGCAGCACGGCAAACGGCAACATGTACTGGATCAGCCCAAAGACCACGGACGGATAGTTGTAGATCAGGTCGAACGTCGGCAGGCCGAGCGCCGACAAGGTCGCGTTGATCAGCCCTTCCTTGCCGAGAATGATCAGCCATCCATAGGCGCGGACAACCTGGCCGATGAAAAATGGCAGGAAAAGCGCGACAAGCAGGAACTTTCGCGTAAATGCGGATTGGGTTCGCACGAGCAGATAGGCATAGGGGAACGCCAGAAACACCGTTGCCGCGGTGACGAGGGCAGAGGCGAGCAGGGTGCGGCGCATTATGTTGAAGTAAACGGGTCGATCAAAAATGGTCTGGTAATTGATCGCACTGTATTCGTTCTTCAGGCGGTAGGTGGACAGATCCAGTTCGTGGAAGCTGTATTCCACAATGTAGCCCAGACCGATAACCAGAAGCCCGACGAGGAGAAGCGCCGGCATCAGGTAGGCCCGGCCCACCGCGATCCTCGAACTGAAGGGCCAAAGTGCCGCGAACAACCTCTCGACGGTATCGAGAAGTTTCCAGGTCAGCGGAGTCTTGAAGTGTCCTTGTTCAGGCATTTGTCCGGATCGGAACACAATCTGATTGGCTGCCCGGGAGCCGAAGCTCCCGGACACGTTGGAAGGTCAAGGCGCAAATCAGCCCTGGAAGATTTCGTTGAACTTCGCGAACCAGATTGGCTGATTCTCGACCAGAACCGGTGATGGTACGGAGACGAGTTTTGCAAAATCTTCCGGCTTGGTCGGATAGGACGGATCGCCGACAAGATCTTCCGGCGGTGCAATTCCCGGGTACACCGGCGGCAGCCCCAGCAGCGAACACCATTTTTCCTGAGCTTCCTTTGTCAGGGCAAAATTGACGAATTCCTTTGCCCAGTGCTCCTCGTTTGCCGGAAGGCCCCTGGGTATCCACAGGCCGTCGGTATCGACCTTGCAGCCTTCTTTGGGCACGGTCCATTCGACATTGATGCCCTTCTTCTTGGCGGCGCGTGCATTCACCGAGATCGTGCAGGCGACGTCGATTTCACCGTTCTGGAACCAGGTCGTGAAATCAGCATCTTCACCGAGAAGCGGATCATTTTCCTTCAGTTTGCGATAGAAGGCGTAACCGGGCTCCATATTGTCCGGGATGTCGTCGAATGTGCCGCCGCCGGCGATGACAGAGATCGGGTTGAATCCGATGCCATCATCATAAAGTGCGCAGCGTCCCTTGAATTTCGGATCGATCAAAACGTTCCATGATTTCGGCGGGCCATCCGGGAAAGCCTCCGGACGATAAGCGCAAACGTAAACATATGCGTAGGTGTTCACGAGCGGATAGCCATCCAATCCAACCGGCTTGTGGAGGGGCAGAAGTCCTTGGAGATTGGAAAGACCGGAGAGATCGACCGTTGCGCCGCGAAGGGCGGATATCGTCGCATTGGTGGAGGTATCCCAATTGACATGGATCGGCGGCACGCGCCCCTGATCCACCGCGGCCCAGATCTTTGGCTTGATTTCGTTGTCTTCGGTGAAATCCAGGCGGACATTGATGCCGGTCGCTGCCGTGAACGGATCGGCGACGCCGGCTTTCAGCGCTTCACCCCACGCGCCACCCCAGGCGCGGACGATAATTTCACCGGGCTTATCCTGCGCGCGCAATATGCCGGGCATTGCAAGAATACCGGCGGCCGTTGCGCCACCCTTCAGGACGTTGCGCCTTGTGGTGCTAGTGTATGTCGGTTTGGGCATTGAACTTTCCTTTTCCTCTTACTCTCCTGGACGTTATGTGGCCGGAAATGCGAACAGATCACGCGCATTCCAGCCGATATTCACCCGCTGGTTTTCCGGGTATTCCATGTGGGAAATCGGATCGTGATCAAACAGGTTCAGGGTCGCCCCGCCCATCTTCTCGACCTCGATAGCATACAGGATGCGGTCCCCCTCAAAGATCCGTTGCTTGACAATTCCGGACACAACGCAATCAAGTTTCGGGCTGTCTTCGGCGGCGATATGAAGTTGTTCGGCGCGAATGGCGCAATCGACCGGCGCGCCGACATCAACCGCCTCGCCATTCGATCGTGCCTTGACGGTCGTCTCCCCGATTCTAACCGACAGGTTGTGTCCGTCGACCTTCTCAACGGCCCCGGCCATCATAGACGTCATGCCGATAAAATTGGCGACAAATCTGTTTCCGGGATTCCTGTACAGATCGACCGGGGCGTCAGACTGCTGGACCACGCCATTGTCCATCACCACGATCTGGTCCGACATCACCAAGGCTTCACGCTGGTCATGGGTGACGTTGATGGTGGTAACGCCAAGTTCCTGCTGAATTCTGCGAAATTCCAGCTGCATTTCCTCGCGAAGTTTTCTGTCCAGCGCCGAAAGCGGCTCATCCAGGAGCAGCAGGTCCGGACTAAACGACAAGGCTCGTGCGATCGCCACCCGCTGTTGCTGTCCGCCGGAAAGCTCATGAGGGCGCCGGCCGGCGTAGCCATCGAGTTGCACGAGGCTCAGATATTCGTCGACCAGGTCAGGAATGCGCCCGGGATCGAACCTGCGCATCCTCAGCGGATAGGCGACATTCTGGGCAGCCGTCATATGGGGAAACAACGCCAATTTCTGGAAGACCATGCCGATGGATCGCCTGTAGGCCGGCACATCTTCCACGTGATCGCCATTGATCCTGATCTCCCCGCCATCGGGGGATTCAAATCCGGCGACCATGCGAAGCAATGTTGTCTTGCCGCAGCCGCTAGGCCCTACAATTGTCAGGAATTTCCCGCGCGCAAGCGACAGATCGACAGCATCGACGGCAGTGACATCGCCAAACTTCTTTGAAACTTTTTTCAGTTCGATCATTTGGCTTCCTGATCGCGTCATGCGGCGTTCCGCCCAAAACATCGCGATTTCAGAGTGTCATTCGGCAATTTGCTTATCAATCCCTGTATATCCAAGTTTGCGCACCCCGGTGCGGTCAGTCGAGGCGATTGCATTTTGGCTGTCCCTTGGGCGCGGTGCGGTCAATACCGAATTGAAGTCAGTAACTGCTCCTGAAACGTTTCGCGTCTGACGGTTTTACGCGCACCGCAACGCGATACCGGTCTCCGGGATGGGTGAAATAGCCGAGTGTGACGACGTGTCGGCCAACCCATGTCCGGCGCCTGATGCGCAAAACCGGAACCGTGCTGGCGATATCCAGTTGCCGAGCCTCCGGCGCATCGGGCAATGTCGCCTCAACGAGATGCTCAAGCTCCGACACCGGCGCGATAGCTTGCAGATACTTGAACAGCGATTGGTTCTGGAAATCCTGATCGAGAAGTTTCGGCGCAAAGTCCTTCCGCACATAACGCTGCTCATACTGGAGAGGCACACCGTCTTCGGAATGCAGGGCGCGAATATTGAAGACACTGCCGCCTTCGTCGAGATCAAACAATTCTGCGCCGTGGCGATCAAGGGGAATGCTGCGAGCGCATATCAGCCTGCACGAATATGTACCGCCCCGCTCGGCGATGATGTCCTTGATGTCGCGGACTTCGGAGAGCGAGGTGCTGGGACCGCTTTCGCTGACAAAGGAACCGACCCCCTGCATACGGTAGATGATGCCGTCGCGCATCAACTCGCGAAGCGCCCGGCTCACCGTCATTCGCGAAACAGCCAGCGATTCGACGAGTTTGGCTTCCGACGGCAATTTGGTTCCGGGCGCAAAATCGCCGGACACGATACCGTCAGTAATGTGCCGTTTGACCTTTTCGTAGAGCGGTGCCGGTTCGTTCATGTCGATGCCAAAATGTATGTGCCTGTATAGTCATGTTAACATAGAATCGTTTTGGCGCGGCGTCGACCGGCTCCGGGGTCCGTTCAAATGGATGCCAGATAGCCGCCGTCGACATAGACGATTTGACCCGTGACATAAGCGGAGGCATCACTCGCCAGGAATACGGAGACACCGGTGAGGTCATCGAGATTGCCGAACCGACCCATCGGAATCTTTGCGATCATTTGCTCGCGCCATGCATCATTTCTGTAAAATTCTTCGGTCAATTCCGTTCGAAAATATCCCGGGCCAATGGCATTGACCCTGACGCCGTGTGGCGACCATTCGGATGCCAGCGCCCGGGTCATGCCGAGAATGCCGCTTTTGGATGACGTGTAGGGTGTCGCCGTGGGAACCCCGACTGCGGAGGTCAGGGATCCCAGATTGATGACGCTTCCCGTCTGCCGGGCTGCGATGAGGGGCTTTGCAAACTGCTGGGCAACGAAGAACGCACCTTTCAGATTGGTGTCGACGATCTTGTCCCAGAGCTCTTCGGTTACATCCGTGGAGGGGCAAACACTTTCGATGCCGGCATTGTTGATGAGAATGTCCGGACGAAGATCCCGCGCCTGAATTTCGGAGTAGGCCGCCTTAATGGCGCTGATCGTCGAAACGCTGGCCTGAATTGTGTGGCATGGCTGTCCGAGGGCCTCGACCTGTTCCTTTGTCGACCCCAGGCCTTCGGCGGAACGCGCCAGCGCAACAATACCGGCGCCGGCCCTGGCGAGGCCTATGGCAATCGACTGTCCGATCCCGCGGCTGGCCCCGGTTACCAGTGCCGTCCGCCCCGTCAATCCGAATGGACCGTGTGCACTGTTCATTCATGGCTCCAATTGGCGTGCATTTCCGATCATATGTCCCGGACTTTCCCGGGGACCCTTCGTTTCCTGCCACCTGGCCGCCAGGGCCATGTCAACCGGCGCCCGAATCCCCATCGTGGCAGATATCCGGTTGATGATGCGGCCCAAACGATTTCCCGAAGCGGGCGGTGTGGTCCGACCCACGAGCGTAAGCCCATCGTGTCGGCGGCTCCAGGAGGCGTCAATGCTGGAGAATCTTGGCAAGAAACCTTTGCGCCCTTTCGTTGCGGGCGCCGCCAAAGAACTCCTCCGTCCGGCAATCCTCGATGATTTCCCCGAGATCCATGAATATCACGCGGTCGGCGACTTTGCGGGCAAATCCCATTTCGTGGGTTACACAGACCATGGTCATGCCGTCCTGCGCCAGTTCGACGATGACATCGAGGACCTCGTTGATCATTTCGGGATCGAGGGCGGACGTCGGCTCGTCGAACATCAATGCCATCGGATCCATGGCGAGTGCCCGGGCGATGGCAACCCGTTGCTGTTGACCGCCGGAAAGGTGACTTGGATATTTGGGGGCCTGATCGGCCAGACCGACGCGATCAAGCAGTGCCCGGGCCTTGGTTTCGGCATCTTCGGCGCTGCGCCCGAGCACCTTGCGCTGGGCCAGCATCAGATTTTGAAGAATGGTCAGGTGCGGAAACAGCTCGAAGTTCTGGAATACCATCCCAACCTGGGCCCGGAGTTTCGGCATGTCGGTATTCTTGTCTCCAACACTGACATCGCCCACGGTAATCGATCCGGAATCGAACGGTTCGAGACCGTTGATACATTTGATCAATGTCGACTTTCCGCTTCCCGACGGCCCGCACACGACCACAACCTCGCCGCGATCGACCCGGGTGGAGCATTCCTTGAGCACCTGAAACGTGCCGTAGGTTTTGGACACATTCTTGAGTTCAATCATCGGCTGGTCCGTCGGATTTGTTCAGAAAGGCAACCGGGGTTCTCTTATACAGGCCGGCGCCCCGGCGCACACAATTCCAAAATCCCCGGCTAAATCTCTGGTGCACGGGCGAAATTGGATTGAAGGCGCTGGCCGTGTGCGGCGACCGGCAAGCCCGCGGCTGGCAGGAATGCCCACGATTAAAGCACGTTAGCCTGCATATTCATCGTATACAACCGGAATACATATTGTATTATCTTCATTGGACAGGGCATGGAGCCGCTGAAAGGACAGGCCTTGGGGCATCTGGCGTCAACCCGGTCGGGCGAAATCCCGATGCCGGTTTCGCCGCCGTCGGGCAATGTTTCAAAGAGAGCATTTCAATCAACAGGAAGGGAGTTTCGTCATGCGGATTTCGGCACAGGGTTTCACAAGCGGTGTATTGGGCGGGGTTGCGGCGATCGCCTTCGCGGGCACGGCCATGGCACAGGACTGTATGCCCAAGGTTGCTGACAGCGCGCTGATCAAGCCGGGCACATTGGTGATGTCGACCAATCCGACCTTGCCGCCCATGCAGTTTGTCGACGCGAGCGGTGCGCTCAAGGGCATGCGGATCACATTGGGCAACGAGGTTGCGAAGCGGCTATGCCTCACGCCGGAATATATCCGCATTGAGTTCTCGGCGATGATCCCGGGACTTCAGGCCGGGCGCTGGGACGTCATCAATACCGGCATCTTCTGGACCGAGGAGCGGGCCGGCATCATGAAAATGATTCCCTACGAATCCCAAGCGATCAGCATTTCCGTGCAAGCCGGCAATCCCAAGGGTATTTCAAAACCCGATGACCTGGCCGGAATGACCGTGGGCGTGGAGATCGGCGGTTTTGAGGAGGCCAAGCTCAAGCTCCTCGCCGAAGAGCTGAAGAACAAGGGCATGAAGGAAATCGATGTCCGGACATTCGATAATTTCGCCACGGCCTATCAGGCGCTCCGCGCCGGGCAGACCGATGCGACTGTCAGCATCGATTCGACCGCAGCCGAATATGCCCAGCGCGGTGAATTCGATCGCGCCATTTCAGGCCTGTTCGCCACGCCGGTTGCGCTGGCGATGGCAAATGACGAGCTGGCGAATGCCGTGCTCGGCGTCATGAACGACATGATGAACGACGGTAGCTACAAGGCTTTGCTCGACGAGTATGGCGTACTTGCAAACACCGAGCCCCTCGTCATTCGCGGACCCGGCAGCTAATACTGCCGACGTCGAACAGGATGCGCCCGCCCAAGTCGGCGGGCGCGCTTGTTTCCGGACACGGGATCATTTCAGAGCACAGGGTGGGCAAGACCGGTGAACAAGAGCGTGTGGGATTGGTCGGGTTTCTACGACTACCTGTTCAATGAATTTCTCTTCTATGGTGTTCTGACGACCATCGGCCTCACCGTAGCCGCCATTGTCGGCGGCCTGATCCTCGGTGGAATTCTGGCATTGATGCGCCTTTCGCCGATCGGGCCGGTCTCCTGGCTGGCCCAGACCTATATCTGGCTCTTCCGCGGTACGCCGCTCCTTGTGCAGCTTCTGATCATCTACACCGGCCTGCCGCTTGCCATCGGCGTTCGTTTCAGCGTTCTGGAGGCGGCCTTGCTGGGGCTGATCCTCAATGAGGCGGCGTATCTCGCCGAAATCATTCGCAGCGGCATCCTCGCGATTCCGACCGGTCAGAGCAACGCCGGCAAGGCGCTCGGTCTGCGACCCTCCCAGGTGATGGGTTACGTTGTCATGCCGCAAGCTGCGCGGATCATCATTCCGCCTCTCGGCAACAGCGTGAACGGCCTTCTGAAGACGACTTCGGTCACGTCTGTGATTTCGATGGAAGAACTGCTCCGGCGGACACAGATTCTCATCCAGGAGAAGTTCCTGGTCCTGGAGCTGTTTGCGGTGGCGGCCATATATTACCTGATCCTGACGACCCTATGGGACCTCGTGCAGCGCCGTATCGAAGCCCGCTTCGGCAAGGCTTACAGCAAGGTTCAGCTCGCCGAAGGCTATTGAGGGGCGCTTCCGGTACCGGCCCGCGGCCCGGTCGGGCTGATCATCCCGCCGGCGATCACCCTTGCGCTCGCTGCCTGCCGTGCCGGGGCGTTTCGTCCTGCGCCGCACAGACCGCCAATATGCCGGATCGCACCCCGGCGCATCAGTTGATCCACCGGATCGACGATCAAGGCCGGCAGGTCGGCGCCGGCCGGCGCAGGGCAACCGCCGCCGTTTGCACATGTGCCGGGTGGCCTGCAACGGCGCCTGACGCCAACCCGATCCGTTTGGATGCCGAACGCGCCAGGATTGCCTAGGCGGCCTGGAACCGGATCGGTTGCGCGCCCTTCCAGAGAACCAGATTGCCGAGATCCATCAGGTTCTCGTGACCGCTGGTCATGGTGATGAAGTGGTTCCCGGCGAGCTGACCCATTTTTGAAGAGAAGTCGACGCCGCCATAAGCGAGCAAAATTTCCGTCTCGCTGATGCCGCCGGGATAAAGTATGAAATGGCCGGGCGCCGGATGGCTTGTGTGGTTTTCGTATCCGAGACCGAAGTCATGGTCGCCGAGCGGGATCCAGACTCCTTCGCCACTCCAGCGCACATGGACGATCTGGCTTTCATAGGGCAGTCGCGCCCGAAACGCTTCGCAGGTCTTCGGCGCACCGGCAGTTTCCAAAATCGCATCGAAACCGTACGGGCCTGCTGTAATCTTGAGTTTGCTCATCGGGATGTTTCTCCTAGGTTGAGTGAATTGCTCTCGTCAAATCGGTCAAACGAAAAGGCGGCGATGTCGGCACGGGCCTGCCCGTCAAGTGCAAGCGCCACTGCCTCACGGCCAACAAGCGGACCAAGTGTGTAGCCGTTTGCGGTCGCTGCTACCGTTACGCGCGGATGTCCGGGAAGGTGGCCGATGAGCGGCGCGCCATCGATATCGATGTTCATCGCCGCCCAACTGCGAATGACCGCAAGATCGGCGAGGGCGGGTATCGTTTGGGCGGCAACCCACGTATTGCCCTCAAGGCTTTCGGGCAGCACAACCGGCTGGCCTGCCGGCCCTGTCGCAGCCGTCCAGGCCCCGCCGATCAGCACATTGCCGTGGTCCGTCTGTTTCATCGTCAGGTGGCGGTCGGCATGAGCAAGGAGGCACGGCACGAGCGGCGGTGCGGGATCGGTAACCAGCATCTGCAAGGGTGCACCGCGCACGGGAATCCTCACGCCGAGACGCCCTGCCACGTCGGCCGACCAGCCGCCCGCCGCGATCAGCACCCTGTCGGCCAGGAGGCGCCCCCTGGAGGTATGGATCACATAGCCGCCGCCACTTGTGTCGAGGCCGGTCACGGCGGTCTGTTCTTCGATCTCGGCGCCCGCCCTCCGGGCTGCATCGGCCAGCGCCGATGTCGCGACCAGCGGATCTATCTTTCCTTCGCCGGGACACCAGGCGCCGGCGACGATCCGATCGCAGATGTCGGGAACGATCTCCTGTATCCGGGTCCGCCCGACCATCTCCACGGCGATACCCATCGACGCTTCGGCGGCCACCTTGGCCTGGAGGAAAGCGGCCTGGGTTTCGGATTCCGCAACCATCAGGCCGCCGGTGATGCGCAAGCCGAAATCGGCCGCCAGCTGGCTTTCCAGTTCGCTCCAAAGTTTGATCGATTCCTTCTGGAGCGGCAGGGTTCGAAGCTGGGGCGAGCCGCCGGCGACGGCCTTGTCACCAAAATCCCAGGAGAGCAGTTGAAGATGCAGGCTGCCGGCATTGCCGCCGGAAGCCTCACCGTTGATCCGCCCCCGGTCGAGACAGACCACGTTTGCGCCCCGACGGGCGGCAAACAGCGCCGCGGAAACACCGGTGATGCCGGCGCCGACGACGACGAGGTCGGCACGGGTTTGCGGCAATTCATCTCCGGGCGGCCGGGAAGGCCGGGCGCCGGGTGTGCTTTCGCGATGACCACCCCATTCCGGCTTCTCCGACGCGAGCTGCTGAAGGCGAACCGGGCGCACGGGCAGTTGCGGCGCGAACAACGCTTCTGGCGGTTGCGGAAATCCGGCCTCGGCAAAAAGTTGCAGGGCGGCCGACGTGCAGTAACGCCCCTGACACCGCCCCATGCCAAGACGTGTCGCCCGTTTCAGGGTGCCGGGATCCCTGGCGCCTGCGGCGATGGCGGCACGAACGCCGCCGGCGGTCACATCTTCGCATCGGCAGACGATGGCGGCATGGGCCGGCGCGGCGCGGGGCGGCGCTTTGTACAGGTCCCAAAGTGCCGCCTGGAAGGCGCGCGCGCGGCGTGCCCGGCGATGCGCCGAGCCCAGGCCCGGTACCGATTTGCGAAGATGGCCAAGCGCCCCGGCACCGGCCAAGCGCCCCTGGGCTTCGGCAAGCGCCGCGCCACCGAGCCCGCCGGCATCTCCGGCGATCCAAAGTCCCGGAACCGACGTCGCGCCGTCCGCCGCGCGTTCCGGCACCACGATCGACGCAGCCGAATCAAGGCGGACCGGCACGCCGAGAAGGCGTGCAAGCTCCGTTTGTGGTGCAAAGCCGTCGCCGAGACAGATGGAGTCGGCTTCCACCATGCGCTCGGCCCCGCGGCCGATGTGGCGCAGCCGCCCGCCCTCGGCGCAGCCTTCACCGAAGATCTCGATGATCTCCCAACCGCTCAGGAGTTCCACCGATGCCATCTTCAGTTGCGCCAGGTATCGCAGACCATCGAGTGTAAGTCCTGGCGCGGCCGCTGCCATCCGCACGATTGCCGACCCCGGACGCAGGCTTGCGCGGTCAGCGACGGCGGCGACGTTTGCCTGCGTCCTCAACAGCTCAGCGCCGAGCTGAATGCCGAGCGGTCCGTGACCGGCCACTAGAATCCGCCTGCCCGGGGCGATCCCATACCGGCGCACCAGTGTTTGCGCGGCGCCGATGGTGGTCACGCCGGGGAGCGTCCAGCCCGGCACCAATGCCGGTCGCTCCATGGCCCCCGTCGCGAGAATGATTGCCCGGACCGCGATGCGCGCACGGGCGATTGGTCCGTCGGTGCGCAGATGGAAGCCGGACCCGGTCGCTCGTGCGAACCAGACAGTCTCCTGGGTGCGAATGTCGGCGCCGGCCGCGGCGACGCGCCGGCGCAGATCAATGCCGCGCCGATGCTGTGAATCGTGTCGATGCCGGCCGCGGAATCCTTCGCTCCGCGGTTTGAAATATTGACCGCCGGACTCGGCCCTTTCATCGATCAAGACCACCGAAGCGCCGCCTTCGCGGGCAACAAGCGCCGCCTGCAATCCTGCCGGACCGGCGCCGATGATCGCAATATCCGCTCCGATCTCCTCCGGCACCGGAGCGGGAGTGGCGGGTTTTGCCGGCCTGCTTTCGGCCTCGGCAAGAGCTTGAACGGCCATACCTTCGGCGACCGGTGTCATGCAGGCGCGGCGGCCGCGATGCCCATCAACAATGACGACGCAATCCTGACACACGCCCATGCCGCAAAAATGGCCGCGCGATCGCCCACCGCGACTGATGCCGGTTGTCCAAACACCGGCAGCCGCAAGAGCCGCGGCGATGCTGTCATCGGCGCGTGCCTCCATTGGCCGGGAATTCCAGGTGAAACGGACGGTCATTCCTACGTGTCCGCCAGCGCACCTACCGCCCGGAGTGCAGCGCGAACTTCATCCCACTCCGCTTCTGGTAGCGGCAGGCGTGGCGATCTCGGTTCGCCCACCGCAAAACCCATCAGCGACAGCGCCGCCTTGGTAGCCGAAACATAGCGATGCCCGCCGACAAGCCGCACGACCGGCAGGATCTTGAGATAAAGTTCCCGCGCCGCATCGAGGTTCCTGTCGTCGGCGACAAGGGTAAAAAGCCGGGCGGACGCCGCTGGCAAGATGTTTGAACCGACAGCAACCCAACCTTCCGCCCCCTCCACAAAACTCTCAAAACCCATGATTCCGCCAAACACACGCATGCGCGGGCCGCAAAGATCGATGATGTCGCGCACACGGGTGACATCCATTGTCGATTCCTTGATGTAGTCGATGCCATCGATGTCGGAGAGCCTGGCGACGACAGGCGGGGTCAGGTCGACATTTGCGGTGGCCGGATTGTTGTACACCATGATCGGCAACTTTGTGGCTGCCGCGATTTTGGCGTAATGGGCGAGAAGTTCGTCTTCTGTCGGTGTCGAGTAGAACGGCGGGATGATCATTACCCCGTCGGCTCCGAGCTCTTCGGCCATGCGGCAATTGGCGATGACATCCTCGGTCCGTTCGGCGCCCGCTCCGAGGAGAACCGGCACCCGGCCGGCTGCCGCGTCGATCACGCATTTCGCCACAGCCTGGCGCTCGGCGGCATCGAGCGAGAGAAACTCCCCGGTGGAGCCCAGCGGGATCAGCCCGTGGATGCCCTGGCGGATCTGCCAGTCGGTGAAACGCGCCTGTGTGTCGAGATCGAGTGCCCCGCCAGCGTCAAACGCCGTGACCATCACGGTATAAGTGCCGCGAAACGACTTGTTCATGGTGAAGCCTCAGCAAGGGTTAAAAGTCGAACCGGATTGTCGCGCACCAGCGCGTTGATGAGGGAATCGGGGAACCGGAGCCGCGCCATCAGTTCGCGTGCGTTGCGGAGTATGTGACCGTAGCCATGTCCGCCCCAACGCCTTAACCGCGTCTTGGTGCATATGTCCTGGGAAATGAGAAGCTGGCCAAGATGGCCGCCTTGTTCGAACCGCCGGATCAGGCGAAGGCGGCCGAGGTCATTGGGAAGCTCCGTGTCACCCATCCAGTAATGGGATTGCTCGATTCCGAAGAAGTCCCATTCAACGTTCGCGCCCCGGTCGAGGAGCGCCTGAATTCCTTCTCCGTCGGCATGGGTGCGGTCCATGTGACAGAGGATAACGCGAGACAGATCGGCACCCTCGGCAGCCAGAATATCGAGAATTTCCGCACACGCCTCCGGGTGCCGGCCCGGATGAACGCTGATGGCGGCGCCGGTCAGGCCCTGGGCCCGGGCAGAAGCCCGGAGGGTTCGCCGCTCGACCTCGGCCAGCGGCCAGGAGCAGCCGATCTCGCCGATAATTCCGGCCCGGATCGAACTTCCGTCAAGACCGTGTGTCACTTCGGTTGCGAAAAGCTCCGCCAGATCCCGGGTGGTCATCGCGATGTGTTGCCGGTCCAGATAGGGCGCTGTGTAGGCGCCGGCGGCAGCGACGACATGCACTTCACTTGCGCGGGAGGCCGCCGCCAGCCCGTCCGCGTCACGGGCAATCCCGGCGACCGACTGGTCGACAATGAGAGCGCCACCGTCGCGGGCATAGGCCTGCAATTCCTCTGTGGCGACGGCCGGATCGCACTGGTGCATGTTCCAGAGACACTCGTTGGAGCGATAATCGACCTGCCAGCGTTCGGTCAGCGGAGCCGCCGCGTGCCGGTCGCCGGGGGCGCCCGGGGGAACGAAGTCGAAGAGCACGTGCTCGTGGATCATCGCCGGGCCGACATCGGCGGGCGGCACATCGCCGAGGACAGTGCGAATCATGCCCGTGGCGGTCATGTTCAGTCCGTTCCGGTGCCACTGCACCAGTCGGCGGCGATGCGGGCGGTGACATCGACCATGCGCAGAAAATCATCGCCGGACACCCACTCGTCACAATTGTCGTTCTGGCTGAGATCGCCACCGATGCAGCCCAGGCCGATACAGGGGATGCCGGCTTCCAGGATCGGATTGCGGATATCGCTGGTTGTGTGCATCGGGTTGATCCGCGGCGCAGCACCGGTCACTGCCGTGACGGCAGCCGCGGCGGTGCGATAGAGCGGATGATCGGGAGGCACTTCGGCACCAGCCATGCCGGATCGCCATGAAACGACCGGCGGGTGTTCCGAAAGCCAGGGATCGCCGGCCGCTGCTCCGGAGACGGCCTGCACGATTTCGGCTTGCACACCGGTCATCGATTCGCCCGGCGGAAAACTGACCGCACCACCAATGACACAGGTCTTCGCTATGCGGCTGAACCGCTCCATATCGCCACACCGGACGCCGGAGATGTGAAGGTTGGTGGCGCGCCCGACCTGCGCTTCGATCCGGGAATGGTGAACCCGCTCCGCCCGGACTTCGGCCAGGGCCGATAGCGCATCGCGGATCAGCAGTGCCTTGTCGAGGGGATTGATTGCGAGGTGCGAGAAGGCGGTGTGGCTCGGTTCCGTCGTATCGGGCGGGCTGCCGGCAATCGCAATAGTGAACTCCAGCTCTCCGGAGGCGATCGCCTTGATTTCCGCCAGCCCGGCGCCGCTTTCGGCCGGATGGAGATAGAGTGCCGCGTCCGCCCGGAGCCCGTCATGCAGTATCGCGGCGACGCCACGGGCGTGGCGCTTGCTCGGGGTTGATGCGAATACGGCACGTCCGATTGCGCTTTCCGATGCGGCGAGGCGCTCCATTGCGGCGAGCGCCGCCGCGCATCCAGCCAAATCGTCGGCAATGCCCCAGCCATAGATGCGCCCGTCTTCGATCTCGCCGGCGAACGGATCGTGCGTCCAGTCGGCGATATTGGCCACGGGCTCCGTGTCGGGGTGGGCAAACATCAGCAAGCTCGGAAGATCATCGTTGCCGGGATATGTTCCCACAACAGCGCGCCGTTGCCCGGAAGTGCGGACATCGCCGGTTGCAAATTCCCCGTGGACGGGAACGTTGCCGGGATCGTAGACGATTTCACGAACAACGCACCCGCATTTCCCGAGGCGTTCTGCGATCGTATCTTGCACCGCGTCTTCTCCGGCGGCCCGGGCAGCAACAAGAGTGCGAAGCAGTGCCACGGCCGTTTCCCGGCCTGCTGCCGTCTCGATGCCTTCAACCTCCGCCAACACAGTCACCTTGCCGTTATTGGATACCGTCTGTATACAATAATCCAGGCTATGGCGCCCTTGTTTCAAGTTCTTTTTTTCGACATGTAGGCGAAACCGGACCGGTCCTGGCGAGCGACGTCATCGAACGTGGATTTCGTGCCGTCGCGCCAGATGCCGGCCGACAGGTCCTGGAGGCGATGTGACAATGCGAGGGTCAACGGGTGAGGCTTCACAACGGGCGATTGGCCGTGCCCGTTCGCAGTTGGCCGAACCGCTCTGGAAACGCGCATATGACGAGCTGTTCCGCATGGTGCAGGAGCGGGAAATCCCGGCCGGGGAGCCCATCGTCGAAGTGCAGCTTGCCGGGCAGATGGGCATCTCGCGCACACCCCTGCGGCAGGCGCTCCAGCGGCTTGAGGTCGAGGGCCTTCTGCGCAAGACGGTCAACCAGTCCTATGTCGTGCGCAAGGTGGAGTTGAACGAATATCTTCAGAGCCTCCGGGTCCGTGAACTTCTGGAGGCCGAAGCGGCGGCGCTCAGTGCCCGGCGGGTGGACCGTGAGGATATTGAGCGGGCGCGGCGCCATGTGCACGAGGTTCAGAACCGCCGGCCTTACAACATGCTGCAACATTGGGCCTCCGACGACGAGGTACACGAGCTGTTTATCCGCCGTTGCGGCAATGAAATCATGACCGGCATTCTCCGGTCGCTGCGCGTCACGACAAAGCTGTTCGAGATCGAGCGGCTCTCGGAGCGGCTGGAGCCTGATTCCAGACAGCATGAGCGCATTCTCGACGCGCTCAAGGATGAGGATCCGGACGCTGCCCGGGAAGCCGTCGCCGACCATATCCGGTCGCTGTTTGACTTTGCCATCCGCACCGTGGCCTAGATGGGCCGGACCGGATGGAACCGGGCGCGGACGGGATCCGGCCGGTGGCTATCAGGACGCCGGCCTGCCGGACAATCCGGGTATATCGGGCGCTGCCCGTCTTCGGTGAAGCCGGAAATGGTCTGCCCTTTTGCGCCAGATTCCGGACCGGCACCCTTTGGCCTACAGAAGAGAAGATCCGCACTGTCCCGGCAGAACGGTGAGGCGGGCCTCCGATACAAAACCGAACTGCCTCTGCGAAAAACGCGCCCCCCGGACACCCGGCCTCACAAAACCGGCTGCAACAATTCGCGGCTCGCGAGTTCCATGCCAAATCCCGGTGCGCCATCCATTTTCAACCGGCCGTTCTGCGGTACCGGCTCGCCTGTGAACAACTCGCCGAAGACCGGCAGGATGTCGCGTCCGTCCGGACTTGCCGCCACATATTCGCAATCGGCCGGTCCGGGTTGGGAGGCAATGAAGTGGTAGGCGTAGGGTCCGCTTGCGTGAGGAATGATCCTGGTGTCGTAAGCAGAAGCATGGGCGGCAATCCGCAGGAGTTCGCTTAGGCCCCCGACCCACATCACATCGGGTTGCAGGATATCGATGGTCCGGGCTTCGATGAGTTCACGAAAACCATAGCGGCCATATTCGTGCTCGCCCGTGGTCCATTTGAGTGATGGGTGTGCCTGCTTGATCGTTCGGTATCCTTCGATGTCTTCCGGCGAAAGCACTTCCTCCCACCAGCCGATGCCGAGATCGAGGCAGGCGGTTGCAAGCTCGATCGCGTAAGGGACGGTGAGCGACATGTAGCAGTCGACCATCAGCGGGAAATCGGGGCCGACTTTGTCCCTTTGATCGGCGAGGTAGCGCACGTTCTTCTCCAGCCCCTCCCGGCCTTCGAAATGCGAGTGCGGCAGCGGCACCTTGGCGCCCCAGAACCCCTTCAGCTTGGACGAATCCGGCGCAGGTCCGGTACAGTAGAAGGCGATCTCATCGTGCGTCAGCCCGCCGATGAGGTTGTAGACCGGCTCCTGCCGGATCTTGCCGACAAGATCCCACAGCGCCAGATCGACCGCGCTGATCGCCATCATCGGCAGCCCTTTTCGTCCATAGGGCAGCGATGCGCGGTACATCTGGTCCCAGATGCGGTTGATGTTGCGTGCATCCTGCCCGACGAGAAACCGGTTGAAATGGTGCCTGATCAGCCATGCGGCCGGGGTTCCGCCCGAGCCCGTTGCGATGCCGGTGACGCCATCTTCCGTCTCAATTTCCACGATGATCGATTCCAGCACCCCGATCCCCCAGGACGTCCGCCTGGCCCGGTACTCCGGATAACCCGACATCGGATTGGAGATCAGGCTGTCGACCAGCCAGTGTTCCTGCGTGCCCTGGTTGAAGTAGGTGCCGCCCTTTGTCTCCCGCCTCACCGTCGACACACGCACCGAACTGATCGTGAAGCTGGAGCTCATGGCAGCAGGAAGACCCTTTTCAGCGGTATCTGAGTGGGCACGTTGTTGTCATCGGTTTCCATGATGTCGGCCATATGCGCCCACCAGCGCTTCATGATCTCCATATCCGGAAGATCGTCCATGGCGTGGTCGTCGGCTCTTGTGAGTATCCCGAACAGGTGGTTGCTCTCCGGGTCGTGCCAAATCGTGTAGTCGGAAATCCCGGCCTGTTTCAGGGCGCCGGCGAGTTCCGGGAATATCTCGTCATGGCGCTTTTCGTATTCGGCCGCATGTCCCGGATAAAGGTTCATGCGAAAAGCGATGCGTTCAGACATGGGGCGCCTTTCTCATTTCAGTTTTCTGCCGCCATCGATTGAATGGTGCTGTCGCGCACATGCTCGATGTGCCGGTGATAGGCCGCGACCGCGGCGTCGGCCTCACCGGCCATGATCGCATCGGCGACCTCGCAATGTTGGGTGACAGATTTCTCGATAACGGCGGGATCGTTGCTGGCAACGCGCCGGAAATCGAGCCCGATATCGAAGAGACCCTGCGCGACCGCGCTCAGCATTGCGTTGCCGGATGCGTTGTAGATGGTCTGATGCAGTTCGATATCCATAAGGCGGAAGGCAACCGGATCGGTGAGGAAGGCGCGCCCGTCACGCGCCAGTTTCACAATCCGCTTGCGATCGGCGGAACTGGCGTGGAGGGCACAAAGACGCACCAGTTCCAGCTCAACAACCGAGCGCGCCTGGAAGTGATCGTGCACATCATACTCGGCGGTGGAGAGGATGGCATTGAAGGGGGCAATCAGCCGGCTCGGCGACAGGTCGGAAACAGTGTAGCGGCCGCCCTGTCGGCTTTCCAGCACGCCCATCAGCGTCAACGCCTTCAAGGCCTCGCGCAGCGGCGGGCGCGAGATGCCGAACGCTATACACATCTTCTGTTCCGTCGGCAGACGGTCACCAGGCTTCAGGTTTCCCGACTTGATCATCGCCAGGATGCGGTGGGCGACCCGTTCGGGGATGGATTGCCGGTCGAGCGTTTCCCCAACAAAGGCTTCATCGGCCGGTGGATCCGCGGACGCCTTTCCGGCAGGCGAAGGCCGGCGGCGCGCGGTGGAATTCTGGATTGAACCGACCATCCGTCTACGATCCGCGCTCAGAGCCCGAGCCTGTAGAAGGCGTTGGCATTGTCCCGATAGAACTTGCGCAATTCGCGATCGGAGACACCGGCAAACGCATTGTCGAGAACTTCCACCCAGCGCGGCAAGGTGGTCGCCTGCAAGCAGACCGGATAGTCGCCTGCGTAAATCGTCCTGTCGAAACCGAATGTCTCGATTGTGGCATCGATGTAGGGGCGAAGATCGGCTTCGGTCCAAGTCTTGTGGTCGGCCTCGACCGGCAGGTCGGAAAGCTTGATCCAGAGGTTCGGATGTTGGGCCAGTTCCTTCACGTCCGAACGGTATTGATCGATCGCGCCCTCCTCGATTCCGGGCTTGCCGCAGTGGTCCAGGATCATCGGTACGTCGGGGATATGGCGCACGAACTCCCGGACAATGTCCATCTGGGTGTGATTGACGTTGATCTCGAAATGAAAATCGAACTTCGCGAGCAAATTGACGCCGGCTATGAAATCTTCGGAGAGGGTCAGCGCGCGGGGATCCTCGTCAAACTCAACTATGCGCCGGATGCCCTTCACGGTCGGATGCCGTTGGCGCATCTCCTCCAGCAGCGGCTCAACGCGGCCGCCCCACTCCAGCGGGGCCATGGGCACGATGCCCCTTATGCGGGGATCGCGCCCGGCGGAGTCCTCGACGAACTCAATCTCCTCGATGTACTGCCCGCCCGTCGGCGTGAAATCGGCATAACATTCCAGGAATACCATGGCCTCGATGTCGAGGGGGCCGCAGTCGCGCTGATAGTCCTCGATCTGGTACGATCGACCGAAAAGCGGATGTCCCTCGAATGCCGAATAGCTCAGACGATCAAAATCCCAAATATGAAGGTGCGTATCGATAATCGGGAAATTCGGCACGTTCTGTTTTCCTCTATGCCGGCCTGAGTCCGGGGAGGGCGGCTTGCAAGCTGAACACTCCGGGCGTCTTCGACCGCCATCCGGTCTGTTGGCTTGGAGGCTGGCGGACAGTCTCCGTGATTAGCCGTTTCTCCGTTTCCTCGATCGACGACACCCACTAGAATTGGCGGTCAAGAATAGCCTTGTCAAACGAAAATTTGTCTGACAAGTTTACAGATATCGCGCTGGCCAGCGCTTCCTTGCGCTGGATGGGGCCGGGAGGACAACACTTGGGACTGACGGTTTCCACCAGGCGCAAAGTGGCCGCAACATCTCTGGAACTGCCGGTTTTCGGCTTCGGCAGCGCTCATATCGGCGAATTGTACGCCACGGTTGACGAGGCCGATTCCCTGGCGACCCTTGAAGCTGCGTGGGACCTGGGTGTTCGCTATTTCGATACTGCACCCTGGTACGGCCGCGGATTGTCCGAGCATCGCGTCGGCGGATTTCTTCGCACCAAGCCGCGCAGCGAATTCGATCTGACCACCAAGGTCGGGCGTACGCTCCATCGTCCGGGCGATCCGAAGTCGTTTGATCGATCGCCATGGACCGGCGGTCTGAATTTCGAAGTGAAATTCGACTATAGCTACGACGGAATCATGAGGTCGTACGAACAGGCGCTGCAGCGTCTGGCGATCGATACGGTCGATGCATTGGTGATCCACGATCTTGATGAGCTGTTTCACGATCAAAACGACCTGTCCCGTTACCAGAGGCAGTTGACGGATGGTGGTATCAAGGCGCTGCAGGAACTGAAGGCGACAGGAGATATTCAGGCCTTCGGAATGGGCATCAACACCGGTGATGCGCTCCGGAACATCGCGACGCTGGTCGACCTGGATTTCGTGCTCGTCGCCATGCCGTACACGCTGGCCGACCAGGCCAGCCTGCATACAGGGATGGCCACCTGTCTGGAGCGCGAAGTGAGCGTTATCATCGGTGCCCCCTTTGCTTCCGGCATTCTGGTCACCGGTTCCGGCGGTGACGCCAAATACGCCTATGACGCGGCTCCGGACGAGATTCAGGCGAAAGTGCGTGGCCTGGAAGATGTGTGCCGGGCGCACGGCGTCTCGCTTCCTTCGGCGGCCCTGCAGTTCGTGTTGGCTCACCCGGCCGTCGTATCGACGATCCCCGGCGCCATGCATGCCCGGGAGGTCGAACAGAATGTGGCATCTCTCGGCGCCGCGATCCCCGCCGTGTTCTGGTCCGATCTCAAATCGCAGGGATTGATTGACGCTGACGCGCCTGTTCCATTGACTGATTGAGCGCGCGCCCGGGCCATGTCGTCAGACAACAAACCAACACACCAGATGCCGCTCCTCTCGTCACGCGGCATATCCAAGCAGTTTGCCGGGATCGAGGTGCTCAGCGACGTTGATCTCGACCTGATTCCGGGCGAGATTCATGCCCTGATCGGCGAAAACGGGGCCGGCAAATCCACCTTCGCCAAAATCGTCTCCGGCGTCTATCACCCGACGCGCGGCACGCTGAAACTCAACGGCGAATTGGTCAAAGTGCCCAATCCGCATGCAGCCCAACTCCTCGGTATCACGCTCATTCACCAGGAGCCGGTGTCCTTCCCCGACCTTTCGGTGGCGGAGAACCTGGTGCTGGGGCGTTCCGGCGGCAGCTGGTTCAGCCGCGTTCCCTGGGCGGAGCTCACGCGCGATGCGCGCAAGCACATGGACCTCCTGGGTGTGTCGATTGACGTGTCGCGGCCGATGCGAGGCCTCTCGATTGCCGATCAGCAGATGGTGGAGATCGCGCGGGCGATTGCGTCTGACAGCCGGCTGATTTTCATGGACGAACCCACCGCGCCGCTGACGCCGCGTGAAGTGGAAACGCTGTTCGACATCGCAGGCCGTCTCCGTGACGAGGGTCGCACGATCGTATTCGTCTCCCACCGTCTTGAGGAAGTCAGGGCGCTCTGCGACCGGGTCACGGTTTTCCGCGATGGCCACAAGGTCACGACGGAAAAGGTCAGCAATTTGAGCGACGACGACATCATCCAGGCGATGATCGGACGACCGTTCCAGCAATATGTCCACAAGGTCAGCGCAGAGATCACCGATGTCGCACTCGAGGTGAAGGGGCTGACCCAGCCCGGCATGTTCGAGGACATCAACTTCACGGTCCGCAAGGGCGAGATTGTAGGCCTGGCCGGGCTTGTGGGCGCGGGGCGCACGGATGTTGCGCGGGCGATCTTCGGTGTCGCGCCGGCAACGAGCGGCACGGTGGAAGTGAATGGCACGGAAGTGGCCATCCACAGCCCGACGGATGCCATCGACCTCGGTCTTGCCTTCGTGCCGGAGGATCGTGCGGTCGCCGGGATTTTCGCCACCCTGCCGGTGGAGCACAACATTACGGCGGCAGTCCCTGAGCGGTATGCCCCCAGGGGCTTCATCCTGCCGGCGCGCGAAAAGCAGCTTGCAAAGAAGGCGGTAGAGGACCTGTCGATCAGGCTTGCCTCATTGCGGCAACCGATCTTGGAACTCTCCGGCGGCAATCAGCAGAAGGCAATCCTCTCGCGCTGGCTGCTTACCGATCCGCAGGTGCTGATCCTCGACGAACCGACCCGTGGGATCGATATCGGCGTCAAGGCCGAGTTCTACAACATGATCGGCGATATGGCACGCGAAGGACGGGCCATTCTGCTCATTTCATCGGAGCTGCCGGAACTTCTGACCCTTTGCGATCGTATTCTCGTCATGTCCGAGGGCGAATTGCGGGGCGACATTCCGCGGGCCGAGGCCACGCCGGAAGCTGTCATGCAGGCGGCGGTTCCACGTTCGGGGTATGCGGCATGAACGCGATGCGAAGGATTATGCTCGGCCGCGAAATGGGCCTTGTCGTGATGATCGTGCTGTTCTGCGCGGCGGTCGGATTCTACAAGCCCCATTTCTTGACGCTGAACAGCCTGCGCATCGTCCTGCTGCTCGTGCCGCTGATCATGATCGTGGCCATGGGCCAGATGATGGTGCTGGTCGCGCGCCATGTCGATCTCAGCGTCGGATCGATGTTGGGCCTGTCGGCCATGGTGACCGGCATGATGTTCCGTGACATGCCGCAAATCTGGTGGCCACTCGGCTTTGCCGTGTCGGTCGGCGTGGGCGCGGCTCTCGGTCTTTTCAACGGCGTGCTGGTGACGATCTTCCGCCTGCCGTCCATCATCGTCACCCTCGGAACCCTGAACCTGTACCGCGGGCTCACCTTCATCATCTCCGATGCGCGACAGGTCGACCGCCAGTATGTGCCGTCCGCCCTGAAGGCGATGTCGCAAACGTCTCCGGTCTTCGGTATTCCATGGATCATCCTGATGGCGCTTGCGGTGGCGGTGCTGACCTATGTCTTCGCCGCCCATACCCGTGTTGGTCGCCAGATCTATGCGCTTGGATCGAACCCGGTTGCGGCGCCCTTGCGCGGTATCGAGGTCAACCGCGTCACCCTGCTGGTTTTCACCATTTCAGGCGGGCTGAGCGGGCTTGCCGGCATAATGTACGCCAGCCGGTGGGGCTTCGTGAATCCGTCCAATACCGGTGCGGGCTTCGAGTTTCAGGTCATCGCCGCGGTGGTGATCGGCGGGGTTTCGATCAACGGCGGCATAGGCACAGTGCTGGGAACGGTGCTCGGTGTTCTCCTGCTGGGGTGCGTCAGCGCGGCACTTCCATTTGTCGGCGTCGCGGGCACCACGCAAAATGCGATCTATGGTGCGGTGATTCTGTTCGCGCTCATCATTGACCGCAGCGTCCGGCGGCATGGCATTGCCAGCCTTGCGAGGCGGGCGTGATGATGACAAAGCAATCCCTGGGATCGGGGCCAGAATTCGGCGAAGCGGCTGCGGCGAGACCGCTCTGGCACATCATCTTCGTGCGACCGGAGACGATGACCTTTGTCCTGCTGATCGCGGGCATCGCCATCGCCAGTTTTCTTTCTCCGTTCTTCCTCGACATCGGCTATATCCTGCGCTCCTTTACGCTCTCGGCGGAAATCGCCATGGCCGCGCTTGTTCTCACGCTGGTGATCGTTTCCGGTGAAATCGATCTTTCGGCGGCTGCGAACATGGCGCTTTCGGCATGCCTATTCGCATTCGCGCAACAGATCGGCGTGCCCATGCCGCTGGCAATCGCGCTCGGCCTTGTTGCCGGCCTGGCCATGGGGGCGTTCAATGCGTTCATGGTCATCCGGCTGGAATTGCCATCGATCATCGTCACGATCGGCACGCTGATTTTCTATCGCGGCCTCGCCCAGGTCATCGCCGGCGACAGATCGATCCGTGTCCCGGAATGGTTCATTGGCGTGAACAACATCATGGTTCTCGGCATACCGCTGCCTGTGGTCGTCTTTGTCTTGATGTCCATCGTGCTGGCAATTGTGCTGGGCATGACGTCCTACGGCCGCCAGATCTACCAGATCGGCACCAACCAGGTGGCGGCCCGCCATGCCGGCATCAAGAGCAATCGAATAAAGGTCGGATTGTTTCTGCTGCTGGGGTTCGTCAGTGCCGTCGGCGGTCTCATGACCGCCTCGCGGCTCGGCTCGGTTCGCTACGACATCGCCCTCGGCGGCGAATTGCAGATGGTGCTGATGGTCATGCTCGGCGGCACATATATCTTCGGCGGCCGCGGCACCATCCTCGGCACTTTTCTTGCCGCCTGGCTGCTGGTCATCGTCTCAACAGGAATGACGGTGGCGAACCTGCTTCCGGCCATCCAGCTCACCGTCCTCGGCATCCTGCTGATCGTCGCCATCATCGCCACCAATTTCATCTATTCCCGCACGCAACGCTAGCGGGACCTGCCGGAACATCCGGTCAACAAAGGAGAGGAGAAGGGAATGAAAAAGATAGCACTTGCAGCGGCCGTCGCCGCATTCGCCCTGAACGGCTCGGCCGCCATGGCCGACAAGATCGACATCGTCTTTATCGGCAAGAATACGGGCAATCCGTACTTTGACAGCCTGACCCTGGGCTTTGTCGATGCCTGTAAGGTCATTGCCTGCAATTTCGAATTCGTCGCGCCGGCAACCGCGGAGGCAACGTCGCAGATCCCGTTCATCGAAGCCCAGATTCAACGCGGCGTCGATGTCATCGCGATCTCCCCCAACAGCCCGGATGCGCTAAACCAGGTGTTCGACAGCGCCCGCGGCAAGGGAATCATCGTCCTTACCGTGAACGGCGACATCACCGGCAACGAAGAACATCGCGACGCGACCATTCTGCCGACCGACTTCACCAAGGTCGGTGCCGACCAGGTCGAGATGGTCGGTTCGCTGATCGGCTACGAGGGCGAGATTGCAATCCTGTCGGCGACGACCGAGGCCCCGGACCAGAATTTCTGGATCGAGGGGATGAACGAGACGCTGGCAAATGACTCCAAGTATGCCAACATGACGCTGGTTGCGACCGTCTATGGCGATGACCAGCCGCAGAAGTCGACCACGGAAATGGAAGCCCTGCTTGCCAACTACCCGAACCTGAAAGGCGTCATCGCACCGACCACGGTCGGAATTGCCGCCTCGGCGCAGGTTGTCCAAAGCCGCGGTATCTCCGAGCAGGTCAAGGTCACCGGCCTCGGACTGCCCAGCGAGATGCGCGACTTCATCAAGGATGGAACTGTCGAAGCCTTTCAGCTCTGGTCGCCGTACAATGAAGGCTGGCTGGCGGCCCACTTCTCCGTCGGCCTGAAGAACGGCACGATGACCAACGAAGTCGGCGCGACGTTCGAAGTCCCGAACCTCGGCACGATCACGATCAATGAGGGCAATTCAATCAATACCCAGTCGGCGCTTACGACGTTCGACGCCTCGAACATCGACGATTTCAACTTCTAGGCCGCAGCACCGAACAAGAACGGAGGCGCCGGACATCCGCCGGCGCCTCCATTTGCCCGGGTGGCAGGCGTAAACGGGCATTGGCCGCCATGCGTCCCCGTGCGCATCGGATCCGGGCGGAAAACGACCCCGCTGCGCCCGCCGTTACAGCGAATCGCCGGGATTCCATTTTGAACGCAGCGTCTGGGCAGCATGGACCAGGGCGGGGTCTGGCGAACAGTCCCGCCACTGGAGCCGGATCCCGTCCAGGGCGACGTCCAGCGAAGAATACAAACCCGCTCCGAGGCCTGCCGCAATCGCCGCACCCAGGGCCGTGAACTGCGGGAATTCGGCAACACGGATCGGCGCCTCGAACGCGGCGGCTTTCAGGTCCGCATAAAGCCGGTTTTTCGCCAGACCGCCGACCAGGCGGATTTCCTTCACCGGCGGGAGGGCGGCCTGATTTGTCAGTTGGTCGCAAAGCAGCTTCGACTGCAAACTCAAAACCTCCAGCAGCGCCCGGAATCGCGGACCGTTTGCCGGGCGACCGGAAAAGACCGCCTTCGACCATGCGACCGGATCCGCTTCAAGTCCTTTCCCGCGTGCGGGATGAAAGCCGGCAGAACCCGGAGGCGCTTCCCGCGCCCGCGCAATCAGACCTTGCCAATCGGTATCCATGCCGGTGGAGCTCCGATACCGCACCAACGCGCCACCTGAATCGATCATCGCCCCGATCAGGTAGATGATCGGCTTCGGGACATCCGCCCACCAGATTCCACCCTGGGCGAACTCGAGAGGACCGTCCGGCCAGTTTTCGACCAACCGGGGCCCGGTTCGCAAAATCGCTTCCGCAGTGCCGGCGGAATCGATCATGAATGCCGGATTGGCGGCCCCTGCCGCGATGGAACTGACAATGTGGTCATGGCCGCCGACGCTGATCACGCACCGATCCGTCAGCCCGAGGCGCTCCGCCGCCCATGGCGTCGGCGGGCCGAGCGGGCTGCCGGCAGGCAGGATCCGGGGAAGAAATGCTTCATCAAAGCCGAAAGCCCGCAGCATTTTCGGCGACCAGCGGCCGGTCATCGGCGCGGCAAGCAACGAACGGGAGGCGAGGCTGACATCGGTTGCGCATTCGCCGCAGACGCGCATCGCCAACCAATCGGCGACGAACGCAAGACCAGCGGCGCGGTCCAGGACCCCGGCCGCGTTGCGGCGCAGCCACAAAAGTTTGCACAGCGAATAGATCGGATCGATAGTCAGCCCGGTCGTTTGAAAAAGGACATCTGCGCCGACCGTGCCGACGACCTCTTCGGCCTCGCCAACAGCGCGACGATCATACCAGGCAATGATATCGGCAACCGGTTCGCCCGCCGCGTCGAACAGGACAAAGGACTCGCCGATACTGGCGAAGGAGAGGCCCGCGACATAATCGCCAGGTGAAATCCGGCCGGTAACCTCCGCTATGGCGTCCAGGGCCGCGTCGGTCAGACCGTGCACGGGAAAAATCGTACGCTCACCTTCCGTTCGAACCGGCGTTTGCCGGTAGGCGTCACCCCTCACACGTCCCCGGCGATCAAACAAAACGGCCTTGATGTTGGTGGAACCGATGTCGACGCCGATCAGAAGCGGTTCAGCCATCGCGATATGTCAGCCGGCTTGCAGAATCCGCTCGGTAATCGCCTGATCGGCTTCCAAAGGCCGGTCCGGGGCAATGCCTCTTTTGTTCAGTGCCTCGTGATATTCCAGGACCGCCTCCTCGGGCGGTTTGCTGTCCGAAACGACGGCCCTCATCAGCCGCACGATGTCCAATGGGGATTCGGCCAGATTGATCTTGCGGCCGAACAGGGCGACGCGCGCGCCATTTGCCGATGCTTGCTGAAGCAATTCGAACGTGTCGCGCGTGGTCCCGGCGGATCCGCCCAAAACTCCGACGACCAGCGAGCGGTCATAGTGGCACAGTTCCCGCATCGCCGCCGCACCATTGTAGGCGATCTTGAGAAAGAGCGGCCGCTCGTCCGAGACAAGGCCGGCCAGACTTCGGGCAATGCAATCGTTCACGAATTCGCCGATCTCGTCATCCTTCAATCCCGCATCGACGTTCGGATTGAAAACCTCCAGAAAGTGTCGAATCCCGCTTTCCGCCGCCTCCAGGCGAAATTCGCGATATGCCTGGACCGTTCTCAAATCCGCGGCGGCATCGTTTACGAATGTCATGGAATAGAGGCAAAGGTCGCATTCCATCTGGCGGACCCGCGACAGATCGGCGGAGCGAAACGGCCGGGACGGCGCCGCCTTGTATCTGCCGCCGCGCATCGTCCAGATATCCGTTGTGTCATTGGCGCGGATCGCGGGCGTGACCGGTGTGTGGGAATACACGCCATTGCGGTGGAGCCGTTCATAGTTGCCGGCCGACATCAACACCACGTCAACGATGCCCTGCGAGACGATTTCCGTGATCTGGGCGAGGTAGTCGTCGCGCGACTTCAGACGCCCGGTGTGCGAACCGTCCGGATTCCGCTCCGGGCCCGGCGCATGGGCACCAAATCCCATATCGCCATCCTTGGCGTCGGCTATTATGAAATCGGCCGGCGTATCGACGCCACCGGCAATGCGTTCGAGCTTGGAATCGAGTGTCTTCGTCATCAGGGCGTCCTCGGGATGCTGGGTAATGAAATTGCGGGCAGGTCGGCGGGGCCTGTCACGGGTGCCGCGTGGAACGGACGAACAAGCTAATGCACGGCCGAAGTCTCATCACCGGACAGGGCCGCCCCGGTCGTCGGATCAAACAGATGGACGCGCGCCAGATTTGGCTGGAGCACGACATCCGCTCCCGGTTCCACCGAGGTCCCGTCACGCAGCAGGACGCGAATTTCCGATCCGCTGAACTCCGCGACGACAAGGGTTTCGCTGCCCATCGGTTCCACCGACTTCACGGTCGCCGGCGCTCCGCCGCCGTTCGCTGGCTGATCTGAAATCGTAATATGCTCCGGCCGGATACCGTAGCGGACGACATCGCCTGCCCTGGCGGCGGCCAGTTCGGGGGCGCGAAGCTGATCGCCGCGGTCAGTCATAAAAGCGGGCTTGCCGTCGCTTTCGGCGATCTTGCCGGTCAGCACGTTCATCGGAGGCGAACCGATAAACGCCGCGACGAACTGGTTCGCCGGCCGCTCATAAAGCTCCATGGGTGAGCCGATCTGCTCGACACGCCCCTTGTTCAACACGACGATCCTGTGTGCCAGCGTCATCGCCTCGACCTGGTCATGGGTGACGTAGATCGCGGTGGTTCCGACACGCTGCTGAATCGACTTGATCTCCGTGCGCATCTGGATGCGGAGCTTCGCGTCGAGGTTCGACAGGGGCTCGTCGAAAAGAAAGACCTGCGGCTGGCGCACCAGCGCGCGCCCCATCGCCACCCTTTGGCGCTGGCCGCCGGACAATTGCCGGGGAAACCGATCGAGATATTCCACCAGGTCGAGGATCTCGGCCGCTTCGTTGACGCGCGGCTCGATCTCGCTGCGTTCGACGCGGCGCATGCGGAGCGAGAACGCCATGTTCTGGCGGACTGTCTTGTGCGGATACAGCGCGTAATTCTGGAAAACCATCGCGACGTCGCGGTCTTTCGGCGGCATCTTGTTGACCACGTTGCCGTTAATGAGGATTTCGCCGTCGTCGATGACTTCCAAGCCGGCGATCATCCGCAACAGCGTTGACTTGCCGCATCCGGAAGGGCCGACAAGGACCAGGAACTCGCCGTCCGGAATGGCTATGCTGACGGAATACAGCGCCTGAAACGAGCCGTAGAACTTAACGACACTGCGGATATCGACAGACGCCATCCAATTCGTGCTCCCGTTCCCGTGTACCGACGGCGCCCGCCCTTTCGGCAAAGTACCGGCAGCGGCGGATCGCCAGCACCGACACTAGCTAATTGTCATCGGGAATCCAGCACAATTCGTGCGCCCGTGCGGCTTGGCGTCACCTTCGCGCCGGCGCCTCATCCCGGCCGGCGCCAGATTTTCGGAGATTTGGAATTGCCGTGAAGATGGGGAAGTGTAATCTAATCAAAGGGGCGGTGGTCTCGCCTCGATAATGTGAATGACAAAAACATGGGAGGGAAGAGATGAAGCGAACATCAATCCGAAAGGCCCTCTTGTCTGCTGTTCTGGCAAGCGGCGTCGGCTTCGGCACTGCGACGGCGGGCGAGTTCATCGACTGGAATGATGACGGCACTGTAACCCTGAAGCTGGGCGAAGCGTACGACAATACGGAAATTGTCGTGCAGGCGGCGGATCTCGGCGCCCTGTTCGGCCCCGACGAAAAGCCTTTTGAAGGCGAAGAGATCAGCGTTACGGTCAATACGGGCGGACCGAAAGGCGGTATCTCCGGACCTCTTTTCGCATTTCGGGGGGCGTGGGAAGAGCTGACCGGCGCCAAGCTCAACATCATCGAACTGCCGTTTGCGGAGCATTACACGAAAATGATGCTCGACCTGAGAAACGGCACCGGCCAATACGACGCGTTCATGGTCGGTGCGTTCTGGTACGGCGACATTGTCCCCGGCGGCTTCGGCTATCCGATCGATGATCTGATGGAATCGGGCGACTATCCGCAATGGTCCTATGATGTGATGCCCCCGTCTCTGAAGGCGCTCCATACGTGGGAAGGCGTCGGCTACGGTGTCCTCAATGACGCGGACGGTCAGGTTCTCTACTACCGCAAGAGCGCGCTGGAGAATCCGGAACATCAGGCCGCATTCAAAGCCGAAAACGGATACGATCTTCCGTCACCGCCGAAGACCTGGCAGCAACTCCTCGATATCGCCAGCTATTTCAACGGCAAGAACTGGGATTCAAACGACGGCGAGGCTGACAGCGGCATGGTGCTGCACCTGAAGGTGGGCGAGCAGGGGCACTATCATTTTCAGTCACTGTCGGCATCCTTCGCGGTCACGCCCGGACCGAAAGTCGACCAGTATCACAATGTCTATTGGTTTGATCCGACGGACATGAAGCCGATGATCAACAGTCCGGGACATGTGAAAGCCCTGGAATTCCTGCAAGAGCTGCACAAGACCGGGCCTTCGGCGCAAATCGGCTGGAGCCTTGGCGAAGCATGGGACTATTTCCTGCGCGGCAAGGCGGTGTTCGTGTTCAGCTGGGGTGACGTGGGATCGCTTTGCCAGGACACGGCCCGCTCCAAGATCCAGGGCGATTGCGCTGCGGCCATCCTGCCGGCATCAACCGAATATTACGACCATGAGTCCGGCAAATTCGTGCAGGTGGACGATCCGAAACCTGTCGGCAACACCACCGGCGGTTCCTGGCACGGGGTCATCTCGAACTTTTCCGCCAATCCGGAAGCCACCTATTCGCTGCTTGCACTGATGGCCATGGAGCCGGTGTCGCTCTGGAATTCGCAGCATGGCTGGACCGGTGTCGATCCCGGCTATTCCTACCAGTTCCTGAAGCCGACCGGCTCGGCGACAGTCGAGGAATATGTCGCGGCCGGATGGGACGCGGAAGACGTGAAGACCTATACCCAGGCCTATTACGACAACTTCTTCGCCCCGACGAGCCTGACGTATCTGCGTATTCCGGGAACATTTGAATACTGGGATATTCTCGACAAGAACCTGTCGTCGGCGATGAGCGGAGAGAAATCCGCCGCGCAGGCGCTCGACGATACCGCTGGCTCCTGGGAGGCGGTGACAGATCGCCTGGGCCGGGATTCCCAGCTCCAGTACTATCAGGCGGCGATCGGCTACGAAGGCTGATCTGATGCCGTCAGGCAAAACCGGACCGGTGGCCCGTCATGGACGGGCCACCGGCGCGAGCGTGCCCGCGACTGCGGCCGGTAGCGGTGGCCGGCCTCCCGGCACAGGTCTGACATAATGCGCTGGACGGATCGCGTTCGTTTCCTCTTCCTGATGCCGGCGGTGATCTGGGTTTTCGCGTTCACCGTATTTCCGCTCGGCTATTCCCTCTACCTCGCCTTCTTCAAAATCGAATCGAAGATCGAAATCGAGCGTGAGAAGATTCCCGTTCTGGACGAGGCCGGCAATCCGGTTCTGAACAAGGCGGGCAAACCGCGAACAAAGACCATTGTCCACAAGAGCCAGACGACCATTTCGACTTTTGTCGGCACCGACAATTTCAAACGCATGGCGGGCGACAATCAGCTGAGGACAGCGGTTCGGATCACCGCGATTTTTATCATTGTCACGGTGTCGGCGGAACTCGCGCTTGGTTTCATTCTGGCCGTTCTTTTCAATCGCAAAATATTCGTGCGCCCGGTTCTGCGCGCCATAATGATCCTTCCGCTGTTCGTCACACCGATCGCGGCGGGATATTCCTTCTTTACGATTTTCTATGAGGAAGGCGGACCGCTCGCGTTTCTCGGCATACCATTCCTGTCCCATCCCGACTGGGCCCTTGTCAGCATCATACTGGTGGACATCTGGCAATGGACGCCATTTTGCTTCCTTGTGTTCCTGGCTGCCCTGCAATCGGTTCCCGATGAGCTTTACGAGGCGGCGATCGTCGATGGCGCCAACGGCTGGGATGTGATGCGGGAAGTGATGCTGCCGATCCTGCAGCCGACGATTATCATCGTTCTTTTGCTGCGGATGGCTGAGGCCATGAAGCTGTTCGACATTCCGTTTGCGATGACGGGCGGCGGCCCGGGCGTCGCGACGCAGTCGTACTCGTTCCTCGCCTATCGGACCGGATTGCGTTTCTTCGATGTCGGATATGCGAGCGCCATGGCCTACGGGTTGCTGATCGTCGTCATGATTATCGTGACCGTGTTTTTCCGGAGGCTGCGGCAGACCTATGCATAGAGACGATATTTCACCGTCACCGCTCCGGTATTCGATATATTCCCTGCTGGCAATTTGCGTGACCGCGGCGTTCCTGTTCCCGATCTACTGGTCGTTTTCACAATCGCTTCGGAATCCCCTGGATACTTTCACGGTCGCCGGATTCGGCATTCCGTGGCTGGATTTCGAACCGACACTCAACAACTGGATCGATCAGCTGGCTTCGCCGGAATCCCGCCGGGCGCTTCAGAACAGCTCGATTATCTCGATCAGCGCCGCCCTCCTGGCAATCCTGCTTGGCACTCCGGCGGCTTATGCCTTGGCACGCTTCGAATTCCGGCTCGTCAAAAACCGTGACATTACGGTCTGGTTTTTGTCCCAGCGGGTGCTGCCGCCGGTCGCCACGGTCATTCCCTTTTATCTGGTCATGCGGTCTCTCGGTCTCCTTGACACCCATCTCGCCCTGATCCTGATCAACGCCACGTTTGTGCTGCCTTTTGTCGTCGTTATTGTCCGGCAGACGTTTCTCGACCTGCCGGTCGAACTGGAGGAAGCGGCACTTGTCGACGGCGGCAATCATGCCATCGCATTCCTCTCTGTCGCGCTACCGCTTGCCGCGCCGTCGATCGCGGCGACGGGACTGATCATCTTCGCGTTTTCCTGGAACGAATTCCTGTTCGCGATCACGATCGCCAGCCGCGATGCCATCACGGTACCGGTGCACATGGCCGGCGCCGTGGATACCCGTGGCGTCCAGTTCTGGTTCATGGGCGTGCGGGCGATGATCGCGATGATCCCGCCGGTTCTGGTCGCACTGATCGCGCAACGTTATATCGTCCGCGGCCTGACGCTTGGTGCCGTGAAAGGGTAGGCGGCCCCGGCCAGACAGACATGCCGCAAGCCGGGCCCTGTCGCGACAACAGACAATCCCGGAATCACGCGCCGATCCGCCTTTCGGACCTGATCGGGGAGCCGACGGCGGAATGGCGAAGACGTTGGCCTTGCCGCGCCCGTGCCGTTCCCGGTCCGTACCGATGGAGGCAGCGCAAGCCGCCGCCAGGGCGGGCCGGCGGGTATCTCCTGACGCGGATGATCGTCGGCCGGGCTGCGTCCTTCGGGCATATGGCCACCGGCGCATCCATTGGGCAAGATTGCGGGTGTGCTGGGCGGTCAGCAGTTTCCCCCGTCCCTGAAACTCTTTGACGGGGATGCCTGGTGATCGATAGATTTGGCGTACCGAGGAGAAGGGGACATGCCAAATCGAGCCGATGCACGGCAATGGATCCAGGCCTCGGATCCGGGCTTGCGGCGTGCGACATTTTTGGCCCGCCGCTCAATAACGGTGAAAACCGAAAACACGGTGAAAACCGAAAAATAACAGGGAGCAAGAACAATGATCAGAATCAAACGAGTTGCCTCCGGCTTCATCGCCGGCGCCCTGGCCCTGGCGGTTTCCGCCACCATGGCGACGGCGGAGACATCCTGGCGGATGGCCCACAAGATGCCGCCCGACAGTCCGGAAGGGAAGGTGTTTCAGAAGTTCGCCGACCTGGTCGACGAGTACACCAAGGGCGACATGAAAATCAAAGTCTACCCCAACGAGCAGTTGGGCAAGACCCAGGCGGTGCTGGAGCAGTTGAAGCTCGGGACCGTGCATCTCTACGCCGAAGGTTCGACCTACATGAACAAGTGGGTCCCATCCATCAAATATATCAGTTCCGCCTTTCTGTTCGACGACCGCGATCACTGGGTGCGGTTCATGAACACGCCGATGGTGAAGAGCTGGTACGAGGAAGCGGCGCGCGAAGCCGGAATCGGGATCCTGGGCGATCCGACGGCGATCGTACGCGGCCCCTATCGGGTCATGGTCAGCAAGGAGCCGGTCAATTCCTACGACGAGATGCAGGGCCTGAAGCTGCGCATGGCGCCGTCCAAGATTGCGGTAGATACCTGGAATTGGCTGGGCGCCGATGTCAAGACGCTGGCCTGGACCGATGTCTATCAGTCCATTGACAAGGGGATCGTTTCCGCCGTCAACAGTCCCATCGCACTGGTCGAAAGCATGCGCTTCTACGAGGTCGCGCCGAACGTGATCCGCCATGACGAGTATTATCAGTCAATCGGATTCATGATCAATCAGAAGGCCTATGAGGCCTTGTCGCCGGAGCACCGCAAGGCCGTCGACCAGGCTTATGCGGAAGCCGGCAAGTACAGCGAAGAGATCATGGGCAAGGCGGCGGACGAATCGATCAAGCGGATGGAAGCCAAGGGCGTGACCTTCGTTGACGTGGACCGCAAGCCGTTCATCGAAAGAATGGCCGCCTTCTATGTGGAAATGGACAAGAAAGGCGATTTGCCGCCTGAATTCCTCAAGGTCGTGGAACAGACCCGAACGGAATAAACGGGAATGGTTCCCATTCATGGCAGGGCGGGGCGGCCCCCCGGGTACGTCCTTGCCCTGGACAACGCCCTTTCGGCCTGTGACCGCCTGTTCCTGGTGATCGCCAACTCTTGCCTGGCCGTGATGCTGCTTGGCGTGGCGGTCACCATCCTGTTGCGTCCGGTCAACCTGTCGTTTGTCTGGATCTGGCCGTGGACGATGCAGGTTTTCGTCTGGATGACCTTCTTCGGGTTTTTCGTAGTCTACCGGCGAAGCAAGGACATTGTCGTCGATTTCGTGATCATGCGTCTGGGTGCGGGCATGATGTTCGTTTCGCGCCTTTTTGTGGCGGGCGTCATCCTTGCTGTCATCGGCACCATCCTCTGGCAGGCGCCGGTGATCCTGGAAACCCAGGTCGGCGTGATCGACGGCGTACTGACACCGTGGGGTACGGAACTGGAGCGCTATACCCTGTCGGTTCCTCTGTTCGTCTCCTGTGCGCTCATCATGGCGAACGCGGTTCTCGATATCCTGAAGACGCTTTGCGGGGTGCCGGAGGCGGTGCGCAGCCATCAGGAAGTAGGGGACTGACGCGCCATGGCCCTGATCCTGTTCCTCGCTTTCATTGTTCTGATTCTGCTCCGGGTTCCCGTGTCCATCGCGATCGGCGCGGCCGTGTTGCTGTCGTTTCTGAATTCCGAATTCACAGACTCCCTGTACGTCATCCCGCTCCAGATACTGGAAGGCGTCAGCAAGCCCTCCCTGGCAGCGGTGCCGTTCTTCATCATGGCCGGCAACCTGATGAACGCGATGGGGATGACGGACCGCATCTTCAATTTCGCCAATGCACTGGTCGGCCACCTCAAGGCCGGCCTGGCCCAGGTCAACGTGCTGTCATCGATGATCTTTGCCGGGGTGTCGGGGGCGGCGGTGGCCGATTGCGCCGGACTTGGCATGATCGAGGTCAAAGCCATGACCGAGCGCGGATATCCGCGCGACTTCTCGGCCGCGATCACCGTCGCATCGGCGGTGGTGGGCCCGATCATCCCGCCGTCCATCGGCCTGGTGATCTACGCCTTCCTGGCCCAGCAGTCGATCGAACGCATGTTCCTGGCCGGCTTGATTCCGGGAATTACCGTCGGCATCACACTGATGATTTTCAACCGGATTCTGGCGGTGAAGCGGCAATTCCCGATGCAGCCCCGGGCCGGTGCCCGCGAGGTGCTCAAGACCGGCCGCGACGGGGTCCTGGCCCTGATCGCTCCGGGGATCATCCTTGGCTCCATCCTGTGCGGGTTCGTGACGGCGACCGAAGCCGGTGTGCTGGCCTGCCTTTATTCCATGGTGCTGGGCTGGTTCTACGGAACATTGACGATGAAAAGCCTGTGGTGGGCGCTTACCGAAACCATGATGATGACCTCCGTCATCATGATCATCATCGGATTTTCGATCGCCATGGGCTGGCTGTTGGCGATCGAGCAAATCCCGCAGCAGATCGGCGCTGTCATTTTCGCCTTTACCGAAAGCCGGGCGGTGTTTTTGGGGGTCCTCCTGATCTTCGTGCTCCTGGTGGGCTGCGTGGTCGAGGGCGTGCCGGCGAAGCTGATGCTGGTCCCGATGCTGCTGCCGATTGTCGACCAGTTCGCCATCGACCGCGTTCATTTCGGCATCATCCTGCAACTGTGCCTCCTGATCGGCATCGCAACCCCGCCCATGGGGATCGGTCTCTACATCATGGTCGAGGTCGGCAAGGTCTCCTTCGAGCGCGTCACGATTGCGGTGCTGCCGTTCCTGGTGCCGCTGTTCGTGGTCCTGTTGCTGATCACCTACGTACCCCAGCTGACATTGTGGCTGCCCAACACGCTGCTGGGCCCGGAAACCTCCATCATCCTCGATTGACGACAACTTCAATCCGCGATCGCGCGCAACAACGACACAGGTGAGGACCACCATGAAAGCAACCCTCGTTCAGATGAACAGCCAGAACGACAAGACAGCCAACATCGCCCAGGCCCGCGAACTGATCGACCGGGCCGTGGTCGAGGAATCACCGGATCTGGTGGTTCTGCCCGAACATTTCGACATCCTGGGGACCGTCGAGGAAAAGCTGGCCGCCGGCGAAGACCTGCCCGGCGGTCCGGCCTACGAAATGTGCCGGCAGGCCGCTATCGAGCACAAGGTCAACATCCACGCCGGCAGTCTCGCGGAGCGGATTCCCGGAGAAGACCGCAACTTCAACACCACGGTTGCCTTTGACCGGCAGGGCAACGAGCTGGTGCGCTACCGCAAGATCCACATGTTCGACATCGTGTCGCCGACCGGCGAGGAATACAGGGAATCGGCGGCGACAAAACCCGGCTCCTCCGTCGAGACCTACGACCTGGAAGGGATCAGGATCGGATGCGCGGTTTGCTACGATCTCCGGTTTCCGGAGCTGTTCCGCTCCCTGATGCTGAAAGGCGCCCAGGTGATTGTCCTGCCGGCCGCCTTCACCCTGCAAACCGGCAAGGATCACTGGGAAGTGCTGTGCCGCGCCCGCGCCATCGAAACGGAGAGCTACTTTCTTGCCGCCGCCCAGGCGCTGGGATATCCCATGAACGGGGAAACGCGATATTCCTACGGCCACTCGCTGATCGTCGATCCGTGGGGCCATGTGGTCGCCAAGGCCTCCGACGGTGTCGGTCTGGTCAGCGCCCGCCTCGACATAGGTCTGGCCGACAAGGTCCGCGCCGCCATTCCCCTGAAGAGCCATTTCGTCCTGGAGACCGGACATGCCGTCAAATAGCGCCTTCCAGATCAATCCGCTCCCCGCGCAACTGGACCCGTCGCTGGTCTCGCTTCTGGAAGGTGTGGAGACGGCGACCGTCGGACACTTCCGGCATTGGGGGTTCATGGACCCGGGAATCGGCGCCGTGATCCCCGGCCGGCGGGTCGCCGGCACAGCGGTCACGCTGGCGATACCGGGCCAGGACTCCACCCTGCTTCACCACATTCTGGGACTTGTCCGGCCGGGGGATTTCCTGGTCATCGACAGGCTCGGGGACCAGAAGCACGCCTGCTGGGGCGGTGGAGTCACGGTGGCCGCCAAGGCGGCCGGACTCGTCGGCGGCGTGATTGACGGTCCGCACACCGACACGTCGGAAGTGCTGGCCGAGGATATGGCGCTTTGGAGCCGCGGCCCGTCGCCGATCACGACCCGGCTTTATGGTATCGGCGGGGCCTTCAACATTCCGGTCAGCTGTGGCGGTGTCGCGGTCAATCCGGGTGACGCGGTGCTTGCCGATGAGAGTGGCGTCCTGGTGATGCCGGCCGGTGAATCCGAAGCGGTCGCCCGGACCGCGCTTGGCAAGCAGGAGCGCGGCGAGGCCATGATGCCGCGCGTTCGCAGCGGCGAGAAGCTCGGCGACCTATCGGGTGCCACCGCGATGGTCACCGAGGACAGTGACACGGGTTGATTTCGATGCGCCAGGGCATCAGGCCCGTGTCCCGGACCTGTCGTTCACCATGGCTGTCAGCGGCCGGTTTTGCCCGGGACCTTTCCCGCGGGACCGACACAGCGCCGACAGGCGCGACGGGGCGCGTTGTCCCGATCGTCCGGTCGCGCGCTGTTCGCCGATGAGGCCGGGCGGGCGGGAGACTGCGCGCCGCCCTTGAAGATCATGGTGTGCGGATGACCGGGGCCATCATTGTGCCCGGACATGGCGACGGGAACTCCGGCTTCCCGCCCTGCCGGCGGGTCGTTGCGCGCGCACGCGCCCGTTTCGGAGGATGCCGATGGCTGGGAGGCAGGAGCGGGCCGGGAGAGCGGGCAGTTTCGATCCCAAATCGTGGATCAAAGCCGGATGCAAAACGGATCATTCCGGCCCGGCCGGATCGGCTTTGATATCGATATGGCGGCGCCTCCGGCCGAGGTGTAAACCATCTGTCCGGTACAAGCCGTAAGCCATGTGACAAGAATAGACCCAAGAACAACTGGAGCGGGCGATGGGATTCGAACCCACGACCCCAACCTTGGCAAGGTTGTGCTCTACCCCTGAGCTACACCCGCGGTCCATTTGAATCCGGAAAGATCGATCCGGAACGCAGCGTATATGACCCAAGGCCCACGGGATTGCAAGTCGGATGAAGATCCGGCGCCATTCCGTCATCCTGCCGGCTTGTGCCGTACGCGCCGGTTGGTTATGGCGTTGGCAATCGAGACCGGAGAACGCGTCATGCCGGCAGTGCGGGCTGAACTTTTCGCCATGTTGGACGACCTTGGCATCGCAACCGCGACGGTGGAGCATCCGCCGCTGTTCACGGTGGCCCAGTCGAAGGAACTGCGTGGCGAAATCAAGGGCGGGCATACCAAGAACCTGTTTCTGAAAGACAAGAAGGGCCGGTTGTTTCTGGTCGTTGCCGAGGAGGGCGCGGCTGTCGACATGAAAACCCTGCACAAGGTTATCGGCTCGGCGCGCCTCTCGTTCGGAAAGGCGGAGCTGTTGGAGGAAACGCTCGGCGTAAAACCCGGATCGGTAACGCCGTTCGGCGCCATAAACGATCGCGCCGGCGCGGTTTCGGTCGTTCTGGATCGTTCGCTTCTCGACCATGAACGCCTAAATTTCCATCCGCTGGAAAACACCGCGACGACGTCGATACACCGCGATGATCTGGTGAAGTTTCTCACGGCAACCGGCCATGAACCGATGATCGTGGACCTGGCCGATACGCCCGCGGGCAGCTAGCCCGCCAAACCGCCGATCGGGCCGCCAGGTCATGACGGCCGCATGCCGCCCGGCGGGTTGTTGAGGTATGAAAGCGGGTGGCCCTTTGAATTTCACCGCGAATGGGCCACATATGCGCCCATCCATGCAATCTGCGCGGCGAAACGCGGCAGACAATCAGCGGGGCTTGGAACATGGCTAGTGATTCCACGATTATCGGTCTCGGACCGGCGCCTGTCGGTGACGGCGCCGCTGGCGGCGGCAACGGTGCGGGCAATGACCTGATCAAGGATACGACAACACAGGATTTTGCCATCGATGTGTTGGATGCGTCGAAATCCGCACCGGTATTGGTCGATTTCTGGGCGCCCTGGTGCGGCCCATGCAAACAACTCACGCCATTGCTGGAAAACGCCGTGCGGAAGGCGCGCGGGGCCGTGCGACTGGTAAAGATGAACATTGACGATCATCCGCAAATTCCCGGGCAACTCGGAATTCAGTCGATCCCGGCGGTGATTGCCTTCAAGGACGGCAAGCCGCTGGACGGATTCATGGGCGCGGTGCCCGAAAGCCAGATTGTCGCGTTCATCGAGCGGATCGCCGGGCCGGTCGGGCCGGGTGATGCGGAAAACGCGATCAAAGCCGGAGAGGCCGCGCTGGCGGAACACGATTATGCCACCGCCGCCGGCCATTTTGGCGAGGCCCTCCAGAGCGAACCGGACAATGCCGCGGCAGTTGGCGGCCTGGTCCGGTGCCAGGTGGCGCTCGGCAATCTGGAGCAGGCGCACGGGCTGCTGGCCAGCCTGTCGGAGGCGATGAAATCGGATCCGGCAATCGCCGGCGCCCGCGCGGCGCTGGAGCTTGCCGAACAGGCAAACGAACTCGGCGACGCTTCGGAGATGCGCAGCCGGCTGGAAGGGGAGCCGGACAATCATCAACTGAGGTTCGACCTTGCCGTGGCGCTCAACGCGCGTGGTGACAGGGCGGGGGCGACCGATCAGCTCCTGGAAATCGTCCGCCGCGCCCGCGAGTGGAACGACGAGGCGGCCCGCAAGCAGCTTCTTCAATTCTTCGATGCCTGGGGGACGAGCGATCCGGCCACGCAATCGGGTCGGCGGCGCTTGTCTTCCCTGTATTTCGCCTAAATTCAGACAGAGGGAACGGCGCGCTTACAGGATGGGTCCATGGCCTTGCTGGCGGGCAACAAATATTACTGCGGAGCCGACGATATATCGACGGTCGTGCCGGTCTTCCCGCTGGCCGGCGCCATTCTTCTTCCGGGCGGCAAACTGCCGCTTAACATTTTTGAACCGCGCTATATCGCGATGGTCGATGCGGCGATGGCGGGGGACCGCCTGATTGCGATGGTGCAACCGGAAATCGGTAGTGACTGCAGTGCGCTGGCGCCGCCGCTTTGCGCGGTGGGATGTATCGGCCGGGTCGTTCAGTTTTCCGAAACGGGGGAAAGCCGCTACCTGATCTGCCTCGCCGGTGTATGCCGGTGCGAGATCGAACAGGAGTTGGCCGCGGAGACGCCGTTCCGGCAATGCCGGATCGATACCAGCCGGTTTCTCGACGATCTGGAGCCGAAGCGGGGGGAGACAGGTGTCGATCGCGAACGGCTTCTGGATGCATTCCGGGCCTTTATGAAAAAGGCGCAACTGGATGCGGACTGGGAAGCCATAAGGCGGGCGTCCAATTGCGGCCTTGTGACGGCGCTCTCGATGATGAGCCCGTTCGGGGCGGCGGAGAAGCAGGCGCTTCTGGAGGCCCCCGACATGAAGAGACGGGCTGAAACCCTGATTGCAATCGCCGAACTGGCCGCGACAGGGTCCCATGACGGTGACATGTCGGTGCACTAGGCTGGTACAATATGTGACAACCGTCGGTGCGGACGGAACATCGGGTCAATATCCCTACGGACTGTTATGGCAGGTGCATCGAACAAAAAGGGCGGCAAGTCCGGCGCAAACGATGGGCCGGCACAGGCGAAAGAACGGACCGTCGACCCGAAACTGCTGGAGATCCTCGTCTGCCCGCTGACCAAGACCGTGCTTGAGTATGACAAGGATGCCCAGGAGCTGATCAGCCGGGCGGCGAAGCTCGCCTATCCGATCCGCAACGGCATCCCGATCCTGCTGGAGGAGGAGGCGCGCCGGATCACCGATCCCTAGCGTCGATCCGCCGGGGTGCGCCGGACAGGTGTGGCCGGACAGGGGTGGCCGGACAGGGGTGGCCGGGCGGCCCTGCTCAGACCGGCTCGCCGCGCAACAGCTTCGGCAATGCACCACCCTGGCCCGCGGCTTCAGTGATGAACCGGGATTTCAATCGCGGCAGCCGGTCGACCACACCGAGACCGATGTCCCGGGCCGTGCGCGCCAGAAGATTGTCATTGGCGAAGAGCCTGTTCAGGATATCGGTGGTCGCGCCCATCTGCCAGGTGTCAAACCGGCGCCAGCGCTCGTAGCGTTCCAGGACGTCGAGCGCGCCGAAATCGAGCCCGAGACGATGGGCGTCGACGATCGTTTCGGCCAGGGCCGCGCAATCCCGGAATCCGAGATTCAGCCCCTGACCGGCGATCGGGTGGATGCCGTGGGCGGCATCGCCCAAAAGCGCGAACCGCGGCCGGACAAAATCGCGGGCCAGTGTCAACCCCAGGGGAAAGCCCTGCCTGGGGCCGGCCAGTTCCAGCGCGCCAAGGGTCTTGCCAAACCGCCGTTCCAGTTCGCCGGAAAAGACGAAATCGTCGGCGGCCAAAAGCCGGCGCGCCGTTTCCCGGCTCTCCGTCCAGACAAGCGATGACCGGTTGCCGGTGAGCGGCAGGATAGCGAACGGTCCGGCGGGAAGGAAATGCTCCACGGCAACGCCGTTGTGCGGCCGCTCATGACGCACGGTGGTGACGATGGCCATTTGCCCGTACGACCAGGTGGTTGTCTTGATACCCGCCAGCGCCCGCAGACGCGAACGCACGCCATCGGCGGCGACAAGCAAACGCGCGGTGACCTTCCCGCCGGAGCCCAGATCGGCGATGATCTCGCCGGTCTCCGTCCGATATCCCGTCACGCTTTCGGGTGCGATGATCGTCACCCCATGGCGCGCCGCATGATCGGCCAAAGCCCCGGCAAGGGCGGCATTGGGCACCATATGCGCAAAAGCCTCGCCTTCGGAGACCGTGCCGTCGAACGTCAGGAAAACCGGCCGCACGGCATCGCCGGTTCGGCTATCGGTCACATCCATGGACAGGATCGGCTGAGCGACATCGGCAACATCGCTCCAGACGCCAAGCCGTTCCAGCATGCGGCGCGCCGCCGCGGCGATCGCCGAGGCGCGCTCGTCGGCCGAGGCCGGCTTGTCGCCGGCCACGGGTTTGGCGATGTCGACGATGGTGACGGCGATTTCGGGCGCGGCGCGACGGATCGCAAGCGCGGCCGTCAAACCGGCCGTGCCGCCACCGGCGACAAGAATGTCCGTTTCGATTGCCGGCCCGCCGGAGCGTTTTTTGATATTTCGTCGTCGAGGCGCAGTTGCGATTGCCATCTCCGGTCCTTCCCGATATCTGCGGGGCGGGCAGCGCGTCCACCAGCGCGCGCCTCGATTGCCGCAGGCAACCGCGAACGCATGGGGGACACCTTGGCCAGCGCCGTTGAACAACTGACAGCCATCTTCGACCTTGAACCGCTGGAGCACAACCTGTTTCGCGGTCGCAGTCCCAATATTGGCTGGCAACGGATATTTGGCGGGCAGGTCATCGGCCAGGCGCTGGTCGCCGCGTCGCGAACGGTGGAGCCGGAACGCCGTGTCCACTCCCTGCACGGATATTTCCTGCGGCCGGGCGATCCCGATATTCCGATCATCTACATGGTCGACCGGATCCGCGACGGCAAAAGCTTCACCACACGCCGCGTCGTCGCCATCCAGCATGGGGAAGCCATCTTTTCGATGGGCGCGTCCTTTCAGATCCTCGAGGACGGCCTGGTTCACCAGTTGCCGATGCCGGATGTGCCGGACCCTGATGAACTGATGCCGGAAAGCGAACTCAAGGCGCTGTATCTGGAAAAGGCGCCGGAAAACATCAAAGCCTACTGGAACCGGGAGCGGCCGATCGAGTTGCGCCCGGTCAATCTGAAACACTATGTCAGCAACGAGCCGCTGGAACCGGTCCAGCATGTGTGGTTTCGGGCTTCAGAGCCGCTTCCCGGGGCGCCGATTGTCCACGAGTGCGTCCTCGCCTACGCATCGGACATGACCCTTCTGGATACATCCCTGTTTGCGCACGGGAAATCGATATTCTCGCGCGATCTGCAGGTGGCAAGCCTTGACCATGCCTTGTGGATCCACCGCCCGGTCAAGGCGGATGAATGGCTGCTTTACGCTGAGGACAGCCCCAGCAGTTCCGGCGCCCGCGGGTTCACTCGCGGCACCATCTACAGCCGCGACGGGTGCATTGTCGCCTCATCGGCACAAGAGGGCCTCATTCGGCCACGATAGTTGCACATATTTTGTGCGTTGTATGAAATCTGCATAAAAAAACGGCAGTTGCGATCGACGAGGTTTGCCCCGGCGAATCCGATTTCTGGTAAACCTTTATATTTCAGTAAGTTGACCAATTCCGGCTGATTGGCACGGTTTTTGAATCCCGTCCGGTGTTCGGAGGCGCGGCGCGGATGCCGGCCTGCGATATCGCATTTGCGGGCTTGGAAGGACCAACCATGAACAGATCGCTTCGGCTGGCGCGGATTCCGTTGCTGGCGGCAATTCCAATCACGGGCCTCGGCGTCGGTTCGGCATGGGCGCAGGATCTGGCGTCACCGGTCAGCGCCGATATCCAGTACATCTTCAACACGCTGCTGTTTCTCATGGCGGGGTTTCTCGTCATGTGGATGGCGGCGGGCTTTGCGATGCTGGAAGCGGGGCTGGTGCGGTCGAAAAACGTTTCCATGCAGTGCCTGAAGAATATCGGACTCTACGCTGCCGCCGGCATCATGTACTGGCTGATCGGTTACAATCTGATGTATTCCGGTGTCGATGGCGGATATATCGGCACACCGGTCCCGGTGCGCCTTGATGCGCCGGGAGCCGCCGTAGCCGGCGGGGATGCAAACTATGCCGCCGGCTCCGACTGGTTCTTCCAGATGGTGTTTTGCGCAACGACGGCTTCGATCGTCTCCGGGACCCTGGCGGAGCGGATCAAGCTGTGGCCGTTCCTGATTTTCACCGTGGTGCTGACCGGGGTCCTGTATCCGATTGCCGGTGCGTGGCATTGGGGCGGCGGATATCTCGCCGAAATGGGCTTTTCGGACTTCGCCGGCTCGACACTGGTCCATTCCGTCGGTGGCTGGGCGGCGCTCACCGGTGCGGTCATCCTGGGTGCGCGGAGGGGAAAATTCGGACCCGATGGCACGGTGCATCCGCTGCCGGGATCGTCGATTCCCCTGGCAACGCTCGGTACATTCATCCTGTGGCTGGGCTGGTTCGGCTTCAACGGCGGTTCACAGCTGGCCCTGGGATCGGCGGCGGATGCCGGCGACATCTCCCGTATCTTCGTCAACACGAATATGGCGGCGGCGGCCGGCGTCGTCGCGACAATCGTCCTCACCCAGGTCATCTATCGGAAGGTTGATGTCACGATGGCGCTCAACGGCGCTTTGGCCGGCCTTGTGTCGATCACCGCCGAGCCGCTGACGCCCGGTATCCCGGAAGCCCTGTTTGTCGGTGGCGTCGGCGGCATCCTTGTCGTGTTCGCCGTGCCGTTCCTCGACAAAATGAAAATCGACGATGTGGTCGGCGCCATTCCGGTGCATTTGCTGGCGGGGATCTGGGGGACATTGATCGTGCCGCTGACCAACAGCGAAGCCAGCTATGGCGCCCAGATCACAGGGATCGTCGCCATCGGACTGTTCATGCTGGTTGCCAGCACATTCGTCTGGACCGCGCTCAAAATGGCGATCGGGATCCGGGTCGGCCAGGAGGGCGAATCGATCGGCATGGATTTGTCGGAGATCGGCGTGGAGGCCTATCCGGAATTCGGAACCGGCAGCCAGCGCATCTGACCTTCCGCGACCCCGCAGACGGCGGACGAACCGGTTGGCCCGGCATTGCCGCCGGGCCAACCGGTTAACATTTTCTTCTGGTTAATAAGGTCTTAACCCCCGCCGGCTAGCTTGCGCATGCATTTGCTGAACAATTCTGTCCGGTGCCGCCCATGGTTGTCCACGACACATTCAATGACTTTGCCGAACCGGGTGGTTCGGGACTGGGAACTTACCGGATTGTGGCGACCGGGCTGGCGCTGGCGGCCGTTGCGGTGTTTTTGACGATCAGTCTTCTGACCTGGCATGTCGCCGATCCCAGCTTCAGTCACGCAACCGACGCAAGCCCCCGGAATCTCATGGGTTTTGCGGGCGCGGCGACGGCCGATCTGGTCATGCAGTTCCTGGGGCTGGGCGCCGTGGCGGTCGTCGCGCTGATCCTCATCCCCGGGATAAACCAATTGCGCCGACGACCTTATCGCCATGTGCTGCGCCAGATCGGCTATGGGACACTGGGCACGCTGCTTCTGGTGACGGCGCTGGCCTGCCTGCCGGTCGCGGCACGCTGGCCGTTGCCAACCGGGCTCGGCGGGGCGGTGGGCGATCTGCTGTTGCGTATTCCGGCCGCATTGATCGGCGCGCCGCCAAGCGCCGGCATGAAAGCGGCGATCGCTGTCGTGCTGAGCGTCGTGTCGGCGGTACTCCTGGTGGCTGCGCTTGGCAGCCGGCCGATGGCGCAGGCGGCCACCGGTGACGCGTTCGCCGACGATGACGGCGATGCGGCGGATGGGGGCGGAGCCGGGCGGTTTGCGGCGCTCGCCGGCGCCGCCATCCATCTGGGTCTGGCGGCCCGGGCGAGCTATCGGCGGCTGGCGCGGCGGATCGGATGGGCGCGGCGGTTGCTGGCGGAGAGCGATGCGGCACCGGCGGATCGGCGCGGGCGGGCCGAACCGGGGTTCCGGGACGGCTTTGCGAATTTCGACGCCGGCGAATTTGCCGATGACCCGGCCAATGCCGGCGACGTCGGGGACGACGGACCGGGGGCCGGGGACCGCGCGGTCAAGATCCGGCCGGCGGCCGCACGGCCGAAGCCCGGCAAACGGGCGGCGCGGGAGGCGCAGACCAGCTTTCTTGCGTCCGACGGCTACGAACTGCCGCCGCTCCACGTCCTGTCGGAACCGCGGGCGCGGCGGCGGGACAATTCGTTGAGCCCGGCGGCGCTGGAACACAATGCGCGGCTTCTGGAGGGCGTGCTCGACGATTTCGGCGTGCGCGGCGAGATCATCAACATCTGGCCCGGCCCGGTGGTTACGCTCTACGAGCTGGAACCGGCGCCGGGTACCAAATCGTCGCGTGTGATCGGGCTTTCAGACGACATTGCGCGCTCGATGAGCGCGATCGCCGCCCGCGTGGCCGTCATACCTGGCCGCAACGCGATCGGTATCGAACTGCCCAACAGCACGCGCGAGACGGTCTATCTGCGGGAAATCCTGGCGGCGGAGGATTTCGAGAAGTCAAAGGCGCGGCTGGCGCTGTCGCTTGGCAAGACAATCGGCGGCGAGCCGGTCATCGCCGATCTCGCCAAAATGCCGCATCTCCTGGTCGCCGGCACGACCGGCTCGGGCAAGTCGGTCTCCATCAACACCATGATCCTGTCTTTGCTCTATCGGCTGACGCCGGAGCAGTGCCGGCTGATCATGATCGACCCCAAAATGCTGGAACTGTCGGTCTATGACGGTATCCCGCATCTTCTGACACCGGTCGTCACCGATCCGAAGAAGGCCGTGGTGGCGCTGAAATGGACGGTGCGGGAGATGGAAGAGCGCTACAAGCAGATGTCAAAGCTGGGCGTGCGCAACATCGACGGATTCAACCAGCGGGTGGCGGTCGCCGCCCGCAAGGGCGAGGAGATCAAGCGGACGGTGCAGGTGGGATTCGATCACGATACCGGCGAAGCGGTGTTCGAGACCGAGACGCTGGCCCTGGAGCCGATGCCCTATATCGTCGTCATCATCGACGAGATGGCCGATCTGATGATGGTCGCCGGCAAGGATATCGAAGGGACCGTCCAGCGGTTGGCGCAGATGGCCCGCGCCGCCGGCATCCATGTCATCATGGCGACGCAGCGGCCGTCCGTGGACGTGATCACCGGCACCATCAAGGCCAACTTCCCGACCCGGATCTCGTTTCAGGTGACGTCCAAGATCGACAGCCGCACGATCCTGGGCGAGCAGGGCGCCGAGCAGCTTCTGGGCATGGGTGACATGCTTTACATGGCCGGCGGCGGCCGTATCCAGCGTGTGCACGGGCCGTTCGTCGACGATGGCGAAGTGGAGGAGGTCGTCGACCATCTCAAGTCGCAAGGGGTGCCGGAATATCTGGATGCCATCACCGACGAGGAGGAAGCATCGGATTCGGCGTTCGAGACCATGATGAGCGGCGGCGACGAGGCGACCGACCTCTACGACAAGGCCGTGGCGATCGTGCTCCACGACCGCAAGGTCTCCACCAGCTATATTCAGCGGCGGTTGTCGATCGGCTACAATCGGGCCGCCTCGATTGTCGAACGTATGGAGCAGGAGGGCGTGATCAGCCCAGCCAACCATGCCGGCAAGCGCGAGATCCTGGTGCCGGAACGCGATGGCGCAATGGCATGACGCCGAGGCGCGCGGCCCTTGTTTCGACATGAAAGATTACTAGGTTACGCCAGCGTATCGGGGCAGCAGAGGAATTGGTGAAGCGGAGGCCAGCGTCTCCGCGAAACCCTGATCGGGAGACCGGACAATGATTGGAACCGGACAATGACAGGAATCGCGCGCCTTGCCGGGATTGTCCTGCTTGCCATCGTCGCGACGATTCCAGCGCGGGCAGAAGCCTATAGCGAGACCGAACGCAAGGAGCTGAAGCGGGTCTCGGCCTATTTGAGTTCGATTTCGACGATGAACGGCGAATTTGTCCAGTTCGGCCCGTATGGCGACCGGACCCAGGGCAAGTTTTTCATGGCCAAGCCCGGCCGCATCCGCTTCCAGTACGATCCACCCAACAAGATCGCCGTTATCGCCGACGGGGATTCGGTGCTGATTCAAGACAGAAAGCTGGAAACCGACGATATCTGGCCACTGAAACGCACGCCGCTGAAGTTTCTTCTCGATGACCGGATCGATTTTTCCCGGTCAGAGCAGCTTCGCTCGGTGCTGGTCGATCCGGATCTGGTCCAGATCGTGCTGGTCGACGATTCCCGATTTGGCGGCGGCAAGCTCACGCTCCTGTTCGATCGCAAGAGCGCGGAGTTGCGTCAATGGACGGTGACCGACGGCCAGGGGCTCGATACATCGGTGGCAATCTACAACGTGGAAACCGGCAACCGTTTTCACAAGGACATGTTCAAGATCAACTATTCGATGATCAAGCAGCGGCAGATCGAACGCGGCCGCAACAACTGAACAGCACCGGCATTCCGTCCCATCGGCACAAAATAGTGGACGATGGTGCACGCGGCACTCGACAGGCGCGCGGCAAACGGCATTGATGGTCCAATGACCCTGACGATCGCGACGTGGAACATCAACTCCGTGCGGCTGCGGGCTGACCTGGTGTGCGGCTTTCTGGCCGACTATCAGCCCGATGTGTTGTGCCTGCAGGAAATCAAGTGCGCCAACGACCATTTTCCCTACGCGGTCTTCCGCGCGGCGGGATACGAGCATATCGAGGTGCACGGGCAGAAGGCCTATCACGGGGTGGCGACGCTCTCGCGGCTGCCGCTGAAGAAGCCGGAGCGTCTCGCCTTCTGCGGCAAGTCGGATGCCCGGCATCTGGCCGTGGACGTGGTTGCGTCCGGCCGCCCTGTGCGGATCCACAATTTCTATGTGCCGGCGGGCGGCGATATCCCCGATCCGGTCGCCAACGAGAAATTCGCCCACAAGCTACAGTTTCTCGACGAACTGGAAGCGCTTGGGCCGAAGGCGGCGCGGGCCGACACGGTGCTTGTGGGCGACCTCAATATCGCGCCGCTGGAGACCGATGTCTGGTCCCACAAGCAACTTCTGAAAATCGTCTCGCATACGCCGGTGGAGACAGAGGCGCTGGGGCGTGTCCAGGAGGCGGGGCCGTGGGTGGATGTGGTGCGCGAGGTCATTCCGCCCGAGGAGAAGGTCTATTCGTGGTGGAGCTACCGCTCGCGGGACTGGAGCGCGTCGGACCGTGGTCGCCGGCTCGACCATATCTGGGCGACGAAACGCATGGCCAAGCGAATACGCGACGTGGACGTGCTGCGCCCGGCGCGGGGGTGGGACAAGCCGTCCGACCATGTGCCGGTGATCGCCACGTTCGATACCGCGCGGCCATAGAAACGGTGGCCTAGCGGAGGCCGAACAGCGGCTCCATCCCGGTCAGGAAGTCGTGGACCGAACCGCGGTAACGCATCAGATAGTCCAGGTCGAGAAGATCGCTGAGGATAAGCGCCGGCACCGGCGCGGTGGCGATGATGACGGTCAGCAGAAACCAGTGGGTCCGGAAACCGCGACTCATCCCGCACATCAATGCGATACCGCCGCCGCCGCCGATCGCGCTGTTGCCCGGGATATTGAGAGCCAGGGCGATGCCCGGATACCGATAGCGGCGCATCAGCCGGCCGGCGCGACTGCCGAAGATCGAGCGGACAGCCGGTTTGCCATCGGCGGTCTGCGGTGCGAACGAGGCGCTGCCGGCACGCCGGTCGCGCAGGCCGCCGCGCCGGTCGCGGCGCAGATAGCGGATCACGGCGCGCCGCCATGACAGGGGCACGCGTCGACCGGCGTAAAAGGCCAGCATCAGACCGAGAATCGTGCCGGTGTAGCTCGCCAGCGCACCGAGCTTGCCGAACATGGCAATGATGGCGATGCCGATTTCGATACCGGGAAAGAAGGGAATGGCCAGCGCGACGGCGTAAACGAAGACGAACAGCGCCACGCCCGGCGCGCCGAACCGGTTCTGGGCGTCTTTCAGGAAATAGGCGAGATCCATCAGGCCTTCATGAGAAAAGGCGTGGCCGGCGGCCAGCAAGGCCATCCAGAACGCGATCAGCCCGACGCCGCGAGGCCGCAACCGCCTGGTTGTCGGCGCGATCCACAGCGCGACGATTGTCGTGATCGTCAGGTAGAGGACCGCCAGCAGCCAGCCCGCGGTCGACGCGACCATGAATGTGTCGCCGCCGGCCTCGGCGCGATGGAGATAGCTGTGGCCGGCGGTTGCCGCAAAGAGCCAGAACAGGAGCGCTGCCAGGATCCGGAGAATTCGAAAAATCAGCCGCCACGAAGGCAGGTTTGGTTGGTCTGTGGTCGCGATTGGCGGTCCCCCCGAAAGCCGGCCGGTCCGGATTGTCCGGATTCGCCGGGCTCTCCCGCACGCGCCGGACGGGCGGCGCAGCTTATCAGTTATCTAGGACGTGCGGGGGATTTGGCGAGAATATTCCCGGCCCGGATGTTGCGACCGGATTTTCGCCACGCCGCCGGAAGCGGCAGGGACCGTCCGGCGATCCGGGCGGGCGATCATAAAAAGCGAGGTTCCGATCGGCAGGGGCACGCGACCGACGAGAAACCGCTCGAATGCGAAAATCGCCTTCAGAACGCGATTGGCCAGAGGTCCGGGCATGGCATCGTCGGCGGTGTCGGCGCCGATCAACCGTTTCGCCATACGCACGGCAACGACGGCGGGAAACAAGAGCGACATATAGTAGCCGATCGATTCCACCCGGTAGCCGGCCTTTTCGGCGACGACGCGCAGGCTGGCCGGCGTGTAGCGGCGATAGTGATGGTGAACGACGTCGTGGGCGGACCAGAGCCAGGGATGGGCGGGGACGGTGACAAGCAGCACGCCGTCGGCGCCCTGACGGGGGGCGAGGGTGCTCAGGGCGGCGAGGTCGTCGTCAACATGCTCCAGCACGTCCAGGAGCAGGACCAGGTCGAATGTGCGGTGACCGAGGGCGGCGAGGTCGGGCAGCCGGCCGTCGATGATTGCGACATCGGATTTGGCGGTCGCGATATCGCGGGCCTGCCGGTCGCATTCGACCGCGGTGACGGCGCCGAACTGTTTGAGCATCGGGAGATTTCCGCCGGTGCCGCAGCCGACCTCCAGGATCTGCGGCGTGGCGGGATCGCGGGCCGGCCCTGCGGCGGAAACCAGGCGGATCAGGCGGGTGACGATCTGCCGGCGGGCGGCAAACCACCAGTGAATTTCCTCGTGCGCCGCCATGCGCAGATATACCGATCGGTCCATCGCCTTTCCCCTGCCTGGCTGTCCTGTCCCCGGGCGGCCGGGATACGGCCGGACCGGGAAACCGCCGGTTGCGGGACCCGGATCGGTCTAACGGCAAATGATTAATGGCCGGTGATCCGATTCGGCGGGCCGGATCCGGCGGCGGCGCGGTGGTCCGCCGCCCCGGCTCATGTCCGCCCCCTGGCCCAAGGCCGGCATATGGGCGGCGGCGACCGGAAATTTCCGCCATTCCGGCGATGCCACCTTGTGACGCCGCCAAGGTTGGCTTAAATGCCGGCGATCCCAGCCCAATTGCAATGGAGCACGCGACGCCATGGCGCGCCAGTTCATCTATCACATGGCCGGCCTGTCAAAGACCTATGCCGGCGGCAAGAAGGTCCTCGACAATATCCACCTGTCTTTCTACCCGGACGCCAAGATCGGCGTGCTCGGCCCCAATGGCTCCGGCAAGTCGACGCTTCTGAAGATCATGGCGGGACTGGAGACGGAGTTCGCCGGCGAAGCCTGGGCGGCGGAGGGCGCCCGCATCGGCTATCTGCCCCAGGAGCCGCAGCTCGACCCCGACAAGGATGTGCGCGGCAACGTCATGGAGGGCGTGGCGGAGAAGCAGGCGATCGTGGATCGCTACAACGAACTGATGATGAACTATTCCGACGAGACAGCGGAGGAGGGCGCGCAGCTTCAGGACATCATCGACAGCCAGAATCTGTGGGATCTGGATTCGCGGGTGGAAATGGCGATGCAGGCGCTGCGCTGCCCGCCGGACGGGGCCGACGTGGCAACCCTTTCCGGCGGCGAGCGGCGGCGGGTGGCGTTGTGCAAGCTGCTGCTCCAGGCGCCCGACCTGCTGCTTCTCGACGAGCCGACCAACCATCTCGACGCAGAAACCGTCGCCTGGCTGGAAAAGCATCTGGTGCAATTCCCGGGTGCCGTCCTGATCGTCACCCACGACCGCTATTTCCTCGACAATGTGACCGGCTGGATTCTCGAACTCGACCGCGGCCGCGGGATTCCCTACGAAGGCAACTACACCGCCTATCTGGACGCCAAGGCCAAGCGTTTCGCGCAGGAGCAGCGGGAGGATGCGGCGCGCCAGCGGGTGATCGCGCGGGAGCGGGAATGGATCGCCCAGTCGCCACGGGCCCGGCAAGCCAAGTCGCGGGCGCGCATCCGGGCCTATGACGAGCTGTTGAAGGCCAACGAGGCCCGCGTTCAGGCCCGCGATGCGCAAATCATCGTGCCTCCGGGGCCACGGCTCGGCGACAAGGTGATCGAGGCGCGCGGACTGACCAAGGGTTTCGGTGCGCATCTGCTGATCGACAGTCTGGATTTCAACCTGCCGCCGGGCGGGATCGTCGGTGTGATCGGTCCCAACGGGGCCGGCAAGACGACACTGTTTCGAATGATCACAGGGCAGGAGACGCCCGACGCCGGCGAAATCGTCATCGGCGAGACGGTGGACCTGGGCTATGTCGACCAGAGCCGCGACGACCTGAAGCCGGACGACAGCGTCTGGCAGGCGATCTCCGGCGGCGCGGAAGTGATCCAGCTCGGCAAACGGGAGATGAACTCCCGCGCCTATACCGGCGCGTTCAACTTCAAGGGACCGGACCAGCAAAAACCGGTCGGGAAGCTTTCCGGCGGCGAGCGCAACCGGGTCCATCTGGCACGCATGCTGAAATCAGGCGCCAATGTGCTGCTGCTCGACGAACCGACCAACGACCTGGATACCGAAACCCTGGCGGCGCTGGAAGAGGCGCTTGAGGATTTTGCCGGTTGCGCGGTCATCATCAGCCACGACCGGATGTTCCTGGACCGGCTGGCCACCCACATGCTCGCGTTCGAGGGCGACAGCCACGTGGAGTGGTTTGAAGGCAATTTCGGCGAATATGAAGACGACAAGAAACGCCGGCTTGGCGCCGAAGCCGTGGAGAATCCGCGCCGGATCAAGTACAAGGCGTTTACGCGGTAGGGCGCCGGCAACACGCCCGAGGTCCGGGCGGAACCGGGGCAAAGCCGCAAACGGGCGGGCGGCGGTCCAGACGGCGGTGTGGGCTCGTGCCAGAGAGGAGGTCGATCAATCGTGGAAACATCGATCCTGATTGCGAGGCTCCTCGGTCCGGCGGTTCTGGTTGCGGCCATCCCGATGATCCTTTCGCCCGGCGCCATCCAGGCAATGGGGCGGGATCTGCTTGAAAACCGGGCGCTGCTGTTTCTGGCCGGCATCCTGAGCCTTGTCGGCGGGCTGGCGATCGTCAATGTGCATAGCCGCTGGAATGCCGACTGGACGGTTTTCATCACCTTATTCGGCTGGGCGATGATTGTCGGCGGCATCATCCGCATCGCCTTTCCGGCCGTAGTGATCGGGATCGGCGGCGCGATGCTCGGCTATCCGGTGGCGACGCGCCTAGCCGGCGTCCTGTGGCTGCTGATCGGCGCCCTGTTGACCGCGAAAGGATATGGCATCGGCGTGTAGCCGGCCGGTCCGCCTGTCCGCGCGAGCGATTCTGCCTGGCGTCGCCGGGTACGCCTTGACAGGCCGCCGGGCGGACGTGCCAATGCGCAGGGCGTGTGAAACGGAGGGAAATCGATGGGCCAGATCAAGGTCTTGCTTGCCGGCGAATCCTGGATATCGACGACCTCCCACGTCAAGGGGTTCAACCATTTCACGACCAGCGAATATCAGACCGGAATCGCGGCCCTGAAGGCGGCGCTCGACGATACCGACATTGAACTTGTGCATCTGCCGGGGCATCTGGTGCCGGCGGAGTTCCCGCTCGATGAGGACGGTCTGGCGCCATTCGATGTCATCGTGATTTCGGATGTGGGTTCCGATTCGCTGCTGCTGCATCCCGACACGTTCGCGCGCAGCCAGCGCCGCCCCAACCGGCTGCGGCTGATTTGCGATCAGGTGGCCGCGGGCAAGGGATTCCTGATGATCGGGGGCTACTACACCTTCCAGGGCATCCAGGGCGCAGCGCGGTATCACCGAACGGCGATTGAGGACATTCTTCCCGTCCGTCTCAAACCGCACGACGACCGGGTGGAAGTGCCGGAGGGATTTGAGCCCGTCGGCACTGAACACCACGACCATCCGGTGATTGCCGGTCTTGGTCCGGACTGGCCCTATCTGCTCGGATTCAACGAGGTCCGGGCCAAGTCCGGTGCCGATGTGCTGCTTGAAACCGGGATCGACGATTTGCCGCTGCTTGTTGCCGGCGGACACGGCAACGGCCGTACGCTCGCCTGGACTTCCGACATCGGACCCCACTGGCTGCCACCGGATTTTATCGCCTGGCCGGGCTATGCACGGTTGTGGGCACAGGCGTTGCGCTGGCTTGCCGGATAGACCTGCTTGCCGGATCCCAAATCTCCAACGGTGATGCACAGGGCCGACGCCGCGGCCATGGCCGCCGGGTTGTCCGGCGCATTGTGTGTTCTGGCCAGCCGGACGGGGTTCGCGGATGCGATCCACCCCGCCGCCCTGGCCTTCCCGGTTGCCGGTTATATCCTGCGATCCCGGCTGAGCAGATTTGCCATGGCGGTTGCCATTCTGGCGGTGCCGGCCGGCTTGACGGCGCTGGCGGTGAAGCGGCTGGACATCCATGACCTTTCGGCCCCGTTTTTCCTTTTTTCCTTCATCTTTTCGGCGGGCGCGCTGAGGGGGATCGCCATTTCACATCCGGCGTTCGGCGAATTCGCCGCAGCACTGAATTCACACGGCTCGCTGCGCCGGTATGTCTTCGTATCGGCCGGAACCGCGCTTCAGTGCATCACGCTGCTGATCGGCGGATTGCAGTTCTTTTCGGCCCTGTTCGAAGGCCGCGACAATGCACGAACCGTCTCCGACACCAATCGCACGGCGATTATCGCGGCGCTCTATGGTTATCTGCTCGTTCCGGCGCTCTCGCCCATCGCGCTGCCGTTTCTTGTCGTCTCCAGCCTGATCCCCCAGGCCGACTGGCTGGCCGCGGCCGGCCCCCTGGCCGTCGTTTCGCTGATTATCTGGAGTTGCGGCGGGTTGCAGTTTGCCAGCATGAACGGTCTTGCGCCGCGCCAAGCCGGGACAGGCCGCGTGCGCTTCAGACGTTCGGCGTGGATCGTCCTTGCCGTGGCGACCGGACCGGTGGCCGCGGCGCTGGGCCTGCAATGGCTGACAGGTCTTCGACTTGCCGATTGCGCGCTGATGGCGATTTTGGCCGTTGCGGCAATCTGGACAGCCGTTGAGCCGGGGCGGATCGCCGATGTCGCCGAAGGCCTGTTCAGCGGCATAAACGAGGCGGTGATCATCTGCTGCTCGCTTGTGCTCGGGCTCGCCGTGCTCGCCTTCGTGCCCGACAATCCGGACCTGCGCATTCCAGGCCTGCTGGCGACCGCCGGCCCGTTGCTGCCGGCCGCCATCATCGGCTTTTTCATGATCGGCGGCCAATTCGGCGTCCAGCCGTCGATCTGCTTCGTGATCGTGCTGCCGTTTGCCGAGCACATGCTGGACAATCCGGCGACCAATCTCGCGGTCCTGGTCGCCGCAATGATCGCCGGCTGGACGCTCAATGCCCTCACCTCGCCGGTGGGGGTGCCGTTCCTGATGGTGGCGCGCGCAATCGGCCGGGACAGACGCCAGATCTGGAAGCGAAATCTCGCTTTCGGCAGTCTGGCCGGCGTGCTGAGCGCCGCTTTCCTCAGCCTTCTCGCGTAGGTCCGCGCGGTTCGCAACCGATGCCATCTTCCGTTTCAATCCCCAGGCAATCGCCGCTCACGGCTTCCGCCGGGGCGCCGGCAACGCTAAGCAATCCGTGACCGGCGCCGCAAAGGCCGTCAAATGAACGCAACCGAAGGAGTGGACATGCCGCCGCGGATCAAAACAACAGTCGTCGGCTCCTACCCCGTTCCGGACTGGCTGGTCGCCGCCCCCAGCGAGCAGGCCCTCGTGGACGCGACCCGCGCAGTTCTCGCAACCCAGGAGAAAGCCGGGATCGATGTTGTCTGCGACGGGGAGATCTACCGGTTCGATATCAACCACCCGGAGACGAACGGGATGATCGAGTATTTCGTCCGGCCGATGTCAGGCATCCGAAACGAGGCGACATTCGAGGAGCTTCGCGATTATCGCGGCCAGCGGGGCATGGCATTCAGGACGCGCCCGCCGGGTATCGTGGAAGGGCCGATCGGGCACGGCACCCTCGATCTCCCGGGCGCGGCGGATCGGGCGCACAGGCTGGCCACGAAACCTCTCAAGTTCACGGTCACCGGCCCGCATATGCTCGCCAAGACGCTGAAGAACACCCACTACAAGGACGCCCGTGAGGTTTCGTTTGCGCTGGCCGATGTTCTGGCAGACCAGGTCCGACATATCGATGCGGAAGTCGTCCAGATCGACGAGGCGAACCTGCCCGGCCATCCGGAGGAATGGGAATGGGCGGCGGAAGCCATAAACAGAGTTCTCGACAAGGTGAAAACGACGGCCGCCGTCCACCTTTGTTTCGGCAATTATGGCGGCCAGTCGATCCAGAAAGGGACGTGGGACAAGCTGCTCGGCTATCTGAATGCGCTCCATGCCGACCATGTGCTTCTGGAGAATGCCCACCGGCCAATGGGCGAAATCGAGGCGTTCCGGGCGCTGCGCCCCGACCTGGGACTCGGGTTGGGGGTCGTGGACATCAAGCACACCGAGGTTGAAACGGCTGACGGCATCGCCCGTTCGCTTGAAAAGGCGGAAGCGGTGCTCGGCGAAAACCGCATCCGCTACATCAATCCGGATTGCGGGTTCTGGATGCTGAAACGATCCATCGCCGACGGCAAGATTCGTGCGCTCGTGGAGGGCCGGGATCTCTATGAGGGCCGGTCGGGAAACTAGCGGCCGGGGCCCGCAGACAGGCGGGTGGCGGCTAGTCGAGATCGAGCAACTGGTAGATCCGGCGCGTGTACACTCCGAAGGCCTCGTGGGTCTTGATGTCGAGGTTGCGGTCTTCGGGCAGGTCGATCGGGATATAGTCGGCCAGCCGGGCCGGGCCGGCCGTCATGACCGCCACATGGGAACCCAGGAACACGGCTTCCTGGATGCCGTGGGTGACGAAGACGATCGTCTTTCCGCTTTCCTTCCAGATTCGCATCAGTTCCAGGTTCATCCGCTCGCGGGTCAACGCGTCCAGCGCGCCGAAGGGTTCGTCCATCAGGATCAGTTTCGGATCGTGGATGAGAGATCGCGCTATCGAGGCCCGCTGCTGCATGCCGCCCGACAGTTCATAAGGATAGCTTCGCTCAAACCCGTCCAGCCCCACCATCCGCAGAAGATCACGGGCGCGTTCGCGGGCTTCCTTCATCGGCAATCCCAGGATTTCCGCCGGCAGAAGGACATTTTCCTGTATTCGCCGCCATTTCAGGAGCAGCGGTGACTGAAACACCATCCCGATGTCGCGCGACGGATCGAACGGCTCGGCGGGCGTGCCAATCCTCACTTCGCCGCCTTCGTGGGTGTGCAATCCGGCCAGAATGCGCAGCAATGTGCTCTTGCCGCAGCCCGACGGGCCGACAAGGCAAACCAGCTCGCCGGCCTGGATATCCATCGAAACGCTCTGGATCGCCTCGAATTCCTCGTTCCGGGATCGATAGATCTTGCGGACGTCCCTCAGCGATATGAATGATTGTTGCGCGGTCACGTCCTAGTCCATCCGTGCGTTCTGAACGACGAAAAGGCGTTCCAGGGCAATGACGCAGCCATAAAGAGACACACCGATGAGCGTAACGATGATAAGCGCCATCACCATGGCATCGGTGTTCAGCGCTTCCTGGGTGATCAGCATGAACCATCCAAGCCCGCGATCGGACTGGATGAACTCACCGACGATCGCACCGGCCACGGCGAGGACCGTGGCGACCTTCATGCCGGAAAACACATAGGGAAGGGCACCGGGCAACTGGATCTTGCGGAAGAGCTGCCATCGGCTTCCCTTCAGCGACTTGACGAGGTCGAGAAGTTCCGGCTCGACCTCCCGCAGGCCGCGCGCCGTGTTCAGCAAAATCGGAAAGAAGCAGATGGTGAAGGTGATGACGATGTTGGTCTGTATCCCGAACCGGAGCCAGACAATGAAGAGCGGCGCCATGGCGACCTTGGGGATCATGTTGAGGGTGACGAGCAGCGGCATCACGCTATGGTCCAGCGTGCGCGACCAGGTGAACAGCACGGCCAGCGCGACGCCGCAGACCGTCGCCAGGATATAGCCGCCGAATATCTCCTGCGCCGTCGCCCAGGCGTGGAACAACCAGTTGTAATTCGGCTCGCTCAGCGTCGCCAGGGCCTGCCACGGAGTCGGCAGGATATAGTCCGGTATCCCCGTTGCGATCACAGCGATCCACCAGAATGCCACGAAGGCGGCATGGGCCAGGAATATCACGCCGATCTTGTTCCAACGCTCTGATGTCATTGAACTATTGCCCCGCCATTTTCGTCAAACATACCGATACCCCTGTTTTCGCTCAACAGATGCATATAATGTCCGGCTGACCGATGTGAGCACAGACAGGGGAAGGGAAAAACAATGAGACCGATCAACACTTCGCTTGCCGTGATTTTCGCCGCGGCCATGGCCATGGCATATTCCGCGCAACAGGCAAAGGCCGCCGAAACGATCAATTTTGTCCTGAACTGGGTGCCCGGAGGCGACCATGCACCGATTTACTGGGCAAAGGAACAGGGCTGGTATTCCGATGCCGGAATCGATCTGGTCATCGAGGACGGAACGGGCTCCGGCGCGTCGGCGAAAAAGGTCGGCGTCGGCCGGAACCAGTTTGGAATCGCCGATCTTCCGACCATGCTTCAGGCCAAGGGTGCCGGCGCCGACCTTGTCGCCGTGATGAACATCTATGCCAACTCGCCGTATGGCATCTATTGGAAGAAATCGTCCGGCATCGAGGATTTCAGCGACCTGAAAGGGCGCTCAATCGGCAATCCGCCGTTCGATGCGGCGCGCCAGATGTGGCCGGCGATCGCCAAGGTGCTCGATATCGATCCGGAATCCGTCAAGTTCGTGAATGTCAAACCCAATGCGAAGGTGGCCGCCATGGAGTCGGGGTCCATCGATGCGACGACGAACTTCTACAATGTCCACTATATCTACCAACGGATTTTCGGCGACGATATGGGATTTGTCGCCTTGCGCGATCTCGGCTTCAATCCCTATGGCAACTCGATCATCGCCAACGGCAAATGGATCGCCGACAATCCGGATCTCGCCAAAGCCTTCGTGCGGGTGACCCAGAAGGCCTATGCAACCTGTGTCGAGGCGCCGGAGCCGTGCATCGATACGCTGGCGAAAGCGGGAAGCCAGAAAGTCGAAGACGTTACGGCAAACTGGAACCTCGTCGTCGAACTGATGACCCACGAGACCAGCACCCAGACGGCGCTCGGCTATTTCGCCCCGGAGCGTATGGCCAACGACTACGATGCAGTTGAGACATCGTTCGACATCACGGCGTACGATGTTCAATCGGCCTATACCAACGACATGCTCGACATGTCGATCAAGATGCCGCAGGCGACGAACTGACGATCGTGGCGGGACAGGTGCGCGGCGCGCCTGTCCCGTCCCGTGTGCCGCCTTGCGGCCGGACTTGCGGGGCGTTTTTCAATCCCGGTTCCGGATCGCCGGATGAAGGGTCCGAATTGCCGGTAACCCCTGTTCGCAATTTGTAAATCGAGGACGCGCGGGGTAGTCTGCCGCTGTCAAATCCGCGCAATCATCCAGGTAGGCCGGGGCGACCGCGCGGACCGCAAACCAATAGAAAAACAACGGGTGCCGCAGCGTTGCGGCCGTTCCCGATACGGAGGGAGATTTCAAATGAAACGGTGTATTGCATTTTGCATTTCGGCGGCGCTTGCAACGGGGATATCGGCCTCGGCGATGGCACAGGGCATGTGGAAGCCGGACAAGCCGATCACGATCATCGTGCCATGGTCTCCCGGGGGATCGACCGATCAGGTTACCCGTGTGGTCGCCGCCGAGCTTGAGGACGCGCTTGGCGGAACGGTCGTGGTGCAGAACCAGCCCGGCGCCTCCGGATCCATCGGATCCAAGAGCGCGCTCGACGCGCCGCGCGACGGCTATACCTGGACAGCCGGCGCGGCACAGGACCTTGGAACCTATGTCGTCCTGGATATGTTGGATACAAAGATCGAGGATTGGCACCTCTATCTCGATGTGGCCAATGTCGCCGTGGTCGGTGTGAACGCCGATGCGCCCTACAAGGATATGGGCGAGTTCCTTGCCGCAATGAAAGACAATCCGGATGCGGTTTCCATTGCCACCGCCGGTCTCAATTCAGGCGGCCACAACGCGATCGAGGCGATCAAGGCTGCCGCCGGCGGCGGTTACAAGCATGTCACCTACGATGGCGGAAATCCGGCCGTGATCGCGACCGTGTCCGGTGAGACGCAGGCGACGACCCAGCTTGCCGTCGAGCAGGCGGAGATGATCCGGGCGAAAAAGATCCGCCCGCTTGCGGTCCTGAATGACCAGCCGCTCGTGCTGGATGGCTACGGGGAAATCCCGCCGGTCACCAACTGGCTCTCCGATTTCAAGGCGGCGCCGAACTATTTCGGCGTCTTCGTGCCCAAGGGCGTTCCCGACGAGGTGGTCGCCGCGCTTGACAAGGCGTGGAGCAGCAATGTTGCCAACTCGCAGGCGCTGAAGGACTATGCGGCAGGTCGCGGGGCGGTGTTTGCGCCGTATTATGGCGATGACGCCCAAAATCGTGTGCAGCCGGCCATTCGGACCAATGCCTGGCTTCTCTATGATGGCGGCAAAGCCAAAATGAGCCCGGAAGACGCCGGAATTCCGCGGCCCGAATAAGCTGACAGGAAGGGCCCGGTGGCCAGGCGCGACTTCATTACATCCCTTTTCCTGATCACTCTCGGGATAGGGGTGGTCGCGGAATCCTGGCGCATGCCGAGGTTCACCGAATTCGACAACAGCGTCTGGTCGGCGCCCGGTGTCGTACCGGGCATGATCGGCCTGGCGCTCGCAGCCATGGGGCTCGCACTTCTGGTGCGGGCCCGGTCCCGACAAACCGCGGCACCGGACGAGGGCACGTCCGGATCGCCGGCCCCGGGCGCCGCTGCAAGGGCCGGCCCGACAAAAGCCGGGATGACAAATGTCGGCATCGCCTTTGCCCTGTGTCTTGTGTTCGCCGTGGTTCTGGTCGGTCGAGTTCCGTTCCAGCTGGCGGCATTCCTGTTCGTGTTCGCGTTTATTCTCATCTTCGAACTGCGGGAGAAACCGGAGCTCGCCAAATCCGCCCGGCAGTTGGGCGCGCGCGCGGCGCTGGCCATGATCGTGGCGCTGGCCGCTTCGGTCGTGGTCTCGGTCGTTTTCAAGGATATTTTCTTTGTCCGGCTACCCTGACGGCGGAACACATTGAGCGGCCTTGGCCATTTCCTGGATGCCCTGACGGCATACCTGTCCAATCCGGTGATGCTGTTCCATGTCGGCTGGGCGACGCTGCTCGGGATCACCGTCGGTGCCCTGCCGGGCCTCACGGCCACGCTCGGGATCGCGTTGCTGACCACCCTGACGTTTCGCATGGAGAGCGATCAGGCGATCCTGATCCTCATCTGCATGTATGTGGGCGCCATCTATGGCGGCTCGCGTTCGGCGATCCTGCTGAATATCCCCGGCACGCCGGCGAATGCGGCGACATCGCTGGACGGCTTTCCGCTGGCGCGGGCCGGTATGGGCGGCCGGGCGATGGGTATCGCCACGACGGGATCGTTCATCGGCGGCATGATCGGGCTGGTCGCGCTGGCGCTTGTCGCGCCGGTTCTGGGCGATTTCGCATTGCTGTTCGGGTCGTACGAATTCTTCTGGCTGGCGCTGTTCGGCGTCCTGATCGCCGGGCAGATCACCACGTCCGGCGACGCGCTGAAGGGCTGGATCGCCGGATTTCTGGGGCTCCTGGTGGCGATGATCGGGCAGGAAGGGATCCACTCCTACCAGCGCTTCAGCTTCGGTTCCACGGACCTGTCCGGCGGGATCGGCCTGTTGCCGGCGCTTGTCGGTGCGTTCGGATTTGCCGAGGTCCTTGTGGTGATGAAAGCCAGGTCCTTTGAAGTGGTGCGCGACACGTCGGACCGGATCATCCCGAGGTTGCGCGATATCCGCAAGTACCGGCGAACTGCCGCACGCTCGGGTCTGATCGGGACTTTCATGGGGCTGCTGCCCGGGGTCGGCGAGGACATGGGCGCGTGGATGTCCTATGCGGCGGCGAAACGGGCGAGCAAGGAGAAGGACAAGTTCGGCAAGGGCTCGGTGGAAGGCCTGATGGCGGCCGAAGCCGGCAACAATGCCGCCGTCCCCGGGGCCATCATTCCGGTCCTGACGCTGGCGGTGCCCGGCTCGGCGCCGGCGGCGGTGTTGCTGGCGGCCATGTTCATCCACGGGATCCGGCCCGGTCCGATGATCATGATCGAGTTCCCCGCCTTCGTGTTCCAGGTTGTCGCCATGGTGTTCATGGCGATGATCGCGATGCTGATCCTCGGCCTCCTTCTCACCCGTCCGCTGCTGACCGTTCTGGCGGTTCCGCGCAACTACATGATGCCGGTCATATTCACGCTGTGCACGATCGGATCCTTCGCCATCGCCGGGCGGATATTCGATATCTACGTCATGATCGCATTCGGTATTTTCGGCTACATCCTCCGGGAAATGGACTATCCGATGGCGCCGCTGGTCCTCGGCATCGTGCTCGGCGACCTGCTCGACAAAAGCTTCCGCCGGGGCATGACGCTTTCGGACGGGAGCCTGATCCCGTTTTTCACGCGTGAAATCTCCGCCGCGCTGGCGCTTGCCTGCCTGGTGATGCTGCTCGCTGCCGTGCCGGCGGTTCGCCGTGGTGCGGTGGCGCTGTTTGCGCGCTGGCGCGGCGCGGCGCGCGGCAGGCCGGACGGGTAACCGTCCGCCGGCGCCGGACAAAGGGACCTAAGATGACCAACGCTGCGGCCATATCCGTGAAATCGGTTCGGTTTTTCGAACGGCCTGTCGGCCTTCGCACGCCGTTCAAGTTCGGCGCCGTCACTCTTTCCCACGCCCGGCAGGTGTTTGTCCGCGTCGAGGCGGAGGTTGACGGAACGGTACAGCGGGGGATGGCCGCCGAACTGCTCGCGGCGAAATGGTTCGACAAGAACCCCGATCTGACCAATGACGACAATTACGACCAGTTGCGGCAATCGCTCCGGCTGGCGGCGGGCCTCTATATCGGCGCGCCCGTCGGGACCGCCTTTGGCCTGCACCGGGAGTTGTTGCCGGAGCAGCACGCGGCGTGTGCGCGTGAAGGGCTGAACGGACTGATCGCCAGCTTCGGACCGGCGCTCCTGGACCGGGCGATCGCCGATGCGATCTGCCGCGGCGCCGGTCGATCGATCTTCGATGCGGTGCGAGCCAATGTGTTCGCGGTGACAGCGCACACGACGCCAGACCTTTTCGACGAAAATCTCGATGAATTCCTCGCCGCCCGACCGCTGGCGGAGACAATGGCGATTCGACACACGGTCGGCATGGCCGATGCGATCACCGACGCGGAGATCGGGTCGCCCGTCGGTGACGGCCTGCCGGAAAGCCTGGAACAGGTCGTCGCCCGGTATGGCCACCGCCATTTCAAACTGAAAGTCGGCGGCGACATGGCGGCGGATATCGACCGGCTCTGCCGCATCGCATCGGTCCTCGACCGGACCGGAGCGGAATACCGGATCAGCCTGGACGGCAACGAGCAATACGAAAACGCCGAAGCAGTGCGGGCGCTCGTGGCGGGTATCGACGCGGAACCGTTGCTGGCCCGGCTCTGGGCCTCGACGCGCTATATCGAACAACCGATCGCCCGGACCGTTGCCCTGTCGGAGCCGGTTCATGCGCTGCAGGCGGCCAAACCCATCGTGATCGACGAATCGGACAGCGACATCGGCGTATTCCCAATCGCCCGCGGGCTCGGCTATCGCGGGATATCGTCGAAATCGTGCAAGGGATTCTACCGGTCGTTGCTGAACCGGGCCCGGGCGGACAAGTGGAACCGCGAATGCGGGTGCGCGCGTTTCTTCATAACCGGCGAGGATCTGACCACCCAGCCCGGTATTGCGGTCCAGCAGGATTTTGCGCTTGCCGCACTTGTCGGGCTCGGTGATGTGGAACGCAACGCCCAACACTATGTCGACGGGTTCGGAGACGCGCCCGGTGATGAGCAGCAGCGCTATCACGATGCCCATCGGGACCTCTACAGTTCCGAGGACGGCCGTGTCCGCCTGAATATCACCGATGGCCTGGTTTCGTTGCGCTCAATCGGGAGAGCCGCCGGGTTTGGTGTGGCCTGCGAGCCGGATTGGGCATCAATGACGGAAATGCCCGGCCGGCCCTGACACAAACCGGGCTCCTTCGGCCGCGCTACCAGCCGGCAACGGCGCGGATCATCGTTTCCAGCACGACGTCGGGATCTTTCGTCCACCAGTTGGCGGATGAAAATATCTCGACCTCGTTCAGTCCCTCAAAGCCCTGTGCATCGACCATCCGGCGGATCGCGGCGATATCGATAACGCCGTCGCCCATCATTCCCCTGTCGGTCAGGAGATCGCGGGTCGGCACGAGCCAGTCGCAGATGTGAAACGCCAGCAACCTCGATTTGCCGGCGCGCGCAATCTGCCCGGCCAGGTCCGGATCCCACCAGACGTGATAGACATCGAGCGCCACGCCGATGCCGTCTCCAAGTTCGTCGCAGAGATCAAGGGCCTGCGCCAATGTGCCGACACAGGAGCGGTCGGCGGTGTACATGGGATGCAGCGGTTCAATGGCGATCGGCACGCCGGCCCGCCGCCCATGTTCCAGGGTGTGCTGTAGGCCCTCGCGGACCAGTTCGCGGGCAAGCGGGAGATCCCGCGATCCCGCGGCCAGACCGCCGACAACCATGACCAGGCATTTGGCGCCGATCTCCGCCGCCTCGTCGACGGCGCGACGATTGTCGTCCAGCACATCGTCCGTCAGCCTGCCACCGGCGGTATACCATCCGCCCCGGCAAAGGCCGGTAACGGTCAGGCCGGACTGGCGGATCATCCGGGCGCCATCGGCGACACCGGCCTCGTGCAGCTTGTCACGCCACGGCGATATCCCGCCGATGCCGTGGCGCAGGCAGCCATCGACACATTGCTGCAAATTCCACCGGGTGGAGACCGTTGCCGTATTGAGGGACAGCGCCTTTGCCGACGGCATGGGCTAAATCTCCACGCCGCGGGCGGCGAAAACCGGTCGGGCGCGGTTGACGACGCTGTCGGGATCGACAAACAGACCGGCTTTGGCGGCAAGCCGGATGATTTCCGCCAGGTGCAAGGTCGAACGGGCGCTTTCCTGACCGCCGACCATGGTGAAATGGTCCTGATGTCCGTTGAGATAGGCCATGAAGACGACGCCGGTTTTGTAAAAGCGGGTCGGCGCCTTGAATATGTGACGCGACAGCGGGACGGTGGGCGCCATCGCCGCGCGATACTCCTCCAGATCGTCGGCGGCAAGCGCGGTCAACGCCCTTGCGGCCGCGCCGGCGATCGGATCGAATATCCCGAGAAGCGCATCGGAATATCCCTGCTCGTCGCCGGCGATCAGGTCCGGATAATTGAAATCATCCCCAGTATACATCTTCACGCCCGGCGGGAGCTGGCGGCGCATGATCCTTTCCTTTTCGGCCGACAGCAGCGAGATCTTGACGCCATCGACCTTGCCGGCATTCTCGCGGATGACCGCCAGGCAGGTGTCCATCGCCGTCATGTGATCGGGCGCCCCCCAATATCCCTCCAGCGCCGGATCAAACATCTCGCCGAGCCAGTGCAGAATGGCCGGTCTGGAAAGACCGCCAAGGACCTGGCTGTAGACCTTTTCATAGTCTTCAGGCCCTTTGGCGGCGGCAACCAGCGCCCGCGATGCCATGAAAATGACGCTTCCGCCGGCGGCTTCGACGGCCTCGCATTGGGTCTGGTAGGCGCCGATGATGTCGCCAATCGTCAGGCCGGGGCCGGGCTGAAGATGATCGGTCCCGGCGCCGCATGCGATCAGATGGTTCCCGGCCTTCGCCGCGGCGACGCTTTTGCTGATGAGCTCAAGCGATGTCGGCCAGTCCAGGCCCATGCCGCGCTGGGCGGTGTCCATCGCTTCGGCGACGCCAAGGCCGATCGTCCACAGATACTCCCGGTACGCGAGCGTTTTGTCCCAGTCGATGGCCGGCTGCAGCCAGGGATCGTTGTCGGCGAACGGATCGGCAACCACATGGCATGCGGCATAGGCCGTCCGGTTCCAAGGTCCGGTTTTCGGCTTCGGGTCGGGGCCGGCGTCGATCGTCACCGCTTCAAGCGTTCCGTCGGCGCGCGGCAAGTTCAAGGATGCGGCCATCAGCCTGTCTCCGATATCGCCGGAACGTCCAGCCAGCGGCGTTCCCTCCAGCTTTGATAACCAAGCTCGGCCAGCTGGACGCCCTTGGCGCCTTCCAGCAATGTATACGACCAGGGCCCGTCCTCCGACACATGGCGGAGAAACTGTTCCCACTGGACCTTGAACCCGTTGTCGAACGCGGCGTTGTCGGGGACCTCTTCCCAGCTTTCGAAAAAGTTCAGGGCCTGCGGCTGATCGGGATTCCACACCGGCTTGGGCGTATTGACCCTTTGCTGACTGAAGCATCTGTGCAAGCCGGCAACGGCGGACCCGAGTGTGCCGTCCACCTGAAAGGTCACCAGATCGTCCCGGCGAACCCGGACGCACCAGCTGGAATTGATGTGGGCGAGAATGCCGCCCTCCAGCTCGAAAGTCGCGTAAGCGGCATCTTCGGCGTCGGCGGCATAGTGATCGCCGTTCTCGTCCCAGCGATCTGCGATGTGAACCGCGCCGGTACACGAAACGGCGCGCACCGGTGCGATCACGTTGTCGAGCACGTAGCGCCAGTGGCACAACATGTCGGAAATGATGCCGCCGCCCTCCGCCTTGCGGTAGTTCCAGCTCGGCCGCTGGGCGGCCATCCAGTCGCCTTCGAAGACCCAGTATCCGAACTCGCCGCGAACCGACAGGATCCGGCCGAAGAAGCCGCTGTCGCGAAGGCGCTTCAGTTTCAACAATCCCGGCAGGTCGAGCTTGTCGTGCACAATCCCGTTCTTGACGCCCTTTGAGTTGGCATAACGGGCAATTTCCAGCGCCGATGCGAAGTCCTCCGAGACCGGTTTTTCGCAATAGATATGCTTGCCGGCATCGATGGCGCGGCGAAGAAGGTCGGGGCGCATCTTTGTCGACCCGGAATCGAAGAACAGTTCGTCGTCCGGATCGGACAGCGCCGAATCAAGATCGGTCGTGAACCGCGCGACCCCGTGTTGGCCGGCCAGGGATTCCAGTTTGGCCCGGTTTCTTCCGACAAGAATCGGATCCGGCACAAGGCGGCTTCCGTCCGCCAGTTCCAGGCCGCCCTGGTCGCGGATGGCAAGGACCGATCGAACGAGGTGCTGATTGGTGCCCATGCGCCCGGTCACGCCGTGCATGATTATCCCGATCCTGCGTTCATCCATTGCGCCATCCCTTTGCTGTCCTTGCCGCCGGCGCCAGGCCGGAGACGTTACCCGGAGTTGATTGTCCCAATTTCGGCCGTACCTTCAATCCGCGGCCGCCGTCCAGTAGGCGCGCATCGTCGCGGCGCCGATTGCCGCCGTTACCGAGGCATCGACAACCGACCTGAACGGTTCGATGGCGACCGGCCCGGACCAGCCGACGTCGCGGATTGCACGGACGATATCGCGGAACGGATCGTCGCCCATACCCGGTGCCCCGCGATTGGTGTCATTGACCTGGATGTGGCCGATCATCCCCGTCGGGACCCAGTGGCGAATCAGTTCCGCGACCGGCCTGTCTTCCGTCTTGCCCGCGGCGCTGGTGTCGATCATGGCCCGGAAGCGATCGGAGCCGACACCGTCGACGATTTCCGCGGCTTGTGCGACCGTGTTGACGATGGGCGTTTCCTTTCGTCCCAGCGGCTCCAGACAATAGGTGACGCCATGGGCTTCGCATTTGTCGGCGATGGGCTTGAAGAACGGGATCAGGCGGCGGCGCGTTTGCTCCGCGGTCTCGCCGTCGACGCGTTGGCGCTGGCCCGGCGATCCATGGACCAGCACGCTGCCGCCGAGGCGGGCGCATATCTCGACCAACCGGACCAGAACGGCCTGGGTCTGCGGCGCCACCGACGGTTCGGTGATCGACAGGTTGGGATAGGGCGCCAGCAGCCAATGCAAACCGGTGACGGCGAGACCATGGGCCTGGATCGTTGCGCGGATCTCGTCGATCCGGGCATCCGACATGCGGTGGGGCTCGTTTTCGATCGAGCCCGGCGCGAGTTCCAGACCCATATAGCCCAAAGCCGCCACGATACGTGCCTGGTCATCCAGGCTTTTGCCCTCATCGGCGATGGTTTCGTTGCAGTAGGACAATTCGATCATGGACTGGTTCCGTGGCTGGCGGCCGGCTGCCGGCGAGCGGGCCGGGTTTGATTTCGGTCGGTGACATCGCGCCGCCGGGCGCAGGGAAACGCCGCCAGGCGCGGATCCTGTATGCAGTAGCTCAACTGTCCAGCCATCGGTCCAGGTTCGCCCTGACAAAGGCATCGTCGTTCAGTTGCGGGTAGTCATTGTATACCCGGTCGATCTCCTCCCGCTGGCCGGCGCTCAAGCCTTCCTGCGGATCGATGCACCGGATTGCCTCCATCAGGCCCTGGCGGCGAAGCACCTCGTGGCAGCCGGCGATACAGCCGGCAAATCCGTTGGCGACATCGAAGAACGCGGCGTTGCAATCGGTCACCTGACTGTCAAGGGTCAGCAGTTCGGGATCGATGGCGCTTTCCCGCCATGCCCGGTGGCAGCGGTCCAGGATTTCGACGGCCTTTTTCGTCCACACGCACCAGTGCCCCAGCAATCCGCCGACGATCCGGACGCCAATCTCCTCGCCGCCGCGGGCAAACCGGAACGGGATCAGGAGGTCGGCGACGATGTGGTCGTCGTTGCCGGTGTAGAGCGCGATCCGATCCTCGGCGCCGGCCTCGATGACGCCGCGTATGACATCAAGGGTGGCATAGCGGTTGAACGGCGCCATCTTCACCGCGATCACATTGTCGATCCGGCAAAACCGTTTCCAAAAATCCGCCGACAGCAGCATTCCGCCGACCGCCGGCTGGAGATAGAATCCGACGACGGGGATCTCGGCCGCAACCCGGGTGCAATGGTCGATGATTTCGTCCTCACCGGACCCTTTCCAGGCGGCAAGGCTCAGCAGGCCGGCGTGGTAGCCCAGATGCCGCGCGATGGCCGCTTCGCGGAGGGCCTGTTCGGTTCTGCCGACAAGTCCGGCAATCTTGATCAAGGGCCTGTCGGACCAGCGGTCCGCGGTATCGGCGGCAAGCGCTAGCACCGGTTCCAACAGCCCCACATCACGAATTTCAAACTGTGTCGTGTGAACGCCGACCGCGATTCCGCCGGCGCCGGCATCGGCATAGTAGCGGGTCAGCGCCCGCTGATGCCGCCGATCGAGCCGGCGGTCCGGATCAAGGGCCAACGGATGGGCCGGGATGACGACGCCGGCCCTCAGGGCCTTTACGATATCCTCCGGCAAGTCGGTCCAGTGCAGGCTCATGGCTCCTACCCGTATTCCGGTCCGGCGATCGCAAAGGTGCGGGATACGTCGCCGAACGGCTGTTGCCGCCCCAGTTGCATGCGGATGAACGGTCGCTGCGGCGTAAAGCCCGCTTCGCAAAGCAGGTCGGCGATGGCGCCGTGCGGATCGGGGACATCGATGATGGCCGGGCCACTGATCAGGGAGAGCTCGGCCTGTAGAAGATGCCTGGCCGTCGTCTCGCTGTCGGCGCAAACCGGCCCGATGTGGCGGGCCGTTCGACCGCGGCGGCTCAAAAGGAACCCGGTTCCGTCGCCGCCGGACCGCCAGCACCTGGCGCCGGATCGTCGGGCGATATCGGCAAGCAGGAAACGTCGATCGGCTCCGAACGCCTGGCGGTCGCAGCCTGCCGGACTGTCCGGAATCCCGCCCGATACCTGGCGGGCTGACCCGCCGGAAGGCCGGCCCGCCGCGATCGCGTTCGCGCGCCATCGATGCAAGTTGACACCGCCGGCAAACCCAAGATCCCGATAGACCGCTTCGCCCTCCGGCGTTGCATCCAGGACCGGCACGAGCCCTTCGGATTTCAGTTGATCGATACACCAGGCCAGAAGGCGGGAGGCGATTCCCCGACGCCGCCATGATTTGCTCACCAGCACCATGCTTATCCAGCCAAACCGGGACCCGTAGGGCAGAACGGCCGCCGTCGCCACCACCCGATCTGCCGGATCAACGTAGCAGGCCGGTTTGCCCCGGCGAATGAAAAACAGCCAGTCGTCGGGTGTCTGGTTCCAGTCGGCCTCCTTGACCAATCGGGACGCGCCGGGGACCATGTCCTGACGAAGACCGATGAGTTTCAGATCGTCAGTACCGGCCATCACGGGTTTCAAAATGCGTCGGTTTTCCAAGGCTGGGCATGTCGCGGGCGACCCAGTCGGCCACCCATTCCAGCATTTTGTCAAGCGGGACGGAGGGGTAGCCGAAAAGCCGCGTGGATCGTGCGGTGTTGATCAGCCAGCAGGTCGATGCCTCCTCACCGGTGATGACGACGTCCCTGCCGAAAATCTGGCCGAAACGTTTGGCGGCCCAGCGAACGGAGACGGTCTCCGGTCCGCTGACATTGATGGGAACAGGCGGCGTCCGGCAATGGCGCAGCGCGCGCAGGACATGGCTGTTGGCATCGCCCTGCCAGATGACATTGGTGTGGCCCATCGTGACATCCACCGGGACGCCGGCGTGGACCTTGCTGGCAATGTCGAAGAGCACGCCATAACGCATGTCGATCGCGTAGTTGAGCCTGATGATGGCACCCGGCGTGCCATGAACGCCGGAAAAATACTGGAACATCCGCTCCCGTCCGACACAGGACTGGGCGTATTCGCCGGGCGGGTCGAGCGGCATGTCCTCGGTCGCCCCTTGCGAATTGACGGGCACGAACGGATAGACGCAGCCGGTGGAAAAGGTGACGATCCGCGACCGGGCGAACCGGTCCGCCACCAGAGCCGGGACGTGAACATTCATCGCCCAGGTCAGTTCCTCCGATCCCCGGGAGCCGAATTTCCTTCCCGCCATGTAGATGATGTTGGGGACATCGGGAAGGCGGGCCAGATCCTCCTGCTTCAGCAGGTCGGCCCTGATCGTCTCCACGCCGGCGGCAGCGAATTTTCCGGCGACGGTCGGATCAGAGAACCTTGCGACCGCGTGGATCGTCTTCGACGGTGCAGCGTTCTTGGCCAGACGGGCGAGCGTGGGACCCATCTTGCCGCCGGCGCCGAGGAGCATGATGTCGCCATCGACCGCCGCCAAGTCAGCGACCAGGGCGGCGCCCGGTTTGCACATGAACGCTTCAAGCGCGTCTTCATCGGCGAATGAATCCGGGAGATCGGGCAAATCCGCGCCTTTGGGGATTTCAGACGAATGCGTCATCGACGTTCTCTTGTTGCAATCCTCCGGTTCAACTGCCAAAACCGGGTTGTAACTGTTTAGTTGAAACTTTGCCAGAGTGCCAGTGGGCGCGAAATATTCCGATGGCCAAAAAACACGAAATCGTATTTGGCGATATCCACAATCACAATGCCCTGGGGTACGGGGTCGGGTCCCTGGAGCGGTCAATCGATATTGCCAGGACCCATCTCGACTTTTTCGCGTTCACCGGGCATTCGCGGTGGCACGACATGGAGCCGATGGAAGGCGGCCGGGAAAACCACTGGCTGGAAGGCTTTGCCAGGCTGGCGGATGGCTGGCCGGGTGTGCAGGACCTGATTGCGGACGCCAATGAGGGGGCGGATTTCACGACCTTTCTGGGCTATGAGTGGCACTCCAGCCGGTACGGCGACCAGTGCGTGGTCTTCCCGGAAGACCACCGGCCCCTGTATTGTCCCGATACGGTGTCGGAACTCCGGCAGTTCTGCCGGTCTGAACAGGCGCTGATGATCCCCCATCATATCGCCTATCCGACCGGTCATCGCGGCGTGAACTGGGATGTGTTCCGCGAAGACGCCACGCCTGTCGTGGAAATCTATTCCGAGCATGGAAATTCCGAGCACGACAGGGGGCCGCTGACCTACTTCAACCATTCAATGGGCGGTCGCGAGACGGCAAACACGGCGCGTCGCGCCCTCGACAGGGGGCTGCGGTTCGGATTCGTCGCCTCATCGGACAGCCACAACGGCTTTCCCGGCGCTTATGGCGAAGGGCTGATGGCGGCGCTCGTCACCGAGAACAATCGCCGTGCCATCCTCGATGCGATCTGGTCGCGCCGAACCTATGCCCTGACCGGCGACAGGATCGAGATCGATCTTGCCGCGGACGGTCATCCGATGGGCGCCTCGTTGTCGGCCCGGCCACGCCTGGAGCTTTCCTATGACATTGCCGGACGCGATGAACTGGATGTCGTGGAGACGGTCGTGTGCGGCGAAATCGTCAGCCGGGACTATCCGGAGTTTCCGCAATCGAGGGACGGTGTGTTCGGCGATCCCGTCCAGGTGCGGTTTGAATGGGGATGGGGTCCGTGGGGCGACCTGGCGCTGGAACGGGTTTGCGATTGGTCCATGACACTGTCCGTCGAAGGCGGGCGGCTTCTCAGGCACTTCCCCTGCCTCCAGTCCGGGCCGTTCGACGAAGCGCGGCGGCACCGGTTCATCGAGGTCGGCGAAAACCGGATCGAGGTCGTGTCCTACACATCCCGGCGGGGGGCCTATCGCCAGAATCCCAATCATAGCATCGTCCTGGAGATTGCAGGAGACGCGGCGACGACCCTGACGTTGCAACTGAATCAGCCGGTGCCGTTGTCGGAGACGGTTTCGCTGGCGGCGTTGGCGAACGGTTCGGAAAGCCACTTTACGGGCCCGTTCCCGGCGGAAAGCTGCCAGTGGCACCGGATCATGCCCCTGAGGGCAACCGGCATATCCGGGATGAGGGAACTCGAAATACCGGATTCGCGCGGATATGCCTATTTGCGCGTTCGACAGACAAATGGCCAATTGGCCTGGACCAGTCCGGTCTTCGTCGGTCATGAAACCACGGCCTGATTGACCGGCCGCCGGCACCTCCTGCCGGCCACCGGGCTGTCCCGGCCACAAGGGCACAGGATCATGTGATGGCAACCTATGACGGAATTATTCTGGGCGGGGGCCACAACAGCCTCATTCTTCAGGCTTATGCCGGAAAAGCGGGCCTGTCGACATTGCTGGTGGAGCGCGGCGATGTTGTCGGCGGCGGGCTGGCCACCGTGGAAGATCCCCGGCATCCGGGATTTCGGCACAATACACATGCCTTCTTTCACCGGGCCGCCACGGACATGCCCTGGTACCATGACCTGGAGCTGGAACGGCACGGCGTTCGATATCTGGAGCCGGAACTGAATGTCGCATTGTTGCTCCGCGATGGCCGGTCGTTGCAGTGGTGGACCGATTTTGAACGGACTTACGACTCGTTCGCCTCTTTCAACGAAAAGGACGCGCGAACCCTGAGGCGGTGGCACGATTCGTTCCAGCCCATCGTTGAAAACATCCTCAGGCCGGAGGCGATGGCGCCGCCGCTGCCGCCGGATGTGCGGCGATCGCTGCTAGAAAAATCCGCGCAAGGCCGCCTTCTGCTGGAGACCAGCGAGATGTCGCCGCTGGAATTCGTGATGCGGGAGTTTGAGGATCCGACGATCCAGGCCGGCCTGCTCTTTTTCAACGGCCTGCGGGAGGTCGACCTGCGGGTCAAGGGTTTTGGCCACCATATCGCTGCCCTTCTTGCCAGTACGGCCAAGGCCCAAATGTCGATCGGCGGCGCGCGCGGTCTGGCGGTGGCCCTGGAGGCTGCGGTGCGCGAAAGCGGCGGCCAAATCCGAACCAATGGCGAGCCGGCGCGCGTGCTTGTCGATGGCGGCAGGGCGATCGGCGTCGAACTGACCGATGGATCGACGCATATGGCGCGCGAATTCGTCGCCTCCGGCCTCAATCCGCATCAGACCTTTGCGGATCTGCTCGATGCGGGCGATCTGCCGGACACATGGCGGCGCAAGGTGGAGAGCTTCGAATACAATCTGATCGCGCCGTTGTTCGCCCTCAATCTCAATCTGCAATCGCCGCCGGCGTATGCTGCCGCAACCCGTGATCCCGCGATCGATAAGGCGTTCATGGTGATCCTCGGCCTGGAGCATCTGGACCAGTATCCCGACATTGTCCGCCATCACGAGGCGGGGACAATCCCGCCGACGGTGATGTGGGGCGCCTGCCCGACAATGTTCGATTCCACACAGGCCCCCGAGGGCAAGCACGTGGCCTTCATGTGGGAGAAGCTTCCCTATCGCCTGAATGGCGATCCGCGGAACTGGGACCGGGAAAAGGCGGCTCACGGCCGCGCGATGCTGTCCCTGTGGTCGCAATATGCGCCCGGTCTGGAGGATCAGGTGATCGACTGGTTCACCCGCAGTGCGCTCGATGTCGAACGGTCGTTGCCGAACATGCGTTTCGGCGACCTGCTGATCGGCGCCTTCACCAACGACCAGATCGGATACAACCGGCCGTTTTCGGGTGCCGGGCATTACCGGACACATATCGACGGGCTGTATCTTTGCGGCTCGTCAAGCCATCCCGGCGGCAATATCACAGGTCTGCCCGGGTACAATGCGTCCCAGGTTGTCCTGACCGATCTGGACCGCCCGGGCGCGTGGATGCCCGGCGATTTTCGTGTACGGCTGGAATCGTATTGTAGTCAGGCGGACTGATGCGGGGAAATCCCGGTGGATTTGGCCCGCCTTTCCGTGTGACTTCTATGCCGCGACCTTGAAAGAGCTTAAGTCTGCAGGCTGTCGGAGCGGTATGTGAAACCTCGCCTTGCAAACCAACGGGATCCGGAGAACACAAAGGCGCGCCTCCTGGAGGCGGGTCTGGACGAGTTTTCGCAATTCGGTTTGAGCGGCGCCCGCGTCGATTCCATTGCCGCGAAGGCAGGGGTCAACAAACAGCTGCTCTATTATTACTTCGGTGACAAGGACAGGCTTTACGCGGAGGTGCTCAACCGGGCCTACGCGGATATCCGGCGCGGCGAGCAGTCGCTCAACCTGGCGGCATTGCCGCCGGAAAAAGCGCTCAGGACCTTCATGGAGTTCACGTTTGACTACCTGATCGAGCACCGGAATTTCGTGGCGCTGCTGAACGACGAGAACATCCACAAGGCCCGCCACCTCAGCAAATCCTCCGACCTGCCGGCCCTTCACGCGCGCCTGAAATCGACGATCGGCGATATCCTGGACCGCGGTCTGGCGGACGGCAGCTTCAGGCGAACCGCCGATCCGGTCGATCTCTACATTTCCATCGCGTCGCTGTGTTATTTCTATCATTCCAATCAGCACACGCTCTCCATCATTTTCCGGCAGAACCTGATGACCGAAAGGCGCCTGCGCCAGCGGCGCCGGCATGTGATCGATTTCGTGCTCTCCTATCTCAAGTCGCCGCCCGAATAGGCCACGGCAGTGAATTGACTTGACTTGAACCCGGAGACACTCTTGACTGTTATCAACTAAACAGTTGGAAATTGGCCTTTGATACCGGTGTGTTGAATTCACGCGCGTTGGGGATATTGCCAGGCGTCCGGTCTGTCCCGCGGTTCGGGGTCCAGGAGGCCCCGGCCCGGCCCGATCGGTGGCCCGATCCCGGCTCCGATTTCCGGCCTGATCCCGTGCCGGATTCATGAGTGTCGGGTTCAGGAGCCAGCGGGGTCTCACGCATACCGAGCCGGGCCGGACATGCGACGGGTTGACCCTGTTCGCTCCGATGTACGGCAGAAATGTCTGGCTGATCGACATGGACGGGACAATCCTGCACCGCTGGAAAACGGAGAATCTTCCGGGAAACTATGGCGAGCTCCTGCCAAACGGCCGATTGGCATTTGCCGGCCGGACCATGCCGCCGGCGATTCCGGAGTTTGCCGGCAATGGCGGCCAGATCGTCGAGTACGACTGGGACGGCTCGGTCCTATGGGAATACCGGGACCCCTATCTCAGCCACTGCTTTGCACCCCTGGACAACGGAAACTATCTGGTGGCGAAATGGCGGGCCGTGCCGCGGGGCCTGGCGGACAAGGTCAAAGGCGGTCAGGCCGGCACGGAGCGCGATGGCGACATCTACGGAGAGGCGGTCCAGGAAATCGACCGCAACGGACGCATCGTCTGGGAGTGGCTGACATTCGAGCACCTGGATCCCGACCTCGATATTCTGGGACCGCTGCATCCCCGTGATCGCTGGACCAATCTGAACGCCATACATGTGATGCCGGACGGCCGGCTGCTCCTGAGTTTCCGATGCATCAACACAATCGTCATCGTGGACCGGACGTCGGGAAAGATCGACTGGCGGTGGGGTCCGGGGCACCTGGCCGGCCAACACAATCCGACATGGCTTGAAAACGGCAATATTCTTGTCTTCGACAATGGCGCGCACCGGGCCTATACGACGATTGACTATTCCCGGGTCATCGAGGTCGATCCCCGTACCGAGCGCATCGTTTGGGAGTACAAGGAAAATCCGATCTTCGATTTCAGCAGTTTCATCTGCTCCGGTGCGCAACGGCTGGCCAACGGCAACACCCTCATATGCGAATGCACGAAGGGGCGGCTTTTCGAGGTCACCGAAGACGGGGACACCGTGTGGGAATTCATCACACCGTTCTATTATGAGCATCCGATTTTCGGGACCAACAACATGGTCTTCAAGTGCTTTCGGTATCCGCAAGATGACCGGCGCCTGGAAAACGCGCCCCTGGACAGGGACCGGTATGCGGACCTCAACGCGCTGATCCCGCGTCCGATGGCAAGGAGCCCGAAGAGCCGGGATGAACTTCAGGCCAGCTACATTCCGGGCACGGTGATCAGGGGCGGTCACTGAATCCGGATGTGACCGGCCTGACCAACAAGAAAACCAACCAGGAGGAAAGGAAGCGACGTCATGAAAGCCCAATTCAGGAAGATAGCTTGCCTGGCCGCGTTGCCGGTCGCATTTGCACTGGCCGGCAATGCCGGCGCCCAGGAGTATCCGAGCAAACCGATCCAGATGATCGTCACCTGGAACGCAGGCGGCAGTACCGACGTCATTGCCAGGCTCGTCTCCGAACCGCTGGGGGCGGCGCTCGGCCAGCCGGTCGCGGTCGCCAACATGCCCGGCGGCGGCGGCTCGCTGGGGACGCAGGCGGCGCTTGACGCGCCAAAAGACGGATACACGATCCTCGCCACCACAAGCGGCAACCATGTGCTTACGCCGCTGAAAAACGATGTCGGCTACAGATACGACGATTTCGAGCCCATCGGTCAGCTGGTGGCGGCGACCATCATTCTTGCCGTTCCCGCCGATTCGCCCTGGAAATCGCTCGACGACCTTGTCGCCGCGGCAAAGGCGGAGCCGGGCAAATATACGTTCGGGGCCGTGCCGAACGGCATGCCGCACCTGACCCTGAACGGGCTGGCGAAGACCGCCGGCTTTGAGGTCGTGCACGTGCCGCAACAAGGTGGCGCGCCGGGTGTGACGGCGCTGTTGGGCGGCACGGTGGACATGCTGCCGGCAAATGCGGCAACCGTCGCTTCCAACATCAAGGGCGGCAAGCTCCGTGGTCTTGCGGTCTTTCGCTCCGACCGCGACGCCGCGTTTCCGGACATTCCGACAGCCGAAGAGCAGGGATTTGCGGTGTATGGCAGCCCGTTTGTAGGCGTGGCCGTCGCCAAGGGCGTTCCCGATGACGTTCTGGCCAAGCTCAGGGATGCGCTGGCGAGCGTTGCCAACGATGATGCGTTCAAGGACAAGGCGCTCAAGACGGCAACCGCGATCACCTATCTTTCCGCCGAGGAGTTCGGCGCGATCTGGGCGCGTGACTGGAACAATTACGCGCCGATGCTTCGCAAGTAGGCCCGGCAGGCCCGGGACCAGGTCCTGATGAGAAGAATATCGGGGGATGCGTTCATCGCCGCCGTGTTGATGGCGGCGTGCGCGTTCCTCGGTCACAACCTCTTCCTGCAGGAGGGGGCCGGCGCCTTCGTCAAGACGACGACGCTGCCGCTGGCCCTCGTCGCCGTTCTGGGGCTGCTGTCGGTCGTGCTGCTTGTTTCATCCGTTGGAAAGGCCATCGCCGGCGATGTGACGACCGCCGGCGAGGCCGGGACCGGTCTTGCGGTGCCGCTGGGCCGCGTGGCGATCCTGATCGCCCTCATGACCGGTTACATATTCGCCCTTCGGCATGCCGGATACCTGATTTCGACAGGCGTGTTCCTGTTGTTTGCAAACCTGATATTCGGCGCCCGTCATCGCCTCGTGATCGTTCTGGTTTCACTTCTCGTTCCGGTCCTCCTGTATCTGTTCTTCGAGAAATACATGATCATCCTGCTGCCTGCCGCGCGCATGTTCGGGTAACCGCACATGGACCTGCTGTTATCCGGACTTGAGCAAGCAGCCACACCCGGTGTTCTCGCCGCAATGGTGGCGGGCCTCCTTGTCGGCATCGTCATCGGGGCCATTCCCGGCCTCAATGTGCCGCTGGCCGTGGCAGTCGCGCTGCCGGTTACGTTCAACCTCAGTCCCGTCGCCGGGCTGGCCATGCTGGTCGGCATTTACAAGGGCGGAACGTATGGCGGTTCCCTGTCCGCCGTCCTGATCAACGTGCCGGGAACGCCCGCCGCGGCGGCCACCGCACTCGACGGCGCGGAGCTGACCCGGCAGGGGAAAGCCGGCAAGGCCCTGAAGATGTCGCTCTATGCCTCGGTGATCGGTGAATTCATCAGCGATCTGGCGTTGATCCTGTTCGCGATCCCGATGATGCTCTTTGCGCTCAAGATCGGCCCGCCGGAAAGTTTTTCGCTCGGCATATTCGCGCTGACGCTGGTCGGCGTTCTGTCCCAGGGTAATATTGTGAAGGGCCTGCTGGCGGGCACGCTCGGTCTGTTCCTTTCGACATTCGGCGTTGATCCCCTGACCGGTGATTTCCGATTGACATTCGGTTACCGGGACATGGCGGGGGGATGGGCGTTCATTGCGCTCGTCATCGGCATATTTGCCGTCGCCGAAGCCCTGGGCGTGGCGGAGCGCGGGCTGGTGCAACGCACCGGGACAGGGCGTGTGCGGCTGAAGGATCCCGACCACTGCCTCACCGGTGACGAATGGCGGCGATGCCTGCCGGTCATCGGCCGGTCATCGGCGATCGGCGTGTTCATCGGGGCCGTTCCGGGGCTCGGGGCCGCCGTTTCGGCCTTTCTGAACTACGGGATCACCCGGAACATGGCGCGAAATCCGGAACGGTTCGGAAAGGGCGCGCTGGAGGGCGTGGCGGCGGCTGAAAGTGGCAACAATGCGGTGACCAGCGCCACGTTTGTGCCTTTGCTGACCCTTGGCGTGCCGGGCGACGTAATCACCGCCATCATGCTGGGCGCCTTTATCGTTCACGGCCTGATACCCGGTCCGGTGCTGTTTGAGCAGCAGTCCGAGTTCATCGCCGCGTTCTTTGTCATGGTGGCGTTTGCCACCGTCCTGCACCTGATTATCGGCAGGGTCGGCATGCCGGCGTTTATCCAGACCACGCGGGTTCCCAACTCGGTGCTTTTCCCGATTGTCCTGGTGCTCAGTGTTACCGGCGTGTTCGTCTCCACCAACAGCTATTTCGACCTGTATGCGATGCTTGGTTTCGGCGTTCTGGGTTACATCATGAACAAGTTCGGGTTTCCCGTCGCGCCGCTGCTGATCGGTTTTATCCTCGGGCCGCTCGTGGAAGTGGGATTTCGACAGGCGATGATCCTGTCACGCGGCAGCCTCGACATCTTCGTAACCCGCCCGATCTCGGCAACCTTCCTGCTGTTTGCGCTTGCCACCATCGTGGTCGTCGGCCGACGGGAAATGCAGGGCAAATCTACCGGCACCTAGGAGGTGGAATTGAAAATCCAAACCGTTGAAGTCTTTCCCGTCCGCCTTCCGCTGAAGGCTGTCGTCACGCTCGCCAGAGGGGTTTCGCGCACAATCGAGGAAGGCAAGCAGATATCCATGGTCAAGATCACCGCCGACGACGGGACCTGTGGGTGGGGCGAGGCCGGTCCGAGCAGGCGGTGGTCGGCGGAAACCACCTATTCCACGTACACGACGATCAAGCACTATCTCGCGCCGGCCCTGATCGGCCGCGATCCGTTCGATATTGCCGGGCTTCACGAGGCGATGAACGTAGAGCTGGCGCCCGGTTTCGACCCGGGACAGCCGATCGCCAAGGGCGCCGTCGACATGGCGATCCATGACCTCATCTGCCGGAAACTCGGAATCAATCTGCAAACCTGGCTGGGGTCCAAGCTGCGGGACAGAATTGACCTCTCCTATCTTGTCTCCGCACCGGATCCGGACGCGACGGCGAAGGTCGTGGCGCAGGGGCTGAACGAGGGATTCAAGGCGTTCAAGATCAAGGTTGGCCACGATCCGCAGATCGATATCGAAAATGCCCGGATGACCCTGGAGATCGCCAAAGGCTGCACGGTCTGGGTCGATGCCAACCAGGGATACGATCTGGACCGGGCGCTGCGGGCGGCGCGGGGATTTGAAACGCTGGGAATCGAACTGTTCGAACAGCCCATACCCATGACCGATGTCTACGGCATGAAGAAACTGCTGTCCGCCACGTCGATGAATATCTCGCTCGACGAGGCGGCGATGGGCCTGCCGTTCATCCTGGATCTCATCCGGCGCGACGCCGTGGAGGGACTGGTCTGCAAGGTGCAGAAATGCGGTGGCATCCACTATGCCAGACAACTTTGCGAACTGGCGAGAAATGCCGGGATCAAGCTGATCGGATCCGGGCTAATGGATGCGCCCATCGGGTTTGCCGCCTCGGTGCAGGTTTTTGCCGCCTTCGGGATCGATTATCCGGCCGACCTGAACGGTCCCCAGCATCTGGCCGGCGATTATCTGGCGGCGCCATTGCCGATGGAGGGCCAAACGGCGCTGGTTTCCGAGGAGCCGGGACTGGGATGCAAGATCGACGAGGACCGGGTGCGTGGCGAACTGGCCCTGGAACTCGATCCGTCCTGAAGTCCACCGGGCTTTGCCTGGCACCCGGCGTGCAGGCGCGCGGCCGGGGCGTCAGGTCGGCGGCGCAGGTGGTGACCCCGGCAGGATTCGAACCTGCGACACCTGGATTAGGAATCCAGTGCTCTATCCCCTGAGCTACGGGGCCCGCGGCAACGGAGCACGGCTCCGGCATGCGTCGGCCAGCCTATATCAATGCCGGCGCCATTATCCAACCGATTGCGAATTTGGGTAGTGGGATGGCGCCTGGCTCGCGGAACCGATAAAAGCCGCGTGGCGGCGCCGGCGGCCAGCAGCGACCGGGGGGGGTGGCCGAGGCGAGGCGGACGGCAGCAGTGGATATGGCCAGTTGACGAAGCGCAAACACAAATGACGAAGCGCGAGCCGAATTCGGATCACAAACCCGTCGAGCCGGTCGACCGGGAGACCCTCGTCGCCCATCTGCAGCGGCTGGCGCGCGAATACCTGCTGCCGCGCTGGCGTTCGATTGCGGCGATCTTCTTCTGGATTCTCGTGGTTGCCGGCACAACTGCGCTTTATCCGCTGATCATCAACTGGGCGTTCGATGCGGCGGCGGAAAAATACATGGCCGCGATCTACCTGATCCCGGCGGCGGCGCTGGCGACGGTGTTGTGCAAATCCGTCGCCCTATACGTCCAGGCGCGGTTGTCGAACCGGCTGCAGGCCGAGATCGAATACGATCTGCGGATGCAACTCTACAATCACCTGATCGATTCCGACATCGCACAACTCACCCGCCAGTCGGCAGCGTCGCACACGGCACGGTTTACCGCCGATGTCGCCTTCATGTTGCAGGCGATCAACCGCCTGATCCAGAATGCCGGCCGCGACATCTTTACAATGGCGGCACTGGTCGGCGCGATGTTCTGGCTCGATGCCCAGCTCGCCCTGGTCACCATCGTGATCGCACCGTTCGCCGCCTGGCCGACTATCGTCATCGGCCGTCGGCTGCGCGGCCTCGCCCGGGACACCCAGGAACGCATGGGCGACATGACGGCGATCCTGCACGAAAGTTTCGCCGGTTCGCGGATGGCCAAGACCTACACGCTTGAGCCCTGGCTGAAGGAACGCGCCGTCGGAATCTTCGGCAAGGTCAAGGCACTGGCCATCCGGTCGGCCAACCAAAGCGCGATGATCTCGCCGATCATGGAGGCGCTGGCGGGCATCGCTGTCGCCGGCGTAATCGCCTTCGCCGGTTTTCGCATCGCCGCCGGCCAGAGCACGATCGGCCAGTTTACCGGATTCGTCAGCGCGTTGCTGCTTGCGGCCCAACCGCTCAACCGGCTTGGTTCACTCAATGCGTCGCTGCAGATGGGATTCGCGGCGACGATCCGCGTTTTCGGGCTGCTCGATGAAAAGCCGATGATCCGCGACCGGGCGGAGGCTCGTCCGCTCGTTGCGGAAGCGGGCGAAATCCGGTTTGAGCATGTCAGCTTTTCCTATGACCAGAACACCGCCGCGGTGACCGACATCAATCTCACCGTTGCGCCGAACACCACGGTGGCGCTTGTCGGACGCTCAGGCGCCGGCAAATCAACGCTGTTTTCGCTGGTCCCCCGGCTCTATGACGGCGATGCGGGCACAATCCGCATTGACGGCATGGACATACGCGACGTCACGCTGGAAAGCCTCCGCCGGCACATCGGTTTCGTCAGCCAGGACGTCGTGATGTTCGATGACACGGTGCGCGCCAATATCGCGCTCGGGAAACTCGATGCGAGCGATGCGGAAATCGAGGCCGCGGCGCAGGCCGCCGCCGCCCATGAATTCATCAGCGCGATGCCGGAGGGTTACCAGACCCAGGTCGGCGACCGCGGCATGCGTCTATCCGGCGGCGAGCGCCAGCGAATCGCGCTGGCCCGGGCGATCCTGAAGGATGCGCCAATCCTGCTGCTCGACGAGGCGACGAGTTCGCTGGATACCGAATCGGAGGCGCTGATTCAGGATGCGCTGTCGCGGCTCGCCAGCAGCCGTACGACCCTGGTGATCGCCCATCGTCTTTCCACCGTACGGGATGCCGATCTCATCGCGGTCATGGACAATGGCCGGATCGTGGAGACCGGTTCGCACGACGAACTGCTGGCGGCGGACGGTCCGTATGCGATCCTTTACAATCTGCAGTTCCGCAACGACACCGGCGATGCCGCCGATCCGGATGTGGACGCCGATGCGCCGGTGGAGCCGCCCGATCGATCGGCGCCGTCGCAGGGCGCCGGCCGCGCCGCCGAATAGATGCCGGAAACTCGCCCATGCCCGTCCGGGAACCGGAAGTTCCACCGATCCCGATTGTGACGTCAGGAAACAAGCCATGACCGACACCGCCAATCCGCTTCTCGAACCCTGGCCGGACCCGCGCGGTCTACCGCCGTTCGACCGGATCGAAGCCGGTCATTTCCTGCCGGCTTTCGACGCGGCACTGGCCAAGAACCGTGCCGAGATTGACACGATCGCCGGCGATCCCGCGCCTGCCGATTTCGACAATACGGTGGCGGCGCTGGAGCGCTCCGGCCGGCTGTTGCGGAAGGTGGCGTCGACCTTTTTCAACCTGAACGGCGCGCACACCAATCCGCAATTGCAGGCGATCGAGCGCGAGATCGTGCCGCGGCTTGCCCGCCACCGGAACCAGACCGTGTTCAACCGCCCGCTTTTCGCCCGCATTCGTGCCCTTGTGGAGGCCGGCGAGGCGCTGGGCCTCGACGCGGAGCAGGCGCGGGTCCTGGAACGCTATCACACGCGGTTTGTGCGGGCCGGCGCCGGCCTGTCGGAGGCCGACAGGGGGCGCATGGATCAACTCACCCAGGAGCTCGCGACACTGGGAACGCAGTTCGCCCAGAATATCCTTGCCGACGAAAGCGCTTATGAATTGCTGCTTGACGGCGAGGCGGATCGCGCCGGATTGCCTGACTTCCTCGTCGCCGCGGCGCGCGAGGCGGCGGCGGAGCGGGGTCATGACGAAGCCTGCGCCATCACCCTTTCGCGTTCGATCATCGAGCCGTTCCTGCAATTTTCCGAGCGGCGGGATTTGCGCGAGGCCGCCTTTGCCGCCTGGAGCGACCGCGGCCGGTCGTCCGGCGAACATGACAACCGCGCCCTCATTTCCAGGATGTTGCGACTGCGCGCGGAACGGGCGCACCTTCTCGGCTACGAGAGTTTCGCGCGGTTCAAACTCGATGACGAGATGGCCAAGACGCCGGAGGCCGTTCGCGGGCTTCTGGAGGCGGTGTGGAAACCGGCCCGCGCCCGCGCCCAGGCAGAGCATGACAAGCTCCAGGAACTGGCGCGCGCCGACGGTATCAACGAGGCGCTGGCGCCATGGGACTGGCGCTACTATGCGGAGATTCTCCGCAAGGCCGAACACGATATCGACGAGGCGGAGGTCAAGCCCTATTTCCAGCTCGACCGCATGATCGAGGCGGCATTCGACGTCGCCGGCCGGCTGTTCGGCCTGACATTCAAACCGGCACCCGGTCCGGCCCTCTACCATCCCGATGTCCGGGTGTTCGATGTCGCCGACGCCGCGGGGCGGCAGGCCGGCGTCTTTGTCGGCGATTATTTTGCCCGGCCCTCGAAACGATCCGGCGCCTGGATGACCGCCTACCGAACCCAGGAAAATCTCGACGGCCGCGTGACGCCGATCATCGTCAATGTCATGAACTTCGCCAAGGGCGCGGACGGTGCGGCCACATTGCTGACGTTCGACGATGCGCGCACGCTCTTCCATGAATTCGGCCATGCGCTGCACGGGCTGATGTCCGACGTCACCTATCCGGCGATTGCCGGCACCAACGTGGCGCGGGACTTCGTCGAACTGCCCTCCCAGCTCTTCGAGCATTGGCTGTCGGAGCCGGAAGTGCTCGGCCGCTTCGCCCGGCATTACCGGACCGGCGAACCGATGCCCCGGTCCCTGCTGGAGCGATTGCTGGCGGCGGAGACCTTCAATCAGGGATTTGCGACGACCGAATATCTGGCGTCGGCATTCGCCGACCTTGATCTGCACGAGCGGGCCGACCCCGGCGATATCGACAGCGATGCGGCGGAAGCTGAAATCCTGGAGCGGATCGGCATGCCCGGCGGAATTGCCATGCGCCACCGGCTCTCACATTTCGGCCACGCCTTCGCCGGCGACGGCTATTCGGCCGGATACTACAGCTACATGTGGTCGGAGGTGATGGATGCCGATGCCTTCAACGCCTTTCGCGAGGCTGGCGATATTTTCGATCCCGCGACCGCAAAACGGCTTGCGGAGACGATCTACAGTGCCGGGGGTCGTCAGGACCCGGCGGATGCCTATCGCGCCTTTCGCGGCAAACTGCCGGAAATCGGGCCGCTTCTGGAGAACCGGGGCTTGCAGCCGGCGGATTGACGACCGGCCCGCCGGCCTAGCGGGGCGGATGCGGTCGCCCGGCCAGGCGCATGGCGGCAGGGTGGTGGCGACCGGCGAACAGGATCTGGGGATCCTGCACGAGATAGAACTCCGTGATTGGCGTCGGGTCGGTGATCATCATGGAAAAGCGGGCCGTGGTGTCCGGATCGACGGACCCGGTCTCGAAACGGACCCGGTCGTGGGGTTCAAACTGGCGGTCGTTCGTGGTGAAGCGGTCGGAGGTGATGTCGGGCAGGCGGATATCCATCTGGTTGAACGACAGGCCATCGCCATAGACGCTCGGCTGGTCGCGGATTTCCTGCAGTTCCATTTCAAACCCCGCCCAGATCCGTCGTGTGCCGTTGCGGACGATCTTGGTCAGAACCAGGGAGCGAACGGCACCCGGCAGATCGTCGGGGAAGCTGTTGCGGCGGATGATCAGCGTCACCGGTGCGGTGTCGAACAGAACCTCTTCCAGCACGATCGGATCGGCGGCGGTGCCGGCGCCGGACACCGACAGGATGCGAAACCCGCCAAGCTCGTCGGAAAACCGGAAATTGCCGGAAGCGAATTCGGCGCCAAGGCCGCTACCGGTGAGGGCGCTGCCGAGCACCAGGAGGCCCGCGCAGCCGATGGCGCGCCATCGCAGGCTGCCTTTTCTGCCACAAAACCGGCCGGTGTCCGCGCTCATCCCGGTAATGTGGCGCGGAAGCCGCGCGGGGACAATACAGGTTCCGGTCAATCTCCCGCGATCCCGTACGATCGGGCGTGGTCGGCGCGTATCAGGCGGCCTTCGCCGTGGCGCCCCGGCGGGTCTTTCCAGGCTGGCGAATTCGGCCGTGACGCATCCAGTCCACATCCTTGATCGGGCAGAGCGCATAGGTGCGGCGCCGCAGTTCGGCGATGCAGTCGGCTCTCGTTTTGCACCCGTCGAAGACCGCCGGCGAAAGCGGTGCGCCGATTTGCACATCGAGCCGCGTTCCGATCCGGCGGGTGGTTTCGCGAAAAAGCAGCGACAGGCGCATGGTCTCCGAATAGTGGCTGGCGATCTGGAAAAGGCGGCTGTTCTGGCCGGAGAAATGGACGGGTACGACTGTCGGCCGGGCTTGCCGGATCAGTTTGGCGGCGAACGGCGCCCACGGCAGGTCCAGCGCCGGCCGGGACAGGGGCCGTTCGCTTGTGGCAACGCCGCCGCCGGGAAAGATGCCGATCGCCTTGCCTGCCCGGAGCGCCGCGCCGGCAGTGCGGCGGGAGGCGAGATTGACGGTTCGGGCTTCGGCCGTGCCGGAAAAGTCCACCGGCAACAGAAATTCCCGGGCTTCCGGGGCGCGTGTCAGCACACCATTCGCCATCACCTGGAATTCGGGCCGCGCCTTCAAGGCGATCCAGGTCAGGACGATGCCGTCAAGGACGCCGTAGGGATGGTTGGCGACAAAGAGCACCGGCCCGGCCCGGGGAATGGCGGACAGCGCCTGCGCGTCGAAGCGCACATCAAGGGCGAGCAGCCGAACCGCGGCGTCGAAGAATGTTTCGCCGGGTCGCCGGTGATCGGCCTGTTCGCGGTAGAGACGAAGGAGACGGCGCTGGCCACCGAAGAACTCCACGGCCCGGATCACGGCCTGTCGAAATGCCGGCTGATCGGATGTCGAATAGGACAGGCGGACCGGTCTGGCGATACCGGTCTCGGTGTCCCTGTGATCGACAAATTCGGGCACCGGCACTTTTGCGGCGCCAGAACGGCTGTTGCTGGTCACGATCCCGGTTCCCGGCTGTGTTGCACCGGAAGACGGATACGCCGGCGGCAGATGGGAATGCGGTATGGGCCGCCGGGCCCGCATTGGCAAGCGCTGGCTGCGCCGGCTGCGGACGGGGCGGGTAGGCGGGGATCGCCGCCGGAGTTTCCGTGCACGCTGCGGTCACTCGCAGTGGACGTAACTGCGGTCCTTGCCATGCCAGGCGAGGTCGATATGGAAATGGTCGCGGTGATGGCGGTCGCCGTCGGGACCGATGACCGTCTTGAAATACCGGCAGGCGCTCTGGTGGGCGGCGCGCAGGAAGCCGGCCTCGTCGGGCGCGCCGCGCCATCCCGATTCCACGTCCACCCGGCGGCCGCTTGCCAAGCGAAAAGCGCGAATATCGAGGGCATTGGCATAGGCGTGTTCGGACATTTTCGCGCCAGGCCGGGAATTGCGGGTGCGGCAGGCATAGGAGCCGGCAATATCGAGCTGGACAACAGGCTCGCCGAACGCGATCAGGGCGATTGGCTGGACATCGCGGGCAAGCCAGCCGTCGACGGTGACCGCCATCGGACAGGCCATGATCGCGGCCGGCTTGAACGCAACCTGGCTCTGGCGGGCCGTGACAACGGAAAATGGCGACTGGGCGCCGCACGTGCCCGGCGTTTTCAGCGAACGAACCCGTTCAGCGTAAGCATGACCGGACAGCTGACCCGACTTCAGACACTGCGATTCGATCTGGTCGCGCCAGGGTTCCCGGACCTTTCCCCAGCCGGACAGGAAATCGGTACAACCGCCCAGCAACAGGATGGCCAGGCACGACAGGGCCGGAAACGCCGGCCGGAAGAGGGATGCGCCAAACATCGGCGAAACCTCGCCGATTAAGGAAAACAGCCCGTTAATTCAAATGGTTAACAGAAAATTTGCCGGTGTGGCGTGGTAACGGGAATTGTGGCTGCATTGGGGCGGGATTTTGCCTCGCAAAGCGGCTGTCGGCGCCGGAATCAGGCCGCAAAGGGACTGTGGACAGGATGAATTGTTGCGGCGCACAATAAGAATAATTCCATGAAAATTATTGCACATTCCGAGCGTGACCGCAGACGCGCCGCAAACCTTCTCTGCACTGCAACGAACAAAATGGTTCCGGCTTTCGCCCGAAGCAAGTAGAATCCGGGCAGTCATTCGAGGGAGGCTCGACCATGACCCTTGCCAAGCGAGCGAATATTCTGGCGTTTTGCCTCGTACTTGCATTCATTGCGGCGATTGTGTTCGGGGCCGTTTGACCGGCCCGCCGCGAATCGGGACAACCACGACAATCTGAATTCGGCCGACGCAAATCCTGCCCGCTGTCGCCGGACAGGCGTGCGCGGATGCGCGCCTAGGCCGCCGTTCTGGTCACGGATGTCCCAAGGGTCGGCGCAAGCGCCCGCACCAGAATGTCGGCCCGGTTCAGCGCATAGAAATGAAACGCCCCGGCGCCGCGTTCGACGAGTTCATCCATCTGCTCGACGACGAAGTCGGCCGCTGCGCCAATGGCATCGTCGGATCCGATCTGGAGGCCGGCGAAGCGCGATACCAGACAGGCCGGCACGGTGGCGCCGCAGCGTGCGGCGAGGCGCCGGACCGCGCCGCAATCGTGGATCGGCAGGATACCCGGCACGATCGGAACCGTGATGCCGGCGGCGCGCACCCGCTCGCAATAGGATTCAAACAGATCGCTGTCGAAAAAGAACTGGGTAATGGCCTGGTCGGCGCCGGCATCGATCTTGCGCTTCAGCCCGTCGATTTCGCTCTGCCAGTCAGGGCTTTCCGGATGGCGCTCACAATAGGCGCCGACGGATATCTGGAACGGCGCGACCGCTTTCAGGCCGGCGACCAAATCGGCGCTGGTGCGGTATCCGTGCGGGTGGGGGCGAAATGCGTGGCCGATGCCCTCCGGCGGATCGCCGCGCAGGGCGACGATGTGGCGGCATCCGATGTCCCAGAAGTCGCGGGCGATGGCGTCGACGGTATCGCGGCTTGCGCCGGTGCAGGTCAGGTGGGCGGCCACGGTCTGGTCATCTTCGACAATCAACGAACGGACCAGATCCACAGAGCGTTCGCGGGTCGAGCCGCCGGCGCCATAGGTGACCGACAGGAAGTCGGGCGCAAAGGCGGCAAGCCTTGCGATGCATGTTTGCAGGGCATCGCCCTGACCGGGCGACTTCGGCGGAAAGAGTTCAAACGATATGCCGGGCCGGGCAGATGGTGACCGGTCATCGGCCTTCTCGGCCGCGGGGTTTCTGCCGGCAGTCCGTTTGGAATCGGATTTGCTCATTGACGATCGCTCCGCCTGTTGTCTGTGCCAATTGCGCGCTTCTGGGTGGGGCCGGACACGGCCGACCAGATCGTCACGGTGAGCGCATGTTCTGTGTCACCGGACAGCGCCAGGTCCCGCACCGCGACCTCAGACAGGCCAGCGTCCGTCATCCATCCGCCGACCTGCTCGTTGCTGAAACCGAATCGCCGATGGGCGTGTTGGGCGCGCAGGAACTCAAGATCGTGAGGGGCGAAGTCGGCGATGACCAGACGACCACCGGGCGCCAGCGCGCGGGCGGCCTCGCTGACGGCATCGGCCGGCTCATCGAGAAAGTGCAGAACCTGATGAATAATCACCAGATCGAATGCGGCCTGGGGGACGGCGAGGCTCAGGATATCGCCGGCGCGGACGCGGGCGTGCCCGATACCGGCCCGTTCCAGATTGGTCCGGGCGAGCGCCAACATCGGCTGCGACCGGTCGATCCCGATTGCACGGGTGTAGCGGCCGGCGAACAGTTCCAGCATGCGCCCGGTGCCTGTGCCGATATCAAGCATGGCGCGGAAGGGGCCGGGTCCGGCAGCGGCAAGCATGGCCGCCTCGACATCGGATTCCGGTACATGAAGGGCGCGAATGCGGTCCCATTCGGCGGCATGGGCCGCAAAATAGGCATCCGCCGCTTCACGGTTCCGCTGCTTGACGTCGACAAGGCGCTGGCGGTCGCGAACAAGATCGGCGCAGTCCCCGCGCACCGCCGCCAAAGCCGCCTCGACAACCGTCAGGCGCGCCGCGTCGCCGGTCAGCCGGTAGTACATCCATGCGCCCTCGCGGGAACGCTCCACCAGGCCGGCATCGGCCAGCAGGCGCAGGTGGCGGGAAATGCGGGGCTGCGATTGGGCAAGGATATCCGTGAGATCCTTGACGGTGCGCTCGCCAGCCGAAATCAGCGCGATCAGCCGCAGGCGTGTCGGATCACCGAGCGCCTTGAAACACTGGACAAGCTGATCGGTTGTCAGGGACACGTTGTCCTCATCGCTTCAAGATATGCGAATATCTTTATATCCATTTTGTCGCACCTTCAAGGGCCACTCGCTACTTGACATTCTTATTAATTAAAGAACATGTTAAATGATGATGTCCAGAAAACCGCCGGCGAAGACTCCGTCGACCGCGAAATCGGATCCCGGCGCGGCAATCGCGCCGGGAGCGAAGCGCCCGCGCGGCGCGCTGCCGGAGATGTTTGCGGCGCTCGCCGATCCTCATCGCCTGTCGATTGTGGAACGGTTGGTCGATGAGGGCGAGAAGACCGTCGGTGAGCTGGCCGGCCCGTTCAACATATCACCGCCGGCGATATCGCGGCATATCGCGATTTTGGAATCGGCCGGAATTATCGAGCGGCGTGTCGAACGCCAGTGGCGGATCTGCCGGATCCGGCCCGATGCGCTTGCGACGATCGGCGACTGGGTGTCCCAGCAGCGCCGGTTCTGGGAGGAATCCCTGGATCGGCTGGAAGAGATGATGCTGGCGGAGGAACGAAAAAGGGGATGGGACGACAATGAATGACGAGCGAGTGCTGCGCATCGAACGAATAGTTCCGGCGCCGCCGGATGTGGTGTTCGCGGCCTGGACGGAGCCGGAGAAAATTCAGAGCTGGTGGGGCCCGCGCGGCATGCGTATCCCGAAAAAGGAGATCGATCTGCGCGAAGGCGGTTCCTGGCTGACTGTCATGCAGGCACCTGATGGCAACGAGGTCACGGTCTCCGGCACCTATCGCACGATCGATCCGCCCAGCCGACTGGTGTTTACATGGGCGTGGCACAATGACGGTGTCCGCTCCGATGACGAAACCGAGGTGGATGTCGTTTTCGCGCCGACGGAGGGGGGGACCAAGCTCACCCTTGTCCAACAGCGATTCGCCACGGTGGATGCGCGCGACAACCACAACAAGGGTTGGGTTTCGTCGCTCGACTGCCTAGATGACTTCGTCGGGGCCTGAACCCGCCGCCGGCGATTTCAGCCGTTGGCGAGCGAACCGCCGGCCGGTCCGGAATCGGGGGCGGCCAGTTCCGGGACCGGATTGTGCCGATCTGCAACCGTGATGGCGCAGTCGCCGCCGCAAGTCGCGCCGATCAGTTCCACCAGATCGCTGGCCGCGCCAGCCAGCCGATTGTTGCCGGCGCCCGGATCTTCGGCGCCAGCGCCGGAAATATCCTGAAGCGTGACGACCGCGCTACGGGTTTCGCCGCTGATGATCGAGCGCGCGTCCTGACGCCAGTTCCATCGCCGGCACAGCACCTTGCCGCTGTCGGCATAGACCACTTCCCCGGCCTTTGGCGGCGTACATGCCGGCTTGCCGGTGCCGTCCCTGGCGCCCATGTCGTGAAAGGTGTCGTCTTCGCGGGAATAGCGGAAGGCGAGATTGCCGACGACATGGGCAAGATCGTCGGCGCCGGCCGGCAATATGCGGCCCAGGGAGACGGCATTGTAGGCGTCGACGAAGGGATTGACCTTCGGCAGGTCGCGGCCCGCCAGGGTGTTCTTGACCAGGCGTTCCACCGATGAGCGGTAGCTGGTTTTCCGGATGCCGAACCGGCGATAGGCGTGGCGCCACACGGCGATGCCGGGGATTTCCGACAGGGCCTGCCCGTTGTACCGGTTGCGGACTGCCGCCTCGGCCAAGGCGATGAAGTCCGACAGGCCGGACGGCCGGGATTCGGGAATGTCCAGGCCCGTAGCCACAATGACGGCGACCTGAAAGCCGGGAAAGTCACCGGCGATCTCCGAAATGTCGATGTTCATGGTTTTCGCCTCAGGTGACGGCCGAACCGGCCGGATTTGGAGAATCGCCGCTCATTGTAACAAGACTGAAACAATTGGAACGCGTCGCGACATCACAATGCAACATGGCTCCCCCATTGTGCTTCTCGAACGCGGCGGGGAACGCCGGCAAACAAACCAGACGAACCAAGGACCGGACACATGACACTCATGCTCGATGACAATTTCCGCCCGACCCGCAGCCTGGCCGCCCTCCTGGCCGTCTACGCCGCGATCCAGGCCGCCGGCATCGTCGTTGGCGCCGTTGTCGAAACGGTTCACACGGTTCGCAAAACACTGGTCGCCCCGGCGGCCCGCCACGAGGCAAGGGCGCTTCGCACCGTCTGATCCCCGGTCAACAGACTTTTCCGGACACCCCGACCCACACCCCAATCCGATCGTCCGGGAAGCACTGAACGGCCCTAACGGGCCGTTTTTTTCTCCACACTGAAAACCGCCCAACCAGGACAGGAGGCGACATGACACGATCTGAAGAACGCGATCTTCGCCGCCACTGCCGGCGCATGGTGATCCATGCGGTAATATCGGCGGTTCGCGGCCGGGCCGGCTGCCAGTCCCGGCCCTACGCCCAAAGCCCCAGCCGGGGCCGCACCGGCGATATCCGGCTTGCCGGCGATCAGTTCAATTCGTAGGCGCCGGAGGGGCCGACGCGAAGCGAGATTTCCCGGCCCTGCGCACCTGCGGCACAGCGGATGACATAGGTCTTTTTCGCTGTGCCGGAGCGGGCAAATCCGGACTGGCCGGCGAAATCATCCTCGCCGCAGTGGCCGCGGGCGATAAGATCCCTGGCGGCCCGCTGAAACTGCCGACTGTGCCAGACATAATCGTCGCTCTCGGCGACGCCGGGCACGGGAACGGCGTTGCCGACGAACACACGTTCGCGCTCGCCGGTCTGGTTGGATGCCACCAAATGGCCAATGATGGCGATCGCGGCAACGGTGAACGTCGCCGAGCCGAGACAAATTTTGAACCACAACATGCGAGACATGACAGCAAACCTCGCGGTCATGCCTACAGCACGGCGCTGAATATTATGTTTTCACTTATGTTTTCCGAAGTATGAACGAAATAATCGAAATTCCGCCGTGCGGGATTATTCGTTTGTCAACGGTCGGGCAAACAAGCCCTCAATAGCCTGTTCCACCGTGCTGCGACCGCCGACGATTTCAGCGACGGCCCTGACGATGGGCATGTCCACATCATGGCGACTGGCAAGTCGAAGGGCGGTTTCGGCGGTGTGAAACCCTTCTGCAAGGGGTTCGCCGGGGGCGGTCAGCTCCGATATGTCGGCACCGCCTCCCAGCCGTTCGCCAAATCGTGTGTTGCGGGACTGGCGGCTGGTGGCCGTCAACACCAGGTCGCCGACGCCGGCCAGGCCCAGAAAGGTCTCCGGACGGGCGCCCATGGCGGTGCCAAGCCGCGTCATTTCGGCAAGGCCCCGGGCAATCAGGGCGGCGCGCGCACTTTCGCCCAGGCGCCTCCCCATGGCCACGCCGCAGGCAATCGCCAGCACGTTCTTGACAGCGCCGGCGACTTCGACGCCGACGAGGTCGTTGCTGGCATAAGGCCGAAATGTCGGCGTGGACAGGTGGGCGCAAAGCCGCGCCGTTCGATCCTCATCAGCTGCGGCGACGGTGACCGCGGTGGGCAGACCACTGGCGATCTCAACGGCAAACCCCGGACCCGACAAGGCGGCCGGAAGGGCCTGCGGCACACTGTCGGCGATGATCGCCGACTGGAGGCGGCCCGTTTCCCGCTCAAAACCCTTGGCGCATGCGATGAGCGCTGTACCGGGGGGGATATGGGCGGCCATGGGGGCGAGCGCCATGGCCGTCGCCTGGGCCGGCACGGCAAGAAGCAGATGGTCGACGCGGCCCAGCATTTCCGGATCGGCAGACACGTCAATCGCCGGCGGCAGTTCGATGGCCGGCAGGCGGGGCGAGCGGCGTGTGCGCGCGAGCGTTTCCGCGCCGGCATCGTCTCGGGCAAACAGGATGACCGGTTTCCCGGCCTTTGCGGCAATGACGGCGAGCGCGGTGCCGAATGCGCCGGCGCCGAGAATGCCGAGCGAATGGCCGGCGGTCATACGCGCGGGCCCAATCGGCCGGAGCCCGTGATCGGTGCCGCCGATTCGTCAAGCGGCCAGCGGGGACGGGCATGGAGTGACCGGTGCGCATCGGCGCGGTCGGCCAGACCGGCGGCCAGCCGCGCGGCGCCCGCCCAGGCGATCATGGCACCGTTGTCGCCGCAAAGGGCCGGCGGCGGGGCGACGAACGGCAAATCGTGCGATGCGCAAAGGGTCTTGAGCCGCGCCCGGATCGCCTGGTTGGCGGCAACACCGCCGGAGACGACAAGCGCCGAAACCGGCATGCCGGGTTCAGGACTGGCCGGTCTGGTGAGCGCGTAACCGACCCGATCGGCCAGAACATCGCAGACGGCGGCCTGAAAGCCGGCGCACAGGTCGGCGACCGTCCGGTCATTCAAGGGTGCGGCTGCTTCCGCCCGATGGCGCAGCGCCGTCTTCAGGCCGGAGAACGAGAAATTGCAACCCGGATCCTTCAGAAGCGGCCTTGGCAGGTCGAATCGGCCGGGATCCCCGGTCTGTGCCGCTGCCTCGACGGCCGGTCCACCGGGAAAGGGAAGACCGAGAAGCTTGGCGACCTTGTCGAATGCCTCGCCGAGGGCGTCGTCGATTGTCGAGCCAAGCCGGTGATAGCGGCCGACCCCCTCGACGCGCAGGATCTGGGTGTGTCCACCGGAAACCAGCAGCAGCAGATAGGGAAAGGGTGTGTTGTCGGTCAGTTTGGCGGTCAGGGCATGGCCTTCAAGATGATTGATGCCGAGAAGCGGCAAGCCACGGGCGTCGGCTATCGCCCGGGCGGTTACGGTGCCGACGAGCAGGCCGCCGATCAGGCCCGGTCCGGCGGTGACGGCAATGGCAGAGAGGTCGCACCATGACAGCCCGGCCTGAGCCATCGCCTGACCGATGATCCCGTCCAGCATGGCGATATGGGCACGGGCTGCGATTTCCGGCACCACGCCGCCATAGGCGGCATGGGCATCGAACTGGCTGGCGATCAGGTTTGACAGAATCATGCCGGTGCCGTCGCTGAGCCGGCGCACCACGGCGGCCGCGGTTTCGTCGCAGCTTGTTTCGATCCCCAGGACCGTCAACTCCCGGTTCAGCACCGTTGCCGCCCGGTTGCGCGTGCCATCGACATCACCTAGTCAATCCTCCTGATCGGCCTTTCCGCCGTCCAATAGAACTGGGCTCCTATCACCGGCGGCCATGAACGCGCAAACCGGCATACTTCGCATCGGCACCCGCGGCAGCGATTTGGCGCTGTGGCAGGCAAATGCCGTTCGCGCGGCGCTTGCCGCCTGCGGACACGACAGGACGGAGATCGTCGTCGTCACCACCAGCGGCGACCGCATTCAGGACCGGGCGCTGCTGGAGGCCGGCGGCAAGGGGCTTTTCACCCGGGAAATCGAGGAACGCCTGCTCGACGGGGCGATCGATGTCGCCGTTCATTCCGCCAAGGATCTTCAGACGCGGCTTGCCGAGGGTCTTGCAATCGGCGGATACCTGCCGCGGGCCGATGTCCGCGATGTGTTCATCTCGCCGCTGTCGGCGCGGATCGAGGATCTGCCGGAGGGCGCGACGATCGGCACGGCTTCGCTGCGGCGTCAGGCGCTCGCACTGCGAATCCGGCCCGACCTGACGACAACATTGCTGCGGGGCAATGTTCCGACCCGTATCGACAAGGTGATGCGCGGGGACTGCGGCGCGACGTTTCTGGCGCTTGCCGGCCTGAACCGGCTCGGCATCGGCGATCGTGCCACGGCGGTGCTGCCGCTCGACAGGTTTCCACCGGCCTGCGGCCAGGGCGCCGTGGCCATCGAATGCCGCGCGGGCGACGCCGAAACCATCGCCGTTGTCGACAAGGTCAATCACCGGCCGACATTTCAAGCCGTGAGCGCGGAGCGGGCATTTCTTGACGTTCTGGACGGGTCCTGCCGCACGCCGATCGCCGGCCATGCGCAGATCGTCGATGGCCGGCTTTCCTTTGCCGGCCAGGTGCTGTCGGCCGACGGCCAGACGGCGTTCTCCGCTGCGCAGCAGGGCGACCCCGGTGACGCGGAGGCGATCGGACGCGCCGCCGGAGAAACCATCCGCAGGGCCGCGCCACCGGCTTTCCTGCAATCCTTCGGGATCGGATAATGCGGCTTGTGATCACCCGGCCGGAGCCGGACGCATCGCGAACCGCACATGCGGTCCGGGCCCTCGGTCACCAGGCATTGGTTGCGCCGCTGCTAGCGATGCGCGCCATCAGGGATGTGCGCCTGCCCAAGCGGCGCTTTCAGGGATTGATCCTGACATCGGCGAACGCGCTGCGGGCGCTCCAAACGCACCCCGAAAAGGATCTGGTATCGGCGCTGCCGGTCTACGCGGTCGGCGATGCCACGGCGCTTGCCGCCCGGCGCGCCGGATTTGCACGCGCGGTTTCGGCCGGCAGCGACGTGGCCGGGCTGGTGGCCCATGTCAGGGCGGCCGTGCCGGCGCAGGCCGGCCCGCTCCTGCATCTTTGCGGCGATGTGGTCGCCGGCGACCCCGGCGCGTTGTTGGCGGCGGACGGCTTTCGTGTCCAGAGCGTTGCCATCTACGCCATGGATCCGGCGGAGGTGCTGCCCGAAGCGGTGCAATCGGCACTTCGGGAGGGGGCGGTCGATGGCATTTTGCTCTATTCGCGCCGCACGGCCGCGGTCTTTGCGGTCGCATTGCGGCGCGCGGGACTTGCGCCGCTCGAGCCGTCGGTCAGCTGCTACTGTCTGTCGCAGGCAATCGCCGATACGGTGGCGCCGGTCGTTGCCGGAACGGTGCATGTTGCTGCGGCGCCAACGCAAATCGATCTGTTTGCCTGTCTGAAAGACTGACGGGCACCTGCACGAACCGACAATCCGTCCCCGACCCCTTGCACCAAGCTGGCGAAAAACGCCATCATCGGATAGGGGTGCAACGCGGGCCGGCGGCGATATTTGGCGCGCGCGAACATCATGCGGAGGCCGACTTGGCGAGAAAACCCACAGGCAGGCAGTCGGAGGGGCGAAAAACGACCACCGGCGCGGCGTCGCGTCGTGGCGAAAAGCAAAAGCCGGTGACAATCGACCTCACGGCAACCGAAGTGGACCGGCCAGCGGCGGCGCCGGCGAAAACGGCAGGCGATGCCATGCGGCCGGCACGTTCGAAGGCTGCCGCGGATCCCGCCAAGGGCATGGATGCGAGCCAGCCCAAACCCGGACAGGCCGGCAAATCCGCTGATCATGCCGGCAAGCCATCATCAAAGCCTGCCGAAGCCTCGTTGAAGTCCGGTCCGACGACGCGCTCGCCGGAGGCGCCAACGCCCTCTGAACCATCTGAAAAACCTGAAGCGGCCAAAAAAACTTCCGCACCATCCGGTGGAGACCGGACGCAACGGGCGGAAAGCTCCGAAACGGCACGGCCACGCCCCGAGGCACCCGGCCAGGCGCCGCGATCGACACCCGGCATCGGTGCATTGGCGACCGCGGCCGTCCTCGGCGGTCTCGTTGCGCTTGCCGGCGCCTACGGATTGCAACGGGCGGGATATCTTGCCACGGCGCCGGATTCCGAAGCCGTCACCGGACTAGCCAGCCGACTTGACAACGTGGAGGCGCGGACAAACCAGATTGCCAGCGCGGGCGCGGCGGCCCGCGGCGATCTTTCGGAGAAACTGACCGCGGCGGAACAGACGCTTGCGGCGCAGACCGACGCGATCCGGACCCGCATGGATGCACTGGACGCGCAAATCGGAGGCGCGGATTCCGGTGGCGACGCGGCCGCGCTTGCCGGCCTTCAGGAACGCCTGGCGGCATCGTTCGATCGTATAGGGGCGCTGGAAGAGGCCGTGGCGGATGTCGCCAGCGGCGCGGCAGCGGCAACCGGAGACGCCCGCAGCGGGACCAACGATACGCAGATTGTCGCACTCAGGGACCGGATCGACGCCCTGGAAGCCGGTCGTGGCGCGGCAATCGGCGCGTTGGGTGATGACATGGGCGCGCTTGCCGACCGGACGGAGACGCTTTCGCAGGCGGCCGATGCGCTGTCGGGCCGGGTTGGCGCCATGGAAAGCCGGATCGATGATCTTGAAACCGGATTGGCGGCGGTCGATCCCGGTCCCGCGCTTGCCGAGTTCGGCACGACGGTTGCCGCCGCGTCCGGCACCGCAGATCGCGCGCTCAACGCGGCGATGGGGGTTGCGCCGGCGGTTGCCGCGCTCAGCCTCGTCGATGCGCTGGAGACCGGTCGGCCGTTTGTAGCGGAGCTTGCGGCGGTCGCCGCCCTGGTGCCCGATGTCGCGGTCCCGGAGAGCCTTGTCGCCCACGCCAGCGACGGATTGCCGGCGCGGGCCCGGATTGTCGGCGGGTTCCAGGCGCTCGTTGACGACCTGCTCGCCGAAGAGCCGGCTGAGGCGGAGCCTCCGGGGGCGATCGGCCGACTGATTCGCGGCATGCAGAACATTGTCGAAGTCCGGCCGGCCGGACCCGTCGAGGGCGACGACGCCTTTGCGATTGTCTCCCGCATCGACGACAATCTGAAGGCCGGCAACCTCGACGCCGCGCTTGCGGAATGGGAACGGCTTGATCCCGATCGAAAGGCGCTCTCGCAAAGCTGGCGTGACCTGGCGGCAGCCGAACGGGACGCCGGAATACTGGCGGCGTCGCTTCGGCAGGCAGCCGTGGCGCGCCTTGGATCGGGGAGCTGAACGATGGTCCGATTTCTGCTTCTCGTCGTCCTGTTCTTTCTCGCCGTTCTGGGATTCGACTGGTTGAAGGACGCGCCCGGTGACGTGGCGCTGACGCTCGGCGGCAAGGTTTACGTGGTGGGACTGGCCCGCGCCGTGGCCGGGCTCATCGCCATCATCGCCGGCATTTTGATCGTGCTGTGGCTTGCAAGTTTCGTCTGGCGCATTCCGGCCGGTGCGGCACGCACCATTCGCGGTCGCAAGGCGGCGCGGGGGCGGGAGGCGATTTCGCGCGGCCTGATCGCGATCGCCGCCGGCGACACGGCGACAGCGGAGCGCGCGGCCGCGGAGGCAAAGCGGATTTCCCCGGATGCGCCGCTCACGCTCCTGCTTGCCGCACAGGCGGCGCAGATCAAGGGTGACGGCGACGGCGCTCGCGACGCCTTTACCGCGATGCTGGATGACCCGCGAACGCAAATTGCCGGGCTTCACGGCCTGCATGTGGAGGCCGAACGGGCCGGCGAGGCGGAGGCCGCGCGCCATTTCGCGGCAAAGGCGCAGGAACTGACACATCAGGCGCCGTGGGCCAATCGCGCGATCCTGCGCCACCAGATCGCAGACTGTGACTGGGCGGGAGCTCTGGCGACGTTGTCGGCATCAGCGGATAACCGAAATATTGACCGCAAACTGCTGCGCCGTCACCGCGCGGTGATTCTGACGGCGGAAGCGATCGATATCGAGGATTCCGATCCGGAAACCGCGCGGCGGCTGGCCCTGGAAGCCCATGGGCTGGCCCCGGATTTGACCCCGGCGGCAACGGTGGCGGGACGCCTGCTTTCGCGCATGGGTGACGTGCGACGGGCGGTGAAAGTGCTGGAGGCAAGCTGGAAGGCGAGGCCGCATCCGGAAATTGCCGAGGCGTATGCGCATGTCCGCGCCGGCGATTCCGCCCGTGACCGGCTGAAACGGATCGAGGCGCTGGCGCGGATGCGGCCGCAGGCCGACGAGGGCCGGTTTGCGGTGGCGCGGGCGGCAATCGATGCCCGCGAATGGACCCTTGCCCGCGAGACGCTGATGCCGGTGCTGAAGACCCGCCCGACACAGAATGCATTGATCCTGATGTCCGAGATCGAGGAGGGCGAACATGGCGACCGGGGCCGGGCACGGGAATGGCTGGCGCGCGCCGTGCATGCGCCCCGCGACGCGGTGTGGATTGCCGATGGTGTCGAACTCGACGCCTGGGCACCGGTGTCGCCCGTGACCGGCAAGATCGATGCGGTGGACTGGCGGGTTCCGACCGCCCAGCTGGGCCCGCCGGTGGACATCGATCTCGATATCGGGCGTCCCCCGGAGGCAACGGCCGCTTTGCCTGCCGCGCCCGGCGTTGTGGCGACCACGGCGGCCGCGGCCGCGTCTTCCGGGCCGGATCCGGCGGCGGAACCGGGCGACGGCGAGCCGTTGCCCGCGGTGCCTGCCGAACCGGCGCCCGGCGGGGCGGTCGTTGAAATCCCGGCCAGCGGGGAAACCGGGGCGGCAGCCGGCGAAACAAGGGACAGGGGGACTGCAGAAGCCACCGACGGCAAGGCAACCGAAGCCGCGGCAGCCGGCGGATCGGAAAGGCCGGCGCCGCAAGCTGCGCCGGAGGAAACCGGCAAACCGGCAAGCATGAACGGGGCTTCGGCACCGGACACAAGCGCCGATGACCGGGAATCCCGGCCGGCGGCGGAAAGCGGGGCGGCGAGCAAGGCGGAACGCGCCGGTGCGCGCGGGCAGGATGTCGTCGCGGCTGAGCGTGCCGAGGGATCCGGCGACAAATCCAAAGAAGGCGACGCGCCCGCAATTGCCGCCGGGCCCGACAATCCCGAACCCGATGAAGCGGCGGCGGCACCGTCCGGCGAGCCGGTGGATGCGGAGGGTGAAAGCGGCCCGGAACCCGGAGCGGGTGAAGCGGCGGGCACCGAAGATGACGGCCTGCCGCCGGATCCGATCACGATGCCGCGCCCCGACGATCCCGGCGTTGCCGAGGACGAGGAAGACCCGGACGGGTCGCGACGCAAGTTTCGGATTTTCTGAAGGGCGGCGCCGGCGCCCATGTGGACGGGCGGACTGACGGTTCGGCGGCCCCCGGGGATTGCGATCGGGACATGGCCGGCCAATGCAATCGGCATGGGCGCGCCAGCGGCTTACATCATCAGGTCCGCGACGTGCAGCAGGAGAAGGTGTGCCGGGTAGAATCCGTAGAACACATGCGCCGGCACCCGGGGCAGCCTGACTTTTGCCCGCATCGAAATCCCGACGACGGCGGAAGACAGGATCGCCGGCAGGTCGATGAACCGGACCGGCGGCCAGGAAAGCGATATATTGGCGATCAGGCCGAGGGGACCGGAGGCCATCGATGCGGCCGACATTCGCCATGATGCGAGGATGGCAGTGAGCGGGATCATGGCGACGCCGGCGATGCCGTAGTCGGCAAACCAGGCAATCGGCGCAAGCGCAACCAGCCCGGCGAGGGTGCCGGGAGACCGGTTGATCGCGCAGGTGCGCACCAGCATCGTTGCCACGACACCCAACAGGAGCGTCAGCAGAATATTCCCATCATACCAGTCGCGGCCGACAAGAATGAAAACCGGCTGGCTGATCGCCGCCCAGGGCAGGAGGCGTTTCACGTAAGCAGCCGCGAGCTGCGGTCGAGCCGCCAGGCGCGGGGCGATGATGGTGGCGAATACGGGAAACGAAATCCGGCCGATCGCGTGGGTTACGGCGTAGAGGTCGGGATCGACGATCTTGCCGTAGTGGTCGACGGCCATGGCGGCGAGGGCGATCCATTTTGCCAGCTCCAGATCGGCCTGCCCGATTGTCGGCGGGGTTCCTGCACCGGAGGATCCGGCGCGCCGCCTTGACATTGCGGTGGCCGGGGAAAACCGGCCTTTCCGGCCGCGGCGGGCAAATCGATCCTTGCCGTCCCGCGTCCTGACCGAAGCGGGATCCACCGGGGCTACTCCGACAAGATCCACCGTTGCCTGTATTTTTCCGGTGTCATGCCGAAAGCGGGCGATGGGGTGTCATCCGGTTCATCGAGGACGATCAGGCCGGGTCGCTTGCGCCACGGCTGTGCGGATGAGGCGCCGTGGTCCACATGGCCAATCGTTCCGACATTCACATGCGGTTTTGTGCGCTCGAATTTTTCCTTGGCGGCATAAGCGGCACCGGGAAAACCTGCCACCGCCAGCGCCAAGGCGGCGGGAAGCGCTATGTTGCGGATGTTCATTCAATCCTCCCTGACAGAGCGGGGCAACAGGCAGGGTATGTAGCGGTTGTCGGATTAGCCGGCCGTGAATGGCCCGTTCGCCTGCTGTTCAGACTGGCGGGACGGGGAGATCGTTCAGCGGGACGCTGCGCCGAAACCCGCCGGCCAAGGCGGTGGCCGGCGACCCCTATCCGAGAACCTCGACGAGAACCTGGTAGGCATCTTCGATATCGCGGGAAAGCGCTGCCCGCGCCGCCTCCGGATTCCTGTCAACGATCGCATCCAGTACGCCCCGATGGTGCAAGTTCGATGAGACGTAATTGCCGGATTCGCGAAGCAAATTGAGATAGGGGCCGATCTGAAGCCAAAGAACCTCGATGAAACTGAACAATGTCGGCGAACCGGCGGATTGATACACCGCGAAGTGAAATGCCCGGTTGGCCTGCAGGTAACCTTTCGTATCGCCGGAGGCGATTGCCTGCTGCATGCGCTCCAGTTCTTTCTCCAATCGGGCAATCGCCGCCTTGTCGGCGCGCAACGCAGCCCAGGAACTTGCCGTTCCCTCAATCTCGTGGCGTACGTTGCGCAGGTCCGTCAGGCGCTCCAGATTGAGCGGCGGAACGCCGATCGACCGGCCGGACACGACGGTCAACGCATTTGCGGCAGTCAGGCGCTTCAATGCCTCGCGCACCGGCATCGCGCTGACGCCAAACGCTTCGGCGAGCCCCTGTATGGTTACCAGCTGCCCGGGCGCGATGCCGCCGTCGAGTATCAGTCCAGCCACCTGCCGGTATACACGCTCCTGGAGTGTATCGCGCGGCAGCGGTTCAATGTTCAAATCCGGCTTTGCCGCCGAAATCTGCATAACCACCAAGCCTTCTTGTTCCGCCGACTAGCAACACCGGATCGGGCCGGAACAGCTTTTGTTTCGCTTTGTCGCGTTCGTCAACCGTCGCAAACCACCTTGCGTAAATTATGATCTATGATCTATGATCAAAAATGTAAACAAGGTTCGGTCGATTTTATCTGAGCGATCGGAATTGGAGGAATGGAATGATGTCATCTAAAATGCGCTGGAGCGCAGCCGCGGCAGCGGTGTTGTGCAGCGGGCTGGCGATTGGCGCCGCCCAGGCTCAGGACAAGTACAAGATTTTCCTGAGTATGAGCTATATCGGCAATGACTGGCAGGCGGAGGCCGCCAACATGGTCAAGGCCATGGCGGCTCACAAAAGCCTGGCGGACAAGGTCGACCTGCAGGTTCAGGTTGCCGGTCCAAACGCGCAACGGCAAATCCAGCAGATCAACGCCATGGTGCAGCAGGGCGCCGACGCGATCGTGACGTTTCCGATCTCGCCCACCGCGCTCAATCAGGTCGTGAAGAACGCCTGTGACAAGGGCGTCGTGGTCTTTGCCTATGACGCGGAAATTACAGAGGATTGCGCCTACAACACGCATATCGACCAGGAAGAAGCCGGACGCGTGACGGCGGAATGGCTGATCGACAAGATCGGTGGCAAGGGCAATATCCTCGTCATCACCGGCGTGCCGGGCACGTCTGTGGATACCCAGCGCACGGCAGCCGCGAAAGAAGTGTTCGCCAAGCATCCCGATGTGAAGATCGTCGGCGAAGCGGTCGGCATGTGGAGCCAGGCCGTCGCGCGGACCGAATTGTCGAAGATCCTTGCGACACAGAACTGGGACGATATCGACGGGCTGTGGATGCAGGTCGGCTGTTATACGGCCAACGCCATGCAGTTGGAGGCCGGCAAGACGGTGGATCAGCTTCTGCCCTGCGCCGGGGAGGGCGCCAATGGCGGCCGCATCCAGATGCTGCCGGCGAGTACCGAAGTGGAGGGCGCTTCCAGCCCATACGCTCCGCTCGGCGCGCCACGGATCTCCTATGCATCGCCGCCTTATTCCGGCGGGTTGGCGCTGAAACTTGCTGTTGATATCCTCGACGGCAAAGACGTCCCGAAACTGACGGTTCTTCCGCTGCCGATCGTCACCAACGAGACGATAAAGCTCTGCGAACAAGGCACATGGGAAGAGATGAAGAACGGCTGCAACGCCTTCAGCCCGTCCCTCGTTCCCAATCCGGGCTGGTTCGCCTCGATTTTCTCCGATGCGACACCGGAAATCGGCTTCGCCGCGGCGCTGGTCGGCCAGCCGGAGCTTTGATCGGCGTTTGATGCCTAGCGGCGGGGCGGCGACTGGCCGCCCCGTTCTTTCCGTTTCATCCCGTCACGGAGCACCGGAACAGCAGTGTGGCCGGTTGGAGGGTGGATATGACGCGATCCGGCGATGCCGCGGCAGTGTCGGTTGTGGCGCTGAAAAAGGCGTTTGGCGCAACGGTCGCCGTCGACAGTGTCTCGTTTGAAATCGAGAGGGGGACCGTCCACGCGCTGTTGGGCGAGAACGGGGCCGGCAAGTCGACCATCGTCAAGCTTTTGTCGGGGATGATCGGGCCGGATCAGGGTCATTTCGAAATTTTCGGCAAGACCGCCGCGATCCGTTCCCCGCGTGCTTCGCATGCCCTCGGCATCCAGACAGCGTTTCAGGAGATGACGCTTGTTCCGGATCTGAGTGTTCTCGACAACATGCTGTTGCCCTATGCACCGACCGGTCCGACGGGCATGATCCGCCGGCGGTCGGCGGAAGCGACCGTTCGCCGTTTCCTCGACGGCCTCGATTTCGAGGTCGATCTGCACCAGGAGGTCGGCAATCTCGAACTGGCGGTTCAGCAAAAGATCGAGATCGCGCGGGCAATCTACCGCAAACCGAAAATCCTGTTGCTGGACGAGCCGACATCGACGCTTGCCGGCAAAGATGTGGACTGGCTTGGCGACGTCGTCGGCCGCGTCAAGGAAACCGGCGTGACCGTCTTGTTCATCTCGCACCGCATGCCCGAAGTGCGGGCGTTTTGCGACCACCTCACGGTACTGCGGAACGGGCAACACATAGCGACCGGCGCGGTCGCCGACTTCACCGATTCTGCGATCATCGAAATGATTATCGGCCGCTCGATCAGCCAGACATTTCCGGCGCGCCCGGAACAGGGTGTGGGCGAAAATCCGGAGGTGTTCGGCGTCGAGAACCTGACGGCCGGAAAGAAACTTCAGGACGCCTGCCTTTCCCTTCGACAAGGCGAAATTCTGGGCGTGGCCGGGCTGCAGGGCATGGGCCAGCTTGACCTGTTCCTTGCGTCCTTCGGCATGCGGGAAATCCGGCGGGGCTGTATCCGCATCGACGGTCGCCAGGTGGCGATCACTTCGCCGCGCGATGCGCTCAGACCCAACATCGCCCTTGGCCTGCTTCCCGAAGACCGCAAGACCGAAGCGCTCTTTCTGAAACTCAACGGCCGGTACAATGTCTCCTTGCCGGTCATCGATCGATATGGCCGCGGCGGCGTGGTCGACACGAAACGCGAAGGCGAGGCGGTCAATCGGGTCTTCGATCGCGTCGAGGTCGATCACCGGGCCCTTTGGACCCGCGTCGGCGCGTTTTCCGGCGGCAACCAGCAGAAAATCGCATTGGCAAAATGGCTGTTCGCGGAAAGCCGGATACTTCTCCTGTTCGATCCGACCCGGGGGATCGACGTTGGCACCAAGCACGAGGTTTACGTGCTGATGCGGATGTTCGCCGAACTGGGCGGCAGCATCCTGTTTCACTCCACGGAAATCCCCGAACTGGTGCATATGTGCGATCGCGTCATGGTGCTCTATGGCGGACGAGTCGTCGCGGAGATCGGTGCCGACGACCTGTCGGAGCACAACATCATGCGGGCGGCGCTGGGCGCCGACACACCGGCGGCGGAAGCGGTGGCATGAGTGCGGCGACGAACAACGGGCGCGGATCGGTGCGGCCAGCCGCCGGCACAGGCGTTCGGTTTGCCCAGTCCCGCGGCGTTGCGACAGCCATCGGTGTCTTCGCCGTTCTCCTGCTTACCGTCGACCTGATCAGCGCCGGGCCGCTCAGTTACTTCGATGTCAGCTTTCTTTCAAGCGGCGGTGCGACGCTGGCGCTGGCCGCAGTCGGCGAAACGATCGTGATCCTGTCGGGCGGCTTCGACCTTTCCGCCGGTGCGGTCCTGTCGCTGGTCAACGTCGTGCTGGCGACAACGATGGATCCGGCCGACTTTGAGGCATCGGTGGGATTGTGGACAGCCGTCGGCGTCGGCATCGGGATGCTCGTCGGCGCCTTCAACGGCATATTCATCGCCTTTCTCAGACTCCAGCCGATCGTCGTGACGCTGTCGACGATGTTCATCATCCAGGGCATCACGCTGCTTATCCTGGACAAACCCGGCGGCTTTGTTTCGCCATCTCTTGGCGGATTCTATTTGGGCGATCTCGTCGCCAACAGGATACCGATGCCCGTCGCCCTGCTGGTCGTTGTCGGTCTGGTCTGGCTTTGGATCAAGCGGTCGCGTTTCGGGACGGCGATCTATGCGGTCGGCAGCGACATGAACGCGGCCGCATCGGCCGGTGTGCGAATCGCGTGGACCCGGTTTGCCGTTTATGTCACGGCCGGCGGTTTCTACGGACTTGGCGGCGTCTTCATCAGCGCGCAAACAGGTTCCGGCGATCCGCTGGTCGGAAATCCGATGTTGCTGTCGATATTCGCCGCTGTCGTCGTCGGCGGAACCCGTCTCGGCGGCGGCCGCGGCGGGCCGGTGGGATCCATATTCGGCGCCTACATTCTCATGATTGTCGTGAATATCCTGTTGGTCCTGAATGTCTCCGCTTACTACTCGACAATCGCCGAAGGCGTGATCCTGATCCTTGCGGTGTTGGCCGGATCGCTGACACGCGATTCCGCCCTTTCCAGACAGATACGCGGTGCGGCGACCCGGATTCGCGCCTACAGGGCGGGTACGCTGGTTTCCCAGATCGGCGGCGGAAACAATCGCCTGGCCATGCAGGACGCCGGAAAACCGGTCGCCGGATCGGCGCGGCCGGCCGCATTTCTCAGCCGGCACAGGGAGACGCTGCGGTATGCGCTTCCGTCCTACGTGGCGCTGGTGCTGGTGATCGCCGTCACCCAGCTCTGGCTCGGCAATGCAGTCTTCAACTGGACGTACTGGAATTCGCTCGTCGTCCTTTCGAGTTTTCTCGCGATTCTGGCTCTCGGCCAGGGCACGGTGATCCTAACCGGCGGGCTGGATCTTTCGGTTCCATGGACGATCGGCCTGTGCGGCATACTTCTTGCGGGAATGGTGCAGGGATCCGATGTCGCCCTGTTGTACGCCCTGCCGGTCGTTCTGGCTGTCGCGGTGCTGATCGGACTGGTGAACGGCCTTGGTGTCGTCTGGCTCGGATTGTCGCCGATCGTCGTCACGCTGGCCACGAACGGCCTCCTGCAGGGCGCTGCGCTGATCTACTCCGGCGGAACGCCGGCGGGCTTTTCCTCGCCGCTTCTGCGCTGGTTCATGACTGCGAAAGTGCTCGGTGCGACGCCGGTCGTCTATTTCATGGTCGTCTTTGTCGTCTTCGCGGTTGTCTTTCTGTCGAGAACCTCGTTCGGGCGGCGTGTGTATGGCATCGGCAATGGTATTCGGGTTGCCGAACTGTCGGGAATTGCGGTCGGCAAAACGCTGGTCGGTGTCTATGTCCTGTCCGCCGTCTGCGCGGGAACGGTCGGAATTCTGCTGACCGGATTTTCCGGGCAGGCGAGCCTGGGTATGGGCGACGACTATCTGTTGCCCTCCATCGCAGTGGTGGTCGTCGGTGGCGCATTGATCACGGGTGGTCGCGGGCACTATCTGGGGATGCTCGGCGGCGCCCTTCTTCTCACCGCGCTGCAGACCTTGCTGGCGGGGACCACGCTGCCCTATGCGACCCGTGCGATCATTTATGGCACGGTCGTTCTCGGCGCGGTGATCGCACTGCGCGACCGTCGTGAGGCGGGCTAGGCAAAGGGGAACAGGATATGTCCACAAACCTCGCGGGCGCAGACCTCGCCAACGGCCTTGCCGGGCAACGTGTGCTGGTGACGGCCGGGGCCGGCGGAATCGGCTTGAAAATCGCCGAATGCCTGGAAGGATTTGGGGCGCGGGTGTTCGTCTGCGATGTGTCGGAGGAGGCGCTCGATGCTTTCGGCGAGCGGCATCCCGACGCCGGCAGAATCCGGGCCGATGTTTCCGACGAAGATGATGTCGACGGCATGTTTGCCGCGGTTGGCGAACAGCTCGGCGGGCTCGACGCGCTGATCAACAATGCCGGCATCGCCGGGCCGACGGGCGGGGTGGAGGATATCGACCCGAAGGACTGGCGGCGTTGCATCGATGTCTGTCTCACCGGGCAGTTCCTGTGCGCGCGGCGCGCCGTGCCGATGCTTAAGGCGGCGGGTGGCGGGTCGATTGTTTCGATGTCTTCCGCCGCCGGCCGTTTCGGATATGCATTTCGCACACCCTATTCTTCGGCAAAGTTCGGACTGATCGGATTCACCGAAAGCCTCGCCAAGGAACTCGGACCCCACAATATCCGGGTTAACGCCATCCGCCCGGGTATCGTGGAGGGACCGCGGATGTTCGGCGTCATCCAGGATCGCGCCGATCAGGTGGGCATTCCCTATGAAGACATGGAAGCCGACTATCTGAAGAAAATATCATTGCGCCGGATGGTGACCGCGAACGATGTGGCCAACATGGTCGCCTTCCTTCTTTCCAATGCCGGTGCGAACATTTCCGGCCAGTCGATCGGTATCGATGGCAACATGGAGGCGCTTTGACATGAACAATGTCGCGATTGTCGGATCGGGTTTCATCGGCCGGGCCTGGGCCATAACCTTTGCGCGGGCGGGGTGTCGGGTTGCACTGTGGGATGGCGACCCGGCGGCGCCGGCAGCGGCGCGTGACTACATTCGAACGGTGCTGCCCGACCTGGAGGCTTGTGAACTTCTCAACGGCCGGAGCGCCGGCGCGGTGCTGGATTCGATCCGGATCGAGCGGGATCTGGCCGAGGCGCTGTCGGGGGCCGCGCATATCCAGGAAAACGTTTCGGAGGATCTCGACGTCAAGACCGCCCTGTTTGCGCGCCTCGACACGCTGGCTGGTGACGAAGCGGTGATCGCAAGCTCCACTTCGGCGCTGCTGCCGTCGCGTTTCACCGAAAACCTCGCCGGCCGCCACCGCTGTCTGGTGGCCCACCCGATCAATCCGCCTTACCTGGTGCCGGCAACCGAACTGGTGCCGGCGGCATGGACGGCGCCGGAGACCGTGGAGCGCACACGGGCGTTTCTCGCGGCCTGCGGGCAGGCGCCGATCGTCATGAACCGCGAGCTGGACGGGTTCATCATGAACCGCATGCAGGGCGCCTTGCTTGAGGAAGCCTTCCGACTTGTCGCCGATGGATATGCCTCCATTGAGGATGTCGACGTTGCGATTCGCGATGGATTGGCGTTGCGCTGGTCCTTCATGGGGCCGTTTGAAACGATCGATCTGAATGCACCGGGCGGGATTCGCGATTATGCGGACCGGTATCAGGGCATCTACGAGAACATTTTCAATCAGACCCAGAGGCGGGTCGATTGGGCGGGCCCGGTGATGGAGACAATCGAGGCTGCCCGGCGGAAGCGGCTTGCCGATACGGCGCTGATCGATCGGCAGACCTGGCGCGACCGGCGCCTGATGGCCCTGGTCGCGCACAAACGCCATGCCGACGAGACAATTGGCGAATAGCGGAGGGAATGCGATGAGCGCAAGCGGAAAAGTCATCATCACCTGCGCGGTTACCGGCGCGATCCACACGCCGACCATGTCACCGCACCTGCCGATCACACCGGACGAAATCGCCAAAGAGGCGATCGCCGCGGCTGAGGCCGGCGCGGCGATCCTGCATCTGCATGCCCGTGATCCGGAGACCGGAAAGCCCGATCAGACGCCGGAGGCCTTTGCCCGCTTTCTGCCGCGCATCAAGCAGGGTACCGATGCGGCCATCAACATCACAACCGGCGGAAGTCCCTATATGCGGGTGGAGGAGCGCGTGCTTCCGGCGGCCCAATTTCGGCCGGAGGTGGCGTCGCTGAATATGGGATCGATCAATTTCGGCCTCTACCACCTGCTCGACAAATACAAGGAGTTCAAGTTCGACTGGGAACGTCAGCACCTGGATTCGACGCGCGACCTGGTCTTCCGCAACTCCTTCAAGGATATCGAGTACATCCTCCAGACCTGTTACGACAACGGGACGCGCTTTGAGTTTGAGTGCTACGATATTGCACACCTTTACAATCTGGCCCATTTCGCCGACCGTGGTCTCGTCAAACCGCCGTTTTTCGTGCAGTCGGTGTTCGGCTTGCTCGGTGGCATCGGAAGCCATCCGGAGGACGTCGCCCACATGAGGCGAACCGCCGACCGTCTGCTGGGCGACAGTTACCGCTGGTCGGTCCTGGGCGCCGGCGCCGCGCAACTGCGGATTGCTGCCCAAGCCGCCGCGATGGGCGGCAATATCCGTGTCGGCCTGGAAGACAGCCTGTGGGCCGGCAAAGGCAAGCTGGCGACCTCCAATACCGATCAGGTGGTGCTCGCCAGAAAGATCATCGAGGGCCTCGGCATGAAAGTGGCGTCACCGGATGACGCCCGCGAGATCCTGTCGCTCAAGGGTGGCGATCAGGTCGGATTTTAGGCGGAATCGGGACTTGCAGGCCGACGCATCAAACAGCCGGTTGTTTGGCCGCTCCGGGATCGGCGGATCGGACCGGGCTTGCAGGAGGGAGCGCGCATGCTGCGGATCGAGGTACTGACAGACCGAAAGGACAGTCTGGGCGAGGGTCCGCTCTGGGATGTCGACGAACAGCGTCTTTACTGGATCGACTCCTATGGTCCCGCCATTCGACGTTGCGACGCCGAAGGGCGGTCTGTGGAGCACTGGGACGTTCCGCAACCGATCGGTTCCATCGCGCTCCGCAAAACGGGCGGCGCAGTCATTTCACTGCGGAACGGTTTTCACCTTTTCGATTTCGACAGCGGTGAATCCTCGCTGATCCTTGAAACCCAGCCCGGCGAATTGCGTCCCCGCCTGAATGACGGGAAGGTGGATCGTCAGGGCCGTTTTGTCGCCGGTTCCATGGATTTTGAGGAGAAGGAGGGGCTCGGGAAGTTGTTCCGGCTCGATCCGGACCATTCGGTCCATACGCTGGATACCGGCATAATCTGTTCCAACGGCCCGTGCTGGAGCCCGGACGGGCGGGTGCTGTATTTCGCGGACACCACGCGTAAGGTCATCTATGCCTATGACTACGACACCACCAGCGGCGCGGTCCGATCCCGCCGTGCCTTCACGACCTTTGACAAGCTTCGCGGCTATCCCGACGGCGCGACGGTCGATGAGGAAGGCTACCTGTGGAGCGTCGAGGTTTATTCGGGGCGCCTGATCCGGTTCGATCCCAATGGTGTCATCGACCGCATCGTCGGGTTGCCCGTCCAATCGACAACGAGCGTGACATTCGGCGGCGCCGACCTGGATATCGCCTATGTCACATCGATGGCTCGACCCATGGGAAACGAATATCACCGGGAGCGCGAGGCCGGCTGCCTGTTCGCGGTCCATGGGCTCGGCGTGAGGGGACTGCCTGAGCCGCGGTTCGCGGGCTAAATCAAATCGGGAGAGGATGATGCGGATAGACGTTCTGGTTGATGTCAAAACGACACTTGGGGAAGGCCCGCTGTGGGACGTGGAAGAGCAGCGGCTGTACTGGATCGACAGCTTCGATGGACGGGTCTTTCGGTGCACACCCGACGGTCGCGAGATCCGTGCCTGGGATGTGCCGGGAAAAATCGGTTCCATGGCGCTGCGCCGGAATGGCGGCGCCGTAGTGTCCCTGGAGAACGGATTTCATCTTCTGGATTTCGATACCGGGGAAGTGGACCTGATCCATGATCCGGAGCCCGACAAACCCGCCAATCGCCTGAACGACGGCAAGGTCGACAAGCGGGGGCGTTTTGTCGCCGGGTCGATGGACACGATGGAAGAGGGTCCCAACGGCGCCCTCTACCGGCTGGATCCCGACCTATCGGTGCATGTTCTCGACACGGGCATTATCGTATCAAACGGGCCGTGCTGGAGCCCGGACGGAAACATCTTCTATTTTACCGATACCTGGACCGGCGAAATCTGGGCCTATGACTATGACCAGGAAACCGGAGACGTTTCAAACCGGCGCACGTTCACCAAGGTCGATGGCTCAAGAGGCGGCGCGGCGGACGGGTCCACCGTCGATGCGGAAGGTTGTGTGTGGAACGCACTGGTCTATGACGGCCGTCTCGTCCGCTATACGCCCGACGGGCAAGTCGAACGGGAAATCGAAATGCCGGTCAAGAAAGTGACCAGCGTCATGTTCGGCGGACCCGACCTGGACATCCTGTTCGTGACGTCCATGGCGAAACCGCCATTGCCCCGTTTCCCCGGCGACGGCGTCATGCGGGGCAGCCTGTTCGCAATCCATGATCTCGGCATCACGGGTGTGCCCGAATCCCGTTTCGCCGGATAGGCTGACCCCCTGCAGGCTCGGCCCGGTCTCGCCGGGGTCCGGCGGCCGTCCCGCCCGACTTGCGGCCGGCAGGGATTTCGGCGGCATGCGGCGCGACCAACGACCGGCGACTTCTGATATGATCGCCTCGAACCCCGGGGGAGGAAGCCATGATCGGTGCCGCATTGCTGGGGGCCGGATCGATCGGTTCGATCCATGCCCGCAATCTTCGCGATCACCCGCGATTCCGGCTTCGCCATATTATTGACGTCGACGGGAACCGCGCGGCGGCCCTGTGCCGCAGATATGGCGGCGAACCGGGCGATGACGCGGAGGCCGCGGTCGCCGATCCGTCGGTGGACGCGGTCATTATCGGATCGTCGACAACGGCGCACCGGGATCATGTCCTGCTGGCTGCCCGTCACCGGCGGGCGCTCCTGTGTGAAAAGCCGATTGCTGCATCGCTCGATGACGCCATGGCCTGCGTCGATGCGGTGGAAGAGGCCGGCATCGTTGCCGCCATGGGATTCAACCGTCGTCTCGATCCGGGATATTCCGATCTTCACAAACGCGTTGCCGCGGGGGCGATCGGCGATGTGGAAATGATGCGCCTGGTGTCGCGTTCCGACAATCCGCCGCCGCCGGAAAGCGTGGTGCAGTCCGGCGGAATGATCCGCGAAAAAGGGGTCCATTTTTATGATCTGGCGTGCTGGGTGGCCGATTCCGATCCGGTCGCGGTTTCCGCGGCGGGCAGCTGTCTGATCGATCCGGCATATGGCGACCATGGTGATGTCGATACGGCCATCCTCACACTGCGACTGGCCAACGATGCGCTGGTCGGCTTCGACTTCGGCCGGCGAACGGCTTATGGCTGCGACGAACTGATCGAGGTGTTCGGCAGCCGCGGACTGCTTGTCGCGGAGCGGCAACCGGCTGCCGGCGCCAGGGGATTTGTCGACGGACAGGCTTCGGGGCCGGCGCTCAACACAAGCTGGCGGGAGCAATTTGCGCAGACCTATCCGGCGGAACTGGATGCCTTCGCGGCGGCGATCGGCGGTGAATCCGATGTTCATTCCGGACTGCGCGACGGCTTGCGCGCCCAGGCGGTCGCCGAAGCGGCGGTCGGATCGTTGTCCCGCAATGCCATGGTGAAGATCGAACCGGTGTGGCGGTGACCGGTTTCCGGCTAGCGGATAACGTGCACGGCGCAGGTTGCGTGGCGCACCACGCGCGCGGCGGTGGAGCCCAGGAAATAGTCTTCCAAGCCCGGCTTGTGGGAGGCGATGACGATGCAGTCGATGTCACGGGTCGCCGCGAACTCCAGAATCGTGCGGCCGGAAGGACCGGTGACGATTTCCGTTTCGACGGGATCGGAAATTGTGTCGGCCATGGCCTGCAGCCGCGACCGCATCTCTTCACCCCGCGCCCTGGCCAAGCCGGCAGGGATGTGTTCCTCCACGAAGTCCGGCAGCTCGTCCTGCACGTGCAGCAGCGCAATCCGGCCGCCGGACGCCTTGAGCTGGCGGGCGACGCGGAGCGCAGCCGTCCCGCGTTCCTCGTGATCGAAAACCGCCGGGACCAGAATATTCCTGTACACAGCAAACGCGCCTTTCCTCGTGCGGACCGATCGGCGAACTAGCCAAACAGTGTTTTGAAATGCCCGATGCCGTGGCGAAATCCTTCTTCGTAGTCGCCATTGCCGGGATGATAGACGCTTTCAAACGAGATCACGCCGTCATAGCGATCCGCGCGAAGCGCCTCGGCGATCGGCTGAAACTGGTCGGCGAGCTGACCTTCACCCATCTTGCGCACTTCCAGGGTGGCCCGCGGCGTGTCGACCTGGATGTCCTTGATGTGGAGGTGCCCGAGATAGCCGCCCCGCAATTCATCGTAACCGTCCGGCCAGGCGCGTTCGTGGCACCAGCAGTTGTTGGCCGGGTCCCATAGCACCTTCAGCGTGTCCATTGCATTCAGGTCATCGACGAGCTTGCGCGCGGTGTAGTTGGAATTGACCATCGTGCCGTTGCCGGTCTCCACCACAAGCGTGATGCCCTCCGCTTTCGCCAGCTCCACCGCCGGCGCGATCAGCGGCGGCACGGCATCCCATGCGCCCTTGGCCACGTTCCACTTTTCCGCGCCATTGCGGCCCCACAGGATCTGCTCCTTCCTCGGCGTCATGATGCGAACAAGCGGGGATCTTACGGCATGGGCCATATCGATGACCCGCTTGAGGGCGTCCATGTGCTTGCCGTGAAGCGCATCGCCGGGCCGGTTGGCCGCGGTCATGCCGGCGAATACATGACGGGACAGGCAGGAGACCGATTTCCCACGATCCGCCAGCAGCGACCCGATGTCCGATATTTCGCTCTCCGTGTGGTCACCGACCTCCTTGTCGCCGACAAACTGCAATTCGGCATATTCCAGCGCGAATTCGTCCATCACATCGACGGCGTGGGTCAGATCACGGCTTATGCCGTCGCAGATTACGCCAAGTTTCACGTCCAAATCTCCGAGAGTTAACGGTGGAGTTCCGCGCCTATGATGTCCTCTATGACCCGGGCCACGGCCCAATTGTCGCCGTCGGGGTATTTGGCGCGTCCGGCGTGGAACAACTGCATGGCGGTCGACGCCATGTGCATCGGCACCCCGAGATCCTCGGCGAGGCTGAGCGAAATGGTCAGATCCTTGTGCATCGTGTTGATGTGACTGCCGGTGCCTTCAAACCGGCGGTTGATAATGTTCTCAAGTGCGGTGTTGGATACCCCGCACCCGGCGCCGGATGTCGAGAACACCTTGTAGATCACGTCGCCCGGCACGCCCGCCTTGGCGGCAAGCGCGGCGGCCTCAAAACAGCCGGAGAATATCGAGCCGATCAGCGACTGCAGGCAGGCCTTGACGGTCTGCCCCTCGCCGGGCTGCTTGCCGACACGATGGATCGTCGCGGAAACGGCTTCCATCGCCGGCGCAACCCTGTCGAGCACGTCATCGGTGCCGGCGGCCATCATCGTCAGCGTGCCGCCCTGCGCCCCGGGGAACCCGCCCGATACCGGGCTGTCCACCAGATCGATGCCGGTTCCCGCCATCCGGGCCCCGATTTCGCGGGCTTCGGCCGGCCTGATGGTGGCCGTCAGGATCACCGTGCCTCCGGCGTCCATGGCGGACACCAATCCGTCTGTCCCGAGGATCACCGATTTGGCCTGATCGCCGTTCATCACCATCACAAATACCGTGTCGGAGGCCCGCCCGACCGCGGCGACATCGCCGCCGCAATTGCCGCCCATGGCAGCGAATGCGGACATCCGTTCCGCGCTCAGGTCAAATCCTGTGGCCTGGAACCCGTTCTTGATCAGATTGCTTGCGAGGCCGGAGCCCATATCGCCCAGCCCGACAACTCCAACGCGTTGCATTTCAAGGTCCTTTGAAGCCAATCGCCCTAGCGCACCAGGAAGAGCGAGATTTGCGGGAATATCACCAGGATCGCCAGAATCACGGCCTGCAGGCAGATGAACGGGCCAAACGACCGGTAGATTGTGACGAGATCGATCTCCGGTGGCACGACACTTTTCAGATAAAAGGCGGCCGATCCGAAAGGGGGTGTCAGAAACGCGATCTGCATGTTGACGCTGAACAGGATGCCAAACCAGATCGGATCGTAGCCGAGCTGCTTCACGATGGGCATGAACACCGGCATGGTCAGCAACACGATGCCGATCCAGTCCATGAACATGCCGAGAATAAAAAAGATGACCATCATCACGAGGATGACGACGATCGGTGCAACATCGAGGCCCAGAATCGCGTTGGCGACAAAGCGGTTGCCGCCGGACAGGCTGAAGGCGCCCGCCAGAACCGTCGCGCCGAATGTCACCCAGAGAATCGTGCCGACGGAACGGAACGTCTGTTCCAGGCCCTGAAGCACCATGGGCGTGTTCAGCTCACGGCGCACATAGATCAGGATCACGGTCGCCACGACGCCCATGGCGGCGGCCTCGGTGATCCCGGTCACGCCGCCATAGATGGAGCCGAGCACCAGGTCGACAACGACAAGCGGCGGCAGCAGCCCCTTGGCGATGGGGTACTGGTCCTTTCCGCGCAGCCAGACGACCAGCAGCAGGGCGACGGCGGCGCTGCTGAATATGAACGCCGCGATCTGGTTGGTCCCCTCCGCGCCCATGCCGCGCGCAACAATGGCGACAACCAGGCCGATGACGAACGGAAACAGGTTGAGACCCAGTTCCATCACCGTGTTCGTTTCGGGGGTGTCTTCGACTTCGCCGGATTCGGCGGGCAGCGGCGCCAGGGCCGGGTTCAATCGCGTCCGTACGATGATGTAGAGAATGTAGGAGGCGGCGAGCATCAATCCGGGAATGAACGATGCGGTGAAAAGCTTGGTTATCGACGTCTCGGTGACCAGTCCGTAGATAATCAGAACCACCGAGGGCGGGATCATCGTCCCAAGCGAACCGCCGGCGCAGATCGTGCCGATGGCCAGGTATTTGTCGTAGCCGAGCCGCAGCATCTGGGGCAGGGCCACCAGACCGAGCAATACGATCTCGCCGCCGATTATTCCCGACATCGCCGCCATGATGACAGCCATGATCGTGGTCACAATCGCCACGCCGCCGCGCATCCGGCCCATGGCGATGTTGAGCGAGTCATACATGTCCTTGGCAATTCCGGATCGCTCCAGCAGTGAGGCCATGACGATGAAGAACGGCACCGCGATGATCGCGTGGGTGATGACAAGGTCGTAGACCCGCTGCATGACCAGCCCGAGCCCCGGCTCGCCGAAATTGAGCCAGATCACGACGGCGCCAAGGAATCCCGTGGCAAATCCGAGCGGAACGCCGGCGATCAGCAGGGCGAAGATGCCGATCAGCAGCAACAGCGACAACGTGCCGACGCCCATATCGGCCCGCAACTCCGGAAAGAGAAGGGGGCCGGCAAGGCCAAGCAGCACAAATACCGCAAACAGAACCACCGGCATGACGAAGCGGGCGCTCACGACTGCGAATCCTCGGAGGACGGCGCCTCATCGCGGTTCTGGCGGCCGAAGCCGTACCAGTCGACCAGCAGATTGCTCAGCGAGAGGGCCGCGACGAGGCTGGTGACGATCAACACCAGCGGCTTTATCGTCGCCGGTATGGGCGGGTCGAACACCGTTCCGAACCGCTCCCAGGTAATCAATGCCTCCCAGGCCACATCGATGCCGCCGACGAGCATGAAAACCGCGTAGATGACGATCACGAACAAGGCGATGTAATCGAAGACGAGACGAACCGGACCCGGAACGATGTCGTAGATTGCCGTGATCCGGATATGGGCGCGCCGTTGCATCGTATATGCGCCGGCGACCATGTAAATCATGGCGCCCAGCCACAGCACCGCTTCGTTCACCCAGAGCGTCGGGCTCCCGAAAACGTACCGCATCACGACCTCGTAGAACGTGAAGAGCACGCCGGCCAGAATGAGAAACATCGAGATCCGGGAGACGATCGAGACAAACCGGTCAAGAAAGGTGGTTCGGTCGTTGTCGGGCGGGGCGGTGACATAGGCCGCCAGGCCGCGAAGCACGCCCCTGTCCTCGATCAAACGACGGGTTCTTTCGTCCATGGCTGCGTGTCCGAAACCGATCCTGGCTGGCTGACAAAGGCAAATCGGGCCGGGCCGGCGTCTGGCGCCGGTCCGGCCCGGTCCGATCGGTCAGTTGATAAGGCCAATCTTTTTCATGAAGGCGACGTGGCTATCCAGAACCGCCTTTGCCGCCGGTGTCTTTTCGCCCCAGGATTCCCAGCGACCCTGCGCGAACTCACGGAACTTCTTGCGATCCCCGGTCGACCAGTCGTGCAGCGTGATGCCCATTTCGGTCAACTCGACGGCTGCTTCGTTGTCCCGGATTTCGGTCAGCAGGGCGAGGTCGAGCGCAATGCCCTTCAGCGACACTTCGATCATCTTCTGAATGCTGGCGGGCAGCTTGTCCCACGCCTTCTTGTTGCAGGACAACTGCTCCGACGGCATGGAGTGGAAGCCCGGATATGTCGCATGCTTGGCGATGTCGAACAGACCCAGCGAGTAGTGGTTTGTATTCAACGTCGACGCATCGGCACCATCGACAATACCGGTGCGCAGCGCATTGGGAACTTCGCCGAAATCCATGACGACCGGTTTGGCTCCGAACGAGGAGAAGATTTCCGTCTCCAGACCCGGAGGCGATCGGAACTTCCAGTCCTTCAGGTCCGCGAAGCCGGCCAGCGGTGCCGTTGAACTCAGCGATTCATGACCCTGCAGCCAAAAGCCGACCAGATGCATGCCCTGGGCGTCGTAGAGTTGCGATTGGACAACTTCGCGGCCGCCGCCATGCTCGAGCCAGGCCAGATACTGATAGGGGGTGTCGTAGCCGCCCATGATGTCGCCAGCCAGCTGCCAGCCGGCGTCCTTGCCGACGTTGCCGGTGATTCCGCCCATATCGCAATCCAGAATGCCCTGGGATGCCGCACCCATCACTTCCGTCTGGGCGACCACTTCGGAAGAATAGTGGATCTGAATCTCCAGGGCGCCATCCGACATTGTCTGCACTTCATCGATGAACCGGCCGATGAGCTGGCCCGGTGTCGACTCGGCGTTGAAGTGGGTCTGGATTCTGAGCTTGTAATCAGCGGCGAACGAGGTGCCGGTAAGCACGGCCAGGGCCGCGGTGCAGGCAAGGAAACGATTGGATATCTTCATTGCGTCTTTTCTCCCTTTGAATCATTTATTACGGGCCGGCGGTTGCGCCCTGCCCACTGCGCTTCCGGTCCAATGCCTGCGATCCGAAACGGCGCTGTCCGCAGGTATGGGCGACTGGGATGCGCCACGAAGACCGGCGGACGGGGCTTGTCGGTGTTTGCAGATCGCGCATGGGCCATGGTCGGACGCCAAGTTTTTCCTCCCGCCGGCGTCCAGCGCATTTGTTGAGACCGCCAACACTATGGTCCGTCGCCGGCTGTGCAAGAGAAATGCATCAAATTGACAATATTGATGTGATTTGATGTTATCCTTTCCGGATAAAGCCATATTCTGATTGATTTTGATGGAAGGCGTTGTCTCATGAACCAGCATTCCGGGATACGGCGGCAAGCCCGTGTGGCGGAGATTGCAAGACTGGCCGGGGTCGGCACGGCGACTGTCGACCGGGTCCTGAACAACCGCGCGCATGTCAGCCCGGCCACCCGCCAGCGGGTCCAGCAGGCCAAGGCGGCCATCGAAACCGGTGCGCAGCCCCTCGCCCGGCCGCGACCGTGGCGCCTCAAGGTGTTTTTGCCGGAGGAGGCGGGGCCGTCGACGGAATATCTCGCATCGTGCTTTCAGGATGTCGGCGCGGAAGGAAATGCGACCATCGAATGCGTGTTCACAAAAAAGCTGGAACCGGCGGCGCTTGCGCGCCGGTTGCGGGCGTGCGCCGGACAGGGAATTGATGCCGTGGCATTCCAGGCACTGGAAGATCCCAGGGTACGCGACGCGGTCGACACGCTTGCCGGCGAGGCGATTCCATGTATCGCGTTGATTTCCGGGATCGAGGGCTGCTCGATCATCGGCTATGTGGGAACCGATGGCCGGGCCGCCGGCCGCACATCGGGTTATCTGATGGGCCGGTTCGCCGATCGATCCGGTACGGTGGCTATTCTGTCCGGCGGTCAGCTCTATCGCTGTCATGAAGATCGGGAGATGGGATTCCGCGCGTCACTGCGCCGGGATTTTGCCGATATCGCCGTCGCGGGAACCTACTGCGGCCATGACGATATCGAAGGCAATTACCGTGCGGTACGGGCACTGATCGGGTCGATGCCTGGCCTGACAGGAATCTACAATGTCGGCGGCGGCAATGAAGGCGTGGTCCGCGCCCTGCGCGATGAAGGCGCGGCCAACGATATCACCTTCATCGGTCACAATCTGACGCCGAAGACCCGCGGATATCTGCTCGACGGCAGTATGGATGTCGTGCTGCACCAGAACATGCGCCAAGCCGCCGGCAAAGCGGTCGACGCCCTGATTTGCCATCTGGAACATCGCCGGGTCAAGCCGGAGATCCTGCCGGTGGAAATCATCACGCGCGAGAATATTCAGGGCGCAACGTTCGGTTAGACATTTTCCGACGTGACCAGTTCAAACGGCAGGATGCACACCGTCGCCTGCGGCGGCCGCGGGGTCAGGGATTGCGCCATTGTCTGTGTCACGGCCCCGGCAATTGCCGATATCGGGTTTGCAATGACAAGATCGACGGACCGGTCAACCAGTCCGCGAACGGCCGCCGGGCTTTTTTCGTGGCAGATGTAAAATACCTCCCGTTCGCGTCCGGCTTCCGCCAGAGCCTGAAGCGCGCCTTCGATGCCGCCGCCGCAATGATACAGGCCCGACAGTGCGGGATGGGTGCTGAGGATCTCGGCGGCGGCCTCATAGGCGACTGCGGAATCGTCGAGATAGACAATGGAATCATGGAGGCGGATCTCCGGCGCGAACTCCCGGACATAGCTGCGAAACCCCAGTTCGCGGTCTTCCTGTGTCCGGTAGCGGTGCGAACCGATCAGGATCCCCACTTCGCCCTGACCGTGTGACAGCCGGCACATGGCCCAACCGGCGGTTCGTCCCGCCTTTCGACCGTCGATACCGACATATCCGGCGAGATCGGGTGATGTCAGTTGGCTAAGCAGGCCGAAAACGGGAACGCCCGCGGCGGTGCATTCGGCGATTGCGGCTCCGACGGTGGGATGGTCGATGGCGACAATGGCAATCGCATCCGCCCGCATCCGCATCCGGGCAAGCGCTTCCGCCAGGTCGTCCGGCGAAAGGCTTTCCACGAACGTTATTTCGACCGAACAACGCACACACGCAACTGCCGCGGCGGCATTGCGGATATTGTCGGCAAGGGCCCGGTAAAACCATTTGCCCTCTTTCTGGAGGATAAATCCCAGGGTCTTTTCGGGAACCATTGCCTCGACACGCCGGCGCATCAGTTTCCGGCCGTGATAGTTCAGCTCTTCCGCGGCGGCCAGAACCCGGGCCGACGTTTCCAGCGTCACCCGGGCGCGGCCGTTCAGCACGCGATCCACGGTCGCCACGCCGACCCCGGCCCGGGCGGCAATGTCCTTCAGCGTGGTGCGACGGGCCATATCCGATTTCTGATATTTTCTATCAGGCAACAAGCCGTACTATTGATGTATATGATAGAAAACATCAAGCTTGCGTTGACTGGGCGCCGCGGATTGCGGACCATCCGCCTGACATACCCTGATCGGAGCGACTTGGCGATGGACAAGAGCCTGCACTGGCGCGATTACAGTCTGACCGGTGCTGACGCCGGGCCGGGTTTTGCGCCGGCCCAATGGTACAGCACGCCCATTGCGCGCAAGCGCATGAAGGCGTTGATGAAACGCTCCGATCGCCCGGGCCTGATCAATTATGCCCTGTGGCTGGGCCTAACCGTCGCAAGCGGCATTTTGCTCGTCTCGGTCTGGGGAACGTGGTGGGCGCTGCCAGCCGCAATCGTTTACGGCGTGTTCTACGGCTCCGGCGCCGACAGCCGCTGGCATGAGTGCGCACATGGAACCGTCTTCAAGACGCGCTGGCTCAACGCCTTCTTCTACCAGCTGGCATCATTCATGGCTTTGAAAAACCCCTATCTGTGGCGGTGGAGCCATAGCCGGCACCACACCGATACAATCGTCGTCGGACGCGATCCGGAGATCGCGTTTCCGCGCCCGCCGAGCCTTTTGGGTATTCTTCTGAACGCGCTCAATCTCAAAGCCGGCGTGCCGGAAATCAAGAAGATGATCCGGCTGGCATGTGGCCGGCTCACCGATGACGAAAAGGATTTTCTGATCGCGACCGACCGATCGAAAGCCTTTTGGGCGTCGCGGGCGCATCTGGCAGTTCTGCTGGCGGTGATGGCGCTGTCGGCGGGGCTTCAAACCTGGTTGCCACTGGTCCTGATCGGGCTTCCGACGTTCTACGGTTCCTGGCTGCACCACACATTGTCGGCGACCCAGCATGCCGGGCTGGCGGAAGATATACCCGATCACCGGCTGAATTCGCGGACGGTCCGCATGAACCGGTTTTTCCGCTTCATCTATTCGAACATGAACTATCACGTCGAGCACCACATGTATCCGATGGTGCCCTTTTACGCGTTGCCGGCCCTCCACGAGGAAATCAAGGCCGACTGCCCGCCCGCCTATCCAAGCGTCCTGGCGGCCTACCGCGAAATGATCCCGGCGATGCGCAAACAGCGCCGCGATCCCTATCACTATGTCCGGCGCCCGCTGCCGCCGACAGCCAATCCGTCACCGGACGACCAACGCCCCACGGCGCCGGCCGCCGCAGCCTGAGGATTGCCGGTCATGAGCAACTGGACGCGCGCCTGCGCCGCCGACGAGATCGAGGCGGAGGATCTGATCCGGTTCGATCTTGGCGAGCGGACGTTTGCGGTCTATCGCAGCCCGGACGATGAATATTTCTGCACCGATGGCCTGTGCACGCACGAACAGGTGCACCTCGCCGACGGGCTGGTAATGGATTACATCATCGAATGCCCGATGCATAACGGCCAGTTCGACTACCGGACCGGCGCGGCCAAAAGATCGCCCGCCTGCGAGGCGTTGAAAACCTATCCGGTCAAGATCGAAGGCGGCGATGTGTTCATCGATATCGGATAAGGCGATGCGCCGGATCTACGATTGGGATGCCAGGCCGTCGCTTCGCAACTATACCGCCGCCGACCTGCGGGCCGCGAAGGGAAAGCGGAAGCTTACGCAGACGACAGCCAACACAGCCGAAGAAGCCGCGGCGGCGGCGGATGCCGGCATCGACCTGATCATGGGCAATGCCCACAACACCGCCCTGGTGCGGGGCGGTTCACAGGAACTCTTTTTCACTGCCGCCATCGGGCTCCCGGACTTCCCAACCGAGGCCGATGTGCTCACGGCCGCCTTTGCCGCCATGAAAGCCGGCGCCGATTCCATCTATACGGCGCGCGGTCCCCATATCGTGGAGCTGCTGTCCCGCGAGGACATCCCGGTGATGTGCCACCTTGGCCTGGTGCCCCGCAAATCGACCTGGCACGGGGGATTGCGCGCGGTCGGGCGAACGGCGGAGGACGCGGCGGAACTGTGGCGGGCGTTTCGCAGAATGGAAGATGCGGGGGCCTTCTCCGTAGAGGCGGAAGTTATTCCCGGCCGCGTTATGGCGGAGATCAGCAAGCGAACCCGCCTGGTCACGATGTCGCTCGGATCGGGCGGCGGCGGCGATGTCATCTATCTGTTCCAGAATGATATCTGCGGCGAGCAGCCGGCACGTCCCCGCCACGCCCGGGCGTTCGGCGACCTTCACGAACTCCGCCAACGGATCGCGGCGGAGCGCCGGAAGGCGCTTGGAGCGTTCCGGGACGCGGTGCACAACCAGAGTTTTCCGGACACCGAGGAAACGGCACAGATATCCGATGCCGACTTTGAGGATTTTCTGGCCATCCTCGCCAAAAGCGAACATCGCACGTGAACCGTATCGCCGTCGTCGGCGGCGGACAGGCCGCCGCGTCGCTGGTGCGCAAGCTGCGCCTGCTCGGCTTCGACGGGCAGATCCGCCTATTCAGCCGGGAACCGGCGCTTCCCTACAACCGTCCGCCACTGTCCAAGGCATTTCTTGTGGACGGGACGACCGCGGAGGACATGGCGATCTTTCCCGCGTCCTTTTATTCCGACAACGCTGTGGATCTTGTCCTCCCGGTGAATGTATCCGGCATCGATCCCGCCGGCAAAACGCTGGAGGCGGACGGCGAAACCGTCGCCTATGACCGGCTTGTGCTGGCGACCGGCGCCGCGGCCCGACCGCTGCCGCACTCCGTCTGCGGCACGCTGAAAGGCGTCCACACGCTTCGCACGATCGCCGATGCCCGCTCGCTCGGCGCGGAAATGACCGCCGGCGGGCGCGTGTTGGTTGTCGGTGGCGGTTATATCGGCCTGGAGACGGCGGCAACCGCGTCAAGGCTCGGCCTGGCGGTGACTGTCGTCGAACTTGGCGCACGCGTCCTGCAGCGCGTGGCGACGCCGGCCCTGTCGAACGCCGTATCGGCCCTGCACCGCGCAAACGGAATTGACCTTCGCGAAGGCGTCGGCGTCGTCGAACTGGCCGGGGAGACGCGGGTGACACGGGCCGCCCTTTCCGACGGAACGTCGGTTGCCGTGGACCTTGTCATCGTCGGCACAGGCGCAATCGCTGAAACCGGGATTGCGGAATCGGCCGGATTGCGGATCGAAAACGGCATATGGACCGATTCCCTGGGATGCACGTCGCATCCGGATATCCATGCCATCGGGGATTGTGCCTCGTTTCCCCACAACGGCAGGCAATTGCGGCTGGAAAGCGTGCAGAATGCCATCGATCACGCCGAGGCGACCGCCGAAAACATCATGGGCCGGGGGCGGCCCTACAATCCCCTTCCGACGTTCTGGTCAGAACAGTTCGACGCGCTTGTCCAGATCGCCGGTCTTTGCGGCGAAGCGGACAAGATTGTCACCCGAACCGGCCCGCAGCAAAACCAGATGTCATTCTGGAGTTATGGCCGGGACGGCCTGTCGGCCGTCGAGGCTGTCAACGACACCAGGACATTTGCGATGGCGCGCCGGATGATCGAAAGGGGCATATCGCCGCCGCCGGAAGCCATCACCGACAGCACAACAAACCTGAAGGGGCTTTTGCGCCCGTAGCCGGATCGCCGGACAACCGGCAGGCAGCGACGCCGCCGGGGCGGCCGGCGAATTCGCCGCTCGCGGTGGTCCCGGCGAAAGGCGCGTGTTCAGAACACCACGTTCAGCATGAACAGCGAAACGACAAGGAACAAAACCGTCATGATCCCGCCGCTCTTGACAAAATCGATGACCTTGTAGCCGGCCGGTCCCATGACCAGTGCATTGACCTGGTGGGTTGGAATAACAAAGGAATTCGAGGTCGAGATCGCTACGGTGAGCGCAAACACCGCCGGATCGGCTCCGGCCGCAGCGGCAATGGAGACAGCGAGCGGGACGAGCAGCACCGTTGCCCCGACATTGGACATGACCAGCGAAAAGGCCGTTGCCAAAACGGCAATTCCGGCCTGCAGGGACCATATCGGCCAACCATGGAGGATTGCGAGGATCTGCTGGGCGATCCATTCGGCGGTTCCGGTGTTCTGTACCGCCTGGCCAAGCGGAATGAGGCACGCCAGCAGAAACACGGTGTTCCATCCGACCGCCCGATAGGCCTCATCGATGCTGAGGACCTTGGTGAGCAGCATGCCAACCGCCCCGGTCAGCAGGCACAGGGACAGGCGCACATCGGTAAACAGGATCATCGACAGGGAGATCAGGAAAAATCCCAATGCCCACGATACTTTGTGCGGCCGGAGTTCCTCTTGCGGGAAATCGGATGTGACAACGACGAAATCCCGGTCCCGCTTGATCCGGGTGAGGTTGTCCCAGCGCGTATGGGCGACCAGCATGTCGCCGGCCTGAAACCTGACCAGGCCGATCGGCGTCGGTTCGTGGTCGTCGGTCTCGACATGGCTGAGCGTGTCTTCGCCGCGGTGAATGGCGAGAAGACTGAGGCCATAGGTTTTCCGCAAAAGCAGGTCACGCGGGGACTTGCCGACCAGTTTGGAATCGGGCGGGATGACGATCTCCGCGATGCCGGCGTTGGTCGGCGCGAACTCCTCGCTGAATACGTCCAGTTGGGGGCGTACGCGCAAATTGTTCCGCGCTGCAAATTCACGGACCACCGATTCCTTGCCGATGATCGCCAGACGGCAGGGCGCCGCAATCTCCGCGGTCAGGATCTGAACCATCGACACCTTGCCGCGGTAAAACGTGCTGATGATGTAGATGTGGTTCTCGAAGTTGATGTCGGCGAGCTGCTGGCCGATGAGCGGGCTGTCTTCGGGCACGTCAACTTCAAACACACTTGCGCGCAGACCGTATACCCGGCGCAGATAGTCCGACAGGCCCTTGCCGGAAGTCACGTCGACGGCGGCGTTTCGGCCGGGCAGAACCCACCGGCCCATGAGCATGAAATAGGCGATGCCGGTGAGTATCAGGGCGAGCCCGATGGGCGTAACCGAAAACAGGCTGAATGTTTCCATCTGTCTGTCGGCGGGCAAGCCGGTGTTGGCTGTCAGGATCAGGTCGTTCAGCAGGATCAGCGGCGAAGAGCCGACCATGGTCATGGTCCCGCCGAGGATTGCACAAAATCCCATGGGCATCAGAAGCCGGCTCAAGGGGATCCCGGTTCGCGCGGATATGCGGCTGACCACGGGAATAAACAGCGCCGCGGCACCAACATTCTGCAGAAAACTGGATATGACGCCGACCGTTCCGGAGACAATCGGCAGGATGCGCGTTTCCGTCGTGCCGCCGCGTTTGAGAATTGCGGCGGCGACCTTGTTCATGATTCCGGTCTTGTCGAGACCGGCGCCGACAATCATGACGGCGATGATCGAAATGACCGCGTTTGAGGCAAATCCGTCGAAGAGCCGGTTGACGTCGGCAAGGTTGGACAGTCCGGGGGCGTAACTCAGGATTCCCAGAACAACCAGCACAAGAATGGCTGCCAGGTCGATACGTATGATTTCGGAAACGAACAGAAAAACCGTGAAGGCAAGAGCGGCGAAGACCACTCCCATTTCAAATGTGAAACCGATTTGTTCCAATTCCGAAACCCGTCGTCGACCGCTATCCTCCGATGATCCGGCGCCGCAGCCCGGATCGGTTACGCTATTTGGGGCGGCGACCGGCCGGCCCGGACGACAGAGTAAGCCGGTGAAGTCCGCTGCGGCAAGCCCGGCCGGCGGCGACCGGCGATCCGGTTCGGCCCGGTCGGCGCGCGGCCGGTTCGATCAAGGCTTGCCCCCGCACCACGGATTACAGTATGCGTTTGCGCCGATGCCGCATTAGCTCAGTTGGTAGAGCACATCATTCGTAATGATGGGGTCGCTGGTTCGAGTCCGGCATGCGGCACCACAAACCGTCGATCTATCGTTCTCCGCTTTTTCCGTTGCCTCCCCGACAGGACTATCCGCCGGATGGTGTCGCGGCCTCGATCCGGCCGATCACACCGGCAACCGCCGGCTCGCCGCAAGGCCGGTTTCCCGTTTCCGGTCCCGCCGCACCAATTGTCGGTTTCCGGCGCGGCGCGGGGCGATCATGGTCCGGCGCCATTGCCTGCAAAGGGGGCGCGGTTCGTCCCGCATCCGCGTTGGCGCCGGGTTTTTCCTGTTGCCGTTGTCCGAAATTCCGTGCGATGCCGTCTTTGCGTAATTTATCCGGGATTTGCAGGTTGCGGTCGCTCGTGCAATGGCGGTGCTTTTCAGGCTGCGCCCCCAACACCCCGGACAGGCGGCCGATCAGCGGCCAATCGATGCAAGCCTAGGCCGGGAGCGGTGCGTATGGATGTGGGCAAGAGGTGGAAGTCGGTCCGAAATGCCGTCCGCGTCCCCACCGCACGATATTTGCGCCGGTTGTGGCCCGGCGTTACCGTCGCCTGCGTTACCGGCACGAGCGGAAAATCCACTGCCACCGAACTTCTGGGGGCATTGTTGTCCAATGTCGGCGAAACAAAAGTCTGGTCGTTCCGGAACACCCCGGAAGCGGTGGCCCGCAACATATTCCACACCTCGCCGTTCGGCCTGAAATTCCTCGTCCACGAGATCGGCGCCGACAAGCCGGGCAACATTTCGCAGATGGCGGGAAGTTTGAAACCGGATGTCGGTCTGGTCACGCTGATCGGCCTGGAACACAGGAAAACGCTGCGGACCAAGGACGATGTCGCGGCGGAAAAATCGGAACTGCTGGCGATCCTGCCCCGGTCGGGGCTTGCGGTCCTGAACGGTGACGATCCGTATGCGCTGGCCATGGCGGACCGGACGAAGGCGCGTGTGGTAACGTTCGGCAAAGGGGAACACTGCGACCTGCGCCTTCTGGACGCCAGCTATGACTGGAAGACAGGCCTGCGGATGATGCTGGCCTACCGCGGTACGCAACGGGAATTCATCTGCCCTCTCGTCGGGGTCCACTGGACGGCTTCCATCATGGCGGCGTTGCTCGCCGGCCTGGAATTGGGCGTGGACATGGAGACCTGCGTCGATGTCGTCGGCCGGTACACGCCGCGTTTCCAGCGCCTGTCAGTGCATCGGCGGCGGGGCGGCGGCCGCTTCATTCTCGACACCGTCAAGGCGCCATTGTGGAGCATGGAGCTGGCATTGTCGGTGATGGCAGATATCGATGCACCTAGAAAGACAATCATCATCGGAACGATTTCCGACACGTCCGGAACAAGGCGGAAGAACTATGCCAAGGCGGCACGGGCGGCGCTGGCCGTGGCCGACAGGGTGATCTTTACCGGTCCGCAATCCTCGGGCATCCGGACCGAGAAGGATCGGCAGCCCGATGCGCCACTCTACCGGGTCGAGCGGTATGACGCATTGCGGACATTGCTGGCGGAGGACGTGGTGGAGGGCGAGGTCATTCTGATCAAGGCGAGCGGCGTCGACCATCTGGAACGGCTGATGTACGAGGAACACGGACCTGTCGTTTGTCGCCTGGAGCGTTGCAACCTGCCGGGAACATGCGCCGATTGCCTGGATCTTGTCGGCGAGGAAAAGTACGAATTTCGCCGCCAGCAGGCGACGTGGATGGCCGAAGCCGAACGTCATGTTCCGCTGGGCGAATTCTGACCGGATCGAAAGCCGATGTGCGGAATTGCCGGCATATTCGAGCGGGGCGGCCGTCCGGTCCGCCGCGACGACATCAACGGCATGCTGGCGGCGATGATCCACAGGGGCCCCGACGGGGCGGCCACCTGGAACGACGGGGCGCTGGCGCTCGGTCATACCCGGCTCAAGATTCTCGACCTGTCCGATCGCGCCGCCCAGCCGATGTCGACCGCCGATGATCAAGGGGTCCTTGTCTATAACGGCCTGGTCTACAACTATCGCGATTTGCGCCGGCGACTGGTCGGGGAAGGTGTCTCGTTTGCCAGTTCCGGCGATACGGAAGTCGTCCTTCAGGCGCTTCACCGCTGGGGGCCGGAGGCGGCCATACCGCAATTCAACGGCATGTTCGCGTTCGCCTATTTCGACCGGCGCGAGGGCGCGCTCTGGTTGGCCCGCGACCGGGCCGGTATCAAGCCGCTTGTCATCGCCGACCAGGGCGGACGGCTGGTGTTCGCATCCGAGGCCAAGGCCATCCTGTCCTCGCCGCTTGTGGAGGCGGCGATCGATGAGCGGGCGATGACGCTCTACCTGATGTGGGAAACGAAAACATCCGGACGGACGGGATTTTCGGGATTGCGCGAGCTTCCGGCCGGGACCTGGCGAAAGATGACCAGTTCCGACGATATCGAAACCCGGTACTTCCACGTCCTCGACAATGTCGATCCGGCGCGGATTGCCGAGGCCATGACCGGAAACGCCGACGGCCTGGCGGCATCGGCTGCCGGGGCTTTGAAGGCAAGTGTCAATGCCCATCTGGCCAGCGACGTGCCGGTGGCGGCAATGTGCAGCGGCGGTGTCGATTCCAGCCTCATAGCCGCCTATGCCAGCGATCGAACGCCGAATTTGTCAACCTATGTCGCCGATGTTCAAGGTCCGGAAAGCGAGGCCGCCGCGGCCGGCCGGGTGGCCGCCCACCTGGGCCTGGCGCTCCACCCGGTGCCGTTTGACAGGGCGCGGTTTCTTCGCACCTGGCCGCTGGCGGTTTGGCACAGCGACTGCCCGATCTATCATGCCAGCGATCCGGCGCTCATGGCCGTTGTCCGGCGCTGCCGCGACGACGGCGTGCGGGTGCTGGTCACCGGCGAGGGATCCGATGAACTGTTCGGCGGCTACCCCCGGTATGCGAAGACCTATCGTGTTTGGCGCCGGCTTGACAGAATGCGCCGGCTCGGCCTGCCCAAGCCGTTGTGGCGTTCGTTGGCCCGCCGGTTGAATGCCATGCCCTTTCGCGGCGCGCCGGCGGTCTGGGAAAGGCAGTTCCAGATGCGGATGAAGGCCGCCCGGGATGCCAATATCGAAACACTGCCCGACCGTCTCATGGCGAAATTGTCGGCGGTGGAACCGGTTGCCGACCGCGCGTTTCTCGCTCACTGCCTTTTCGAGTTCCACTACTACCTGGCCTGGATCCTCCATCGGCATGACCGGATCGGAATGTCGGCGTCAGTGGAAATGCGGGTGCCGTTCCTGGAGAACGATATGATCGATCTGGCGTTCCATCTGCCGCGCAAAGCCAAACTCAATGGCGGCTGCGCAAAATGGGCGGTCAAGAAAGCCGCGGAACTGCGGCTGCCTTCCGATATCGTATATGCGCCGAAGAAGGGGTTTCCGGTGCCGGAATTCTACTCTTCCGGTTCGGAACGGCTCCTGCTGGGCGGCATGCTCGCCGAGCAGTTTGAATGGACCGGGGCGGCAACGAAGGATATCGTGGCCATGGCCTCGACCGCCGATGAAATCCGCTTTCGTCTGGTCAGCCTGGAATTGTGGCTGCGGATATTTTTCGGCAATGCCGATCCGGCCGAATTGGGCGAGCGGCTGATGGCGATCGCCGACGGCCCGTCGGCGCGGGACGGGTCTTGTTGAGGATGGACCGGTTCGCTATCAACCGGAATTGGTGCTTGCTCAATCTCAGGCGGTTCCGCGGCGGCGCCCGGGCAGCGAATCTGTCCCAATACTGAATTCATCGCAATATCGGATATTGGATTTGGCCGGGCCGATCGCATTCATCGAGAAGAAAAACCCGGACTTCGCGAACATTTCGCGGCTGCTGGCGCGTTCGGCAACGGAAAACCGCTGGACGAATTTCGGGCCTGTTTGGCAGGCGCTGAAGGAGGAGATCGAGGCGCTTCTCGAACTGCCGGCCGGCCGATGCGCGGTTCCCTGCGCAAGCGGCACCCATGCGTTGATGGCGGCGGCAGCGCTTTGGGAGCAAAACGGGCCGGTTCGATGGCTCGTTCCGGATTTTGGATTTCGGGCGACGACGGTCGGCCCGTTCGATGGCGGTGTCGCCATCGACTGCAATGCCGCCGGGTGCATTGATGACCAGGTCCTGGAAGCGATCGACCGGCAATCCTATGACGGTGTCGTCGCGCTCAACCCGTTTGGTCTGCTTTGTAACATGGACCGTCTTGTCGATTATGCGCGGCGGCATGACAAGGCACTGATTGTCGACAATGCGGCCGGACTTCTGGGTTTTGACCGGACAGATCACCGGGGTGTCACGGAGTGCCTGAGTTTTCACCATACGAAGCCGTTCGGCTTTGGCGAGGGCGGATGCGTGATCGTGGACCGGGCGCGATTTGAGGACGCCTGCTCGGCACTGGATTTCGGCTATAAGGGATCGTGGCCGCACCGCAGGCACGCGCTGTCCAACGGCAAATTGTCCGATCCGGCGGCCGCGTTCGTCCTCGACCGGATCGGCAGCGCGGAAAACTGGGCGGGCGCCTATCGCCAGCAATTCAGCCGCATACTCGCCATCGCCAGACGCAATGGTTTTCGCCTCCTTGTCGATGAGAGCGTGCTTGCGCGGGGGGTGTTCGGGCATGTTCCCCTGCTGGCGCCGCGACCTTTGCCGATGGCGGCGCTCGCCAACGATATTCTGGTTGTGAGAAAATACTACAAGCCGGTGCGGGGACTGGCGTCGAGCAGCCATGTCTATGATCACATCGTCAACGTGCCCTGCCATGGCGATGTCGCCGCATTGGACGATGAGGCGATCGGTACTATGTTCCGCGGCCTGACCGGGAAGGCGTGAGCGAGGGGCCGGACAGGCCCGTCGTTCGGGCAGCCCTGCTGAGAGGATGGGAATGACCGATCGTTCGACACCCGCGGCTGCCGGCAAACTGGACGTGGTGTTGTTCGGCAACGGACCCTTTGCAAGCCTTGCCTGGCACGCCCTGACCACAGACAGTCCCCACGATGTGGTGGCTTTCACCGTGGACCGGGCGTTCAACTCCAATCCGGTCCTTCACGATCTTCCCGTGGTCGATTTCGAGGCGATCGACGATCGCTTCGACCCGGCGCGGACGGCCATGCTCGTTTCGGTTGGCTGGCAGGACGGAAACCGCCTGCGCATGCGCGCAAGCGATGCTGCCAGGGCAAAGGGCTTCAGGCTGATCAGCCATGTCTCCAGTCGTGCGGCCGTCGCCTCCAATGTCGATATCGGGGAAAACTGCATGATCTTCGAAGCTGCCGTTGTTCAGGCCTTTGCCCGTATCGGCAATGGGGTAATCCTGCGCAGCGGCTGCAACCTTGCCCATCATGTCGAAGTCGGCGACTGGTCCTTTGTCGCTGCACACGGGACCATCGGCGGAGGCACCCGTCTTGGCGCACGCTGTTTCGTGGGGCTGAATGCCACCGTGCTGGACAATCTTATGCTTGGCGAAGGGACGACCGTCGGGGCCGGCGCGATCGTACATGCCGATACGAAGTCCGGCCAGACGTGTTTGCCTGCGACACGGCCGCAGCGGCACAAACGCTGAATCGGCGACCAGGCCAACCCGGATCCATGCGTATGAATCAGCGATCAGCACCGGCCACCAACTCGTTGGCGAATACCACGATCGCGGTGGTTGCCAATCCCACCAGATTTCCGGGCGTGTTTCACGAGCTGGATCGACTTGGCGCCGATGCGGTGTCGGTTCGTGACGGCGATCCGGTCCGCGATGATTGGGACATTCTGTTTCTTTATCGCAGCGCGCGGAGATTCCGCCGTTACGAAAAAATCCTCAGCCGCCGGCAGGGCGCGCGTCCGACGACCGTCCTGTGGCAGCATGAGCCGCTATTCCCGGAGGAGTTGTCAGCGGAGGCGGAGCGGGACGCGTTGGCGACCGCGCGCGTCGCACTGGCCGGATATTGGCACCGGCCGATCTACAAGCTGCTGCATCGCAAACACTATCAGACAATTTCCGAAACCGGATTGGGGGCCTATTCCGGATCCGGCGGCAACGCCGTCCCGCACTGGAAGATCAGGGCGATGAGCGAAGCCTATGCGTTCATCGAAAGCGGGCATCGCGGCGGGTGGCTCGATCGGATCGTGATGTCGACGGTTCAGAAGCAGCGGTTTCTCGCCAGTCGGGGAATTGCGTCTGAGTTCATCCCGACCGGACAGACGCCGGAATATGGAGAGGACCGGAGCCAAATACGCGACATCGATGTGCTCTTTCTGGGCGATACCACCAAAGTGCCCGGCAGGCGCGAACGGCTGGCGGGCCTGGAAGCAGCGATCACCGGCGCCGGGTATCGCTTCGAGATGGTGACGGGCGGGCTCTATGGCGAGGCCAGGACGCAGATTCTGAACCGTGCGAAAGTTGTGCTGCATCTTCACAATATCCCGTGGGATACACCGTGGAAACGCTGGTGCCTTGCCGCCGCCAACGGCGCCATGGTCGCAAGCGAGAAACTTTCAGTGCCCGATCCCTTCGTGCCGGGGGTTCACTATGTGGAGGCGCCAATCGACGGTCTGGCCGGGAAAATCGTGGATCTGCTGAGCCAGCCGGACAAAATTCGCAGGATCGCGACATGCTGCCAATCGCTCGTTGAGTCCAGGATGCGCACCTCACAATCCCTTTTGTCCATGTTGAAACGTGCTGAGGATGCGGTGTGATCCGCATCGACAGGTGAGGAACAACCGATGGGCCTGAAGACAGTCTATCTTACCGCCGCGGCGAAGATCCATCGTCGCCGGTTTGAGGATGTTTCGTGGTTGGGCGTGACGGGAAGCACGGGAAAAACGACCGTGTCTGTGTTGCTGACGGCGGTCCTGAAGACCAAAGGCCCGGTTCGCGACGGATCGGTCGTGCGCGACGGCAATACGATCAAGCGCCTGGCCGCCACGATTTTGGGTGTTCGGCCCGACCATCGGTTCTGTGTCGCGGAGATCAGCGGTTGGAAGCCGGGGTTTGTTCGCCGGAAGGCTTCGCTTTTGCGGCCGGCGATCGGCATTGTGACCGGGATCGGCCACGACCACCGAAGCAACTTCAAATCGCTTGACCGTACAGCGCTGGAAAAAAGCGAACTGGTCAAGGCGCTGCCGGAGAACGGGTTTGCCGTTCTCAATGCCGATGATCCCCGTGTTTGGGACATGCGCCATCTCACCGCGGCGGAGGTCATTGGCTTTGGAAAATCGCCCGATGCCCAGTTCAGGCTTCTGGAAGCCACGTCCTCATGGCCGGATCGCCTGGCATTGCGGATCCGCCACGGGGGGCAAGAACGCACCATCCAGTCCCGGTTTGTCGGCCCTTATGCGGCAGGCGCGATTTCGGCGGCGCTTGCCGGCGGTTTCGCCGCCGGCGTGCCGCTGGACGATGCCGTCGATGCGATTGAAGCGGTCGAACCTTTGGAAGGCAGAATGCGTCCCTATGTGTTGGATCGCGGCGCCACCTATATCGATGACGGCTGGAAATGTCCGTTCGATTCCGTCGCGGCGGCGCTGACATTTCTCAAGGAAGCAGAAGCGAAGCGGAAGATCATCGTTTTCGGCGAAATTTCCGATTCGCCGGGTGCGAAAGGGGCCCGGTACCGTCAAATCGCGCGGTCGGCGCTTCAGTGCGCCGATGTTGCGGTCTATGTCGGCCAGTGGGCCGGCTCGGTGCGCAAACTGCGGGAATTCGTGGACGCCGGACAACTCTACTCGTTCGAAAGGATCGGGGATGCCGCCGGTTTTCTGGATGAGTTTGTCGTTGCCGGTGATCTGGTGCTTATCAAAGGGTCCCAAAGGGCCGATCATCTGGAGCGCCTCATTCTTCGTGAAATCCGGGCGGTCGGTTGCGCGCGGGACCGATGCCGGCGGTTTATCCGCTGCACCGATTGTGAGCTGATCGATGTGCCGGAAGAGGGGAAAGCGGCGTTGGCGGCGGCGGCGGAATGACGGGGACGGGGCGATTGACACCCTTACGTCTTGTCGGGAACGGGCGCCGCAGACGGCATTCGGGCACGCGGTCGAAGCTCATGCTCAAGCGCCGGCAGCACGTCGTGCACAAGTCCGCCGAGGATCACCACGAGATCACCCGGGCCGGCCAAGGCCGCCAGCGCGGCCACCATCTCCCTGTAACCTGTCGCGGCTCGAATGGTTTGCGGCGGCTTGCCGGCGGCGCACAGGCCATCGGTCAGATGTTTCAGGATCTCGCCGGCAGACCGGCCGCGCAGGAATGGCTCGGCCTCATAGCAGACCAGTTCATCGAAGCGGGGGGCAATGCAGGCGGCAATCTCGGCAAAGTGGGAATCCGGCCGGTTTCCCCGGGCGGTGAACGCGCAAATGCGCCGCCCCGGCACGTTCATCCGGCCGGCGGCGTCGGCAATGGCGGATACAGCCGGGATGCTCGCACCCTTGTCGAGAACGACCGGAAAGGGAAATCCGGAAATCAGGTTGAAGCGACCCGGCGATTCCGCCACCGATGTCGTGAACCGGCGCAACCCGCTGGCGATATCGGAAAGCGGTTGATCGAGGGCGACACCGATTGCGGCGGCGGCCAGCAGGTTTTCCAGATTGTGGCGGGCGATACCGCCGTGCAGCGCGGGCAGGCAAGCCGTCTCGACAATCGGATCTGTACGGCCGGCCCTGCGCAACGCGATGCATTCGCCGCCGGCGCTCGAAGACAGGCCGAGCAGGCGTTGGCCGGCGGCGCGATGGCGTTGCGCCGTATCGATGTTGTCATCAACCGCGAATAGCACCAGCCTGGCGGGATCGAATGCCGGGACGATGGTCTGGCAATACGCGTCCTCGGCAGACAAAACCGCAACGCGGGCCGTCTTCGGCACGGCCTGTTTGAGACGGCCCATGGCGGCGATCGTGTCGACGCCGTCCAGGCCGAGTTGTTCATCGCGAACGTTGAGCAGCGCGCCGACATCGCACGGGCGGATGTAAACACCCCGCTGAAGCAGGTCACCGCGGGCGGTCTCCAAAACGGCCGCGGTTGCCTGCGGATCGCTCAGTACCCGTGCAGCGCCATGATATCCGGCGCTGTCACCACGCCGGACGACCGCGCCGCCAATTCGGATGTCGTCGGTCGTTGCCAGCCCGACGGTGTGGCCGGCCGCCTGCAATATGCGGGCAACCATGCGGCACGTCGTCGATTTGCCGACCGACCCGGTGACCATCACCGCCGGGATGGCGCGCGCCGCGCGGCCCCGGAGCGGTGACAGGAACCGTTGCCTGAAGGCGTTGGCAAGGCGATGAGCCACTTTGATTATGCAGTCCCTGGTCTGAACCCGGCGACTATACGCCATCGTCCGGCCTCGACGAGCGCATTTCCGACATGGCAATCGGACACTTGTCGGATTCGCCCATATCGGGTTTATGGGCCGGGGGCCGGCGCATATCCGCAGGTTCCCGGTTCTGCGGCCGGCCGTATCGGCCCGCACTTCAGGTTGGGGCGATCAAACCGGAATGAGGGACGACAAGACGCTGTTTCTGGCCGGGGACATGCTGATTGTCCAGCCCTTGTCAGGCGATACCGAACCAGAGTTCCTCAAGCTCGTGGACGTGATGCGGGACGCCGATCTGGCCGTCGCCAACCTCGAAACCGTGATCCATACTTTCCGCGGCCATGCACAGGTCGACAGCGGCGGAGCCTGGCTTGCGACACCGCCGGCGGTTGCCGAGGACTTGAAATGGGCCGGGATCGATATGGTGGCCACCGCGAACAATCATTCGTTCGATTATGGTAGCGAAGGCGTGCTTGAAACGCTGTCACATCTCAAGGCCGCCGGTATCGCGATGGCGGGTAGCGGGGCCGATTTGCAAGCCGCGCGCGCGCCCGGCCTGCTGCGCTGCAAGTTGGGCCAGGTCGCCCTGGTCTCGATGACCGCCACATTTCCCTATTACGGCCAGGCCTCCCGTTCGCGGACGGATATCAGGGGGCGACCCGGCGTCAATCCGCTGAGGACCGTCGGCGGCTTCGCAATCCGGTGTCCTGAACACCGGTTTGCCGAAATTCGCAAAGCTGACGGTGCCCACTACCGGCGGCGGAGCGGAACCGTGCGCTGGCGCGGCGTGGTATTCGAACCGGGGGAACGGTGGGCATTGGCCATTGCCCGCCGTCCGGTTCTCGCCGATCTAACCGCCAATCTTCAGGCTGTCGGGGACGCCGCCAAGACGGCCGACTTCACGATTGTTTCACTCCACAGCCACAACGAACGGCGCTGGCTGTCGGCGGTTTGCCGCCAGTTCGTGGATGCGGGCGCGGACCTTGTTTTCGTGCAGGGGCAGCACGCGGTCCGCGGGATCGAGATTCACAAGGGCCGGCCGGTTTTCTACGGCCTTGGAGACTTCGTGTTTCAGCCACATCTGGTCCCGGCCGTTCCGCAGGAGGCCTACGAAATGCGGGGCCTTCCCGATGACGCCGACATGGATGATTTTCGTGCAACATACGGTGTCCCGGACAGGCCGGCATTTGAGGGTGTCGGCGCTGTCGTGACGGTTTCGGGCAGCGGAATTTCCGCGATCCGCCTGCTTCCGGTTGACTTGCGGTTTGATGCAGATGACGCCACGCTGGGGACACCGAAACTTGCAAATCGCGCCCTGGGGCGGCGGATTATTTCGGCCATTGCGGCGCAATCCCGCCAATTCGGCACGCAGGTCCGCTACGATGAGGCCGCGAATGCCGGCGTGATCGATCTATGATCGGATGGTCGATTGTGTGTGGCATCGGCAAGCCCGGCCATGTTGGCGCGGCGCGCGGCGGTACGGGAGCGTGAACCGATAATGGTATTTGGCCGGCTGGCGAGAAAATCGCAGAAGTTGCGACGTTACCATGCCGTGGCGCATGCGGGCGCGGATGCGCAACCGTTTTTCTGGCATGTCGGTCGCCCCAATTTTGGCGATGATATCAATCCGGCTGTTTTTGCGCGTCTCGGCGGCAGGCCGGTGGGGTTCTGCAAGGACCGCGAACGATGCCATTTTCTGGGAATAGGCAGTATTCTCGATCGGGCGACCCGGTCGTCGACGGTTCTGGGCTCCGGGTTTCTGAGTGCGCACGATATATGCCGCCAGGCGCCGGCGCGCGTGGTCAGCGTGCGGGGGGAGTTGTCACGGCAAAAACTCGGCGCGGACGCCGCGATCCAGCTTGGTGATCCGCTGGTGTTGATCGATCGGATCGCCGAACCGCCAGCGGAGAAACGCTATCGCTGCGGATTTGTTCCCCATTGCACCGAATTCGACGGCTTCCGGGCTGCGCGCATTGCCGATATCCACCTTATCGATCCGGCCGCGGATCCCTGGCAGGTAGTCGAGGAGATCGCGGCATGCGAGCGTATACTGTCGCAATCGCTTCACGGGCTGATCGTTGCCGATGCGTTCGATGTGCCCAACCTGTGGGTTGCTCCGGGCGCGCGAATGAAGGGCGGGCGGTTCAAGTTCGACGACTATTTTACGACACTCCATGCGCCGAAAACACCGCATCCCGCATCAGCGGCCCTGATTGCAAATCCGCCGCCAGACAGCTTTGATGTCGGCCGGTACCGGTTTGACAAATCCGCTTATCTGGCGCGATTGACGTCGGTGCTGGAAGCGGGGCCGGATTCGTAGTGTCTTTGTTGTAGTGTCCCGGGATCATGTCGGAATATGCCCCTCTTCGTTTTCTGTCCGAGCGCCTCGCCCGCCTGCGCTGGCGTGTGCGGATGGCCCATGCGCGGCAGAAGCGGAAGGGGAGCCGGACGACGGTCATCGGCATAACCGGCAGTTCCGGCAAATCCACGACCGCGGCGCTGACCGCCCATATCCTGGAAGACGCCGGGGTGACCGGACGCCAGATCATCCAGAACAATCTCAAGGATATCTATCGCAGTCTGATCCGGACACCGCGGGAGACGGACTATTTTGTCGCCGAAGTGGCGATCGGTCCGCGCGGGCACATGCGCGATACCGCGCGGTTCCTGCAACCCGATATGGCGATCGTGACCCTGATCGGGATCGAGCATTATTCGTGGTACAGGTCGCGGGAGGCGGTTGCGGCGGAAAAAGGCTTTCTCGTCGAGAATATTCGCGCCGACGGCCTGGTGCTGCTGAATGCGGACGATCCGCATGTCATGTCGATGGCGGACCGGACGAGTGCGCGGGCAGTGACATTCGGGCGTTTGCAGCCGGCCGATTATCGTGTCGTGTGCGCAAAGGCATCCTATCCGGATCGCTTGCGCGTGCGGATCGCGGCAGGCGGAACGGAGATCGACATCGAAACCCGGTTTGCGGGAGAACAATTCTGGCTGTCGACAGTCGCGGCCTTTGCGGCGGCGAGCGAGCTCGGCATGCCGGCGGATCGCATTGCGGAGCGGATCAGGAGCTTTGCCGGATTGCCGGGGCGCTGCGAAATCTACCCGGTGGCCGGCGGGCCGACATTCATTCTGGATACGGTCAAGGCGCCGGGCGAATCGCTCAACCTCGCCTTTGCGACCCTGGCGGATGCCCGGAGCCGCACAAAGCGCATCGTCCTGGGCCAGATTTCCGACTACAAGGGCAGTTCGAAAAAGCAGTATCGCGATGCTTATCTGGCCGCACGAGCGGCAGCCGACCAGGTGATATTCGTCGGTGCCCATGGCCACCGGGCAAAGGCGAGCGACGAAGATCGGCAGGCGGAACGATACCTGTCGTTCGAAACTCCGGCCGAGGTGGACGCCTATTTCCGGAATACGGCCGGGCCCGATGATGCAATCCTGCTGAAGGGATCGGAGAACCTGCACCTGGAGCGGATTGCCTTGAATTGGGACAAGGATGTGCGCTGCTGGGAGCCTTATTGCGGAATCAGCGTAAGTTGCCGGAAATGCGGGTTGTTCATGCATGACTTCGCAGATCACCCGGCGATCATCCGGTCGCAGAAAAAGCGGCGATCTGGCAACCGAATTCGCACCGGACGGCGCGAGACGTGACGTTCGTTCTGTCCAATGCGCGGCAGCGGGAAACATCCGAGGGGTTTCTCGCAGAGGCGGATCTGCACGCCAATGGCGAAACCCGATCGTTGGCATTTTCGCGTTTCGGCAATCACCCGGCTGTGGGCGACTGGTCGCCAAGTCTCGATCCTTTCCTCGTGGCATTGCTGATGCCGGCGATGATCGGCGGGCGGAACATCATTGTCGAAGGCGATATCGATGAGACGCTTGTCCAGGCTTGCCGGGGTCCGATCCAGGCAACGATCCGGCTGCTCAATCGGCAATGGCAACATATTGATATCGATGCCGGCCGGCGGGCCGCCGGGGCGGTGCGTCCGTCCGGCGCGATGACGGGTATGAGCTGCGGGATCGACAGTCTCTACACACACGCCTGCCTTCGCGGAGAATCCGGATCACCGGCGCACCTGAAGCCGACAGTCTTCGTGCACAATCATGTGGGCGCCCATCCGGACGAGGCGACGTTCCGGCGGCACAGGCAAAACGCCGAAGCCTATGCGCGGGCACACGAAATTCCGCTGGTCAGCGTCGTCGCGGATCTCGGTGCATTGTACCCGGGCCGCTTCATCCACAATCACACGTTGCGGAACATCGCCGCGGCGCTGACGATCGACCATTTGTTCGGCGCGTTCGTCTATTCCTCTTCGGAGGAGATCGGGCGCCAACCGAAGCTTGGCCGTGCGTCGGGCATTTCCACGCTCGATCCGGTGCTGGTGCCCCTGTTTTCCAGGCCGGAACAGATGTTCGTGCCGTTCGGATTCCACGCCACGCGCATCGAAAAGGCGGCGGTCGTCGTCGACATGCCGGAGGCCAGGGCGCACCTTGTCGTGTGCACCCATGCTGCGTCAGCGACGGCGCGATATCTCAATTGCGGCCAATGCTACAAATGCGCCCAGTTCCTGGCCTATGCCGATGCCAACGGAAAGATCGAGGCTTTCGCCGATGTGTTCGATCTCGGCGCGTTTCGGGCCAATCGCAGTCGCATCCTCTTTCGGTTTCTGCGCCATTCCATCGGCGACCGGCGCTCGGTCACCGATCTGAGATTTCTCGCCTATCTCGATCGCGCCAACTATCCGCTGCCGCGATGGCTGAAGCCATTTCTTCCGCTTGTCCGACGGCAGGCCCGGGCGTTGCCGGCGCGGGCGTTGCCCCGATCCGCCACACCGCCGCCCGGCCGGTCGTGAGAATCCACCGGCGGTGATGAAGGCAGCGCGCAACAGACGGCGAACAAGATACCGGTTGTCGCGCTGGCGGCTGCGGATTAGGCAGATTCGCGCGGCCGTGCGGCAGACAGGTGCGGCTCAGCCGATCCTCACGGCAATGATCACCGGGTCGAACGGGAAGACAACGACGACCAACATGATCGCCCGTATTCTGAGGGAAGCGGGACATACGGTCGGCAGGGCCAACACGCTCGGGATCCATGTCGATGACCGGCAGATCTGGTGGGGCGATGCGTCGGGATTTCGCGGTGCCGGGTGGGTGATGACGGAACCGCGCGTTACGGCGGCGGCCCTGGAAACGGCACGCGGCAGTATCCTGAATCACGGGCTCTATCTGGACCGATGCGATGTTGCCGTGCTGACAAACATCGGTGCTGAGCATCTGGGCGAACACGGTGTCGAGACCGGCGCGGAGATGGCCGGCGTAAAGCGGCGTGTACTGGATATCGCCAGGCGGGCTGTCGTGCTCAACGCCGACGATCCGCAATGTCTCCGCCTTGCCGGCGATTTTGCGGTGAATCGCACGATCCTTTTTTCGGCGGGCGGAAACGGCGATGTTCTGGATCGCCATACCGGCGCCGGCGGTCGGGCCATTGCCCTCCTGGGCCAAGGTCCGGCGGCGGAAATTGCCGTTCGAACCGGCGGGCACGCCGAACGGATCATTCCGATTGCCGAGATGCCGGCCGCGCTCGGCGGTTTGCTGGGCTTCAATATCGAAAACGCCCTGGCGGCTGTCGGGCTGGCCGCCGGCCTCGACATCGCCCATGACGCGATCGCGGCAGGATTGCGGGCCTTTCAGCTCGATGGGACCGACAATCCGGCGCGGTTCATGTTCGTGGAGGGCTATCCGTTCCGGGTGCTCGTCAATTACGGATCCAATCCGGTCGCGCTGGCCAAGACGGTGCCGGCCATTGCGGACATACCGGTTGGCGGGCGCAGGTTCTGCCTCGTGACCGCGCCGGACAATCGGGCCGATCATCACTATCGCGACATGGCGCGTGAGTTGGCCGGGGTCTTTGACAGATATCTGGCCTATGAGGTCCCGCGCTATGTCCGCCGCCATGCCGCCGGGTGGTCACCGGAGAAAATCGTCCGGGGACTTCGCGCCAATGGCGTCCAGCCGGACAAGGCATCCCAACACAGACACTTGCGCGATGCCCTGGCCATGGTCGCCGGCGACGTTCGCGACGGCGATCTGGTGGTTGTTCTTGGCGAAAATCTCGATGAGACGCTGGCTCCCCTGGAGGCGGTGTTCGGCCCGCCGGCGCTGCCGGATGCCGCTGTGACGCCAGCCTGATCTCCGGCACCGGCACGGATTTGCCGGCCCGGAATTCAGGCGATCCGGGTCCAGTACGCCCGGGACCTTGCACCGATCATCGCCGGCAACCGATCGATGACGGCGGCGAGATTTTCGTCGACCGCGTGCAGATAATCGGCCCAGTCGGAATAGGAGCGAAGATCCTCGCGGCCGTCCGATACGCCACGCAAGCCGACCAGCGGCACGCCGGCGCGGTGACAGGCACGAAGGCTCGCAAATGTTTCCATGTCGACGATTTCAGCGTCGATCCCATCATAGTCGCGGCCGCTGAGGACCGCCGCGCCTGTCGACAGCCGGCAGGCGGGAATATCACAAAGGCGCTGGCGGATCGGGATCTCGACAGGATGGTCCAGAAACGGCGTGCGCCCTTTTTGAAATCCGAGCGGCGAGGCGTCCATATCGCGATAACTGACCGAAGCGACCTGCACGATCGCGCCCTGGGCCAGCACGCGCGAGCCACAGGAGCCAAGGGACAGGACCAGATCGGGTTTTCTGCCTTCCGATTCCAGCCGCGCCAGCGCATGGGCGGTGGCGGCAGCGGCCTCGACCGGTCCGACACCGGTCATCAGCGGCGCTATTCGGCGTTTCAGCGACGGGCCATATTCCGGCATCGCCGCCACGACGAACAGAATGGACAGATCCGAAGAGTCGGCCGTCCCGAATTCTTCAATCGTTGCGTTTTCAACCATCTTCGCCATTCCGGCTGGTGTCCTGCCCAAAACAATGCGGCGTGCTTTGCGCGCCGCGGCGGCGGTCCGGAGCGGACATTCACCGGCATTGCCGGCCTGGCTCCATCATGGCGCCTGACGGCCCGCCCGACCAAGCCCATTTCGCCATAATCCACTCGGCGAAAAAAACCGGGCGCGGCCACTTGCAAATATATTAGAAATATCTAATTTAGAAAAATCTAAAATATATACTGCATGCAACAGGAAATCGTCACGGTGGCAGAGACACTCGCAGGCGGATTCGATACCGGCCCGCTCGTTGCCAAATCACACGAGGTGGCAAGGGTTCTGAAGGCGTTGTCCAATCAGAAGCGGCTTTTGGTCCTGTGCCGGCTTGCCGAGGCGGGTGAGAGCCCGGTTGGCACGCTGGCACAATCGGTGGGCCTCAGCCAGTCGGCGCTTTCCCAGCATCTGGCGAAGTTGCGCGAAGACGGACTCGTTACATTCCGGCGTACCGGCCAGACCCTGTTCTACACCCTTGGCGACAGCCAACTGGAGCGCCTGCTGCTTGCGCTGAAAGACATCTACTGCCCCGACCTTTGAACCAGGCCAACCAAGGAGAACTCCCATGAATATCGATCGCGCTGTTTTCGTCTTTGCCGGCTTTGTCGTTATCGTATCGCTTGTGCTCGGCTATTTCGTGTCACCCTACTGGCTTCTGCTGGCGGCGTTTGCCGGTCTGAACATGATCCAGGCGGGTTTCACCGGCTTCTGCCCGGCCGCGTCGGTCTTCAAGAAGTTCGGCTTCAAGTCCGGCAGGGCCTTTTCCTGACGCCCATTCGTTGCGGGGGGACCGACCTATGACACGACGCAAGACCCGCGCCGGATTTGCGATTGCTGCACTTGGCTGGCTTGCGTTCGCCGCACCGCCGGCCGCGGCGGCCGAGTTCGAGGTTACGTATCGCGCGTTTCCGGTGATGAAATCGGTGTTCGGGCAGGTGCAGAGCCGGGACACGGTGGCTGCCCGCGCGCGGATCGGGGGCACCGTGGTGGAGATCACGGTGGAGGAGGGCAATGCGGTTTCCGCCGGCGACACGATTGCAAATGTCGTCGATCAGAAACTTGCCCTGCAGCTTGAGGCCATCGAGGCGCGTCAGCTGGCCATATCCGCACAGCTCGACAATGCCCGGACCAATCTGGAACGTACGCGGCAGCTATTTCAGCGCGGCACAATCGCAAAGACCCGCCTCGATGAGATGCAGACACAGTTCAGTGTCCTCGAAAACGAGTTGAGCGCCGTCATCGCCGACAAGGCGGTGATAAGCCGACAGGCCGAGGAAGGCTCCGTATTGGCACCGTCTTCAGGGCGGGTGCTGTCTGTTCCGGTAACCGCCGGTTCGGTCATCCTGCCGGGAGAAACTGTCGCCCGCATCGCCGGTGGCGGCTACTTCCTGCGCCTCTTGCTGCCGGAACGTCATGCGGCGGGAATCACCGAGAACGATATCGTGACGGTGGGCGCCCGCGGGCTTTTTCCGCAGTCCGATGCAAAGGGCACGTTGTCCGGCCGAATAGCCAAGGTCTATCCGGAAATCCTCAACGGCCGGGTTACCGCCGACGTCGAAGTGGACGGGCTTGGAGACTTTTTCGTCGGTGAGCGGACGCTCGTTTCCCTGCCCATTGGCGAGCGCCGGGCGATCGCGGTCCCCGCCGGTGCGATTACGACGCGGCACGGCATCGATTATGTCACCGTCGTGCGAGATGGCGAACGGGCAGAAATTACCGTCGTTCCCGGCGAACCACTGGAAACGGATGCGGGCCGGATGATGGAAGTCCTGACCGGCCTTCGCGCCGGTGACAGGGTGGTTCTGCCATGACGCTGGGTATTGCGGGGCGGCTGACCCAGTCGTTCATATCCTCGCCGCTGACGCCGCTTTTTCTTCTGGCGTCATTTGCGGTCGGCTTTGTGGCGCTGTTGACGCTGCCGCGCGAGGAAGAGCCACAGATATCGGTGCCAATGGTCGACGTGCATGTCCAGGCTTACGGTTTGAAAGCCGAAGATGCGGTGAAGCTGGTCACCGAACCGCTCGAGGCCATCCTGAAATCGATCGACGACGTTGAGCATCTTTATTCCCAGACCCGGGATGATCAGGTCATGGTCACCGCGCGCTTCCGGGTCGGCACCAGTCCCGATGCGGCGATATTGCGGGTGCACGAGAAGATCCGGGCCAACATGGACCGGATCCCGACCGGCATTCCCGAGCCGCTTGTTGTCGGCCGGGGTATCGATGATGTCGCGATCGTCGCCGTCACCCTGTCGGCGGTGCCCGAAGCGATCGCGCGATGGACGGCCAACGACCTGACCCGGCTGGCGCGGGAAGTCCTGGTGGAAATCACCAAACTGGATGACGTCGGCTTCACCTACATAGTCGGCGAACAACCGGAGGAAATCCGGGTGTCGCCGGATCCGGAGAAACTCGCGCTGTACGGGGTGACCCTGCATCAGCTCAACGCGAAGATATCCGGCGCCAACCGCTCGTTCCTTGCCGGTTCGGTTCGCGCCAACCAGCAAATGGCGGGACTGGTCGCGGGGCAAACCCTGCGCGGAAGTGACCAGATCGGAAATCTCGTCATGACGGCGCGGGACGGCCGTCCGATCTATGTCCGGGACCTGGCCGAAATCCGGCTGATCACGGCGCCCAGGGAAATCCAGGTTGCAAATCTTGCCAGGCACAATGGCGGGCTTGTGCGGGCGCCGGCGGTATCGATCGCGATCGCCAAGCGGCCGGGCACCAATGCGGTCGTGATTGCGGAAAAAATCGTCCACAAGCTGGAATCGCTCCGCGGCGAGATTGTGCCGGAGGATGTGGCAATGGCCATTACCCGCGACTATGGGGAATCGGCCAACGAGAAGGCCAACGAGTTGCTTTTCCACCTGGTGCTGGCGACCGTTTCCATCGTTCTTCTTGTCGTCTTCTCGATCGGTTGGCGCGCCGCGCTGGTGGTCGCGATCGTCATCCCGACGACCATTCTCCTGACGCTGTTTGCCGCACAGATCATGGGCTATACCCTGAACCGGGTGAGCCTTTTCGCGCTCATTTTCTCCATCGGCATCCTGGTCGACGACGCGATCGTGATCATCGAGAACATCGACCGCCACTGGGCAATGGGGGATGGCCGGCCCCGCGTGCAGGCGGCCATCGATGCGGTCGCGGAAGTCGGCAATCCGACGATCGTTGCAACGCTTACCGTGGTTGCGGCGTTGTTGCCGATGCTCTTTGTCTCCGGCCTGATGGGCCCGTATATGAGCCCGATCCCGGCGAACGCCTCGGCGGCGATGATTTTCTCGTTCTTCGTCGCGGTCATGCTGACGCCGTGGCTGATGGTAAAGTTCGCGACCGGGGCCGTTGCGTCCGCTGACGGACACCACGAGACCGCGGGGCGGCTGGGGCGGATCTATCGGTCGGTGGCGGCGCCGATATTGAAGACGAAGGGGCGGTCGCTCGGGTTCCTGATCGTTGTCGGGGTGGCGACACTCGGGTCGCTGGTGCTGTTTTATACGCAGCATGTGACGGTCAAGCTGCTGCCGTTCGACAACAAGACCGAACTTCAGGTCGTCGTCGACCTGCCGGAGGGATCGTCGGTGGAGGATACCGACCGATCGTTGCAATCGATCGCGCGCCGGCTGGCCGGAATCGAGGAAATCACCTCGTTCCAGACCTATGCCGCCACGGCCGCGCCCTTCAACTTCAACGGTCTTGTCCGCCACTATTATCTGCGCGGCGAACCCCATCTGGGCGACGTCCAGGTCAATCTGCTTCCCAAGGGGGAACGCGATCGCCCCAGCCATGCCGTGGCGCTGGACATCCGCAACCGGATATCCGACCTGCCGCTGCCGGACGGAACGAGCGTCAAGGTGGTGGAGCCGCCGCCCGGTCCGCCGGTTCTGGCGACGCTGCTGGCTGAAATCTACGGACCCGACGATGCGATACGGCGCGCGGTGGCGACCAAGGTCCGCGAGGCGTTCCAAGCCGTACCGTTTGTTGTCGATGTCGACGATTCCTTCGGCAGGCCGGCGCCGCGTATCCGCGTTGCAATTGACGAGGACAATCTGGAATTCTACCGCGTCGAGCACGAGGACGTGTTTCAGACGGTCGGCGCCTTCTTCGGCGGGCAGACGGTCGGTTATTCGCATCGGGGCGGGGGCCGGCATCCGATCCCGATCACCATCGCCGTGGCCAAGGCGGACCGGGTGCTGGATGAACGGGCGCTGGCGACCCCGGTGCCGGCGAACCTGTTGCCCGGCGACCGCTCCATCGTCGAACTGGGCGATGTGGTGCGGCGTGTCGAAGACGTCTCAAGTTACCCGATCTTCCGCCACAACATGCGGTCGGCGGAAATGGTGACAGCGGATCTGGCCGGTGCTTTCGAGGCGCCGATCTACGGAATGATCGCTGTCCAGAAAGCGATCGACGCCATGGATTGGGGCGAGTTGCCCAAACCGGAGATCCGCCTCCATGGCCAGCCGGAAAGCGAAAGCCGGCCGACACTGCTGTGGGATGGCGAGTGGGAGGTCACCTGGGTGACGTTCCGTGACATGGGTGCCGCGTTCATGGTGGCGCTTGTCGGTATTTATATCCTGGTTGTTGCGCAGTTCGGCTCGTTCAAGGTGCCGCTGGTAATCCTGACGCCGATTCCACTGACCTTCATTGGCATCATGATTGGTCACTGGCTGTTTTCGGCACCATTCACGGCAACCTCGATGATCGGATTCATCGCGCTGGCCGGCATAATCGTGCGCAACTCGATCCTGCTGGTCGATTTCATCCGGCACAGCAGGGACCCCGATATGCCGTTGACCGACGTGCTGCTGAACGCCGGCGCGATCCGGTTCAAGCCAATTCTTCTGACCGCGCTTGCCGCGATGATCGGCGCAGCCGTCATTCTCGCCGATCCGATCTTTCAGGGGCTGGCGATTTCGTTGCTGTTCGGCTTGGCATCATCGACGGCGCTGACGGTCCTGGTCATACCGGCGATCTACAAGGTCCTGCGCGGCTGAGAAATGCCGACGGGCGCGGCGCGAAAGGATCCCGGTCAGGGGCAACGGGCAAGCGCTTCGCGTGCCTGTCGTGTAATCGCCGCCCAGTCGCCGCCGGCAATCTGCGTCTTGGTTGCCAACCATGAGCCGCCGACGGCGGCGACAATATCCATGGCGAGATAGTCGGCCATGTTGTCGATGTTTATGCCGCCTGTCGGGCAGAACTTCACACCCTGGCTGGCGTAGGGACCGGCAAGCGCTTTCAGCATGGCGATTCCACCGGCGGCGCCGGCAGGGAAAAACTTCATCAAGGCGCAATCGAGATCGAGGCCGCGCTCGATATCCGTTGGTGTCATGACACCGGGAACGAACAATCCGCCGCGCGCCGTGAAATGCGTCACGACGTCCGGGTTGAGCCCCGGTGCCAGCCCGAACCTGGCGCCGGCGTCGATCGCGCGATCGGCCTGGTCGGCGGTCAGCACCGTACCGGCGCCCAGCAGCATGTCCGGCAGTTCCTTGCTGATGCGGGTTATGGCATCGGCGGCGGCGGCCGTGCGGAAAGTGATTTCGATGATATCGATACCACCCTCCAGGAGCGCTTCGGCAAGCGGCACGGCGTCGGCGGCATCGTCGATCACGATCACCGGAATGATCGGGCGTTTCAACAGTTCGTCCAACATATCCGTCTCCTATCGATCGACGCGGGCGCTCCCTCCGCCGACGAGTTTTTCCACCTCGGCAAGACTGGCCATGGTCGTATCGCCCGGAGTCGACATGGCCAGCGCCCCGTGGGCGGCGCCATATTCAACCGCTTTTGCCGGATCGCCAAATTCCATCAGACCGTAGATAAACCCGGAAGCGAAGCTGTCGCCGCCGCCGACCCGGTCCATGATCTCCAGATCGGGACGGTGCGTCGCGGTGTGAAATGTCCCGTCCGCCCAGCACATGGCGCCCCAGTCGTTGACGGTTGCCGTTTTGACCGCGCGCATGGTCGTTGCCACGGCCTTGAAGTTCGGGAATTCGTCGACGGCCCGGCCGATCATTTTCCGGAATGAGCCAACGTCGAGATCCGTCAGTTGCTCATCGACACCGTCGACGCGGAATCCGAGGCAGGCGGTGAAATCCTCCTCGTTGCCGATCATGACATCGACATGGGTGGCGATCTCCCGGTTGATTTTTCTGCACATGTCGAGGCCGCCGAAACCCTTCCACAGGGATGGGCGATAGTTCAGATCGTAGGAGACGATTGTGCCGTGCTTTCTGGCCGCCCGGGCGGCTTCGATTGCGACCGGACCGACCGATTCCGAAAGGGCGGCAAAAATTCCGCCGGTATGAAACCAGCGCACGCCGAGTTCGCCAAACAAATGCTCCCAGTCGACATCGCCGACGGCCAACTGTGAGGCGGCTGTATTGCCGCGATCCGAACAACCCACGGCGCCGCGCAGGCCGAATCCGCGCTCGGTGAAATTCAATCCGTTGCGGACCGCGCGCCCGATGCCGTCATAGTCCACCCACCGGATCAGGGATGTATCGACACCGCCCTGGAGGATCAGGTCCTCCATCAGCAGGCCGATCTCGTTTTTTGCAAACGCGGTGACCAGGGCCGCGCGCTTCCCAAAACAGCGGCGCAGGCCGCGGGCGACATTGTATTCGCCGCCGCCTTCCCAGGCCCGGAACGACCGCGCCGTTCGGATGCGTCCCTCGCCCGGGTCAAGGCGAAGCATGACCTCGCCGAGCGAGACGATGTCAAATCGGCATTCCGATTCGGGCCGGATATCAAGAAAGCTCAATGGCAGGTCTCCCGTATGGCGTTTTTTCAGATCCCGGCATCGTTTGCGCCGGCCCGTGTCCGATCACACACGGAATGGCGGATGCGGGCAGCCGTCCGGCCAGCCCCTGGCGATGGATGCCGAAGAGAGCGCGTGAAGAAAACAGGTCTGCCGGGCTGCCGTCAAGGTGCCTTGATGCTTGCCGGCGCGCTGCCGGGCGCCGGGGCCTACCGCTTGGCGGTGTTGATCGCCGCGAGTGCGGCACTGCCGGGACACAATTCGGCATCCCGGAATGTGTTGAGCGGCGTGGGCGGGGTGGCGAGGAGGTCGTGCATATCCCGTTCGTCGGGGTCGAGGTACAGAAGGCCCGTGGCCACTTTTCCTTCCGCTGCGTACTGTTCCAGCGCCGGCAGTACAGACGCTTCGTCGGTGGGGTCGTAGTCGTCGGCCAGCTTGTGCAGGTTGATACGCGACCCGTCATGGAGCGTGACGTCAATTGCCGTGCCGGCCTCATATTCCGTTTCGATGGCCTCCTCCCTCGCCACCAGGTCGAGACGATCGATGGCCTCGTTGTGGGCACGAACATAGTCGTAGCTCTTGGTTGAAGCGGGATGATTGTTGAATGTGACGCATGGCGAGATCACATCGATCAGGGCAAAACCGCGATAGCTCATCGCCGCCTTGACAAGCGGGACAAGCTGCGCCTTGTCGCCGGAAAAGCTGCGGGCGACAAAGCCGGCCCCCAGCTCGATCGCCAGGCTTGCCAGATCGATCGCCTCATAGAGATTGTCGACACCCCGGCGGTTCTTGGAACGTTTGTCGTTGGTCGCGGAGAACTGCCCCTTGGTCAGCCCGTAGGTGCCGTTGTTTTCCACGATGTAGACCATGTTCAGCCGGCGGCGGATCGCATGGCAGAACTGGCCAAGGCCGATGGAAGCCGTGTCGCCATCGCCGGATACCCCGATATAGACCAATTCATGGTTTGCCAGGCTGGCACCTGTCGCCACCGACGGCATGCGTCCGTGGACGGCATTGAAACCGTGCGAGCGGTTGAGGAAATAATTGGTGGTCTTGGACGAGCAGCCGATGCCCGACACCTTTGCGACACGGTGGGCGGCTATCTCCATCTGGAAGCAGGCCTCGATGATCGCGGCGGTGACCGAATCGTGCCCGCAGCCGGCGCACAGGGTCGAAATGACGCCTTCATAATCCCTTCTGGTCAGGCCGAGGCCGTTGACCGGCAGGCTGGGATGGCGAAACTCGGGCTTGGCGATATGGGTCATGGCTGACGCGATCCGGAGGCCGGATTCCCTATGCGGCGGTGATTGGCGGGGCGCTTGCCGAAGCCACCTGCTGATCGGCGGCGAGAACGGCGCTGATTTCGGCCCGGACAAATTCGGCGGTCAACGGCATGCCGTCAAAATTCCGGATGGAGACCAGCTTCTGGGAGGGGATATCGGCTTCCGCGACAAGCAGATGCCGCATCTGACAATCCCGGTTTTGCTCTACCACGAACAGATATTCATGGCGTGCTGCGAATTCGGCGACCTCGCTGGCGAACGGAAACGCGCGGATGCGCATGTGATTGAGGCCATGGCCCTGGCGGGCGAGCAAGGCGAGTGCTTCGCGGACGGCGGGATCCGTTGAGCCGAAATTGACGATACCAAGCCGGGTTTTCGCGGAGACATCGGCGATGACGGGCTTGGGCAGTTCGGCGGTCGCCGTCTCCATCTTCCTGACGATCCGGGCAAGGTTGTCGGCGTGGATCGTGCCGTCCTCGGTATAGCCGGCATATTCGTTGTGGGATGTGCCGCGGGTGAAATATGCGCCCCTTTCGGGATGCGCGCCGGGGATGGTCCGGTAGGGGATGCCATCGCCATCGACATCTCGATAGCGGGCGAAATCGGTCATGCGCTCCAGGTCGTCGGTGCTGAGCACCTTGCCCCGATCGGCCCGGCGATCATCGTCCCATGTGAGCTCGTCAACAACCCAGTCGTTCATGCCGATATCGAGATCGCTCATGAGGAAGACCGGTGTCTGGAAGCGGTCGGCCAGGTCGAAAGCGTCGGCGGTCAGCGAAAAGCATTCCGCGGGATCGCAGGGAAACAGCAGTATGTGGCGCGTATCGCCGTGCGAGGCATAGGCGCAAGCCAGCAGATCGGATTGCTGGGTACGGGTCGGCATGCCGGTCGACGGCCCGCCGCGCTGGACATTGACAATGACCAGCGGGATTTCGGCGAAATAGGCAAGGCCGAGAAACTCGCTCATAAGGGAGATGCCGGGCCCCGATGTTGCAGTGAAAGCCCGCGCGCCGTTCCAGTTGGCGCCAATGGCGACGCCAATGGCGGCAAGTTCGTCCTCCGCCTGGATGACAGCGGCGCGGACCTTGCCGTCCGGTCCCTTGCGCAGTTGCCCGGCATAGCGCTCGAAGGCTTCAGCAACGGAAGTCGACGGGGTTATCGGATACCAGGCGGCGACGGTTGCACCGGCATAAAGGGCGCCGAGCGCAGTCGTTTCGTTGCCGGAGATCAGGATTTTCGCACCTGTCCGTGTCGCCTTGCGTGCGCGGACGGCCGGTTGGCGGATCCGGTTGTCGCGGACAAAGTCATAGCCGATTTCCAGGGCCTTGAGATTGGGTTCGATCAGGGGCGTCTTGCGCTTGAACTGTTCGGCGATCAGGGTTTCGACGATCTCGCGGTCGATTTCGAGCAGCCGGACCAGCGCCCCCAGATAGACAATGTTCTTGAACAGCTGGCGCTGGCGGGGATCGGTCCAGGTTTCCGCACAGAGCCGGGCGATCGGAATGCCGATGACCTGAATGTCGGTGCGCTTGAAGTCACGTTCCCACGTGGAATCGTATATCAGCGTGCCGCCGCTGACCAATTCGCTTGTGTCGCTGGCATAAGATTGCGGGTTCATCGTCACCATGACATCGACGCCTTTACGGCGGGCCAGGTGACCGGCTTCGTTTACGCGGATCTCATACCAGGTCGGCATGCCCTGGATGTTGGAGGGAAAGATATTCTTCGGACAGACGGGCAGGCCCATCCGGAACAGGGCCTTGGCGCACAGGAAATTCGCGCTTGCCGAACCGGAGCCATTGACGTTGGCGAACTTCAGCACAAAGTCGTTGAAACGGATGTTATTCGGCATGCGCAAGTACCCGATCCGGCGTGGCCTGGGCGTCGAAATAGGTGAACTTGCGCATATCCCACGCCTCCGTCGGGCAGCGCTCCGCGCACAGGCCGCAATGCAGGCAGACATCCTCGTCCTTCACCATGACCCGGCCTGTCTTGAGGTCGCCCGACACATAGAGTGCCTGCTCAAGGTTGCGGGCGGGGACCCGAAGCTGCTCGCGCAGGGCGGTTTCCTCGGCATTTTCGGTGAAATTGATGCAATCGACAGGGCAGATATCCATGCACGCGTCACATTCAATGCAAAGCGGCGCGGAAAACACCGTCTGGACATCGCAGTTGAGGCAACGCATCGCCTCATCAAGCGCCAGCTTTTCGTCGTATCCCAGTTCCACTTCCACGCTGAGGCTCTTGAGCGCGACCTCCTTGTCGCGATACGGCACCGGGATGCGCCGATCGACGGAAACACCGTTGTCATAGGACCATTCGTGAATACCCATTTTCTGGCTGACCAGATTGGTCATCGGATGCGGCCGGTCGGAAAGCGGCTTGGCGCGGCAGTGCAGGTCGATGGAAATCGCAGCCTGATGGCCATGGGCAACGGCCCAGATGATGTTTTCCGGTCCCCAGGCCGCATCGCCGCCGAAAAACACGCCGGGCAAGGTGGACGCAAAGGTCCGGGAGTCCACCACCGGCATGTCATTCTTGTCGAAGTCCAGGCCGATGTCGCGCTCGATCCAGGGAAACGCGTTGTCCTGACCGATCGCCATCAGGACATCGTCGCACTCGATCACGACAGGGGGTTGTCCGGTCGGGATAAGCGTGCGCCGGCCATCCCGGGAATATTCGGCGCGCATACGCTCGAAAACGACCGCCTTGAGTTTCCCATTCTCGACAACAAACGCCTTGGGCGAATGATTGTCGAGGATGGGCACGCCTTCGCGCTCGGAATCCTCGATCTCCCAATCGGACGCCTTCATGTCGGCGCGGGGTGAACGGACGGTCACCCGGACATCGGTTCCGCCGAGACGCCGGGCCGTCCGGCAGCAATCCATCGCCGTGTTGCCGCCGCCGATGACAACCACGCGCTTGCCGATGCGCTCGGTGTGCCGGAAGGCAACGGAAGTGAGGAAATCGATGCCGATATGGATGTTGGCGCCGGCTTCCTTTCGCCCGGGAATCTGCAAATCCTTGCCTCGCGGCGCGCCGGTGCCGACAAAGACGGCATCGTATCCTTCGTCGATCACCGCCTTCAGGCTGGTCACCTCCGTGCCGAAACGGCACTCGGCACCCATGGCGACAATTCGGTCGACTTCCTCGTCAAGAACTGCCACCGGCAGACGAAAAGGGGGAATGTTCGTGCGCATCAGGCCGCCGCCCTGGCGATCCTTTTCGAATATCACGCACTCGTAGCCCAGCGGCAGAAGGTCACGGGCAACGGTCAGGGATGCCGGCCCGGCGCCGATCAACGCAACTTTCTTGCCGTTCTTTTGCTTTGGCACCCGGGGCAGCCGATCGGAAATGTCCCCGCAATAGTCGGCGGCCACACGCTTGAGCCGGCAGATCGCGACCGGCTTTTCCTCGATCCGCGTGCGCCGGCATGCCGGTTCGCAGGGCCGGTCGCACGTGCGGCCCAGGATGCCGGGAAACACGTTGGAAACCCAGTTGATCATGAAGGCGTCGGCGTAGCGCTGCCGGGCAATGAGCCGAATATATTCGGGGACCGGCGTATGCGCCGGACATGCCCACTGGCAATCGACCACTTTGTGAAAATACTCTGGGTCGGATATGTCCGTGGGTTCCATCGGGTTTCTCTCACACACGGTCTTTTTTTTGTTATCCGAAATAGAACCCCAAACAGTTAAAATAACAATCCATTTCAGATAATTTCGAACTATGGCGCCAGTTCACAATTTCGCGTGGTCGCGGCGCCATCCATCCATCCTGCCCCGGTATCTGAGATGAATTCGCCGGTATCGGGCGCTGGCCAGGCGGATATTGTGTGCTAGGTTCCCCTGTCCGGTCCGATTTATTCAAATCAGGAGATCCACGATGGCGTCCATCCTATCCCGGTTGTTCGGCGGCGGCGCATCTGAAGCGGGCGGTGGCGGCAAATCCGCAGACGCGGTGGAGTACGAAGGTCACACGATCGTGCCCCGGCCGCGTCAGGACAGCGGCCAATGGCTTACCGCGGGCACGATCTCCAGGGATTTTGACGGCGAAGAGCGGGTTCATGAGTTCATACGCGCCGACAAGCATGCAAGCCGCGAGGATGCGGAAGCGTTTTCTGTCGCCAAGGCCAAGCAGATCATTGATGAACAGGGCGATGCGATCTACCGGTCGTGACATGTTGGCGGATGCGGCCGGATCCAGAAACACCGATCAACGCCGGTAGGGGCCTTTTGCGGGGCGGGCGCGGATAAAAAATTCCGAGTTTTTGCCGGTTCGCTCCAGCAGCCGACGCAGATGGCGCGGTTCCAGCGCGATGCATCCGGCTGTCGGTGTGCCCGACATCCGGGTCAGATGCAGGAAAATGGCGCTGCCACGACCGGCAACCCGCGGGCGGATATTCCAGTCGAACACGCCGACGGCATCATAGAGCCGATCGTCACGCCACATTCTGTCGGTGTCGCCGTCGTCCCTGCCGGCCAGGTGAACCGGACGGTTGTAGCGTCCCGACTTCGGGTTCTCACACCAGCCATCGTCGGGTTTCATTGCCCGCACGGGAAACGTCGACACACGCGAGGCGAGGCCGATGGCCCGATCCGGGCGGACGATCAACGCCAATAACCGATGCCGCCCGCAGGGGGTTGCGCCGTCGCCCTCACGCTTCAACCAGGTCGTACCGGCTCGTCCGAGAACGGCCGGTAACCAGAGACCGCCGGCCAGGATGCGGGCCTTTGACGGCTGCCCCGGGCACGGAAAGACCATGACATTGGGCGATCCCCGCGTTTTCAAATCTCGTTTCCGATCACTTTTGAATTGGATTTACGGCCCATTGTCCTATACCGCGTAAGCGTGTGCATTCGCCATTATCTGTATCGGCATTATATTTGGACTATTGCTCCGATTCCCGATGTGGCCTGCGGGTCCATCGGACGGGTTCAGTTGGGAGATCAACATGACCTCGCGAAAAATACTCATCGTCGATGACGACACCGATCTCGTCGAAGCCCTGATCGAGCAGTTGGCGCTCTACGACGAATTCGAACTCAGACATGAGGACACGGCTGGCAAGGGCATCAAAACCGCGCGCGAATGGCACACAGACCTCGTCGTCATGGATGTCGGCCTGCCCGACATGGATGGCCGCGAGGCAGTGAAACTGTTGCGCAAGGCCGGAATCAAGGCGCCGATCATCATGCTGACCGGTCACGACACGGATTCAGATGCAATTCTGGGTCTGGAAGCCGGCGCCAACGATTACGTGTCCAAGCCGTTCCGGTTCGCCGTGCTTCTGGCCCGTATCCGCGCCCATTTGCGCCAGCACGAGCAAAGCGAGGATGCGACGTTCACGATCGGCCATTTCACGTTCAAACCCGCCTCGAAAATCCTGCTAGACGAGAGCGGCGGCAAAATCCGTTTGACGGAAAAGGAAACGGCAATCCTGAAATATCTCTACCGGGCCGGCGAACGAACCGTGACGCGGGATATCCTGCTTTCGGAAGTCTGGGGCTACAATTCCGGTGTGACCACTCATACGCTTGAAACCCATATTTACCGGTTGCGGCAGAAGATCGAACGCGACCCATCCAATGCCGAGCTTCTGGTGACGGAATCCGGGGGATACAAGCTGGTTCAGTAGCGCGCCGGAATGGGGCGAAAGGCATCCGCCATGGGGAATGACACGTGAGTCTGGAAGACGACATCCGGCTGTTGCGGGGCATTCCGTTCTTCAACGGGTTTTCCGAAGAGCATTTGCGCCTGCTGGCGTTTTCGGCGGAATCGCGGGCGCTTTCAGAGCACACGCAGCTCTACGATGCCGGCCATATGCTTCACTCCGGTTATGTGATCATGTCGGGCCGCCTGGTCGCCACGCGGATGGAGGGAAACAGGGAAGTCGTGCGCGATATCGGGCGCGGCGGCATGCTGGGCGAACGGGCGATGATCGTTGAATCGCGCGCAAAGGAATCGGTGCGGGTGGCGGAGCCTTCAACCGCCTTGCAGATCCGCAGGCCGGTTTTTCACCGGTTTCTGAGCGAGTATCCACAGGCCGCCCAATTGGTTCGTGACCGGCTCGCAAAGAGCCTCTACATGGCATCGATCGAATATCGCCGGGCGGCAGACCGGCTCAAGGCGATCGACAATCTCTGAACATGCCGGGCAACCGGCAGGTCACCCGCCGAATTGCCCGATTTGCAGCCGGTAATCCCGGACCGCCGACCAGACAGGCACGATGGCGGATTTACCCATTCTTATCGACGGCGTTCTAGCCTGCGTGCGATCTTGACGGGTGGCACAGGATTCCGGGACCGGACATGGCGGCCGAAACAACAAGCGAATCCGTTGCAGCAGGCACCGGGCCGGTGCGGGCGTTGCCGGGCGGGTCGGACGGATGGCGTGCCGCGGCGATACTCGGTGCTGCCCTGGCGCTTTTTCTGCTCGTTCCGGTGCTGACGGGCGGCCATATCAGCCACGACGTCGCCTGGTATCTGCTTGCTGCCCGGACGTGGCTCGACGGTGCCGTCCTATACCGCGATATAATTGACGTGAATCCGCCGATGACCGTCTACCTTGCCACGCCGGCGGCAGCATTGGCGAAGGGGCTGGGCGCATCGCCCCACACGGTATTCTACTTTTATCTCTGCGCCGTGCTTGGCGGTTCGCTGGCATGGAGCGACAGGGTGCTTGCGCGATGCGGCCTGTCGCGGGGCGGTGCTGATTTTCTTCTCGTGTTCCTGTTCCTGGCGACGGGTGTCCTGCCGATTTACGAGTTCGGGCAGCGGGAGCATTTCCTGATGATCCTGTCGCTGCCCTACCTGCTCCATGTTCTGTTTGGACCGCCATCCGGCCGCGCCCGGCAGGCGTTGCCTGGCGCGGAGCGGTTGCTGATCGGGATGGTGGCGGGCATCGGGTTCGCGGCGAAGCCGCATTTTCTGGCGGTGCCGGCTCTTGTCATTCTTGCGCAGTGTTTCGGCGACCGATCGCTGCGTCCGGCAATCTCCGGTTCTTCCATCGGTATCGGTGCGATCATGGCAGCCTATGGCGCGGCCATCCTGTTCCTCCATCCCGACTATCTGAACACGATTGTGCCGCTGGCTGTGGCAACCTATGGCAGCTTCGGATCCTCGCTTGCGCCGATCCTGCAGCCGGCGGGTCTGTTCGCGCTTGCCGCCGGTATTGCGGTTTCGTTCCTGGCGCGTCAGGGCGCGGGCAAGCTCGGGCAACCGGTCTATTTCGCGGTTCTGATCGCCTGCGGATTCGCCGTTGGTTTCCTGGTTCAGGGAAAGGGCTGGATTTACCATGCCATGCCCTTTGCCATGTGGCTTGGCGTGTTGATCATCGTTCGGGCGAGGCCGGACTGGAACGAAGCTGTGCCGGCGACCGGCAGATGCGCGGCGGCGGCGGTCATTGCCGGGTTGTTGTGGGTGCCGCTTTTCCATTTTTCGCCACAGGCAACGTTGAAGGCGCGCAGCGATGCGTTGGTCGCCGCGCTTGGGCCGGATGCGGACGGGCGGCGCATCGTCAGCTGGAGCACCAGTCTCAACGCCCATTTTCCGGCGGTGACGCGGATCAACGGAAAGTGGAGCTCGCGGTTTCAGTGCCTTTGGGCCCTGCCGGGGGCGCTTGCGCTTTCCGCCTCCAGCGACCGGATGGAGGCCGAAGGAGGCCGGCGGATGCTTTCCACCATCCGGACGCTTTCCGTGGATGACTTTCTCGCAAATCGGCCGGAAATCGTGCTGACGCCGCGTTCGATCGATGTGCCGGCACTGTTCATGGCGGATCCGCGGTTCCAACCGCGCTGGGCGCGCTATCGCAAGGTGGCCGAACTTCATGCGCTGGAAATCTGGATCGATGAATCCCTGAATCACAGCACGATCGGCCGCGCCGCCGCGCCGCCGTCCTACTGAGTGCGACATCCGCAGCCGGGTGACCGGGCGCTCCCGCCGGGCAGCGGAAATTGATTGCCGGCCTACGGTGATCTTTGGCCTGCGACCTGCCATGATGGCGCCTGGTGCCAATCGTGGAGGCATTGGTCATGCGTGGATCGTTTTGCGAACATGTGTCGCGGACCCTTTCGGAGATCCGGGAATCGGGGCTCTACAAGGCGGAGCGCGTCATCGTTTCGCCGCAGGGCGCGCATGTCGGCGTGCGAACCGACACCGATGGCGAGACCTCGCGCGAACTGATCAACTTCTGCGCAAACAACTATCTCGGATTTGCCGATGACAGGCGGCTGGTCGAGGCGGCAGCGACAGCCCTCAATACCCACGGATTCGGCATGGCGTCGGTCAGGTTCATTTGCGGCACCGGCGATCTGCACAGAATGCTGGAGGAGCGGGTGGCGGCGTTTCTCGGCCAGGAAGCGGCAATCCTGTTCTCGTCCTGTTTTGACGCCAATGGCGGCCTCTTTGAAAGCCTGCTGGGTCCTGAGGATGCCGTGTTTTCCGATATGCTCAACCACGCCTCGATTATCGACGGCATCCGCTTGTGCAAGGCGCGACGTTTTCGATATGCCAACAACGACATGGCCGACCTGGAGGCAAAGCTCAAGGACGCGTCGGATGCGAGGTTCAGGCTGATTGTCACCGACGGTGTGTTTTCCATGGACGGGATTGTCGCCAACCTGCCGGGGATATGCGATCTCGCGGCGGCGTACGATGCGCTGGTGATGGTCGACGACAGCCATGCGACCGGCTTCATGGGGCCCGGTGGCGCCGGCACACCTGAGCATTTCAATGTCGCGGACCGGATCGATATCGTCACCAGCACATTCGGCAAGGCGCTTGGCGGGGCATCGGGCGGCTTCGTGGCCGCCAGCGCGCCGATCGTCGATCTCCTGCGCCAGCGGGCACGACCCTATCTATTCTCCAATTCGCTGGCGCCGATGATCTGCGCGGCGACGCTGGAGGCGCTCGACCTGCTTGAGCGGGAACCGGAACGGATCACGGTCGTCCACGACAATGCCCGCTACTTCCGTGCGGCAATGACGGCGGCGGGTTTTGAGCTTGCCGGCGCCGATCATCCGATCATCCCGGTCATGGTCGGTGACGCGGCGAAAGCGGTGGATCTGGCGGCGCGTCTTGAAGCCGAGGGCGTTTACGTCACCGCGTTCTCCTATCCGGTCGTGCCGATGAACACGGCCCGCATCCGCACGCAAATGTCGGCCGCGCACAGCCGCGCCGATCTTGACATGGCGATCGCGGCCTTTTCGACGGCCGGACGGGATCTGGGGCTTGTGCCATGACCTTGCGCGGAACCGCCAAGCCGACCGGAATTCTTGAGACTGTGCTTTATGCCGGCGACCTGGATGCGGCGGAACGATTTTTCGGCGGTATCCTCGGGCTGGAGAAAATCGCGCGTGACCCGGTCCGCCATGTCTTCTTCCGGTGCGGGGATCAAATGCTCCTGATCTTCAATCCCGATGAAACGGAGCGACCGGCCGCGGCGGGTCAGTCAGTGCCGGTTCACGGCGCGCGAGGTGCGGGGCATGTGTGTTTTTCGGCAAGCGCTGAGGAAATCGAGGCCTGGTCCCGGCATCTTGTCGGTCTCGGCGTTGAGATTGAGACCGACCTGGTGTGGCCGAAGGGCGGCCGGTCGATCTATTTCCGCGATCCTGCGGGCAATTGCCTGGAATTCGCCGAACCGCGGATCTGGGGGTTGCCATGACCGGCAAAACGATGCGGGCGCTGGTCAAGGCCAAAGCCGGGCCGGGTCTTGTTCTGCGAGCCGAGCCGGTACCCGAACCGGGCGCCGCCGATGTCCGTATTCGTGTCGTGAAATCGGCAATCTGCGGCACCGATCTGCATATTTGGAACTGGGACGAGTGGGCGGAAAAGACAATCCCGGTGCCGATGGCGGTCGGCCATGAATATATCGGCGTCGTCGACAAGGTCGGCCAGGCAGTCCGGCATGTCGAAGCCGGCGAACGGGTGACTTCGGAAGGCCATATCGTATGCGGGGAGTGCCGAAATTGCCGCGCGGGGCGGGAGCATCTGTGCCGCAACACCCTGGGTGTCGGGGTCAACCGTCCCGGCGCCTTTGCCGAATATCTCGTCGTGCCGGAGCACAATGTCTATCCGGTGCCGGAGGCGGTGCCCGACAATGTCGGTGCAATTCTCGATCCGTACGGAAATGCCGTCCACACGGCGCTGTCATACGACCTTGTGGGCGAGGATGTGCTGATTACGGGCGCCGGGCCGATCGGAACCATGGCGGCGGCCATCTGCCGGCACGCCGGCGCCCGGCATGTTGTCGTCACCGATATCAACGACTACAGGTTGCGCCTTGCCCGCAATATCGGCGCCACCCGGGCCGTCAATCCGGAGCGCCAGGACCTGACCCATGTCATGGCCGATCTCGGGATGACGGAGGGATTCGACGTCGGCCTGGAAATGTCGGGCGCGGCCCCGGCATTCCGCGAGATGCTGTCGGCCATGAACCACGGCGGCAAAATCGCGCTATTGGGCATTCCGCCGGGAGAAATGGCGGTCGATTGGGACTCCATTATCTTCAAAAGCCTGACCATCAAGGGGATCTACGGCCGCGAGATGTTCGACACATGGTACAAGGGGCTCGCCATGCTGCAATCCGGTCTTGATATTACACCGGTCCTGACCCACGAGTTCCCGATCGAAGACTTTGAGGCCGGATTCGCGGTGGTGGCAAAGGGCGAAAGCGGCAAGGTCATCCTGAACTGGGACTGAAATCTCGCTGAGGCGCCAAGGCGGCGCCGTCACCTGTCGCGCGCATTGCCGACACCCGCCTTTGCTAGGCCGGATGAGCTCCGGCGGCCAACTCCCGCGCCCGGCGGCGTTCCAGTTTTGCCCGGTACCGGCTTTGCACAATCTCCACAACAACGAGCACGCCAAGCACGAAATAGAATGTGCTTTTGGCCATCGGCTCGATGGCGTAGCCGGCAATGTGGAGATGCGCGAGATGGGCACCCTCGGAGACCAGGAGCATGCCGACGATAAGCAGGATGAACAGGCCGAGCACCTCGTACATCCGGTTCTTTTTCAGGAACTCGGCGACTTCGTTGGCGAGAGCGATCATCAAAACGCCGGAGATGATGATGGCAACTGCCATCACCCAGAAGACGCGGGTCAGCGCCAACGCGGAAAGGATGCTGTCGAAGGAAAAGACGAGATTCATCAAGATGATCAGCAGGATGGCGGTCATCGGCGAGCGGTGGCTTGCACCGTTGCCGTGCTCCAGATGCTCGATAGCCAGCATGTGGAAAATTTCCTTGAAAGCGGTGTAAATGATGAAGATGCCGCCGGCGAGTACAATCGCTGCGTGGACAGTGAATTCGCCTTCGACGAGGCCGGGCAGGAGAAGTGAAAAGAAGGGCTCCTTGAAGACCTCGATCATCTGCATGACCACGAAAAGAAGAACGATCCGCAACAATATGGCGAGCCCGATGCCGATCCGGCGGACATTGGCCTGATGGTGTGCCGGGACACGCTTGGATTCCAGGGAAATGTATAGAAGATTGTCGAATCCGAGAACCGCCTGAAGGGCGATCAGCATGAGGAGCGTAAAGAGATTTTCGATGCTGAGAAATTCGGCCATGACTGCCTCGCGGATTGCGCCGATTGACGGAGCGGTGATTCGATGCCCAAGCGATAGCCGAACCGGACTTCAACGGCTAGAGTCGCCATTCCTTCAACCCGGATATGCCGGTGGATAGCCGTTCGGCGGCAAGGGAACACGGCGGGTCATGCTGATTTCGAACCCGCCGCATCCTCAAGGACAGGAGAACGATAAGTGGCAGCAACACCGATCGCATTGATCACAGGGGCCGGATCGGGAATCGGGCGTGCGGCAGCGCGGGCGTTGATGCGCGAAGGCTATGCCTGCATCCTGGCTGGCCGTCGGCGGGAGGCGCTGGAGGAGACCATCGCCGGCGACGCCGGTGCCTTGGCTGTGGCGACCGACGTCTCGGATCCGGCTGCGGTGGATGCTCTATTCGCGACAATTGCAGAACAGCACGGCCGGCTCGATGTCGTGTTCAACAATGCCGGCACCAATATCGCCGGCAACACGATTGACGAAATCTCGCCTGAAGACTGGAATCGGGTGATCGGGGTCAACCTGACCGGAGCGTTTCTTGTCGCCCGGGGCGCATTTGCCATGATGAAAGCACAGGATCCCCAAGGCGGCAGGATTATCAACAACGGTTCGATATCCGCGGAGGTGCCGAGACCCGGATCGGCACCCTACACGGCATCCAAACACGCCATCACCGGCCTGACCAAGAGCATCGCCCTGGACGGGCGCGCCTTTTCGATCGCTTGCGGCCAGATCGATATCGGCAATGCGGTAACGGAAATGGCGGCGAAAATGGCAACCGGCGTGCCTCAGGCGAACGGGACTATTGCCGTCGAACCGCTAATGGATGTCGCGCATGTGGCCAACGCCGTCGTGCACATGGCCAACCTGCCCCCCAGCGCCAATATCCTGCGCATGACGATCATGGCGACCGATATGCCGTTCGTTGGGCGGGGCTAGACGCGCCGCAACCTGACCGGATCCCGTCAGGCAGCGTCCTTGCGAACGCGCCTGTTGTTTTTCGCGAACCGAATGCCGATTTCGTTTCCGCGCAGCCATGCCCGGCGGGCAGGTATGCGAATGCGATCGGCGGTGATTGCCAGATCAAACCGCTCCGGGATGCCGGTCATTGCCGGGAACCGAAGGCGTGCACCGGAACTGGAGATGTCGCGCACAACGCAGTCAATGGTTGTGGACTTTTCGATAAGGACCTTTCCGCCCTTCAAGGATCGTAGCCGCGGTTCTTGCCGTTTGTTGCTCATGATCTTCACTCGTATTCACATGCGCCGCAATTAGGCAAATCGCCCGTGGACGCACCGATCGGTAATTCTAATCCGAACCGGCGTGCCTTTCGCGATTAATCATCTGTTAATCCTAACGCGTGGCCGTGTTATCTTCGGGCTGGCGCCGGCGATGCGGTTGGCAGGCAAATTCAGGAGGGATACCAAGTCGATGCTGCGATCTCAGGTCAACGAAATCATAAGGCAGGGCGACGCATTCATTCGTTCATTCGGCTACGCCATGCCGCCCTTTGCCGACTGGTCCGTCGAGGAGTGGCATGACAGAAAAGATGACTGCGCAGCCATATTCGCGGCGCGCCTGGGCTGGGACATCACCGACTACGGAAAGGGCGATTTCGCCAATAAAGGCCTGTTCCTGTTCACGGTCCGCAACGGCAACAACGAAGATCTCCACCGCGGCCAGGGGATGCTATACGCGGAAAAAATCATGATCTCGCGCAAGGATCAGCTGGCGCCGATGCACTATCACAAGGTCAAGGCAGAGGACATTATCAACCGCGGAGGCGGGACGCTGGTCATCGAGCTTTTCCAGAACACGCCCGATGGCGAACTCAACAAAGATGATGACGTTACCGTCCTTTGCGACGGCCGGGTCAGCACGGTCGGGCCGGGCGGAAAGCTGATGTTGAAGCCGGGAGAAAGCGTTACGCTGCTGCCGCCGGTCTGGCATGCGTTCTGGGCCGAGGGCAGCGATGTGCTCATCGGCGAGGTTTCGACGGTAAACGACGACGAAACGGACAATTATTTCGCCGATCCGATCGGACGGTTTCCCGAGGTTGAGGAAGACGAGGGCCCGCATCGGCTTATGGTTGGCGACTACCGGACCTTTCTCGGCTCCTAGCCTGCCGTTTGGCCGGTCAGGTCCCGGCGATCTGCCTGCGCCGCCGTGATCCGGTGGCAAGTTGCAGCAGCCGGCGGGCGGACCTGATCATCGCCGCGAGCTCATTGTGGATGGCAAGAAGCGCCGGCGTGATGACGAGCACCACAAGCACGCCGAATCCGAGTCCGTAGGCCAGCGTGATAACCGTCGGCAGCAGAAATTGTGCCTGTCGACTTTGTTCAAACAGCAATGGCGCCAGGCCGAACACGGTTGTCAGGGTCGTCAACAATACCGGGCGCAGGCGGTCTGCCACACCCTCCACCAAGGCATCGATGAACGGCATCCGGCGGGCATAACCATCGATCGTGGTCACCAGGACAATGGAATCGTTGATGATGATTCCCGACATGCCAATGAAACCGACGACGGAAAACATCGAGATCGGCAGACCGTGCCAGTGGTGGCCCCAAATCGCGCCGATCAGGCCAAAGGGAATGACCGCCATCACCAGGAGCGGCCTTGTCCATGACGCAAAAATCCATGCCAGCACCAGATATATGCCGGCGAGACAAAGACCCAGACCCGCAACGGCGTCGTTGAGAAAGTCCCGTTCCTGTTCGGCCAGCCCGGAGAACTGGTAGGCGACGCCGAAACGCGCGGCGGCCTCGGGCAGGATCGTCTCCGACAAAGCGGTCGCGACCCGGGAGGCATCGTCGGGATTGTCTTCCGCTATGTCGCCCGTGATGCGTATGACGCGACGTCCGTTTTCGCGCCGCACCGTTGAGAATCCGAACCGGGATTGGGTCGAGACGATCTCGCTCAGCGGGACATACCCGCCACCGGGTGTGCGGATGCTGGTTTCGCTCAGAAATGCCGCGGTAAGCTCCGACTCCGGCAAGCTGACGCGGATGGTGCCGGTCCGGGTTCCGACCGGAAACTCCGCCGCATCGATGCCGCGCAGCCGGTTGTACAGCTCTTCGCCGATCTGATCGGTGCTGAAACCCAGGGCTTCGCCGCCGGCGGTCAGGTTCAGCAATATCTCCGACTTGTCGTAAGCGAGCGTATCCTCCAGCGCACTGACCGCCGGGAGCGACGAGAGCCGCTGCTTGATCAATTCCGATGCCTGTTTGAGGGTCTCCGGTTCGGGTCCGAACAGCTTCAGATCGATGGCGTCGCCGCCCGGGCCAAATCGCTGGCCGCGCAACGCCAGGGTTTCCAGGAGGCGGTGCCGGCGGATCGTGTTCTGCCAGTCTTCAATGAAGGTGAAGGCGGAATAGGGGCGCAGGTCAGGATCGATCAACTCGATCGACAGCCCGCCCAGGAGATCGGTGCTCTTGGTGGTGGCAGAGCGGAGGCCGCGACCGACATTGCCTCCGAGTGTGGCAAGAGAGAACACCACCGGGGCTTGGCCATGTTGGCGAGCGTAACGCGTGTCGACCTCGTCGAGCGCCCGTTGCATTTCGGTGAGCATGGCCGCGGTGTCATCGCGGCTCGCGCCGGGCAGCATGGCGATATTTGCCGAAATCGTGCCGCGCTCCGGCGCGTTGAAGAACCGCCAGCGGACGGTGCCATCGAAATAGAGGGACAATGTGATCAGCAGCACCATGATCGCTGCGCCGATGGCCGGATATCGGGCGTAGGCGACGAACCGGACGAAATGCACGAACAGGCGGTCACGGAACCAGCGGAACCCGCGATTGAAGGTGCGGCTGGGCCAGTCGTACCAGGGCTTGGCGCGCTTTGCCGCAAGCGCATGGCGCATGTGGGCGGGAAGAACCAAAAACGATTCCACAAGGCTGGCGATCAGCACCATGGATACGGTGATCGGTATGGCGATGATCAATTCACCGAAGCGGCCACCGATGAAGATCAGGGACATGAAGGCGATGACGGTGGTGATCGACGCGCTGAACACCGGTGCCGCCATGCGGGTGGCGGCCGATGTCGCGGCGTCCGCCGGCGCCAGGCCATGGTTCCGGGCCAGGAAATCGGCGTGTTCGCCGACGACGATTGCATCATCGACAACGACGCCGAGACATATGATGAGCGCGAAAAGCGAAATCATGTTCAGCGTCAGGCCAAACAGCAGCATCAAGGCAAGCGTCGCGGCCATGGCGGCCGGTATGCCCATGGCGACCCAGAATGCGGTGCGGGCGGAAAGGAAGAGGAACAGGAAAACGAGCACCAGAACGAGACCGAAGGCACCATTGCGGATCAGGATGTCAAGGCGGTCGGAAATGGCCTCGGCCCGCGTCCGGGTAAGCTGAATTTCGACACCCCGCGGCAATGTCGGGCGGATGGATTCTGCGATTTCCTCGACATTTTTCTGGATTTCGATCGCATCACCCTGGTCGTTGCGATCGACCCTTACGATGATTGCCGGATTGTCCCGGCGGAAATAGGCAACACCCTTGTCCGCGCCCTCCGGATCGATGGTTGCTATGTCGCGCAAATACAGCTTGCTGCCGTCGGGCAGAGAGCGGATCGCGATCGCTCCCAGGGTCTCCGCCGTCCGCCGGTCGGTACCCGTGCGCACGCGGGCGGTCCCAGTCCCCAGATCGCCGGCGGGATCGGCTTCGCTCTCCGAGCGGATGCTGTCGGCGATCGTCTTCAGAGACAGGTCGTGTTCGATCATCCGGGCTTCGGGGACGGCGACACGGATGACCGGATCAGCGATGCCCCGGAAATGGGTCCGGGTAATGCCGGCTTCAAACAACTTCGCCTGAAACTCGGTTGCATAGCGCTCCAGGAGCTCGAATTCGACGGGGCCGTGGATGACCACGTCGGTGACCCTGTCAAACCACGCATTGCGCCGGATGGCCGGCTCTTCGGTATTTTCGGGCAGATTGCGAATGCCATCGACAGCGGCCTTGATTTCGTCCATCGCCCGGCTCATGTCCCAGCCGGATTCAAACTCAACCGTGATCGTTGCCGTGCCTTCGCGGGCTACCGCGCTTGTCGCCTCCACTCCCTCGACAGCGATGAGGACCGGTTGAACCGTCGCGACCACGACCCGGTCGACATCTTCCGGCCCGGCGCCGGGCCAGGGAACCGTGACATTGACCGATTCCAATACGATGTCGGGGAGAAACTGCGCGCGCAGCTGGGTCGCCGCGTAGACGCCACCGAGCAGCATCATGCACAATAGGAGGTTGGCGGCGGTGCGGTGGCGGACAAGATAGCCGATCAGACCGGATTGGACGGTCGGCCGTCGCCCGGCATCTGAAAGTGGCCGCCGGTGTTCGGTCGCCATCAGCTTCGTCCCGCCATGCGGGATTCGATCTGGTCAACGATGCGCTTGGGCACTTCGGGGCCGTCCAGCAATTGCAACAGGCGGTTTCTGCGGTCTGCGGGAATGCGTTTGTTGGATTTGAGAAATGCAACCATGGCCTGGCGCCGATCATCGGTCAGAACGATGCTTTCTGGCGCGTCTTCGCTTGTCGCGACCGGCGAGTCCCGGTCTCCATCGGCCGGTGCCCTGGCGGGCTTGACCTGGATACCGGCGCCAAGTTGGGGCAGGCGCTCGGTCACAAAGTCCCCGGATTCGCCGGCGACGGCGACAATCAGGTCATCGCCCTGACGGCGGAGGATGCGCATTTTCCGTTCTTCCAGTCGGAGATCCTCGCCGACAAACAGAACCCGGCCGTCCTCTGACGCTGCGGTTGCCGGGATAATCGCAACGTTTTCCAGCGGCATCTCGTCGATGGTGACGGTAACGAAATCGCCGTCACGAAACACCGTGGCGTCATCGACATCGAGACGGGCGTAGACGAGGCGTCCTGTCTGGCCGTCGCCGACGGATGCGGCGGATCGTTCCAGCCGACCGGATGCCGTGACCGCGACGTCTCCAAGATCGAGAATTGCGGCCACGGGGGCGGCAAGCAGGGTCCCGTCCGGGCCGATCAGCCTGGAGAACTGTGTGTTGGATACCCGAAAACCCACCTCCAGCGCCTTCGGATCAATCAACAGTCCCAGCCGCTCGTTGGAAGCAACCAAGCGGCCGAGCGTGGCGTCGACATCGGCGAGCATGCCCTGGAATGGTGCGGTAATGCGTGTCTCGCCCAATATGCGCTCCGCTTCGGCAAACGCGATTTCGGCGCGGGTCACCGCCAGTTCGGCCCGCTCGATCCGGTTGCGGGCCGCGTTCAGGGCCCGGGATCGGGTGAGAATCGCCTGCTCGGCGCTTGCGACATCCAGTTCGGCATTCTCGATCGCGGCGCTCGACCCTATTCCGCGACGCTGCAGTTCGAGCTGGCGTTCAAGGGCGCTGTTGTACAACTCCCGCCGCCGCCTGGCCGCTTCCAGATCCTGTTCGGCGACACCAATGGCGAGGCGGCTATCGGAAAGGTCGGCCCTGGCATCGGCAAGCGCGGCTTCGGCATCGGCCCGCCGGGATGCAGCGTCGGCCGGATCGATGCGGGCGAGAAGCGTGCCGACGTCGACCGGTGTCCCATCGCGGAAGGCAGGCGAGACTTCGATCAGCCGACCCCCGGCGGCGGCCCGCAACTCCAAAATCCGCCAACTTCGCACCGTGCCGTAGGCGCGTATGCGCGGTTGGACCGTTTGGGGGCGAAGTGTGGCGACATTGACCGAATAGGTCCGCTCGGTAGCGGAATTCCGGCGCGCACTTTCATCCGGCTGCCGGGCCTTGTTCACCGTCAGCACGCCGTATGCGACCATCGCCAATGTCGCGAGAGTGAGTGCGAGGCCAGTTAACCCTCGCAGCAAGAAGCGCATCTACGCCTCCGCGCCTGATCCGGCGGTTCTTTCGCCCATAATTGCCAATTTACTGCAATCGGGATGCTCACGGCCAGTGAACATTCTGTAATTCGTTACACGGGATGCGGCGTGCCGTTTGTTGAAATTCAAAGCAAATTTCCGTTGGCGAACCGGCGCGCGACTGCTGCCGGCTGTCGCAAATATTCATTAACGAGTTTCATTAATTATTTGTTAATATTATTTTATCGCATTTGAACCTCCTGTATCTTAACGAAGTCCACCGCTTAGCGTTTACTATCTATTCTTCAAATAATCCGTATTCTCTTTAGTGAATGACAATCCTGTTGTATCCGATATGGCGTAATGTGCAGATCGACAGGCGGATAGCCCCATGAAACGGTTCCGGCGAATAGCCAGATGCAAGCGGTTCGCAAACAGGGAAGACGGCTCCATGGCGGTGGAGTTTGCCGTCATTTCGCCGGTCCTGTTCCTTTTGATTATGGGATTGGTGGAAGTCGGACTTATCCTGTCGGCGCAGAACATACTTGAAAGCGCGACCTATCTCGCCTCGCGCGCCGGCCGAACCGGCTATGTCGCGAACAACAAGACGCAGGAAGAGACGATCCGCGAGACGCTGGAGGAACGGGCCTCGCTGCTGTTCGATTCCCAGCGACTGTCGATCAACAGCCTGAACATGACGAACAGCGCTTATTCCGACTACTCCAATATTGGCGAGCCGGAACCCTGGGTCGATGCCAACGGAAATGGTGCGTGGGACTACGGCGAGAACTTCACCGACGTGAACGGAAACGGAGCCTGGGATGACGACCAGGGGCGGAGCGGCGCCGGCACCAGCGGGCAGGTGGTTGTCTACACGGTCACCTACCCATGGCGGCTGTTCACGCCGCTGATCGGGTATGTCATCGGCGAGAACGGCATCGTCAATCTGTCGGCGCGGGCCGTCGTCAAAAACGAGCCGTACTGAAGACGGCGGCGGAAGGGCGGATCACCGAGGATATGTCATGATCAAGCTTATCAACATGTTGCGACGCTTTCGTCAGGATCAGCGCGGGATCGCGGCTGTGGAAATGGCGCTGGCCTCGCCAGTCCTGTTTTTCCTGCTTCTCGGCGGCACGGAAATGGGACGGTACATCCTGATCCACCAGAAGGTGGAGAAAATGGCGTTCGTCGTCGCCGACGTGGCGTCCCAGTACGAAACCGTCACGTCATCTCAGGTTTCGACAATCATGGATGCGTCGTCAGAGCTGATGAACCCGTACGAGGATTTCGATTCGCGAGGGCGGATGATCCTGACCGCGGTGCACAAGGATCCCAACGACACCGACCAGCTCGTTCGCTGGCAGTGCTCAGGAGGTGGTGCCCTGGTGGCGGCCAGCCAGGTCGGCCTACCCAATACGACCACAAAGGCTGTCCTGCCCGGTAATCTGGACCTGGATGATGATGACCACGTGATCGTCTCCGAGGTGTTCTACACCTATCAGCCGATCATCACCTGGTTTCAGGTCCAAAATGTCAATCTTTACAAAACGGCGATGTTCCGCCCGCGGCTCGGTCAGTTGTCAACCGTCGCCGGATGCTGACAGGAGTGACGAGAATGACACGCACTATGATCTTTACCAGGTGTCTGAGGGGTCTGTTCCGGTCGGAGCATGGCGGTGTTATCCCGTTGATCGGCATCGCATTTCTCGTCATGATCGGCATGATGGGAATGGCAATCGATATCGGCCGCGGCCAAATCGTGGAATCCAAGCTTCTCAATACGCTGGATGCGGCGGGGCTGGCGGCCGGCGCCAAACTCAATTCCAACAATGTCCAGACAGAAGTGGAAAAATTCGTCCAGGCCAATTTCCCCGACGGCTATGTCGATGCGACCATCTCCAACATCGTGGCGACGGTGAGCGCGGATGAGGAGACGATCACCGTTTCGGCGACGGCGACGCTGCCGACCGCTTTCATGCACCTTTTCGGCACGCCGACCATAAACGTCAACGCAGTATCGGAGATCACCCGCGCGATCGGCGGACTGGAACTGGTTCTTGTCCTTGACAATACCGGTTCGATGAGCGGTCAAAAGCTCACGGACCTGAAATCCTCGGCCAAGGATTTGCTGGATATCCTCTATGGTGATGACGGCACGGCTGACAAACTCTATGTTGGCGTTGTGCCCTTTTCGCAAGCCGTAAATATCGGATCTTCGCGGACATCCTGGTTGGCGAGCGGCGCGTTGACCGCGCTGGATTGGGGTCCGACGAGCTGGATGGGGTGCGTGGAAGCCCGGACCGGTTCGCCAAACCGTGATGTCACCGATGCGGTTCCCGCCACCGAGGCGTTTCAGCCCTACTACTGGGTCGATGATGTCGGTGGCAACAACTGGATAGACAGCAAGTGGGCCAGCGGTTACAAAGAGCCGCTTGGGACCAGGAGCGGGCCGAACAAGAATTGCCCGGTCGAGGTGACGCCCATGACATCGAGCAAAAGCGTGGTTTCGACGGCCATCGATGCCATGAGCGCACGGGGCTTCACGCATATCAATCTCGGTGCCGTTTGGGGTTGGCGGATGCTGGCGCCAAACTGGCGCGGTCGGTGGGGCGGTTCGATGAGCACCAACAATTTGCCGCTTGATTACAATACGCCGACGATGGCCAAGGCGATCGTCATCATGACCGATGGCGACAACACGATGCCGAGTTCAAGCTATACGGCCTATGGTACGCTTTCGGAGGGTAATCTGGGGACGACAAGCTCTTCGACAGCGGTTTCCGAGATGAACAGCCGTCTGTCGACGGTCTGCTCGTCGATGAAGAATGCCGGCATCGATGTCTATACGATTACGTTTGGCAGCGGTGTTTCCTCCAGCTCCAAGACGCTGATGCGGAATTGTGCGACGCAGGTGGATTTTTACTTCAATGCCGAGGATGGCGCGGATTTGAGCAGCGTGTTCACCGCCATCGGCGATTCCCTGTCGAGTTTGCGCGTCAGCCGCTAATCGGGCAGGTGCGGGCAAAATTCGGGCGCGGGCCGGTTTCGGTCCGCGCCTTTCGTTTGCCCGCAGTTCAATGAAAGTTGCGGCCGCGGGGCATGGCCTTGCCGGTCCTGCCGGCCTGGCGCGCGAGATGCCGGATGTCGGCGTGCAATTCCGGTGCCTCGTGCAACAACCGGATCAGGCGCGAGCCCGGCTTGTTGGCCTGGCGGTGTTCGATGACCGGTGTGCGAACCTCGTCGGCCCGGGCGAGGCCGCGATTGCCAAGGACGCCAGCCGGACCGGCGGGCAGTCGGCCGGCTGCAGCGAACGTTCCAGGGCTTGAAAATGCGGAATCCTCGCTCAGCAGCGCCAGAAGGGGCGTGAGATCCTCCAGACGGTCGGCGATGACGTGGATCACACCCTGTTCCGATTGCACCTTGCCGGTGACCGCAACGAAACGGCTGCCCATGACGATGGTCCGATAGCGTTCGAAGGTCTTCGGCCAGACGATGACATTGGCGATACCGGTCTCGTCCTCCAGGGTCTGGAAGATCACCCCCTTGGCGGTGCCGGGACGCTGGCGGACAAGAACCAGCCCGGCAATGGTGACACGGCGGCCGGAGGACAGGTCGGTGAGACGGGTGCATTCGATGATGCGGCGGCAGGCCAGTTCCGCTCGCACAAACGAGACCGGATGGGCCTTCAAGGACAAAGCAAGGGTGCGGTAATCGTTGACGACATGCTCGCCCTTCGCCATCGCCGGTAGCGCGACGGACGGTTCGCCGGAGAAGAGGTCGGGATCGTCACCAAACAGGGGCGGGCGCTCGGCGGCGGCGGCTTCGTCGAGCGCCCGCACCCGCCACAGGGCTTCGCGCCGGTCAAGGCCAATGGAGCGAAAGGCATCCGCTTCCGCCAGGCGCTCCAGGGTGGAACGGGCAAGGCCGGAGCGCAGCCACAGATCGCGGATGTCATGGTAGGGATGGCGGCGGGCGGCGACCAGCAGGTCGGCGTCGGCCTCTTTCAACCCCTTGATCTGGCGCAGGCCCAGACGGACCGCGCAGGCGGTGCGGATCGACTTTTCCTGCGCGCGATGGCGGGCATGGACGGGGCGGCGTTCCGGCGCCGGCGTTTCCGGCTCCAGCGTGGCATCCCAGGAGGAATGGTTGATGTCGACCGGGCGAACCTCGACCCCGTGTTCGCGGGCGTCGCGGACCAGCTGGGCCGGGGCGTAGAAACCCAAAGGCTGGGCGTTGAGCATGGCGGCGAGAAAAACGTCGGGATAGTGGCACTTCATCCAGCAGGAGGAATAGACAAGCAGGGCGAAGCTGGCGGCGTGGCTTTCGGGGAAGCCATATTCGCCAAAACCCTCGATCTGGCGAAAGCAGCGGTCGGCGAAATCGGCGTCGTAGCCGCGGGCGGTCATGCCGCGGACCATCTTCTCCTGGAATGTGTGGATGGTGCCGACCCGGCGGAACGTCGCCATGGCCCGGCGCAGGCGGTCGGCCTCGGCGGGGGCGAAGCCGGCGGCGACAATGGCGATCTTCATGGCCTGTTCCTGAAACAGCGGGACGCCGAGGGTGCGGCCGAGCACCTGCTCCAATTCGTCGGCCGGTCCGTGGGCGGGGGCGGGAGCGGGGTAGACGACTTTTTCGTGGCCCTGGCGGCGGCGCAGGAAGGGATGGACCATGTCGCCCTGGATCGGGCCGGGGCGGACGATGGCGACCTCGATCACGAGATCATAGAAGCAGTGGGGCCTCAGCCGCGGCAGCATGGTCATCTGGGCGCGGCTTTCGATCTGGAAGACACCGAGCGTGTCGGCGCGGCAGATCATGTCGTAGACCTGCGGGTCCTCCGGCGGAATGGAGGCAAGGGTAAGCTGCCTGCCATAGTGGGTTTCCAGGAGATCGAGGGTCTTCTTCATGGCCGTCAGCATGCCGAGCGCCAGGATGTCGATCTTCAACATGCCGAGCGCATCGAGATCGTCCTTGTCCCATTCGATGTGGGTGCGGTCCTCCATGGCGCCGTTCATCACCGGCACGACCTCGTCCAGACGGCCGCGGGTGATGACGAAACCGCCGACATGCTGGGACAGGTGGCGGGGAAAGCCGGCGATCTCCTTCGTCAGCGCCAGCACCTTGTTCACCCGGGCGTCCTTCGGATCGAGCCCGGCCCGGCGGGCATCGTCGTCGGCCAGGCCGGAGGATGACCAGCCCCAGACATTGGCGGACAGCGCGGAGACGGTGTCCTCCGACAGGCCGAAGGCCTTGCCGACCTCGCGGGCGGCGGAGCGGGCGCGATAGGTGATGATGGTGGCGGCGATGCCGGCGCGGTCGCGGCCGTATTTGTCATAAACATACTGGATCACCTCCTCGCGGCGGGCATGTTCGAAATCGACGTCGATGTCGGGCGGTTCGCGGCGTTCGGCAGAGATGAACCGCTCAAACAGCAGATCGACCCGGTCGGGATCGACCTCGGTAATGCCGAGGCAGAAGCAGATGGTGGAGTTGGCGGCCGATCCCCGGCCCTGGCACAGGATGTCCCGTGAGCGGGCGAAGCGGACAATATCCCAGACGGTCAGGAAATAGGGCGCATAGTCCAGTTCGGCGACCAGTTGGAGTTCGTATTCGATCGCCTTTTTCACCTTTTCGGGGATGCCGCCGGGATGGGTGCGCGGGGAATAGCGCTCCGCGGCGCCGAGCCAGGCCAACCGCTCCAGCTCGGCCTGGGGCGTGGCGCTCTGCCCGGCGGATTCCTCGGGATATTCGTAGCGCAATTCATCAAGGGAGAAAGTGAGGCGGTCGAACAGGCGCGCGGCATGCGCCACGGCGTCCTCATATCCGCGATACAGCCGGCCGATCTCCGCCGGCGGCTTCAGATGGCGCTCGGCGTTGGCGGCAAGCCGATATCCGGCCTCGTCAAGCGCAACATGCTCGCGGATACAGGTGAGCACATGCTGCATGGGCAGGCGATCGGCGGAATGGGCGAAGATGTCGCCGAGGGCGATCAGCGGGACACCGGTGCGATTGGCCAGTTCGCGCAATTCCGCAAAGCGACGACGATCATGGCCGTCGAAGCGGCAGATCAGGCCGAGATGGATCAATCCGTCCGATGACGGCAGACCGGATGCGCCAAGTGCGGCAAGCGTTTGCTTCAATACGGGATCGGCGAGGTCGGTCAGCGCCGGGCCGGGCAGGACCGCCATTTCCAGCCCCTCCCGCCATTGGAGAAGATCGTCCAGGGTCAGGTGGCATTCGCCCTTCCTGGCGCGAAGGTTCCCGGTCGTGAGCAGCCGGCACAGGCGGCCATAGGCGGCGCGATCGCGGGGCCAGACGGCGATATCGGGTGTGCCGTCGACAAAGCCCAGCCGGCAGCCGGGCGCGTAGGCGATACCCGCTTCCCTGGCGGCGATATGGCCGCGGACGATGCCGGCCAGGGTGTTGCGGTCGCAGATGGAAAAGCCCTTCAGATCCAGCCGGGCGGCGGCAAAGGCGATCTCCTCGGGATGGGAAGCGCCGGCGAGAAAGGAGAAATTGGAGGCGACGAGCAGTTCGACATGGACCGCGGGTTTGCCGCCGATCGTGGTCGGCGCACCCTTTTTCGCCTTGCCGCGATTTTGCCGGGCTTTCTGCGTCGGAAACGGGATTACATTGCTAGCGCCATTCGCCATGGGGGGATTGGACAAAAGGCGGCTTTTGCGGTGATAGGGGTTGCGGTCGGGCATGGCCACGAGAATCCAGACAGTATGTTCCTGTTATGTTCTTATTCGGCAACAAAAGAGTCAAGTGAGTCGACGTCGTTGCCCGAACCGGCCCGGACTTGCCAACGAACCGCCGCGGCCCCATCTTGAGTGCAGCAGAGGCAGACATGGCGAAATCAGCACCCGACATTGAAATTCTCGCGCCGGAAGAGGCCGACCGTCGCGAGGCAAAGGTCAAGGCCAGGTTCTGGCCGACCGTGAAAAAGGCGCTCAGAACGATTCCGTTCATGGATGAAGTCGTGGCCGCCTATTACGCCATGCTCGATCCGCTGACACCAACCCGCGCCCGGCTGACCCTGCTGGGCGCCCTTGTCTACTTCGTGACACCGCTCGATGTGGTCCCCGACGTCATTATCGGCCTTGGATTCCTGGATGACGCGACGATCCTCGCTGCCGCCCTGGCGGCAGCACGTTCATCGATCACTGAGGTTCACCGTGAAGCGGCGCGACGTGCACTGGCCGACGATGACCGGAGGGCGTAGATGAAAGCCGGCGTCCTGCCCCAATTTCCGCAGCTGCGCCGTTCATGGCCAGCATGCCGCATTATCGCCTTTTTTGGCGCAAAAGCTGGAATTGTGGTGGGCAAGGAGGCATGAACTTGCGATTTGATGTCGGATTGTTCATGGTTTGGTAACCGAAAAACGCGAATTCTGATCCACAGTCACGCTGTGTCGTATGTCGGCCAGCGCCGCATGGAACGGACCTACCAAGAGTTTGATCGAAAGATGAATATCTGGAAAACCGCAGCGGCCGCAGCAGCAGCGCTGTTTCTCGCATCGACAGCGACCGTCGCTCAATCGCCCAATTCACTCGGCCAGTTCAACGACTGGACCGCATGGACATACACAAATGATGCCGGAAAGATCTGCTATATCCATTCGACGCCGAAATCGCTGAAGCCGGAAAATCTCCGACATGGCGATGTGTCCTTCTTCATCCGTACCAGCCCCAGTGAGGAAATCACCAACGAGGCCAACTTCGTCGTCGGGTATCCTTTCCAGGAGAATTCGACGGTATCGGTCAATATCGGCGGCAAGCTGTTCACCATGTTCACGCAGGCCGACAGTGCCTGGCTTCTGGACAAAACGGAGGAAGGCGATCTGCTGGCGGCGATGAAATCCGGCTCCAGCATGACGGTCACCGGAACGTCGAGACGCGGCAACAACACGACCTACCAGATATCGCTGTCCGGCGTGACGGCGGCGGCCAACAAGATCGTTGCGGAGTGCAAGTAGGACATCGGGCCGGCTGATACCGGCCTGACAATCCGCCGACAGCGGATTGGCGCGGTTGCGCATGGACCGGTGTGGCGCCCGGGCACTCGCGATCCGACCGGCCGGCCGACGATTTGATACCGTTCATGGCCATGGTATGAGCGGCACATGACGGTCCTTCCCCTATCATCCGGTTTTGCGGCCGGGCCGACGGCGGCCATGCCGGAGAACGATGGTCGGCTGAATTCGCTCATCGGCCTCGATCAGCCGGCGCTGGGCGAGGCGCTTGGCCAGGTCGGCGTGCCTGAACGACAGGTGCGGATGCGGGTTCAACAGCTTTGGCGCTGGCTTTATGTGCGCGGCGCCGACGATTTTGCGGCGATGTCGAACGTGTCGAAGGACTTGCGGGAGCAGCTTGCGGCGCATTTTTCCCTTGCCCGACCGGAAATCGTCAGCGAACAGGTTTCCATCGACGGGACGCGCAAGTGGCTGTTGCGGTTTCCGCCCCGCGGCGCCGACCGCCCGGTCGAGGCGGAAACCGTCTACATACCCGAAGAGGGGCGGGGCACATTGTGCGTGTCGAGCCAGGTCGGCTGTACGCTGACCTGCACGTTCTGCCACACCGGGACGCAGCGGATGGTGCGCAATCTGACGGCGGGGGAAATCGTTGCGCAGATCCTGGTCGCCCGCGACCGGCTGGGCGATTTCCCCGATGCGGCCGTACCCGACGGTGCCATCGTGCCCTCCGAGGGACGCCTTGTTTCCAATGTCGTGATGATGGGCATGGGCGAGCCATTGTACAATTTCGACAATGTTCGCAATGCCTTGCGCATCGCCGCCGATGGTACGGGCATCAGCCTGTCGAAGCGGCGAATCACACTTTCGACGTCCGGTGTGGTGCCGGGCATCCGGCGCACAGGCGATGAAATCGGCTGCATGCTGGCCATATCACTGCATGCGGTGCGCGACGACCTGCGCGATGTGCTGGTGCCGATCAACCGAAAATGGCCGCTTGAACAGTTGCTGGACGCCTGCCGGACCTATCCCGGCGTCTCCAATGCCAGGCGGATCACTTTCGAGTATGTCATGCTCAAGAACGTCAATGACAGTCTGCCGGAGGCGCGGGAACTGGTGCGGCTGATCGGCGGCATCCCAGCCAAGATCAATCTCATTCCCTTCAATCCCTGGCCCGGTGCGCCGTACGAATGCTCCGACTGGGAACGAATCGAGGCATTCGCCGATATCGTCAACCGGGCCGGTTACGCCTCACCGATCCGGACACCGCGGGGCCGCGACATCCTTGCTGCGTGCGGACAATTGAAGTCGGCAAGCATGCGGGTGCGAAAAGCCGGCCGTCCGGCGCCTCCGGCAGAGGGCTCGGCGACCCGGTGATCGGCTTCAAATCTCTCCTTTTTCGACAATAGCTTGTGTTTGCCGCCCGCATGATGTGAACATTGCCGCACGACAGTCCGATCCAGGGAGGCGACGATGGCGGGCAGGCTCGAAGCAGAAAAGAAGCGTCGGCTGGCTGCTGCAAACAAGCAACTCGCCAGCGATGCGGACAGCGAGCGGCTGGTGTCGTTCGCAAAGGCCCTGTTTCGGGACAGCGCCGCAGAGGACGTTGCCGAATATTCCGGCGAGGCCCTGGCCGGTATCGCCCGCCGGGCCTTCGGACTGATGTCGAAACGACCGCCAAAGAAACGCATCATCAAGGTGGAGAACATCGAGGACGGCAATGGCGGCACGGTGACGGCAATCGACATGGTGTGCGGCAATCGCCCGTTCATCCTGGATTCGGTGCTTGGGGAAATACAGGCCGCCGGATCACAAATCCGCCTTGTCCTTCACCCGATCTTCGATGTCACGCGCGACCGCGGCGGCCGGTTGAAGGACTTCTCGCTTGTCCGCAGAGGCTCGGCGCCGGGCAAGGCGCGCGACAGCTACATCCATGCCCACATCGACAAACTGAACGACGCGGCCGCGCGCAAGGGGCTGGCGAACCGGTTGCAGAGCCTGATCACCGATGTCCATCTCGTCACCGAGGACTGGCGGGCCATGCGCGCGCGGCTGGCGGAGACAATCGCGCTCTACACGAACAGTCCGCCGCTTTCGATCGCGTCGGAAACCACGGCGGAGGCTGTCGCCTTCCTGCAATGGCTGGAAGACGACAACTTCACCTTCATGGGGATGCGGGAATTTTCCTATCAGGGGCTGAAATCGGACAGCCAGGTCGACAATGTCGGGACCGACGGTCTCGGCATCCTGCGCGATCCCGACGTCAAGGTGCTGCGCCGGGGCAGCGAACTGGTGACAATGACGCCGGAAGTCCGCGACTTTCTGCTGCGCCCGGAACCGCTGATTGTCACGAAGGCGAACGTTCGCGCCCGTGTCCATCGCCGCGACTATATGGACTATATCGGAGTCAAGCTGTTCGACGCCGACGACAAGGTTGCCGGCGAACTGCGTGTTGTCGGCCTTTTCACATCGACCGCATTCACCCGGTCCGTGCAGCGCATTCCCTTTATCCGCAAGAAGGTGGAATCGATCATCGCGACCGCCGGCTTCGATCCGACCGGCCATTCCGGCAAGGCGCTGCTCAACATCCTGGAAAGCTACCCAAGGACGGAGCTCTTTCAGGCCGATGAAAAGAGCCTGACAGAGGCAGCGCTGGCCATCCTCAAGCTGCACGAGCATCCACGGGTCCGCGCCATCATCCGGCGGGACCGGTTCGACCGGTTCGTGTCCGCCCTGGTCTATGTCCCCCGCGATCGCTACAACTCCGATGTCCGGCAGCGGATCGGCGGCATGCTCGCCGAATCCTATGACGGTCGAATCTCGGCCTATTATCCGGAATTCCCCGAAGGCAGCCTGGCGCGCGTCCACATGATCGTGGGCCGCAATCCGGGTGCCGGTCCGGAGCCGACCCAGGAGCAAATCGAAGCGCGGATCCATGCGATCATCAGGACTTGGAGCGACGATCTCCAGGACAGTATCGCCAACGCCTATGACATGGAGACCGCCGGCCGGATGCTGGATGTCTACGGCGACGCCTTCCCTTCGGATTTCCGCGCCTACTATGCCGCAGCCGATGCGCTGGATGATATCCGCGTGGCGGAAACCCTGGTCGGCGGCGATGCGATCTCGGTGGGATTCCAGCGCGACGAGACGATGCCGGAAAACCGCATGCGGCTCCGCTTCCATCACCTGGAAACGCCGATACCGCTGTCGCAGCGGGTTCCGTTGCTGGAACATCTCGGCTTTCACGTCATCAACGAGCGCACCTACCGGATCCAGCCAGTCGATGCACCGCCGCTTTATCTGCATGACATGACGCTGGAGGCCGATGTCGATCTCGATGTGGAGTTTGAATCCATTTCGGCGCGGCTGGAGGAAACGGTTCACGCCGTCTGGGCCGGCAAGGGCGAAAACGACCGCTTCAACATGCTGGTGCTGCGGGCCGGCCTGTCCTGGCACGAAGCGGCGCTGTTGCGGGCGATCGGCGGCTATCTGCGGCAGGTGCAGGTGCCCTATTCGCCGGACTATCTGGCCGACGCGCTTGCCCGGTATGCCGATGTCGCCGCGCTTCTTGTCAATCTGTTCGTCGCCCGGTTCGCGCCGGGGCGCCGAAAACGCGATGCCGAGGAAACCCGCCTCGACGCGGCGCTGCTTTCGGCCCTCGACGATGTCGTCGGCCTGGACGACGACACAATCCTGCGCAATTTCCGGGATGTCATTCTGGCGACCCAGCGTACCGACTTCTTCATGGTCGATGCCGATGGCGCCATTTCGCCGGCGATCAGCCTGAAGCTTGATCCCGGCGCGCTCTCGTTCGTCGCGCCGCCGCGCCCTTACCGCGAAATCTATGTACATTCCCCGCAGGTCGACGGAATCCACATGCGGTTCGGCCCGGTGGCGCGCGGCGGGCTTCGCTGGTCGGACCGGCCACAGGATTTCCGCGTCGAAGTGCTGGGCCTGGTCAAGGCGCAGCAGGTGAAGAACGCGGTGATCGTCCCTGTCGGCGCCAAAGGCGGATTTTTCCCCAAGATGCTGCCGCCGGGCAACAACCGCGACGCCATATTCGAGGCCGGCCGGCAAGCCTATGTGGCGTTCGTCAGCCGCCTTCTTGCAATCACCGACAATCTCGATGGTGACACGGTGATTGCGCCCGATGACGTGGTCCGCCGCGATGGCGACGACCCCTATCTGGTGGTGGCGGCCGACAAGGGCACGGCGACGTTCTCCGACACCGCCAATGCGATATCGGAGCGCCGCGGATTCTGGCTCGGCGATGCGTTCGCCTCGGGCGGCTCGGCAGGCTACGATCACAAGCAGATGGGTATCACCGCGCGCGGTGCGTGGGAGGCGGTCAAGCGCCATTTCCGTGAAATGGACCGCGATATCCAGACCGAGCCGTTCACCGTCATCGGCGTTGGCGACATGTCCGGTGACGTGTTCGGAAACGGCATGCTTTTGTCCAAGGCGATCAAACTGGTTGCCGCCTTCGACCACAGGGATATTTTCTTCGATCCGGATCCGGATCCGGAAACATCCTGGGTGGAGCGACAGCGCCTGTTCGATGCCGGCCGGTCGAGCTGGCAAGACTACAATCGCGAACTGATTTCCAAGGGTGGCGGCGTGTTTTCACGTCATGACAAGCAGGTGCCGCTTTCCCGGGAAATGCGCGATATCCTGGGAATCGGCAAGCCGTCGGCGCGGCCGACGGAAGTGATCCAGGCGATCCTGAGAGTTGAGGCGGATCTTTTGTGGTTCGGCGGTATCGGCACCTATGTCCGCGGGCCGCATGAAAGCGACCTGGATGCCGGCGACAAGGCCAATGATGCAATCCGCATAACAGCCGGAGATCTGAAGGTGAAGGTGGTCGGCGAAGGCGCCAATCTTGGCATGACCCAACGGGCGCGGATTGCTTTCGGGCTGGCCGGCGGGCGCTGCAACTCCGATGCGATCGACAATTCCGGCGGGGTCAATTCCTCCGATGTGGAGGTCAATATCAAGATCGCGCTGCAGTCGGCGGTACGCTCCAACCGCCTGAAACAGGCGGCCCGGAACACGCTTTTGAAGAAGATGACAGAGGGCGTGGCGGCGCTGGTTCTGTACAACAATTACCAGCAAACACTCGCCATTTCGCTGGCTGCGCGGCGGCAGCTCGCCGGCATGCCGGACCAGCTGCGGCTGATGCAGGCCCTGGAGAGCGCCGGGCGGCTCGACCGGGACGTGGAGGACCTGCCCAGCGATGCCGAAATGGAGGAGCGGACGGCGGCGCGCGAACCGATGACGCGGGCGGAACTGGGCGTGCTGCTGGCCTATGCGAAGATCGAGGCGTTTGACCAATTGATCGCCAGCGATGTCCCCGATGATCCGTATCTGTCCGACGAGCTCCTGGACTATTTCCCGAAAATGATGCGCAAGGCCCATGCCAGCGATATCGAAGGGCACCGGTTGCGCCGCGAGATTATCTCCACACAACTCGCCAATGCGCTGATCAACCGATGCGGACCGACGATCCTGGTGCGGTTTGCGAGCAGCGCCGACAATCCGGCGGCGGTCCTGACGCGGGCGTTCGCAGTCATGCGGGACAGTTTCGGAATCCGGGCGCTCAACCAGGCGATCGATGACCTGGACAACAAGATCGGCGGCGCATTGCAGCTGGAACTCTACCGGATCGCCCAATTCGTGCAGATCGACCGGATGGGGTGGGCGCTCGGCAATCTCGATCTTGCCGGAAGCCTGGGCGATCTGGTCGACCACTATCGATCCGGCCTCGGGGAGCTGCGGACGATCCTGCCGGGACTGTTGCCGGACTTCATGACCGGGCGGGTGGAGGCACTGGAGATGCGCCTCAGGGAAGGAGGCGTGCCGGCCGGCCTTGCCGAAGACCTGGCCTTCCTGCCGACCTTTGCGGCGGCAACCGACATCATTGTCGTCGCCGACAAGACCGGGCGGACGCTCAAGGATGCGGCCGGCGCCTACTGTGCGGTCACCGACCGGTTCCGGTTCGGGCGCATCGACGCGATGATGCAGGCGGTCCAGACCAGTGGCTATTACGAGCAGCTTGCAATCGAAAAGGCGCGCAACGGCCTGGCGCTTTCCCAGCGCCAGCTGGCCGAAAGCCTGCTTGTGGCAAAGAAAGGGGCGCCGAACCTTGCGGCGTGGGAAGACAGGCAGGGCCGCTACATGGCCGAAGCGGCCAACCAGGTGGAAGCATTGCTCGCCGACGGCCGGTCGAGCATCGCCAGGGCAACGGTGGCGGCCGGGATGATGAGCGAGCTGGCGGCGCGCACGGCGGCCTAGGGTGCGGCGGGAATTTCGGCGCGACGGTCGGTGACGAAGGCGGTCGGTGACGAAGGCGGTCAGTGACGGAAATGGCGCCGGCCGGTGAAGACCATGGCAAGTCCGGCTTCGTCGGCGGCGGCGATAACCTCTTCGTCGCGCATCGATCCTCCGGGTTGAATCACAGCGGTCGCGCCGGCTTGCGCGGCGACCAGAAGCCCGTCGGCGAAAGGGAAGAAGGCGTCGGAGGCGACGACGGAGCCTGAGGTGAGCGGTTCCGGGATGCCGGCGGTTTCGGCCGCCTCACGCGCCTTGATGGCAGCGATGCGGGCGGCGTCGACACGGCTCATCTGGCCGGCGCCGATGCCGACGGTGGCGCCGTCCCGGGCATAGACGATCGTATTCGACTTGACGTGTTTGGCGACCTGGAAGGCAAAGAGCAGGTCACTGGTCTCCTGTGGCGTCGGTTTTCGCCGGGTGACGACGGTCAGATCACCGGCGGTTGTGCGGGCGGTGTCGTGGCCCTGGACGAGAAATCCGGCGGCGACGGTGCGAACCTGAAATCCCGGCCGGCCGGCCGATGGCAGGCTGCCGGTCAACATCAGCCGCAGGTTGGGCTTGTTGGCGAAGACGGCGCGCGCCGCCGCATCAGCGTCCGGCGCAATGACGACTTCGGTGAACAGTGCGGCGATCGCCTCTGCGGCCTGTCTGTCGAGGCTGCGGTTGGCGGCGACGACTCCGCCGAAAGCGGAAACCGGATCGCAGCGCAGCGCCAGGGCGTGCGCGTCGGCCAGGCTGGCGCCGGTGGCGACCCCGCACGGATTGGCATGCTTGATGATGGCGATCGCGGCCGGGCCGGGGGCCGTGAACTCCGCCGCCAGTTCAAAAGCGGCATCGGCGTCGTTGATGTTGTTAAAGGAGAGGGGCTTGCCCTGGACGAGGGTGGCGGTGGTGACGCCGGGCCGGACTTCGGAGCTTGCATAAAGGGCGGCGTGCTGATGGGGATTTTCGCCGTAGCGCAGCGTGGCGATCCGCCGTGCGGCAATCGCCAGGGTTTCCGGCATCGCGGCGGCTGGCGGTGCATCATCGGCGCCGCCGGTGGCGGCGTCGGCGGCCACATGGCCGGCATACCAGGCGGCAATGGCGCCGTCATAGGCAGCGGTGCGGGCGAACGCCTTTGCGGCCAGACGGCGGCGCAGGCCGCGGTCGATGCCGCCATGGGCCTCGATTGCGCCGGCAACCGCGTCATTGTCGGCCGGATCGACCAGGACGCTTACCCAGGAAACGTTCTTGGCAGCGGCCCGGATCATCGCCGGGCCGCCGATGTCGATATTCTCGATCAGGCGCGCGGGATCGGATTCACCGGCCGCCACCTCTTCGAAGGGATAGAGATTGGCGACCAGAAGGTCGATGCCGGGAATGGCATGTTCATCCATGGCGGCGCGGTGGCCGGCATCGCCGCGCAATCCCAGCAGCCCGCCGTGAATTTTCGGATGGAGGGTTTTCACACGTCCGTCCATGATCTCCGGAAAACCGGTGACCTCGGAGACGTCGACGACCGACAATCCGGCATCGCGCAAGGCCCTGGCAGTGCCGCCGGTGGACACCAGCTCGACACCGGCATCGGCGAGCCTTCGCCCAAGCTCGGCGATACCCGCCTTGTCGAATACGGAAAGCAATGCACGGCGAACCGGCGCGATCTCCGGTCCGGCATCGGTTTTCGCCTCAAGTCCGTTCATGAGAGTTCCTGGCTGTCCGGTCGGGGTCTGGCCGTCGGGATCGGCTTCGGCCGGCGGCGCGCACCGCCGATTGCCTGCCCGGCTATCACGAACGCGCGGCCGCGCAAAGTGTCACCCGGTGCGGAAAATCTGCCAGTCCACATCTGGTTGATCGGCGACGGCGCCGGCGAGGACGATCTGGGACGTCGGGCGGCTGCCATATACGTCGGAGAGGCAGATGCTCTCGCCCCAGGTCACGGGGCAGTTGGCCTGAAACCGCCAGACGCTGCCGTCGGGAAGCTCCAGATCCAGGGAATGGTCATCCTCGGTGACAATCAGGCGGACACTGGGATCGAGATGAAAGCGGATCGCGTAGGTATTGGAGGGCTGGAAGGGCGTGCCGGTAAACCGGTCCGTGCCGAACAATGCCTCGCCGTCGCCGTTCAACGTCAGGTCGCGCTCATGGATGAGACCGGTTTCGCGAAGATAGCCGTCATGGGCAAGTTCCAGGTGGATGGCGCCTTCCTCAAGATTGCGCCGCTCGCCGGGCACGGAACTCGGCCCCGGCAGGAGCGAGGCATCGGCCTCCGGTTCGCGGAACAGTGCGGACGATGCGTCGTTCAACACCGCGGTGGAATGGGCATTGGTCTGGCGGGCGGCATAGCGCAACGCGCTGTGGCGCGGCGCCGGCGCGCCGCAATTGATGACCATCCGGTGATTGTGGGCGGAAAACTCGAACGACAGGGCGCCGGCATGGGCGTTCCGGCTGACGGGAACCGGCGGTGAGGTGCCGGCGTCGACGATGACCACGCTGCGGCCGGCCTCCATCCGCTCGTATCCGGAATGGGTGGCGCTGGCGACCGGTGTGCCCAGCGTTTCGTCATAGGCGAGAATGGTCGCCACGGTGTCGGTGGCCGACGTGGCCATGCCGTTGAAATGGGCAAAGGACCCGTCGCCGTGCCGAAAGAAACGCAGCATCGGCATCATGCGGTCGATGGCGCTGATAAGAATGCCGGAGGGGGACTGGCCGCGCGCGATCAGCGTCTGGCGCAGGGGCAGGAGGTCGATCAGGGCTTCGATCAGGGCGGCGGGATTGCGGGAGATATGCCCGCCGTCGGGCAATATCTGCGCGGACAATTCGCGGTCCAGCCTGTCGAGGCCGAAACGGGCCAGATCGTCCTGGCGGGACAGGGAAAGACCGATCGAGGCGATGGCGACGGCCGCGCGCAGGCGCGGCAATCCCGGATCGACGGTTGCAAAATTTGTCCGCAGATAGGCGCCCTGACGGATCAGCGACCGTATGAAACGGGTGTAGAATTCGTGATCGGCATCCTGGAGGATGATTCCGGACTGGGCGAGAAAGGACAGCGCCCGGCGGGCCGTGACTTCGGGCAACCAGGCAATGCCGACGGGCCGGCGGTGGGATTTCAGCCAGTCGGCGACAAGGGCCTGGGCGTTTTCGCGGGCGACATTGGTTTCGGCGGCCCGCAGATGGCGCAGCCACCCGAATTCGTGGAGGGCCCGCTCCCAGTCCTCCGATGGTGGCGACACGTCAAACGGTGGCACACCGCCGGTCTCCACGGACTGACCGGCAAGCACGAAGCGGCCATTGTAGATATCAAGCGCGATCGTGGGATCGGCCGTGCGCATGTCGGGGGAGGCCAACAACAGCCGGCTGTCGCCGCCGCGCATGGACCGTATGGCACTGAGCGGCCCCGATATCACGCCTAAAACGGAACGACCCGCGGCGCGCAGGGATTGGCTCAGGGCAAACCGGATTCGATCGCTGTTGGCAGGGCTCGGCATTGTAGCCGCCTATCGCGGTTCCCCGGCCAAGGCAAGCGCCGGTTTGGCGGGTGCCGGATTTCTGGGCATCCGATTGTGCCGCAACCGCCGTCGGAAGGTCATTGACGGCGAAGCCGGGCAGCAAAAAAACCATCCATGCCCAATTCGTCCGCGGCCGGCGAAAACCCGTAATGGGGCAGGGTGCGGAGGTCGCCGTCGGCGTCGATCCAGGTCCGGAAACCGCCGATCTCCCCGGCGCGGACCGGATCGCGGGCAAAATCGGGATGCGCATGGAGAAACGCCGCAATCCGGTCTCCGCCCTCTTCCGGCTCAAGCGAACAGGTGCAATAGACCAGCACGCCGCCCGGTCGGAGCAGGGCGGCCGCGTGCCGGAGCATGGTTTGCTGGAGCGTCGCCATGGCGGCGATATCGTTCTCCGATTTCAACCAGGGGATATCGGGATGCCGGCGGACGGTGCCGGTTGCCGTGCAGGGTGCATCGAGCAGGATGGCATCGAAGACGGCTGCCGGCCGCCAGGTCCTGATGTCGGCGGTGACGGTTGTCGCCGGCAGGTTCAGGCGGGCGAGATTTTCGGTCAGCCGCGCGGCGCGGCTGGCGACGGCTTCGACTGCCGTGACCCGGGCGCCGGCGGCGGACAGCTGGGCGGTCTTTCCGCCGGGCGCGGCGCACAGGTCGGCGACCAGCTTTCCGGCGACCTGTCCAAGGAGCCGGACCGGCAGGGCGGCTGCCGCATCCTGTACCCACCAGTCGCCGGTCTCGTAGCCGGGCAGACCGGCAATATCGCCAGCCGCCCGGATCCGAACGCTGCCGGTCGGCAGAACGACGCCGCCGATCTGACGGGCCACCCGCTCCGGATCGGTGCGGGCGGTGATATCCAGCGGCGGTGCCTTGCGGTGGGCGTCGGCAATGGCGGCCGCCGTCGCCAGGCCGAAAGCGGCGATCCAGCGCCGGGCCAGCCAATCCGGCGTGTCGGCCATCGGATCGTCTTCCTCATCGCCGCCGGTATCCGTGGCCGGGCGATTCGTATCGGCGGCCAGGCGGCGCAACACGGCGTTGACCAGTCCGGCCGCATGGCGCGTGCGCGGATGGATGCGGGCGTCGGCGACCGCCAGATCGACGGCGGCACGGTTGGGCGTGTCGAGAAACAGGATCTGGGCCGCGGCGATGTGAAGGATGGCCGCGATTCGCCCGCTCTTGTCCTTGAGCGGACCGTTCAGACATTCGGCGATGCGGCGCCCGATCGTGCCGTACCGACGAAGTGCTGCGCCGAGCATGGCCCGGACGAGACGGCGGTCGCGGGCATCCAGGGCGCAAAATGCGGCGTGACCGGATTGCGGATCGAGAAGCGGGTCGAGGGGCTGCCGTTCGCGGACCACCCTGCGCAGGATCGCAGCGGCGGCCCGGCGCGCGGGAAGCCCGGTCTTTGGGCTGACGGGTGCCGATGCGCCGGTCGTCCGGCGGCCGGCCTTTCGGGAACGGCCGCCCGGACGCCGCGTATCGGCCTGCCGGTTCCGGTGGTTCCCCGGTTCACTCATCCCCAGGGGCCGCGGCGCGAGCGGCCGCGGCGGGTGCGGGAAACCTGCCGGTTGACGCCGGGCGACCAGGGGCCCGGCGCAGCGCGGCCTGCGGCAAGGATATCCGGCCCACCTGTTGCGGCCGGGCCGGAAGCGCCGGCCATCTCCTGCAAGGCGCGAATGCGGTTGCCGGTGTCGGGGTGGGTGGAAAAGAGATTGTCCATGCGCTCGCCTGTCAGCGGATTGACGATAAACATGTGCGCGGTGGCCGGATTGCGCTCCGCGCTCATCATCGGCTGGTGCCGGGCGCCGCCGGCGATCTTGTCCAGCGCGGAGGCAAGCCACAGCGAATTGCCGCAGATTTCGGCGCCGCGGCGATCGGCGGCGTATTCGCGCGTGCGGCTGATGGCCATCTGCACCAGCATGGCGGCAAGCGGCGCCGTGATGGCTGCAAGCAGGATGCCGATGAACCCGAACGGGCTGTTGTCGCGGTTGCCGCCGAAAAACAGCGCAAAGTTGGCGAGCATGGAGATTGCACCGGCGATGGTCGCGGTGATTGTCATGGTCAGGGTGTCGCGATTTTGCACATGGGCGAGTTCATGGGCCATGACGGCGGCGACTTCCTGGCGGCTGAGCGTGTCGAGGAGGCCGGTGGTGGCCGCCACGGCGGCATTTTGCGGATTGCGGCCGGTGGCGAATGCGTTGGGCTGCTGGCTGTCGATGATATAGACCTTCGGCTCCGGCAGGCCGGCCCGGCCGGCGAGATCGGATACCAAGCGAAAAAAGTCACCGCCGGAGGTGGCGTCGACTTGGCGGGCATTGTGCATGCGCAGCACCATCCTGTCGGCGTTCCACCAGGAAAACAGGTTCATGGCAGCGGCGACAAGGAACGCCACGACGGCGCCGCCGGTGCCGCCGAGCAGGTAACCGAAGCCCATAAACAACGCCGTCATGGCGGCCAGAAGCATTGCGGTTTTCATCATGTTCATCGTGTTCGCACGCTCTCTGGATATCGGCAGCATCCGAATTCAACCATTGTGGCCATCACCTGCGATTGCCGTCATTTCCGGCCCGGCAGCCGCAAGTTCCGTGTCCTCTTATCATGGGAATGCGGGTGCTTGTGTTCAATAGCGGGTTCGATGGACCTTCCCGACAGGCGCCGGCTGGAAGCCGGGTTGGTTGGACCGCGGCAACAGGAGAGAAATTCCGGTTATTAGGAAAATAATCCTTGCCAAGCCGAGCTGCTGGAATTATCGAAAGGAATATGTTCCTAAGGCGCGCGACCTGTTGTTTGTTTGCATTTCTGGCCGTTGCCGATTCCGGTTCCGCGAAGGCGGGCAAGCGGCAACATCTTGCCGGGCCGGTGGAGGCGCGGGTCGTGCGGGTCGTCGATGGCGACACGCTGGCGGTCCGGGCGACGGTGTGGCTCGGCCAGTCCGTCGACGTGCTCGTTCGCGTCAGGGGTATCGACGCCGCGGAGCGGCGGGGCGATTGCGCCCTGGAGCGGCGGATGGCGGTCCGGGCGGCGGCCTATCTGCGTGCGATGACACGAAGCGGCCGGGTCGTGCTGACCGATATATCCGGCGGCAAGTATTTTGGCCGGGTGCTGGCCGACGTGGCGACAACAGAGGGCAACGATGTCGCCGGCGCGCTACTGAACCGGCGGCTGGTGCGGCCTTATCGCGGCCGGGCAGGGCTGGTGCGGTGCGGCGGCGGCGGGCCGGGCTGCCGCGGCTAGGGCCGGACAATAACGCTGGTGCCGACGCGAACACGCCTGTACAGGTCGGCGATATCGCGATTGTACATGCGGATGCAGCCATAGGAAACGGCGCGGCCGATGAGATGCGGCCGGTTGGTGCCGTGGATGGCGTATTCGCCCCGGGAAAGCACAAGGGCGGCGACACCCAGCGGATTTCGCGGGCCGGGCGGGATTACCGGCGGCAGGGCCGGGAAATCCCGGCGGACGGCAGACGGTGCCGCCCAGGTCGGGTTTCTGGCCTTGCGGCGGATTGTGGTCTTCCCCGACCATGTCTTGCCGGGGCGGCCGACAGCGACCTTGTAGCGGATTGCCTGGCCGCCGCGCTCGACGAGATAAAGCCGTCGCTCGCTGGTATCGACGACGATGGTACCGGGGCGGTAGCCGCCGGAAAATGCAACACGCTCCCGCGCCGCGGCGCCGGCGGCATGAGCCATGGCCCCCCAATCGTAAAGCGCCGCCAGCGCCAGGACGGCGGCAACGGTCCTCGCTGTGGTTCGATTTCCCCGGTTGGCCATGATCGCCGGTCCACTCCCTACGGTGGGAGAAGTCTAGCGGCGGGATGCCCGGGCGCCGGCAAATCGTTAACAAAAGGTTAACGCAACCGAATCGCGCGATTGTCAGGCGTTGCGGGCGGAACGGCAAAAAACCCGCCCGAAGGGTTCGGGCGGGTTGCTGCCCGGCGCAAGACCGGCGCGCCGGGGACTTTGGTATTGGAGGTCCGGCCGGATCAGCCGCCGACGAGCGCGCCTCCCCCGCCGCCGGCGATCTTGCAGGTGGCCTTCAGGGGCGCGACATTGCTGGTGACGCCCTGGCCGCCGCCGACGAGCACCTTGTACTGGGCGATGATGGACGTCTGGATCGGGATCGTCTTGTTGTAGACGGCGACATATTTGCCGTTGGCGGCCTTTTTGGGCTGCAACATGATCGGCGCACCAACACCCTGGCCAACACGGGCGATCATGATCTGGACGGGCTTGGCGGTGGTCTGGATCACCGCTGCCGACAGCTTCGCCGACGTCGGGCAGACATTGGTTTTCGGGCTCTTGATCGCGAGGTTCGCCGACAGCACCTTGTTGGGCAGGACGATGTTGCCGGGATTGAGAACCAGCAGGCAGTTTTTCTTGACCGGCGCCCAGTTGCTCACCTTCATCTTGGCGCCGACCTGCGCCTCGACCATGTATTTGGTGTTGGTGGTCTTTTCGACCGTGAATTCCTGAACGTGCTTGGCCAGCCACTTGCCATTCTGGGTCTTCTTGGCCTTCACGGTGACCAGACCGGACTTGCCGCCGCCAGCCTTGCGGTAGCGGAACTTCACATTGATCGGTCCGGTGGTCTCGGCCCGCGAGATCAGGGCCATCTTGTCGGGGCAGCCCTTGTTCTGGCCCGACACGGCGAGCTTGACATATTTGATCGTGGCGGGACCGTTGCCGCCAGCCTGGATGTTGTTGGGTCCGGCCAGCGCGGCGGACGACAGGGCCAGGCCGATTGTTGCAAGTGCGAGTGAGCGAACGGGCGTCATTGGTGTCTCCAGATATGTGTTTGTTGAATTCCGGAAACGAAGATGACCCATGGCGACTGAACTGGCTCTGATGTTGCTATTCAGGCCATGTTCACGGGAACGCGACGCCGAAGCGCCGCGTTTTTTCCTTTATATTACAGCCTGTTAACGCCTATCCGGATCGATTTTGCCGGTTTTCGACCAGATCGTCGACGACGGCCGGATCCGCCAGCGTGGACGTGTCGCCAAGGTTGGAGAAATCGTCCTCGGCGATCTTGCGCAGGATGCGGCGCATGATCTTGCCGGAGCGTGTCTTGGGCAGCCCCGGCGCAAACTGGATCAGGTCCGGCGAGGCGATCGGCCCGATCTCCTTGCGCACCCAGTTGCGCAATTCCGTCTTCAGGTCATCGGACGGGGACTCGCCGGTCATCAGGGTCACGTAGCAGTAGATTCCCTGCCCTTTAATGTCGTGGGGATAGCCGACAACCGCGGCCTCGGAGACCTTGTCGTGGGCGACGAGGGCTGATTCCACTTCCGCCGTCCCCATGCGATGACCGGAGACGTTGAGCACGTCATCGACGCGACCGGTGATCCAATAATAGCCATCGGCATCGCGGCGACAGCCGTCACCGGTGAAATATTTGCCCTTGTAGGTGGCGAAATAGGTCTGCACGAATCGCTCGTGGTCGCCATAGACCGTGCGCATCTGGCCGGGCCATGATTCGGCGATACAAAGATTGCCCTCCGTGGCGCCCTCCAGCACCTTGCCTTCACCATCCACAAGTTCCGGCTCGATGCCGAAGAAGGGCCGGGTGGCGGATCCCGGTTTCAGGTCGATGGCGCCGGGCAGCGGCGTGATCATGATGCCGCCGGTTTCGGTTTGCCACCATGTGTCGACAATCGGGCAGCGGCTGTCGCCGACGACCCGGTAGTACCATTCCCAGGCTTCCGGATTGATCGGTTCGCCAACGGTGCCAAGAAGGCGCAGCGAGGCGCGGCTGGCCTGCGTGACCGGTTCGTCGCCAAGACCCATCAGCGCGCGGATGGCGGTGGGCGCGGTGTAGAAAATGTTGACCTGGTGCTTGTCGACGACATCCCAAAACCGGGAGGCGGAAGGGTAGTTGGGCACGCCCTCAAACATCAATGTTACCGCGCCGTTGGCCAGCGGCCCGTAGACGATATAGCTGTGGCCGGTGACCCAGCCGACATCGGCCGTGCACCAGTAAATGTCGCCATCGTGATAGTCGAAGACATACTGGTGGGTCATCGATGCGTAGACGAGATAGCCGCCGGTGGTGTGGAGGACACCCTTGGGCTTGCCGGTCGAACCGGACGTATAGAGGATGAAAAGCGGATCTTCCGCGTTCATCGGCTCCGGCGGGCAATCGGCAGAGGCGGCCTCGACGGCCTCGTGATACCAGATATCGCGGCCCTCCTTCATGTCCACATTGCCGCCGGTGCGGCGAACGACGAGAACCCTGTCGACCGAGGCGCCGTCCTTTTCGGCGATGGCGATCGCCTTGTCGGTGTTGACCTTGAGCGGGATGGCCCGGCCGCCCCTTACGCCCTCATCCGCGGTGATGACAAAGTTGGACCGGCAGTCCTCGATGCGGCCGGCGAGCGAATCGGGCGAAAAGCCGCCGAAGACGATGGAGTGCACGGCGCCGATGCGGGCACAAGCGAGCATGGCATAGGCAGCTTCCGGCACCATCGGCATATAGATGGTTACCCGGTCACCCTTTTTGACACCATTGCCCTTCAGGACGTTGGCCAGCCGGCAGACATGGCCGTGCAGTTCGCGATAGGTGATCTTCCTGTCGACGTCGGGCTCGTCGCCCTCCCAGATGATCGCCGTCTGGTCGCCGCGGCTTTCCAGGTGCCGGTCGATACAGTTGGCGGCAACGTTGAGCACACCGTCCTCGTACCATTTGATGGACACGTCGGGATAACCGTATGTGGCGTTCTTGACTTTCGAATAGGGTTCGATCCAGTCGATCCGCTTGCCGTGCTCACCCCAGAAGGCATCGGGATCGGCGATGGAGGCGGCATACATCTCCTCGTATTTCGCCTTGTCGGCATGGGCCCTGGCCGCCCATTCGTCGGTAACGGGATGAGTGTGAATTTCAGACATTGGCGCCTCCGCGTCTGTGGCCGCGCCGCAAGCGGCGGCCCTTTTCGTTCGTTGGCGGACACTATCGCAGCAAGAGCGCCGCCGTCCATGCAACGGGATTCGACTTTGGTTGCAGCGGGAGACTATGCCGCAGCCCGGACGCCCTGCCGGCCAGGCCGCTGCACGCAGCCTGCCGCGCCGGCCCAAGCGGAGGCGGGCCGGACGCATCGGCACAATCCGGCGATCCGGCGCGGATGTTACCCGTTTCGTTCAAATTCGAAGAGACGATTTTGCGGTCTGTTTTGCCTTTTGTGGTGAATTCGCGGGCAACCGACGACCTATTAGACGGAATTTGATCATGGTGGCGTTTGCATCGGAGCGAATCGACGACACGGGCCCGGCACAATCCGGCAATCCGACGATGGGACACCATGTCGTGGCGGGATGGCGGGCGTTCGTTTCCGCCTGGGCTGGCTTTCTCAGGGCCTGCGAGATTCTGGTTCTGGTTCTGGAGGGGATCGGGGCGTTCGTGATCGGTACCGTGCAGATCGTGGCGAAATTCGCCATGGGCCTGATCGGCTTGGGAATCGCGGTGTGGCTGACCATCACGGCACCGATCTATTTTGATGGCTGGATCGGCGTGGTCGCCGCCTCCGCGCCGCTGATCGTGGCGCTGTTCTGTCTGTACCGGGTCTATTCGGCGCTGTTCGTGGAACATGTGCCGCCGAGATGGATCCGGCAGCGGATCTATGGCGTGGTCGGATCGGGTGTGCGCCGCACGCTGGCATTTCTCAAGCCGGCCGCCGTCTGGCTGACAGCGCAGACGGTGCGGCAGGCTGTGCTTTTGACCTATCGTGGCCGGCGGGCTCTTGCACGGCTGGAGACGGCGCGGCGCGCCTGACGGCCCGATCCGGCGCTGCGATGTCTCGGCGCCCGGCCGTCAGCCGGCGCCGCCCATCTCGCAGACAAGTTCCCATTGTGCAGCGGTTACCGGCTGGACAGACAGCCGTGTGTTGTTGACCAGCACCATGTCCTTCAATTTCGGTTCGGCCTTGCAGTCGTCCAGCGTGACCGGAACCGGAAAATCACGGACAGCACGAATGTCGACGCACTCCCAGCGCGGGTCATCGGTGGTGGAATCGGGATGGGCTTCGGCGCAGACCTCGACGATGCCAACAATGCGTTTTTCATTGACAGAGTGGTAGAAGAAGCCCCTGTCGCCGATTTTCATCTCGCGCATATTGTTGCGCGCCTGATAGTTGCGGACACCGTCCCACTCGGTGCCACTCTTGCCGGTCTTCTTCTGATCATTCCAGGACCAGGCGCCGGGCTCCGATTTGAACAGCCAGTAATTCATGTCTGTGCTCCAGTTCGGCAATGGGCCATCATGGCGTGCCGGAATTGCGGTTGGGAATCCGTTTCGGTGTTTTCCAAGCCCAAATCGGCCGAATCATGTTCGGCAGTCCCGGCAGCGGCCTTTCAGCTCAATTGTCGCCGAGCGGACCTGAAACGCATGCTCGCGGGCACCGCGGCGCAGCATGCGGGCCGCCGCCTCGTCGGTGAATTCGGCGACACCGCCGCAATCATCGCAGATGGCAAAGGCCGTGACGTCGTGCGGCGCCTCGCCGGCATGGTTGCAGGCGACGAAGGCATTGAGGCTTTCCACACGGTGAACCAGGCCGAGCGCGCGCAACCTGTCGAGGGCCCGGTAGACCTGCAGCGGCGCCCGGAAACCCTCGCTGCGCAACCGGTCGAGCAGGGCGTAGGCGCCAAGGGGTCCGCTCGCCCGGCACAGGGTTTCATGAACGAGCTCCTGATTTCTGGTCAGGTCCGGTGTCGGGGCGTCGATCATTGCATTGACCTCGGTTCCGTTTGTCCGGGACCGGCCTCGCCATTGTCAACCCGACCGGGAAGCCGGAGAAGGCTCGCCACGAACAGGATCAGGGCAGCGACGATGATGGAGGGGCCGGATGGCGTATCCCATCGCAGCGAACCGGCAAGGCCGGCGAGCGCGGCGATGGTGCCGATGCCGGCGGCGAGCACAGCCATCTGCTCCGGCCCGGCGGACAGGCGGCGGGCAGTGGCGGCCGGCATGATCAGGAGCGCCGTGATCAGGAGGATGCCGACAATCTTCATGGCCATGGCGATCACCATGGCAAGCAGCACCATGAAGACAATTTCGGTCCGGTCCGGCGCCTGGCCCTCGGCGGCGGCCAGTTCGCGGTTGACGGTGGCGGCGAAGAGCGGCTGCCAGATCCATGCGAGGACGCCGAGAACCAGCGCACCGCCGCCATATATGATGGCGATCTGGCGCCGCGATACGGACAGGATATCTCCGAATAGAAGGGCAGTGAGGTCGACCTGCACCCAGGCCATGAAGGCGATGGCGACCAGGCCGACGGCCAGGACGGCATGGGACAACAGGCCGAGAATGGCGTCGGATGGCAGCGACGTCCGGATCTGAAGCAAGCGCAGAGCGAGCGCGACGGCGACGCACACACCGAACACGGACAGGGCGGTGTTTGTCTCCAGGGCCAGGGCTATGGCGACGCCAAGCAGGGCCGAATGGGCAAGCGTGTCGCCGAAATAGGCCATGCGGCGCCAGACGACCAGGCAGCCGAGCGGACCGGCAACCAGCGCCACCCCGGTGCCGGCGGCCAGTGCCCGGACGAAGAAGTCATCGGGCATCGCCTGCCTCCGTGTGGCGGCCGCCGGCCGACTTGCGATCCTGTCCGGCGCGCCGGTCGACAATCCGGCCGTCCGGCAGATGCGTGTGATCGTGGTTGTGCTGGTAGACCGCGATTGATCCGCCGACACGGTCGCCGAAAAGGCTGAGATATTCCGGATCGGCGGCAACCGCGCCCGGTGTGCCGGTGCAGCAGACATGGCCGTTGAGGCAAATCACCCGGTCGGTGGCGGCCATGACCATGTGCAGATCGTGGGAAATCAACAGTATGCCGCAACCGATCTCGTCGCGGATTTCCGATACCAGCCGGTAGAGGGCGGCTTCACCCGCCACATCGATCCCCTGGACCGGCTCGTCGAGCACCAGAAGGTCCGGCTTGCGGGCGATGGCGCGGGCGAGAAGGGCGCGCTGAAACTCGCCGCCCGACAGATTCTGGATTTCGGCGTCGGCCAGATGTCCGACCCCGGTACGGGCTAGGGCGGCGGCGATGGCGGCCGGCGGGAGACGACCGGTCAGGCTCATGAAACGGGAAACGGTGAGCGGCAGGGTCCAGTCGATCGACAGCCGCTGCGGCACGTAGCCGACCGTCATCGGCCGGCAGATGGTTGCCCGGCCTTCGTCGGGTCGAAGCACACCGAGCGCGAGCCGGGCCGTCGTCGACTTCCCCGACCCGTTTGGGCCGATCAGCGTGATGATCTCGCCGGCCCGTACCGACAGGTCGATTCCGCGCACGAGCCACCGGCCGCCACGGCGAACACCGGCACCCTCGAGCGCCGTGAGGATCTTGCCGGCGCCGGTTGTTGGCGGCGCGGCGGAGGGCGCCTCGGTCATTGCCATCTCTTTTCCTTCCGGTCCTTTCCGTTTCGGCCCTTCCCGTTCCGGCCCTTCCCGTTCCGGCCCTGTCCCGCCTGAGGTATGCCGCCATGGCTTGCCCACATCCATCCATCCCGCTATAGGCCATCGACTGTTATGATATAACATTCAAACGATGGTGCCAGCATGTTTTTTAAACCGGGTGCGCCGACCTTGCACAGATCCGCCGGACCGAGCTTGCATAAATCCACCGGACCGGCCTTGCACAAATTCGCCGGACCGGTCCCGTACAAGTCCGCGGGACAGGATGGTCCAAATCCGCCGAACGGTGATGTTGCCGACGCGGCGATATCGCCCCTGCGATCGTTGCGGTTTGCGGCCGGCGCGACCCTGGCTGTAGCCGCCCTCGGCGTGTTTGCGGCCATGGCGGCGGTCGGAGAATCGGCGGCGGCGCAGGAGCCGCCGGCGGTTGCGGTCACCATAAAGCCGGCCCACTCGCTCGTGGCGATGGTTATGGACGGGATTGGCGTGCCGGACCTTATTGTGACCGGCGCCGGTTCGCCGCACGGGCAGAGTCTGAAACCGTCGCAGGCGCGGACGCTTCAGCGGGCCGATCTGGTGTTTTGGATCGGCGCGGACCTGGAGCGCTTTCTTGCCGATCCGATCGCCAACCTGGCGAACGAGGCACGGGTGGTGGCACTTTCGGCGGTGCCCGGACTGAGGCTGCTGCCGGTTCGCGAGGCCGGGCCGATGGGATTGTCCGGCGACGGCCACGACGAGGCCCATGAGCACACGCACGGCGATGACGCCCACCATGAGGCGCATGAACACACGGACAGCCACGACGATCATGACGAGGCACATGAACACGGGGACGGCGATGACGATCATGACGATGCGCACATGCAAGCCTCTGGCCCCGCCCATCGTGACCACGAGCACGCGGGATTTGACACCCATGTCTGGCTCGATCCGGAAAACGCCAAGCTGATGATCGGCGCGATCGCCGGGGCGCTGGCCGCCGCCGATCCCGGACGTGCCGGCCGGTATCGGGACAATGCCCGGGTCGCACGGGCCCGGCTCGATGCGCTTGCCTCGGATCTCGATGGGCTGCTTGCCCCGGTCAAGGGACGGCCGTACATGGTGTTTCACGATGCCTATCGGTATTTTGAAGAGCGTTTCGGTCTGCCGGTCGCCGGAGCTATACTCGTCAATCCGGAAATACTGCCGGGGGCGCGGCGTATTGCGGCCCTGAAGGAACGGATACGCTCGCTTGGCGCGGTCTGCGTGTTCTCCGAGCCGCAGTTCCAAACCGCGCTTGTTGATGTCCTTGTCGAAGGCACCGGTGCGAAGGTCGGCGTGCTCGATCCGATCGGCGCACGGATCGCCGCCGGTCCGGACCACTATGCCGCCATGATGCAAACCATGGCCCATGCGTTTCGCGACTGCCTGAGCGGGAATGGCTAGACAGCGGGGCCGGGGATCATGGAACGGACAACAATACCAGATATTCGGAAAGCCGGCGCGGAGGACCTGCCGGAAATCGTCGCGCTGCTGGCCGATGATGATCTGGGCAAGGGACGGGAAGATGCCCGTCTGCCGCTGGCACAGGGCTATCTCGATGCGTTCGCGGCTATCGATGGCGATCCCAACCAGTTCCTTGCGGTTGCGGTTGAGGCGGACCGGGTGGTCGGGACATTGCAGATCACGTTCATACCCGGTCTGTCGCGGTCCGGTTCATGGCGCGGGCAGATCGAGGCCGTACGGATTGCCGCCGACAAGCGGGGATCGGGACTGGGGCGAAGGCTGTTTGACTGGGCGATCGACCGGTGCCGGGAGCGCGATTGCAGGCTTGTGCAACTGACCACCGACAAGGCGAGGCCGGACGCGCACAGGTTTTACGAATCGCTGGGATTTCAGGCCAGCCACGAAGGCTACAAGTTGGCGCTGTAACCGCCGGCCGGAGACCGCGTCACACAACGCAAGGCGGCAACGCGCCGGGATTTCCGGTATTCAACCGCTTGCCGCGAACAGGGCCCGGGTATAGGGCTCGCGGGCGGTATCGGCGGACAGGGCCGCCCGGTCGAGTTCCTCCACCACCTCGCCATCCTTCATTACCGCCAGCCGGTCGCACATATGATCGATGACGGCGAGATCGTGACTGACCATCAGGTAGGTCAGACCATGCTCGGCGCGCAGGCGCGAAAGGAGGTTGAGGACTTCCGCCTGTACCGATGCGTCGAGCGCGGAGGTCGGCTCGTCGAGTAGCAGGATCTGCGGATCGAGCATCAGAGCGCGGGCAACCGCGACCCGCTGGCGCTGGCCGCCGGAGAGCTGGTGCGGGTAGCGAAACCGGAAGTTCGCGCCCAGGCCGACATCGGCGAGGGCACCCAGAACCCGCTCCTCGCGATCGCCTATGCGGTGAATGTGCAAGGGTTCCGACAGGGTCGCGTCGACGGTTCGCTTGGGATGCAGGGATGCGAAGGGATCCTGAAAGACCATCTGCACCCGGCGCACAAAGGCAAGATCGCGCGGTTCGGGAATGGGTTCGCCAGCGATGCGGATCGTGCCTTCGGTTGTCGGCGCCATGCCGCAGATCGCCCGCAGGATCGTCGACTTTCCCGATCCGGATTCGCCGACAATGCCGAAGGATTCGCGTTCCGCGATCGACAGGGACACGCTGCGAACGGCATTCACCCGATGCCCGCCCTGGCGAAAAGTCACCGACAGATTTTCGATCTCGATCAGTGCCATGGTCTCCCGGTCCCGGTGCTTTATTCCGTCCAGCCCGCGTCGCGGTCCAGGGTTTTGAGCGGTGCCCGCTCGGCGCCGATCTTCGGCAGGCAATCCAGCAAGCCGCGCGTGTAGGGATGTTCGGCATTGGCGAGATCGGCTGCGGCAATCTCTTCCACGACGCGGCCCTGGTACATGACCAGGACCCGGTCGCAGAAGCGCGATACGAGTTGCAGGTCGTGGGAGATAAAGATCAGTCCCATACCGCGTTCCCGCACAAGCTTGTCGAGTATGGCCAGGATCTCCTTCTGGACCGTGACGTCGAGGGCTGACGTCGGCTCGTCGGCGATCAGCAGATCCGGGTCGGGGATCAGCATCATGGCGATCATCACCCGCTGACCCATGCCGCCGGACAATTCGTGAGGATAGGCATCGAGCACGCGTTCCGGATCGCGGATCTGGACGGCAGCAAGCGTTTCCAGCGCCTTCTCACGGGCCGCCCGCGCCCCCATGCCGTCGTGACGGCGGAGACCCTCGGTGAGCTGGTGGCCGACCCGCATGACCGGATTGAGCGAGAATTTGGGATCCTGCATGACCATGGCGATGCGTTTGCCGCGAATGGCGCGCAACGCCTTCTCCGACGCGGTCAGCAGGTCGATACCATCGAAGGCCATGCGTTTTGCCGTGACACGGCCGGGCGGCCGGATGAGCTGCAGGATGGAACGGCCGGTCATGGTCTTGCCGGAACCGGATTCGCCGACAATGCCAAGGCGCTCGCGGTCAAGGGTGAAAGATACGCCGCGTACGGCATCCACCGGGCCGGCTTCGGTGTCGAAGACGACATGGAGATCTTCAATATCAAGCAAGCTCATGGCGCGCCGGCTGTCATTGTGAGCCGCTGCGCGGATCGAGCACATCGCGCAAGCCATCGCCCAGGAGGTTGAAGCCGAGGGAAACGATGAAGATCGCCAGGCCCGGCATCGTCGCAACCCACCATTGCTCAAACAGGAATTTGCGGCCCGACGAAATCATCAGGCCCCATTCGGGCAACGGCGGCTGGGCGCCGAGGCCGAGAAACCCCAGGCCGGCCGCGGTGAGTATGATCCCGGCCATGTCGAGCGTCACCCGTATGATCACCGAAGGCAGGCACATGGGCGCAATGTGGGAAAACAGTATGCGGGCCGACCCCGCCCCCTGGAGGCGAATGGCGGCAATATAGTCGGAGGTGCGGACCGTCAGCGTTTCGGCGCGCGCAACGCGGGCATATGGTGGCCACGCGGTGAGCGCGATGGCGAGCACCGCGTTTTCGACGCCGGGTCCAAGCGCGGCGACGAAAGCGAGCGCCAGGATCAGCCGCGGAAATGCCAGGAATATGTCGGTAAGCCGCATCAGGACGGTATCGACCCAGCCACCGAAATAGCCGGCCATCGTGCCGATCAATAGGCCGAAAACAGGTGCCGTGATGGTGACGAGGAGCACGATGTAGAGGGTGACACGGGCACCGTAGACCAGGCGGCTCCAGATGTCGCGGCCGAACTCGTCGGTGCCCAACACATGGCCCGGGGAGAGGGGCGGCTGCAATCTGTCGGACAGCGCCTGGGCGACCGGATCGTGGGTGGCGAACAAGGGCGCCAGGATGGCCATCACCACGAGCAGGGTGACGATAGCGAGGCCGAACAGCGCCAGCGGATTGCGAACCAGCTTCAGCCAGCCCCGATACAACTGGCCGAACCTCGCCTGGCGCGGCGAGGTGGGATTCGGATCCAGCAGCCACTGGCGGGCGGCGGCGGTGATCATCGCGCCCTCGGATCGACGAAGCGATAGAGGACGTCGGACAACAGGTTGAGCAGGATGAACACGGTGCCGACAACGATTGTACCGCCCATGACGGCGGCGAGATCACCGGAAAACAGGGCGTTGGTGATGTAAAGACCGAGGCCCGGCCAGGCGAAAACGGTCTCGGTGAGAACGGAACCCTCCAGCAGGTTGGCGTAGGAAAGCGCAATCACCGTGATCAGGGGCACCAGCACATTGCGCAGCGCATGAACCCAGACAACACGCCATTCCGGCATGCCTTTCACCCGCGCCGTGGTGATGTATTCCTGGCTGAGTTGCTCCAGCATGAAGGAGCGGGTCATGCGGCTGATATAGGCCATGGAATAGTAGCCGAGCACCGCGGCCGGCAAAATGATGTGGGTGAGGGCATTGGCAAAGACGTCCCAGGCGCCGGCCAGCGCCGTGTCGATCAGAATTGCGCCGGTGACCGGCTGCACATCGAGCTCGAACACGAACTCAAACGACGTGTCGAGGCGTCCCGGGCCACCGACCCACCCCAGTTGGCCATAAAAAACCAGCAGACCCATCAGGCCGAGCCAAAAGACCGGCATCGAATAACCCATGAGCCCGATCAGCCGGACGAGCTGATCGATCCATGTGTCGGGCTTGGTGGCGGCCAGCACGCCGGCCGGCACGCCGAGCAGCACGCCCAGGATGGTGGCGATGGTGGCCAGTTCCAGCGTGGCAGGGAAGACGCGCTTGACATCTTCCAGCACCGGCTTGGCCGTCAGCAGAGACTTGCCGAAATCGCCGGTCAGCGCATCGCGCACATAGATCAGGAACTGGACAATAATCGGGTCGTTGAGACCGAGCGCCTCCTTGGCGGCTTCATACTGTTCGCCGGTGGCGCGCTCGCCGAGGATGGCCAGAACCGGATCGATGGGAATGACGCGGCCGATGATGAAGGTAACGGCGAGCAGTCCGACAAAGGTCGCCGCCAGTGTGACGACCAAGGTCGCGGCGCGGCGGAGAAACCACCATGCGCCGTCCAGGCGGGATTCACTGCGATCGGTGTCGGTGAGGGCCAAGGGGCAGCGGGCTCGGAATGATTGCCCCCGGCATATGCCGGGGGCAGATTTCACAGGCCGATATTACTTGGTCGTCGCCCAGTAGAAGACCGAGTGGATCGAACCACCCTGTGTGAATCCTTCGATGTTCTTGCGCATCGCCACCTGCTGGATCTGCTGGAACATCGGCGCGAACGGAGACACCTGCTGGTGCAGCTTCTGGATGTCCTCGTACATGGCCGCGCGCTTTTCGGAATCACGCTCCACGACGGCGGCATTGGTCAGGTCGTTGACCTCGGTCGCCGGCCAGGCGTTCCGCCAGGCGAGGATGCCGGTGTGCTTGCCTTCGTCGGAATTGTCCGGGTTGCGGGCAAAGGTGTCGGCATTGGTGTGCGGATCGGGATAGTCCGGTCCCCAGGCGCCGAGATAGACATCATGCTTGCGGGCCCGGTATTCGCCGAGGATCTCCTTGCCGGTGCCGACACGAAGTTCCGCCGTGATGCCGGCCTGGGCCAGGGTGCTCTGGAAAGACTGTGCCATATCGAGCCGTTCCTGATCGTTGCGGACATAGATCTGGAAGGAGAATGGTCCGGCACCGGCTTCGGCCAGCAATGCCTTGGCCTTGTCCACATCGAGCTTGTAGGGCTTGTCGGTGATCGCACCGAGAAAACCGGCCGGCAGGAAACTCTGATGGACGCGGTACTGGCCTTTCAGGAAGGTCGAGGACATGCCGTCATAGTCGATCAGATATTTGATCGCCTCGGCCACCTTCGGATTGTTGAACGGTTCGACCTTCTGGTTCAACGACACATACATAATACGGCCCTTGACCTCGTCGATGACCTTGATGTCGGAATTGGAGGACACGCCCTCGATGTCGACAGGTGTCAGCTTGCGGGCGATGTCGATGTCACCCTTTTCCAGGAGCAGCCGCTGGGTCGCCGGCTCGGCCACGTGGCGAAGGAAGACCCGCTTGAGCGGCGGCGCACCGCGCCAGAAGTCCGGATTGGCTTCCAGAATGTAGGAATCGGAAGGCTTGTAGGAGCGCAGAGTGTAGGCGCCCGTTCCGGCCGTATTGGTTTTCATCCACTCGTAACCCATGTCGCCGTCGACTTCGTGCTCCATGACCGTTTTCATGTCGACGATGGCGGAGACGTTGGAGACCAGGCAGTTGTAGAAGAACGACGGAGCGTAGGGCTTGTCGGTGACAATGGTCAGCTCGTACTCGCCGGTCGCCTTGATCTTGTCCTTGACGTTGTCGGCGTTGAATCCGAACTGGTCGAGGATAAACGACGGCGTCTTGTCGAGAATGACGGCCCGCTGCAGGGAATAGGCCGCATCGGCGGCGGTCAACGGATTGCCCGAATGAAATTTCACGCCCTGGCGGATCTTGAAAGTGTAGGTGATATTGTCGTCGGCGAGAGACCAGCTTTCCGCCAGGCCGGGCACCAGCGGTCCCAGATTGGCCGGGTCAAGCTCCACCAGCGTGTCATAAATGTTGTTCAGCATGTCGTTGCCGGAAAACTCGAACGACTCGGCCGGATCAAGCGACACGATGTCATCGATCTTGTCGGCGACAACCAAAGTATCGGCCGGTGTCTCGGCCAACGCCTGATGAATCGGCAATGCCAATGCCAGCGCAACGGCGCTGGCCGCAATTGTTTTTAAAGGTTCATTCATAAGTCTAGTCCTCCCATTTGGAATTGTGCCGGTACGACGATTGTGTCCGCCGCCAAATCCTGATCTAAATTCGATCCTTCCCGTGGCGTGATGTCAAGGCAGAACCGCCGCGCCTTCCCAATTGAATAATGGAGACTATCGATCGTGCAGCGCATATTTGACGGTCACAACGACACGCTATTGCGGCTGTGGCGGGCCGGCGATTTTGAGGGTGACCGGTTTTTGGACGGTGACGGGGAGGGGCACATCGACCTGCCGCGGTCGAATGAAGGCGGCCTGCGCGGCGGTTTTTTTGCGGTTTTTGTGCCGAGCGCCGATGTGGTGGCGGCATTTGAGCGCGATGGCGACACGGCGCCGAGAAACATTCCCTATCTCGGCCCGGTGGACACAAGCCAGGCACGGCGGGTGGCGCAGGAGATTTCGGCAATCCTTCTCAAGATGGCGCGGCGGCGGCCGGATGCCGTGCGTGTGTGCCGGAGTGCCGCGGAAGTCGAGGCGGCGGAGGCGCAAGGCGCCATGGCGGTCGTATTCCATATGGAGGGGGCGGAGCCGATCGGCGCCGATCTGGGCGAACTGGAAGTCTATTATGCGGCCGGCCTGCGCTCTCTGGGCCCGGTCTGGTCGCGGCCCAACATTTTCGGCTACGGGGTGCCGTTCTGCTTTCCCGCCGAACCGGAAATGGGGCCGGGCCTGACAGATGCGGGAAAGGCGCTGGTCCGGGCCTGCAACGAAATGGGCATTCTGGTCGACCTGTCGCACATGAACGCCGCCGGGTTTCGGGATATTGCGGCGATCACAGACAAACCCCTGGTGGCGACCCATTCCAATGTTCACGCGCTGTCGCCGGCGGCGCGCAATCTTGTCGACTGGCAACTCGACGCAATCGCCGAAAGCGGCGGTGTGGCGGGACTGAACTTCGCGGTCGGATTTCTGCGCGAGGATGGGCACGACGATGCGGAGACAGCGTTGACCACCTTGGTCCGGCATCTCGACTATCTGCTGGAGAAACTGGGCGAGAACGGGGTGGCACTGGGCTCCGATTTCGATGGCGCGCGCATCCCGGCGGATATCGGCGATGCCGCCGGATTGCCGGCATTGGTCGGGGCGATGCGACAGGCCGGTTATGGCGACGAACTCGTGGACCGGATTTGCTGGGGAAACTGGATGGACATCCTGCGCCGGACACTCGGCGGCTAGAGCGCCGCGGGCGGGCCGCGGCGTTTGCACAGCCGATCGGGATCCGCCGGATATCCCGCACAAGCGTTTCGCGGCGGCAGCGATTGCGTCGACGCGGCAGATGTTTCACGGTTTGCCGAACACCACCGCCGGGGCGAAACGGTCCGATCCGTCCCAGGGTATCTGCAGATCGTAGGTGGTGGTCAGTGCCGGCTGGTTTTCCGACAGCATCGCGGCCGCGTAGAAAGAGAAAAAACTCCCCGGCGGATATCGTATGAGCGCGTTGCATCGCGCAAGCAACAGCATTTCCACGAGCGTATCGTCCCGTCCGGACCAGGCATCCGGTCCCAGATGAAGTTCGCCCGCGCCGGGCGGCCTGAACGTCTTGGCCCGTGCCAGCAGGTTCGGCCACACGGCCTCGAGCCGGCCTTGTACATCGCTGCTGTCGGTGGTCAGGAAAACGATCGCGTCATCGCCGACAACCCGGCGGACATGGTGGACGGCCCGCTCGCAGCGGCTAATCGCATCATCAACCGAATTCCAGAAGGGCGCGTGCGTGCCGATATCGCCGCCGTTGCCATGCCGCACGTGCAGCCCGATGATCCGGCGATCCGCAATGAAGGTCCGATGAAAAGCCTCCACCTGTTCACAGATTCGGTTTGCCGGCCTGAGCGCGGAGAAGAAGGTGCGGGCATCGGTGAGATCGACAAGGCCGTCATTGACGCAGCGATCAAAGACAATTGTCGGGACCGGCATGTCCCGGCCGCTCCGGATCGTATCCACGGCGAACCGGCGTTCAGCCTCGAAATCGACTTTCGGGCGAAAATGCAAAACCGATCTCGGTCGGCGGCCGCGCCTCAGGACTGAATCCCTGTTCCAGCCTTCGGGATACCGGGGCTTGGGGAAGTGCATCGTCGTCACCTGTTCATCGCCAATGAACGGGACGCCGGCCAGAAATGTCGTCGGCCGGAAGCAGCGCTGGAAACCGTTTTCCCCGGGATCAGGCGTGATGCGGCAATGTCGCCAGTCCGCCACCAGCGTTCGGCCGGTGTCCCTGGCGTAGCGCCAACCCGCGGCCAGACAAATCAGTCGGTCGCCGAGTCCGGCCCGCCGGATTGAAATCACATACCGATCTGCCATGGGCGCCGTCATCCGGGTTCAATCCATGGATTAACCGGCAGACGGGACGATGCCAAACAATATCGCCGCCTTTCTTCGGAGGGCCGGCCGGCAAATCGGGCGAGGCCGCCGCGCCCTGTCCGGCCCGCGACGCACTCGTTCAGGATTTCCATCCGTCCGCCGGCGTCGCGGCGACAACGCCGGATCGCTATTTGATGCCGGCCCGCATGAAATTGGCGACGAATTGCCGCTGGAAAATCAGAAATGCGACAACCAGGGGGGCGGTCGTCATCAGCGTGGCCGCGTTCACCAGCGCCCATTCCACGCCGCTGTCGGCGGTGGCAAACACACTGAGGCCGACGGTAACCGGCCGGGCCTCGGGAGAGTTGGTGACAATCAGCGGCCACAGGAAGTTGTTCCAGTGGAAGCTCACGGAGACCAATCCGTAGGCGAGATACACCGGCCTTGCCAGGGGCACGTAGACATCCCACAGGACGCGCCACATGCCGGCGCCTTCGATCGACGCAGCCTCATCCAGAGACTTGGGAACGGTCTTGAATGTCTGGCGCAGCAGAAAGATGCCGAACGCCGAGGTCAGATAGGGCAGCGCGATCCCGATAATGGTGTCGACAAGCCCCAGTTGCGCCAGCGTCTGATAGTTCTTCACGATCAGGATTTCAGGCGTGATCAGCAACTGGATCATTATCAGGCCGAACAGCGGCCCCGCCCATCGGAACCGGTACCGGACGAAGGCATATGCTACGAGCGTGCAGAGCACAAAATTGGCGATGATCACCATGACCACCAGCACGACGGTGTTGGTGAAATAGAGCGCAAAGGGGGCGGCCTGCCACGCAGTCGCGAAGTTCTGCAGTGTCAGCGGCGCGTCCCACTGGAATTTCACGGAATATTTTTCCGGATGAAACGCCGTCCACACCGAATAGAGAAAGGGCACGCCCCACAGGAACGCCAGAACGGAGGCAATGCTCCAGGCGAGCAGGCCGTTGAAACCCCGCGACAGGGCGGTGGTGCGTTTTGCCATGCTCATTGGTAGTGGGCCCGCCTGTCGAGAAGCCTGAACTGTATGAGCGCCAGAAGGCCGAGCGTGCCGGCGAGCAGAACGGTCAGAGTCGCCCCATAGGCGAAATCGCGGAAGCCGAACGTAACCTGGTAGACGTAATAGAGAAGAAGGGCACTGGCGTTGTTCGGGCCGCCTTCGGTCATGACCACGACATGGTCGATCATGCGAAAGGCGTTGAGCAGCGCGTTGACGGCCACAAACACTGTCGTCGGTGTCAGCAGGGGCCAGACCACATCGAAGAACACGCGCACCGTTCCCGCGCCCTCAAGCCGCGCCGCTTCCTTCAGGTTTGTCGGAACCGACTGGAGCGCCGCCAAATAGAAGACCATGAAGAGCCCGGCCTCCTTCCAGATGGCAACAACCATCATCGCGCCAAGCACCGTATCGGCATCGCCGAGGAAATTGACCGACGGAAGGCCGAAGATGGAGAAGATCTGTGCGACCAGCCCGATACCCGGCGCATAGACGAACAGCCACAGATTGGCCACGGCGATCATCGGCAGCATGGTGGGCAGAAAGAAGGACAGGCGCATGAATGCCCGTCCCGGAATCTTGCTGTTGACCAAGAGCGCCATCGATATGGAGAGGGCAATGGAGACCGGGATGGTTACCAGCGCGTAAAGCAGGCTGTTCCATATCACCCCGGCGAGACGGTCATCGCTGAAAAGCTGTTCGTAATTATCGAGCCCCACGAAGCGGGAGGGCCGGATCGATGTGCCGTTGTTCCAGAACGATCCGAGGACTGATTGCAGCAAAGGATAGTGCGTGAATGCAACCAGAAGCAGGCAAGGAAGACACAACAGAACCAGCGCGTTCACGATGCCGAGCGGCTTGTTCATGGGTGTTCTCCGGTAACGGCCGGCACAGGCCTGGCGATCCGGTGTGAGGTGGCGTGAACCACCTCACCCGGTTTGTCGTCGACGAGACCTATTGGTATTCACCCAGAATCTCGTCGGCCTTTGCCTGGGCTTCCACCAAAGCGGCCTTGGGTTCGGATTCGCCGCCGATCGTGCTCTCGATGGCATCAACCAGAAACTGGGTGACGCGCTGGCGCTGGAAGACCGCGAACTCGCGATAGGCGTGCGGGATCTGATCGCGCGCCACGAGCGCGGCCGGCAGCTTCTCGGCATATGCCTTCATCTCGGGCGTTTCCCAGGCATCGTCCCGCGGTGCGACGTAGCCGGTCGCGATGGACCACTTGGCGGCGTTTTGCGGGGTCGTCATGAACTTGACGAAATCCAGGGCGGCGGCGCGTTCTTCCTCGGAGGTATCCTTGAAGATATAGAAATTGCCGCCACCGAGCGGTGCGCCCGGACCCTGGCCGCCAGGCAGGAATGCGACGCCCCAGTCAAATTCGGCATTGGCGTTGACGAAGGCCAGATTCCCGGTCGAGGTCCACATGGACGCCGTTTGGCCCTCGATGAAGGCCTTGGGCGTATCACCCCATGTGATGCCGCCCGGCGCCATGACGCCTTCAGCCGCCAGATCGAGAAGGAACTGCAGGGAGGCTTCGGCCGCCGGCGTGTCGAAGCGGGCTTCGGTCCCGGTGTCGGTCGAAAGAAAGTCGCCCATCGATACGACCAGTCCCCCGAACAGCCAGGCGCCGCCCAGTCCGAGGGTCGGAATTCGCGTGCCCCATTGGGTGACGTTTCCGTTGGCGTCCTTCTTCACCAGCTTCTTGCCGACGGCGATCATTTCCGACCAGCTCTTGGGCGGATTCTCGGGATCGAGACCAGCTTCGCGGAAGGCTTCCTTGTTGTAGTAGAAGACCGGCGTCGAACGCTGGAACGGGATGCCGTAGATTTCGCCGTTGTAGGTGGCGTCGATCATGAAGCTGTCCATAAAGCCGTCCATCCAAGCCTTGTCTTCGGCCGAATTTGTGATCTGGGTGAACGGAACGACGACGTCTTCTTCGATGAGCGTAAAAATGTCGATCGCGAGAAGGACGGCAACCTGCGGCGGATTTCCCGCCTGCGCGGCCGTCAGGGCTTTCGTGGTCGTCTCCTCGTAGTTGCCGGCATATACGGCCTTGACGGTGTGCTGGGGATTCTTGGCTGCCCAGGCGTCGGTCAATGCCTGAATGGTCTCGACAGCCGGCGCGTTCACGCCGACCGGAAAATAGAATTCCAGGTCCGCGGCGAGCGCCGCAGGGATACTTGTCCCGCCGAGCCCTACAGCAAGCGCGGCCGTGCTTAACAGTTTGGTGACACGCATAATTCCAGTCCTCCGTTTTGTCATTTGGTTTGAACCATCGGCACCGGGTCGCCGATTGATTCGGTTTCGTTCGCGAGGGCTTTTCCGTCCGATTTCCGGAAGAGCCGAATGGCGCTGGGCTGGCATCCGACATGCACGCCGGTGCCCTCTTCCGGCGTGATTTTGCTGGGCAGCGTGACCATGACCGTCTCGCCCAGCGCAGTGGCCAGGCGGACGAGGGTCTGGCTGCCTTCGTACTCGGTATTGGTGACGCGGGCCGGAAACGACAGGTCTGACGATTCGTCCGCCAGGTGCAGATGTTCCGGGCGAATGCCGAGGCTGAGATTGTCGCCCTGCGACTTGAGGCCGAGCCGGTCCAGGTGGTCGGGCAAATGCTCCGCTGCGATTACGTTCATCGGTGGCGTGCCGATGAAGCGGGCGGCACCGATGCTTGCCGGTTCGTTGTAGAGTTCGACCGGAGTTCCGAACTGCACCGCTTCGCCGGCTTCCATCAGGAGCACCTTGTCGGACATGGACAGGGCTTCGCTCTGGTCATGGGTGACATAGACAACCGTGATACCCAGCGTGCGATTGAGTTCCTTGATCTCGGTTCGAATTTCAGCCCGCAATTTGGCGTCCAGATTGGACAGGGGTTCGTCCATCAGCACGAGTTTGCGTTCGGAAATAAGTACGCGCGCTAGGGCGACGCGCTGCTGCTGGCCACCGGACAATTGCCCCGGCCGGCGATCCAGCAATGGCTCCAGATTCATAAAGGCGGCGACACGCTGAAGCCGGCTCGCCTGATCCGACTTGCTGCGCCGGCGCACGCGAAGCCCGTAGAGGATGTTGTCGCGCACGCTCATATGCGGAAAGAGCGCATAGTTCTGAAATACCATCCCGATATTGCGCTGGGCGGGCGGGATGGCTGTGACGTCGACCCCGTCGATCAGGATGTTTCCGCCGCCTACCTCGTCAAGGCCGGCAATCAGGCGCAGGGCCGTGCTCTTGCCGCAGCCGGACGGGCCAAGGAGGGTCAGAAAGGCACCTGGACCGATCTCCAGATCGATCCCCTTGAGAACTTCCACCTTTCCCCACGACTTCCTGAGGCCGGTAATCTTCAAAGAAACGCCGTTCTCGCTCATACCAGCCGGAGCTCCAGCTTTTCGCCGGCAAACGCTTTCTTGACACTGCTATCGACCTCTTCAACGGTCAGGATGGCGTCGAGTTTGTCGAAGGTGACGGTCTGGACGAATGCCGATGCGCGGAACTTCGAATGGTCGGCGACGACGATGTTCTGGCGCGAGACGGAGACAATCTCTCTTTGCACCTGGGCACAGGGTTCGCTTCCCATGCTTATGGCCCGCCGTTGCACGTCGATCGCAGTGACGCACAAAAACGCAACGTCGAAGGAGAGGGATCGGATGGCGGCGACGGCGATGGAGCCGCAATAGGAATCGTTAATCGGCAGATAGGAACCGCCGATCAGGTAGTGTTTGGCAATTCCCTGATCCTTCAAAATCTGGGAGATGCCATGGGACGTCGTCACGTAGGTGCAATTCGGCTTGCGCCGGGCATTCATCGCTATGGGAAGCGTCGTCGTGCCGGCGTCGATCAGGACGGTTTCGCTGCCTTCGAGCATGTCGATCGCCGTTTCGGCAATGCGGCGTTTTTCCTCCTCGTTGAGGTGGAGGCGGGCGCTGTCCGGCAAATCATGGCTGACGAGGGAGTTGGCGACGACTCCGCCATGGGTGCGCGACAACAATCCCCGGCGGTCAAGATAGGTGAGATCGCGCCGGACCGTGGCGTCGGAGACGTTCAGATAGTCGCAGAGTTCGCGGATCCCCATCGCACCGCGCTCGCGGACAATCTCCAGCAAACGGTGTTGTCGTACGGCCGAGAGTTGCGGGCCGTCGGGTGCGGCGGGTGCTCTTGGCTGCGACAGCGCGATATCTCCCCTTGGCGTCATCCGGCCAAATCCAATTTCCTTTGATGCCCGATTTCAATCATAAAACGACACATATGGTCAACCGTTAATATGTTTCGTGCGAATTTTTCGCTTGTGAGGTGAGAATGTATGACGATATATGTCGAGATTGGACTGTATATGACTGTATACGCTTGTTGCGCAAGAAGGGTGGCACGGATGCGTTTGGGTCGCGCGGACACCCAACGCGGTGTCGGCGCGGGACGATTTCAGGCATCCGCCAGCACGTGATGAGGGGGCGGCCTGCCTGCGCATTCATCGCATGTTGCGCCATCGCGCCACGAAAACTCATTGCCCGCGATTTCAAACCCGGGGTGATGCAACGGGGCGAGCGAATAACCCCGCGGGTGTTTCGTCCACCGGTCGGTTCCCGACGGGGTGAGCATCCTCAACCGTCCGGTCTGTGTCCGGACAATCCGAAGGAAGCCGATTGACATGTACGAACATGCCCAAGACCTCGCCATAGAAGCCGGACGTATTGCGCTGAGCCATTTTGAACGTTTGTCGAGCGTCGGCGTGGAATCCAAGGGACACCTGGATCTCGTTACGCTTGCCGATCGGGAGGTGGAGCGCTTTTTGACCGATGAATTGCGCAAGGCCTATCCCGAAGACGGCGTGTTTGGGGAAGAGGGGAGCAACCATACCGGCACATCGGGTCGAATCTGGGTTGTCGATCCGATCGACGGGACATTCAACTTTGTCCGCGGCGGTGATCAATGGGCGATCTCCATCGGCCTTTTCGAACATGGCGGCCCGAGTTTCGGCGTGCTGCATGCGCCCCGTCAAAACCAGACCCTTGTCGGCGGCAAGGCCGTGCCGGCCAAAATGAACGATGTGCCATTGGAATGCCGCCGGGGCATGGAGAAAAGCTGCGCCGCCGTGGGTATCGGATTTCATCCGGTTATCTCGGTGGACGATCGTCTGGCGGTCCTGCGTTACATCCTGGAGGAGGCGGGCATGGCGTTCCGCTGCTGCGGATCCGCGGTCATATCCCTCATCGAAGTGGCCCGGGGAGAGGTCGACGGATATATCGGACTGGGCGAATCCAGTTGGGATTTGGTCGCGGCTCTGGCCATTCTTGAACAGGTCGGAATATCGAGCACCGTGGACTGGACGCAAAGCAACCTGACGAGCAAGTTCAAGTTTGCGGTCGGCACGCGGGAATTTCTCGATGCCGTTGAACCGATCGTCCCGTTTGGCGCCCGTTTCGAAAAGGATCTCGCCGACACGCCGCCGGCGAAAATTGAGGCCGGTGGCAGCCAGGCGTCCTAGCTCAGCGCGGATCCATCGCGCGATTCCCGGCCGGTTTCGGCTTGTCGCCAACGAAGATGTGAGGTGTTGCGATCGACGCCAGCCCGCAACCGGGGCCGGCCGGGCAGGCCTTTGGGGGAAAGCGCGGCCCATTCCTGTCAGACTGAGGCCGAAACCTTAGTCAAACGACGATGCGCACAGCAAATCGGTTTAGTGGTGCCCCTGGCCGGACTCGAACCAGCACGCCCGTGAAGGCAACAGATTTTGAGTCTGCCGCGTCTACCAATTTCGCCACAGGGGCCACCGATGCCGCGCGCCAGCCGAAACGGATCTTCCGATACCGAATTGCCGGGCCGCTGCGGGCCGCGGAACGGCGGTCCAGACCGGCACCACCCGGCGCGGTGCCGGCGGATCATAATTCGTCGCCCCACCGGGTCAATGGTCTTGTCGGCCGGGCGTGCCCTTTGCCGGGACATTCCCGCGTACGGTGTCACACCCGGTATCAGATCGCCGGTGAGACGGTTTGCGGGATTTCGGCGAACCTCTTCTGCCGGCCCGCGATGCGGCCGGGCTTTCGCCAACGCGCAAAACCCTTTAATCGGCGGGCGCGAAACAATCGGGATCTGATTCCATGCTGCGCGCGCTCTACGACTGGACAATGGGCCTTGCCGCCAGCCGTCATGCCACACGGGCGTTGTTTGCGATTTCGTTTGCCGAAAGCTCGGTATTTCCGATCCCGCCCGACGCGCTGCTGGCGCCGATGGTCATCGCCAACCGGGCACGGGCGTGGTGGTACGGCTTCGTCTGCACCGCGGCCTCGGTGCTGGGCGCGCTGGCCGGATATGCGATCGGTGCGCTTGTGTTCGAAACGGTCGCACAGCCGATCCTCGATTTTTACGGTTACAGCGAACAGTTCGAGACCTTCGCCGACACGTACAACAGATGGGGCGCCTGGGCCGTGCTGATCGCCGGGGTGACGCCGTTTCCCTTCAAGGTGATCACGATCGCTTCCGGCGCCACACAATTGTCGCTGCCCATATTTATCGTCGCGGCTATCGCTGCACGCGCGCTGCGGTTTTTTGCGGTGGCCGGTTTGCTCTATGCATTCGGTCCGGCAATCCGCGCCTTTGTCGAAAAACGCCTCGGCCTGATGTTCACACTGGGCCTGGCCCTTCTGCTGGGCGGTTTCGTGGCGATAAAGTATTTTCACTGAATGTCGCGGGACGCTGGCGGAGAAGAAACATGACTGTTGATCAGGGCAAGCCGGGCAGGCAGAACGCCGCGCTCGCGGGCGTGACGGCGCTGCTGGGCGGACCGGCGCGGATTGCCGGAATTGCGCTTTTTGTGACCGTGGCGACGGTCCTGACCGCGCTCGGCTATGAGCATATCGGCGGCTACGAACCCTGTGCGCTGTGTCTGAAGGAGCGTATTCCCTACTATGTCGGCGCTCCGATTGCCGCGGTCGCGCTGCTCGCCGCAAGGGCAGCGTTGCCGGGCCGACTGGTGGCGGCGCTTTTTGTGCTGTTTGCCGTGGTCATGGGCTACGGGGTCATTCTGGGCGCCTACCATGCCGGCGCGGAATGGGCGTTCTGGCAGGGACCGGCGGCGTGCGGGGCGGCGGGCGCCGGTCCGGCGAATACCGGTCAGTTGCTGGAGGCGTTGAAGACCCCAACCGTCGGGCCGAGTTGCACAGAGGCTGTCTGGCGGTTCGCCGGCCTGTCGTTTGCCGGCTGGAACGCGCTGATCGCGGCGGGATTGTTTGTGCTCGGCCTCATCGGTGCGGCCCGCGCCTATGGCTCCAGCTCGGCGTCCCAGTAGAGATAATCCAGCCAGCTTTCGTGCAGATAGTTGGGCGGGAAGAGCCGGCCGTTGTTGTGGAGATCGTAGACCGTCGGCTGAAAGGGCGTCTGGTTGGGATGCATGCCGGCGTCGCGGCAGCTCTTGTTGCCCTTGGCCAGATTGCATCTGGCGCAAGCTGTCACGACGTTCGACCAGGTGGTCAGGCCACCGCGCGAGCGCGGAACGAGATGATCGAAGGTCAGATCGTCGGAATCGCCGCAATACTGGCATTGAAAGCAATCGCGCAGGAACACGTTGAAGCGGGTGAAGGCCGGATTGCGGGAAGGCTGGATGTAGTTTTTCAGTGACACGACGCTGGGCAGCTTCATCGCCTGGCTCGGACTGTGCACGGCCATGTCGTATTCGGAAACGATGTTGACCCGGTCAAGGAACACCGCCTTGATCGCGTCCTGCCACGACCAGAGCGAAAGCGGGTAGTAGCTCAAAGGTCGGTAGTCGGCGTTCAGCACCAGTGCCGGGTGCGCCTGGAGCGGAGCGTGAACAGTCATGACGCGGTCTTCGTTTTCCCTGTCATTGCCAATTGTCGCGTCAAGCCTAAGTCAGACGTGCGAAATTCGCAAAGGCTTGTTTTCACACAGGGTTCGGCTGACCCAGCAGGCGGCCAAGAAAGGCGCCGCCAAGGGCAAGGCCGTCGCCGTCGATGCCATGGCCGACGCCCGGTGCCACGTGCCATTCCAATGCCACCTTTGCATTGCCGAGCGCGGAAAGCGCTGCAAAAAGCGCCTGGACGGGAATCACCTCGTCGGCATCTCCGTGGACGAGGAGAACCGGCGGCTTCGATGCGCCGGGTGCGGTCCAGGCCTGCGGATCGGCCAGCATTCCGGAATAGCCGACAATGCCGGCCAGGTTCCGCCGCGGACCAGCGGCCAGCGCCATCATGGTGCCCTGGGAGAAGCCGACCAGCGCCACGTTGCGATCGTCAAGCCCGTGGCTGGCGGCTTCGCGATCCAGGAACGCCTCCAGGCCGGGCAGGGCCGTGGCGACGCCGGATTTGTATTCCTGGGGATCACGCATCGTCAGGGGAAACCACTGGCGGCCGGGAAAATTCGCCGGGACGCCGGGACCGGATACAATGTCCGGCGCATGGGGTGCGACAAATCCGGTATCCGGCAATATCTGTTGCCATTCACGCCCGATGCCAATCAGGTCGTCGCCATTGGCGCCGTAGCCGTGAAGGAAGACGACAAGGCTCCCGGGGCGACCGCCGGAAGCAGGTGCAAGGCGCGGACCATCGATCATGGAGCGGATATGTCCTTCAGATTGCGGGAAAGCGCGGCGGCACAGGATCGCGTCGCAATGTTTGCAATATGACGGCGGGGCCGATTGCGATCAACACAGGCACACTCAAACGGGGATGATGTCGCGGCCGGACCGGCAGGCGCTGTAGTATGCCCAGAACAGGCGCGCCGCGACGCCGCGCCAGGGCGACCAGTCGCTGGCGATTCGGCGCAAGTCCTTGTCATCGGGCCGGTCGTCCAGTCCGAACGCGTCCCGCACCGCGCTTTGCAATGCGATATCGCCGGCCGGAAATATGTCGGCGTGACCACAGCAGAACAACAAATAGACTTCCGCAGTCCAGGGGCCCACGCCCTTGATTGCTGTCATCACCGCAATCGCCTCGTCGGGCGGCAGGCGGTGCATGCGACCAAGATCGAGCCCGCCGGCGCAAGCCTCGGCGATGGCTCGGAATGTGCGGATCTTGGGTCGCGACAGGCCGCAGTCCTGCAATTCCTGGTCGGTGGCAGCGGCGATGGCCGTCGCGGTCAATGGCGCAAAGCGCCCGGCCACCCGCGCCCAGATGGATTGGGCGGCGGATCTGGAAATCTGCTGGGAAACGATAATCGATGCCAGACCCTCGAAATCGCCGGCGCGCAGGCGAAGCGGGAGAGAACCGGCCACGTCGTGTATGTCGGCCAGGCGCGGGTCGGCGGCAAGTAGCGCCGCCAGACCGCGGTCGATATCGCCCTGGCATGTGATCGGGCGGTTCATCGTGTTGCCGCCGTTTGTCCGGGCCCGGTGCCGGCGGCCGGTCGCCGATAGGTGCGGCCACCGGTCAACGGTGCGGCGACACCGGTTGTGCCCGGAAATGTCAGGGGGAGGCCGGCGAGGGAGCGGGCGGCGAGATAGGCGATCATGTGGGCTTCCAGATTGCCGCCGTCGATGCCCATGTCCTCCGCCGCCATTACCGGCGCCGCCACGGCGGCGGCAAGTCCGTCCATGATCGCGCCGTTCAATCTGCCGCCGCCGCAGACGATCCAGCGGACCGCCGGAGCGGGAAACCAGCGGGCAGCCGCGGCGATGCCGGCAACGCTGGCCCCGGTCAAAGTGGCGACGCCGTCCTCGACCGACATACGGTCCAGTGCGGGGCGCCGGAGTTCGTCGCGATCGAGCGATTTGGGCGGCTTGCGAACAAAGTATGGCTGATCGAGGAAGGCGGAGATGACCTCCGGATCGGCGGTTCCGGATCGGGCGATCCGGCCATCCTCGTCGAAAGGCAAGCCCGATCTTGTCTGCAGGAAATCGTCGATCGGCGCATTTCCCGGGCCGCAGTCGAAGGCCACCAGGCGTTCGCCGTCGGTCCAGGTGACGTTGGCGACGCCGCCGATATTGACCATCACAGCCGGCAGCGGGCCGCCGGCGAGAAGGGTCCGGTGATAGACCGGTGCAATGGGAGCGCCCTCGCCGCCGGCCGCCACATCGGCCTGACGAAAGTCGGACACGACGTCGATGCCGGTCCTGCGGGCAAGCCGCGCCGGATCGCCGATCTGGACGGTCAGACGGTCGGCCGGCGCGTGAAAAATGGTTTGGCCGTGAAAACCTATGGCGGCAACGCGATCCGCGGCCAACCCGTATTCCCGTAACAAGCCGGCGACAATCCCGGCATGGCGGTCGGTCAGATCGGCCACGAGGTCGCCGGGTGCGGACCGCCGGCCCATGACGGCACGCAGGCGGGCGCGAAACGGCTCGTCATAGGCGCTGAACCGCGTCGGACCAGGCTCGATTTGGGCCTTGCCGTCGGTTGTCATTAGCGCGGCGTCGATGCCATCGAAGGATGTGCCGGTCATCAGACCGACAAACAGCTGCCCGCCGGCATCCTCCTCATTCGCCATAGGGAATCCAGATGTTCTTGACCTGGCAGGCGTGACGAAGCTGTTCGGGGCCCTCGCCATCAACAAACCAGTTGCAGGGCGCGGTGTGGGTCCAGGTTTGTTTCAGATTGCCGGCAGATGCGGATTCGATGTCGCCGGCAAGCTCCGGTGCGCCGAAACACCAGATTGCGTCGACGGCGTCGTGGCGGGCCAGCTCGACGCCCAGAGCGGCATGGCTTCCGGTCACGATATTGACCACGCCGCCAGGCAGATCGGAGGTCTCCAACACCTGATACAGATCGGTGGCGGCAAGCGGGCCGGATTGCGATGGAAGCGCGATGACACGATTGCCCATGGCGATGGCCGGGGCAACGAGCGAAACGAAGGCAAGCAGGGGCGCCGACGCCGGGCAGACGATGGCGATGACGCCGACGGGTTCGTTCATGGCGAGCGCCAGGCCGCGGATCGGCGGCCGGTGGACGGCGCCATCGTACTTGTCGGCCCAGGCGGCATTGGCGAACAGCCGGGCGACACTGGCGGTGACCTCGCGGCGTGCGGCGGCCATGCCGGCACCGGTCATGGCGGCGATGCGGCGGGCAAACTCGTCCGCCCGGGCATCGAGATTTTCGGCGATATAGTAGATCACCTGCGCACGATTGTGCTCGCCCGCAGATGACCAGCCGGTGGCATTGCGGGCAGCCTCCACGGCGTTGCGGATGTCCTTGCGGTTGCCCTCGCCGACTTCGCCGATCAGTCGGCCATCCGGCGAGGTGACGGCGCGTGCGTAGCCGCCATCGGCGCGGACCTGCCGCCCGTCGATATACATTTTGGCGGTGCGATCGATGGCAACGGGCGCCGCCGGCGGGCTGGATGCGGATATCGCCGCCGTGCCGACAGGCTTGCCGGGGCGGGGTCGGGTGTAGGCAAAGACCCCCTCGCGGCCGCCCTCGCGGCCAAAGCCGGATTCCTTATAGCCGCCAAAACCGGCCGATGCATCAAACAGATTTGTGGAATTGACCCAGACGACCCCGCATTTCAACTTCGGCGCGACATCGAGGGCCAGGTTGATCGATTCCGACCAGACGCTGGCGGCGAGCCCATAAGCTGTGTTGTTGGCGAGATCGACGGCCTCATCGGGGGTGCGGAAACTCATGGCGGTGAGAACCGGACCGAAAATTTCCACCCGGGCGACAGTCGCGGCGGGATGGACCCCGGTCAGGAGCGTCGGCGGGTAAAAGCAACCGGTCTCGGGAAGGGCGGTCGCCGGCTGCCACACTTCGGCGCCTTCGGAGGCACCGGTGGCGACCAGCGCCTTGATGCGGTCAAGCTGCACCGGATCGACGATGGCGCCGATGTCGATTGCCTTGTCGAGGGGATCGCCGACGCGGAGTGTCTCCATGCGGGCCTTGAGCCGGCTGATAAAGGCGTCATGTATTCCCTCCTGGACGAGCAGGCGCGAGCCGGCGCAACAAACCTGCCCCTGGTTGAACCAGATGGCATCGACGACGCCTTCCACCGCGCCGTCGATGTCGGCGTCCTCAAACACAACAAACGGCGACTTGCCGCCGAGTTCCAGGGTCAGGGCCTTGCCGGAGCCGGCCGTTGCCCTGCGGATTGTGCGGCCGACCTCGGTGGAGCCGGTAAAGGCGATCTTGTCGACATCGGGGTGGCCGACAAGCGCGGCGCCCGTCTCGCCGGCGCCGGTAACGATGTTGACAACGCCGGGCGGCAGACCGATGCGCTGGCAAAGCTCGGCGAAAAGGATCGCCGTGAGCGACGTGAATTCGGCCGGCTTCAGGACCACCGTGTTGCCCAGCGCAATGGCCGGAGCGATCTTCCAGGCGAGCATGAGAAGCGGAAAATTCCAGGGGATGATCTGCCCGCAGACGCCAACGGGTTCGCGATCTGTGAGGCTTGTCGCCATCAGCTGCGCCCATCCGGCATGGTGATAGAAGTGCCTGGCAACCAGCGGAATGTCGATATCGCGGGTCTCCCGGATCGGCTTGCCGTTCTCCAGCGCCTCGACGACGGCGAGAAGCCGGCTGTTGCGCTGGACGATGCGGGCGATGGCATAAAGGTAGCGCGACCGTTCATGGCCGGAGAGGGCGGCCCAGGGGCCTTGCGCCTTGCGGGCGGCCCTGACTGCGGAATCGATGTCCCGCGCATTGCCTTCCGCTATCCGCGCCAGCCGCTTGCCGGTCGCGGGCTCCACGGTCGAAAACCATTTCGCGGACTTCGGCACCCGCCATTTGCCGCCGATGAACAACCGGCATCCCTCGCCGTGGCCGGCGAGCCAGGCGCGCGCCTCGGCATCGCTTTCCGGCGCAGGTCCGTATTCCAGAGATTCGAGGATTTCAGCGACGGACATGAGATTGTTCCCGTGTTTGGCCGGATCGCACAGGCGATTCGTCAGGCCAGCGCGTGGTGGTCGAGCGAGGCGTACCGGCCGGTCGTGAAGTGTTCAAGCTGGCGCTCGATGTCGGAGAGCAGCGACGAGGCACCGAACCGGAACAGGCCGGGCCGCATCCAGGCGATGCCCAACTCCTCTTTCATCAGGTACATGTAGGCGAGCGCATCCTTGGCGGTGGAGATGCCGCCGGCGGGTTTGAACCCGACAACATGGCCGGTCGCGTCGCGATAGGCGCGAATCGCGCGCACCATGGTCAGCGAAACAGGCAGCGTGGCATTGACGCCTTCCTTGCCGGTGGATGTCTTGATGAAATCGGAGCCGGCCATCATCGCGACCCACGCGGCACGGGCAACATTGCGGAGCGTCTTCAGGTCACCTGTCGCGAGAATGGTTTTCATGTGCGCCGGACCGCAGGCGGCCTTGCAGGCGGCGACCTCGTCGTAGAGCGCCCGCCAATTGCCGGTCAGGGCATGTTCCCTGGTGATCACGATATCGATCTCGCGGGCGCCGGCCGCGACAGAAGCCTCGATCTCCTTCAACCGGGTCTGGAGGGGTGAAAGACCGGCGGGGAATCCCGTCGAGACCGCGGCCACCGGTATTTCGGTACCGGCAAGCGCGGCAACCGCCGTGTCGATAAACCGGTGATAGACGCAGACAGCGCCGACATGGAGCGTGCGGTCGCCCAGACCGAGATTGTCCTTGAGGTCCTGGCGTAACGGATTTCGGGCCTTGGCGCATAGCCGCCGGACCCGGCCGGCGGTGTCGTCGCCGCTCAACGTCGTCAGGTCGATGCACTCCAGGGCCTGAAGCAGCCATGCCGCCTGCCACTTCTTCTTGACAGTGCGCCGGGTGATCAGCGTCGCCGCGCGCCGTTCGGTGGCGGAGCGGTTGACGGCAACCCTGTCGACGAAGTCGGGATTGAACGGAATGGCCGGATTGTCCGGCTGGAGCCGGTTGGGCGCGTGCAACCGATGGATCGTCGCGCCGGACCCCGATTGATTATCTGTCGACATCACCCATTACTCCGTTACACCCATTACTCCGCTACGCCCATTCCCCCGCGACCTAAGCGCCGCCAGACCCAGCGCCGCCGACCATTGCGCCGCCTTTATTGCCACGGCCCGGCGGGCGACGGCGCGTGCGGCTTCGGCCGCCTGTGCTCTTAGCATACTTATCCGGCGGGGTGGATCGGTCTCGCGGGGCGGACAGGGAACCCATGCATATGTGCGCGGTTGCCATCGGATGGCTGCTTGGCCAAGGTGCAGACACCCATGACCAGGGAACGATAGCGACCAAAGGGGGAAACCTGTTTTGAGCAAGGTAAAATGGGGAATTATCTCCACCGCCAAAATCGGTATGGAAAAAGTCAATCCGGCGATGATGAAGGGCGAAATGAGCGAGGTGGCGGCGATCGCATCCCGCTCTTTGGAAAAGGCCCGGGCCGCAGCCGATCAGCTGGGTATTGAACGCGCCTACGGTTCCTACGAGGACCTGCTGGCCGATCCGGACATCGAGGCTGTCTACAATCCGCTGCCCAATCATCTTCATGTTCCGGTGTCCGTGCAGGCCGCCGACGCGGGCAAGCATGTGCTGTGCGAGAAACCGGTGGCGCTGGACGCGCGGGAGGCGCAACAGCTGATCGCCGCCCGGGACCGCAATGGCGTGTTGATCCAGGAGGCGTTCATGACCCGATCGCATCCGCAGTGGCTGAAAGCGAGGGACCTGGTGAAGGATGGCAAAATCGGCGAATTGCGCGCGGTCTCCGTCGTCTTCGCCTACCACAATGTCGATCCGAACAACGTTCGAAATATGGCCGATATCGGTGGCGGTGCGCTGTACGATATCGGGTGCTATGCGCTGACGATGCCGCAGTTTCTGTTTGACGAGCGACCGAAGCGGGTGGTCGGGACAATCGAGCGGGATCCGGTCTTCAAGACCGACAGGCTGACTTCGGCCCTGGTGGAATATCCGGGCGGCCATTCGACATTTACCGTCTCCACCCAGCTTGTCCCCTATCAAAAGGTTCAGGTGCTGGGCACGACGGGCCGGATCGAGATCGAGGTTCCCTTCAATGCGCCGCCGGACCGGCCAACCCGGATCTTTGTCGATGACGGCTCGGAAGCGGACGGTTCCCGCGCCCGTGAAATCGTCTTCGACACCGCTGACCAATATACGATCCAGGGCGATGTGTTCTCGCGGGCGATCCGTGGTGAATGCGCGCAGGTGCTGCCGCTGGAGATGACGATCCTCAATATGGAAATGATCGATGCCGTGTTTCGTTCGGCAGCCGAAAACCAGTGGGTGGCGCTTTGACCCGAGCGCCCTTTTCCGTCATTATTGTTGATGGAACGGGAGATTCCCATCTTCAATATTGATGGATAGTAAAAATGCGGAATCTTGATATCACGGCGTTGCGCAGTTTTGTCGCGGTGGCGGATCTGGGCGGCGTGACCCGCGCCGCCAACAGCCTCAACCGCACCCAGTCCGCGGTCTCCATGCAGCTCAAGCGACTGGAGGAGGCGTTCGAGCGGCCGCTTTTGGAGAAGTCGGGCCGCTCGGTGAAGCTGACCCCGGAAGGCGAGGTGCTGGTTTCCTACGCCCGGCGGATCCTGGCGCTCAATGACGAGACCTGGCGCAGAATGACGGATGCGGAGTTTGACGGCGAGGTCACGCTGGGCGTGCCTCATGACATCGTCAATCCGGTCATTCCGCGGGTCTTGAAGCGGTTGCGCCGGGCCTTTCCGCGGGTGCGCGTCAATCTCGATTCCTCGTTCACGGCGCAACTGAAGGAGCGGTTCAGCGCCGGGACTATCGACATCATCCTGACGACGGAAGTGGGCATCGACGCGGGCGGCGAAACCCTGGTGGAGAAGCCGCTGGTCTGGGTCGGGGCGGAAGGGGGAAGCGTATGGAATGATGAACCGGTTCCGCTCGCCTTCGAACGGGTCTGTGCCTTCCGGACGGCGGCGACAGAGGCGCTTGACGCCCAGGGCCGGGCCTGGAAACTGGCAATCGACACACAGTCGGAGAGCGCGGTTTACGCGACCATTGCCGCCGATTTCGCCATCTTCACCCAGCTCTCCGGCATGACCTATCCGGGCCTGGCCGTGGTGCCGGACAATAGTGGTCTTCCGGAATTGCCGACGATGAAGATCAACGTCTATATATCGGCAACCCTGAACGAAATGATTGCTTCGGTCATTGCCCAGTACCTGCGTCAGGAATATGCGAAGGCGGATGCAGACACCCAATCCGGCGGCCGGGACGACGATGCAGAGACGTTCCGGTCCGTCCGCGACGTGGCATAGGCGGCGGCCTGCCCGGACAACGGGCGGTGTGCGGCCGGCGGTTTGGGATTTGCGCAATCGTCCCAGGGCGATACGGGACGTGAACGGGGCGTCGGGCGCAGATCCGTCGAACCGCTGCGGCATCGGGAGGCAAACAACATGAACCTGGTCAAACCCTGGCGCGACGTCGCGCCGCGTCTGGTCGATGTGGCCAGCGGGCGGACCCCGGCCGATCTCGTCGTCAAGAACGGACGGTGGGTCAATGTCCATTCCGGCGAGGTGATCGCGAACACCGATCTCGCCGTGTCGGCCGGCCGTTTCGCCTATTGCGGGATCAATGCCGACCACGCCATCGGCGCGCAGACGCGTGTGATCGACGCCGGCGGCCGCTACCTGGTGCCCGGCCTGTGCGACGCCCACCTGCATGTGGAAAGCGGCATGGTGACGGTGACCGAATTCGTCCGCGCCGTCATTCCGCACGGTACGACATCACTGTTCATAGACCCGCACGAGATCGCCAACGTGCTCGGTCTTGCCGGCGTGAGGCTGATGCATGACGAGGCGGCGAACATGCCGATCAACGTCTTTGTCCAGATGCCCAGTTGCGTGCCTTCCGCGCCCGGACTGGAAGTGGCCGGGGCCGAACTTGGTCCGGACGACGTCGCGGAGGCGATGACATGGCCGCGCATCATCGGACTTGGCGAGGTGATGAACTTCCCCGGCGTTGCCGCCAATGATCCGAAGATGACCGGCGAGATTGCGGCGGCCATGTCGGCGGGCAAGACCGTCGGCGGCCACTATGCATCGCCGGATCTCGGCGTGCCTTTCCACGCCTATGCGGCGGGCGGGCCGGCGGACGATCACGAAGGCACGCGCCTTGAGGACGCCATGGCCCGGGTACGCCAGGGGATGCGGGCCATGCTGCGGCTCGGATCGGCCTGGTATGACGTAGCCGCCCAGATCAAGGCGGTGACCGAGCACGGACTTGACCCGCGCAACTTCATCCTGTGCACCGATGACAGCCATTCGGGCACGCTGGTGCGCGACGGCCACATGGACCGGGTCGTGCGGCACGCAATCGCCCAGGGGCTCAACCCGATCACCGCCATACAGATGGCGACCCTGAACAGCGCGCAGCATTTCGGGCTGGACAGGGAACTGGGTGCGATCGCGCCGGGCCGAATTGCCGATTTCCTGATTGTCTCCGATCTGCCCGGACTGGCGATCGACACGGTATTTGCGCGCGGGGAGGAACTGGCGGACCGCGGAACATTGGCGGTCGAAATTCCGGCGGCCGATTATCCTGCCTCGGCCCGCGATACGGTTCGGCTGCGCCGGCCGCTTTCAGCGACGGATTTCGACATTGCCGCGCCCGCCGCGGCGACGGAAGCGCGGGTGCGGGTGATCGGTGTCGTGGAGAACCAGGCGCCGACACAGGCGCTGGAGGCGGACCTTGCCGTGAAGGACGGATTGGTGGCGATGGACCGGGATGGGGATGTCTGCCAGATCGCGCTCGTCGAACGGCATCGGGGAACCGGCGAGGTGACCAATGGCTTCGTCTCCGGATTTGGCTACGACCGCGCCTGCGCGGTCGCTTCAACGGTCGCCCATGACAGCCATCACATGATCGTTGTGGGAACCGACAAGGCCGATATGGCGATGGCGGCCAACCGGCTGGGCGAGGTCGGCGGCGGGATCGTGGTCGTGTCGGAAGGCGTGGAACTGGCTATGGTCGAACTGCCGATCGCCGGGCTGATGTCGGACGAACGCGCAGAGGTCGTCGCCGGCAAGGCGGCAAACATGGTGGACGCCATGGCGCAGTGCGGTTGCACGCTCAACAATGCCTACATGCAGCATTCGCTGTTGGCGCTGGTCGTCATTCCGGCGCTTCGCATCTCCGACAAGGGCCTGATCGACGTCACGAAATTTGAACAGACGCCGCTTTTCGTGTGAGGCCTAGCCAGGCCGGCGTGAGGCCTAGCCGGGCCGGTGCGCGGCCTTGGCCTGATGGCGCCGGGCGTGGAGAATCGGTTCCGTGTAGCCGTTCGGCTGCTCCCTGCCCCTGAATACCAGATCGCACGCGGCCTGGAACGCCATGGAGCCGTCATAGTCGGCAGCCATCGGCCGGTAGCCCGGATCATTGCTGTTTTGCCGGTCGACGACGGCGGCCATGCGTTTCATGGTCTCCATCACCTGATCGCGGCTGCATATGCCGTGGTGCAGCCAGTTGGCGATGTGCTGGGAGGAGATGCGCAAGGTGGCGCGATCCTCCATCAGCCCGATATCGTTGATGTCGGGCACCTTGGAACACCCGATGCCCTGGTCGACCCAACGCACGACATAGCCGAGGATCCCTTGTGCGTTGTTGTCAAGCTCGGCCTGGATATCCCCTTCGCTCCAGTTGGGCCGGTCGATGATCGGGACGGAAAGGATGTCGTCGAGGCTGGCACGGGGGCGTGAAGCCAGTTCGGCCTGGCGGGCGGCAACGTCCACCTGGTGATAGTGAAGCGCGTGAAGCGTTGCCGCCGTCGGCGATGGCACCCAGGCGGTGCTGGCACCGGCGCGCGGATGGCCGATCTTGGCCTCCATCATCTCTGCCATCAGGTCGGGCATCGCCCACATTCCCTTGCCGATCTGCGCCTTGCCGGACAAACCACACTCCAGGCCGATGTCGACGTTCCAGTCCTCATAGGCCTGAATCCACGCGGCCTTTTTCATGTCACCCTTGCGGATCATCGGGCCTGCGCACATGGATGTGTGGATCTCATCTCCGGTGCGGTCAAGAAAACCGGTGTTGATAAAGCATATGCGCTCGCGCACAGCGCGAATGCATTCCTTCAGGTTGACGGTCGTGCGGCGCTCTTCGTCCATTATGCCGACCTTCACCGTGCCGGCCCTGAGGCCGAGCGCTGTTTCCACGCGTTCAAAAAGGGTATTGGCGAACGCCGCCTCCACGGGTCCGTGCATCTTCGGCTTGACCACGTAGACGGAACCGGCCCGGCTGTTTTGCCGCAGACCATTTTCGCCGATGTCGTGGAGGGCAATGGCAACCGTCATCATGGCATCCATGATGCCTTCCGGCACCTCGTGGCCCTCTCCATCCAGAACCGCCGGATTGGTCATCAGATGCCCGACGTTCCGAACCAGCATCAGACTGCGGCCGTGGAGGGTGATCGGTGCGCCGTCGACCGACAGATATTCGCGATCGGCGTTCAGGCGGCGTTCGATCGTTCTTCCGCCCTTGGGAAACGTCGCGGAAAGATCGCCCTTCATCAGCCCGAGCCAGTTGCGGTAGGCGACAACCTTGTCCACGGCGTCGACGGCAGCGACGGAATCCTCGCAGTCCATGATGGTGGTGACGGCCGCCTCGATGATTATGTCGGCGATGCCGGCCGGATCGGTGCGGCCGATGTCGTTTTCGCGATCGATGACGAGTTCGGCATGAAGGCCGTTTTTGCGCAGAAGAAGCGCCTCCGGTTCGCCCGGTTCGCCCCGGTAGCCGACGAACTGGCCAGGTTCGGCGAGGTCAGACTCAATATCACGGGTGAGAGATGCGGAAAGACGGCCGTTGATTACCCGATAGGCAACGACATCGCGGTGGGACCCCCCGGCGAGCGGGGCCATCGTGTCGAGAATTTCGCGGGCACGCCCGATAACGCGGTCGCCACGGATCGGATTGAACTGCCCCGGCATGATATGGGCGCCGCCATCGTCGGCGATGGCATCGGTGCCATAGAGTGCGTCATAGAGACTGCCCCAGCGGGCATTGGCGGCGTTCAGGGCATAGCGGGCGTTCATGACAGGAACGACAAGCTGCGGGCCGGCGATACCGGAAATCTCGGGATCGATGTTGCGCGGATCGACCTGGAACGGTTCGCCTTCGGGCAGGATATAACCGATGTCGGTCAAAAACTGCCGGTATGCAGCGGTCCCGATCGGACGATCGGAATGGCTTTCATGCCAGTCGTCGATCGTGGCCTGAAGCACGTCGCGGGCAGCCAGCAATGCCCGGTTTTCCGGCGCCAGTTCGTGGACGATCCCGTCGAATGCCGCCCAGAAGGCTTCCGGTTCGATGCCGGAGCCGGGCAGGACCTCGTTGTTCATGAATTCGTAGAGGACCGGCGCGACGTTCAGCCGTCCGGTGGTGACATAGTCATTCATTTCCGCTCAGTCTCTCCGCATGCAGGAAGTGCCGCGCTGCCGATCGCCCGGCCACGGCCGGACCGGTTTAGTCCATCCCGACGCAGAACGGAACCGGTGCAACGGGCGTTGCCGTCGCGCTGCGGGCTATTTGCCGGTGCCTGGCGCGAGCCGGACCTTCAGGCCGTCCATGGCCTCCGTCAGGATGAGCTGACAGGAAAGGCGAGACCCGTCCTCGATCGCAAACGCCTCGTCGAGGCGGTTTTCTTCCTCTTCCGTCATCGCCGGCATCCGGTCCGTCCAATCCGGATCGACATATACGTGGCAGGTTGCGCAGGCACAGGCGCCTCCGCACTCCGCCTTGATATCCAGACCCCAGTCGCGGATGACTTCCATGACCCGCCAGCCGGGCAGGGCCGGCAGCCGATGCTCGACACCATCCCGATCGGTAACCAGGATGCTCAATGTCCCCTGGAGATCTGTCGCATCCTCGGGAATCCGGAGTGCGGTGGCTGTCACGTTCATTGTCGTTGCCCGTTTCCGATCAGCCGGCCTGCCGGCGTCCGGCGACGCTGCGCCGGGTCCAGGGCCGGGTGCCGGCCGGGATTTCGCTTCCCGCGCCGACGGCAGTGACCGGTTGGTAGTGATAATCGACCTCTGCCAATGCGCCTTCCTGCAGCGCTTTTAACGTTTGCGCATGGGCGATTGCATAGGCGTTAATGCCGCACCGCCGCATAAGCGGGATCTGGTCGGCGAGGACTTCGCCCACGGCGCGAAGCTCGCCGCCATATCCATGTTTCTCACGCAGCAGCCGGGCTGTCGAATAATTTCGCCCGTCGGCGAAGCTGGCGAATTCCAACGCGATCAGGGCGATGCCGGAAAGATGAGGGAGGAGCGGCGCGATGTCGGCGCCCCCGGGAACATGGATGCCGAGGGGCTTGCGGGCTGCGGTATGGACCTGCGGCGCCTGGGCGAAGCTTGCAAGCGGTACGATCGTCGGGCGGTCGTCCTGTCCGGTCTCCGCCTGCGGACCACCGGCATATTGCCAGGGATCATCGACAAGTCCGCCATCCTTCCAGACGCCAAGGGTATCGGAACCGGTCATGCTGCTTTGCCTTTCGCGTCGGCACGCCGGCCGGCTTTGGTGCGGGCAGTGCCTTCATCGCCGAAATGAATGCCGCATTCCGTTTTTTGCGAGCCCCGCCAGCGGCCGTCGCGGACGTTCTCGTCCGGCCTCGTGGGCGTGGTGCACGGTTCGCAGCCGATCGACGTGTAGCCTTTTGCGACCAGCGGATGAGGCGGCAGGTCGTAACGGCGGATATAGGTTTCGATGTCACTGGGCGACCAGTCGTTCAGCGGATTGATTTTCACGCGCCGGGCGTCGGCCTCGACCATCGGCAAGCCGCTGCGGTCGCCGCCGTGAAACCGTTTCCGGCCGGTGATCCAGGCGTCGAAATCCGCCAGCGCGGCGGTCAGCGGCGCGACCTTTCGGATGGCGCAGCACCGGTCCGGTTGCGATTGCCAAAGCATGCCGTCCGGGTCTTCGCCGGCCAGCAACGCCGCATCGGGCGAGGCGACGCGGATGTCGGTGAGTCCGAGCCGGGCGATCAGCGCGTCGCGATAGGTGGCGGTCTGCGCAAACAGGCGGCCGGTATCGATGAAGATCACCGGCGTTGTCGGATCGATCTGTGCGACAAGATGCAGGAGCAGGGCGGATTCAGCGCCAAAGCTGGAGACGAGGGCGACGCGGCGCGGAAACTCGTGCCGGATCACATTCGCCAGCAGGGCCCTGGTGCCGACTTCGGCCAGCCGCGAAGCGAGCACGACAACATTTTCGCCGGCGCCGGCCGGCCGTTGCGCAGGGGCGCGATGATCGAGGTCAGGCATTGCCATAGAGCGCGGACTTGAAGGGCTCCGGTCCCAGCCGTCGATAGGCGGCGAGAAACGGCTCGGCGTCGCCGGATCTGTTGGCGAGATAGGTATCGACGATCGTCTCAACCGCGTCGACGACTTCATCGGTGGAAAAACCGCGACCGACAATCTCGCCGACGGCGGCGGATTCGTCGGCGCTGCCGCCGAGAGTGATCTGGTAGAATTCTTCGCCTTTCTTTTCCAGGCCGAGGATGCCGATATGGCCGGCATGATGATGGCCGCAGGCGTTGATGCAGCCCGATATCTTGATTTTCAGGTCGCCAATGACGCGCTGGCGTTCGGCGACGGCGAAGCGTTCGGTCAGCCGTTCGGCGACCGGGATCGAACGCGCCGTCGCCAGCGCGCAATAGTCCATGCCGGGGCAGGCGATAATGTCTGAGACGAGGCCGGCATTGGCGTGGGCGAGACCGGCAGCCGCCAATCCCCGATGGAGCGCTTGAAGGTCGTCGAGGCGGACATCCGGCAAAACAAGGTTCTGCTCGTGGCTCACCCGGATTTCGGCGCCGGAAAACCGCTCGGCTAGATCGGCGACGGCGTCCATCTGGTCGGCGGTCGCGTCACCGGGCGGGCCACCGACCGGCTTGAGCGATATGGTAACAATGCCGTAGCCCGGCACCCGGTGGGCGGACAGGTTGGTTTGGGCAAAGCGGTCAAGGGCGGGATCGGCATTGCGGGCGGCATCCAGGGCAACGCTTCGCGCCGGCAGTTCTTCATAGGCCGGTGGTGAAAAATAGGCGTCGATCCGGCGGATTTCCTCTGCCGGCAGCTTGAGTACGCCATCCCTGATGCGGGCAAATTCCGCCTCGATTTCGGGACGAAGCGCATCGATGCCGGTCTCGTGGACCAGGATCTTGATTCGGGCCTTGTATTTGTTATCGCGCCGGCCGTGCAGATTGTAGACCCGCAAAATCGCCTCCGAATAGGCGAGCAGGTCATCCTCGGGAAGAAACTCGCGCAAGCGCCTGGCGACCATCGGCGTACGGCCCTGGCCACCGCCGATATAGACCGCGAAACCAAGATCGCCGTCGGAATTGCGCGTCACTTCGTAACCGATGTCGTGGAACTTGATCGCCGCCCGGTCATGCGGTGAGCCGGTGACGGCGATCTTGAACTTGCGCGGCAGAAACAAAAATTCGGGATGGAGCGACGACCACTGCCGGAGGATTTCGGCGTAGGGACGCGGATCGGCGATCTCATCTGCGGCGACACCGGCGAAATGGTCGGCGGTAACGTTGCGGATGCAATTGCCGGATGTCTGAATGGCATGCATCTCAACTTCGGCGAGCTCGCCCAGAATGGCCGGAATCTCGTCGAGCCGCGGCCAGTTGAACTGGATGTTCTGGCGGGTGGTGAAGTGGCCGTAACCCTTGTCGTAAGTGCGGGCGATATGCGCCAGCTTGCGCATCTGGCGGGCGTTCAGCGTGCCATAGGGGACGGCGACACGCAGCATATAGGCATGGAGTTGCAGATAGACGCCGTTTTGCAGCCGCAGCGGTTTGAATTGCTCTTCGGTCAGGTCGCCGGCAATCCGGCGGCGGACCTGATCGGAAAACTGATCGACACGCTGGCCGACAAAACCGGCGTCGAATTCGTCATAGCGATACATGGCACGGCTCCCGAATGCGCCGGCTTGGTTTGGTCAGGCGGCGTGGGCTGTGGCGTCTATTGAACCGGGGACAGGGGTAGCAGGCGCGGTGGCGTGACCGGTGGTCGGCCCGGAAACGCGGATGCGCTCGCGAAGGCGGACCGGCACCGGTGCGCCGTCTGCAACGGCAACATCGATCTGGTAGGGTTCAACAACGATGTTGTCGGCGACGTCGCGCCCCGCGCGGGCCAACCCGGCAGCGGCGGCCCGGGCATCGGCGAACACCTGCGCGCGGGTGATGTCGCGCACCCAACCCACCGGCGTCAGATAGACGACCAGTCCGTCTCCAAGATGATTGGCGGTGATTATCTGCATGATCTCTTGCTCCCTGGTCAGGCCGCGAGGGTCCGGCTTGCGGTTTTTGCCGGCATATCGGTCCAATCGGCGATGGCTTCGGCGTGGTTCAGGGCGCCATGGGCAACCGCGGGGCCGATCAGGATCAGTGCGGGTGCCGGGGGCTGGCGGCGCGGGCGGCCGGAGCGGGGGGCAACCGCCGCCAGGTCGCCGAGAGTTCCGGCATAGCGGCGGGCCGCGTCGCGGCCGGCATTTTCGACGACGGCCACCGGCGTATGCGGATCCAGTCCGGCATCGGTGAGGCGGGCGGACACATCTGCGGCCACCGAGCGGGCCATGTAGACAGCGATTGTCGCGCCGGACAGGCTCAGCGCGGTCCAGTCCGGGAGGACATTTGAATTGCGATCATGGCCGGTCGTGAAGACCAGACTTGAAGCTGTGCCGCGCAATGTCGCCGGGATTTCCGCCTCCGCCGCCGCGGCCAGGGCGGCGGTGATCCCGGGTACGATCTCAAATGCAATGCCGGCGCGGCGCAGGGCGGCGATCTCCTCGCCGGCACGGCCGAAAACCATCGGATCACCGCCTTTCAGCCGGACCACGTTGCGCCCGAGCGATGCTTCGCGAACCAGGATTTCATTGATCCGGTCCTGATTTTCGGTGTGATCCCCCTTGGCCTTGCCGACGTTGATGCGCCGGGCATCCCGGCGGCCCATTGCGATGACGTCTTCGGGAACCAACCGGTCGTGGACAATTGTATCGGCCTCCTGCAGAAGCCGCTGGGCACGGAGCGTCAGCAGGTCGATCGCGCCGGGTCCGGCTCCGACCAAAGACACCCGACCCGTTGTCGGTGACGGCTGGCGGCTGATCAGCCGGCTGGCATGACGGCGGGCGAGCCCCGCCTTGCCGGCCAGAACAGCGTGGGCAACCGGACCTGAAAAGAACTCCTGCCAGACGTTTCGGCGGTGCCTGCCGGCCGGCACAAACCGGTTTACGGTTTCGCGGAATTCGGCAGCCAGGGCGGCCAGATCGCCAAGGAAGGCAGGCAAAATCCGTTCGATCTTCTCGCGCAACTGACGGGCCAGAACCGGACCGGCGCCGTTGGTGGATATGGCAACGGCGACAGGCGCCCGGTTGACCAGCGCCGGTGTCAGGAAATCACAGAGATCGGGGTGATCGACGGCGTTGACCGGGATCCCGGCGGCGCGCGCGGCATCGACCACGATGCGGTCGGTTTCGTGGTGACCGGTGGCGGCAAACACCAGGGCCGCGCCTTCCAGATGCGCCGGCTGAAACGGGACTTCGACGAGCGTGACGTCGGGATGTCGGCACAGCAGGCGCAGTTCCGGCGCCGGCTGCGCGCTGACAAGCCTTATGCGCGCCGCCGTCTCGCCCAGGAGACGCGCCTTGGCGGCAGCGGCCTCGCCGTCGCCGACGATCGTGATCGTCCGGCCGGCGATCCGCATAAAAGCGGGGAAAACCTCAAGTTTGCGCACGACATCACACCGAGTTTGAAACTGCATTCCATATTGGTCTTGTCTGCGTTGTTTACACAGCAACAGAGCAGCGTATTTCCCGGTATTATAGAAAATTTTTCCAATGCCCGGCTTTGTTCAACAATCCCGGCACCGGCGGCCGGATTGTCCGGCCCTTCTGCCGCCCGATGCCCGTGTGCTGGCGAATGCAAGCCGGTAAACCGGCGCGGCTGTTCCTGGCGGAATGGTTCTCCCGGCCGAGGGCGGCGCGGATGCCGGGAACCGGATTTGGAACCGCGTGGGTTCTGTGGCACCCTTGGTCCACAAGAGCGGTGGATATTCCGCCCAAAGCATGTTGCAATAGGTGTCCTAGTATAAAGGGAGAAACCAGAATGAAACCAATTCACTATCTTGCCGCCGCGACGCTTGCGGTAGCGATGACCGGCCAGGCCGGCGCGGCCGAGGACAAATTCATCACGATCGGCACCGGCGGTCAGACAGGCGTTTACTTTGTCGTCGGCCAGTCGATCTGCCGGCTGGTCAACCGTGGAACATCGGAGCATGGCATCAAATGCACGGCGCCGTCGACCGGCGGTTCCATCGACAACATCAATGCCATCAAGGCCGGCGACCGCGACCTCGGCGTCGCCCAGTCTGACTGGCAGTATCATGCCTACAACGGGACATCGAAGTTCGAAGGCCAGAAGTACGACAAGTTGCGGGCGGTCTTTTCGGTCCATCCGGAGCCGTTCACGGTCGTGGCCCGTGCCGATGCCGGCATCAAGACGTTTGACGACCTGAAGGGCAAGCGGGTGAATATCGGCAATCCGGGATCCGGCCAACGCGGTACAATGGAAGTGCTGATGGAAGCCAAAGGCTGGTCGAAGGACGATTTTGCGCTGGCTTCGGAACTGAAGGCGTCCGAACAGTCCGCAGCGCTGGGCGACAACAAGATCGATGCGATGATCTACACCGTCGGCCATCCGAACGGATCGATCCAGGAGGCAACGACGACGGTCGATTCGGTGATCGTTGAAGTCAGCGGCCCCGAAGTCGAAAAGCTCGTGTCGGACAACTCCTACTACCGCACGGCCACCATCCCCGGCGGCATCTACAAGGGCAACGAAGACGACACGATGACGTTTGGTGTCGGCGCAACGTTCGTTTCGTCGGCCGATGTCCCGGACGATGTGGTCTATCAGGTGGTGAAATCGGTGTTCGACAATTTCGACCGGTTCAAGAAGCTCCATCCGGCCTTTGCCAATCTGAAGGAAGCGGAAATGATCAAGGACGGACTGTCCGCTCCGCTGCATCCGGGTGCCGAAAAGTACTACAAGGAGCGGGGCTGGATGTAAGCCAGACCCTTCCGGTCTCCGGATCTGTTGCAGGCGGTAACATTACCGCCTGCATTTTCCGAGCGGGACTGCAGTGAGGACAACTTGCGCGAATGCAATTCGCGCCGGCAGGGCGGGGCATTTTCGGATTTGGAGGCGGATCCATGAGCGACGATACCAAGCGTGACGACGAGGGCGGTCACGACCAGGCACAGGGAAAATACCAACAGCAGGCGGCGCGGGTCGAGCAGGAAGCGGCCGGCCACGCGGCGGGCATGGACCAGGATCAGCTGGACGAGCTGGTTGCGTCTTCCGATACCGGCGGTCGCAGCCCCGGAGGGCTGACAAACCGGTTCATACTCGGTGTGGCGCTGTTGTGGTCGCTGTTTCAGCTGTGGATCGCCTCACCACTTCCGTTCATGCTGAGGATCGGGGTTTTCAACGACACCGAAACGCGTTCCATTCACCTGGCATTTGCCATTTTGCTTGCCTACCTTGCCTATCCGGCGACCAGATCCGCGGGCCAGACGATCCTGGCTGTCGCGATTCCGGTCATACTGGGATTCCTGTTCTGGTTCGGGTCCGACGGCGGCGAGATGCCGATCTGGCTGGCGGTCATCATCGTTGTGGCCGTTGTCGGCGCGGTGTTGCTGGGTTCGCCAAAGCACAAGGTGCCGCTGCATGAATGGGCGCTGGCGCTCGTCGGGGCGTTTTGCGCCCTTTATCTGTTCACCTTCTACGAGGCCCTGTCGGAGCGCCCCGGCGCACCGATCCAGCAGGACATCATCATCGGCGCCATCGGCCTGATCCTGCTTCTGGAAGCGGCCCGCCGCTCGCTTGGTCCGGCGCTGATGATCGTGGCGACGGTGTTTCTGGTTTACACTTTTCTCGGGGCCTATATGCCCGGCATCATTGCTCACAAGGGCAACGGCCTGTCGGAAGTCATCAATCATCACTGGGTGACCACGGAAGGCGTGTTCGGCATCGCCCTTGGCGTGTCGTCGGGGTTCGTGTTTCTGTTTGTCCTGTTCGGGGCGCTGTTGGACAAGGCGGGCGCCGGCAACTACTTCATCCAGGTCGCATTTTCGCTGATGGGGCACCTGCGTGGCGGCCCGGCCAAGGCGGCGGTTGTTTCGTCGGGCATGACCGGGCTGATCTCGGGTTCATCCATCGCGAATGTGGTGACCACCGGCACATTCACGATTCCGCTCATGAAGCGGGTCGGTTTTTCATCGGAAAAAGCGGGGGCTGTTGAAGTCGCCTCGTCGGTCAACGGCCAGATCATGCCGCCGGTGATGGGTGCTGCGGCGTTTCTGATGGTCGAATATGTCGGCATCCCCTATTTCGATGTGGTCAAACATGCCTTCCTGCCGGCGCTGATCTCCTACATTGCGCTGGTTTACATCGTTCACCTGGAGGCAATGAAGGCGGGAATGGAAGGCCTGCCGCGGGCGGTCGCGCCGAAGCCGTGGGTGCGGCGGATCATCGGATTCCTGTTCGGCGTCCTGCTTTTGTGCGTGGTGTCGTTCGCGGTCTATTACGGGATCGGCTGGATACGGCCGACTTTCGGGCCGTCCGCCAACTGGGTGATCGCAGCGGTCCTGTTCGCGGTCTATGTGGCGCTGATCGCTTTCGCGGCCCGGTATCCGGAACTGGAAATGGACGACCCCAACGAACCGGTCGTGCAGCTTCCCGAACCGGGACCGACGATCAAGTCGGGCCTGCACTTCATCCTGCCGGTCGTGGTTCTGGTGTGGGCGCTGATGGTGGAACGGCTGTCGCCGGGACTGTCGGCATTCTATGCGTCGGCGTTCATGATCTTCATTTTGCTGACCCAGCGGCCCTTGTTCGCGATCTTCCGCAACGACAGCTCATTCGGGGGCGAGGTTGTGCGCGGATTCCGCGAACTGATCGATGGTCTGATCGCCGGTGCCCGCAACATGATCGGGATCGGCATCGCCACAGCGACAGCCGGCATCATTGTCGGCGCGGTGAGCCAGACCGGCGTCGGATCGGCGCTGGCGGAAGTCGTGGAGGTTCTGTCCGGCGGACATATCCTGGCCATTCTGTTCCTGACGGCGATCCTGTCGCTGATTCTGGGCATGGGGCTGCCGACCACCGCGAATTACATCGTCGTGTCGGCGTTGCTGGCGCCGGTCATCGTGACCCTGGGGCAACAAAACGGCCTGATCGTGCCGCTCATTGCGGTTCATCTGTTCGTGTTCTACTTCGGGATCATGGCGGACGTGACGCCACCGGTGGGACTGGCCTCGTTCGCGGCGGCGGCCGTTTCCGGTGGCGATCCCATCCGAACCGGGTTCGTGGCGTTCTTCTATTCGCTCAGAACAGCCGCGCTGCCGTTCCTGTTCATCTTCAACACCGATCTGTTGCTGATCGAAGTGGGATGGATACAGGGCATCTTCACCTTCATCATTGCGACGGTGGCGATGCTGATTTTCGCTGCAGCCACCCAGGGCTACTTCTTTGCCAAGAGCCGGCTCTGGGAATCGGTGGCGCTTCTGCTGGTCGCGTTCACTTTGTTCCGTCCCGGCTTCTGGATGGACATGATCTCCCCGCCCTTCCTGGAGAGGGAGCCGGCGGCGATCGTCGAGGCGGCCGGAAACGTGCCACAGGGCGGCAATCTTCGCCTGCAGGTGGCCGGGGTCAACGATCTGGGCGATCCCATCACGTTCGTCGCCCTATTGCCCCTGCCCGATGGTGACGACGGTGCCGCCCGCCTGGAAGAGGCCGGTGTGACTTTGCGCGATGATGGCGACAAGCGCTTTATCGACGATGTCGCGTTCGATTCGGCGGGCGCCAAAGCCGGGCTGGACTGGGATCAGGAAATCCTGAAGGTGCGAGAGCCTGTTTCCCAGCCATCCCGCTTCCTGATGTTCATTCCGGCGCTGATCGTGCTCGGACTGATCGTCATGGTGCAGCGGCGGCGGCAACCGGCGTCGCAATCGGAGGCCGCTCCGGCGGCCGCCGAATAGGCGCCGGGACGGGGCGGACCGGTATCCGGTGACCGGATGCGTCCGCGCGACATGGCGCGGGCGATTGCGGGGAGGTGGTTGGCCGGCGGCGCCGGTCTTGTCCCGGACGTGTCAGGCGGACTTCCTGATCCGGCCGGCGTCGGAGGCCAGATATCTGTCGATCAGCCGGGTAAGGCGGTCCGGTGAAATGGGCTTGGGCATGTAGTCGTCCATACCGGCCTCCAGACACATTTCGCGATCGCCCTTGAGGGCATGGACGGTGAGACCGATAACAGGTGTGCGGCGGCCCGTCCCGGCTTCGCCCAGACGTATCCGGGCGGTTGCTTCGAGGCCGCACATTTTCGGCATGGAGACATCCATCAGGATCAGTCGCGGTGACAGGGATCCGGCGGATTCGATGGCCAGTTCGCCATTTTCGACGATCTTGAACGTATAGTCGGTCGTGCCGAGAATCTGCGCGATGACGACCTGGTTCACCTCGTTGTCTTCGGCAACAAGAATGTCCACGCTTCGGCTATCGGAGTCCGGACCGGCAACCTCGTCGGCGAGCCGCTGCCTTGGGTCCGGAGACCGGCTGGCTGCAACATTTTGCCGGTTCGTACCGGGCCCGCTCCGGATTCCGGAGGTGTCTGCGGCGGCAGGTTCCGGAGCAAACTCTAATCCGGCGCGCTGCCGGTCCCCGGAGTTTTCCGTGGCGTCGGAATTCAATCGCTCCTGGCCGTTCACCGGTTCGGCGGTTCTTTTGGCCTGCGCGCCGGTGTCCGCCGCCGGTGCATTCTGAAGCGCGGCGGCGATCGCATCCATGAGGACCCGGGTTCGAGCCGGTTTGACCAGTTGCCCATCGATATGAAGTTCGGAGAACGGCCGGCCGGCGCCCGGCTGGCCGACCGACGTCAGCATGACGATCGGTGTTCTGGCGACCTGCCTGGCAATGGCCACGACCCGCTCCTCCTCGCTTTGCATGGAGGAATCCGCGGATTGCAGTTCAACAGGCTCGGCGCCATTGCCGGCATCCGCACCGGCACGGATGGCGCGGGCGACGGCGACGCCGTCCATCGCCGGCATGTGATGGTCGAGAACCACCAGGTCGACCGGGCGACCGTTCTTGACCCCGTGATACAGGGCCGACAGTGCTTCGCGTCCGGAAGCGGCGGCAGAAACGTCCAGATCCCAGGCGCCGATCTGTTCCAGGAGTATGGCGCGATTGATCTCGCTGTCGTCGACCACGAGGATGCGAGAGCCGGAGGTGTGAGCGGGCAGTCGTCTGGCCGCCTCCGGTTCGCCATGTGCGGGTAGGGACAGGGAAAACCAGAATGTGGAACCGCGGCCCGGGGCGCTGGTGACGCCGATCTCGCCATCCATCTTTTCGACCAGCAATTTCGAAATGGTCAGGCCCAGGCCGGTGCCTTCGTGCTGGCGTGTCGAGGAACCGTCAACCTGCGAGAATTTCTCAAACACGCTGTCGATCTGGTTGTTCGGAATGCCGATGCCGGTGTCCTCGACCTTGAACAGCAGATGCGCGGTTCCGGACTGCGGATCGAGTTTGCCGGAGACGTCAATAAGCACATGGCCTTCTTCGGTGAACTTGACCGCGTTGCCGGCGAGATTGGTGATGATCTGGCGGATACGCCCGACATCGCCAACGAACTTGGCGGGCAAATCGGGCTGGATGCGGACCGCCAATTCGAGGTTCTTTTCCTCCACCTTGCTGGCGACGACGGCAGCGACATCCTCGACCGCCTCCGCAAGCGCAAAGGGCCGGAGATCCAACTCAAGCTGGCCGGCATCGATCTTGGAAAAGTCGAGGATGTCGTTGATGATGGTCAGGAGCGCGCGCCCCGACTTGACGATGATCTCGGTGAATGTGCGCTGACGGGGATCCAGATCGGTCTTTACCAACAATTCGGCCATGCCCATGACACCGTTCATCGGCGTGCGAATCTCATGGCTCATGTTGGCAAGGAATTCCGATTTTGCCCGGTCCGCCATTTCGGCGCGCTGCCGCATGGCGTTGATGTCGGAAAGCGTGCGTATGATCGCGCGCTCCATGGGCCAAAATATGAACACGCCGAGAATAAACACTGTCGCACAGGTGATAAGAGCGCCGATATTCACCAATTGCTTTATGTCCTGCGACAACGACGCGTAGTTGTCGAGGATGTTGCGGTTCAGATTCTGGAATGTCGGATGAATGATATTGGCGTAGTTGCCGCGTAGCGCCCTGGCCGCCCGGATGGCTCCGGATTCGTCTGTGCCGGCGGCTTGTGCGACAAGGCTGGAATAGTCCGCGAATGCCTTGTGAAAGTCGGTGCTGCCGGCGGCTTGTGTGATCGATACCTGCACCCGCTCCGGCAGTTTCAGCCAGGTCCGCTCGACATTGGCAAGCGCCTGGGCAATTGCCTCCGGGCGCCCTTCAAACTGCTTCAATGTCGCGGAGGCGCCGCCATTCGCGCCGGATTCCAGCAGGCGGTACCCCAAGCTTATGCTGAGGTCGATCTCGTCCTCCAACTCGGCGACGGCATCGGCAAAATAGTTCGTGTGGGCGAGTTCGGTATTGCGCAAATGAGCCATCGCCACAAATGCGATACCTGCCGCGGCGATGATGGCCAGGCAACCAAATAGCCGCGCCTTCAGATTCGGCAGCTGTTTGGGTGCGTTGCGCATCGAGTCCCCCTCTCGCATCTGTCTCCGTAGCTCTTCGACACAATTCCAAATCGATGTTAAGATCGTGCTAAATCAAATTTGTATAGTTATCTGAACATGAATAATGCTCATTAATATTTGTAAAAACAACAATGCTCTTGCATTTTTTGCCAGAATTGTTGTCGTGCGGACAATATTCACTCAGTGGATGGTCATGGATTCCGTGGCCAGACCGCCAAAGAGATTCCGGGCATGGCGGGCATCCATGGGCCGGCCGAAATAGAAGCCCTGGCCCGCCTGGCAGCCGAATTCGCGCAGGCCGGTCACCTGGTGAATCTCCTCGATGCCTTCGGCCACGACAGCGAGGTCAAGGCCGGTACACATTTCCAGAATGGCCTTGATGATGTGATCGCTCTGCCGCTCGCGGCCGATATCGGCGACGAACATCCGGTCGATCTTGACCTTGTCGAGCTGCAGTTCGCGCAGATAACCGAGGCTGGAATATCCCGTGCCAAAATCGTCAAGCGCGACCCGAACCCCGGTCTGGCGCAACTCGTCAAGCACAGACTTTGCGGTTCCGGTGTCCGTCATGAGCGCCGTTTCGGTGATCTCGACTTCCAGCCGGCGCGGATCGAGGCCGGCACGCGACAGAATGGACAACACCTTGAGCGCCGTGCCGGGGTCTGAAAGCTGGGTGGTGGAAAGGTTGAATGACAGGAAGGTATCGCTGGGCCAGTTTCTTGCCTCTTCGGCCGCCCTGTAGAGCAGGATTTCCGTCATTTCGCCTATCAATCCGCGCTGCTCGGCGATCGGGATGAACATACCGGGCGCGACCGCACCGAGTTCGGGATCGTTCCATCGGGCAAGCGCTTCGAAACCGAGGATCTTGCGGTCGGACAGTCTGACGATCGGCTGGAAATGGGGTTGGATCATCCCTTCGGCGATCGCTTTTCGCAACGCCTGTTCGATCCGAACCGCTTCATTGAGGCGGGCTTCCAGCAACTTGGAATAGACAACGACCTTGCCGGAATCGCCGCGTTTGGCCTGGTAGAGCGCCGATGCCGCATGCTCCAGCGCCAATTCAGGATTATCGCTGGCGTCGGGGAACATCGCCATACCGATGGAGGCCGACAGGCGGACGCGCCGGTTTTCCAGATCATATGGTGCGCCGAGCACGTCGGAAAGAACCCGGCCGAACTCCTGCGCCGCGGCGGCGTCGGACATGCCCGGCGCCAATATGGCGAAATCGTCATTGCCGAACCGGGATACATGTCCGTGGCCATGGGCGGCGCCTTCCAGGCGCAGGCCGACCTGCCGCAGAATATCATCGCCGGCATTCATGCCATAAATATCGTTGATCGGCTTGAATCCATCGAGATCGATCAGGCCGACCGCGAAGGTATTGCCAGCTTTTTCGTACCGGCCGACGAGCTGTTGCAGACGGTTATCGAATCCGCGCCGATTGGGCATGCCGGTCAGTTCGTCGGTGAACACCAGGCGCGCCATCTCGGCATCCGGTATGCGGACGGTTTCGCCGAGCTGACGGGTGCCCGAATGCGTATCGGGGATGTCGGCAGATCCGGAGATTCCCGCTGTCGCGACATCGATCGACTGCAACGCGAGCACAAAGGAGAGGCCGAGACAGGCGATCCAGACGAGACGGGCCTCCTTGCCGAGCAAAACTTCGCTCAGCGAGGAAATCGCGTCGACGGGAATTCCAAATACGTTGCCGAGCAGCAGCCCGCCGGGGTTGGTGGAGCCGGCGAGAGCGACGACGGAATCGGCCACCAACATAAACAGGGCGAAGCCGGCAAGCGCCGTCGCCACCGCGCGCAGCCGGTCGGCTGGCGGCGGCCCTGATCGATCCCTGCGATTCGTCGCCGGCGCGGGCATGGCTCCCTCAAGACTGTAACCGCGTTCATTTGGCTCAATCCGGTATAATTGGCGGCGCTTAACAAATGATTTGGTATCCCGGCCGGGGGCGGAAACGGCGAAAGTTACCTTCAAACACGGTTAAAATGCCAAATGACGAGGGCTGCTTTCCCGGCGCGATGGTGCGAATTGCGCCTTCAACCGATTTCCGCCAGCGCCGGGAAGGTCTCCAATAGCCAGAAAGCCATGGCCGACATCTGTCCGGTGACGAAGAGAATGCCGGTCAGGACCAGAAGTGCGCCCATGGCTTTCTCAACCGTGGCCATATGCCGGCGAAAACGTGCCGCCCACCGGAGGAACGGCCCGGAAAAGGCCGCAGCGGCGAGAAACGGAAGGCCGATACCGGCAGCATAGAACGACAGGAGCGTCGCGCCGCGGGCAACGGTTTCCTCGGTTCCGGCAACGGCCAAAATGGCGGCGAGCACAGGGCCGATGCAGGGCGTCCACCCGAACGCGAAGGCGAGACCGATGACATATGCACCCCAAATGCCAGCCGGCTCCCTTTCAACACGCACGCGGGCCTCGCGATAAAGGATCCCGATCCGCAGCAAACCCAGAAAATGCAATCCCATCAGCGCGATCGCCAGCCCCGCCAGCGATGCGACAACATTGAAGCGGATGCCGGCGATCGTGACAGCCCAACCCAGCGCTTCGCGCAGGGCCTGGCCGAAGATCGAGGCCGTGGCGCCAAGAATGACGAAGACGGTGGAAAATCCAAGAACGAAGGCCAGTGCCGCCCAGAATACCCGCCGGGACACGCTGGCAGGCGCCGCCGCCGCCTCCGATCCAGACAATTCATCCAGCGAAACGCCGGCCAGGAAACACAGATAGGGTGGAACAATCGGCAGCACGCATGGTGACACGAAAGACAGAAGCCCGGCCAGGAATGCACCGCCAAAGGTTACGTCAAGCACTCGGTTTCGCCCTTTCTGCGGCTGTCTCACCCTGTTCGACCGATACTCGGCTCCGCTGCCGCACCAACGCGTCAACCGGATCGCCGTGGCAGGCCGCATACAACCCGACCACTCTTATATCGGGCAATCGCGGAAGCGGAAGCGGTTCCCGGCATTTTGATCGGGCCGGCCGCATGCCTCGCGATACCGTGATCGGAACATGCGACCAGGCGGCGGCCAATCCGGTCTTCATACCGGTTTTTGCGGTTGAACGATCGGATTGGTGTCGATGGCCAATCGATGATATGGGCGTGGCGCCCGGCCAATACGTGACGACTTGACCTTGCCTGCCGAATGTGGCGGAAGGACCGCCGTTGTTGCGACGCAGCAAAGCTGCGGCCCGTACGCAGCAACAACTGCGACCCGAACGAAGAGCGAGTCTTGTCATGATAGCCCGCGTCATTCCTGTCGATCCCTTCGACTATGTGGTGTTCGGTGCAACCGGCGACCTGGCCCGCCGAAAGCTGCTGCCGTCGCTTTATCACCGCTTTCATGACGGACAGATTCCCCAGGGCAGCCGAATAATCGCTTCATCGCGACGCGCGCTTTCGGGTGATCAGTATCGAGCCTTCGCCAGGGAGTCGATTGAATCGTTTGTCGCGAAGGGAGACCGGTCGGCAGCCAAGATATCGAAATTTCTGGGCATGCTGTCCTATGTGCCGGTTGACGCGACAGGCAAGGGGGGATGGAAAAAACTGGGCGCGGCGCTGGATGACAGCGATCGCGTGCGCGCCTTTTATCTGGCCGTCGGGCCGGACCTGTTCGACGATATCTGCCAGCAAATCGGCGCCCATGGCCTGGTCACGCCCAAGTCGCGACTGGTGATCGAAAAGCCGATCGGCAAAAGCCTGGATTCGGCACGCGCCGTCAACGATGCGGTCGGCGCGGTGTTTGCCGAGGACCAGATTTTCCGCATCGACCACTATCTGGGCAAGGAATCGGTTCAGAACCTGATGGCGCTGAGGTTTGCCAACGCGCTTTACGAACCGCTTTGGAATTCGGCCCATATCGATCACGTGCAGATCACCGTCGCCGAAACCCTCGGGGTGGGTACGCGCGGCAGCTACTACGACACCGCCGGCGCGTTGCGGGACATGGTGCAAAACCACATGCTGCAACTCCTGTGCCTGGTGGCGATGGAGCCGCCGGAGAGCATGGACGCGAATTCGGTCCGCGACGAAAAACTGAAGGTTCTCAAAGCGCTTGTGCCGATCGACTCGGAGCGTGCGGGCAAGATGACGGTGCGCGGCCAGTATCGGGCCGGCGCATCGAACGGCGAATCGGTCGGCGCCTATATCGACGAACTGGATGCCGAGGAGAGCACGACGGAAACCTTTGTCGCCATCAAGGCGGAGATTGCCAACTGGCGCTGGGCGGGGGTGCCGTTCTATCTGCGCACCGGCAAGCGGCTGGCCGACCGGCTGTCGGAAATCGTCGTTGCGTTCCGACCCATCCCGCACTCGATATTTCCGACCGGATCGGGGGAAGTCCATGCCAACCGGCTGGTGATCCGGTTGCAACCGGACGAGGCCGTGAAGCAGTGGATCATGATCAAGGACCCCGGACCGGGCGGATTGCGGCTGAAGCATGTCCCGCTGGACATGACATTCGCCGACACGTTCGATCACCGGCACCCCGATGCCTACGAACGGTTGTTGCTCGATGTCATTCGCGGCAATCAAACCCTGTTCATGCGCCGCGATGAAGTGGAGGCGGCGTGGGCATGGATCGATCCGATCATCGATGCATGGTCGCGATCCGATACCACGCCATATGCCTACACATCGGGCACGTGGGGGCCTTCGGCGTCAATTGCGCTTGTCGAACGGGATGGACGAACCTGGTACGAGGACACGATCTAGAGACGGGACTTTGCGGGAGACTCATTGATGGGCGTGCGTTCTGAAATTGCCACGGTCACCGACCGCATCGCGGCGCGGTCGGCGGGAAGCCGATCGGAATATCTCGATCGCATTGGCCTGGCCGCGGAATCGGGTCCGCGGCGGACCGAACTGTCCTGCGGGAACCTGGCCCACGGATTTGCCGCATGCGGTGCCGCGGACAAGGAGATCCTGTCCGGCGACATCGCGCCCAATCTCGGGATCGTGACGGCCTACAACGACATGCTGTCGGCCCATCAGCCCTTTGAGCGGTTCCCCGAACTGATTCGGCAGGCGGCGCGCGAAGCCGGCGGCGCGGCACAGGTCGCCGGCGGTGTACCGGCCATGTGCGACGGCGTAACCCAGGGGCAGCCGGGTATGGATCTGTCGCTTTTCTCGCGGGATGTCATCGCGCTGTCCGCCGCCATCGGCCTTTCGCACAACATGTTCGATGCGGCGGTCTATCTCGGGGTGTGCGACAAGATTGTTCCGGGGCTGCTGATGGCGGCGCTTTCGTTCGGCCATCTGCCGGCGGTATTCGTCCCGGCAGGGCCGATGCCCAGCGGTTTGCCGAACGATGAAAAGGCGCGAATTCGGCAGCTTTACGCGCAAGGCGAGGTGGGTCGAGACACGTTGCTCGATGCGGAATCCAAATCCTATCACGGACCGGGAACCTGCACGTTCTACGGCACGGCCAACTCCAACCAGATGCTGATGGAGGTCATGGGATTGCATTTGCCGGGGGCCAGTTTTGTCAATCCGAACACCCCGCTGCGGGATGCGCTAACGAGGGAAGCGGCACAACGGGCGCTCGCGATCACGGCGCTGGGCAATGCCTACACGCCGGTCGGCCGGGTGATTGACGAGCGGGCAATCGTCAACGGTATCGTCGGGCTGCATGCGACCGGTGGTTCGACAAACCACACGATGCATCTGGTCGCCATCGCCCGTGCCGCGGGAATCCGGATCAACTGGGACGATTTTTCCGACATTTCCGATGTCGTGCCCCTGATCACACGGATCTATCCCAACGGTACCGCCGATGTGAACCACTTTCAGGCCGCCGGCGGCATGGGATTCCTGATCGGAGCGCTGCTTGACGGCGGCTATCTGCACGAGGATGTGCGCACGGTGTGGGGTACCGGCCTGGCGGGCTATCGCAGCGAGGCGAAACTCGCAAAGGACGGGTCCGTGGTGCGGCGCGAAGCGCCGTCAGATTCCCTCGACGAATCGGTTTTGAGACCGGCCAGCCGGCCGTTCCAGGAGACCGGAGGGCTGAAACTCCTGACCGGCAATCTCGGCCGCTCCGTAATCAAGACTTCGGCAGTCAAACCCGAACATCGGCGCGTGGCGGCGCCGGCGATGGTCTTTCACACTCAGGACGCGTTCATCGCAGCGTTCAAGGGCGGGCTCGACAAGGACCTCGTCGCCGTCATTCGATTTCAGGGGCCGAAGGCAAATGGCATGCCGGAATTGCACAAACTCACGCCGATGCTCGGGATCCTGCAGGATCGCGGGCGAAAGGTGGCGCTGTTGACGGACGGCCGGATGTCGGGCGCATCGGGCAAAGTGCCGGCCGCGATCCATGTGACGCCGGAGGCATGCGTGGGCGGGCCGATCGCCCGGATCCGGGACGGCGACCTTGTCCGGCTTGACGCAGAGGCGGGAACGCTGGACGTGGTCGTTGAAGATGGTGAATGGAACCGGCGCGATCCGGCCGCGGCGCATCTTGCCGCGTCCGCGATCGGATATGGCCGGGAGCTGTTCGGCGCGTTCCGCGCCGGCGCGACCTCGGCGGAGGATGGCGGCGGGCTGATCGAATCGGCGGCCACAGCCTGACGGCTATGGCGGATATTCGCATGGCGGCGCGATCAGGGAGAACAGGATGAAACCGGCAGCCAGATTGGCACTCGATGCGCTTCGGACCCACCGGCGGGATCTCGACAATGTGTCGCTTTGCGATCTCTTTGCTGCCGATGCGAACCGGTTTTCCGATCTTTCCCTTACAGTCGATACGCTGACCCTGGATTATTCCAAGAACCGCATCACCGCAGAGACGATGGACCTGCTTGGCGCGCTGGCGGTCGCGGCGGAGGTGGAGGCGCTGCGGCAGCGAATGTTCGCCGGTGAGGAAATCAATGTCACAGAAAACCGCAGCGTTATGCATGTAGCGCTGCGTGGCCAGCCGGACGACGGGTTTCGTGCCGGCGGCGACGAGGTTTCCGGCGATGTCGCATCGGTGCTGGCGGCCATGAAGCGCTTTTGTGATGGCGTTCGATCCGGCTCGATTGCAACGGCGAACGGGGCGCGTTTCACCGATGTCGTCAATATCGGGATCGGCGGATCGGACCTGGGCCCGGAGATGGTGGCAACCGCCCTGTCGCCCTATCGTGGTGACGGCCCGGCCGTGCATTTCGTTTCGAATGTCGACGGGGCGCATATCGCCGATACGCTCCGCGACCTCGACCCGCAGACAACCCTGTTTGTGGTCGCGTCAAAGACATTCACGACCACGGAAACCATGACCAATGCCGCCACGGCGCGGGCGTGGCTCGCGGACCGGGTCGGCGAGGATGCCGTCGGCGCCCATCTGGCCGCCCTGTCGACCAATCTTGAAGCCTGTGACGCGTTCGGCATCGAAGCCGATCGGGTATTCGGTTTCTGGGACTGGGTCGGGGGCCGCTACTCGGTCTGGTCAGCGATTGGCCTGTCCGTGGCCCTGTCGGTGGGATTCGACAATTTCGCCGCGTTCCTGGCCGGGGGGCGGCGCATGGACCGCCACTTCCGGACCGCACCGCTGCTGCGGAACATGCCGGTACTGATGGCGCTGCTTGGCGTATGGCATCGCAATGTCTGGAACTTCGCCAGTCATGCCGTGCTGCCCTATGACCAGCGCCTCCGGCGCTTTGCCGCACATCTCCAGCAGCTCGACATGGAATCGAACGGGAAACGGATTACCCGGCAGGGTGCCGCTGCCGGCGAAGCCACGGGACCCGTGGTATGGGGCGAACCAGGAACGAACGGACAGCATGCGTTTTTCCAGCTCCTCCATCAGGGAACCGATGTGGTGCCAGCGGATTTCCTGATCGCGGCGGAGGCGCACGAGCGCCTTGGCGACCATCATGAGAAACTGATCGCCAACTGCCTGGCACAAACCGAGGCATTGGCCTTCGGCAAGACCGAGGAGGCCGTTCGCGAAGAGCTGGCGGCAGCCGGGCTCGATGAAGCGGCGATCGACCGGTTGGCGCCGCACAAGACATTCCCGGGAAACAGGCCGACCAATACACTCCTGTATCGGCGGCTCGACCCTTTCACCCTGGGCATGCTGCTTGCGCTCTACGAGCACAAGGTGTTTGTCCAGGGTGCGATCTGGGACATCAATTCCTTCGATCAGTGGGGCGTGGAACTGGGCAAGGCGCTGGCAACCCGCCTCCTGCCGGTCGTGCGCGACGGGGCGGCTCCCGACGGGCTGGACGGCAGCACGCGCGGCCAGCTCCAGGCATTGCGGTCGCTGCGCGGCCGCTAACTGCCCGACATTGTTGTCCGGCTCCGGCCCGCACATACCGGCGAAACGCCGTCAGCGGAATGCCGCCAGCCAAGAAAGGCCATCCTCCACGGTGCCGCGCGGTTTGTATTCGGCACCGAAATAACCATCGTAACCCATGGCCGATATCGCCGGCAGCAGCCGTTCATATGCGATCTCGCCGGTGTCCGGCTCGGAACGATCGGGCACGCCTGCGAACTGGATGTGGCCGATCAGCCCGCGGGGCAGAAGATATTCCAGGCGTCGTGTCAGACACCCCTGCATCAGCTGCACATGATAGCAGTCGAACATGATCTTGACGTTCGATGCGCCGACCTCGGCAATAATCATCTGGGCGTAGTCGACATACTGCACCAGATAGCCGGAGGCGTCGTAGGCGTTGATCGGCTCGATCAGCACGGTCTGGTTGTTCTTCCGGCAAACGGTCGCGGCATATTTCAGATTGTCGACGAGGGTCTTGTGGGCAACCCGCTCCTGTCCTTCCTTCGGGGCGCCGGCCATCACATGGATGTTTTCGGCCCCGATCGCGGCGCCGAATCGGGCGGCTTCGTCGATGGCGGCGCGGGCATCGGGTTTGCGGCCCGGCAAGGCCGCCAGTCCGAACTCCCCGGCCGCGAGGTCACCGGCCCGCGTGTTCAATCCCAGCATGGGCAGGCCGGTTTCCTCCAGCGCCGCCTTGATGTCGGCAACCGGATCGTCATAGGGGAAATGGCACTCGACGGCGTCGAATCCGGCTGCTTTTGCGGCGCGAATGCGCTCAGCGTGCGGCCGGTCAGCCCAAAGAAATCCGATATTGGCGGAAAACCGCAGCGGCATGGCCCTCATCCGGGAACTGATCAAGGATCGCGACCGCAGCACAATAATCACCTGTGGGTGCGGGAACACCCCGTCAATACGAAAAAAACGTCGGTGCGCCGACGCCCGGGCGGCGGCGTCCGGCATCAGGCGTTGACCGGGTGGCGTCGATTTCGTACAGGCGGGACAGGATGGTTGTCCCAGAAGGGGCTGAAACGATCCCGCTGCGGCCGACCCAATCCGGGGGCCAAGACCGGGGCCGTCTAAGGGTGCGGCACATGCCGCGACCAGAGCCGCTTCGTCCGTCGCGCAACGCAAAGGAGGTTCGGCATGGTCCGGCACAACGCGATTTCCAAGCTAAATTGTTCCAGGTCGATTGTTTCCGCGATCGTTTGCACGGTTCCCGCGCTTGTGTGGGCCGGGCCGGCAATGGCCCACACCGGGCACGTGGCCGGGGAATCCGGTCACTCGCACTGGCTGGCGATCGGCGCGGCCGCTGTCGCGGTTGTCATTGCCGCGACACGAATCGCCCTTGTCTGGCGCCGCAACCGGGCCCGCCCGGACCGTGTGCGTCGATATGTCTAGCGATTTGGGCGAGCCGAACAACGGGCACGGTCGAAAAACGGGGGTCATGGTTTGCGGACACGGCAGCCGCAACCGGCGCGCGGTGGCGGAGTTTGCCGTGCTGGCGGACCGACTGAAAGACGCCTTTCCCGACTGGCCGGTGGACTACGGATATCTTGAGTTCGCGCAGCCGGTCCTGCGGGAGGGGCTGGACCGGCTGGTTGCCGAAGGCTGCAACCGTGTGCTTGCGGTGCCGGGCATGCTCTTTGCCGCCGGGCACGCCAAGAACGACATTCCCTCGGTGCTGAACGCCTATGCGGCCGAACGCCGGCAGGCCGACCCGGAATTCACCATCGAATATGGCCGGGATCTGGGGATCGATCCGCGGATGCTGAAGGCGGCGGCCGACCGCATCTCCGGGGCGCTCGACAGTGCCGGCGAAGTCCCGGCCTGGGATACGTTGCTCGTGGTGGTCGGGCGCGGAGCATCGGATCCCGACGCCAACGGCAACGTTGCCAAGATCACGCGCCTGTTGTGGGAGAGTTTCGGTTTCGGCTGGGCGGAAACCGCCTATTCCGGAGTTACCTTTCCGCTGGTCGAACCGGCGCTGGAAAAGGCGGCGCGCCTGGGTTTCCGGCGCATCGTTGTCTTTCCCTATTTCCTCTTCACCGGCGTTCTGGTCAGCCGGATCTATGCCGCAACCGATGCCGTGGCGGCTCGCCATCCGGACATCGAATTCATCAAGGCAGACTATCTCAACGACCATCCGGCCGTCATCGAGACCTTCGTCGACCGGGTCGGCGAGATCGTCGATGGCGTGGCGGCAATGAACTGCCAGATGTGCAAGTATCGGGCGCAGGTGCCGGGTTTCGAAGCCGATGTGGGGCGTCCGCAGGAAAGCCACCACCATCATGTCGAAGGTGTCGGATCCGGTTGCGATCTGTGCGATGCGGACGGAAATTGCAACGGGCGCTGCCAGGAGACGGCACACGGTTCCGGCCACCATCATCACGCGCCCGGTCATCACGAGCATGGTCATCACGAGCCCGGTCATCACGAGCATGGTCACGCGCACTCCCATGGACACGGGCATGAGCACGACCATGCGCATCCGCGCTATCCGCATGCCGACCACCCGCTCGGGCCGCGATCAATGAAGCCGCCGGAAGGATCCGGTTGAGTGCCATGGCGTTCGACTATGTCCGCGATCCGGATGAGATTGTCCGCCGTTCCTTTGCCCTTGTGGCGGCGCAAGCGGAGCTGGGCGGATTTCCGGTGGACATACGGCCGGTGGCGGAACGCCTGATCCATACATCCGGCATGGTCGATGTGGTGAAGGACCTGGTCTGGTCGGAGGGCGCCGGCAAAATCGGGCGGGCCGCGCTGAAAAGCGGTGCCGCCATCCTTTGCGACGTGTCGATGGTGGCGGCCGGCCTGTCCCGAAAACATATGGAGCCCGCCCAACCGATCGAGGTCGCCATCGCGCAACCGGATGCATCGGCGGTCGCGGCGCGGCACGGCTCGACGCGGTGTTCGGCCGGTTTCGATTGCCTTGCCGACCGGTTGCCGGGTTCGGTGGTCGTCATCGGAAACGCGCCAACAGCCTTGTTCAGGGTGCTGGAGCTGGCGGAAGAGCACAACGTGCTCCCGGCAATTGTGCTCGGGTTCCCGGTGGGATTTGTGGGAGCTGTGGAATCCAAGGATGCGCTTGCGGCGAACCGGGCCGGTATTCCGTTTATCGCCCTTGCCGGCCGTCGCGGCGGCAGTGCGATGGCGGCAGCGGCGGTCAACGCTCTCCTCAGGGACCGAAACACGCCATGACGGGATCGGCGAAATGAGCGGGTGCGACAATGCCCCCTGGCTTTCCCTGATCGGCGTCGGGGAGGAGGGATTTGTAGGTCTCTCGCCTGTCGCCCGACGCCTGATCGGCGATGCCGACGTGGTGATCGGTGGAAAACGGCACCTGGAACGTGTCCCGCAAGGCGGCAGCGAGCGGATCGCCTGGCCAAGCCCGATGACCCGGTTGATCGACAGGATCAGTTCCTATCGCGGGCGGGCGGTGGTCGTGCTGGCCTCAGGCGATCCGTTGTGGTTCGGCGTCGGGCGGAAAATCCTCGAGCAGGTACCGATAGAGGAGGTCACCGTCCTGCCCTCCGTGTCGGCTTTTTCGCTGGCGGCGGCGCGAATGGGCTGGCAACTGGCGAATTGCGAGCCGGTGACGGTTCACGGCCGGCCGCTGGACGTGTTGGGACTGCATGTCTATCCCGGTGCACGGCTTTTAATCCTTGGCAGAGACGGATCGACACCGACGGAGGTGGCCGGCTATCTCGCCGCGCGCGGCTTCGGCGAAAGCGAGGTTGTGGCGCTTTCCCGGTTGGGGGGGCCGAACGAGACGCGCCTTTCGGGCAAGGCGGCGCAGTTCGCGCGGGCTTTTGGCGACCGGTCGATCCCAAATCTGACAACCGTCGCCGTGGCATGTGTTGCCGGCCCCGGTGCCCGTTGGTTGCCGCGGACGGCGGGACTGCCTGACGACGCCTTCCACCATGACGGCAAGATGACCAAACGGGATCTGCGCGCGACGGCGCTGGCGCGCCTGATGCCGCATCCGGGCGGCCTGTTGTGGGATATCGGCGCCGGCTGCGGTTCAGTGGCGATCGAATGGCTGCGGGCGGCCAACGGAACGCGGGCGATCGCGCTGGAACCCAACCGGGATCGCAGGGCGATGGCGGCCGCCAACGCCGCCGCACTCGGTGTGCCGTCGCTGGATGTTCGCGACGGGGTTGCGCCGGATGAGCTTTCCGACCTGCCGGTCCCCGATGCGATCTTTGTCGGCGGCGGCATTTCAAAGGCTACGATCGACAAGGCCGCGGGCACGCTGGCGTTGGGAGGGCGGCTGGTTGCCCATGCCGTAACATTGGAGAGCGAGGCAACGCTTATCGCCGCGCACCAGCGTCACGGCGGCGAACTTGTGCGCCACGCGGTTTCGCATGCCGCGCCCGTCGGCCCCTATCACGGATGGCGCCCGGCGATGCCGGTCACCCAGTGGGCCTGGCGCGCATGACCGCCCCTGTACCCGGTACCGGACGCCTCTACGGGATCGGTGTCGGCCCCGGCGATCCGGAACTGATGACGCTGAAAGCCGTGCGGATCCTGTCATCGGTGCCGGTGATCGCCTATCCGGCGCCGCTGTCCGGCGACAGTTCGGCACGATCGATTGCCGCGGCGCACATAAAGCCGACCCAGCGGGAAATCGAAATCCGTGTGCCGATGCGGCCCGGATCGATACCGGCGGAACCTTATGATCGCGGCGCCGAGACCATCGCCAGCGCCCTGTCGGCCGGCGCGGATGTGGCTGTGCTCTGCGAGGGCGATCCGCTGTTTTATGGCTCGTTCATGTATCTGCACGACAGGCTTGCCGGCCGATTCGAAACGGTCGTCGTGGCCGGCGTGACATCGCTGATGGCGTGCGCCGCGGCTGCCGGGCTGCCGCTGGTCCGGCGGTGCGACGATCTACTTGTGCTGCCGGCGACACTGGATGATCAGACCCTTGAGGCACGTATCGCGTCAGCGGGAGCCGTGGCGTTTATCAAAGTCGGCAGGCATCTGGGGCGGGTGCGGCGGCTCCTCGACCGGACCGGCCTGCTGGAGCGGGCGGTTCTTGTCGCGCATGCCTCACGACCCGATGAGACCGTGTCGGCCCTTGCCGACACAACCGATGACAGGGCGCCGTATTTTTCGATGATTCTGGTTCCAGGTGACACGCCTGGCGATCCGTCGCCAGGGGATGACAATCGGGTGTCGTTGCCATGAAGCCGGTCGTTCTTGCCCTGACAACCAGGGGTGCGGAAACCGCCCGCCATGCCGCGGCCGCGGTTTCCGGTATTGTCGTGACCAAAGCGAGCCTCGGAATTCCCGGCCCGACATTCGATCGCATCGGCGACGCCGTCGGCGCGGCGGTCTCGCGCGGCCAGCCGGTTGTCGGTGTTTGCGCCGCCGGCATCCTCATACGTTGCGTCTCCGGTTTGATCGGCGAGAAACGCGACGATCCGCCGCTGTTGGCGATTTCGGAGGATGGTGCGAACGTCGTGCCGCTGATCGGCGGCCATCGCGGCGCGAACCGGATGGCCAGGGAAATCGCGGCGGCGCTGTCCGGCCACGCGGCGCTCACGACCGCGGGCGACCAGCGCTTCGCGGTGGCGCTCGATGAACCGCCGCCAGGGTGGACGCTCGCCAATCCCGATGACGCCAGAGGAGCCATGGCGGCGTTGCTGGAGGGCGCGCGCGCACGGCTCGCCGGCGAGGCGCCGTGGCTTGCGAAAAGCGACCTGCCGTTTGCCGACAACGGGGCCGTCCGGCTCACCACGACACTGAAAACCCGGACAGGAGCGACGGATCATCTGGTCTACCATCCCAGAAAGCTGGTGCTTGGCGTCGGATGTGAACGGGACGTGGATGGGGGGGAACTGGCGGCATTGACCGATACGGTCCTTGCGGAGACCGGATTTGCGCCGGCCGCCATCGCATGTGTCGCGTCACTGGACGTCAAGGCGGACGAACCGGCCGTTCACGCTCTTGCCGAAAGGCTCGGGGTTCCGGCACGCTTTTTCCCCGCAGATCGCCTGGAAGCGGAAACCCCGCGACTGGCCAATCCATCCGCGACGGTGTTTCGCGAAGTCGGCTGTCACGGGGTCGCCGAGGCGGCGGCGCTGGCGGCAACAGGCGCAGGCGGCGAACTGGTGGTTGCAAAGCGGAAATCACCGCGGGCAACATGCGCAATCGCGCAGGCCGGCGACATTGTCGATCCGGATTCGGTGGGCCGCGGTCGCGGCCGTCTGGCCGTCGTCGGGCTTGGGCCGGGGCAGGAACTGTGGAGGACGCCGGAGGCGTCGCGGTTGATCGCGGATGCCGACGTCGTTGTCGGCTATGGCTACTATCTTGAACAGATATCGCATCTCACGGCGGGCAAGACCGTTCTTCCGTTCCGGCTTGGCGAGGAGGAGAAACGGGCAAGCGCAGCATTGGCGCTGGCCGGAGGCGGGGCCAATGTGGCGCTGGTCTCATCGGGTGACGCCGGCATCTATGCCATGGCGAGCCTTGTCTATGCATGTCTGGATACTGAAGGGCTCGACGACGGGGCAAGGCGGGCGGAAATCGTCGTCGCTTCGGGGATTTCCGCGTTGCAGGCGGCGGCGGCGCGGATCGGCGCGCCGCTCGGTCACGATTTCTGCGCCATCTCGCTTTCGGACCTGCTGACCCCGTGGCCGGTCATCGAGCGGCGGGTTCAGGCGGCCGCGGAGGGCGATTTTGTCGTTGCCTTTTACAATCCGGTCTCCCAACGGCGGCGCACCCAGCTGGACGCCGCGCGTGAGCTGCTGATGGCGCACCGGCCGCCGGATACACCGGTTGTTCTGGCACGGATGCTGGGGCGGGCGGGAGAGCGCATTCGCGTGGTCGATCTGGCGGCGCTTCGTGTCGACGAGGTTGATATGATGACGCTTGTGCTGGTTGGCTCCAGCCAGAGCCGGCGGGTGATGCATTCGGGGCAGGAGCGGGTCTATACGCCCAGAGGTTACAGGCTGGGTGCCGACACCGGCGGGGGCCGAATCGACCGGCATGGCGGTGCCGCATGACTGTCCATTTCATTGGCGCGGGCCCCGGTGCGCCGGATCTGATTACCTTGCGCGGCCTGCGGTTGATCGAATCCGCGCCGGTGTGCCTCTACGCCGGGTCTCTGGTGCCCAAGGAGATCGTTGCCGCGGCGCCGGATGGAGCGCTGGTCCGGGACACCGCGTCGATGACGCTCGACGACATTGTCGCGCTTATCGTGGAGGCCGATCGCGCCGGCAAGGATGTGGCGCGCGTCCATTCGGGCGATCCGTCGCTATATGGAGCGATCGCCGAGCAAATGCGACGCCTGGATGCCCATGAAATTGCCTATGACATTACCCCCGGCGTGCCAGCCTTCGCGGCCGCAGCGGCGGCGCTGGGGCAGGAACTGACGGTTCCCGATGTGTGCCAGACCGTGATCCTGACACGAACGGCAATGAAATCGTCGGCGATGCCGGCGGGCGAAGACCTTGATATTCTCGGACGGTCCGGTGCCACGCTGGCTATCCATCTGTCTGTTCGCAACCTGCTGGAGATAGAGCGAAAGCTGACACCGCACTATGGCGCGGATTGTCCGGTAGCCGTTGCCTACCGGGTCGGCTGGCCGGATGCACGTATCATCACAGGAACGCTCGCCGATATCCGCGACAAGGTGCGCAAGGAGAAGATCACACGCACGGCGCTGGTCCTTGTCGGCCCCGCGCTGGCGGCGAAGGGGTTCAGGAATTCGGCACTGTACGACCCGGACCATAGCCATGTGCTGAGGATTCGCCGGCGTCCGTAGATGCGCAGGCCGCCAGTTCCGGTCAGCCGGCGCGATCGATGATGTGGGCGAACGAGCCGGCGACCGATCCTCGCCGCATTCCCATCGATCCGAGGTCCCGGCCGTCTGTTGTGTGGGCCGCAAACAATGGATCGGCCTCGCCAACCTGGCGTCCGGCCGCGTAGTGGAACTCGTGCCCACGCAAGGGGCCGGGCCAGAAAAAACGACCGTCGGCGCGCAGATCCCGATATCCCAGATTGAGTTTCGGCGCGGAGAAATCGGACACCAGTGGCAACAAGCCGGCCATCCGGTGGCTCAAGCCGTCGGCGTCAATGATCGCCTGGCCGAGCGCCATGTAGCCGCCGCACTCGCCGTAGACCGGGATGCCCTGATCGGCAGCCCGGCTCAGGCCGGACAGGAACGCCGACGCCGCGGCCAGATCCGGTCCGCACATTTCCGGGTATCCGCCGGGCAAAAGGATCGCATCGGCAGTCTCGCCCGGCGGTTCATCGGCAAGCGGCGAAAACAGCCTCACTTCGGCACCGGCGCGGCGGAAATCCTGGAGCCAATGGGCGTAGAGGAAGCCGAAGGCCCGGTCGTCGGCCACGGCAATCCGTTGCCCCGGCGGCGACAATGATCGCGGTTCGGCGCTGCTGTTGGCCGTCGCCGGTCCCGCCCGGCCGGCAAGGGCGGCGATGTCGACATGGGTTGCAAGCATATCCGCCGCCGCGTCCATGATTTCGCCGATGGCGGTGTGCTCGCGGGCCTGAACCAGACCCAGATGCCGGGATTGCAGTTTCAGATCCGGTTGCCGCGGCAGCAGGCCGAGAAGCGGCACGGTCGCATGTTCGAAGCCTTCGCGGACGAGCCCGGCGTGGCGCGGCGACGCAATGTGTGTCACCAGGACGCCGATGATGGATATGCCCATGGATCCGGCGGCGCTTGCAAAGCCCTCCGCCGTCGCCGCGGCTGATTGGGCGGTGCCGGCGGCCGGAACGACCAGCAGCACCGGCAGTCCGGTTTTTCTTGCAAGATCGGCCGTCGATCCCTTGCCGCCCTCCGCGCCATCGAACAGTCCCATGACACCTTCGATGACGAGCAGGCGCCCTTGCGCGGCGTGACCGGCTATCAGGTTGGCGATGCGGCCGGTTGCCATGGCCCAGGGATCGAGATTGATGGCGGGCCGTCCGGCGGCGGCGGCGAGAAATGCCGGATCGATGTAGTCGGGGCCGCATTTGGCCGGCGCAACATCATATCCGATCCGCCGGAGTGCGCCGATCAGGCCGCAGGTCGTAACGGTCTTGCCGGAGCCGCTGGTTGTACCGGCGACGATCAGGCCAGAGGGGGAATTGCCGGCCGCGCCAGATCGGCCGCTTTCAGGCACGTGTGGCAATCCGGGTGCTGCCGTGCCGGGTATGACCGGCCGCCTTGCCGCGTTCCCTGGCACGGATCTCCACCGCGCCCAGCCAGTCAAGCCGGCCTCGCATGCGCACGGTCTCGCCAATCACGACGATCGCAGGTGGCTTCAAACCGGCGCGGCCGGTATCGCTGGCCGCGGTTCGCAACGTCGTCTGCAGCACCTGTTGATCGGGAAGCGTGGCATTGCATATCACGGCAACAGGATCGTCATCGCGGCGGCCGGCGGCGATCAGCTCGCCGGCGATGGTCGCAAGATGCTTCATGGCCATGTACAACACCAGCACCGGCGCGCCGGACGCGATCCCGCGCCAATCGACGGTCGACGGTTTCAGACCATTCTGGTCGTGGCCGGTCAAAAAGGTCACCGCGTGATTGACGTCGCGATGGGTGACGGGAATGCCGGCATAGGCCGGACCGCCAATTCCGGCCGAGATGCCGGGGATGATCCGGAAGGGGATGCCGGCGTCGACAAGTGCCAGCGCTTCTTCGCCGCCGCGTCCGAAGACAAAGGGATCGCCGCCCTTGAGGCGGCAAACGCGCTTGCCCGCAGCGGCGAGATCGATCAACGATAACGAGATATCGGCCTGCCTGGGCGACGGTCTGCCACCGCGTTTCCCGGCGTAGACGCGATCGGCTTCGGGGCGGGCCAGGCGAAGAATTGCGTCATTGACCAGGGCATCGTAAACGATCACATCGGCCTGCGCGAGCGCATTGGCGGCATGCAGGGTCAGCAGGCCGGGATCGCCAGGCCCGGCGCCGGTGAGCCACACCCATCCGGGTTCAAATACGGGCAGACCGTCGATCCCGTCAGGTCCGATTCCCGTAGTCTTGGCTTGTGTTGTATGCCGACTTTTCGCATCCATGCCGGTTCTTATCCCTGTTTTTGATTGTGCAAAAGCGCATAAGACACAATAGCGGAAATTCCGACCGTCTCGGACAGCAGGACATACCGGCACCGGCTATGGGTTCGATCAAGGGCACTGGAAAACGTCAAGGCCGTCAATCCGCTTCCGCGCGGCGGGCGGGAACGGCGTTGCGGCGCGGCTGGACGACCGGTGCGTGCGCGACGGCGGCGGCCAAGGCCGCGGCAACGGCCGTTCTCGCCGGGGCGTTTCCCGATCCGGTGACGATCACGCTGCCGGGCGGTCAGGCGCCTTCGTTTGCCCTGTGCAGAACCGGCAGCGGCGAAGGTTGGGCACAGGCTTCGGTGATCAAGGATGCCGGCGATGACCCCGACGTCACACACGGCGCGGAGATCGAGGCCACCGTCCGCCTGCGGCGCGAAGGCGCGGCCGAAGGGGAGGCAGGCGGCGCCGGCAGATCGGCCGACAGCGATGTGGTCCGGTTTTTTGCCGGGGCGGGCGTCGGCGAGGTTACGCTTGCGGGCTTGCCGCTCGCTCCGGGAGAGCCGGCGATCAATCCGGTTCCCCGGCGAATGATCAGGGATGCATTGACGCAGGTGGCAGCGGATCATGGGCTGGAGCCTCACTTCGATGTCACCCTTTCCGTGCCGGACGGAGGGAAATTGGCCGAGCAAACCTGGAATCCGCGCCTGGGTATTGTCGGCGGCATTTCGATTCTCGGCACCACCGGTATTGTGGTTCCCTATTCGTGCGCGGCCTGGATCGATGCGATCCATCGCGGAGTCGATGTTGCGCGGGCCGCCGGTCTCGATCATCTGGTTGGCGCCACGGGCCGCGGTTCGGAGATGGCCGCACAAGACCACTATCAGTTGCCGCGGCTTGCCATGATCGACATGGGCGACTTTGCCGGCGGGTTCCTGAAATATGCACGTGCACATCCGGTGCCAAGACTGACCGTCGCCGGCGGATTTGCCAAGATCGCCAAATTGGCGCAAGGCGCACTGGACCTGCATTCCGGCCGCAGCCAGGTCGATTGTGACGCCCTTGCCAGGGTCGCAACGGACACGGGCGCGGGACCGCGGGCGATTGCCGCGATCGGACAGGCAAACACGGCTTTGGCGGCGTTGATGGCGGCACGGGACTTCGGTATCGATCTGGCGGCGCCGATTGCCCGCCTTGCGGCAAATCGTGCGCGGGATGTTGTCGGCGTTGGCGAAGTCGCTATTAATGTCCTGATCGTCGGGCGTGATGGTGCCATCCTGGCGGAGACGGATTTTGCCTAAGATACTTGTCCTTGGCGGCACGGCGGAAGCCGGCGAGTTGTGCGCGCGGCTTGCCGAAGACGACCGCCTGACGACCGTCACGTCACTTGCCGGCCTGACCCGACTGCCGGCGGCAAACTCGGGAACGGTGCGCCGCGGCGGATTTGGCGGTCCGAAAGGGCTTGCCGCGCTTCTTGTGTCCGACGGCTACGACGCGCTCGTCGATGCCACCCATCCATTTGCCGCACGGATCGCCCTGCACGCCGCCGAAGCGGCGAAGTCGGCAGGCGTGCCGCGGGTCAAGCTGCTGCGGCCGCCATTTCCGCGCCGGTCCGATGACCGGGTCATCGATGTGGGCTCCATGGCCGATGCCGCCGATGCGCTGCCGCGCGGTGCGCGGGTCTTTCTGGCGGCAGGCAGACGGGAGCTTTCGGCGTTTCGCGACCGTGCGGATCTTGTTTGCGTGTTGCGTATGATCGAACCGCCGGCGCCGGGCGAAGTGCCACCGGCGTGGACCGTTCTGCTTGGCCGGCCGGCGGCCGATCCGGAGCAGGAGTTGCCACTGCTGCGCAAGCATCGGGTTGAATATGTCGTGTCGAAGAATTCCGGCGGGCCGGCCTACGCAAAAATCGTCGCGGCGCGCATGGCGGGGATCGTGACGATCATGATTCGCCGGCCGCCGCCGCCCGAAGGCCCAACCGTTGCCCATGTCGACGGTGCCCTGGGATGGATCGAGGCGACGCTATTCGGCGATGAGGCTTGTGATGCTCAGGCTGCCTTCGAGCAGCCTCTCTGATCGCGCGCGATCCACAGATCCAGGAACCGGTCCAACCAGCTGCGGACGTGGGGATCGTGACGTATCCAGCCGGCCAGGTGGGCGGGCCGTTTCTGCGCACCGGGGAGATGTGTGCGCGCCTCGCCCTTCACCGACCAGCGGCAGGCCATGGCGTAGGTCAGCTCGCTGTGAAACTGGATGCCGAACGCGCCGGCGCCGGCAGAGAAGGCCTGGTTCTCGAACATGTCGCCGGATGCCAGAAGGTCGGTGCCCGACGGCAGGTCAAATCCCTCGCGATGCCACTGGTAGACCGTTTCGGGCCAGTGCATGAGCCGGCGACCGCTCTCTGTCGGCTTCAGGTCGTAGAACCCGACTTCCGCGTGCCCTTCCGGATGCGGTCTGACGTCGGCGCCCAGCGTCTTCGCCAACATCTGCGCACCGAGGCAGATCCCCATGAAGGGCGCATTTTCCGCCAATGGCACATTGATCCAGTCGATTTCCCGTTTGACAAAATCGTCCGGATCGTTGGCGCTCATCGGACCGCCGAAGATGACCGCGCCGGCGTGTTCGGCCATGGTCTCCGGCAGCGGCTCGCCATAGCGCGGCCTGCGGATATCCAGATCGTAACCCTTGGCGGTCAACATCTGGCCCAGCTTTCCGGCGCTGGATGAGTGTTGATGAAGGACAACCAGGATTTTGGGCGCGGTGCGGCTCATGTGATTCATTGTGCCAAATGATCCTAGCGATGCAAGAGCGGGCATGGCCGGGCAACTACCGCGTCAATCCTGTACCGCCAATGAACAGGCCGATCCGGACCCTTAATCCCGCGCACCGGATGTGCCGCCTTCGCGCGCGGCGCGTTTTCTTGCCAGACGTTCGGTTCGTTCGATCCCGAGCAGTTCGGCCACACGCCAGACCAGGTTGTCCTCGAATTCATGGATCGTGCCGTCGGCATAGACCATTGACCACAGTTGCTCGATCACGTCGGCCCGCTGTTCGCGGTCGAGGTGGCGTTTGAGAACACTGGTGAAGCCATAAAGGTCGACGGCCTCATTGTCGGCCCGGGTCGCCTCGGCGATCAGTTTTTCGACGTTGGCTTCCGACAGCGAATAGGTGTCCATCAGCACCGATCGCAGTTTGGCGCGCTCGGATCGGGTGACTTCTCTGTCGACGGCCATGCAATGGATCATCAAGGCGGCGACAGCCAGCCTGGACTCGGTTTCGTCAAATTGACCATCCGGGTCCGTTCCGCCGGTCATTCGTCCGATCATCGCTTTCAGGGAATTGAACATATCGGCCTTTTCCCATTTTGGACGCCCCGACCACAAGTCCCGTGTTCCGGAGCGCTGGAGTGCAATATTTTATCAAACGATAAAAAATTGACCAATCGATCAAATTTCGTCATCCTCTCGGCGTGACCGATCTTCGGTTTGGCAGAGGAGGCTGAAGTCATGACGAACGGCGTGTCCCAATCCGGCAAATCCGGCCCGTCGGGGGCCGATATTCGTGGCGGCCGGCTTACGCCTTCGGAATATGCCGCCAACTTCAGCGATCTGCACCCGCCATTGACCCGGCATGAAGCCTTTGTCGAGGCGGATCGGTGTTATTTCTGTTTCGATGCTCCCTGCACGACCGCCTGCCCGACATCCATCGATATCCCGCTGTTTCTTCGACAGATCCAGGCGGACAATCCCAAAGGTGCCGCGAAGACGATCTTCGAGCAAAACATACTGGGCGGCATGTGCGCGCGGGTCTGTCCCGTGGAAACGCTGTGCGAAGAGGCATGTGTGCGCAATCTCGCCGAGGACAAGCCGGTTACCATAGGCCGGCTGCAGCGCTACGCAACGGATACGCTGATGTCTGCGGAGACGGATCATCCGTTTGTCCGGGCCGCGCCGACCGGAAAGACCGTTGGTGTTGTCGGTGCCGGCCCGGCGGGTCTGGCGTGCGCCCATCGGCTGGCCATGCGCGGCCACGATGTGACCATATACGAGGCCCGGGCAAAACCGGGCGGCCTTAACGAGTTCGGGATTGCCGCCTACAAGGCCGTCAACGGATTTGCCCAGGCCGAGGTTGCCTTCGTTACCGGGATCGGCGGGATTGCCATTGAGTATGGCATCGCGCTGGGGACAGACATTACCCTTGCCGACCTGCGGGCCAGGCATGATGCGGTCTTTCTCGGGATCGGCCTGGGTGCGGTCAACAGGCTCGGGCTGGAAAACGAGGATGCGTCCGGCAGCGTCGATGCCGTCGGCTGGATCGCCGATTTGCGCCAGGCGGATAATCTTGGCGAAGTGCCGGTTGGCCGCCGCGTCGTGGTCATCGGCGGCGGCATGACGGCAATCGATGCGGCAGTGCAATCGAAGCGCCTTGGCGCGGAGCAGGTGACCATCGCCTATCGCCGGGGAAAGGCGCAGATGAATGCCAGCGGCTATGAACAGGAATTGGCCCAGATCTCCGGTGTCGCGATACGCCATCATCTCCAGCCGAAATCGCTGGTGGTGAACGAAGGCGCTGTCGTCGGCCTGGAGTTGGAACATACCCGCAACGACAAAGGCGCGCTCGTGGGAACCGGCGAGACGGAAGTCCTTGCTGCCGACATGGTGTTCAAGGCGATCGGACAGGCGTTTGCACCGGTCGTCCTGGAAAATTCAGGCGCCGAATTGGTCCTGGAAAACGGCCGGATCAAGGTCGATGACAGCCGGCAGACGAGCCTTCAGGATGTCTGGGCCGGCGGCGATTGCGTCAGCGATGGCGAGGATCTGACGGTGGTCGCTGTTGAGGACGGCAAGCTTGCCGCGGAAAGCATCGATGCGGTGTTAAGCCGGTGACACCGGAGCGATCAGGAAGGATGCATCACGGATCACCATGATACACATGCTGATTTCGCACCTCATGACGACCTGAAACGGTCCCCGTTGTTTTGCACATTTCCGCCTGAGGGGAGGAACCCATGGCCAGTCTCCAGAGCGAATTCCTTGGAATAAAATCACCCAATCCTTTCTGGCTCGCTTCGGCGCCGCCGACCGACAAGAAATACAATGTCGAGCGCGCTTTCCGCGAAGGCTGGGGCGGCGTGGTGTGGAAGACACTCGGCGAGGATCCGCCGGTCGTGAATGTCAACGGACCGCGGTATGGCGCGGTGCACGGACCGGACCGGCGACTCCTGGGATTCAACAATATCGAACTGATCACCGACCGCCCGCTGGATGTCAATCTGCGGGAGATCAAGGAGGTCAAGCGGGCGTGGCCGGATCGCGCCCTGATCGTTTCGCTGATGGTGCCGTGCGAGGAGCCCAACTGGAAAGCCATCCTGAAGAAGGTCGAAGAGACCGAAGCCGACGGCATCGAGCTCAATTTCGGCTGCCCCCATGGCATGAGCGAGCGCGGCATGGGCTCGGCGGTCGGACAGGTGCCGGAATATATTGAAATGGTTGCCCGGTGGTGCAAGGCGGCGACCCGGATGCCGGTCATCGTCAAGCTTACGCCGAACATCACCGACATACGCTACCCGGCAAAGGCGGCGTTGGCGGGCGGCGCCGACGCCGTGTCGCTGATCAATACGATCAATTCCATCGTCGGTGTCGATCTCGACCAGATGGCGCCGGTGCCGACCATCGACGGCAAGGGCAGCCATGGCGGATATTGCGGTCCTGCGGTGCGGCCGATCGCGCTCAACATGGTCGCTGAAATCGCGCGCGATCCGGCGACGGCGGCGTTGCCGATCTCAGCGATCGGCGGTGTCGAAACCTGGCGGCATGCGGCGGAGTTCATGGCGCTGGGCGCGCGCAATGTCCAGGTGTGCACGGCGGCGATGACCTACGGGTTTAAAATCGTCCGGGAGATGATTGCCGGGCTGGAAGGGTGGATGGACGCGAACGGCTATGACGGCATCAACGACTTCATCGGCCGCGCCGTGCCAAATATGAGCGACTGGCAGTATCTCAATCTCAACTATGTTACCAAGGCGCGTATCGATCAGGACCAGTGCATCCAGTGCGGGCGATGCCATGTGGTCTGCGAGGACACGTCCCATCAGGCGATCACGCACACGGTCAACGGCGTCCGCATGTTCGAGGTGATCGATGCGGAATGCGTGGGGTGCAATCTGTGCGTCTCGGTGTGTCCGGTCGAAGACTGCATCACCATGGAGCAAATATCAGGGATCGATCCGCGCACCGGAGAGGCGATCGCCGAAAAATACGCAAACTGGACCACCCACCCCAACAATCCGATGGCGGTGGAGGCGGCCGAATAGGCGCGGGTGATGGCCGAACCCCTCGTCACCGGCATCGGCGGCCTGTTCTTCCGGGCGAAGGATCCGGAAGCGCTGGCGGCCTGGTATCAGCGGCATCTGGGCATCGACCCGGTGCCGTCGGACTATGACACCGAACCCTGGAAACAAGCTGCCGGCCCGACGGTCTTTGCGCCGTTTCCCGCCGACACCGACTATTTCGGCCGGGCCGAACAGGGCTGGATGATCAATCTCCGCGTGCGCGATCTGGATGCGCTGGTCGGGCAGCTGGAGGCGGCGGGGATCGCGGTCGCGCGGCATCCCGAACCGCTGCCCAACGGCCGGTTTGCGCGTATCCATGATCCGGAAGGCAATCCGGTGGAACTGTGGGAGCCGACCTGACACGGTTGGCCGCCAGTGACCGCCGACGGCGCCGGGCGGCCGGTCAGCCGGCCACCGCGCCGTGATAGAATAGGATGCCAAGACCGGCGGTAAAGATCAGCTGGCCGGCAAGGGCGTGGAGCAGCCAGGCAAAGCGGAACGAACCTTGCACCTGATAGGCCCAGGCAAAGACCGCGCCGCCGATCGTCGCCAGGATGACCGCCGGCCAGTTGGCATAGAAAAGGTGGGCGAGACCGAAACAGGCGGCATTGGCGGCGAGCGCCGATTTCGGACCCGCAAACAACCGGCCATAGCGGCGAAAAAACAGCACGCGATAGACCAGCTCCTGCGGCAGGGCCGACAAAAAGGGATACAAAATCAATATCATAAGCCACAGACCGGGGCGCAGGCGGGGAAGCGAAAACAGGCTTGCGGGCACCAGCCACATGGTCAGCGCAACCACCACGGCGCCGGTGCAGGCAACCAGCAGGAGAAACGGCCAAACATCGGGAACCAACGGCCCATCGATCAGGCTTCGCCACCGGAATCCCGGTGTTAACTGCAGCAGAATCAACCCGATTACCATGATCGTGGCGAGCGCGTACCAGATCGCCGTCGGCGGCAATGCAAATGCCATGACGAGCGGCGCGGCAACGAACAGGAGAAGCCACTCGGCGGCAAGCTGCGCCCTGTTTTGCCGCGCCGGTCGGGTCATGTGCGGCGCCCTGTGCCGGGTCCGAGCCGGCGCCGATCGCCCCGGTTCCCCATGGCGCCGGCGGACGCGGCCGGCCTTCGGATCCGGTGATGATTCCGGTGGTCTGTCTGGCGGCGCATCCGGCGGTGCCGATCAGGCCTTTGGAACCGACTGCCACCGGCCGGCCTGAAACGCCTCGGCCATGGCATGTATGGTGCGCTCGATGGCGATGCCCTGCGCGAACGTGATGGCGTGGGCCGGCGCGCCGGCGATGACGTTCAGCAGCTCGCGGCATTCGATGATCTTCAGATCGTTGAAGCCGAGCCCGTGCCCGGGTGCGGGGATGAACTTGTCGTAGGGCGGATGATGGGGGGCGGTGAGGATGGTGCGATAACCGCGGGTCTCCGGCGCGCCATCGACGGTGTAGAGCTGAAATTCGTTCATCCGCTCCTGGTCGAAGAGGATGGAGCCGGCGGAGCCGAAGACCTGGATCGCCAACCGGCCCTTGCGGCCCCAGGCGGCGCGGTTGACGGCGAAGCTGGCAAGCGCACCATTGTCGAGCCGGGCGAGGACGGCGGCGGAATCGTGGGTCATTACCGGCTTGCTGCCGCCGTCCGCCAGCGGCCGTTCGGGATACGGTTTGCCCATATCGGTGAACACCCGGGCAACACCGCCGAAAAGGATGCTGGTGATGGCGAGGAGGTGGACACAGAAATCGTCGAGCGCACCATAGCCGGACGCCTCTTCGCTGCGCCAGGTGAACGGCGCATGCGGATCGGCCATGAAATCCTCATCCATCTCCATTCGGACCTGGTTGACGTCGCCGATAATGCCGTCATCGAGCAGGCGGCGGATGTGCCGGATCACCGGGTTCTGGATGTAGTTGTAGCCGAGGATCGCCGCCCGGCCGGTGGTGTTCGCGGCAGCCGCCATGCGTTCCGCCTCCGCCAGGTCGCCGGACATCGGCTTTTCGCACCAGATGTGCTTGCCGGCCTCCAGGGCGGCGACCGCCATGTCCGCGTGGAACGCGTTGGGCGCCGTGATGGAGACGACATCGACACCGGGATGGGCGATGACAGCACGCCAGTCGGCGGTTGCCTCGCCGAATCCGAAGGCGGCAGCGCCGGCGTCGGCAAGGTCCTGTGTGGCGTCGGCGAGGATGACCGGGCGCGGGGTGTCGACGTCGCCGAAGACCGGGGCGACGCCGGCCCAGGCCACCGCATGGCACTTGCCCATGAAGCCAGTGCCGATCAGCCCGACTCCGATTGTGTTCGAATTTGTCATGCCCTTGATATCTCAGAACAAAAGCCATGCATAATCTGCATATCAGGATTGAGGAATTAGCGCTTTTCCGGCGCCGCCCCGGTGACTATGTGGCGCTCAAGACGGTGCAACATTCCGCTCTTCCTCACAATCGAAAACTTGATGGAGTGTCCCATGTCGGTATCCACGATCAGCAAGAAAATCCGCCGCTGGCGTTCCTACAACCAGACCGTCAAGGCCCTGTCGCGCCTCGACAATGCACAGCTTCACGATCTCGGCATCGAGCGCTTCGAGATCCCGCGGGTTGCCTCTGAAGTCAATGTCTGAGCGCAAACCGTCCGCCAACAAGCGGATCGAGACCTGAAACACCCCGCTGCAACGGCGGGGTGTTTTGGTTTGGGGGCAATCACCATCGGGTACAAATGTGTGGGCGTCGGCTTCGGCAAGCCCATTGACGGGTGCCGCCGCCTGCGCCACATCAGGGATCATTATCCAGCACCGCCGATATGCGGCATGGCGGGCGCCGGGGCTGTCGCGGACGGCCCGGCCGGAGGGCCATGCCGGTGACCGGCCTCATTCTGCGACAGGAGAAATTTCATGAACCTCAGGATCAACGACACCGCACCGGATTTCACGGCTGACACCACCGAAGGGCCGATCAGTTTTCACGAATGGATCGGTGATGGTTGGGCGATCATGTTCTCCCACCCCAAGGACTTCACGCCGGTCTGCACCACCGAACTCGGCCACATGGCCGGTATCGCGGAGGAATTCGCCAGGCGGAACTGCAAGATCATTGGTATCAGCGTCGATCCGGTAGAATCCCACCAAGCCTGGAAAGAGGACATCGTCAAGGCGACGGGCCAGTCGGTCGGCTATCCGATGATCGGCGATCCCGAACTCAAAGTGTCCAAGCTCTACGGCATGCTGGGTTCGGAAGCCGGCGATTCGTTTGAGGGCCGGACCGCTGTCGACAACGAGACGGTGCGCACCGTGTTCCTGATCGGCCCGGACAAGAAGATCAAAATGCACATGTCCTACCCGATGACCACGGGCCGGAACTTCGACGAACTGCTGCGGGTGCTGGATTCCGTACAACTGACCTACGACCACAAGGTCTCCACGCCGGCCAACTGGACCCACGGCGATGACGTGATCGTGGTGCCGGCCGTGTCCGACGACGAGGCGCGGGCCCAGCACGGCAGTTTCGAAGCCAAACTGCCGTATCTGCGCATGGTCAAACAGCCCGGGGGCTGAAGGCCGGACCGCGCCCCTCGCCCGGAAGGCAATTGCGGGGTGCGCAATCTCGGCGGGCTGCCTGCCGGCTATCCCCATCGGTCTGTTCCTGACATCGGATCGGGTCTAGCATGGCCCGACGGGACACGTTTACGGATCGAATTGCATGTCACACCTCCTGATCAAACCCTCACAACCCGATAGCCATCACCGGGTCATCCATGTCACGCCGCAGACGGCCGGCTGGACCCATGTCGGGTTCGATGTGGTCAGGCTTGCCGCCGGCGAGACGGTGGGCGCGGACACCGGCGCGCGGGAGGTCTGCCTGGTGCTGATTTCCGGCAAGGCGGCGGTGACCGGCGGGGAAGAAGATTTCGGCGTCATCGGCGGGCGGATGTCGCCGTTCGACGGCAAGCCGTGGTCGGTCTATGTGCCGGCGGGATCGCGCTGGAAGGCGAGGGCGCAGACGCCGGTGGAGTTGGCGGTGTGCTCGGCGCCGGGCGGCGCGGGCGGCCACGGGCCGCGGCTGATCAGGCCCGACGATGTGAGCCAGGAGGTGCGCGGCACCGGCCACAATGTGCGCCACGTCGCCAACATCCTGCCGGAGACGGAGCCGGCCGACGGGCTGCTGGTGGTGGAGGTGATCACGCCGGCAGGCAACACCTCCTCCTATCCCTCCCACAAGCACGACACCGACAATCTACCCCATGAATCGCTGCTGGAAGAGACCTATTACCACCGGCTCAACCCGCCCCAGGGCTTTGCCTTCCAGCGGGTCTATACCGACGATGGCAGCCTGGACGAGACCATGGCGGTGGAGGACGGGGACGTCACCCTGGTGCCGCGCGGCTATCATCCCTGCGCGGCGATCCACGGCTATGATCTGTATTATCTGAACGTCATGGCCGGGCCGAAGCGGGTCTGGCGCTTCCACAACCAGCCGGCGCACGAATGGCTGCTTGAGGCCTGAGGACGGCGCCCCTGAAACCGCCCGGGGCGGCGCCGGTTTTCCCGTGCCGCCCGCGGATCTGCCGGCCTATTGGGTGAGGATGCGGTGCATGCCCTCGATGTTCTGGGTGCGCCAGTCAGCGTAGGAACCCCAGTCCTTGTAGGCGTCGAGCGTGATCTCCGCCTGCATCGTTTCCAGCGACTTGCCGGCGGCGATTGCCTCTTCGACGGCGGCTTTCAGGTCCTTCAGATACTGGGCGTGGTCGCGCGCATCCTGGGGTGTGCCGAGGGCGCCGTGGCCCGGCGCCAGGATGTCGAAATCAAAAGCCGCGGCGCGCTCGATGGCGGTGATGGCGTCGGGCATGTAATAGTCCGGCAGGGTGCGGAAGGGCAGCCGCTTGGCGGAGATGAAATCGACGGTGAAGAGCGTGCGCTCGTCGGGGAAGTGGGCGACGATCAGATTGTCGGAATGGCTCTTGCCGAGATAGGCGAGGTGGACGGTCTTGCCGCCCAGCGTCAGCGACAGTTCGTCGGTGAAGGTGATATCGGGCGCGGCGGTCGGCACATTGTTGTCGGCGATGTCGACAGCCGCCTGGGCATGGGCGACGATCAGCGCGCCGTCGTCGGCGAACACCTCGCCGCCGGAAATGTGGTCACCATGGTCGTGGCTGTAGACCACATAGCGGATCGGCTGGCCGAACCGGGTCTTGATTTCCTCCTTCAGCCATGTGGCGGCCTCCGCATTGATGGGATCGGTGGCGATGACGCCATCGGGCGTGACCAGGAAGACGGAATAGTGGAAATTGTTCTGAAAGCGGTAGAGGTCGCCGGCGATCTGGGTGATGGCGCGGGTCGGCGGATCGGACTGGGCGGTGGCGGGATCAGGCAAGGCGGCCAGCAGGCCGAGACCGGCGGCCAGCGTGACCATCCGCGCCAGGCTGCCTATCCGCGTCCCGGAATGTTTTGCACGGGGTTTTTCGGTGCCAAGGGCTTTGAAACAGTATGTCATGATCTCCTCCCTCATCGGACCCGCTTCGGGTCATGTGCGAAAGGATACCACCGCCGGGCCGCGAATCCCGGTGACAATTCGGTTATCCGGGCGCTCAACCGGTGAACGGTTCGTTCAGGGGTTCCGGCGTTCCCGCATGGCCAGAGTGCGCAGGCGGAGCGCATTCAACCGGATGAATCCCTCCGCGTCGCGCTGGTCGTAGGCGCCCTTGTCGTCCTCGAAGGTCACCAGATCGTCGGAATACAGCGAGTTCGCGCTTTTGCGCCCGACAATGACGGCGTTGCCCTTGTAGAGCTTGATCCGCGCCGTGCCGGTGACTTTTTCGGCCGCCTTGTCGGCCATCGCCTGGATCATCTCGCGTTCCGGCGCGAACCAGAATCCGTTGTAGACGAGCTCGGCGTAGCGCGGCATGAGCTGGTCCTTGAGATGGGCCGCCTCGCGGTCCAGCGTCAGCGATTCCACGGCGCGGCGGGCGGCCAGCAGAATGGTGCCGCCCGGTGTTTCGTAGACGCCGCGCGACTTCATGCCGACGAAGCGGTTTTCCACCAGGTCGATGCGGCCGATGCCGTTGTCGCGGCCCAGATCGTTGAGCGCGGCGAGCAGCGCGGCGGGGCTTAGCGGCCTGCCGTCGATTGAAACCGGGTCGCCGGCCTCAAAGCCGATCTCGATTGTCGTTGGCCGGTCGGGCGCATCCTCCGGCGCGATTGTGCGCTGGAAGACATATTCCGGCGGCGCCTCGTCGGGATCCTCCAGTATCTTGCCCTCCGAAGAGGAGTGCAGCAGGTTGGCGTCGACGGAAAACGGCGCCTCGCCGCGCTTGTCCTTGGGTACCGGAATCTGGTTTTCCTCGGCGAAGGCGATGAGGTCGGAACGGCTTTTGAACGCCCAGTCGCGCCATGGGGCGATGATCCGGATATCCGGATTGAGCGCATAGGCATTGAGCTCGAAGCGGACCTGGTCGTTGCCCTTGCCGGTGGCGCCGTGGGCGATGGCGTCGGCGCCGGTTTCGGCGGCGATCTCGACCAGCCGCTTGGCAATCAGGGGGCGGGCGATGGAGGTGCCCAGAAGATAGGCGCCTTCATAAAGCGCGTTCATACGGAACATCGGAAAGACGAAATCGCGGACGAATTCCTCGCGCAGGTCGTCGATGTAGATTTCGCGGATGCCGAGCAGTTCGGCCTTGGCGCGCGCCGGCTCCAGCTCTTCGCCCTGGCCGAGATCGGCGGTGAAGGTGACCACCTCGCAATCGTAGGTGACCTTCAGCCACTTCAAAATGATGGATGTATCGAGGCCGCCGGAATAGGCAAGGACAACCTTGCGCACGGGGCTTGCAGCGGGGGTAGCCATGGCAATCCTGAGTGTTTGCGGCGCCGGGCAACGGCGAGACGCGCCGTTATAGTCAGGGGCCTGCGTTGCGGCAAGCGTTGCCGGACCGGCGCGTCCAGCGGCCGCATCGCGCCGGCGGCGCGACGACATGAACGGCGGATGAATCGCCGTTTCACGGCCGGTTCAACGGCGACCGGCGATGATCGGCGCACATTGAACGCAACGCCTGCTTTGGAGACGCGCCATGATTGTCCTGGTTTTCGGCCTCGCCGTCCTCGCCATCCTCGCGATCGCGGAATCGGTCATTTCCGATCCGAAGCGACAGGCGCGCCGTGCCGCGATCCGGGCGCGCACCGCCTGCCAACCACATGACGGGCTGGAGCGGCAGATGGAAGCGCTGCGCCTCAAGAAGCTCGCTTTCGACCGCCGTGCGGCACGTTTGTCGCGCTAACCGCAACCGGCGAATTCCCGTTCCGGCCGGCCGTTGCTTCGGCCGGCCTGCCGTTCGCTGACCGCTGGCCCGCCTGTCCGTCCCGGTGACCGCAAGCAACCGGCGCGCGCAGCAAATAAGCATGAATCCGGTTTCCCCGAACCGGCCGACGCGCTAGGTGAGGGGGCGGCCCGGCGTGCTGTCGGCGCCGCCGGGAGGGCATGCCATGGAATTTCTGCCGTCGGCTGGCATATTTGCAGCCTTTTCGCTTGCCGCCTTCATCCTGACGATCACGCCGGGGCCGGACATGACCCTGTTCTTGAGCCGGGCGCTGACCCAGGGGCGGCTGGCCGGGCTGACCGCGGTGTTGGGCGCCTCCAGCGGGCTGGTGGTGCACACCATGGCGGCGGCCTTTGGCCTGTCGGCCCTGCTGGCCGCCTCGCCGAAGGCCTTCTTCGTCGTCAAGCTCGCCGGGGCGCTCTATCTGGTGTGGCTGGCGGTGCAGGCGTTGCGGAGCGGTTCGGCGCTGACGCTGGAACAGGGCACGCAACCGCGCCAGCCTCTGCTGGCGACGTGGCTGACGGCCTTCGGGGTCAATCTGCTGAACCCCAAGATTGTGTTGTTCTTTGTCACTTTCCTGCCCCAGTTCGTCTCCGCCGGCGATCCCCACGCGCCGGGCAAACTGGCCTTTCTCGGATTTTATTTCATCGCCTTCGCGATGCCGATCACCTGCGCCATGGTGCTGGCGGCCGACCGGTTCTCGCGGCTGTTGCGGGGCAACCGGCGGGTTTCAAGGGCGATCGACTATCTGTTCGCCGGTATCTTCGGGGCGTTCGCGGTGAAGATCCTGCTCACCCGGACGGGCTGAACGCCGGCCAGCGAGCGCCGCCGGTGTTCGATGGCGGCGGGGTGGCGGCGAGATGACGGGGCGCTCAAATGTGAAGGGCCGCACAGCCGCGCGGCCCTTCGTCTTGAATTGCTGAATTCGTGAGTTCGTGTGCCGTCCGGCCCGAACCGGGAACCGGATCGAAGGTGGCGCGGTCAGAAGAGAGGCTGCTCCCTCATATCCGTCGTCCATCCAAGGCCTTTCGACATCACCGAAGTCTCACTCGACATTGGATCACCTCCTTTCCGTTGTTTCCGATTGGCCAAGTGTCGGCTGATTTGCCGGTTTGGGCAAGCGGTTTTCGCCGGCGCCGGTCAACAGGCCGTGAAGGGGGGGCGGAGTGACCGGCCGGACCGGCGCGGCGGTTGCCGAAGGTCAATCGTTCCGATCGCGGCTTGAATCCGTGCCGACACCCGGCTGACACCTTTGCCGGCGTTCCTGCTGCCTGTCTTGACTCCGGCGGGCAATTCCGGAATCATGAGAACAAAGATAGAACATATGCCTGTCAGCAGGATTCTGAACCATGGCTCGCATCCGCGAATCCGGCGGGGCCGAGGCGACGCTTTCGCGCCTGCGCCGGGATATTGCCCGTCTGGAGGGCCGGTTTGACGGCGCGCTGGCGGAAACCGGCGTCCGGGCCGGCCGGCCGTGGGTGGTGGGTGGTGGCGCGGACGATCCGGTTTCACCGGATGGTCGCGAAGCGCGCCATGGCTGCGGGCCGGCTGTCGCCGGGGCGGCACGGGATGACGGCCTGATCCGGTTCGGGGTGCCGCGTGTCGACACGCTTGTCGGCGGCGGTCTTTTGCGGGCCGCACTTCATGACGTGCGGGCCATGGAGGCGCGGGACGGGGCGGCGGCGGCCGGTTTCGTGCTGGCGCTGCTGGCCCGGTCGCGCGCCGGCGGGCAGCGGAATGGGGGCGGCCGGGATGCAGCGGCGCTTTTGTGGATCAGCGCCGGCGATGCGGCGCAAGAGGCCGGCGGCCTTTATGCACCGGGACTTGCCGCGCTCGGTTTCGATCCGGCGCGGGTTGTGCGGGTGCGGGTCGACCGCACCGGCGATGCGCTGTGGGCGCTGGAGGCGGCCCTGGCCTGCCGGGGCGTTGCCCATGCCGTGTGCGAAATCCGCCGTGGCGGCGACGATATCGACCTGACGACAAGCCGACGGCTGGCCCTGCGGGCGCGGACCCATGGCGTGACCGGCTTCCTGCTGCGGCTGAGCGGCAACAGCGCCGGCGCCGGCGCGACGCCGAGCGCGGCGGATACCCGCTGGCGGGTGCGGCCGGCACCCTCGGGCGCGCTCGGGCTGCTGGCCGACGGCGTCGGGCGTGCGGCCTGGCGATTGACCCTGGAAAAGAGCCGCCGGGGCCGGGCCGGCGATGCCGTCCTGGAATGGGATCCCGGCAGGTGCCGGTTTGTCGAACGCGCCGCCACCGCGGCGGCCCTTTCCGAGCCTTCGTCTGTCGGGTCTTCGTCTGCCGGGCCTGAGATTGTTGCCGGGCATGCCGTCGTTGCGCGATAGGGACAGCCGTATCCTCAGCCTGTGGCTGCCGTCGCTGCCGACAGACCGGTTGGCCCGGCCGGTGCGTTCCGGCCGCCGCGGCCGGTCGGCGGCGGCGGGGCGGCCGGTGGTCGTGGCGGAAAAGATCAACAATGCGCTGCGGCTTTCCGCCGTCAATGCGGCGGCGGCGGCGCTGGGGCTGGGCGCCGGCATGCCGCTTGCCGATGCGCGGGCGATCGCCGGTTCCGTGGCCGTCCATCCGGCCGACCCCGCCGCCGATCTCAAGCTTCTCAACCACATCGCCGACTGGTGCGACCGCTATACGCCGCTGGTTGCACTCGACGCGCCGGACCTGACCGGGGATGGCGAGGCACCGGCGCCGGGGGCCGGGCTGTTTCTCGACATCAGCGGCTGCGCCCATCTGTTCGGCGGCGAGCAGGGCCTGCGCGCCGATCTCCTGTCGCGGCTTGCCGGGCGCGGCTTTCAGGCCAGCGCCGCCATCGCCGCGACGGCCGGGGCGGCCTGGGCGCTGGCGCGCTTCGGCGACCCGGATGCGCAGGCGGCCTTCATTGCCCGGGGCGCCGAGCGCGACCTGCTGGCCGAATTGCCGGTGGCGGCGCTGCGGCTTTCCGATGCCCAGCTGGCGCTTCTCGACCGGCTTGGCCTGAAGCGTGTCGGTCAGCTTGCCGGTCAGCCGCGGGCGCCGTTCTCTACCCGGTTCGGAGCCGGGTTGCTGCGACGGCTCGATCAGGCGCTGGGGCACGAGGACGAACCGCTGTCGCCACGCCGGCCGGTGCCGATGCTGAGCGCGGAGCGGCGGTTCGCCGAACCGGTGAGTGGTGCTGACAGCGTGGCGGCGACGATTCGTGTTCTGGCGGGACGGCTCGGTCCGGTGCTGGAGGCGCGGGGCGTGGGTGCGCAGATGGTGGAACTTTCGCTCTTCCGGACCGACGGCGAGGTGATACGCGCGGCGGTGGGCACGGCGCGGCCGATCCGTGATCCGGCGACCATCGTGGCGCTGTTCCGCGAACGGCTCGACGCGGTCGGCGAGACCTTCGACACGGCGCATGACGTGTTCAATGCCGGCGGCCACGGCTTCGACATGATGCGGCTGTGCGTGGTGGAGGCGGAGACGCGTGATGCGGTCCAGACCGATCTTGCCGGCGGCGCAAAACAGGATGACGATTTCGAGGCGCTCGTCGACCGGCTCGGCGCCCGGCTCGGCCTTGCCCGTATCGCCCGGCCGCTGCGAGTGGAAAGCCATATTCCCGAGCGTGCGGTCACCATGCAGCCGCCGGGCCGGGCCGGCGCCGGCATGACCGCCGCGGCGTGGGTGATGCCCGATGGGCGGATGGAGACACCGCCGGAGCGGCCGTTGCGCCTGTTTGCGCGGCCGGAGCGAATCGAAGTGGTGGCCGGGCTGCCGGGCGGGCCACCCCTGCGGTTTCGCTGGCGGCGGGCGCTGTATGACGTGGCGGCGGCGGAAGGGCCGGAGCGGATTGCACCGGAATGGTGGCGGGCGCCCGCCGGCGGCGGCGAGGTGCGCGACTATTACCGGATCGAGGATGGCGACGGGCGGCGCTACTGGGTCTACCGCGCCGAACCCTGGACCGGCGGTCCCGGCGGCTCAGCTGGCTCCCCGGGGACCGGCGATCCGGCCTGGTACCTCCACGGGCTGTTTGCGTAATCCCGGCGGTATCGCCTATTCCGCCCGGATCGCGGCAACGGTGGCGGCCAGCGCATCGCGCCACGGTGTGCGACGGGGTGGGCCGAGCAAGGCTGCCAGCTTGTCGCCGTTGAAAGCGAGCGGTTGTTGATAGTCCGGCACCATCGGCAGGAAGGCGCGCAACCGGGCATTGAACACGCTGACAATGCGCAGAAGGAGCGGCGAAGCGGCCCGCACCCGCACCGGGTGGCCGAGGATTTCCGACAACATTCCGGCGATATCGTCGCCGGACACCGGACCGGAGCCCGGCACAACCCAGTCTTCGCCATAGGCGGCATGGTGGACGCACAGGTCGGCGGCCACGGCCATGGCGTCGGGGACAAAGACAAAGTCCCGCTTCACGCCGCCGCCGATCCAGTTCATCGGCTTGCCGGCGACCGCCTCGCGGATGGCGCCCTGCAGGGTGCTGGTGTGCACGCCGGGCCCGAAGAAGTCGGGCAGATGGACGATGGCGGCGCCGGCCTGTCGCAGGATGTCTTCGGTCTGGCGCCGGATGCGCGCCCAGGGCGGGCCGCCGCTGCGGGGATGGGTTTCCGAGACCGGAACACCGGTCAGCGGCATGTAGCACCAGTAGCTTGAAACCTGGAGAATGCGGGCGCCGGCGGCGTCGGCGGCGGCGATGTTGCGGGCCGTGGCGACATGGTCGGCCATCCGGTCGGGCGGCAGGCCGATACAGTCGACCACGAGGTCGCAACCTTCCACGGCGCCGGCGATCGCGGCGGCGTCCATGGCATCGCCGGCGCGTTTCTCGATGACATCGTCGGCAAACAGGTTCGCCAGGACCTCCGGCCGCCGACCGATCACGCGGAGCGGAAACCCCCGTCCGGCCAGCTCGGCGCACAGGGTGCGGCCGGTCGGTCCGGTGGCGCCGACGATGGCGACCCGCTCAAACGGCAAGGCCATGGCCGTTTCCTTCCCGGAATGCGCTGGCACCGCTCATGCGGCCAGGGGATAGGCGTCTTCGACCACATAGGGACCGCCGCCGCGCGAGGCCCGTGAAGACAGCAGCACGAAACGGCCGACCGGGAAGGGCGCGGTGCGGAAACCGCCGCGCAGGGCCAGATAGGCGGCGACATCGGCCGGTGGCGCGCCGCGCAGGCGGGCGAGGGTTACATGAGGGGTGAACTTGCGGCGCTCCGGCGTCAGGCCAATGCGCTGCATGCGGCGTTCAAGATCGGCATGAAGCTCGCTCAGGGCCGGCGTAAGTGCGACGCCGGCCCATACGGCGTGGGGCTTGCGGTTGCCGAAGGCACCGAGTCCGCTCAGCGCCAACGACAGTTCGCGGCGGCGGATCTGGCGCAACTGGCTGGCCACTTCGGCGGCCACATGCTCGTCGACATCGCCGATGAAACGCAAGGTGATATGGTAGTTTTCGCCGTCGATCCAGCGGGCACCGGACAGGCCGCCGCGCAGGCTCGCCAGGGAGAAGACAATGTCGGCGGGAAGCTCCAGCGCGACGAACAATCTCGGCATGCGCAGCCTCCCGAATCAACCTGAACCAACACGGCGAATATAGGATTGCCGGCGCCCACGGGAAAGGCCATGGAGACCGCCGGATAAACGGGTGGCGGCCGGCCGGACTGACGGCCGATCCGAAACAAAAAGGGCCGGCCATCCAATACGCGATGACCGGCCCGGGATACCTCTAGGGAAACCTCTGGACTGAACCTCTCGGATCATTGTCCGGGGATCGAATTGCCCGCCAAAGATCAGATTCGGGGGGCTGGGGGGCTGATACCGAACCTGCCACGCTGCCGGGCCTCGAGGCAACAAAGGTAATCTGACCGCGTGATTTGGCCAATGCTGGGCGGTAGTGTGGCGGAAAAGAGGAATATCGCAGGTTGCAGGCGCCGCGGGTACCGTGCCCGGGTGCATCCCGCGCCGGACTGCGGGCCAGCCCTTGCGCCGACCATGCCTTTTGCCGTTAAATCAGGGCCAAGGGAGGCGCCATTGAGCGAAACCGAGGACATATCCTGTGGCGGGTTGCGTTTTCGCAGCGCAACCCGCGGCAAATCGGCCCCGCAATTCGTTGCCTTCAACCGTCACGAGATGGGCCAGATCCTGAAAGTCTATGGCCGCAAGGTGGTGGAGGGCGAGTGGCGGGATTATGCCATCGATCTCCTTGAGGACCGGGCGGTGTTCTCCATCTATCGGCGGGCCAGCGAATTTCCCGTTTGCCGGGTGGAAAAGGTGCCCGCCCTTGCCCGCCGGCAGGGGCTCTTCCGGGTGGTGGCGGCTTCCGGCGCCATTCTGCGGCGCGGGCACGATCTTGGGCAGGTGCTGAAGGTGATCGACCGACCGAAGCTGACACTGGTGCGCGGCTGACGGACCGACCTGCGGCGGCGAAGCCGATGACCGCCTCCGGCGCGGGCAACCGCCCTTTGCGCACGCGCCACGGTTCACGCAGGTGATCCCTAAGGCGCGGGCGATCCGTCTTCCGGCAGCGTCTGCGCGCCGCCGTTCAGCGGCCGCTGCATGAGTGCGGTATCGAGCCAGCGGCCATGCTTGAAACCGGTCGCCGTCAGCAGTCCGACATGCCGGAAACCGTGCTTTTCATGGATGCGGATGGAGGCGCGGTGGTTGGTGCCGTCGCCGATAACGGCGATGACCTGGCGGTAGCCGCGCGTTTCACATTCGACAAGCAGGCGGGTGAGCAGGGCATCGCCGACGCCATGGCCCTGAAAGGCCGGATCGATATAGATGGAATCCTCCACCATGTAGCGGTAGGCCGGGCGCGTGCGGTAGGGGCCGGCATAGGCATAACCAACGACACGGCCGGTGATCGTGGCGACAAGGATCGGGAAACCGGCCCGGGCGAGCGCCGAAAAACGTCGGGCCATCTCGTCTTCGCCGGGAGGCTCCAATTCGTAGCTGGCGGTGCCGTTGAGAACGGCATCGGCGTAAATCCCGGCAATCGCCGGGATATCAGCGGCGGCGAAATCACGAATGGCAGGCCGGGCGACGGCGTCGCTTCCGGTCATGGCTTCAAATCGGCGGTGGCCGCAGGCGGCAGCAAACGGCAAGACGCCGCCCCGTTCGGGGGGCGGCGCCGGGGATGATCGTCTGGCCGTTCCAATGTCCTTATTCGCGGTTGCCGAGGAACTGCAGCAGGAACATGAACAGGTTGATGAAGTCGAGATAGAGCGACAATGCGCCCAGGATCGACGCCCGACCGGCAGCCGTGGCGTCGCCGGCGACCGTATCGTACATGTATTTCAAACGCTGGGTGTCATAGGCGGTGAGACCGGCGAAAATCAGCACGCCAAGCACCGAGACCGCGAATTGCAGCGCCGAAGACGCCAGGAACAGGTTCACGATCGAGGCGATGATAATACCGATCAGACCCATGATCAGGAACGAGCCCATGGCTGTCAGGTCGCGTTTGGTCGTGTAACCGTAGAGGCTCAGCCCGGCGAAGGCGGCGGCGGTGATAAAGAAGGTCCGGGTGATGCTGGCACCTGTAAAGACCAGGAAAATCCACGAGATCGAGATGCCCATGACGGCTGCAAAAGCGAAGAAGACAAGGCGCGCCGTGGCGGGCTGCATCCGTTGGACGCCCATGGACAGGGCAAACACGAAGCCCAGCGGCGCAAACATGATCAGCCATTTGAGCGGGCTGCCATAAAGAGCCTGGGCAACAGCCGGATTTGATGTCGCCAGTGCGTTGGTGCCGAGGGCAGCGATGGCCGTGACAACAAGGCCGATGGCCATGTTGTTGTAGACACCCAGCATAAACGCGCGCAGGCCTTCGTCGATGCCTTCGCGCGCACCGGTCCGGGTGGCTGTCGCATTCTGCAAATTGGGTTGAACCATCGGTGGACTCCTCAAAATATCCTCGCGCTGCGGCAAAGCAGCGCATTCGCGATGCAATATGGCGACTGGAAGGCGGCGAAACAAGGGCTTTCGCGTGCCAATTTGCGAATATGATTACAACAGGGCGCGACCGCCGATTCCTACAGATTCCGCAGATACGGCGCTGCTTTGGCCGAGAGAATCCGCCATGTGCCGGCGAGACCGAGACCGACGGTGACGACCAGGGCAATGGCCGCGGCGGAAACGGCGACAGCGGGAAAAAGCGTGAACTGAAATTCCATGAGCTGCGAAACGACATACCAGGCGGCGGCAGAGCCGGTGGCGATGGCGAACAGACCCGTCGCCAGGCCGAGCAGACCGTATTCGAGCGCGAAGGCCTGAAGCAGGCGGGTGCGGGTGGCGCCGAGCGTCTTGAGGATGATGGCATCCTGGCGGCGTTGGCGGTGTCCGGCGGCGAGCGCGCCGGCAAGCACGAGCGTGGAGACAATGAGGGCCAGCGAAGCGGCCGCCCGAACGGCGAGCGCCAGATCGCCGACCACGGCGTTGACAGCATCGATGGCGTCGGAAACCCGGACGCTTGTGACGCCGGGATAGGCCGCGGTGACGGCAGCCAGAACCTCCCGCGCCTGCGTGTCCCTCACTGCCGGATCGCCATGGAGGCGCAGGGTCGCCAGATGGGCATGCGGGGCGCCGGCAAAGGTGTTGGGAGAAAATATCATCACAAAATTGATGGACAGCGATTCCCACTCCAGCGCCCGCATATTGGCGATGCGGGCGGTGATTTCGCGACCGAGAACATTGACGGTAATCGTGTCGCCGATCCGGAGGCCGAGGCCGTTGGCAACCTCTGTTTCCATGGAGACGAGCGGCTCGCCGGAATAGTCGGCCGGCCACCAGGTGCCGGCGACAAGACTGGCGTTGTCCGGCTGGCGCTGTGCATAGGTGATGCCGCGGTCGCCGCGCAACGCCCATCGGCCCTCGTCGCCAGCGGCAAATTCGGCGGCCGGGACGCCATCGACAGCGGCTATGCGGCCACGCAGCATCGGCACGCGCTCCACAATGCCGGCGGGCGCGAGATCGCCGATCAACGTGTCGAAGCCCGCCGCCTCGGAATCCTGGATATCGACAAAAAAGAAGTCCGGCGCGCCGGCGGCGATCGTCCCGGTCAATTGGCGGCGCAGGTTGGTGTCGATGAGAGCGAGCGTCACCAGCAAGGTGAGGCCGAGGCCGAGGGAGAGGACAACGCTTTTCGTCAGGGCGCCGGGGCGGTGAATGTTGCGCACCGCCATGCGCAGGCTGGTGCCCCTGATGGTGCCGGTGCGGCGGGCAAGCGCGATGATGAGGGTGCTGACCAGGCGCAGGACGATGAAGACGCCGGCGACGGCGACCAGAAACCAGAAGGCGACCACGCGGACCTCGGCCATGGCGACGGCAAGCACGCACAGGCCGGCGAGGGCGGCGGCCTGGACCAGCCGAAAACCGGCGCGGGCCTTGCGGGCAGACGGCGTGGCGCGGTCGGCGAAGAGGGCGATGGCGGGAATATCGCGCACCCGGCCGAGCGCACCGAGGGAAAAGCCGAGCGCCACCAGCAGGCCATAAAGCACCGACGCCGCCAGTTCGCGGGGGAATAGCAGCCCGGCGCTGGCGACAGGAAGCAGATCGGCGAGCAGGTATCTGGAGATGAACGGTATGGCGGTGCCGGCGACCACGCCGATGGCGATGCCGAGGGCGGCAAGCAGCATGATCTGGAACAAATAGATGCGGAAAACCAGTGCCCGACCCGCGCCGAGACATTTGAGCGTGGCGATGGCCGGCCGTTTGAGATCGACAAAGCTGCCGACCGCATTGGCAACCCCGACGCCACCGACGGTGAGCGCGGTCAGGCCGACCAGGGTGAGAAACTGGGCGAAGCGGCGAATGGCCGTTTCCAGGCCCGGCGCGGCACGGTCGCTGGAGCGGATGCGCCAACCGGCCTTGGGGAATTCGGTCCGGGCGGTTTGGGCAAGCGCCGCAACGGTGGCGGGCGCGGCGAGCGCAACCCTGTAATGCCAGGTAATCAGGCTGCCGGGCCGCACCAGCCCGGTCTCGCGCAGCCCTTCGACCGACAGAAGCAGCCGCGGGCCGAAGCCGATGCCGGAGGACAGGCGATCGGGTTCGACGTCGATGGTGTCGCGGATTTCCAGCGCAATGGCGCCTAGGTTCAACCGGTCGCCGCGCGCAATCCCCAGCCGGTCGAGAAGTTCCGGCGCGGCGACAGCACCGTGGACGCCGTCAGTCTTGCGCAGGGCATCGGCCGGTGCGCCGCCGCCTGTAAGCACCAGCGTGCCGGCCAGCGGATAGGCGCCGTCGATCGCCTTCAACTCGACGAGCGCCTGGCCGGCGCTGTCGGTTCGACGGGCCATGGCGCGCATGGTGGCGATGGTCGATAGGTCACCTGCCGCCTCGAGAAAGGCCTGTTCGGTCGCGTCGGCCTCGCGGTGGATCAACGAAAAGGCAATATCGCCGCCAAGGATGGCACGACCTTCCAGTGCAATGCCGTCGGTCAGCGCCCGGGCCAGGGAATTGACGCCGGCGATGGCGGCAACCCCCAGCGCAATACAGGCCAGAAACACATAGAATCCGCGCAGGCCGCCGCGCAACTCGCGAAGCGCAATGCGGACAACCAGGCGCGGGCCGGCCAATATCCCGGCGGTCCCGCCGGCGGCCGCACCGGCCGTCGGCAGTGCGCTCACGCCGGCACCGCCCTGTCCGCCGTCTCCTGCGCGATCTGGCCGGAGGCAATGCGCACGGTGCGGTTGCAGCGGGCGGCGAGGTTGCGGTCGTGGGTGACGAGCAGGAGGGTGGTGCCGTGTTCGGCGGCGGTCCGGAACAGGAGATCGGCGATATCGCCGCCGGTTGCGGCGTCGAGATTGCCGGTCGGCTCATCGGCGATCAGGATTTGCGGATCGACGGAAACGGCGCGGGCGATGGCGACACGCTGCTGCTCCCCGCCGGAGAGTTGCGCCGGATAGTGGCTCAGCCGGTCGCCGAGACCAACCCTGTGGAGGGTTTCTGTGGCGCGGGCGAAGGCGTCGGCGCGGCCGGCAAGTTCCAGCGGCACGGCGACGTTTTCCAGTGCCGTCATGGTCTGCATGAGGTGAAATCCCTGGAAAACGAAGCCTATATTGGTGCCGCGGAATGCGGCGAGCGCGTCTTCGCCAAGGGCCGTGAAATCCTGCCCGGCAACGGCGACAGCGCCGGAATCCACCTGCTCCAGCCCGGCGATGACCATCAACAGTGTCGATTTGCCGGATCCCGACGGGCCGACAAGGCCGACGCTGTCACCACGGTCTATGGTCAGGCTTACCGATCTCAGGACATGGACGCGGGAGGCGCCTGTGCCCAGGGTGAGATCGACATTGTCCAGTCGAATCGCCGGTTCTTCCACGCAAATTCGCCCTATATCCGGTATAGAAAATCGGGCACGCTGGTGCGGACCGACCCAAGGCATATGGGGCAAAGGGAATGGCTGTCAAAATCCTGACGGGATCACTGATCGCGGCGGCGGTGGCTGTCGCGGGCTGGTCGGCGCCAGCGGCGGCGCGCGACACCTATGTCCTGGTGGCGCTCGGCGACAGTCTGACGGCCGGCTACGGCCTTCTGCCGGGGCAATCGCTCCCAGAACAGCTTGAGGCGGCGCTGAAGGCGAAAGGGTATGATGTCCGGGTGGTCAATGCCGGTGTGTCCGGTGACACATCGAGTGGCGGCCTGGCAAGACTCGACTGGTCGGTGCCGGGCGATGCGGATGGCGTGATCGTCGCGCTCGGCGCCAACGACGCGCTGCGCGGAATTGCCCCGGCGGTGACGCGACAAGCGCTGACCGAGATCGTCGACCGGCTTGCGGCGGATGGCAAGCGGGTGCTTCTGGCCGGCATGCTGGCGCCGCGCAATCTGGGTGCGGACTACGCGGCGGCGTTCGATGCCATCTACCGCGATCTGGGCGGGCGTCACGGGGTGGTGTTCTATCCCTTCCTTCTCAAGGACGTGGCCGGCGTGCCGGCGCTCAACCAGGCGGACGGCATCCACCCGACGGCTGAAGGGATCGGCCGGATCGTCGGCAATATCCTGCCCTATGCGGAGGCGATGATCAGCCGGGTCGAGGGACGATAACGGGCGCGAACCCGCTCAAACAGGCCGAATTCACGATCCCGCCCGCTCCCACTTGGCGGCACCGACGATGGTCGAAGGCCCCTTGGGGCTGTCGGCCTGGACGAGGACGGCGCAGCCGTCGCTGTCACCGACCATGATGTCATCGAGCGGCAGGGTGACAGTCATCGGCCGGCCCTTCCACATGCCGATGGTGCGCATGTCGCGGACGACATTGTAGTAAGTGATTGTCCGGCCGTCGTTTTCGCCGCGGCCGATCTCGACGGTCGCGGAGCGATTGTAGCTCACCAGCCGGACGGTTGTGTGAAACTTGGTGTCCCAGGGAAATTCGCCGATCCGCACTTCCAACTCACGGCCGGAGACGGAGAGGGATACGGGGACCGGCAGTTCGGCGTTGGCGATGCCACGCTCCACGGAAGCGCGGGCGCTGCCGACGAAATGATCGCTGCCATTGACGATCATCTGGGGGGTGTAGACGCGCCCGTCGCCCCGCGTTCTGGCATATTCGTACTGGCGCTCGGTGTTTTCGTGACGGGCGAGCGTGTCCTTCCAGCCGAGATAGTCCCAATAGTCGACCGGCAGCGACAGGGTGATCACATCGTCCCGATTGACCAGGTCGCCGGCAAAGGCATCGGCCGGCGGGCAGGAGGAACAGCCCTGGCTGGTGAACAGTTCCACAACGGCTTTCGGGCCGGCGAGCGCCGGCGCGAGGGCGGACAGCCCCGGCGTGACGATCAGAGCCGCCAGCGCGGCTGCAAATATGCGTATCGCGTTCATGGCCCCGACCTACCTGCGATCGCCGTTCAAGCACCAGTCACAAGCCCGTGCGCTCACCGGCTTGTGAGAACCGCTGATCAGCGGACTTGCCGGTCCGGAACGCTGCCGGTGAACCGGATTGCCGGCCGTTCAGGCCGCCTCGCGCACCAGGTTGCGCAGGACATAATGGAGTATGCCGCCATTGCGGTAATATTCCAACTCGTCCTCGGTATCGATGCGCAACAGCAGGTCGAGAGCCTTCTCTGTCCCGTCCGGCCAGGTGACGGTGGCGGTGATTGTCTGACGCGGCGTAAGCCCGGCCAGGCCGCCGATGGAAACCTGCTCGTCGCCGGTGATGCCGAGCTTCTGCCAGGATTCGCCGTCCTGGAAGACCAGCGGCAGCACGCCCATGCCGATCAGGTTCGACCGGTGGATGCGCTCGAAGCTTTCAGCGATGACGGCGCGCACGCCGAGCAAACTGGTGCCCTTGGCGGCCCAGTCGCGGGACGAGCCGGTGCCGTATTCCTTGCCGGCAAAGACGATCAGCGGCACGCCGTCTTCGCGATAACGCATCGCCGCCTCGTAGATTGGCAGCCGGTCGCCGGAGGGCTGGTGGATGGTGACGCCGCCCTCGACCCCCTCGACCATCTGGTTCTTGATGCGGATGTTGGCGAAGGTGCCGCGCATCATCACCTGGTGGTTGCCACGGCGCGAGCCATAGGAATTGAACTCGACCGGCCGGACCTGATGGGTGGTCAGATAGTCGCCGGCTGGCCCGTCGCGCTTGATGGCGCCGGCCGGGGAGATGTGATCGGTGGTGATGGAATCCCGGAAGAGGCCGAGAATGCGGGCATTGGCGATGTCGCCGACGGGTTCGGGTTCCATGGTCATGCCGTCGAAATAGGGCGGGTTTTGAACGTAGGTGGAACCATCGGACCAGTCGTAGGTCAGGCCGCCTGAGACGGCAATGTCGCGCCAGTGGCTGTCCCCCCTGAAGACATCGGCGTACCGGTCATGGAACATCTGCCGGGTGACCGTGGTGCGAACCAGTTCGGCAATCTCCTTCGACGACGGCCAGATATCCTTCAAATAGACCGGTTCGCCGTTCCGGTCGGTGCCCAGCGGCTCGGTGACGATATTGGAGCGCATCGTGCCGGCGATGGCATAGGCGACGACCAGCGGCGGCGAGGCAAGATAGTTGGCGCGAACGTCGGGATTGACGCGTCCCTCGAAATTGCGATTGCCCGACAGAACCGAGGTGACGACCAAATCGTTGGTGTTGACGGCCCGGGAAATCGATTCCGGCAGCGGGCCGGAGTTGCCGATACACGTTGTGCAGCCATAGCCGACGAGGTTGAATCCCAGCGCGTCGAGATCGTCCTGCAGACCGGCGCGGGCCAGATAGTCGGTGACAACCTGGGAGCCGGGCGCCAGCGAGGTCTTGACCCAGGGCTTGACGGTCAGTCCCCTTGCCCTCGCGTTGCGCGCCAGCAGGCCGGCGCCGATGAGAACGGACGGATTGGAGGTGTTGGTGCATGAAGTGATGGCGGCGATCACCACATCGCCGTCGGACAAGGTGTAATCGGCATCTTCGACATCGACGGTCTTCACCTGCGGATCGCGGATGTCGGCGAGCGCAGCTTCAAAACCGGTGTCGGCGGCATCCAGGGCGATCCGGTCCTGCGGCCGCTTCGGTCCGGCAATGGAGGGAACGACGTCGCCAAGGTCCAGGGACAAGGTGTCGGAAAACACCGGATCGGGTATGTCCTCGCCGCGGAACATGCCCTGGGCCTTGGCATAGGCCTCCACAAGCGCGATGCGGTCGGCATCGCGGCCGGTGGCATCGAGGTAGGACAGGGTATCGCCGTCGACAGGGAAGAACCCGCAAGTGGCCCCGTATTCCGGCGCCATGTTGGCGATGGTCGCCTGGTCCTCCAGCGACAGGCGCGACAAGCCGTCGCCAAAGAACTCGACGAATTTGCCGACGACACCCTTGGCACGCAGCATCTCGACCACGAACAATACAAGATCGGTTGCGGTGGCGCCCTCTGGCAACCGGCCGGTCAGGCGAAAGCCGACGACCTGGGGGATCAACATGGATATCGGCTGGCCCAGCATGGCGGCTTCGGCCTCGATGCCGCCGACGCCCCAACCCAAAACCGACAGACCGTTGACCATGGTTGTGTGGGAATCGGTACCGACGAGGGTGTCGGGATAGGCATATGTGACGGTGGCGCCGTCTTCGGTCTCCTGGCGTGTCCACACGGTCTGGGAGAGATATTCGAGATTGACCTGGTGGCAGATGCCGGTGCCGGGCGGCACAACGCGGAAGTTGGAGAAGGCTTCCTGACCCCAGCGCAGGAAGGTATAGCGCTCGCCATTGCGCTCATATTCGCGCTCGACATTGCGTTCATAGGCGCCGGGCGTGCCGAAATAGTCGACCATGACAGAATGGTCGATCACCAGGTCGACAGGCACCTGCGGGTTGACCAGACGCGGATCGCCGCCCAGATGGGCGGTGGCGTCGCGCATGGCGGCAAGATCGACAACGGCCGGAACGCCGGTGAAATCCTGCATCAGCACGCGCGCCGGACGATAGGCGATCTCGCGATCGGAACGCCGGTCGACGACCCATTTTGCGACCGCGCGGATATCGTCGGCGGTCACCGTGCGGCCATCCTCGAACCGCAGGAGATTTTCCAGCAACACCTTCAGCGAAAACGGCAGGCGGGAAATGCCGGCAAGGCCGTTCTTTTCCGCTTCGGTCAGCGAGAAATAGGTGTAGGTAATGCCGGCGACGTCGAGCGTGCGGCGGCAATTGAAGCTGTCGAGGGATTTCGGCATGGTTTGGCTCCGTTTCCTGGCCCGGAATACGGACATTGCGGGCCGGCCGACAATGTCCCGGGGCGGGTCTGCATCATGTCATGGCAGCCCGGCGGAGAGGAGCGCCTGCCGCCACCGGGTTGCCCGGGATATAGAGCATCTTCTAAACGGATGAAAGTGATACCATGGTTCGAAACCACATCGCGTGAGTGCCTTGTTCCCAACCTATCCCGTCATTCGCCTGGATGTCGCCGACCTGAAATGCGTGCGCGGCGGCCGGACCGTGTTTTGCGGCCTCGATATGAACCTGACGGGCGGCATGCTGGCGGCGGCGGTCGGGCCGAACGGTTCGGGCAAGTCGAGCCTGCTTCGGCTGCTGGCCGGGCTCATCACGCCGGCGGCAGGCACGGTGCGGCTGGCGCCGGATGCCGGCGGGCAGGGACTTTGCCACTATTTCGGCCATCTGGACGGATTGAAGAATCCTCTCGGGGTCGCCGACAATCTCCGCTTCTGGCAGCGGCTTTACGGCGGTGCGGGACCGGTATCCATCGCCGAGGCCTGTGCGGCGACCGGCGTCGGCCATCTCACCGAACTGCCGGTTGCGGTGCTATCGGCCGGCCAGCGCCGCCGCGTCGGCCTTGCGCGGCTCCTCATCAATCCGCGGCCGCTCTGGTTTCTCGATGAGCCGAGCTCGGCGCTCGACGCCGACGGCACGGCGCTTCTCGGGCGGCTGATGCGGGGCCACCTGGATGCTGGCGGGGCGATCGTCGCGGCGACCCATCTGGATCTGCCGGTGGCGGCAGACCTGACACTGACGCTGGCCGGCGCCGGCGCGACAGACCATGCCGCGGGTCCCGGCATGACCGGTGCCAGCACCGCGCGTACAGCGGCGGCCGGGCGGGGCCGGCCATGAGCGGATTTTTGGCGCTGGTCGGCCAGACAATCCGGCTCAGCCTGTCGGGCGGCGGGGCGCTGGTCGGGCTGGTCTTTTTTCTGGCGCTGGTGGCGATCATCCCGTTCGGAGTCGGACCGGATCTTGGCCTGTTGTCGCGGATCGGGCCGGCGATCCTGTGGATCGGCGTGCTGCTTGCCACGCTTCTCGGCCTCGATCGGCTGTTCGGCGCCGATGGCGATGACGGCGCGCTCGATCTTCTGGTGCTCTCCGATGAACCGCTGGCGCTCGTCGTGCTGGCGCGCGCGGCCGGCCACTGGATCGCCACCGGATTGCCGCTGATCGCGGCGGCACCGGTGCTCGGGCTGATGCTCAATCTGGAACCGCTGGCGCTTGCCGCCGTCGTTGCCACCCTGCTCGCCGGCTCGCCGGCGGTGTCGGTGATCGGCGCGGTCGGGGCGGCGTTGACCGTGGGGCTGGCGCGCGGCGGCATGCTGATCGCCGTCCTGGTGCTGCCGCTCACAATACCGGTGCTGATCTTCGGGGTTTCGGCGACCCAGGGGGCGATTGCCGATCCGGCGCCGTTTCAGGCGCCATTCCTGCTCTTGTGCGCGCTCACCTGTGCGGCGCTTGCCGCCGGACCGGTCGCCGGCGCGGCGGCGCTGCGGGCGACGCTCGATTGACGGCGCCAGCCCGGGCCGCTAACGCAGCCGTGAAACGCGGCCCGATTGCCGTCTGTCCACGAGACCCTTAATTAGCCGCCATGGGTGTTGTCACATCGCTAGCCAATCCGAGCGTGTTCCTGCGCTATTCGGCCCGTATCCTGCCGGCCGCCTCGGTGCTTGCCGCCGTGTTGATGGCAGTCGGGCTGTTTCTTGCCCTTGTCGTCGCCCCGGCCGACTACCAGCAGGGCGACAGCGTGCGGATCATGTTCGTGCATGTGCCCGCCGCCTGGCTGGCCATGTTCTGCTACATGCTGATGGCCGCCGCGGCACTGGGCACACTGGTGTGGCGGCATCCGCTGGCCGATGTGGCGGCGAAAGCGGCGGCCCCGATCGGTGCTGCCTTCACCTTCCTGGCGCTGGTCACCGGGTCGGTCTGGGGTAAGCCGATGTGGGGCACATGGTGGGTCTGGGATGCACGTCTGACGTCCGTGCTGGTGCTGTTGGTCATGTATCTGGGCCTGATCGCGCTGTGGCGGGCGATGGAGGAACCGGCGCGGGCGGCGCGAATCGCGGCCATCGCGATTCTGGTCGGCACCGTCAATATCCCGATCATCAAGTTTTCGGTGGAGTGGTGGAACACGCTCCACCAGCCGGCGAGCGTCATCCGCCTGGGCGGGCCGACGATCCATCCCTCCATCCTGTGGCCGCTGTTGGTCATGGCGGCGGCATTTACAGCGACCTTCCTTGCCCTGCATCTGGCTGCCATGCGGGCGGAAATCCTGCGCCGGCGGGTGCGGGCGGCGCAACTCAGGGCCGCGGCGCCGCCGCAAGGCGGCCCGGTCACAGTTCAGGAGGCGGGCCCGCGACCATGACCCATCTGGGCTATATCGTCGCCGCCTATGCGCTGGCGGCCGCTGTCATCGTCCTTCTTGTGGCCTGGATCCGGATCGACACGGCGCGGCAGCGGCGGCGCCTGGCCAGGCTGGAAACCGGCGGAGGCGCGAAGCGGTGAGCGACGAACCGGCGAATTCGGCCGGCGATCGGCCGGACGTGCTCCCGGACGGCGCGGCGCATACGCGGCGACGGCGTATCCGCTACTATATTCCGCTTCTGCTTTTCGCCGTGCTCGCCGGACTTTTTCTGAGCCAGCTCGGCGGTGATCCCTCCAAACTGCCCTCGGCGCTGATCGGCCGGCCGGTGCCGGATTTCGAGCTGCCGGCGCTGGCGGGCGGACCGGACAGCGATGGCGATGCGGCGGGCCTGTCGTCGGACGATCTGCGGTCAGGGGTCAGTGTCGTCAATATCTGGGCTTCCTGGTGCGGCCCCTGCCGGACGGAGCATCCGATCCTGATGGCGCTTTCGCAGCGGCCCGGTTTCGTCATGGCCGGCATCAACTACAAGGACGAGCCGGACAATGCCCGCCGGTTTCTCGGCGTGCTGGGTAATCCCTATGACCTGATCGGTGCGGACCGTTCGGGCCGGTCGTCCATCGACTGGGGCGTTTACGGGGTGCCGGAAACCTTCATCGTCAAGGACGGTGTGATTGTCCACAAGCATATCGGACCGCTTTCAGAGGCCGCCATGGCGGCAACGTTCGAGGCGGCGCTCGATGCCGCGCTGAAGTCGTCCGGGCCGTAGCCCGGCCGGGCCGGCAGATTGCCGCCACAGATCATTTGCGGATTTCGTTGCCGCCCTTGCCGGTGCATATGCGATCCGGCGCATTAGGCCTTCGTTCAGCACACAGTGGCGGACCGGTTGATTTGGCCGGGCCGATTGCGCCATGATTGCAGCGGCTTTCGACCCGAAGCGTGGCGTATCGGCCCACCGTTTTGGATCCCACCAACGACCCGGCGCCGGGATCCGGCGCGCGGGGCGATATCCTGTTCTTCGCCTCAAAGCGACGCCTGACAGCGACCATCCTGGCCTGCGGCGCTGGCCTGGTCCCGCTGCTTCTCCTGTGCGCGGTTTCGGTGCTTGGCCTGGTGGAGGACGGTTACGGCCGGCCCGGCGCCTGGCTGGCGGCACCGCTTGCGGCGTTGCCGCACCTGTTGCCGGCGCTCGTTGCCGCCGCGGCTGCCGCGGCGGTGTGGCACTGGGCCCTGGAAGCGGCGCGTATCGGACGGGACGGCGGATTCGTCGCCGGTATCGATGGACAGGCGATCTACCCGGCCGGTGGTCCGCCGTTGGCCCGGGACCGGATCGGATGGACCGCCTTCCTGCCCGGCGTGGCGCTTTTTTGCGCCCGTCATGGCGCCGCCGGCGGACGGCGGCTGGTGGCGGTGCCGACGGGGCTGGTCGCCGGCGGCGACGTGCAGGCGCGGCGCGACATGCGGGCGGCGTGTTCTCCGGCGTCGGTGACGGCAACTCCGCCGCGATTGGACAACGGACAAATTTAGTAGAATCTTATTTGTAAATACTACCAATTGATTGTCAGTTACAAATAAAAATCCTAGAGATATTGAATGTCCATCAATAACCGCTCAATCTGGGGCTGAGCCATGTCAATCGATCTCAATGCCCTGCCGGCCTTTGGCAAATGCGCGAGGGATGAAGCCTGGGCCCGCGTGCGCCGGCAGCAGGCGACCGTGACGGCATCGCGCTGGCGGATCGCGATCGCCTTTGCCTGTCTCGCCGGCCTGTCCCTGCTTCTGGCCATGGATGCCGCAGCGCTTCTGGTCGAGCGGACGAACCCGAAGCTCTGGTTGCTGCCGTCAAGCGGTGAACGACTGATGGCGACCATGCCGGGGCTGGCCGGGCCGGTGCTGCTGCTGCTGCCGATCGGTTTTCTGGTTCAGATCGCCCGCAACCTGGTGAAAATCTCGCTCTCCGACGAACCGATCCTGTTCATCGACTATACGGGGATCGCGCTGCTTACCGCCGATGGCTGGCAGATCTTTCTGTGGGACGAAATCGCCAAAATGACCCGCTGGCCCGGATTTGTGACCATGCGGCGGACACGGCGCGGATTCGGCGGTGCCGGCCTGAACGGTGCAGTGAACTCCATGCGGGTGACCATTCCGACCCTGTTTCTGGTCGGCGGCGAGGAAAGCTTCATCGATGCTCTTGTCGATGTGCGGCCGGAGCTGGCGCGGACCGTATTCGGCGACAATGTGACCGGCGGCGACTGAGCCGGCCGGGATGTCCTCAGTCGCCGGACCCGTCGTCGTCGGCAAGGGAATGGCGCTGGATCAACGGCATCTGGGTGAGCGTGAAGGCGATGGTGATCGGCATCACGCCCCAGACCTTGAAGGCGACCCAGGTGTCGGTCGAAAAATTCCGCCAGACAAATTCGTTCAATGCCGCCAAAACGAGGAAGAACAGGCCCCAGCGCAGGGTCAGGATGCGCCAGCCCTCCGCCGTCAGGCGAAAGGCCTCGTCGAAGACATAACCCAGGAGCGACTTGCCGAAGGCGAGGCCGCCGAGCAGGACGCCGGCAAACAGCAGATTGACGATGGTCGGCTTGAGCTTGATGAACAGGTCGTCGTGAAGGATCAGGGTCAGGCCGCCGAAGACGAGGACGACAATGCCGGTCACCACAGGCATGATCGCCAGCCGGCGGGTAAGCAGCCATGAGGCGGTGAGCGCGACTACGATCGCGACCATGAAAACGGCGGTGGCGAGGAAGATCGGCTCGCGAAAGGCGGCGAGCGCCGGAAAGGCGGCCATCAGCCGCTCGCCGCGGGCGTTGAAAACAAAAAACAAGACCAGCGGCCCGAGCTCCAGCACCAGCTTGAGACCGGGATTGACCTTGCGGCGATCGGGATCGCCGGGTGGGCGCTCAAATTCCATCTAGGCGGGCTCCATCTAGGCGGGCTCGGCGTCCAGACCGGCGATGGCGCGGGCGAAATCGGCGGCCTGGAACGGCTGGAGATCGTCAACGCTTTCGCCGACGCCGATGAAGTGGACGGGCAGGCCGGTGCGGGCCGCCACAGCCACCAGAATGCCGCCGCGGGCGGTGCCGTCGAGCTTGGTCATCACCAGACCGGTTACGCCGGCCTTTTCACTGAAGACATCGATCTGGTTCAGGGCGTTCTGGCCGGTGGTGGCGTCCAGGGTCAAGAGCACGGCGTGGGGGGCGGTGTCGTCCTGCTTGCGGATGACGCGGATGATCTTTTCCAGTTCGGCCATCAACTCGGCGCGATTCTGCAACCGGCCGGCGGTGTCGATGATCAGGATGTCGGTTCCGGCCTCGCGGGCCCGGCCCATGGCGTCAAACGCCAGGCCGGCGGCGTCAGCGCCCTGCTGGCCGGCGACGACAGGACTGCCGGTGCGCTCGCCCCAGATCTTCAACTGCGCGATGGCGGCGGCGCGGAAGGTGTCGCCGGCGGCCAACATGGTGGTTTGGCCGGCGGACCGGAAACGGGAAGCCAGCTTGCCGATGGTGGTGGTCTTGCCGGACCCGTTGACGCCGACCATGAGAATGACGAACGGCTTGTGTGCGGCGTCGATGGCCAGCGGCCGGGCGACGGGGGCGAGCACACGCTCGATCTCGCGCGCCATCACGGCCCGAATCTCATGGTCGCCGACTTCCTTGTCGTACCGGTCCCGGGCCAGCGCCTCGGTAATTGCCGTTGCCGTTCCGACGCCGAGATCGGCCTGGATCAGGACATCTTCCAGATCCTGAAGGGTTTCGTCGTCCAGCTTGCGGCGCGTGAAGACGCCGGTGACGCCGGCGGTCAGCGCCTGGGTGGACCGCGACAGGCCGCCGGTCAGGCGGCCAAGCCAGCCGGTTCCGGGGGCGCCGCCGGCGGGCAAGGTGTTCTGGCCGGTATGGTCTTCCCCGTCTTGATGCGCGGTATCGGTATTCGCTGCCGGGATGTCGGCCGGTTCCGGGTCCGGCATGCCGGCATTGCCGGAAGCGCCTTCCGCGCCGGCGCCGGTAGCGCGGCCGTCCGTGGCCCGATCGCCCTGCCACAGGCGATTGAGGAAGCCGCGCTTGTGCGGACTGCCGGTCATGCGGGCAGCGTTTCGGCGGATGGAGCCGCGGCCCGCGGCCCGCCGGCGCCGGGCGACGCCAGCTTGCCGACAAGATCGCCGCCGGAGACGCCCGTGATGCGGACGGGGGCGATGGCGCCGGGTGTCGCGCCCGACAGGCGGACACCGGCAAACTGGGGTGTGCGCCCGAAATCCTCCTTTTCGGCCAGAACATCGAAGCGGGCGCCGACCATGGCGGCCAGTGCCGCGGCGCGCGACGCGTCGCCCTTTCGGCGCAGGCGGGCGGCGCGCTCGCGCACGATGCCGGGGTCGCAGGCGGGCATGCGGGCGGCCGGTGTGCCGGCGCGGGGCGAGAAGGGAAAGACGTGCAGGAAGGTCAGGCCGCAATCGTCGACCAGCGCCAGCGTATTTTCAAACATCGCCTCTGTCTCGGTCGGGAAGCCGGCGATGAGATCGGCGCCGAACACGGTGTCGGGCCGTACGGCGCGGATTTCCCGGCAGAACCGGATGGCGTCGGCGCGCAGGTGGCGGCGCTTCATCCGCTTCAGGACCATGTCGTCGCCGGACTGAAGCGAGAGATGGAGGTGCGGCATCAGGCGCGCGTCCTCGCCGAGGGCACGGATCAGGTCGGCATCGGCCTCCACCGCGTCGATGGAGGACAGCCGCAGGCGGGCAAGCTGCGGCACGTGGCGCAGGATGGCGCGAACGAGGCTTCCGAGCCGGGGCCGGCCGGGCAGGTCGGCACCCCAGGATGTGATGTCGACGCCGGTCAGCACCACTTCGCCGTGGCCGTTGCCGGCAAGGTGCCGCACCTGCTCGACGACGGCATCGGCGGCGATGGAGCGTGAGTTCCCGCGGCCGTAGGGGATAATGCAAAAGGTGCAGCGGTGGTCGCAGCCGGTCTGGACCTGGACATAGGCGCGGGCGCGGCCGGCGATGCCGTCGATCCGGCCGATGTCCGGCCCCGGTGCGCCGGCGGCAGCCATGATGTCATCGACACGAATTCGCGGCCCGGATCCGGCGTCGCGGGCCAACGCGCGGTAGACCGCCGCGGACAGCTTTTCGCGATTGCCGATCACCGTCGTCACCTCCGGCATGCCGGCGAAGGCGCGGGGATCGATCTGGGCGGCGCAACCGGTGACGATGATCGCGGCGTTGGGATGGTCGCGACGGGCGCGGCGGATCGCCTGGCGGGCCTGGCGAACCGCCTCGGCGGTCACGGCGCAGGTGTTGATGATGACGGCGTCGTCAAGGCCGGCCGCCGCCGCCTTGTCGCGCATGATCTCCGATTCCAGCGTGTTCAGCCGGCAACCGAATGTCCTGATATCAGGCGCCATGGGTCAGGCCGGCTCCGGTTGACGTTCGAAGGCGCCGGTGAGCGGATCGAAGGTGCCCTGGTAGTCGTCCGAAACCGGGCCGGTCATCCAGACATGATCTTGATCGTCCCAATGGATCTGCAGATCGCCACCGGGCAGGGTGACCGTGGCGCAGCGTTCGGTGCGTCCGGTCCGGGCCGCGCACACCAGCGCCGCGCAGGCCGCCGTCCCGCAGGCCCGGGTCAGCCCGACCCCGCGCTCCCATGTGCGAAGCCGGATGGCGCGGCGGCCGCCGACACGGGCGAGCGAGATATTGGCGCGATCTGGAAAAATCGGATGATTCTCCAGCAGCGGGCCGAGACGGGCGAGGTCGTGGGCATCGACATCATCGACCCAGAAGACGGCGTGGGGATTGCCGATATTGGCGACCGACGGCGAGTGCAGTTCGGGGGCGTCGATTGGGCCGATCTGCAACTCGATATAACGGGTGTCGGCGAATTCCTCGGCAAGCGGGATTTCGGCCCAGCCGAAGCGGGGCACACCCATGTCGACGGCGATCGCGCCGGGCCCCTCGCCGCGCTGCGCCAGCAGGATACCGGCCCGGGTCTCGATGCGAACCGGCCCGTCGTCGGACATACCGGCCATCAGCAACGTGGCGACGCAGCGCGTGGCGTTGCCGCAGGCCTCGACCTCGCCGCCGTCGGCATTGTCGATGCGCATGAAAGCTGTGGCGCCGCCGCGCGACTCCTCGATCGTGATGAACTGGTCGAAGCCGATGCCGGTCCGGCGGTCGGCAAGGCGGGCGATGATATCCGGCTTCGGCCGCACGCCGCCGGTCCGGGCGTCAACGATCATGAAATCGTTTCCCAGTCCGTTCATCTTGCGAAAGCAGGTGCGATCCATGGATTTGCGCTCCGGATTGCCCGCTATATGGCGCAACCGGCGCAATATTTCCAGAACCGGCAGGCCCGCAAGCGGTTTTTTGGGCGCCGGCCGGCAATTCCGAATCCGGTCCGTGTGAGATGGAACCGGCCGGGCCACGACGCGTCCGGTTGCCCGGGCGGCCAACGCAGTCAGATGAACGGTGTCGCGGTGACGGTCGAGGCCGGCACAAGGCGATGCAGATAGGCCATCGCCGCGTCGGTGATGTCGTTGCCGTCGGCGGAATAGAAATCGGCCGGCATGAGACGGGTGCGGTTGGCGACCGCCTCCAGGGGCACGCGGGCATAGCGGGTCTCGCCGTCGTCGTCGCGGATGGCCACGGAGCCGGACTGATCGAAGGCCAGGTCGGCGGCGAATTCCCCGACCTGGAACGCCTCGCGGGCATCACGTTCGGCGATCATGCCGGCAAAGCCGCGGGGGAGATATCCGAACGTGTCGACGCGGGAACGCACGCCCGGCAGTCCCTCGGCGATGATCTGCTTCAGACCATGACCGAGGTCGCTGCCGGAAAGCTGCACGTTGCCGTGGGCGTCGCGGGACAGGGGTCCGGACTGGGAAAGGGATTCGGCGAGCGGCCGACCGTTCTCGTCCTGGACGCCCTCTGAAATCGCGATGATGCAGCGACCGTGGCGGCGATAGGCCCGTTCGATGTCGGCAACGAGCTTTTGCGGCGAAAATGGCAGTTCGGGACCGTAGACGAGGTGCGGCCCCTGACCCTCGTCACGCCGCCAGGCCGCGGCGGCGGCGGTCAGGAAGCCGGCATGACGGCCCATGACGATGCCGGCATAGATGCCGGGCATCGCCCGGAAATCGAGATCGACGGAGGCGAATGCGGTGGCGACGAACCAGGCGGCGGAGATGAATCCCGGTGTATGGTCGTTTTCCATCAGGTCGTTGTCGATGGTCTTGGGCGCGTGGACGAAACACATGTCGCCGGGCGACCGGGCGCGCAGAAGGTCGAGCGTGCCGGAGGTGTCGTTGCCGCCCAGATAAATGAAGGCGCGGGCGTCAAGATCGCCGAGGCGTTCCAGAATGCGGGCGCAGTAGTCGGCGTCCGGCTTGTCGCGGGTGGACCCGAGGGCCGCCGACGGCAGGCCGGCAACGGCGCGCAGGCGGTCTTCGGGCATGTCGGTCAGATCGATGAGATCGCCCTTGACCAGACCGCTGACACCGAAGCGGGCGCCGAGTATGCGCAGGCCGGGATCGCGCCGGCGGGCCGCCAGCACGGCGCCGGCAAGGGTCTGGTTGATAACGGCGGTCGGGCCGCCGCCCTGGGCAAGAATGAGGGATCGGGACATGGACTATCGGGACATGGGTTCAGGGTCGCTCTGCGGCATTCGGTTTGCCGTGCCGGCGCGCGCCGGCGCGGCGCCGGTATAGGCATCGCCGGCGGGGGATTGTCAACGGTGGCCGGTGCCGTACCGGCCCGCCGGCCGCGCCGAATGAGGCGGCCCGGCAGCGGCGGCTAGGGCGCGACCCGGCTGGTGATGGCCAGTCCGTCGGCGTCGAACAGGTGAGTCTGGACAGGATCGAACCGGAGACCGATCGGTTCGCCTTCGCGGACATCGGCGATGCCGGGCAGGCGAACGGTGATCGTCTCGAGACCCTGATGGTCGACATAGACGAAGGTGTCGCCGCCCAGCTGTTCGACGACCCCGACTTCGCCGACAAGGTCGGCCTGATCGGTGGCAACCCTTGCGATATGTTCGGGGCGCACGCCGAACCGGGCGGCGGGCTTGTCGGTGCAGCTTTCCGCCTCGGCGGTGACGCTGGTGCCGTCGGGAAGCACCGCCTCGCCGGCCTTGCCGCCGGGCTGGCAAGGCAGGATGTTCATCTTCGGCGATCCGATGAACGTGGCGACAAACAGGTTCGAGGGATTGGTGTAGAGTTCCAGGGGGGCGCCCTGCTGCTGGATATGACCGGCATCGAAGACGACGATCCGGTCGGCCAGTGTCATCGCTTCGATCTGGTCGTGGGTCACATAGATCATGGTCTTTTCGAGCCGCTTGTGCAGGCGGGCGATTTCGATGCGCATCTGGACACGCAGCGCGGCATCGAGATTGGACAGCGGTTCGTCGAACAGGAAGGCGGCCGGGTCGCGAACGATGGCGCGGCCGATGGCGACGCGCTGGCGCTGGCCGCCCGACATCTCCTTGGGTTTGCGGTCAAGCAGCGGTCCGAGCTGCAGGATGTCGGCGGCGTTGCCCACTTCCGCGTTGATCTCGTCCTTCGGCCGGCCGGCCATCTTCAGGCCAAAGCCCATATTCTCGCGCACCGTCATGTGCGGATAGAGGGCGTAGGACTGGAAGACCATGGCCAGCCCGCGCTCCGACGCGCCAAGCGCGGTAACATCGTTGCCGTCGATCGCGATGTTTCCGGCGGTCGCCTCCTCCAGCCCGGATATCAGCCGCAGCATGGTCGATTTGCCGCAGCCGGAGGGGCCGACGAAGACGACGAATTCGCCGTCGGTGATCTCCATATCGACGCCCTTGATGACGTGAACGTCGCCGAAAAACTTGTGAACATCGGTGAGCGAGATGGTGCCCATGTCTTATCCCTTGGGGTTGGTGCCGGCCCGTCCGGCCCAGGCGAGCCAGACGGCAGCTGTCCAGGAAAATGCATTGCCACCGGCGGGCTGCCCGTCGATGGCGGAGTAGTACTCGGCGAAGCCGCCGATCTCGGCGAGCCGCCGGGTGTCGGCGCGCAGGCGCTCGGCAAGGCCGGTTTCGCCGCATTCGGCCAGGCCGGTGGCGATCATGAAATTGAATATCGCCCAGACCGGTCCGCGCCAGTAGCGCAACGGATCGAAGGCGTCGTGGGTCGGATCGAAACTCGGCATCAGATAGGTGACCCGGTCCTGCCACCGGGCGGCCAGCCCCAGCAGCCGCGCACGGCGCTCCGGCGCGCCGGCGCCGGCGTAAAAACACAGGAAGGTGGCGGCGTTGGCGGTTTCCGCGTGGCGGTCGGCGCGCAGGTCCAGCGAGCAGTAGGCGCCGACATCCTCGTTCCACAGGCGCTCAAACCCGGTCTGCATGCGGGCGATACGGGTTTGGGCGGCCGACGCGGTGTCGGCGGCGCCGATTTCGGCGGCCAGCGCGGCAAGATCGCGTTCGGCCCGCATCAGGATTGCGGTGACGCCGACATCGGCGACCCAGAAGGGATTTTCGGCTGCGATGCGGGCCGGATCCCAGTGGCGCTCGCGTCCGAACTGGACGAGGGCGATGTAGCGGTCATAATCGGCCTGGCTCGGCCGCATGTGGGGATTGACGTGGCTGGTGTCGCGCCGGTTGTAGCTGCCGACGCGGCTGGTATCGATGATCGCGCCGGGCCGGTCCCAATCGGGCAGGTTGTCGCGGCCGGATTCCCAGGGGTGCGAGATGGCAATGATGCCCAGCGCAGCCGGATCTCGGGCCTCGTGCCACCAGCGGTGCCAGGCCGCCAGTTTCGGCACCAGCGCGGCCATCCGGTCGCGGGCCGCCGTCCGGTCAGCGCTGTTCTGGAATATCCAGCGCACAGCCGTGGCGGCAATCGGCGGCTGGGAGAGGCCGGAGGTCGGCCAGGGCACGTCCCGGCCGGCATCCCAGACGTCGGGGCCGGGAAAATAGTCCGGGTCCTCGCGGCGAAAGACAATGTGGGGCACCATGCCGTTCGGCCATTGGGCCGCAAACAGGGCCTCGATCTCGCGCCAGGCCCGGTCCTCGTCGAAGGTGGCGAAACCGAGCGCCACGAAAACGGAATCCCAGTTCCACTGATAGGGATAGAGGCCGGCGGTGGGAATCGTGTAGCCGCCGCGATCATTGGCATTGAGGATACCGCGGGCGAGCGTATCGAAGTCGTTGGACATGGTGGCCACGGTTCAACCCTTCACCGAGCCGGCGGTCAGGCCGGTTACCAGGAAGCGCTCGAACCAAAGGAAGATCACCAGGACAGGGATCGTAACGATCACCGCGCCGGCCATCAGGTGCTGGCGCGGCACTTCGGAGCTGTTGAGCGAGACGACGGCGCGCGACAGGGTAAAGATTTCGGGGCTGTCGAGAAACATGAAGGCGAACAGGAATTCGTTCCAGGCGATCATGAAGACGTACAGCGCCACGGAGGCGATCGCCGGCAGGGACAGCGGCATGGTGATGCGCCAGATGACGCCGAGCCGCGAACAGCCGTCCATCAGCCCGGCCTCCTCCAGTTCCGCAGGCAGGCCGCGGAAATAACCCTGCAGCATGTACAGGGCGACGGGGATGGTGGTGGCCGGATAGACGATCAGAAGACCGACCAGGGAATCGCGCAGGCCGAGCTGGCTGAACACCGCATAGAGCGGGATCACCAGGACGATCGCCGGCACCATGTAGATCATCAGGATGGAGCGCGAAAAGGCGGTGCGGCCGGGGAACTTCAGCCTGGCGATGGCGTAGGCGCCGGGAATGGAAGCGGCCAGCGTCAACAGCACGGTGATGATGGACACGAGCGCGGAAATGATGATGTAACGGCCGAAATCAAAATCGGCGAAGAGCTCGATATAGGAGCGGAGGAGGGCGGACATGCCCTGGCCGAGGTCGATGGAATAATCGAGCGGATTGGCGAGCAGCTCCGACTGGTTTTTGAAGCTGGTCATCAGCATGGCGTAGAAGGGGAAGGCGACAATGGCGGTGAAAAACGTGAAACCGAAGCCCTTCAGCGCCCGGATCAGTACCTCCTCCAGCTTGTAGCGGCGCAGGTGCCGCCAGTCGACATCGCCGAAACACGCTGCGACGGCGTAGACGGTGGCAAGGCCGAGAGCGGCAAGAACCAGGATTGCACCCAGCGGCCGGTCACCGAGTGCAAAGCCGAGCGGTGCGAAGAATGTCAGGACCGCCATGACCAGTGCGTGAATGGCCGCGGCGATGGCCAGGCGCCGTACGTCGCGATACCCGCGCGTTCCGCCGCCATCGAGATAGAGCCATGACAGGCCGGCAAGGGCGCCGGCAATCGCTGAAGCGAGGCCGGTCATGGAGGCCGCGGCGCCGAATACCAGGGTGATCGTGACGCCGAGGACTATGGCGTTGATGAAGCCCCAGGCGAGGCCCAGGAGGGCGGCAAGAACCGGTGCACGGTATGTCATCACATGCCCTCCTCTTTCGGCCCGAAGCGGAAATAGCCAAAGATGAATGTCGCCAGCACAAAGAAAATGACGACAGCGACCGCGGCGCCGGCACCGAGATTGGACAATGCAAAGGCCTGTTCGTAGACGTTGACGGTGAATGTCCGGGTGCCCGATGCGCCGCCGGTCAGCAGGAAAATGTCGTCGAACTTGTTGAAGGTCCAAATGAAGCGCAGCACGAACAGTGTCGACAGGATGCCGACAAGCTGTGGCAGCGAGATATGGAAGAACATCTGGAACGGCGAGGCGCCATCCATCTCCGCCGCCTCGTACAGATCGGCCGACAGCGCCTGCATGCGGGCGAGGATGAACAGGAAGGCGAGGGGGAAGTAGCGCCAGGATTCAAAGGCGATCACGGTGGCCAGCGCCAGGCCGCGTTGGCCCAGGAAGTTGATCGTCTCGCCGGTGACGCCGGTGCTGGTGAGGATGGCGTTGACGGTGCCGGAAAACGGATCCAGCAGGAAGGTCCAGGTGAAGGCGACCGCGATGACCGGCGAGACATAGGGAAAAAGAAACAGGCCACGCAAAATGCCGCGACCGGCAAAGGCGGAATTGAGCAGCAGCGCGGCGACAAGCCCGAGGACCAGCGCGCCCAGGGTGCCGCCGATCGTATAGACGAAGGATACCCACAACACGGTCCAGAACTCGCTGGCGTCGAACACTTTGCGGAAGTTGTCGAGTGTGAACTGGAAATTCGTGAGGACGTTCTCCGAAGTGCCGGCAACCTCCGGCTTGCTGTCGGCGAGCTTCGGCGCGCCGGCGTCGAAATAGGCCTGGCCGGCCTGGAATTCAAACTTCAACCGCTGCTGTTTTTTGGGTTCAAGCGCGGCGATGGCACAGGACAGGTTGCCACCTTCGACAGCACAACCCTCCGCGACAAGGGTCGCCGTGAGCCCGGCGGGCAGGCGATCGGTGATGGTGACGTCGGTGATGGGGCGGTCCTGCGAACTGGAGCGGGCGCGATATTCGATTGCGATGATGTCGCCGGGCACGTCCGCCTTGTTGCGCTCGCGTTCGCGCACCAGCGCCGTCGGCGGACGCAGTTCGGCAAGGCCGATCGGTTTGACGCTGATCCAGAAATTGGCGAGCAGCGGGAACAACACGATCGCCAGCACGATGAGGATGGTGGGCGCCAGCATGCCGAAGGCAAGCCGCATTTCCCGCCGCTGGATCGGGCCGATGCGTCGCTTCGCCCGTTCCAGCTCTTCGGGCGTCGCGTGGCTGTTTGTGCTGGTAACCACGGTGCGAACCTCTCCGTTTGGTTGTCCGGCGGGGCGCGATTGCGGCGTCCCGCCGATCGGTCGTCGGCGGGCCCGCCACACAGACGGGCCGGCCGGCGGCGCCTATTCGATCTTGGACAGTTCGTCGTTGAGCGCCGATACGGTGGCCGCCGCATCGCGGTCGCCATCGATATATTCGCGCACCAGCTTGTTGATGACCTGGCTGTTGATGATCTTGGACGCCAGCGAAAGCTGGCCTTCGGTCACGCCCCAGCGTTGGGCAGTTGCCAGGCCGCCGACGATGTTGTCGATCACTTCCTGGGGGTACAGATCGGTCAGCGGCGCCTTGCGGTCGACCCCCACAGGCAGCATGGACCAGGCCTTTGAGAACTTGGCCGGATCGGACGCATCGCCCTTGCGGACCGGGAACTTTCCTTCCGGTGCAATCGACAGGGTCTTGGTGTAGCCCTCGTCCATGGAATATTTGACGAACTCCATGGCCGCCTCCGTGTCGGCGTCCTGGGTGATGCCGAAATAGCGGACGTCACCCCAGGCGGCGCCACCGGGATTGGAGGGGCCGGCGAAGGTTGTGACGACGCCGGTCTTTCCGGCCAGTTCGCGCGAGGTCGTGTCGTCATTGATTGTCGGCGGGGCACTGTCGCGCAGGCCGGCCAGTTCGTCGAGGATGAACGGTGACCAGATGATCATGGCCGCCTTGCCGGCGAAATAAAGTTCGCGCGACTGCTTCCAGAAGAGTTCGCCGGGCGGCGAGGCCTTGGCGATCGCCTTGTAGAAGTCGAGCACTTCCGTCGTCGCCTGCTCATCGAGCGGCTTGAACCCGTCGGCGCCGACCGGGCTGACGCCGTTGGCCAGGAACACATGCTCCAGGACCTGGGACATGAAGTTCTCGTCGATCTTGGTGGCGGCGACGAAACCGAACATCTCCGGCGGATTGTGCAACGCCTCGATGGCGGCGATGACGTTGGCATAGGTGGTCGGCGGCGCGAGCCCCTTTTCCTCAAACAGATCCATCCGATAGATGACCATCTGGGTCCAGCCATCGACGGGTACGGAGGCGATGCCGTCCTCATAGGCGGCCATGGCGACGGCACCCGGCGCAAATGTGTCGCGTCCCAGCGCGTCGACGACCTCGGTGGCCGCATCGACATCGAGGATGCCGGCCTCGGCCCAAGGCAGCGCGTATTGCAGCGTGTGATAGATCACATCCGGCAGGTCGCCAGCCCCGAACGCGGCGGTGGCGCGCGTGCCGAGATCGGATTCCGATACCGGAATCACCTGGACGGAGATGCCGGTCTTGGCCTTGAAGTCGGCGGCCATCTCTTCCTGTTTGGCCAGCCGCTCGGGCTGTTCCTCAGTGGTCCAGAACCGAAGCTCCTGCGCGGCGGCGAGGGATGCCAGCGCGGTGGAAACGATCAGGGCGCCGAGGGTGCCCGTGAACAATCCTCTCATGGGTCTCATCTGTCTTCTCCCTTTGATGCCCGCAAACAGCGCAGGCCGTGAATGCCGGTTCATGCCGGCGGTCCGTCGGTTGCCCGCCGGATCAGGCGGGCGCGCGATATTTCGTGAAAATCGGTCGGCGGCGCGCCATCGATGATGGCCAGCAACACCTCGCTCAAGCGGATGCCGGTCTTCATGACATCCTGGGTCATGGTCGTCAGCGGCGGCTCGCTGAACTCGCCGAAGGGCAGGCCGTCATAGCCGATGACCGACACATCGGCGCCGATCACCAGACCGCGTTCGCGGATCGCCTGCATGGCGCCGATGGCGACGGCATCGTTGATGCAGACCATGGCGGTCGGCGGCTCGCTCAGGGCCAGCATGCAGTCGGCGGCTGCGCGCCCGCCGGCCGGGTTGAGCTCGGCGCGAACCATGTAGTCCTGGCGGATGTCGAGCCCGGCATCGCGCAAACCGCGCCGATACCCATTGATGCGCAACCGGTTGAAATTGAAGTCGGCATCGGCGCTGATCAGCGCAATGCGACGATGGCCAAGCCCGGCGAGATGGCCGACGGCCTCGGCAAACGCGGCTTCGTTGTCGATGTCGAGCCAGGCATAACCTTCCGGCGAAAGGGTCCGGCCGTGAACGACAAACGGGAGGCCGGCGGCTTTCAGAAATTCGATGCGCGGATCCTGCGACCGGGTCCGGGTGACAATCAGGCCGCTGACCTTGCCGGATTCGGCCAGCCGTTCGTAGGTTTCCAGTTCGCGGTCCGATGATTCCACAGTGGTGACCAGAAGATCCCAGTCACGAACCGAAAGGGCCTGCGAAATGCCGTCCAGCATCTCCGACAGGAACGGATCCGTCTGGCCGGCGGGGTGGACGGGCAGCACGTAGCCGATGGTTTCGATCGTGCCGCGGGCCAGCCGGCGGGCGGCCGGCGAGGGGCGATAGTTGAGGATCCGGGCGGCCTCGGCAACCTTGGCGCGGGTGGATTCGGCGATGTCGGGGTAGTTGTTGAGGGCGCGCGAGGCCGTGCCCTCGGTCACGCCGACCGCCCTGGCAATCTCGCTCAAGCTGACGCCACGACGGCGGCCGGCCTGCTCCATGCCTGTTCCTCCCGGCTTCGGACCCGGTTCTGCCAGCCTTGCGCCGTGTGCGACCGGATTTCCGAAAGCGCTTTCGGAAACCTATAGCACAGATTGTGAAAATTACAAATCGGTATCTCCGACCTGTCCGGATTCGACCGGCAAGCGGCAGTGAACCGAGTGCGGCGCAGCTGTTGGGGGACGGCCGTGGCGCGGCCGCGCGGGGGCGGATCGTGACTGGGGAAGAACCGGATTCCGGCTGCGGATCGACCGGCGGCCGATTTCGGCGCAGGTCAGGCACAGAGGCGAGGCGCGTTGTGAACAGGTGTGGATATCGCCGGCATCGGACGCCGGGGAATTCGCGAGATCGGCCCCGCTGCGGCGGCGGACAGGTGCGGGACTTCGCCATTGCGGCCTGATAGACAGGGGCATGGGCGGTCAGCGGCACAAAAGCGCACATGGCGAACCGGGCGGCGATGGCGATCCGTCGGCCAGACGCCGTGAGCGGTTGTTCGGTCGTCGGCGGTCCCGGTCGCGGCGGTTTGCGGCGCCGGCCTGGCTGGTGCGGCTCGTTCATGCCGGCATCATCACGTCGGATCCGGAGATCCGGCGCCGCCAGATGCTGACCAATATTTTTGCCGGCATTGCCGCCGTCAATGCCGCCTTCCATCTGGTCGCCAATGGCTTGCATGATTTCCTCGGCCTCATGCCGGTCCATATCTACAACGCGGCAATGATCGTGTTCCTGCTACTGAACCACCGGCTCCACCGCTACGGGTCGCTGACAGCGGCCGTGGTGGCGCTGCTCGGTATTGGTATCGGCCATACGTTCGTGGTGTTTGCGCTCGGCACGTCTTCGGATCTGCAAATCTACTTCACGCTCGCCGGGTTCATCCTGTTCCTGGTCGGGCCACAGAACATGGGCACGTTCGCAACGCTGTTCGCCACCGCAGTGGTGCTTCTGGTCGCCAGCTTCTTTCTGGCGCCGGAAAACGGCTTCCTGATTACCGATGACATCGCCTTCCGGCGAAACCTTTCCTTCCAGTCGCTGATCAATGCGATTCTGATGAACGGTCTGCTGGTCACCTTTGCCCTGACGGCGCTGGCGCGGGCAGAGCAGGCGCTCAAACAGGCGCACCAGCGTTCCGAGGCGCTTTTGACGACGATCATGCCGGCGCGGATCGCCGAGCGGCTGAAGGTGTCGGCGGACCGGCGGATTGCCGACGATGTGGCGATGGCGAGCGTGGTGTTCGTCGACCTGGCCGGGTTCACACCGGCAACACGGGTGATGGCGGCGGGTGACGTGGTGCGCTATCTCGACGCGCTGTTCAGCCGTTTTGACAGCGCCTGCGCCCGCCACCGGGCCGACAAGCTGAAAACGATCGGCGATGCCTATATGGCGGTCGGCGGTCTGGAGGGTGATCCGCGCGATGGCGCGCTGGCAGCCGGTCGGCTGGCGCTGGAGATGCTGGCGATCGTCGACAGCATGCCGCCGCTCGGCGGGGTCAATCTGGCGGTGCGTGCCGGCATCCATTGCGGGCCGCTGACGGCCGGCGTGATCGGCGATACCCGTATGGCATATGATGTGTGGGGGGAGACGGTCAATCTGGCGAGCCGCATGGAATCTCACGGCGAGGCCGGGCGCATTCAGGTGAGCGACGCCTTCCGGCGGCTGGCCGGCTCACACTTCGCGTTTGCGCCGCGTGGCACGATCGAGGTCAAGGGTGCCGGACCGGTGGCGACCTGGTTCCTTGTTGGCCACGGCGACGGGCCGGCCGGGTAATGCGCTGCCGGTGCGGCTTTCTTCGGTGTTGCGGCGCTTTTCCTCGATATTGGTTCTGGTCCAGCTTGTCGGAATGCCAAGCGGATAAAGGCAAAGCGCGGCGAGGAGCACGACGCGCGCCGGTCCGACCCGCGCCGGGCCGGTCGGGGCGTTGGCGGGCGGCGTGGCGGTCGCAGCCGGCGGCAATATGGTTCGGCGCAGGCATATGATGAACAGGACAAGGCCGATCGCCGCCATGGCGAGATTGAAGAACTGGCCCTTGCCGAGGCCCGCCCAGGCGCTCTCGTAATCGCGGAAAAGGTCGACCAGAAAGCGCAGGAAGGCATAGAGGAAGATGAACGCGCCTGTGGCCGCGCCGCGGCCGGCAGGATAGCGGGCGAGAACGGCGATCAGAACCGGGATGATGAGAAAGTTCTTGGCGCTTTCATAGAGGGCCACCGGATGCCGGGCGCTGTCGAGATCGGGATAGACGACGCCCCAGGGCAAGGCGGTCGGCGCCCCGACGACACCGCCTTCGAGAAAATTGCCGATGCGGCCGACGGCAAACAGGAAGGCGGCCGGCACCACAGCCTCGTCGATGGTGGCGAGAAACGGCTTGCCGCGCAACCTGCAGAAGATCGCCGTGCCGGCGGCGGCACCCAGAAGCACGCCATGGGTGGCAAGACCGCCGCGCCACCAGTCGAATGCGTGGAGGGGGTGGTGACGGTAGTAGTCGAGCTCGTAGACGGCGATGTCGAAGGCGCGGCCGCCGACCAGGATGCCGGCGGCGATCAGGATGACGAAATCGTAGACATCCGGGGCGCGCCAGCCGATCCGTGCGCGGCGTATCCAGAACCAGGCGAAGATGCCGGCAAAGCCGACCGTGTAGACGGCGCCATACCAGTAGAGGGGCAGGCCGAAGGGGCGGGCGAAGGCGAGATCGAAATCATGTATCATCGGGGGGCGCCTGCGGCGGATTCATCGGGCGAGCGGCGCACCAGCACCGCCTTGCCGTCGTGGTGGCCGCTTTGGCGGAAATCGGACAGCGCCGCCTTGAGGCGCGGATCGGCGACGGCGAAATGGGTCCAGATGTCCTGGGTGGCGACAATGAGGATGTCCGGCTTGCCGGTTTGCAGATCGTGCAGCAGGCGGTCGAGGTCGCCGTCGCGCCATCCGGCGAGCCGCGCGGCGGTCCGGGAATCGACCCTGCGGCCGGCATCATAGCGTTCCGGCATGGCGCCGCGGCCGATCCACTGGCCGGCGGTGCTGGCGACCCAGCGACCGCCGACCATGCGGACCAGAGGATGACCAAAGGAATTGTCGGAGCCGACGACCATCATGGCCGGTGCGGGTCCCTGGGCGCGAATGTCGGCAATCAGCGCCGGCGGGATCGTGTAGGTGACCACCATCTGGTTCCAGAAGGCAAGGATGCCGGCGCAGGCGGCGGCGATCCCGGCCCAGGCGACGGGCGAGTGTCGGCGGTTGCCGGGAAGGCGTGCCGCCACAGCAGCGGCGAGGCCGATGAGGGTCGCGCCGAATACCGGATAGAGATGGTAGGACCAGCCCTTGCCCATCAGGAAATAGACAAACAGCATGCCGGCCCCGGCGAGAACCGGGGCGGCGACCCTGGTGTCGGTCCACGGCCGGTCGCCCAGCACGTGGATGGCGCCAAGCATGGCGATCCAGCCCGGCAGGGCCATTCCGGCCAACAGGTCCAGGGGCAGCCGGACAGGAACGTAGACATCGATCAGGATCGGCACCCAGGTCCGGATATACGCCGGCGTGATCCACCACACGCAAGCGACATAGACGACGAACAGGCCGCCGGCGACCCACATCTCCAGAGCCAGCACAGGCGCCGGCGACCGGCGGCGCCAGGCGGCATGCAGCGCCGGCAGCAGGATGGCCAGTCCGTAGTGGGGCTTGATGCCGAGAACGATCATGCCGCCGATGCCGGCAAGAACCGCGATCCATGGCCGAATACGCCGGGACCGGTCGGCATCGGCGCGGGCGGCGATGACCGCGAGCAGCGGCAGGAGGACAATCAGGCCGATATGCTCGCGCTGGGCGATCTCGTGGCCGGGGGCCAGCAGGAGCGCGGCGGCGACCATGCCGCCCGCCCACCACGGGAGCGGCAGGCGGAGCAGTTCGGTGCGGGCGATGATATGGCGGGTCAGCCAAAGGCTGCCGGCTGCGGCAAGGACCGGCATGGCCCGGACCGTGGTTTCCGGCGTCACCGACAGGGCCTTTGCGGCGATCACCGCCGGCAGGTACATCCAGACGGAAAAGGGCGGATTGACCTCGATAATGTCGACATAAAGCCGGTCGCCGGCAAGCAACCGCTCGCAGATCGTGATGTACCAGGACACGTCGGTGCCGAGCACGGTGTTGGCATAGGAGGCGCCGGCGAGTGCGAACAGGCCGAGCAGGATGAGCCGGCCAAGGCGGGAATCGGAGCGCAGCGCCCGGTTTGACCGAAATCCGGTTTGCGATGTCGGAAAATTGGCAGCGGCTGGCACGCGGCGGCACTCCGGTTTGTCGCGCAGGGTGTTTCCGATCGAAATCCGGCGGATTATTGGCGGAGGATCGTTTAGGAACCGATAACTGTCGCATCCTTTCGCAGCGCCGGCAGCCGGTTGACAGGACGCCGCAATGTCCCTAGGTCACCGCCAACTTTGATGATTGTTGACCGACAGCGCCCCCCGGGACCCGAAAAGGTCTAAAGAGATCCCGGCGGCCAACACCTGCCAGCGATATTCGCCCGCAGGTGCCTTTTTGCTTTGGCCGCGGCCCCGTTGCCGCGGCCGCGATGCCAGCGGACACGAGGACGCGATGTTCGATACACTTTCCGATCGCCTGTCGGGCATCTTCGACAAACTCACCGGCCGCGGTGCCTTGTCGGAGAAGGATGTCGGCGAAGCCATGCGCGAAGTGCGCCGGGCCCTGCTTGAGGCCGATGTGGCGCTGGAGGTGGTGCGCTCGTTCACCGACCGGGTGCGGGAGAAGGCGATCGGCGCCGATGTCGTCAAATCAGTGACGCCCGGCCAGATGGTGGTCAAGATCGTCCATGACGAACTGGTGGCCACGCTGGGCGCCGATGCCGAACCGATCGACCTCAACGCGCCGGCGCCGGTGGCCCTGATGATGGTCGGCCTTCAGGGTTCGGGCAAGACGACGACGACGGCCAAGATCGCCCGGCGGCTGGCCGACCGGGCGAAGAAAAAGGTGCTGATGGCGTCGCTGGACACCCGGCGGCCGGCGGCCCAGGAACAACTCAGGGTGCTTGGCGAGCAGGTCGACGTTGCAACCCTGCCGATCGTTGCCGGCGAGACGCCGGTGCAGATCGCCAACCGGGCGGCCAACGCGGCCCGGCTCGGCGGTTATGACGTGGTGATGTTCGACACAGCCGGGCGCACCCATATCGACGAACCGCTGATGATGGAGATGCAGGAGATCAAGCGGGCGGCGGGGCCGCACGAGATCCTGCTCGTGGCCGATGCGCTGACCGGCCAGGATGCGGTCAATGTGGCACGCCGGTTCGACGAGCGGGTGGGGATCACCGGTATCGTGCTGACCCGTGTCGATGGCGATGGCCGCGGCGGCGCGGCGCTGTCCATGCGGGCGGTGACCGGCAAGCCGATCAAGCTGATCGGCACCGGCGAGAAAATGGACGCGCTGGAGGACTTTCACCCCGGCCGCATCGCCGACCGTATTCTCGGCATGGGCGACATTGTCTCGCTGGTGGAGAAAGCGGCGGAAAACATCGACGCCGAAAAGGCGCAGGCGGCGGCGGAGAAGCTCAGAAAAGGCCAGTTCGATCTCGACGATCTCGCCGAACAGCTTCGGCAGATGCAGAAGATCGGCGGCATGAGCGGCATCATGGGTCTGATGCCGGGCATGGGAAAAATGAAGAACCAGATGGCGGCGGCGGGTATCGACGATTCCATCGTCAAGCGGCAACTCGCCGTCATTTCGTCGATGACCCGGCGGGAGCGGGCCAAGCCGGCGCTGATGAACGCCAGCCGCAAGAAACGGGTCGCGGCCGGGTCGGGGCTGGCCGTGCAGGACGTCAACAAGCTTCTGAAAATGCACCGACAGATGGCCGACATGATGAAGAAGGTCGGCCGCAGAAAGGGCGGTCTGGCCGGTCTGTTCGGCGGCGGCATGCCGGAGCCGGATCCGGCAATGCTGGAAGACCTGCAAAAAGGCGGCGGTCTGCCGCAGGGCTTGCCGGGCAATCTCGGCGGCATTGCGGGGGCCGGGCTGCCGGGCGGGCTTCCGGGCGGATTGCCCGGCGGTCTGCCGGGATTGGGCGGCGGTAAAGTGAAGACGAAGTTCAAGAAATGACGACCGACGATCCCATCGCCGAACTGCATGCCATCCGCGAGTCGATCGACAATATCGACGCCGCGCTGGTGCACCTGCTGGCGGAGCGCTTCAAGCATACGCGACGAATCGGCCTGCTGAAGGCCGAACATGCCATGCCGCCGGCCGATCCGGATCGCGAGCGCGAACAGATCGCGCGCCTGCGCCGACTTGCCGAGAAAGCCAATCTCGATCCGGAGTTCGCAGAGAAATTCCTCAATTTCGTCATCAGCGAGGTTATTCGCCACCACGAGGCGGCCAGCCGATGAGCCAGGTGCCAGACATTCCCGTGCTGGAGTCGGAACGGCTGGTGCTGCGCGGCTGGGGAATCGCGGATGCGGAGCCGATGGCCGCGCTTTACGCCGACGCGCCGCTGGCCCGGTTCATCGGCGGCCCCGGCGATGCCGGCACGGCCTGGCGATTTTGCGCCATGGAAATCGGACACTGGGTGATGCGCGGCTTCGGCGTTTGGGCGATTGAGGAAAAGGACAGCGGTGCCATGGCCGGTTTCGCCGGTCTCTGGCACCCCTGCGACTGGCCGGAACTGGAGATCGGCTGGGCGCTGCTGCGCCCCTTCCACGGCAAGGGCTATGCGACCGAGGCTGCGCGCCGGGCGCGGGATCACGCCTACAACGTGATGGGACGGACCACCATGGTCAGCTACATCGCCCCGGACAACGACGCCTCGCAGCGGGTCGCCGAGCGGCTTGGCGCGCACCACGAGACAACGATCGAACTCAGGGGCAAGACGGCGCAGGTGTGGCGTCACCCCGGACCCGGAGATCTGGAAATTCAAACATGAAACCGAAGGACCAAACGACATGACCGTGAAACTGAGACTGGCCCGCGGCGGCTCCAAGAAACGGCCGTACTATCAGATCGTGGCTGCCGACGAACGGGCACCGCGCGACGGCCGCTATATCGAACGGATCGGCAGCTACAATCCGTTATTGCCGAAAGATTCCGATGAGCGGGTCAAACTCGATGCGGAGCGGGTGAAAATGTGGCTGGAACGCGGCGCCAAACCGACCGACCGGGTGCTGCGCTTCCTCGATGCCGCCGGTATCCTGACACGGGCGCCGCGAAACAACCCGAACAAGGCCAAGCCGGGCGCCAAGGCGCAAGAGCGGCTTGAGGCCAAGCGCCAGGCGGAAGAGGACGCCAAGGCGGCGGAAGCCGATGCCAAGGCCACCGCGGAGGCGCCGGCCGAAGAAACCCCGGCCGAAGAAGCCCCGGCGGACGAAGCACCGGCGGACGAAGCGCCGGCGGACGAAGCGCCGGCGGAAGAGGCGCCGGCCGAGACAGACGACGAGAAGACCAAATCGGACTAGCACCCGAAGCCGGGTCGGCTCTTATGGTTGCTGACGACAACCGGGTGCTCGTCGGCCGGATCGGCGCGGCGCATGGCCTGCGCGGCGAGTTGCGGGTAAAGAGCTTCACCGATGATCCGATGGCGCTCGGCGCCTACGGACCGCTCCAAACCGGCGACGGGCGAACGCTCACGGTGGCTGCCGCCCGGCCGGCCAAGGGAGTGCTGGTCGTCCGGTTTGCCGAGATTGCCGACCGCGATCAGGCCGATGCGCTCATCGGTGCCGATCTCTATGTGTCGCGGGCGGCGCTGCCGGCGGCAGGACAGGATGAGTATTATCATGCCGACCTGATCGGGCTGGCCGCGGTCGATCCCGCAGGCAATCGGGTCGGCACGGTCGCGGCGGTGCCGGATTTCGGCGCCGGCCCCCTCCTGGAGATCGCCAGCGAGCGGGGCGAAACGGAGTTCGTGCCGTTCACGCGGGCCACGGTGCCGGTGGTCGACATCTCCGGCGGACGGCTCGTCATCGACCGGCCGGGCGAAATCGAAGTCGAAAAGGAGGACAGGTGATGGTGATTGTCGGCGGTGCCGTGCGGATCGATCCGGCCACACGGGAGGCATGGATGGATCATGCGGAGGCGATGATCGCCGCCTCGCGGGCGGAAGACGGGTGCCGAACCTATGCCTTCGCCTTCGACGTTCTCGATCCCAACCTCGTCCGCATCTACGAAGAATGGGAGAGCCGGGCGCATCTGGAAGCCCACTTCGCCACCCCGCATATGGCGGCCTGGCGCGATGCGCTGGACACGATCGGCGGCATCCTGTCGCGCGATGTGCGGATCTACGAAGCGGATGCGGGCACGCCGCTCTAGCGGGTATTCGCGAATGGCGGGACCCGGTTTCCGGAAAAGAAAGCGCGGAAAAACAAGAGGATAGAGCTAAGTTGCGACTTCGGCGAATGGCGTTCATGCTCTGGAGGATGGAGAACCCATGGCGTTTGCGGCGAGCATACTGACGCTCTTTCCGGAGATGTTTCCCGGGCCACTGGGCGTGTCGCTGGCGGGTCGGGCGCTGGCGGCCGGCATCTGGTCGCTGGACGTCGCCGATATCCGCGACCATGGCATCGGCACCCATCGCGCCGTGGACGACAGGCCGGCCGGCGGCGGACCGGGCATGGTACTGCGGGCCGATGTGCTGGCGGCGGCCATCGATGCGGCGGCCGAGCCGGCCGATCCGCGGCCGCGGCTGCTGATGAGCCCGCGCGGGGCGCCGCTTACGCAGGGCCGGGTGCGGAGGCTCTCGCAGGGACCGGGCGCGATCGTCGTCTGCGGCCGGTTCGAGGGCGTCGACGAGCGCGTGATCGCTGCCCGCAATCTGGAAGAAGTGTCGGTCGGCGACTTCGTGCTGTCGGGCGGCGAGATCGCCGCCATGGCGCTTGTCGACGCCTGCGTGCGCTTGCTGCCCGGTGTCATGGGGGCGCCGGAATCCGGGTTGTCGGAAAGTTTCGAGGCGGGTCTTCTGGAGTATCCGCACTATACCCGGCCGGCGGCGTTTGAGGGCATGACCATCCCCGATGTGCTGCTGTCCGGCCATCATGGGGAAATCGGGAAATGGCGGCATGCGGAGGCGGTGCGGATTACCAGGCAGAGGCGGCCCGATCTGGCCGGAACAGCATCGCCGCCAGCGAAACCGGAGCGCGACAGCGCATCGGTTGCGGAAATGCCGGCCGACCCTCGACAGGCCAAACGGAACGGTGTATAGCGCGCCAGCTTCCGAAGGAACACGACGGCAAACGATCCCGGCAGGCGCTCCGGCCGCGAAATTTTCCAGTGCGGCCCGCGAAAGCGCCACCAGACAGGTTAGAACGATGAACATTATCCAGGAACTCGAGCAGGCCGAAATGGCCGGCATCGCCGCCAAACGCGACATTCCGGTTTTCGAACCCGGCGATACGGTGCGCGTCCATGTGCGTGTCACCGAAGGCAATCGCACCCGCGTGCAGGCCTATGAGGGTGTGTGCATCGCCCGCAAGGGGGCAGGCCTCAACGAAAGCTTCACGGTCCGCAAGATCTCCTATGGCGAGGGCGTGGAACGTGTCTTTCCGGTCTATTCGCCGATCGTGGAAAAGGTCGAGGTGGTGCGGCGCGGCAAGGTGCGGCGGGCAAAACTCTACTACCTGCGCAACCGGCGCGGAAAGTCGGCACGGATCACCGAGGCGACCAATGCGCGGGCGCGGGCGCTGAACGAGGAAGCGCGCAGCGCGGTGGCCAGCGAACGGGCTGAAGCAAAGAAACAAAAGGCCGAAAAGACCGCCGAAGCGGCTGCCGAATAACCGGACCTCCACCCGGCATACAAGCGGCGCCCGGCGGGCGCCGTTTTTTATTGGGCGGATGAGATGGAACGCGAAATATCTGACGCTCCGGTCGCCAGCGAGGCGTGGCGCTACGAGGGTGCGATCGTCCTGATCCGTATTGCCGAAGCCGATCCGGATGGCACCGTGTTGCGGCACCATGAGGTGTGGGGACTGATCGAATCGGTGTGCCCGTGCTGCGGGATCACCGTGGAAGTGCACGGCGAGGGCCGGCGCCGGGGCACCTATGTGCTGCCGCCGGTGCTGCAAGCCCTGACGCCGGCTGCGCCGGGCCGCTATCGGCTGGTATCGACCGGCGAGGTGATCGTCGATCCCGATTTTGTGACGTCGTGGAAGGTCATGCCGCCGGTGAACTGACCGGGGCCGCGTTCTCCCGGTGTCGGCCGCCACGCCGCCGCCGGGACGAACGGTGACCTGGCGGGGCCGGCCGAAGCGGGGGCGGGCAGTCGGCGCCGGTCCGGGCACGGGCGCTGATCTGCCAGAATGTCCGCTGCGCTTCGGCCTCGGCCGCGCGGCGATCGATGCCGATATCGCGCAGCATCCGGTCGTCCAGACGGGACAGGGCGCGTCGCTGGAGACTGCGCCGTCGCCAGCGGCACAGAGCGTTCAGAACGGTAGCGAGGTGGCGTGTCCACGGGATTGCATTCATGGTGCGGCTCCTTTCGCCTACCTCCCTACCGCCTGCCGGGTGGGACCGGGGGCAGGATCGCTTCGGTCGCCGCCGAAACGTCGGTGCTTGCCGGTGTGCCGCCGGGATCGATAGATTGCGGCGATGGGACATGTTCTTGATATTGCCGAAGTCGGGGCGCTGGTCGGCGACCCGGCGCGCGCATGCATTCTGACAGCGTTGCTGGACGGCCGGGCGCACACGGCAAAGGAACTCGCCTACCGCGCCCGTATCGCGCCACCGACAGCGAGCGGTCATCTGAAACGGCTCGTCGACGCCTGGCTGTTGCGCGTCGTCAAGCAGGGCCGCCACCGCTATTTCAGGATCGCGACGCCATTGGTCGTGCAGATGATCGAATCGGTGAGTGCCGTGGCCGCCGTCCAGGTGCCGCCCCGCCACCGGCCGGCGAGCCGCGCGGATGCGGCGCTTCGGGAGGCGCGGTTGTGCTACGACCATCTGGCCGGGCGCATCGCGGTGGAGATGGCCCATTCGTTTCAGGCACGCGGGCTGATCATTCTCGACGAGGAGGGCGGCGCGATTACCGACAGGGGCGTTGCCTATTTCGCCGCACGGGGCCTGGGCGATGCGGTCCACCGGCGCGGCCGCCGGCCGCTTTTCCGCTCCTGCCTGGACTGGACGGAGCGGCGATACCACATTGCCGGCCAGTTCGGTGCGGATTTGGCGACCGATTTCCGCGCCCGGAACTGGATCGAACGCTGTCCGGAAAGCCGGACCGTTCGCTTCAACGACGCCGGACGCCGGGGCCTGTGCGATGTGTTCGGCGTCGAAAATGCGTTTGTCGCGGAGACCGGCCCGGAATAGGCGGACTGTCTTCCGCCATGAGACCGGCGGCGGTTATTGCTTGTTCTCCACGACGGCGATGATCGGTCCCATCGGAAACAGGAAATCGGAACGGCCGATCTCCGGCGCGTGAATGGAGGATATGGTGCCGTCCAGGAACAGTGCGTTGGCGCAGCCGAGCCGGTCGCGGAAGAAGGTGGCGAAATCGTGAAAGTTCACCCGCCGGGTCGAAATCGCCAACACGACCGTGTGGGGATCGCGCACGCCGACGCCGTTGCGCACCTTGCGGAAGTCGGAGCCCTTGATGAAACGGGGGTGGAGGGCGTTGTCGATGACCAGCATCGGGCCGGACTGGGTGGCGAAGGCGACCCGGCGGCCACTGCTGGTAAACGCACGGCTTTCGGAGACGCCGGCACGGTCGCCATCAATCCAGAAGACACCATTGGGGCGCATGTGGAAATTGCCGGGGCCGGGGCCGTTGACGGCCTTCTTCAGTGTTTCACGGTTCTCCACATAAAGGCCGACCGGCGATCGGTCACGGTGGTACATGCCGCCGTTCATGGCAAAGGAAACGGCCCGGCCCTTGTCTGCCTGATCGGCAATCAGACTGCGGAATGCGCCATAGGGCCGGCCGGCGCCGTCGTTAAGAAACATCCGCATGTCGGTCTGGCGCAGATCGAACGTGCAGGCAATATAACCGGTTCCGTCATGGTCAAGGTGGACACATGAGGGATCGGCGGCAAAACATGCACCGGCGGTCAGCGTGAGCAGGAGAGCCGCGGCGGCGCCGGCGGTTTGCCGCAGACGGCGCAATCCGTCACGGCTGTGCATGCCACCGCCGCAACCATCCCCTTTGGCATTCAATTTCGACATCGCGTCCGATCCTGTTACGGGCCGGGCGGTTTGCTTGACCGCGACCGACCGCTGACGCATATCAGGCGCAACTTTTCCAGAGCGGCTTCGGCCCCGGTATACCAGAGCGATGCGACGATGAGTGCAGACATTTCCCGACGGGACAAAATGACCCTTTACGACAAAATCTGGGCCGACCATCTGATCGACGCGCAAGATGACGGCACCTGTCTCATCTATGTCGACCGGCATCTGGTTCATGAGGTGACCAGCCCGCAGGCCTTCGAGGGCCTGCGACTTGCCGGCCGCCAGGTCCATGCCCCGGAAAAGACACTCGCCGTCGTCGATCACAATGTGCCGACGACCGACCGCAGTCAGGGCATCGACGATCCGGAATCGGCCCTGCAGGTGCAGACACTTGCCGAAAACGCCACGGCGTTCGGTATCGAGTATTACGATGAAACCGACCGGCGGCAGGGTATTGTCCACATTATCGGGCCGGAGCAAGGCTTCACGCTGCCGGGGATGACGATTGTCTGTGGCGACAGCCACACGTCCACCCACGGCGCGTTCGGGGCGCTTGCCCATGGTATCGGCACCTCGGAGGTGGAGCATGTGCTGGCCACGCAGACGCTGATCCAGCGCAAGGCCAAAAACATGCGCGTGACGGTCGACGGCACGCTGCCGGAAGGGGTGACGGCCAAGGACATCATCCTGGCGATCATCGGCGAAATCGGCACCGCCGGCGGCACCGGCCATGTGATCGAATATGCCGGCGAGGCGATCCGGTCGCTGTCCATGGAGGGGCGGATGACGGTTTGCAACATGTCGATCGAAGGCGGCGCCCGGGCCGGCATGGTGGCCCCGGACGAGAAGACATTCGCCTATATCAAGGATCGGCCGAAGGCGCCAAAGGGCCGGGCCTGGGACCTCGGGCTGGCCCACTGGGAGACGCTGCCCACCGACGAGGGTGCCGAGTTCGACGTCGAGATCGGCCTCGATGCGGCAAATCTGCCGCCAATCATCACCTGGGGATCGTCGCCGGAGGATGTGGTGTCGGTAACCGGGGCGGTGCCCGATCCAGACCGGATCGAGGACGAAACGATGCGCGAATCCAAGCGCCGGGCGCTCAGCTATATGGGCCTGACACCGGGCACGAGGATGGTCGATATCGCCATCGACAGGGCCTTCATCGGATCCTGTACGAACGGGCGGATCGAGGATCTGCGGGCGGCGGCGGCAGTGATCGACGGCAAGTCCGTCCACGAGCGGGTCAACGCCCTGGTGGTTCCCGGGTCCGGCCTGGTCAAGGCGCAGGCGGAGGCGGAAGGCCTGGACCGGATCTTCACAGCTGCCGGCTTTGAATGGCGGGAGCCGGGTTGCTCCATGTGCCTGGCGATGAATGCCGACAAGCTGGCGCCGGAAGAACGTTGCGCCTCGACATCGAACCGCAATTTCGAAGGCCGTCAGGGTTTCAAGGGCCGCACCCACCTGGTGTCGCCGGCGATGGCGGCGGCGGCGGCCGTGGCCGGCCATTTTGTCGACATCCGGACGTGGAACGGGGAATGACGCCGTGACGCAGGCGCTGCTTGCCTTTCACTTTCTCGCTTTGGCGGCCGGTATCGGCGTAACGATCGCAAACGGCGTCATCGCGGCGACCGCCACCGGTCTTCCGGCACCGGAAGTCGCGGCATTGCGGCGGCTTGGACCGCGGTTCGGGCAGATCGGACGCGCCGCGGTCGCGCTGTTGTGGCTTTCCGGACTGGCGCTTCTGGCAATGATCCACGGATTTTCATTGGCCGGCCTCGGGTCATGGTTCTGGGCCAAGATGGCCGCCGTCCTGGTGCTGACCGGCGCCGTGGTCGGCATCTATCTGGCGGAACTGCGAGTGCGCGGCGGCGACGGCAGCGCGGCGGCGGCGATCGCCAAATATGCCAGGGTTACACTGCCGGCGGCGACGGTGGCCGTGATCTGCGCGGTGATGGCGTTTTCCGGCCGGTAGGCGGTGTCACTTTTCTGAAGCGGAATACGGGAGCGGTGCATGCCCGATTGGTCTGCTGTTTGCGCGCCTTCGCTGGATGAACTGGCCGGGCTGGCAGAAGAAGCCTTTGCCCTTCTGCCCGATCACCTGCGGGCGATGACCGGGTCGGTGGCGTTTTCCGTCGCCGAGTTTCCCGACGATGCGGTGGTCAAGGCCATGAAGCTTCGCTCGCCCTTCGATCTTCTGGGCCTGTTTGAAGGTGTCGGTCTGGCGCAGGCGGAAGCGGACGCGGCAACGGGCGTCCTGCCCAACCGCATCTGGCTCTACCGCCAGCCGATCCTCGACTACTGGATCGGGCACGACGAGACGCTGGGCGCGGTTGTCACCCATGTGCTGATCCACGAGATCGGCCACCATTTCGGCCTTTCCGACGACGACATGGCGGCGCTGGAGGCAAAAGCCGGCTAGGCGACCGGCGCGGCCGCGGGTAAGACAGACGGGAAAGGGTGAATACCGGCTGGAACCGGGTTGAGCGCCGGAGTAGACTTCACGGCAGGGTTGCGGGGCGATCGCACAACCGGGGGTTCAAATGGAACGACCATTTGCAGAAATCGTGTCCGGTGATCTTGTTTGGCTCATTCCGGCGGCGGTCGGCGCGACAATTGTTGTGGTGGCGCTGCTGCGCCTGCTGGTGTCGCGGCGCAACGCCTGGGCGCTGAGCCTGCTGGTGGCCTTCGGCGGTGTGCTGTCGGCGCTCAGCCTGATCGCTAAAGTCAATTTTGGCGCTGACGGCTTCAGCGTCGAGACGGTGGCGGCGGTGCGCGATGCCAGCGCGGAGTTGGGAAACGCGGTGGGTGCCAATACCCAGGCCATCGCCGACATCCGCACGGCGGTGGCGGAACTTCAGGAACTGAGCGCGGGACTCGCCGACGGCCTGGTCTCGGCGAACAGCGTGACGGGTTCGATCCGCGGCACCGGCGATGTGACGATGTCTGCCGATGCGATCACGAAGCTGAACCGGACAATCGTGGAGACTTTAAGCAAGGCGGAAACCTCCATCGAGGCCTCAAAGGCCGCCGAACTCAATGCGCTGCGGAACATCGAGACCCTGAACCGGCTGATCGAACAGCGGCAACCGGCGCGGTGACGGGTTCAGGCGAAGGCGGCGCCGCCGGAGCGGCGCAGGTAAAGGGCCGTCAGGCCGGCGACGATGACCATGTAGGCGGCCATCCACAGGCACTGGGTTTCAAAGGCGATACCGGCGTCGATCAGAAGGCCGGTCACGCCGGGTCCGAGCGCCGATGAAAAGACCATGCCGGCGACGGCGAGCGCACGGATCGCGCCCAGGTTGAGGGTGCCGTACAGTTCCGGCCAGAGGCCGCCGAGGGTGGCGTTGCCGGCGCCCTGGGTGGCGCCGATGAAGGCGAAGGCGACCGGCACGATCCAGATCGACGGCGAGACAGCGACGAGCGCCATGCCGATCGCCATCGGAACCGGATAGGCGGGTGCGATGGCCAGGGCGCTCCAGCGGTCGATCGCCCAGCCGGTCAGAAAGGCGACGCAGACCGAAGCCAGCGAGTAAACGGGAAATGCAGCGACGAATGCCGCCAGCGCCCAGCCTTTCTGTCCGGTCAGGTGGACCTGGTGGAAGAACAGCGATGTGCCGATGAACGAGGGCGCGAGGAAGCCCGGCATCAGCACCCAGAACAGGCGGTGGCGCAACGCCTCACCGCGCGACCAGTGGCGGTTGCCGATACCGGTCGCCAGATCGCCGGCGGCGATCGCACGCGGGGTGCGCTCCAGGTGCAGCAGCCAGAGGATCATCGGGGCGAAGACCAGGCCGAGGAGGACGGCCACGGCGAGCCAGGCGGAACGCCAGCCGACGAAACCGGTGAGCGCCACGAAGGTCGCCGGCAGGACCGCCTCGCCGAAGGAAAAGCCGAGCGCCGCGATGGCGACGGCCTGGCCGCGTCGGCCGACGAACCAACGTCCCATGGCGGTCATTGCCAGATGGCTCATCATGCCCTGGCCGCAAAAGCGCAGTCCGAATATGACCACGCCCAACATGACGATGGAGCGGGTATTGGCCATGGCTAATGCGGTCAGCACATAGGCCGCGATGACTGCGATGGCGAGCGACCGGATGCGCAGGCGGTCGGCATATTTGCCGGTCAGGACCAGAAGCGCGGCCGATGCCAGGGTGGCGGCGGTGTAGAGCGCGCCCCAATCGCCGTTGGTCATTCCGAATTCGGCGCGCAGGTGACCGGCAAACAGCGAGATGAAGAATGTCTGCCCGAAACTGGAGACAAGCATCAGCGTCGCGCCGCCGAGCAGAAAGGGGGTATTGTCGAAGAGGAATCGCCGGTCGATCATGGGTCGCCATAGACCGTTGGCGCCTTCCGCACCAGCGGAACTTCGGCAGCGCGACCGGGGCGGGTCCGGTGATCCGGGTGCTTGCCGTGGGCGCGGTGGCGTGCTTAATCGGCGCGGAATCCGGAGTACACCCAATGGACAAGTTCACCAGCCTGACCGCCGTCGCCGCGCCGTTGCCGATCGTCAATGTCGACACGGACATGATCATCCCCAAGCAATATCTCAAGACAATCAAGCGGACGGGTCTGGGCAAGGCCCTGTTTTCGGAGATGCGCTACCGGGAAGATGGCAGCGAAAACCCGGATTTCGTGCTCAACAAGCCGGCCTGGCGCAACGCAAAAATTATCATCGCCGGTGACAATTTCGGCTGTGGATCGAGCCGCGAGCATGCGCCCTGGGCGCTCAAGGACTTCGGCATCACCTGTGTGATTTCCACATCGTTCGCCGACATATTCCACAACAACTGTTTCAAGAACGGTATTCTGCCGGTGGTCGTCTCGCCGGCCGATCTGGAAAAGCTGATGGACGATGCGGCGCGCGGCGCCAACGCGACGCTGACTGTCGATCTGGAGGCGCAGGAAATTCGCGGACCGGACGGCGGCGTGGTGACGTTTGAGGTCGATGGATTCAAGAAGCACTGCCTGCTGAACGGCCTGGACGATATCGGCCTGACAATGAAGAAGGCTGAAAAGATCGACCGCTTTGAAGCGGCGATGGCGGACGAACGGCCCTGGATTTGATCATCAGATCCGGCCTTCTGGTGTCGGGCAAGCAGGCGCAAGCAGATACGGAGAGGCCCCATGCTTGATTTCATCCTCGTTGGCCGTACGCCGCTGGGTTCGGCGATCAGGGGAACACTGGCGGCGGTGGTGATCACCGTGTTCTGGAGCCTGTTCCTCAGCCAGCGTTGGCAGCTCCTGGTGGTCAGCCTGGTGACGGCGCTGGTGGCGGTGATCGCTGCCCACTGGATGTCGCGCCGGGATGATGCCTGGCGGGCAGGCGACGGCTTTGACGGCTGAGCGCGGCGGACCGGCGGCCGGACGTCGCGACAGGCGGCGCCTTTCGACGGGATCGACGTTTGAGGACCTGGCCGGGTACAGCCGGGCCGTGGTCGCCGGAGACTGGTGCTTCGTCGCCGGCACGACAGGCTATGAATACGAGACGATGGCACTGCCGGAATCGGTGGAAGGCCAGGCGCGGAACGCGCTGGCGACAATCGAGGCGACGCTGAGGGAGGCCGGTTTCACCATGAGCGACGTGGTGCGCGTCACCTACTATCTGCCCGACCGGCGGGATACCGACGGCCTGTTCTCGGTGGTCGGCACGGCTTTTGCCGACATCCGGCCGGCGGCAAGCCTGGTGATCGCCGAACTGCTTGAGCCGGCGATGAAAATCGAAATCGAGGTCACGGCGTTTCGCGGCTGAGGCGGCGCTTTTTTTTGGATCGTGCCGCGAAACCCGCCTGGCGCCGGTGCGACCCGCCGGGCGGCCGCGGGTTTGGCGGCCACGGTGCGATCGGCGGCAGCCCGCGCCCTCCGGCGAGGCGGGCTATCGGGTGAGGCGGGCAATCGGGCGCGCCAAACCAGCGCACCATCTTGCCGACGGGACGCACAGTCTCTACCAAGGCCGCGCACAGCTATCCGACAGGACAATTCCATGACCAGCCAATCGCTTTTTCTGCTTCCCGGCGACGGGATCGGCCCGGAAACCATGAACGAGGTGCGGGCGATCATCGATCATCTGAACGAGACCGGCGCAGCCTCATTCGTCGTCGAGGAGGGTCTGGTTGGCGGGGCGGCCTACGACGCCCACGGGGCGGCGATCAGCGAAGCCGACATGGCCAAGGCGCTCGCCGCCGACGCCGTGCTGTTCGGTGCGGTGGGCGGGCCGAAATGGGATCATGTGCCATACGACGTACGCCCGGAAGCCGGGCTCTTGCGGCTGCGCAAGGACCTGGAACTGTTCGCCAATCTGCGCCCGGCAATCTGCTATCCGGCACTGGCGGAATCCTCCTCGCTGAAACGGGAGCTGGTGGAAGGGCTGGACATCCTGATCGTGCGCGAACTGACCGGCGGGGTGTATTTCGGCGAGCCGAAAACCATCACCGATCTGGGCAACGGCCAGAAACGGGCGGTCGACACCCAGGTCTACGATACGTTCGAGATCGAGCGCATCGCCGGCGTCGCCTTCGACCTGGCGCGCACCCGGCGCAACAAGGTGATGTCGATGGAAAAGCGCAATGTGATGAAGACCGGCGTGTTGTGGAACGAGGTCGTGGCCGCCGTTCATGCCCGCAGCTTCAAGGACGTGGAACTGGAACACATGCTGGCCGACGCCGGCGGCATGCAGCTCGTTCGCCAACCAAAGCAGTTCGATGTCATCGTCACCGACAATCTGTTCGGCGACATGCTGTCGGATGTGGCGGCCATGCTCACCGGCTCGCTCGGCATGCTGCCGTCGGCGTCGTTGGGCGCGCCGGACCCGGTGACGGGCAAGCGCAAGGCGCTCTACGAGCCTGTCCACGGTTCGGCACCCGATATCGCCGGCACCGGAGCGGCCAATCCGATCGCCATGATCGCGTCGTTCGCCATGTGCCTGCGCTATTCGTTTGCCATGACGCGCGAGGCAGACCGGCTGGAACAGGCAATCGCCAATGTCCTCGACAGGGGCTTGCGCACCGGCGACATCATGACCGACGGCTGCACCCAGGTGTCGACCCGGGATATAGGTGACGCCATCGTGGCCGCATTCGGCGAAACGGCATGACCATGAACGCGCGCGGCCGCATGACCGGCAGCTGATAGGTTGTCGGCGGCGCGCGCCGCCGGACGGTCTGCGGATTTTCTCCTGTCAGGAATGACAGTGGTGTTCCCGATATCCGTTTCATCGGCTGGGGTGACGACCGGGGCAGCTTGACAGCCGGGCGGCGGGCGGTGTCTGAGATGCCGATGCGCAAACCGATCGCGATATCCCCGATGCAGGCCCGGCGTGCATGGATCGCTGCGCAGCGCCTCGATGCCGACGAGCCGTTTGGCCAGGGGCCGGAAGCGGTCCGGCGCGCCGTTGAACATCTGGGCTACATCCAGATCGATACGATCCACGTGGTGGAGCGCTGCCACCACCACATCCTGTTCAATCGCATTCCCGCCTATCGTCGCGCCGACCTGCACCACGCCCAGGCCGTGGACAAGTCGGTGTTCGAATACTGGACCCATGCCCTGTCCTACGTGCCGACGCGCGACATCCGTTTCTTTGTGCCGGCGATGAAGGCGCATCGTGATGACCCCCAGCGGTGGTTCGGCGACGTCAAGCCGGGCCGGATGCGCCGGGTGATGAAGCTGGTGCGCGAGAACGGGCCGATCTCGATCCGCGACATCGAAGAGCGGCGGGTGCGCAAGAACCATCTGTGGGCAAGCCGCAAACCGTCCAAGCAAGCCTTGGAACTCGGTTTCTTCAACGGGCGGCTGGCGATCGCGTCGCGTGACGGCATGGTAAAGTCCTATGAGTTGATGGGGCGCCATTTCGGGTGGGAGCGGGCGCCGCGGCCGGCCACCGGCCGGCAGGTCCTGGATTACCTGTTGGACCGGGCGCTGCGGTCGCAGGCCGTCATCAGTCTCGATTCCGTCTGCCATCTCGACGCCGGACGCAAGGGCGCGATTCTGGAGTTGATCGAGCGCCGCGTGCGCGGGCGCAGGCTGAGACCGGTGCGCGTTGGCGACAGCGATACGGACTATTGGGCCGCGCCGGAAACGCTCGATGCGCCGGCGCGGCAGGCCGATCCGGCCCGTGTCCACATTCTGTCGCCGTTCGATCCGCTGATCATCCAGCGCAACCGTACCGCCGCCCTCCTCGGTTATGACCATGTGTTTGAGGCTTATGTGCCGGCGGTGCGGCGCAAATTCGGCTATTTCACGCTGCCGGTGCTTGCCGGTGACGAGATCGTGGCGGCGCTGGATCTGAAGACCCAACGGCAGGCCGGCAGGGTGCAGGTGCAGGCCTGGCACTGGGTCGGAAAGGGGAATGCGGCTTGCCACGGGGCGGCGATCGATGCCGCGCTTGAGCGATTCGAGCGCTTCCAGCTCGGCGGGGACTGATCGACGTCCGGATTTGGCGCTGGACCGGAGACCGGAACACCGGCGCGGCGGCCGCTGGCCGGCGACGCTCGCGAAAATGTCATGGAACGGCGTCCGGCGCCCGTACTAATATCGGTCCCGCGAATCCGATTGGAGGGCAAAGATGACAGTGGAACGCGGAATTCTCCTGACCGTGGGGATCCTGATCCTGGCGACCGTGCTGTTGGCGGTCTATCACAACACCAACTGGCTGTGGGTGACCGGCATCCTGGGCGCCCATCTCGTCCAGGCCTCGTTTACCGGCATTTGCCCGGTCGTGATGACGCTCAAGAAAATGGGCCTGCCGAGCAAGGCCGGCTTCGCCAAGAGCTAAAACCCGCCCGCCGGCGTGTCGGACGGTCCGGAGCCGGTGTGCCGGCCGATTGACATTGTGCCTTCAGGGCGTAAAACCCGCCTCACCATGACGATATTGGCTGAAGCAAAAACAGCCGTGGCCAAGACGAAAACAACCGGCTGATCCGCTCCGCCCCGTACTCTCCCCGGGGCGGGAGGGATGCGTATTGCGCGACGGGGAGAGGGCAGGAGCACGGAAATGGGTTACAGGATCGCAGTGGTGGGCGCGACGGGCAATGTCGGGCGCGAGATGCTCGACATTCTCAATGAACGCGGCTTCCCCGCCGACGAGGTCGTTGCGCTGGCGTCCCGGCGCAGCCAGGGACTTGAGGTCTCGTTCGGCGACAAAGTGCTGAAAGTCCAGGCCCTGGAGCATCACGATTTCACCGGTACCGACATAGCGCTGATGTCGGCGGGCGGAACGGTGTCGAAGGAATGGGCACCGAAGATCGCGGCCAAGGGCTGTATCGTCATCGACAATTCTTCGGCCTTCCGATACGATTCCGATGTGCCGCTCATTGTGCCGGAGGTCAACGCCGAAACGCTGGCCGCCTACATGGCCCGCAACGACAGGCGCAACATCATCGCCAATCCCAATTGCTCCACGGCCCAGCTCGTGGTGGCGCTGAAGCCGCTCCACGACAAGGTGCCGATCCGGCGCGTCGTGGTCGCCACCTACCAGTCGGTCTCCGGCGCCGGCAAGGAGGCGGCCGACGAACTGTTCAACCAGACCAAGGCGGTCTATGTGGCCGATCCGATCGAGCCGGTGAAATTTCCCAAGCGCATCGCCTTCAACGTCATTCCCCATATCGACGTCTTCATGGAGGACGGGTCCACCAAGGAAGAGTGGAAGATGGTGGCGGAGACCAAGAAGATGCTCGATGCAAAGATCAAGCTGACGGCAACCTGTGTCCGGGTGCCGGTCTTCGTGGGACATTCGGAGGCGGTGAACATCGAGTTTTCCGACGAACTCGCGGCGGAAGAGGCGCGGTCGATCCTGCGCGAGGCGCCGGGTTGCCTGGTCGTCGACAAGCGCGAGGACGGCGGCTATGTGACGCCGTATGAGTGCGTGGGCGAGGATGCGACCTATATTTCGCGGATCAGGGAAGATCCGACCGTCGAAAACGGCCTGTCCATGTGGGTGGTCTCCGACAATCTGCGCAAGGGCGCGGCGCTGAATACCATTCAAATTGCCGAGCTTATGGTCAATCGCGGCCTGCTGACCGCCAAACAGGCGGCGTGAGGCGGCGGCGACCGGCGTGCGGGTGCTGCTGACCGGCTTCGGACCCTTTCCCGGCGCGCCGGTCAACCCGACCGCCGATCTGGTGCCGGAACTGGCGGTCCAATGCCGGGCGGCGACGGATGCCGACATTCATGACGTGGTGTTGCCGGCGCCTATGTATGCAATGCGGCCCTGATGCGCTCGCTGGCTTGTGTTGACGGTCGCCCCGACCGCTTTGCCGGCTTCGTCCGCGTGCCGCATACGCCGCAGAGCGCTGGCCGACCGGCGATCCGTCCGGCAGAATCCGGGATGCCGATGGCGCAGGCGGCGCTGCTCGCCGGCGCGCTGCTGATCGTTCGTCATCTGGTTGACCGCCGGGCCGGGCAGACGGGCGATACATCCCGACATTGACGGCGGCCAGCCGGCCGCTTCCTCTCCTTTGCTTGCGGCGTCAATTGACAGGCAATATATAAGTGTATATGCACTTATTTAGTTTTGGAGGCGGTCAATGGGAAAACCGAAACATGAATCCGGCCGAATCCGGCGCGCGGGACCCGTCGCGGCGGCTGGCGCGGGGGCCGGAATCGAACCGGACAATCGGGGTGGCCCGGCGTCGCTTGGCGATCCGGCCCGGTGCCTGTGCTTCAATATGCGCAAGGCGACGCGCGCGGTGACCCAGGCCTATGACGCTGCCCTGCGGCCGGCCGGGGTTACGGCGCCACAATTCTCGCTGCTGGCCATGCTGGCCGGCCACGGCGCGCTGACGCTGGGCGATCTGGCGGCACGGCTGGGCATGGACCGCACCACACTCACACGCAACCTGAAGCCGTTGGCGCGGGACGGACGGATTGCGATCCGGGCCGGCGACGACCGGCGGGAGCGGGTGCTGGAACTGACGCGGCCGGGCAGGCGAACCTATGAAGCGGCGCTGCCGCTCTGGCTGGACCGGCAACAGAGGCTGGTGGATGCGTTCGGCGCGGCGGCGGCGGGCGACCTGCTGGCCGGTCTGCGCCGGTTGGGGGTGGCGCTTTGATTCCGGACCTGTGGATCGGGCCTGAAACCCCGGTCAGTAGACCGGACCGGAACGGCGGGGCCCGTTGCGTGCCGGCGAGGCTGGCGGCGGTGCCGGCAGGATAATCGGAAGCCCCGGAAACCTGATATTGCGATTTGAAACGTGCATATGCACATAAAATGGAGGCAATGATGACACCTATTGATACCGCGATTCCGAAAACCGACAGCGCCGGTCTTTTCGCGCCGGAGGGCGGCGGTCTTGCCGATCCGCAAAACAGTCGGCGGGGGCGGCTGGTCACGCCGGCGGTCGCATCGGTTTTTGCTGCATGGGCGGCGGCGATCGTGGTGCTCGGCGCCCGCGGCTTCTTCGCCCTGGAGGTCGGCGGCGCGCCGGTCGCAATCATTGCCGCCGTCGCCCTTCCCCTCGCCGTTTTCGGGTTCGCCTATCGGGTGTCGAGGCGTGTGCGGGCCTGGGTGGTGGCGCAAGATCTGGCACTGCTTACCGCCCTGCAGGGCTGGCGCGTCCTTGGCGGTGCCTTCGTGTTTTTGTGGCTCTTCGGTCACCTGCCACCGGTGTTCGCGGTGCCGGCCGGTTTTGGCGATGTGGCCGTGGGGCTGATGGCGCCCTTCGCGGCGATCGCCATCGCCCGGCAGGCGGCGGGCTGGCGTGGTGCGGCGTGGGCGGTTGTCGTTGCCGGGCTGGCCGATTTTGCTGTCGCGTTCGCCACTGGCGCTGCGAGCATCTCGGGCAATCTCCTGCACCTGCCCGGCGCCGTCGGCAATGATCCGATCAACCGGCTGCCGCTGGTCATCGTGCCGGGCTTTTTCGTACCGGCCTTCGCGATCCTCCACGTCATGGCGATCCTGCGCCTGCGTGCCGGAGGCTAGGCCGGCGGCGGCGTCAGGCGCCGGCGATCAACCCGGCCAGGCGTTGCGGGTCGATATTGCCGCCGCACACCAGGATGCCAAGGCGTTCGCCGGGCGCGGGACGATAAGCGCCCGAGGCCAGCGCAGCGAGCGCGGTGGCCGCGCCCGGTTCGGCGGCGATCCGGAAGCGTTGCCAGAGAAGTCGCAGCGCGGCGACGATGGCCGCATCGTTCACCAGCGCCACGTGATCGACCAGGGCGCCGCAGATCGTGTGGTTCAGCGGGCCGACCGAAGTGGCGCCCAGCGAATCGGCGGCCAGGGAACTGATCGCCACGTCGACCGGGCGGCCGGCGGCGAGGGCGGCGTGGAGGGTCGGGGCGCCTTCCGGCTCGACACCGACCACCCTGATGCGCCCGGCAAGTCCGGCGGCGATGCCCGATATCAGGCCGCCGCCGCCCACTGCGACCAGCACCGTATCGAGGTCCGGGGCCTGTTCGGTCCATTCCAGTGCCAGGGTGCCCTGTCCGGCAATGGTTTCGGTGGTCATATATGCCTCGATACCGGCGGCGCCGGTTTTGGCCTGGTGGGCCTGGCAGGCAGATCGTGTGGCGACATAGTTCTCGCCGGCCACGTGCAGAGTGCCGCCGGCTGCGGTGATGCCGGCGCGTTTGGCCGGGGGTGCGATCTCCGGCACGAAGATATGGGCGGCATGGCCGAGGCTGGCGGCGGCATGGGCGACGGCGATGCCGTGATTGCCGCCGGAGGCGGCGGCGACACCGGCGGCGGGAATGTCGCGGGCCAGGAGATTGTTGATGGCGCCGCGCGCCTTGAACGAGCCGGCATGCTGAAACAGTTCCAGCTTGAGGCTGACCGGGGTGTCGTGGCCCAGTTCGTCGCCGGCAACCGTCATTTCCGGCGTGCGCCGGATGTGGTTGCCGATGCGCTCACGGGCCGCGGCGATGTCGGCGGCGGTGACGGGAAGGTCGGTGCTCGGATCGCTCATCGGCGGCTACCTAGCGGTGCGGCCGGCCCTGTTCAAGGGCGGATGGGCCGCGCTCTCGTCCAGATCGTGGCCGGCAGGCCGGTGGCGATCTAGCCGGCTGCGCCTCCGGTGCCTGCGCGCCGGGGTTCTGCCTGCAACCGGCGCAGGGTTACACGCGTGCGCGGGCGTGCCACCGCCTGGCGGGCGACGCCGACCGGCAGTTCGTCCAGGCCGAGACGCTCGGCGGCGGCAACGAGATCGCAGACCCCGGCGGAAGCGGCGGAAAGCGTGTCCGGCGGGCCGGCGGCGGTGTCGCGCTCCAGGGTGCGGGCGAGATACAGGGCGGCGAAGGCGTCGCCGGTGCCCTTGACCGGGCTTGTCACCGTCCGGTGCTCGGCCAGAACAGCGGCGTCTTCGGTGACCAGAAGGTTGCCGATCGTGCCGGTCGTCAGGCCCGGAACGGAGGTGACGACAACCGATTGCGGCGGCAGCCCGCGCGCCATGGCAATCAAGGCGTCGGGGTCGGCGCGGGCACCGGCCGGTTCCGTGCCGGCAAGCCAGGCGCACTCGAACCGGTTGGGCGTGGCCATGTCGGCAAGGGGCAACAAGTCGTCGCGGATCGCAGGGGCGATATCGGCGCCGACGTAAAGCCGGCCGTCATCACCGAGGACCGGGTCGCACAGATAGAGCGCCGCCGGGTTGGCGGTCTTGATCCTGGCGATCAGGCCGGCAACCGCCCGCACCTGTCCGGCGGTGGCGAAATAGCCGGTGACGATGGCGGCAAGGCGCGCCAGGCCAAAGGTCCGGTCCAGATCGGCGGCAGCCTGATCGATCTGGTCCTCGCCGACGACCATCGGCGTCACTGGGCCGTGGCCGAAATGGTGGGCGACTGTCAGCGTCGGCAGCGCCCAAACGATGGCACCGAGATTTTCCAGGATGGCGGTCGTCGCCCGATTGCCGACGGCACCGCGCACGACGTTGCTGGAGATCGTGAGGATCTCCGGCGGTTTTGCCGGGGCTGTCGGTGCCGGATCGGTCATTGGTGCGGTTTAGCGGAGCTTGCGGCCGGGAACAACACGGCCGGGAACAACAATGCAAAAGGCCGGAGCCGGTGCCGTCCGCCGCCGCCTGCGACGTCTGATGGATTGACTGTTGCGCGGGCGGCATTAGTGTCGGGTGCACCGCACAACAGGATATCCAGCATGGCGCAAACCGGAATTGACGCGAACCGCCCGCTCTCGCCGCATTTGCAGGTGTTTCGGCCGCTGGTCACCATGGTGATGTCGATCCTGCACCGGATCACCGGCACGGCGCTCTACTTCGGCACGATCCTGATGGCCTGGTGGCTGATCGCGGCGGCCAGCGGCCCGGCCTATTTTGATTTTGTCAACGGATTTTTCGGGTCGATCATCGGCCGGCTCATCCTGTTCGGCTATACATGGGCGCTGGTTCATCACATGCTCGGCGGCCTGCGTCATGCGGTTTGGGATCTCGGCAGGGGCCTGGAGCGCAAAACAGCCGAGGTCCTGGCCTGGGCGACGATTGCCGGATCGGCGGCGCTGACAGTGCTCATCTGGATCGTCGGGTACGCGGTGCGGTGAGGAGTTGGTGATGCCAAGACAGGATTTCCGGACACCTCTGGGCAAGGTACGCGGACTTGGCTCGGCCGGTGACGGCACCGGGCACTTTGTCCGTCAGCGACTGACGGCGATCGCCAACGTGCCGCTGATCGTCGCGTTCATCGCCATCGTGATCGCCACCAACGGCGCAAGCCATGGCGATGCGGTGGCCGTTCTGGGCCATCCGCTTGTCGCGGCCATCGTGCTGGCGGTCATTCTGTCCGCCGTCATACACATGCGGCTCGGCATGCAGGTCATCATCGAGGACTATGTCAAGGGCGAAGTGCTCAAGTTCGCCTGCCTGATCGGCAACACGCTGTTTGCCGCCGCGATCGGGATCCTCTGCGTGTGGGCGATCCTGAAGATTTCGTTCGGAGGCTGATCTTGGCGAAGGCAAGGAAGAATGGCGGACCGGAAAACGGCGCGGCGGCACCGGGCGCGAACGGCAAGGCGTATCCGGTCACCGATCATGCCTTTGACGTGGTTGTGGTGGGCGCCGGCGGGGCGGGCTTGCGGACAACGGTTGGCGCGGCGCAGGCGGGCTTGCGGACGGCATGCATCACAAAGGTGTTCCCGACACGCTCGCATACGGTCGCGGCGCAGGGCGGCATTTCCGCGGCGCTCGGCAATATGGGTCCCGACGACTGGCGCTGGCACATGTATGACACGGTCAAGGGGTCGGACTGGCTGGGCGACCAGGACGCCATTGAATATCTGACCCGCAATGCGCCGGAAGCGGTCTACGAGCTGGAGCATTGGGGCGTGCCGTTCTCGCGTACCGAAGAGGGCAAAATCTACCAGCGGCCGTTCGGCGGCATGACCACCAATTACGGCGAGGGCATCGCCCAGCGCACCTGCGCAGCGGCCGACCGGACCGGCCATGCCATGCTGCACACCATGTATGGCCAGTCGCTGCGGCACGCGGCGGAATTCTTCATCGAGTATTTCGCCATCGATCTGATCATGGATGACGGCGCCTGCCGGGGCGTGATCGCCATCTGCCTGGAGGACGGGTCGGTGCACCGGTTCCGCGCCCACAAGACGGTGCTGGCGACCGGCGGCTACGGGCGCGCCTATTTCTCCTGCACTTCGGCCCATACCTGCACGGGCGACGGCGGCGGCATGGTGCTGCGCGCCGGCCTGCCGCTTCAGGACATGGAGTTCGTGCAGTTCCACCCGACCGGCATCTACGGTGCCGGTTGCCTGATTACCGAAGGGGCGCGCGGCGAGGGCGGCTATCTGACCAACCGTGAGGGCGAACGCTTCATGGAGCGCTACGCACCCTCGGCCAAGGATCTGGCGTCGCGCGACGTGGTGTCACGGTCGATGACCATGGAAATCCGCGAAGGCCGCGGCGTCGGCGCGGAAGGCGACCACATCCATCTTCACCTTGAACATCTCGATCCGGCGGTGCTTGGCGAGCGGCTGCCGGGTATATCGGAATCGGCGCGGATCTTTGCCGGCGTCGACGTTACCCGCGAACCGATCCCGGTGCTGCCGACCGTGCATTACAATATGGGCGGCATCCCGACCAATTATCACGGCGAGGTGCTGACCAAGATCGATGGCGATCCCGATGGCGTGGTGCCGGGACTGATGGCGGTGGGCGAGGCGGCCTGCGTGTCGGTCCACGGGGCCAACCGGCTGGGCTCCAACTCGCTGATCGACCTGGTGGTGTTCGGACGCGCCGCCGGCGACCGGTGTGCGGAAACGATCACGCCCGGCGAGCGGCACCCCGAACTGCCGGCCGATGCCGATGAGCGGGCGCTCGGCCGGCTCGATGCGGCGCGCCATGCCGATGGCAATACGCCGACAGCGGTGCTGCGCGACCGGATGCAGCGGGTGATGCAGACCAATTGCGCCGTCTTCCGCACCGGTGAGGTGCTGGAGGAGGGCCGCGACCTGATCCATGACGTGTGGACCGGTTCGGACGATGTGAAGGTCACCGACCGGTCGCTGATCTGGAACAGCGACATGATCGAAACGCTTGAATATCAGAATCTGATCGTTCAGGCGGTGGCGACGATGAATTCGGCCGCCAACCGGGAAGAAAGCCGCGGTGCGCATGCGCGGGAAGATTATCCCGGGCGCGATGATGAGAACTGGATGAAGCATACGCTGGCCTACGTCGACGAGGCGAGCCGCGCGGTGCGGCTGGACGACCGGCCGGTCCACACCTACACGCTGACCAACGACATCCAGTATATCGAACCGAAGGAACGGGTTTACTGAGGCGCTGAGACCATGGTTCAACTGACCCTTCCCAAGAACTCCACGGTTACCGAAGGCAAGACGTGGCCGAAGCCGGAGAGCGCTTCGGCGACCCGGGAATTCCGCGTTTATCGCTGGGATCCGGATCGCGGCGCCAATCCGCGGATTGACACCTATCATGTCGACACCGGTGACTGCGGACCGATGGTGCTCGACGCGTTGTTGTGGATCAAGAACAAGATCGATCCGACGCTGACGCTGCGCCGCTCCTGCCGGGAGGGTATCTGCGGCTCGTGCGCCATGAATATCGACGGCATGAATTCGCTGGCATGCACCAAGGGCATGGATGAGGTGGACGGACCGGTAAAGGTCTATCCGTTGCCGAGCACGAATGTGGTCAAGGACCTGGTGCCGGACCTGTCGCGGTTTTACGCCCAGCACGCCTTTATCGAGCCGTGGCTGCAAACCGCCTCGCCGACGCCGCAGGGCGAATGGCGGCAGAGCCACGAGGACCGGGAGCTGCTCGACGGGCTCTACGAGTGCATCCTGTGCGCGAGCTGTTCCACCGCCTGCCCCTCCTACTGGTGGAACGGCGACCGGTATCTCGGGCCGGCGGCGCTTTTGCAGGCCTATCGCTGGCTGATCGACAGCCGGGACGAGGCCACCGGCGAACGGCTCGACGATCTGGAGGATCCGTTCCGGCTCTATCGCTGTCATACGATCATGAACTGCACCCAGACCTGTCCCAAGGGTCTGAACCCGGCCAAAGCCATTGCCGAGATCAAGAAGATGATGGTGGAGAGACGGGTTTAGGCGCTGTTCGCAGCTTGAAAATTCGCAGCCTGGCCCAAGCTATCCGCTCAAATTCGATCGGTCTCCTTCACCGAATGCCAATGCCACACCGGTATGCCGGACCTTCTCGTGGCAGAATCGGAGGTAAGCGATGTTAGGGCGCCTGTTTGGTGGTGCGGCGAAGACGGAGCCGGTGCCGGAATATGAAATTGTCACAGCGCGGATGAATGCGCGGCTGATGCCGATAGATCGCGGCGACCGCTACGAAGATCCGCTCGACGAAATGCTGAAGGCCGATCAGGTTGGCGAGGTGACCGGAGGCGGCACGCAGCTTGGCGAGGAAAGCGAAGTTGCATTCTGTGACGTGGAAATCGGCGTCCTGAGCGCAACCGACAAGACACTGGGGCAGATTATCGCCTGTCTGGAGGCGCTGGGCGCGACGAAAGGCTCCAAGCTGATCGTCGAGGATGATGGTCGGGAAATCCCGTTTGGGGCAAATGAAGGCTTGGCGCTTTATCTCAATGGCGTCGACCTGCCGGATGAGGTTTATGCCAACAGCGATTTCGATACAGTGCTGGAAGAGTGCACCAAACTGCTTGGCGACAAAGGCCGGTATCAGGGTCACTGGCAGGGGCCGCGCGAGACCGCGCTCTATTTCCATGGCCCGTCTTTCGCCGCGATGGCGGACGCGATCAGGCAGTTCACCGAAACCTATCCGCTATGCCAGAAATCGCGGACCGTGCAGACCGCCTGATTATTCCCGATAACGCGTTGTTTATTTGAACGTCATCGTCGCGCCGAATTGGATGACCAGAATATCGGGTGTCCAACCGGGAGACGATCATGTACAGCACGCTTCTTGCCGCTTTCTTCCTGATCAGTTCGACGGGGCTGTCGATTGCCGCCGAAGGCTGGATCACCAAGGAAAGCCCCCATTCGGTCGCCGATACGGTGGCGAAGTTCACCGCGGCCGTGGAAGGCGCCGGCGCCAGGGTGTTCGCGATCGTGGACCATGCCGCCGGCGCGCAGTCGATCGGCTCGCCCATCGCCGACGAGACCGTGGTGATCTTCGGCAATCCGAAGCTCGGCACGCCGCTGATCGCGGCAAACGCGGAGATCGGCCTGGATCTGCCGCTGAAGGTCCTGGTCTGGGATGATGGCGGCACGACCAGGGTCGGCTATCTCGATCCCCAGGCGCTGAAGGCCCGCTACGGGATCGCGGGCGCCGACAAGGTATTCCAGACCATGGCCGGCGCGCTCGGCAAGCTGACCGGAGCGGCGGTGGCGCCTTAGGGCGCGGTCACACCGCCGGCGGGTCCGGTTCACGATGCGATTGCGGTGATGTGAACGCAGTTGGCTTGCGCTTGTCTGCGGGCCGCGCAAGGACTGCGTTTGCTGGTGCAACACGGACAGATGGAGACGGCAATGGGCAGATGGCTGGCGATGGCCGGGGTGGTTGTCACGGTCTTTCTCGGCACGGCCCAGGCCCAGAACGCCGGGACCGAGACGGCGATCTTTGCCGGCGGCTGCTTCTGGTGTGTGGAGAGCGATTTCGACCATGTGCCCGGGGTGCTGGAGACGGTCTCCGGCTATATCGGCGGCGCCGGCGACAACCCCACCTACAAGAGCTATGTGAAATCCGGACATCTGGGCGCGGTGAAAATCACCTACGACCCGTCGGTGATCAGCTATGGGCAGATGCTGGATGTCTTCTGGCGTTCCGTCGATCCCACCGATGCCGGCGGCCAGTTCTGCGATCGCGGCCACTCATACACAACGGCGGTGTTCGCCCTTAACGGCAAGCAGAAGCAGATCGCCAAACGCTCCAAGGCGGCGGTGCAGAAGGCCATCAAGCCGCAGGTGGTGACGCCGGTGCGCGATGCCGGCACGTTCTGGCCGGCGGAGGAATATCACCAGAACTATCATGTCAAACGTCCGCTGCGCTACCGGTTCTACCGGTCGCAATGCGGACGCGACCGGCGGGTCAAACAGGTGTGGGGCAAGGCGGCCTATCGGGGCATCCCCAAGAGCTAGGGTCGGCGAGACCGTATCGCGTGCGGCGCGCCGTCAGATGCGGGAATCGAACTCCACATCGGCGTCGGCGGCAAGGCGGGCGACACAATGTTCCTGGAGACGGCGGGTGATGTCGGACGCATCGCCCTTCAGGCGATCGGGCTCGATCATCTTGCCGACCGTCATTTCGAACGTGCCGCCGCGCTTGTTCAGCAGTTCGTGGAACACGGTCATGTCGCGCAGTTCCGTATTCCAGTTGGCGAACCAGTAAAACAACCAGGAATTGCGGGCCCGGACATGGATCGGCACGATCGGCGCCTGGTGTTTGCGGGCCAGGGTGACGATCGATTGCTGCCAATCGCGTTCGTTCAGGCCGCCGTTGCGCCAGTAGGCGATGCGGCCGGCCGGAAACAGGACAATGGCCCGGTCCTCCGCAAAAGCACGCGCGGTCAGGCGCAGGGTTTCCTTGGTCTTGCTGCGGGTGCGGTGCTGGTCGCGCCACTCCACCGGGATCAGGACATCGTCCAGGTTCGGGCTGACGCGGATGGCGTCTCGGTTGCAGAAGATGGAGACATCGCGGCGGATCGCCTTCAAGGCGTCGAAGACGGCCACGCCGTCGGCAATGCCGGTGGGATGATTGGCGGCAAGGATGAAGGCACCGGATTGCGGGATGCGCTCAAGGCCGGCGGCGCGAACGTCGAGATCGAGAATGCCGCTTGTATAGTCCAGCGCCAACTGGCCGCTCAGGGGGCCGATGGAATCGGCCATGGTTACCGCTTCACGGTAGTGAAGAATGCGATACAGGAATGGCTTGACAACCGGCCAGAAGGGGCTTGTGACAAGCCGCTGCCCGCGCTCGGCGATCAACTGATCGACGATGTGGTCGCGATGGGCCGCCGTTCGCACACGCACGGCGGCGGTGGATGCATCGGTCATCGGGCTCGCTCCCGGCGATAGGCCTTCGGGGCACTTTCGTGACAAACGAGGTAGGACGTGCCAGAAGGTGGGTCAAGTCGGAGTGTCATCGGCGAATCGAACATGGCGACTCCATTTTCGACCACTTTCATGCCCAATGTGTGACAGTATGATGCCAAAAAACCCCCTCCGGTTCACCGGTCTGCTTGCGGCAGTGTTGCTTGTCAGCGCCTGCCAAATTCCGCTTCCCGGCAAATCAGGGCGGATTCGCCCGCTGGCGGCCGCCCCGGCCGGTGATGTGGAGCAATCGACCCTGCCGCCGCCGGGGGCGTTCGACCAGGGCCAGTTTTCGGCAGTCGGCGCCGATTCGCAGGCGGCGGGCGGGGGCGAGTCTGAACAGGTTGCTTCGATCGGCGAACAGGCGGTCGCCGGCCCGGCACCCGGCGGATCCAGCAATCTGCTGATCGGCCGGACGGATCTTCTGGGCGGCTGGACCGTGACCGCCGACGGCGACCGCTGTCAGCTGTTCATGTCGCTGACAACCTGGTCCGGCGGCTATCGCGCCACCACCAAGGGCTGCGGATCGACCTCCCTGCAGGCGATTTCGGCGTGGAACCTGACCGGACAACAGGTCTCGCTCTACGACAATGGCGGGGCGCAGGTGGCGCTGCTCTATGCGGCAACGAAAACCCGCTTCGAGGGGCAGACGGAAAAGGGCAGCGGCATATCTGTGTTCCGCTAGAAACCGTCCACGAACGGCGGGCCGGCGCGGCGACGGAGCGGAACGAAATCGCCGCCCGCGGGCAGACGTCACCGCAATCCGGATGTGCCTATTCCGGCCGGTTTAAGATCCCGTTAACCATATGGGCGCAGGCTGGACCAATTCGCCACCAGGCTACGGTCCGAACCAACGGGTTTCGGACATCCCAATTGGAACCCGTCGTGACGCGCCGCAGGCCGCATGGAGGGTTCTTTGACCAAGCATTCTGCGCGAAATCTCGCGCTGGCACTGTTGACCGGCGCAGTCGCGCTGACAGCGACGCCGGCACTGGCCAGTTGCGGTCCGCACAAGGAAATCGTCAAAACTCTGGCCAAGAAATATCTTGAAGCGCCAAAGGCATTCGGCACCGTCAACCAGACCAATCTGGTGGAAGTCTATGTGTCGGCCAAGGGCAGCTGGACGATCCTGCTGATCCGGGTCAACGGCAGCGCCTGCATCATTGCGGCGGGCCAGGACTGGGAGGACATGCCGATCGATCCTTCAAGTCTCGGCCCGGAAGCCTGACGCGGCGATTTCCGCCAATACCTGATGCGGGCTTGCCTGCGGGCGCGCCGGTGCATTAAACCGCCGCTTTCGCGCCGGGAATTTCAGATCGGAACCGGAAGATGGAGCGTGCCGTACGCCGGCATTATGAAACGCAGGCGGCGGCCGATCATCTGGATCCGGACGCCATACAACGCCGACTCGCCGATCGGCTCGACGACCTGGCCGATGCGCTGGCGGAACGCCAGCTGACCAGCAAGAAGAGCGCGCTTGGATGGATTTTTTCGAAGGGCGCCAAGCCGGCGCCGGTGCGCGGGCTCTATATCTGGGGTCCCGTCGGCCGCGGCAAGACCATGCTGATGGACATATTCTTCGCCGATGCGCCGGTGGGCAAAAAGCAACGCCTGCACTTTCACGAATTCATGGCCGACGTTCACGAACGCATCCACGGCTTGCGGGCGGAACTGAAAGCGAAACAGGGCGAAGCCGGCGACCCGATCGTGCCGGCCGCCGATGCGATCGCCGATGTGACGCAACTCCTGTGTTTTGACGAATTCGCGGTAACCGACATCGCCGATGCCATGATCCTCGGGCGGTTGTTTGAGCGATTGTTTGCCCGCGGTGTCACCGTGGTCGCGACCTCCAATACGCCGCCGGGCGACCTCTACAAGGGCGGCCTCAACCGGGCGCTGTTCCTGCCGTTCCTGGCGCTTTTGAAGCAGCACATGGCGGTGTTCCATCTCGATGCGCCGCGCGACTACCGGCTGGAAAAACTTGGCTCGGTCCCGGTCTATGTGACGCCCCTGGGGCTCGCGGCGGACATGACGCTTGACCGGTTCTTCACGCAACTGACAGGCAAAACCCGCGGCGAGCCAACCGCAATCACCCACAAGGGGCGGGAGATCGGCGTGCCGCAGGCGGCCGGCGGCGTTGCCCGGTTTTCGTTCGACGATCTGTGCCGCCAGCCGCTTGGCGCGGCGGACTATCTCAAACTGGCGCGGGCCTTTCATACAATGATCATCGCCGATGTGCCGGCCATGGACAGTCGAAGCCGCAATGAGGCGCGGCGGTTCATCAATCTGATCGACACGCTCTACGACAATGGCGTCAAACTGGTGATCTCCGCCGAAAAACCGGCTGAGCGCCTTTGGACCGGGACCGACGGCCACGAAGCCCATGCCTTTGCGCGAACAGCCTCGCGGCTGATTGAAATGCAGTCCGACGCCTATATTGGCAAGGAACGGCCGACCGCGACGGCGAAGCCCCAGCAGGCTGACTGAGCACATTACGAACCCCGCCAACCGGCGGGACATCGATTTCGGCAGCGGGCGCGTGCCGGGACGCATGGCAGCCGGCGCGGCAACTTGTTTCCCGGTTGCGTCGCCTGTTCAATCGCGCTACTCACGATCAAACGTCTCAATTTCCGAACTCTATCTTACGTAAACGGAAGGTTCGTCCATGGCGCGCAACAAACTGGCGTTGATCGGCGCCGGACAAATCGGCGGAACGCTGGCTCATCTGGCGGGTTTGAAGGAACTCGGCGACGTTGTTCTTTTCGACATTCAGGAAGGAATTCCGGAGGGCAAGGCGCTCGATATCTCGCAATCCTCGCCGGTGGAGGGTTTCGATGCCGGATATTCGGGCGCCCAGTCCTATCAGTCGATCGAAGGCGCCGATGTGGTCATCGTCACCGCCGGCGTGCCGCGCAAACCGGGCATGAGCCGGGACGACCTGCTGGAAATCAATCTCAAGGTGATGGAGCAGGTCGGCGCCGGGATCAAGAAATATGCCCCGGACGCCTTTGTGATCTGCATCACCAATCCGCTCGACGCGATGGTCTGGGCGATCCAGAAATTTTCGGGCCTGCCGTCGAACATGGTCGTCGGCATGGCCGGCGTCCTGGATTCATCGCGTTTCCGGCTGTTCCTGTCGGAGGAGTTCGGGGTTTCGGTGGAGGATGTCACCGCTTTTGTGCTCGGCGGACACGGCGACACGATGGTGCCACTCATCCGCTATTCGACGGTTGCCGGCATCCCGCTGACCGATCTGGTCAAGCTCGGCTGGCTGTCGAAGAAGCGGCTGGAGGAGATCGTCCAGCGGACACGGGACGGCGGTGCGGAGATTGTCGGCCTGCTGAAGACGGGTTCGGCCTTTTATGCGCCCGCGACATCGGCGATCGCCATGGCGGAAAGCTATCTGCGCGACAAGAAGCGGGTGTTGCCCTGCGCGGCGCGGCTCAACGGCGAATATGGCGTCGACGGGCTCTATATCGGCGTGCCGTGTGTGATCGGCACAGGCGGGGTCGAACGGGTGATCGAAATCAACCTTGACCGGTCTGAGCGGTCGATGTTCGAAAAATCGGTCGATGCGGTGGCCGGTCTGGTCGATGCCTGCAAGACGATCCAGCCGTCGCTCGGTTAAGGCAAGAGCGGACATTCGCCTGTCGGCTCGCCACGCGTTGCCGGCGCCCATGCTTCAGTCAAAAGGTCGGATCGGGAAGTTGGCCGGCAATCGGGGGACGGGATGAACATTCACGAATATCAGGCCAAGGGATTGTTGCGCACAGCCGGCGCGCCGGTGCCGGACGGACATCCCGCATTCACGCCGGAGGAGGCGCAGGCGGTGGCGGAGAAACTGCCGGGCCCGGTCTGGGTGGTGAAAAGCCAGATCCACGCCGGCGGACGCGGCAAGGGCAAGTTCGCCGAACTCGGCGAGGATGCGGCCGGCGGCGTGCGGCTTGCCAAAAGCGTCGAAGAAGTGCGGTCGTTTGCTGCGGACATGCTGGGCAATACGCTGGTCACCCATCAGACCGGCCCGGCCGGCAAAAAGGTCAACCGGGTCTATGTCGAAAACGGTTCGGCGATCGACAAGGAATTCTATCTGTCATTGCTGGTCGACCGGGAATCCTCGCAGATCGCCTTTGTTGCCTCGACCGAAGGCGGCATGAACATCGAGGAGGTCGCGGCGCAGACACCGGACAAGATCGTCACCTTCTCCGTCGATCCGGCGACCAATCTTTGCCCGTGGCATGTGCGCAAACTGGCGAAGGCCCTGAAGCTCGACAAGGATCAGCAAAAGCAGATGGCGAAAATCGCCACCTGCCTCTACGACGCTTTCGTCGCCAAGGACATGAGCCTGTTGGAGATCAACCCGCTGATCGTGACGAAAGACGGCGACCTGATGCTGCTCGATGCGAAGTTGGGCTTCGATTCCAACGCACTTGGGCGGCATCCGGACATCCAGGACCTGCGCGACGAAACGGAGGAGGACGAAAAGGAAATCGCGGCATCGGAATTCGGCCTCAACTATATCGCGCTGGACGGCGAGATCGGCTGCATGGTCAACGGCGCCGGGCTTGCCATGGCGACCATGGATATCATCAAGCTCTACGGGGCGGAGCCGGCAAACTTCCTCGATGTCGGCGGCGGCGCCAGCAAGGACCAGGTGACGGCGGCCTTCAAGATCATCACATCGGATCCCAACGTGAAGGGTATCCTGATCAACATTTTCGGCGGCATCATGCGATGCGACGTCATCGCCGAGGGCGTGGTGGCGGCGATGCGGGAAGTCGACCTCAAGGTGCCGCTGGTTGTGCGGCTTGAGGGCACCAACGTCAACAAGGGCAAATCCATCCTCAATGACAGCGGCATGAATGTGATCGCCGCCGACGATCTGGACGACGCGGCGCAAAAGGTCGTGGCCGCGGTGAAGGAGGCGGCGTAATGGCGATCCTCGTCGATAAAAATACGAAAGTCATCGTTCAGGGCCTGACCGGCAAGACCGGCACCTTTCACACCGAACAGGCGCTGGGATATTTCGGCACCGGGATGGTGGCGGGTGTGACACCGGGAAAGGGCGGCTCGACCTGGACGGGCACATTGCCCGACGGGTCCCGGGCCGAACTCCCGGTCTACGACACCGTTGAGGAAGCCAAGGCGGCGACCGGTGCCAATGCATCGGCGGTCTATGTGCCGCCGCCGTTTGCCGCCGATTCCATCTGCGAGGCGATCGCTTCGGGCATCGAGCTGATCGTGACCATCACCGAAGGCATTCCGGTAATCGACATGGTGAAGGTCAAGCGTGCGCTGTGCGGCACGGCCAGCCGGCTGATCGGCCCCAACTGCCCGGGCGTTCTGACACCGGAAGCCTGCAAGATCGGCATTATGCCCGGCAACATCTTCAAGCCGGGCTCGGTCGGAATCGTGTCGCGCTCCGGCACGCTGACTTACGAGGCTGTGTTCCAGTCAACCCAGGAGGGCCTTGGCCAGTCGACGGCCGTCGGCATCGGCGGTGATCCCGTCAAGGGTATGGATTTCATCGAGGTGCTGGACATGTTCCTGGCCGATGCGGCGACGGGATCGATCATCATGATCGGCGAGATCGGCGGATCGGCGGAGGAGGATGCGGCGCAGTTCCTGGCCGATGAGGCCAAAGCCGGCCGGTCAAAGCCGGTGGTCGGTTTTGTGGCCGGACGCACCGCGCCGCCGGGCCGGCGCATGGGTCATGCCGGGGCGATCATTTCCGGCGGCAAGGGCGGGGCGGCCGACAAGATCGCAGCCATGGAAGCGGCCGGCATCCGCGTTTCGCCTTCACCGGCAAAATTGGGCAAGACTCTGGTTGAGGTTCTTGGCGGATCGTGAAACCCTGCGGCGTGACGTCGCGGGGGCGTGAGGCGCCGGCGGAGCGGTCGACAACCGCGCCGCCCAAATCAAGAGGACCGGGGCGGAAACGCGCCGCGGAGATGGTCATGGCACGCCAGGCAGCCAACGAGGCCTTCCGGCTTTCATCTTTCCTTCAGGGCGCCAACGCCGCCTATCTGGAGGATCTTTACGAACGCTACCGGATCGATCCGAATTCCATCGACGCCGCCTGGCAGGCCTTCTTCGCCAGCCTGAAGGATGGCGAGGCCGCCCCGCGGCCAAGCTGGCAGCGCGCCGACTGGCCGGTGCCCGTCAACGGCGAACTGGTGGCCGCGCTCGATGGCAACTGGAGCATGGTGGAGGCGGCGGCCGGGGTCGACGATGCGATCCGCGCCAGAGCGCAACGGTCCGGCGTGGACCTGTCGGAATCGGAAGTGCAGCAGGCGACCCGCGATTCCATTCGGGCGATCATGATGGTGCGCGCCTACCGGATGCGCGGTCATCTTCATGCCACGCTCGATCCGCTCGGCATTGCCGAAGCGAAAGACCATGAAGAGCTTCATCCGGCATCCTACGGATTTACGGCGGATGACTATGAGCGGCCGATATTCCTGGATTTCGTGCTCGGGCTGGAATTCGCCACGATCCCGCAGATGCTCGACATCTTGCGGCGAACCTATTGTTCGACACTCGGCGTGGAGTTCATGCACATTTCCGATCCGGCCGAAAAAAGCTGGATCCAGCAGCGGATCGAGGGGCCCGACAAGGAAATCAGCTTCACGCCGGAAGGCAAGAAGGCGATCCTCAACAAACTGGTCGAGGCGGAAGGCTTCGAGAACTTTATCGACGTCAAATACACCGGCACCAAACGGTTCGGGCTCGATGGCGGCGAAGCGCTCATTCCGGCGCTGGAACAGATCATCAAACGCGGCGGCGCACTGGGGCTCCGCGACATCGTGTTTGGCATGCCCCACCGCGGGCGCCTCAATGTCCTGGCGCAGGTGATGGGCAAGCCGCACCGGGCGATCTTCCACGAATTCAAGGGCGGCTCGTTCACGCCAGACGAGGTGGAAGGTTCTGGTGACGTCAAATACCATCTCGGCGCTTCCTCGGACCGGGAGTTCGACGGCAACCAGGTCCACCTGTCGCTCACCGCCAATCCCTCGCATCTGGAAATCGTCGATCCGGTGGTGCTGGGAAAGGTCCGGGCCAAGCAGGACCAGATCGGCGACAAGGTTCGCGACAAGGTGCTGCCGCTCCTGCTGCACGGCGATGCGGCCTTTGCCGGTCAGGGCGTGGTGGCGGAGTGCTTCGGCCTGTCAGGTCTGCGCGGCCACCGGACCGGCGGTTCAATCCATTTCATCGTCAACAACCAGATCGGATTCACCACCAATCCGCGGTTTTCACGCTCCTCGCCCTATCCCTCCGATGTTGCCAAGGTGGTCGAGGCGCCGATCTTCCATGCCAATGGCGACGACCCGGAAGCGGTGGTCTTCGCCGCCAAGGTGGCGACGGAATTCCGGCAGAAATTTCGCAAGCCGGTGGTCATCGACATGTTCTGTTACCGCCGGTTCGGGCACAATGAGGGTGATGAACCGGCGTTTACGCAGCCGATCATGTACAAGGCGATCCGCAAACATCCCTCGACCCTGGAAATCTACTCCAAGAAACTGATCGACGAGGGGCTGGTGACCGCCGATGAAGTGGAGCACCAGAAGGCGGAATGGCGCAAGCATCTGGATTCGGAGTTTGAAACCGGCAACGCCTACAAGCCGAACAAGGCCGACTGGCTGGACGGCGCCTGGTCTGGCCTGTCGACGCCGCTTTCCACCGATGAGCGGCGGGTCGGGGCCACCGGCGTCAACGCACCGATCCTGAAGAAGATCGGCTCAGCGCTCACCGAGGTGCCGAAGGATTTCAAAATACACCGGACGATCAAACGCTTTCAGGACAACCGCAGGAAGATGATCGAAAGCGGTGAGGGCATCGACTGGGCAACGGCGGAAGCGCTGGCCTTCGGGACGCTGATGACGGAGGGCTACGATGTCCGGCTTTCCGGCCAGGATGTGGAACGGGGCACGTTTTCGCAGCGCCATTCGGTGCTCTACGACCAGGATACCGAAGATCGTTACACGCCGCTCAACAATCTGGATGCGGAGGGCGGTTACGAAGTCATCAATTCCATGCTGTCGGAAGAGGCGGTGCTGGGATTTGAATACGGCTATTCGCTCGCCGAACCCAACGGCCTGACGCTGTGGGAGGCGCAATTCGGCGACTTCGCAAATGGCGCGCAGGTGCTGTTTGACCAGTTCATCTCGTCGGGTGAACGCAAGTGGCTGCGCATGTCGGGCCTGGTCTGCCTGCTGCCGCACGGCTACGAAGGGCAGGGGCCTGAACATTCCTCCGCGCGGCTTGAGCGTTTCCTGCAGATGTGCGCGGAAGACAATATGCAGATCGCCAACTGCACAACCCCATCGAACTATTTTCATATCCTGCGGCGGCAGATGCACCGGTCGTTCCGCAAGCCGTTGATCCTGATGACGCCAAAGAGCCTGCTTCGCCACAAGCGGGCGGTGTCGCGGCTTGATGAAATGGCCGAAAATTCCACCTTCCACAGGTTGCTCTGGGACGATGCCCAGCACCTGCCGGACCAGGCGATCAAGCTGGTGGCGGACGACAAGATCCGGCGTGTCGTGTTGTGCACGGGCAAGGTCTATTTCGATCTGTACGAAGAGCGGGAAAAACGCGGTATCGACGATATCTACCTGCTGCGCGTGGAGCAGCTTTATCCATTCCCGCTAAAGGCGCTGTGCGAGGAGCTCGGGCGCTTCAGGCAGGCGGAGATCATCTGGTGCCAGGAAGAGCCCCAGAACATGGGGAGCTGGACGTTCGTGGAGCCGCGAATTTCGGCGGTGCTCGATGTAATCAGCGCGGAATACAGGCGGCCGCGTTATGCCGGGCGGATCGCTTCGGCGGCGACGGCGACCGGCCTGATGTCAAGGCACAAGGCGCAACTCGACCAGCTTCTGGTCGAGGCGCTCGGCGACTAGGAAACGAATGCGGCCGGCGGGCCGCTCAGGCACATGGCGAACCCGGCGGCAGCCGGACAGCAAATGGGACAGGCGATGTCGATTGAGATCAAAGTGCCGACACTGGGTGAATCGGTGACCGAGGCAACCATCGGCCAATGGTACAAGAAGGAAGGCGAGGCCGTTGCCGCCGATGAGCCGCTGGTGGAGCTGGAAACCGACAAGGTGACCATCGAGGTGCCGGCGCCTTCGGCCGGCGTGCTGGATTCAATCGTCGCCGCGGATGGCGATGTGGTTGAAGTCGGCGCGTTGCTCGGCTCCATCGCCGAGGGTGCGGGCGCACCTGCCGGTGGCGCCGCGGCGGCCGAACCGACGAAACCGGCATCGGAGGCGGCGCCGGCGAAATCGGCGTCGACCGACATGCCGCCGGCGCCTTCGGCACAGAAAATCATGACCGAGCAGGGAGTTGCCGCCGGTCAGGTGGATGGCACCGGCAAGCGTGGCCAGGTTCTCAAGGGCGATGTGCTTGCCGCCCTCGATCAGGCGGCAAAAGCCGGCAAGGATGGCGGCGCACCGGCACCGGCGGCGCGGGCGCCATCGACCGCCGATGACGAAGCGCGGGAAGAGCGGGTGCGGATGAGCCGTCTGCGGCAAACCATCGCGCGCCGGCTGAAGGATGCGCAGAACACGGCGGCGATGCTGACCACCTTCAACGAGGTGGACATGGGGCCGGTGATGGACCTGCGGAAGGAATATCGCGACCTGTTCGAAAAGAAGCACGGCGTAAAGCTGGGCTTCATGGGTTTCTTCACCAAGGCGGTCTGTCATGCGCTGAAGGAGATCCCGGCGGTCAATGCCGAGATCGACGGCGCCGACATCGTCTACAAGAATTTCTGCCACGTCGGCGTCGCGGTGGGCACCGACAAGGGCCTGGTGGTGCCGGTCGTGCGCAATGCCGATGCCATGGGCATCGCGGAAATCGAAAAGGAGATCGGGCGGCTGGGCAAGCGGGCGCGCGAGGGCGAATTGTCCATCGACGAAATGCAGGGCGGCACCTTCACGATCTCCAATGGCGGCGTCTACGGCTCCTTGATGTCGACGCCGATTCTCAATGCGCCGCAGTCGGGCATTCTGGGCATGCACAAGATCCAGGAGCGGCCGATGGCCATGGACGGCCAGGTCGTCGTCCGGCCGATGATGTATCTGGCGCTGTCCTACGATCACCGGATCGTCGATGGCAAGGAGGCGGTGACGTTCCTGGTGCGTATCAAGGAATCGCTGGAGGATCCGCGCCGGCTGGTGCTGGACCTGTAGCCGGGATCCGCGGGGGCGCAGATGAGCTGGGACTATCTGATCACCGCGCTGGTCGTCATTCTGGTGCCCGGTACGGGCGTCGTCTACACGGTGACGACCGGCTTGACGATGGGGCGCCGCCAAAGCGTCGCGGCGGCATTCGGCTGCACGCTGGGTATCGTGCCGGCGATCGCCGCCGCCGCCGTCGGCCTTGCCGCGGTCCTGCATGCGAGCGCGCTTGTCTTCCAGTTTGTCAAATATTGCGGTGTCGCCTATCTGCTTTACCTGGCGTGGCAGACACTCCGGGAGCAGGGGCCATTGCCGATCGGCACGACGCGACAGACGCCGCCAAGCGCGATCGCCATCGCCCGCACCGGGGCGCTGATCAACGTGCTGAATCCGAAACTGTCGGTTTTTTTCCTCGCCTTTCTGCCGCAATTCGTCGATCCGGCCGTCGGGCCGGCCGTCGTCCAGATGCTGGCTCTGGGTGGCATCTTCATGGCGATGACTTTTGCGGTTTTCGTCATCTACGGCCAGTTCGCCGCGGCGGTCGGCGAACGGGTGTTGCAAAGTGCGACGACACTGAAATGGATGCGCCGCTCCGTGGCGGCGGTGTTCGCCGGTTTCGGCGTGCGGCTGGCGCTGGCGGAACGGTAGGGGCGGTATGAGCGGCATGACGATTGAACTCACCGTGCTCGGCCTTGCCGCGCTCCTGGCTCTCGTCCAGATCATGATGTACGCGTTGGTCGCCCTGCCACAATTGGGAATTCCGTATGCGGCCAGCCCGCGCGACGGGGCGCGCGTGCTCGGTACAATCGGTGCGCGGCTGCAGCGGGCCTACCAAAACCACCTGGAGACGTTGCCCGTCTTTGCGGCCGCCGTCCTGGTCGTACACCTGTCCGGCCAGACGAACGCGACAACGGTGCTGGCGTCGCAGATCTATCTGGCGGCGCGCATCGCCTACGTGCCGGCCTATGCGTTCGGCATTCCCTATCTCAGATCGGCAATCTGGGGGATCGCAAGCGCCATGATCGTCGTCATCCTGTTCGTGGCGCTTGCCTGAACACAACCTGGCAGGAAGGAAAAACCATGCCTGAAGCCTACGATCTCATCGTGATCGGAACCGGCCCTGGCGGCTATGTGTGCGCAATCAAGGCGGCACAGCTCGGCCTGTCGGTGGCGGTGGTGGAGAAGCGGCCGACCCACGGCGGCACCTGCCTCAATATCGGCTGCATCCCCTCCAAGGCGCTGCTGCATGCCTCGGCGCTGTTTGAGGAGGCCGGCCACGACTTTCCGCAGATGGGCATCAAGACCTCCAAGCCGAAACTCGACTTGAAGGCGATGCAGGCCCACAAGGATGACGTCGTGAAGGCCAATGTCGATGGTGTCGGCTTCCTGTTCAAGAAGAACAAAATCACGGCCTACGAGGGCGTCGGCCGCGTCGTCGGGCCCGGTGAAGTCGTTGTGCGGCCGGATAGCGGCGATGAACAGACGATCAGGAGCAAGAACATCGTCATCGCAACGGGATCGGACTCAACGCCGCTGCCCGGTGTGACAATCGACGAAAAACAGGTGGTGACGTCGACGGGTGCCCTGGAACTGTCCAAGGTGCCGGGCAAACTGCTGGTGGTCGGCGCCGGCGTAATCGGCCTGGAACTCGGCTCGGTGTGGCGCCGGCTGGGCTCGGAGGTTACCGTGGTCGAATTCCTCGACCGTATCCTGCCGGGCATGGACGGTGATATCGCCAAGACCTTCACGCGCACGCTGAAGAAACAGGGCGTACGCTTTCACCTGTCGACGAAGGTTGCCGGCGTGGAGAAAGCCGGCAGGAAACTGGCCGTTGCCGTGGAGCCGGCAGCCGGTGGCGAGGCCCAGACCCTGGAAGCCGACATCGTGCTTGTGGCGATCGGCCGGAGACCGGTCACGGAGGGGCTCGGCCTTGAGGAGGCCGGCATCGCAATCGACAGCCAGGGCCGCATCGAGGTCGACGCGCACTATCGCACCAATGTCGCCGGTATCCATGCCATCGGCGATGTGATCGCCGGGCCGATGCTGGCCCACAAGGCGGAAGACGAAGGCGTGGCGGTGGCGGAAATCCTCGCCGGCCAGGCCGGTCACGTCAATTACGGCGTCATTCCCTCGGTCGTCTATACGGAGCCGGAAGTTGCATCCGTCGGCCAGACGGAGGAGGATCTGAAGGCGGCGGGTATCGCCTACAAGGCGGGGAAATTTCCGTTTACCGCGAATGGGCGGGCGCGGGCCATGCTGGCGACCGACGGTTTTGTAAAGGTGCTGGCCGACAAGGAGACCGACCGCGTACTGGGTGTTCACATCCTTGGACGCGGCGCCGGCGAGATGATCCACGAGGCGGCGGTGATCATGGAGTTTGGCGGCTCGTCGGAAGATCTGGGCCGGACCTGTCATGCTCATCCAACCATGTCGGAGGCGGTCAAGGAGGCTGCGCTGGCAACATTTTTCAAGCCGATACATATGTGAGCGGATGCGGGGCGGGGATGGAAATTTCACCGTTGCCGTGGCAGGACACGGATGAAAGCCGACCATGATCGGGGTTGAATCCGCTCCGGGCTTCAGGATCGGAGCGGTAGTGTGCCGGGATGGGCGAGGATGCGAATTTGGCCAAGTTGACGATCGACGATTTTGCGAAACTCATCGGCGAGAGCCTGAACCGGGATGTCGGTACGGTCACGCCGGAAACCCGGCTGGACGATCTCGGTGTGGACTCGCTGGATCTGGTGGAGATCATCATGGTGATCGAGGAGCGCTATGACGTGGAGATCGGTCTGGACGCCATCGATGCCAGCGAAAAACTCAACACCGTCGAGGATCTTCTGGAAATCGGTCGTTCCGTCGGGCTGACCTGATCGCCGATGAGCGGTCAGCGGGTTGTCGTCACCGGTCTGGGATGCTGTTCGCCGCTCGGCGCCACGGCGGGGGAGAACTGGGAGTCCATGGTGGCCGGCCGCAACGGTATCGGGCCGATCACGACGACACCGCTTTATGACCTGAAAATCCGCCATGGCGGCGAGATCGCCTTCGATGTCACCGGCGGCATCGATCCGAAACGGCTGCTGATGCTGGACCGGTTCTCTGTGTTGGCGATCCATGCCGCGCGCGAAGCGCTTGCTCAGTCCGGGCTGGAAATCGACGGAAAACTGGCCGGGCGTATCGGCGCGGTGGTCGGGGTCGGCATCTTCGGATCGAATGCCAACGAGGCCAGCTACCGGAAGGTACTGGAGGAAAAGGCCCGCCGCACCCATATCTTCACGGTCCCGAAGGTCATGCCGAGCGCGGCGGCCAGCCAAGTGGCGATGGAGTTCGGCCTGAAGGGACCGTCCTTTGGCGTGACTTCGGCCTGCGCCTCGTCCAATCACGCCTATTTCAGTGCGCTTCAACTGATCCGGTCCGGTGCTGCCGATGTTGTGGTTTGCGGCGGGGCGGAGGCACCGATCGTGTTCGGCGTGCTGAAGGCGTGGGAAGCACTGCGGATCGTTTCACCGGACCTGTGCCGCCCGTTTTCCGCGGAACGGCGCGGTCTGGTGCTGGCGGAGGGGGCCGGTATCGCCATCCTGGAGAGCGAGGCGCATGCGCGGGCGCGCGGCGCGCCGATCCTGGCGGAACTGGCGGGCGCCGGGATCTCGTCGGATGCGGGCGATCTCGTGCTGCCCAGCCAGGAAGGACAGGAGGCGGCGATGCGCCTGTGTCTTGCCGACGCCGGCATGGCGGCGGCGGAGGTCGACTATATCAACGCGCACGGGACCGGTACAAAGATGAACGATATTGTGGAGACCCGCGCCATTCGCGGTGTGCTCGGCGCCCATGCGAACCGGATAGCCGTCTCCTCCACCAAGTCGATGCACGGTCATGCGCTTGGCGCGGCCGGGGCTGTGGAACTGGTGGCCTGCATCCAGGCGATCCGCGACAATATGGTGCCGCCGACAATCAATTTCGGTTCGGCGGATCCGGAGTGCGACCTGGATGTGACGCCGAACACTGCCGGCGCCCGCCCGGTCAATGCGGTCCTGTCGAATTCGTTCGCGTTCGGCGGACTGAACGCGGTCATCGCGGTGCGCCGCTACGATCGATAGTCAGGCGGCCGGGGTGCCGGATTTGCCGCGCGGCTCCGGCGCGGCGCCGGCCTGACCCCTGTCCTTGCCGGCCGTTCTGCCCTCGCCATCGACGATGGCGTAAGCCCGGCGGGTGACGTCGTTCAGGCTTTCCTGGACGGTCTGACGCCAATCCTCGATCCCATCCTTGTCGAGCTCTGCCGGCACATGGATGGGATCGCCGTACACCATGGCCATGCGACCGAACGGGAGATTGAGACTGGCGCGATCCCAGCTGTTCATGGTCTTTCGCCGGCTGGTTGCAACAGCCATCGCAACGATGGGGCGGCCGGATATCTGCGCCAGCAAAACGATCCCCGTGCCCGCCACGCGGGCCGGCCCCTTGGGAATGTCGGCAGTCAGGGCGACACTGCGGCCATTGGCGAGCGCGTTGAGCGCCTGGCGAAACCCCTTGGTTCCACCCTTGCGCACGATGTCCGACGGGCGCCGGGCGCCGGAGGCGCGGATCAGGCCAAGGCCGAAGGCGCGGGCCGCCACGGCGTTGATTTCGCCATCGGCGCTGCGGGAGATCATCACATCGGTCGGCAGACCGGCCGGTCGCAGGTAGGGGGCCAGGAAATGCTGGCCGTGCCACATGGCGCAAATCGCCGGCGTTAGATGCAGGATATCATGAGGGCGACCATCCGGTGCGACGGTCACCCGGCAGGTGCCGCGGACCAGACGGAGGTAGAGATAGACGCCATATCCGGCCAATTTCCGCAGCGTCGGGCTTTTGCGGATCGAAAGTACCATGCGTCGTCGTCGCCTCGGATCAGACCGGATTGCCATGGAACGCGGCGCGACTTCACCCTGCGATATCATGTGCGCGCTGTCGCGTGCCCCGCGTTCCCGGCGAGGGCTTATAGGATTTGGATCGGCGGGTCAAAACCGATCGCGGTGTTGGTTTCCGATGACGGCGGGCAACGAAAAACCGGCCCCTGGATCAGGGGCCGGCTTGAAGGTTTTGACTGGAGAGTCTCGTTCGGGATCAACCAATACGCTATTGATCCGCCTTACGCTCGCACGCCGGATCGCCATCTTCGCAGACCGTATCGGTGTTTGCGGTCTCCTCGGCGATCGTGATCTCCGGCAACGTGCCGTCAAACGTGCTCATCGAAGACTGCTCTTTCTGGATCGAGGCGGTTTTCGAGATATGCCCGTACTGGCATCCCCCGTCACCAAAACCGCCACCGGCCGAAGCGGCCGATACCAGCAACGCAAACGCCGATGCGGAAGCAAGAGCGGTTGCAATTCCACGCATAGGCTTTGCTCCTTTTCATAGGCTCCGTACACGCGTGACGCACTTCTTACGCCAAACACACGGCACACAGCCAAGCCAGTTTATCGGGCTGGCGGGGGCAGGCAAGGATGCCGCTGCTCACAATTTCGGCATTACGGTGTGCCGGCGCCGATGAAATGACGGGTAACCCGCTGAATAATCTAGTATTCTTCGCCCGCCGGTTTGGTGACACCCGCGGCCGGAACCGGTCAGGAATCCGGTCCGATGCGGGTGACGGAGAAGCCGGCATCGCGAACCAGCGCCACGAGGCCGTCCGGGCCGGGCAGGTGGAGCGCGCCGACGGCGACAAAGGCGCCGCCTTTCTCCAATTCGGGCAGGGCGCGGGTTGCCATCAGGCGGTTGCGCGGGGCAACGAGAACTGCTCTCAATTCCGCCGCGGCTTCGCGGTTTCTGGGCAGGTCGGCGGGAAGGGCATCGATGATCGCATCGATGAGCGCTGTGCGTTCCTGGGCATAGAGTGCGACGGTGGTCTCGAACAGATCGACGGAAAACTGTTCGCCCAGATCCTGGCTTTCGATAATCGCAGCCAACATCCGATCACCGTCGAGCGCGCCGATGGCGGCAAGCTGTTCCTCCGCCTTTTCCAGGCCGCGGACTTCAAGGCCGGCTGCTGCCGCCAGATCGGCAATTCGCATGTCCTGCACACGCTCGCCGCGCAGGAGAGCCATCTTGGCGCAGGGCGGGATGGAAAGCACCGTGGCGAGAAATCCGGCGCGGTACTTGCGGGCCTGAAACCACGGCATGCCATGGCGCGCGGTCTCAGCGGCAAGCCAGCTCGCCTGGGCGGCTGTGAGCCTGGAATCCAGGGTTTCGCCTTCCGGCAGCAGGGCATGGCGCGCGACAGCGGCGGCCATGACGGCCGGGCCCTGCTGGTCCCGGTCGAGTTCGACCAGCAGGATCCGCGCCGAACCCAACTCGTCGCGCAGTACGGGCAGAAAGCGGATGGCGCGGTCGTCGCTGAGATGGACGGTGCCGAACAGGTAGGACGGTGCGATTCCCGGCTTTTCCACCAGCCAGAAATTGCCGACGTTGTTTTCGACAGTCGCGGCGCCGGCAAGAATTGCGGCGTGGCGCTCCGGATCATTCTCGGCAAGGCGTTCCAGGAGATTTTCGCCGGCGCATTCAGGCTGCGCGGCAAGCGGCGCGGCGGCCAGCGAAAGAAGAAGGAGTGCGCCGGAAAGGACGGGGCGCAACTGTCGGTACACGGGCATCGGTATCATTCAGGCGTTCGTGTCACTGGAATTTGTCTTGCATCACAGGGATTTGTCCTGCGGCCGGTCATCCTGACAGGAATGTGTTGCAAATCCATGAGTGCCGTTTGACGCATTTGACCGGTCGACCGGAGATGCGGGATCAAGCGCGCGGGTGGGCGCTGGCGTAGACATCGAGCAGCCGTTCGGTGTCGACATCGGTATAGATCTGGGTTGTCGACAGGCTGGCATGACCCAACAGCTCCTGGATCGTCCGCAGATCGCCGCCACGGCCCAGAAGATGGGTGGCGAACGAATGGCGCAGGGCGTGCGGCGTCGCCGTCTCCTCAAGGCCGAGGGCGGCGCGCAGATTGCGGACCGATCTCTGCACAATCGCCGGCTGAAGCGGCCCGCCGCGGACGCCGCGAAACATCGGTTCATCATGCCGGAGCGGATGGGGACATAGCCGCAGATAGTCGCCGACAGCACAGGCGACAACCGGCAGCACCGGCACAAGTCGTTCCCTGCCGCCCTTGCCGGTGACCCTGAGCATGGCGTCGCTGGAAACGGGAGCGGATTTCGGTGTCAGCGCAAGCGCTTCGGAAATACGCAGTCCGCAGCCGTACAATAGCGTCAGGACGGCGATGTCGCGGGCGGCGATCCAGGGTTCCTCGGTCATGATTCCGGCGGTGTCGATCAACGCGCCGGCGTCGGGGACCGTCAACGCCTTGGGTACGGAATGGCCCGTCTTCGGTGTGCGCACGGCGCGGAATGCATCGGTGCTGGCCAGCCCGTGACGGTTGCAATGCCGGGCAAAGGAGCGCAGTGCCGCCATCTGACGGGCAAGGGTGCGCGCACCGGCGCCGGCACGCCGGCGGGCGGCAAGGAAGGCGCGGATATCGGCCGGCGCCAGCGCGGACATGGTGCCAAGTCCCGGCGCGCTTCCCAGATGTCCGGCGAGGAAATGCAGAAACTGCCGAAGGTCGCGGCCATAGGCTTCCAGGGTTTTGGGTGCCAGCCGCCGCTCATTGCCGAGCGCCCCCAGCCAGGCGCACGCCGCGTCGGCAAGGTCGGCGCCGGCGGTGTGGCTGAATTTGGCCAAAATCTGCGATGTGGCCCGCGGTGCTGTCATGTCGGCGCACATTGTGGCGCGGAATGGTTACCGGATTGCAATCCCCGCCGGGCGGTCGGATCGGCCGCCATCGGCGCTACAGGATGCTCTGGCCGGTTTTTGCCCAATCGGCGAGGAATGCTTCGAGGCCCTTGTCGGTGAGCGGGTGTCTGACCAGGCCCTTGAGCACGGCCGGCGGCACAGTCGCGACATCGGCCCCGAGCATCGCGGCCTGCATGACATGGTTGGGCGATCGAATGGACGCGGCGAGGATCTGTGTCCCGATCTCCGCGTCATTGTCGTAGATGGCGCGGATCTGCTCGATCAGTTCCATGCCGTCAAGACCGATGTCATCCAGGCGCCCGATGAACGGTGACACGAAGGCGGCGCCGGCGCGGCCGGCCAGCAGTGCCTGATTGGCATTGAAGCAAAGGGTGACATTGACCATGCGGCCTTCGCCGGCAAGTGTGTTGCAGGCCTTCAGGCCGTCCCAGGTGAGCGGCACCTTGATGGCGACATTGTCGGCGATCTCGGCCAGCTTTCGGCCTTCTGCGATCATGGCGGCCGCTTCCGTCGCGGTCACTTCCGCGGAAACCGGGCCAGGCACGGCGGCGCAGATCTCGGCGATCACATCCGGCATCGGCCGGCCGGCTTTCATGATCAGCGACGGATTGGTGGTCACCCCGTCCAGGAGGCCGGTTTCGGCCAAAGCCCTGATCTCGTCGATGTCGGCCGTGTCTGCAAAAAACTTCATGATTCAAACCCCCGGACCCTGTCCCGTTGCGGCTGATCGCCATTTGGGGTTCCTTCTAGTTCAATGATTCCCGTTCGTCAGCCTCCCTGTCGGTATTTTGCCCGCGCGAGATCCGCGCGGTGACCGGCATGCACACCGTCGCGGTTCTCCTTCCGGTGCCGGTTGAACGGGCCTACACCTATCTTTCGGACCGGCCGCTCGCCCCGGGGACGATCGTCGCCGTTCCGCTGGGGCCGCGCGAGGTGCTGGGCGCGGTCTGGCCGGTGTCGGCGGACACGGTGGATTGGCGCAAACTAAAGCCCGTTTTGCAGATTTTTCCGGTGCCGCCCTTGTCGGCGGCGATGATCGATTTCATCGAGTGGGTGGCCGACTATACGCTTTCGCCGCCGGGCATGGTCCTGAGGATGGTGCTGCGGTCGCCGGGCGCACTGGAACCGGAAAGGCCGGTCATCGGCGTACGGATCGCCGGACCGCCGCCCGAACGCATGACCGCGGCGCGCAAGCGGGTCCTTGACGTGCTGGATGACGGACTTTCCTGGACCAGGGCAGGGCTGGCGGCGGCGGCCGGCGTTTCGCCGGGTGTCGTCGGCGGGCTGGTCGACCAGGGCACGCTGGAGCTTGTCGACCTGCCGGCCAAACCGGCGGCGCTGCCGCCGAATGCCGATTTTGCCGCGCCCGTGCTGACAGCGCCGCAGGCGGAGGCGGCCGACACACTGCGCGGATTGATCGGTGGCGGCTACCGGGCGGCCCTGCTCGATGGCGTTACCGGTTCCGGCAAGACGGAGGTTTACTTCGAGGCCGTCGCCGAGGCGATCCGGCAGAGGCGGCAGATTCTGATTCTGCTCCCGGAAATTGCCCTGACGGCTAGTTTCCTGGAGCGGTTTTCGGCCCGGTTCGGCACACCGCCTGCGGCCTGGCATTCGGAGGTCGGCACCAAGGCGAGATCACGGGTGTGGCGCGGCGTTGCCAGCGGCGACGCGCAGGTGGTGGTCGGTGCGCGTTCGGCGCTGTTCCTGCCCTTCGCCGATCTCGGCCTTGTGATCATCGACGAAGAGCACGATCCGGCGTTCAAGCAGGAGGACGGGGTCATCTACCATGCCCGCGACATGGCGATCGTGCGGGCGTTTCGCGCCGGCTTCCCGGTCATCCTGGCCTCGGCCACGCCGTCGGTGGAAAGCCGGGTCAATGCCGACCGCGACCGGTATGTTCATATCCGGCTGCCGGCCCGATATGGCGATGCGGCGCCGCCGGTTGTCGCGGCGATCGATCTGCGCCAGAACCCGCCGGATCGACAATGCTGGCTGTCGCCGCCGCTGGTGACGGCGGTCGAGGAGACACTGCAGGCCGGATCGCAATCACTGCTCTTCCTCAACCGGCGCGGGTATGCGCCGCTGACGCTGTGCCGGACCTGCGGATACCGGCTGGCCTGTCCGAACTGCTCGGCATGGCTGGTGGAACACAGGTTCCGCGGTATCCTGGCCTGCCATCATTGCGGGCATGAAGTCCCGCGGCCGGCGACTTGCCCCGATTGTGACGCCGCCGACAGCCTGGCGGCCTGCGGGCCGGGGGTCGAGCGGTTGCAGGACGAAGTGCTGAACCGCTGGCCGGAGGCGCGAACGCTGGTGCTGTCCAGCGATCTTGGCGGCGGCGTTCAGCGACTGCGGCTGGAACTCCAGGCGATCATGGATGGCGAGGTCGATATCATCATCGGCACGCAGCTTGTCGCCAAGGGGCACAACTTTCCCGGTCTGACCCTGGTCGGCGTCGTCGATGCCGATCTCGGCCTGGCCCAGGATGATCCCAGGGCCGGGGAACGGGTCTTTCAACTTCTCACCCAGGTCACCGGCCGCGCCGGGCGGGCCGGCCAGAAAAGCCGGGCGCTGATCCAGACCTATGCGCCGGACCATCCGGTTCTCAAAGCGCTGATCGAGGGCGACAGGGAGGGTTTCTATGCGACTGAGAGCGAAAACAGGCGGCGTGGCGGCCTGCCGCCGTTCGGGCGGCTTGCCGGGATCGTGGTTTCGGCACGGGACCGGCAGGCGGCGCTCGACCATGCCCGGGCCATGGCGATGGCAAGCGGGCGAAACGACCTGCCGGACGGGCGGGCCGTGCGGCTGCTCGGCCCGGCGGAGGCGCCGCTGGCGCTGATCCGCGGCCGATACCGGTTCCGCCTGCTCGCCCAGGGGCCGGATTCCCGTCGGCTGCACGGCTGGCTGCGGGCCTGGCTGTCTGCCTGCCCGAAAGCGCGCGGCAGTGTGCGAGTGGCGGTCGATGTCGATCCGCAAAGCTTCGTGTGAGGCAGTGGCCACGGCGACCGGATTTTCGCCTCATCGGCCGGGACGGAAGACTGCGACAAACTGGCCCGATGTTGCAGCGCGTCGATATTGCACGCCCCCGGACCCTGTGCTAGATGAGCCGCGGCCTGAGGACGGGGGTTGCGGTCAGGGATCGGCAACTCATGTCTGCTCCGCACCAAACATGCCGGGATCGACCGTCCGGCATACCGGCGCGGCAATCAAGAGACGGACAAAGAGACACGCGTGACGGACCAGACTTCCCCTGTTTCCGGTGTGGCTGAACGGTATGCATCGGCGCTGTTCGAACTGGCGCTCGATGAGAAGGCGCTTGCCGAAATCGAACCCGCTCTTGACCGGTTCCAGGCGATGCTGACGGAATCGGAGGACCTGCGCCGCATGGTCCGCAGTCCGGTCATTTCCGCACAGGAACATGAAAGCGCCATCGGGGCGCTGGCGGGACTTGCCGGGATCAAAGGCCTGGCGGCCAATTTTGTCCAGCTTCTGGCCCGCAACCGGCGGCTTTTCGCACTCGGCGACGTTATCCGCGCCTTCAAGGCGATGGCGGCCGACCATCGTGACGAAATATCGGCCTCGGTGACATCGGCCCGCCCCTTGAGCGATGCGCAGGCGGGCGAGCTGAAAGCGGTGCTGAAGGCGCGTCTGGGCAAGGATGTAACACTGACCCAGGCGGTCGAACCGGCCCTTCTCGGCGGCCTTGTCGTCCGCGTCGGGTCACGCATGATCGATTCATCGCTTCGCACGAAGCTCAATTCCATGAAAACACGTCTGAAAGAGGCCAGCTGATGGATATCCGGGCCGCGGAAATCTCCTCGATTCTCAAGGAGCAGATCAAGAATTTCGGCAAGGAAGCCGAAATATCGGAAGTCGGGCAGGTGCTGTCCGTCGGCGACGGCATTGCCCGCGTCTACGGGCTGGACCAGGTCCAGGCCGGCGAGATGGTCGAATTTGACGGCGGCATCCGCGGTATGGCCCTGAACCTGGAAGAAGACAATGTCGGTGTCGTCATTTTCGGCTCCGACCGGGAAATCAAGGAAGGCGCCACGGTGCGCCGGACCGGCGCCATCGTGGAAGTGCCGGTCGGCAAGGGCCTGTTGGGCCGCGTCGTCGACGCGCTCGGCAATCCCATCGACGGCAAGGGTCCGATCGAGGCGGCAGAAAACCGCCGTGTGGACGTCAAGGCGCCGGGCATCATACCGCGACGGTCGGTGCACGAGCCGATGTCGACCGGCCTCAAGGCCATCGATGCCCTGATCCCGATCGGCCGGGGGCAGCGCGAACTGATCATCGGCGACCGGCAAACAGGCAAGACGGCGGTGGTGCTGGACACCTTCCTCAACCAGCGGCCGCTCAACGAAGGCGATGACGAGGGCAAGAAGCTCTACTGCATCTACGTGGCCGTGGGCCAAAAACGCTCTACGGTGGCCCAGTTCGTCAAGGTGCTGGAGGAACGCGGAGCGCTCGACTATTCCGTGGTCATAGCGGCGACGGCGTCGGATCCGGCACCGATGCAGTTTCTGGCACCGTTCTCCGGCTGCGCCATCGGCGAGTATTTCCGCGACAACAGCATGCATGCCGTGATCGCCTATGACGACCTGTCGAAGCAGGCGGTGGCCTATCGGCAGATGTCGCTGCTGCTGCGGCGCCCGCCGGGCCGCGAAGCCTATCCGGGCGATGTGTTTTATCTGCACTCGCGCCTTCTGGAGCGGGCCGCCAAGCTCAATCCCGACAACGGATCAGGGTCACTGACGGCGCTGCCGGTGATCGAAACACAGGCCAACGACGTTTCCGCCTACATCCCGACAAACGTGATTTCGATCACGGATGGCCAGATCTTCCTGGAAACCGACCTGTTCTATCAGGGCATCCGGCCAGCCGTGAATGTCGGCCTGTCGGTGTCGCGGGTGGGGTCGGCAGCCCAGGTCAAGGCGATGAAACAGGTCGCCGGCTCGATCAAGGGCGAATTGGCGCAGTATCGCGAGATGGCGGCGTTCGCACAGTTCGGTTCCGATCTCGATGCCGCCACCCAACAGCTGCTGAACCGCGGCGCACGGCTGACGGAACTGCTGAAGCAGCCGCAATTCACGCCATTGAAAACGGAAGAACAGGTCGTGGTCATTTTCGCCGGCGTCAGGGGGTATCTCGACAAGATCGAGGTCGCCCAGGTCGGCGAATTCGAGCAGGGTCTGTTGTCCCTGCTGCGCAGCGAGCACGGCAAACTCCTGGAGACGATTGCCAGCGAGGGCGAGCTGAGCGACGAAACGTCGGAAGCCCTGACCGGCATCCTGGACAGTTTCGCCAAGTCGTTCGCCTAGTCGGATCGACGGGCATCCAGCGGTAACCAGAACGGGACGAACGGCCCATGCCGAGCCTCAAGGACCTGCGCAACCGGATCGCTTCGGTCACGGCAACGCAAAAGATCACCAAAGCCATGCAGATGGTTGCGGCGGCGAAATTGCGGCGTGCCCAGGAAGCGGCGGAAGCGGCGCGACCCTATGCGGAGCGCATGGAAAACGTGCTGTCCAATATCGCCAGATCGACAGAAGGCGCAGCGGATGCGCCGGCGCTGATCCGCGGCACCGGCAAGGAGGATGTTCACCTGCTGATCGTCTGCACGGCCGAGCGCGGCCTGTGCGGCGGCTTCAACTCGTCCATTGCGCGGCTCGCCCGCGACGATGCCAGGGCGCTGTTGAAGGACGGCAAGACGGTAAAGATCATCACGGTCGGAAAAAAGGGCCTGGATATCCTCAAACGGGAGTTTTCCAGCCGGATCACCGAGACGATGTCGTTTCGGGAAGTCAAGACGATGTCTTTCGCGGAGGCCAATTCGGTCGGCCAGAACGTGCTTGACCTGTTCGGGGAGGGCGAGTTCGATGTTGCAACGCTCTACTACTCCCGCTTCCAGTCCGTGATCGAGCAGATCCCGACCGCCCAGCAGATCGTGCCGGCAAAAATCACGGATCGGGCGGACGGCGAAGAGCCGGCGACAGCCAGCCAGGGCGGCATGGCGGCCTATGAATACGAGCCCAGCGAAGAAGAAATCCTGGAAGACCTGTTGCCGAGAAACGTGTCGGTGCAGATTTTCAAGGCGCTGCTGGAAAATGCGGCGTCGGAGCAAGGCGCGCGGATGTCGGCCATGGACAGCGCCACACGCAATGCCGGCGAGATGATCGATTCGCTGACATTGTCCTACAACCGTCAGCGGCAGGCACAGATTACCAAGGAACTGATCGAAATCATTTCGGGTGCGGAGGCGCTCTGACGTCCGTTTAACGGGCGGCTTGATGGCGCAGCACACGAAAAACAGGGAACAGAAACGATGGCCAAGGCAGCAAAAAAAACCAGTACCGGGACAGTCGCCCAGGTGATCGGCGCGGTGGTCGACGTGTCGTTTGAGGGGGATCTGCCGCAGATCCTCAATGCGCTGGAGACCGACAATCACGGCAACCGGCTGGTGCTGGAAGTGGCGCAGCATCTGGGCGAAAACACGGTGCGCACCATTGCCATGGACTCAACGGAAGGTCTGGTGCGCGGCCAGAAGGTCGAGGATACCGGCCTGCCGATCGCGGTGCCGGTGGGTGACGAGACGCTGGGACGGATCATGAGCGTGATCGGCGAGCCGATCGATGAGGCCGGACCGATCAAGACCGAAGGAACGCGGGCGATCCACCAGCCGGCGCCGGATTTCGTCGACCAGTCGACCGAGGCGGAGATCCTGGTCACCGGAATCAAGGTCGTCGACCTTCTCGGCCCCTACGCCAAGGGCGGCAAGATCGGCCTGTTCGGCGGCGCCGGCGTCGGCAAGACCGTGCTGATCCAGGAACTGATCAACAACGTCGCCAAGGCCCATGGCGGTTATTCGGTGTTCGCCGGTGTCGGCGAGCGCACGCGCGAGGGCAACGACCTCTACCATGAGATGATCGAATCGGGCGTGAACAAGGATCCGAAGGAAAGCGACGGATCGGCGGAAGGCTCGAAATGCGCGCTGGTGTTCGGCCAGATGAACGAACCGCCGGGTGCGCGCGCCCGCGTCGGCCTGACCGGCCTCACCGTGGCGGAACATTTCCGCGACCAGGGGCAGGATGTCCTGTTCTTCGTCGACAATATCTTCCGGTTTACCCAGGCCGGTTCGGAAGTGTCGGCGCTGCTGGGCCGCATCCCGTCGGCGGTCGGCTATCAGCCGACCCTGGCCACCGACATGGGGGCGCTGCAGGAGCGGATTACGACGACAACCAAGGGATCGGTCACCTCGGTGCAGGCGATCTACGTGCCCGCCGACGACCTGACCGACCCGGCGCCGGCGACCTCGTTCGCCCACCTTGATGCGACGACGGTGCTGTCGCGGGCGATCTCGGAGAAGGGCATCTATCCGGCTGTCGATCCGCTCGATTCCTCCTCGCGGATGCTCGACCCGCAGGTCGTAGGCGACGAGCACTATGCGGTGGCCCGCCGGGTGCAGGAGATCCTCCAGCGCTACAAGGCGCTCCAGGATATCATCGCGATCCTGGGCATGGACGAATTGTCGGAAGAGGACAAGCTGACCGTGGCGCGGGCCCGCAAGATCGAGCGCTTCCTGTCGCAGCCGTTTGACGTGGCGCAGGTGTTTACCGGGTTCCCGGGCATCTTCGTGGAGCTGGAGGACACGATCCGTTCGTTCAAGGCGGTTTGTGAGGGCGAATACGACCATCTGCCGGAAGCGGCCTTCTATATGGTCGGCACGATCGAAGACGCGGTGGAAAAGGCGCAGCGGATCGCGGAAGCTGCCTGATCCCGGCCAGCTGAACGCGGAACAGGCAACGGACGACAGGACAAGCGGGCATGGCGGACGAACTGCAATTCGATCTTGTCTCACCGGAACGACTTTTGATGTCGGAAACGGTGGACAGTGTGACCGTGCCGGGCGCGGACGGCTACTTTACCGTTCTGGTCAATCACGCCCCCTTCATGACGACGCTGAAACCCGGGGTGGTGGAAATCCAGGCCGGAGGCGGCGAGGCCACGCGGATCTACGTGCGCGGCGGTTTTGCCGATGTCAGTTCGGACGGATTGACGCTGCTGGCGGAAGAGGCGATCGCGCTTGCCGATGTCGATGCCGACGATCTCGCCCAGACGATCCAGAATGTTCGGGAAGATATCGCCGATGCCAGCGATCCGGACAGGAAGGCGAAGGCAGAATCAAGGCTGAACGACCTTCTCGACGTTCAAAAGGCACTTGCCGGCTGAAGCGGGGCATATTCCGCTGGTACCCGACCGTCCGCCGGACTTCGCCGGTCCGGTTATCTAGACAAAGGTCGCGGGATCGCCGTTTTTTGACAGCAGGGCAGTGCGCAGCTTTTCCAGGGCGGCGGCTTCGATCTGGCGGACACGCTCCTTGGATATGCCCAGCGCATGCCCCAGGGATTCCAGGGTTTCCCCGTCATCCGCCAGCCGGCGCTTGCGCACGATCATGCGCTCGCGTTCGTTGAGCACGTCGAGCGCTTCGTGAAGCCATATGGAGCGGCGCTCGCCGTCGATTTCACTTTCGACCATGGCATCCTGAAGCGGCTGGTCGCTTTCCAGGAAATCCTGTTTCTGGGCACTCGTTCCGTCGCTTTCGGTCATCGGCGCGTTGAGCGACGTGTCGGGTGCCGACAGGCGGGAATCCATAAGCGCCACATCCTGCCGGTTGACCCCCAGCGCCCTGGCGATCTCCGTGTACAGTTCGGCATCGTTGACGGACGGATCGCTGCGCGCGATGCGGGCACGCAACCGGCGCAGGTTGAAGAACAGGGATTTCTGTGCGGACGACGTGCCGCCGCGGACGATTGACCAGTTGCGCAGAACATAGTCCTGGATGGAGGCGCGAATCCACCAGGTGGCATAGGTGGAAAACCGGACACCACGCTCCGGCTCGTAGCGCGCCGCCGCTTCCAGGAGCCCGACATGGCCCTCCTGGATCATGTCGGACAGGGAAAGTCCGAAATTCCTGAACCGTGATGCGATCGAGATCACCAGCCGCATGTGCGCGACCGTGAGGCGGTGCAGGGCATCCTGATCGCTGGCTTCCTTCCAGCGCACCGCAAGGTCATGCTCCTCTTCGCGTTCCAGATAGGGCGCACGCATGGCCGCCTTGACCAATCTGCGCCGATGAGCGGAATCGTCGACCATGTCACGCTCCATTGTGGTATCGGCGGCTGCGGAGCATCCGCATACGCCTTTGCCGGTACGCCCATCATAGACAAAAAACCCGGCCTGGGGCCGGGTTTCTGGTGAACGACGTGTTCAAAAGGTCGTCAATGGCGCGTTACGCGGCCTTTTCCTGCTCGGCCTCCTCGGCCGCCTGAAGTGCCCGTTTGCGGCGCGGACTGTCCTCTATGGCCGTTTCAATCTTCTTCACGGCGTCGCTCTCGGCAATTTTCTCCACCGCTGCGACTTCCCGAGACATGCGGTCGATCGCCGCTTCATACAGCTGCCGTTCCGAATAAGACGGCTCGGGCTGCGAATCGGAGCGATAGAGATCGCGAACAACCTCTGAGATCGCAATCAGATCGCCGGAATTGATCTTGGCTTCATATTCCTGGGCACGGCGGCTCCACATCGTACGCTTCACGCGCGCACGGCCGCGCACGGTGTCGATCGCCTTTTTCACGGCGGCCGGCTCGGAGAGCTTGCGCATGCCGACAGAAGCGGCCTTGGCAATCGGCACGCGAAGGGTCATTTTGTCTTTCTCGAAGTCAATGACAAACAGTTCCATGGAGATGCCGGCGACTTCCTGCTCCTCGATGTCGGTGATCCTGCCAACACCGTGAGAAGGGTAGACGACACTCTCGTTTGTCTTGAACCCCTGACGCTGAACCGTCTTTTTTGCCATATTCCAACTACTCCCGGACGCTCTCGAACACGCCTTGTTTGCTGTTTTCACTCATCGGCACGACTCATCGACGATGCATCTGATCCCGGCTGTTCGTTGCCGAATCACATCCAATCGTGCTGATCGTCACCTGGATTTGCAAAAGCTGCGGTGATGATTCTGCCAAACCCGGCCGCATACCGCACGGCAATCCCGATCCGATTGTCAATTTCACCCAGAATCGCCGCTGCTTCCACCGAAGTCACACATATAGCTTATTTTGCGGTCTTTTTCAATGGCTTGCCGCATCTGCACACTATATGCCACCGGAAATCGCGGGATTCCGGGCAAACGCACGGGTTGAAATTCTTCCGGCGCGAGACGCTGGTCTCAGTCCCCCTCACCGGGCTCCTGGGAGAAATACTTCGCGAACTTGCCTTCTTCGTCCTCGAACTTGGCCGCATCCTCAGGCGCATCGCGCTTGATTGTGATGTTGGGCCATTTCTCCGCATATTCCGTGTTGATGGTGAGCCACTGTTCCAGACCGGGCTCGGTATCGGGGCGAATGGCGTCTATGGGACACTCCGGCTCGCAGACACCGCAGTCGATGCATTCGTCGGGATGAATGACGAGCATGTTCTCGCCTTCATAAAAACAGTCGACCGGACATACTTCGACGCAATCCATATATTTGCACCGGATACACTTGTCCGTCACGATGTAAGTCATTCATCCCTCCGACCATTTCCGGGCGTGGGCTAGCCGGTTTCTGGCGTGCGCGCAAGCGGCGGATTGTCCTGTTCCGGGCCGGATCCGGAATATCGTTCCAGATCGGTGATCTCAGCGATCTGCCGGTGATCGTTTGAGTGCGGCGAGGCGGCGGCGATCGCGCTTGTCGGGCCGCTTAGTGGCAACCGGCGCAGGCGGTCGGGCGCCAGCCGCCGGTGCCTCCTGCACCGGCCCGGCGAGCGGTGCGGGGGTCCGGTCGACATACAGCGTGCGCGCAATATCGGCGGCGCCGCGGCGCTTTGCGAAGCCACGAACCTCGACAACCCGGACACCGCGTCCCAGGGCAATGGTCAATACGTCGCCGGCCCGCACGACCCGGCTCGGCGAGGTCACCTTGACCCGGTTGTGCCGGATATGACCGGACCGGGCCAGTGCCTGGGCAGCGGTGCGGGTGCGGGCAAAGCGGGCATGCCAGAGCCATTTGTCGACGCGCTGGCCGGCGGCGCGGCCGGTCGCGGAATCGAATGGATTGCCCGATTTCATGATCGCGGGGCGGTCATGCGCCGGTGCCTGTCTGGAGCGTGATCATGTCGCCGACTACCGTTCGGTCTTTTCCAGATCCTTCTTCAGTTCGGCAAGGGCAGCGAACGGGCTGTCGGGATCGATGCGGTCCGTTTTGGTCCGGCCTTTGGCAGATCTTGGCCGATCGCTGCGCGATTCACCATCACGATTTGGTCCGCGGCGCCGATCCGCCTTGCCGGCTGTCTGGCCGGCCTTGCGTTTCCTGGTGCGTGCCGGACCACGGGCGCGCGGGTCACCGGTTTTTGCCGGCCGCTGCTCACCCTGGGGACGAGCACGCCGCGCCGGCCGCCAGACTTCCAGATATGCGGGTTGGGTGTCTTCGGCGGTCCCGGATTGCGACGGCGGCATTTCCCCGTCGCCCGTTTCCGTCGTTTCAGGCGTATCCCTTGTGTCCGGTGCGTCCGTCGCCGATCCTTCCGGCGGTGCCGGGCCGGCCGCTGCCGAAGGCGGGGCTGCGACATCGGATTTCCGATCCGGACCGGTTTCGGGCGCTACCGGCGCGGGACCATCGCCGCCGGGCGCCACCGGATCAGGCTTTTCAGACGGATCGGTCTCCGGCAGTTTCCGCCGCTCCACCCGATAGCCCAGGCCCTTCAGAATGATGGAGAAATCCTCACCCGACGCGCCGAGGAGCGATGTCATGGCGGTTGTGACCGTAAATCCACCGCCCGGTACAGCGCCATCGGGCCGTTGCGGCGCGTCCGGTTGTGATGACGCTGCCGGCGACGCGGCGGTTTGGGGCTCCGCGGCCTGCGGCGCGGCGGCGGATGTTTCCTCGGGTTCCGCATCCGGCCGGACCGGCTCCCCGCCATCCGGCGCGGCCGCGGCGTCGGCGGCGCCGTCCCGTCCGGGCGCATCGGTGCCGTCAACCGCCGGCGCGGGGGTATCGGCGTCGTCTGCAGCGGGCGCGGGCTGTTTTTCGTCGGCCATGCCGGTCGCCTGTTCGCCGCCTTCGCGCGGGGCCGGACGGGAAACGTCCGGCTCACGCCAGAACAGGGCCGGCCGGATGAGGTCGGCAAGACGCTCCAGGATATCGATCCGGACCGCCCGCCGTCCGAAAATCCTGTATCCGAAACGCCGATACACCTCTTGGTCAAATGCGGGATCGATATCGACGGAAGTCCGGCCGGATGCCGATATGGCCGGTATTTCGGCCAGGCCGCTGACCTCCAGATCGCCCTGTTTCAAGGCCCACAGCAACGCCAGCAACCCGCTCGGCGCGGGTTTCAGGAGGGCCGGGATGAAAATATGATAGGCCCCGAAACGTACGCCATGACGCCGCAGACCGGCGCGACTTGTCTGATCGAGGGCGCGAACGTCTGCAAGTACGTCGCGGCGGTCCAGAATGCCGAGGTTTTCCACCAGGCGGAAGGCGAGACCGCGCGCGGTGCCGTCCAGGGCATTGTCGCCGGCGAGATCAATCAGTGGCTTCAGAACGGTCGCCATATGTCCGGCAATCCAGGCGTCGAGGCGTCGCGCCACCGTTTCGCGCGCCGCACCTGCCAACTGTTCGTCGGCCAGCACGATAACTCGTGGACGCAGGGTTTCGTCGCCGGCGGTCAGCCGCCCCACGATCTCGCCCTTCCAGCGCAGATGCGCGTCCGCTGAAAGCAGGATCTCGTCATCCCCGGCGCGGCCGAGCTGATCGGCACGTTCGCTCAGGGCGCTGGCCAGCACTTTCATGGCGGCATTGCGAACGGTCTTGGCCTCGGCGCCGGCGGCTTGCGGATCCGCGGTGAAGCGCAGGGCCTTGAGGAGCCCGACGTGCTGACCTTCTACTAGGACGTCACCGTCTGGCGTGATTTCGGCCTCGAGCATGTTGTTCTCCTTCAGTCGGCGCATCAGGACCGATGTCCTACGGTCGACGAACCGCTGCGTCAGTTGCTCGTGAAGCGCATCCGACAAGGCGTCTTCAGCCTCGCGGCTGCGTTCCTGCCAGGCAGGCGGATCGGCAACCCAGTCGGGCTGGTTGGCGACAAATGTCCAGGTGCGAACCTGCGACACCCGCTGCGAAAGCGTGTCGATGTCGCCATCGGTGCGATTGGCGTGGCGAATCTCCGATTCGATCCAATCGTCGGGGATGGCACCATGGTCGGTCAGGAATTCAAACAATTTGCCGACAAGCTGGGAATGCTGCGCGGGGGCGATCTTGCGGTAGTCCGGCATGCGGCAGACGGCCCAGAGGGTCCGCACATCCGAAGGCCCTGAAATGCGGTCGCGGATATCCGGATCGGCGGCAAGGACCTCCAGGGCCACCTGGTCGGCGGCCGGCGGCGCCTTTGTCAGCCCGGTCTCGCCGGCCGGCCGTTCGAGGCTGTCGCGCAAGGCGTCGAGCGTTGTGAAATCCAGGTCGTCGTTGCGCCACTGGAGAACCTTAACGGGTTCGAAGCGGTGCGTTTCCAGCGCCTCGACAAGCGGATCGGGAAACGGTTCCGCACGACCGGTCACGCCGAAGGTTCCGTCGCGCATGTGCCGTCCGGCCCGGCCGGCGACCTGTCCAAGTTCCGCGGCGGTCAGCGGCCGATGCTGATAGCCGTCGAATTTGCGGTTGCCGGCGAAGGCAACATGGTCGACGTCGAGATTGAGGCCCATGCCTATGGCATCGGTGGCGACGAGAAAGTCGACATCGCCGGCCTGGTAGATCTCCACCTGCTTGTTGCGGGTGCGCGGCGAAAGCGCCCCCAGAACGACCGCGGCCCCGCCCCTCTGGCGGCGGATCAGCTCGGCGACGGCGTAAACATCGTCGGCGGAGAACGTGACGATGGCGGACCGCTCCGGCAGACGCGTGAGCTTCTTCTGGCCCGAATAGGCGAGAACGGACATGCGCGGGCGCGTGATGACGTGGATGCCAGGCAGCAGCTTCTCGATGATGCCGCGCATGGTGTCGGCACCCAGGAGAAGGGTCTCCTGCTGGCCACGCAGGTTGAGAAGGCGTTCGGTGAAGATATGACCGCGCTCCAGGTCAGCGGCGAGCTGCACCTCGTCAATGGCCACGAACGCGGTATCGAGGTCGGCGGGCATCGCCTCAACGGTCGCCACCCAATAGCGCGGATTGTCCGGGACGATCTTTTCCTCGCCGGTCACGAGGGCGACATTGTCGGTGCCGGCGCGCCCGCATACCCGGCCGTAGACCTCGCGGGCGAGCAGCCGGAGAGGCAGGCCGATCAAACCGGACTCATGGCCCAGCATGCGCTCGATCGCCAGATGGGTCTTGCCGGTGTTGGTCGGTCCAAGCACGGCGGTGACATTGCGTGTATTTCGCCGAGCGGTCGGGGTGGGGGATTTTTGTGTGGTCATGATTTGTCTTGAAAAACGGGATGCATGCCGCCGGGGGACGGAACCTATGATGCCCGTCCTGCTTTTGCCACGCTACTTCCGATCAACTGTTACATTCTGGCACGGGTTGATGCCGGCAAACTGGGCCGCCAATCTGGCCGCGTCGGACATTCGGACTCTCTCCATTCATCAATGGAACGAGGGAAGAACAAATGTCGTCCGAATCGCTGACTCATCAGGTTTCCAGATCTGTTCCCTACCAGATAGGGTAGCTTTGCAGCGTTCGCGGATCAATCGCCCATCTTGGATCATCGTTTTTGCGTTGCCAACCGGCGTGTCGATTGATCCTTTCGTGTCAAGCCGGGACAATATGGTTTCCAGGCGGTAAACACGCGCGATCAAATCCACTGCTTTGCGTTGACGATTGGGGTGTGTGGCGAACAAACGGCCGACGAATCGGCTTTTCGGCCCTGTTCCGGATTTGATCCAGTGTGGCAGCCGCCTCTTGAAGCTGCTGGCGCCTCTTTCCGCGGCCCCGGATGGCGGACCGGGCCGCGGCGCCGGATGGCCGACCGGGGTGAATGTCCGGATGACCGATTAACGATTGTTGCATGTAGGCGCATATCCGGACGGCAACGGGTCATCGGGAGCGCGGCGGCGACCGTTGGCTGCGGTTTGCGCGCTTGCCCGGCCGGGGGCGCGCGGAACAGGGCGGTCGGGCAAGCCAATACGTCTTGACCGGTATGAGACGCGCAAGTATAGGGATGGCCTTCCTGAAACAGGCAGGATATCGGATACGCCTTTCGGTATGAAACGGATGGCGGAAAGCATGGCGATGGCCGTTGCGTCAGCGGCAACGATCCGAAACCCTTTGGAACTTGCGTGAGGATAATCATGGCCAGGCGCTGTGAACTGACCGGAAAAGGCGTGCAGGCGGGCAACAATGTCAGCCATGCCAACAATCGCAGCCGCCGCCGGTTTTTGCCCAATCTGTGCAATGTGTCGCTGATGAGCGAGGCGCTCGACCGGCCGGTTCGGATGCGCATCAGCGCGGCGGCGCTCCGCAGCGTCGAGCATCGCGGCGGGCTTGATGCCTATCTCCTGAAGTCGCGGGATGCGGATCTGTCGCCAAAAATGCGCATTCTGCGCAAGTCCATCCGCGACAAGATCGCCGAGGCGAGCGGCGATACGGCATCCGCATAGGTCGCTGGCGCGGCGGTCCCTGCCGCGGCGAGGGCGATAATGGCTGGTTCCATCACCCAGGATAAAAAAATGCGTTCCTTTCAATTGCCTGTCCTGCCGGCCGCGGCCATGGCCGCGGTGGTGCTTGCGTCCAACTATCTGGTCCAGTTCCCGGTCGGTGGAAACATCGGGCCGGTCCCGCTGGCCGATCTCCTGACGTACGGGGCGTTCACCTACCCGCTCGCCTTTCTGGTCACCGATCTTACCAATCGCGGCCTTGGGCCCGCCGCCGCGAGGCGGGTCGTGGTTGTCGGATTTGCAATCGCGGTTGCGCTTTCCTTCGTGCTGGCAACACCGCGCATCGCGATTGCGTCGGGGACGGCGTTCCTGGTGGCCCAGATGCTGGATGTGGCGATCTTCAACCGGCTTCGGGCGGGTGCGTGGTGGCGGGCGCCGGCAATCTCCAGTTTTTTCGGCTCGGCGATCGACACGGTGTTGTTTTTCTCGCTTGCCTTTGCCGCGTCGTTTTCCGCATTGGGGCCGAACGATCCATTCGCGATCGAAAGCGCGCCCCTGTTGGGTGCGATGAACAGCGATGCGCCGCGCTGGGTGTCATGGGCGCTCGGGGATTTCGCGGTGAAGCTCGCCGTTGCGGCGGCCGCGCTCATTCCCTACCGGTTGGCGCTCCGACTTGTCGGACCGCGGCCCGCCCTGCGCGGCGGCGCCTAGGGCACATGCGGATATTTGGCTAACCGCCGGATGCCGGTTCAAGGGCGAATTGCAGGATCAGCGTGCGCTGGAGGATGTTGGCGTTGTTGTCGGAGACAAGGGTCAGGACTGTCCGGCCGCGATCGACGTGAACGGCCAGTCCCTCCATATTGTCGATCTGGCTGGCCATACCGGCCTCGATCAGCACTTCACCATCCAGCCGGGCGCCGGCAATCAGGTCATGGGCGGCAAATCTGCGCAGGCGCATGCCAACGCCACGGGCCGGTGTGTAACGCCGCTCCAGTGTGACGAGATCACCATCGGGCAAAAACCGTGCGGCGGTGATATCAAAACCGCGGCGGCGGATTTCGAAGCGGCTGCCGCCGAGAAACCAGGCCGGGGTCCACACATATTCGGCGCCCGATGGCCGCTCGGCGATCGCCAGGATCCTGCCGGCATGGCCGCTGCTGCCCGGCGCCACGGCAATCGCCTCGATACCGCGATTGTAGTCGAGCGCCAGTGCTTCGGCCGGGACCGGAATCCGGCGCGTGGTCCGAATTCGTCCATCGCCGGCACCTCGGATCATGCCGATTACCGCCGCGTCCGGTCGCCGCTCCACGGAGATCAGGATTTCACCGCCGGTGCCGGCGATATCCTCGGCATCGAGCGTGATGTCGTCCTCACCTTCGCGCCGCGCAAGGCCCTGAAACGCATCGGCGCGCAATTCGGTATGGCCTTTGACGGCGAAACCGTTCGGACGCCCGTCGGCACCGTAGTCCAGCCTGCCGTCAAACAGATGGCCGCGATCGCTGACGATCCGCGCGGCGCGCCCGTCGGCATTCAACACGATGCCGGACAGGCCGCTGAATCGGGGATCGGATGAATAAAGGTCCAGGCCACCGATGAATGTCAGGGCGCCGAACCGGGTCTGATCGCTGAACGGCGAAAACCGGTCGATCGTTCGGGCACGGATTTCGAACGGAGTCTTGCCGGACGCGATGCGCAGTGACGCGGCGGCGGCAATCGCAAAGATCAGGACCAGGCCGGCGGCCGCCGCCACCGTTACGGCAGGCGGCCGGCGAAGCGCCATCATGCGGCGCGGCGGGAGCGTCCGTTGCCGCGCCGTTCCGGCCCGCCCTCCTCGAAGAGCTCGGCCAGCTTCTCGGTCATGGCGCCGGCCAGCTCTTCGGCGTCGACGATTGTCACCGCCCGGCGATAGTAGCGGGTGACGTCGTGGCCGATACCGATTGCCAGCAATTGTACCGGCGAACGGTTTTCGATCATGTCGATGACATGGCGAAGGTGCCGTTCCAGATAGCTGCCGGAATTGACCGACAGGGTGGAATCATCGACCGGCGCGCCGTCGGATATCACCATCAGGATCCGGCGCTGTTCCGGCCGAGCCAGCAGGCGCCGATGGGCCCATTCCAGGGCCTCGCCGTCGATATTCTCTTTCAGCAGGCCCTCACGCATCATCAAGCCGAGATTGCGCCGGGCCCGCCGCCATGGCGCATCGGCGGCCTTGTAGACAATGTGGCGCAGATCATTGAGGCGGCCGGGCTGTTTCGGCTTGCCGGCGCGCAGCCAGTCCTCTCGGGACTGTCCCCCCTTCCAGGCCCGGGTCGTGAAACCGAGAATCTCGACCTTGACGCCGCAGCGTTCCAGCGTGCGGGCGAGAATGTCAGCGCATGTTGCGGCAACCGTGATCGGACGGCCGCGCATGGAACCGGAATTGTCGAGAAGCAAGGTGACGACAGTGTCGCGAAAATCCGTGTCCCGCTCCTGCTTGAAGGAAAGCGGCGAGAAGGGATCGACGACGATCCGCGTCAGACGGGCCGGATCGAGAACACCCTCCTCCAGATCGAAATCCCAGGCGCGGCTTTGCTGGGCCAGCAATCGCCGCTGCAACCGGTTGGCCAGACGGGCGACGGCGCCGTGCAGGGAGGCAAGCTGCTTGTCGAGAAATCCGCGCAGGCGGTCGAGTTCGTCGGGCGGACACAGTTCGTCGGCGTGCACCGTTTCATCGTGGCGCTGGGTGAAGATGTGATAGTCGGCGATGGGCTCGTTGCGGCCGTCCCAATCCGGGCGGCGGGCGTCGCTTGAGGGGTCCGCGTCGGCGTTGTCGTCCTGCAGGAAATCGTCCGCGGAGGTTTCAGCATCGTCCAGTTCGGCGGCCTGGTCTTCGTCGCCGATGGCGTCCGACTCGGCGGCGTCGCGTGCTGCCTCGTCCTGTTCGTCCTCGCTTTCGCCGCGCGCGGTTTCGTCATGATCGGCGGCGTTTTCGGCGTCGTCGCCGCTGTCCTCGTCATCATCCGTGTCGGAATCCGGGCCCAACTCATCGGCCATATCGAGCGACACCAGGAGGTCGCGAACGATTTCGGCGAACGGTTCCTGATCGTTCAGGGAATCGACAAGCCTGTCGAGCTCGCCGCCGGCCTTTTGCTCGATGGTATCGCGCCACAATTCGACGATTTTGGCGGCGCTCCGGGGCGGCGGCAGTCCCGTCAGCCGCTCGCGGACCATCAGGGCAACGGCGTCCTCCATCGGCGCATCGGCGCGATCGGATACCTCCGCATAGTCACCGCGGTGATACTTGTCTTCAAGCATGGCGTGGAGATTTCCAGCCATCCCCTCCATGCGACGAACGCCGACCGCGTCACAACGGGCCTGCTCCACCGTATCGAAGACGGCGCGGGCCTGTTGGCCAACCGGCGCATAACGACGGTGAATCGTTTCATTGTGGCAGGCGATGCGAAGCGCGATGGAATCGCCGATGCCGCGGGTAATGGCGACGTCGGCGGCGGTCAGCCGCCGCGGCGGCTCGGGCAGGCGGGCCTTGTGTGCGGCAAGACCGGGCCGGTCGGCGGCAAATGCAACCTCCAGCTCGCTGTCGCCGGAGACCGAGCGCATGCAACCGACGACCGCCTGTTTGAACGGTTCGTTGGGACTATCGTTTTGCCTGGCCATCGGGTTGCGTCAGCATCAGCACACAGGATCAGTTGACGACGATATTCGCCGACGACTCGCGCAATTCCTCGCCAAAGGCGCGCTGGTAGAATTCGGCGACCAGCGGCCGTTCAAGCTCATCGCACTTGTTGAGAAACGTCACCCGGAAGGCATAGGCGAGATCATCGAATATGGCGTTGTTTTCCGCCCAGGTGATGACGGTGCGCGGACTCATGACGGTCGACAAGTCACCGTTCATGAAGGCGTTGCGGGTCATGTCGGCGACCCGAACCATCCGGCCGACGGTCTCCCGGCCCTCCGAGGAGCGAAGCTCCGGCACCTTGGCGGCGACGATATCTACTTCCGAATCATGGGGCAGGTAATTCAGCGTGGTCACGATCGACCAGCGGTCCATCTGTCCCTGATTAATCTGCTGGGTGCCGTGATAGAGCCCCGACGTGTCGCCAAGGCCGACCGTGTTGGCGGTAGCAAACAGGCGAAAGGCCGGGTGAGGGCGGATGACCTTGTTCTGGTCGAGCAGGGTTAGCCGGCCGGACATTTCAAGGACCCGCTGGATGACAAACATGACATCGGGTCGACCGGCGTCGTATTCGTCAAAGCACAGCGCGATATTGTGTTGCAAAGCCCAGGGCAGGATGCCGTCGCGGAATTCGGTAATCTGTTTGCCGTCGCGGATGACAATGGCGTCCTTGCCGATCAAGTCGATACGGCTGATGTGGCTGTCGAGGTTGACCCGCACCAGCGGCCAGTTGAGTCGGGCGGCGACCTGTTCGATATGGGTGGATTTTCCGGTCCCGTGGTAGCCGGTCACCATCACCCGGCGGTTGTGTGAAAATCCGGCGAGAACGGCAAGGGTCGTCTCCCGATCAAAGAGATAGTCCTGGTCGACGTCGGGCACATATTCGTCGGGTTCGGAAAATGCCGGAACCTCAAGATCGCTGTCCAGCCCGAAGACCTGGCGGACAGACACCTTCATGTCGGGCACGGACAATGTCGGATCGGTAGCGTCGTTCATGAAATCCATCCTGAATTGATCGTTTCGGCCAGGCCACAAGGCCGCCGAATATGCGGTTTCACCGTCCTGACCGCGGACCGGTGCGGAGCTTTAGCAGAAACCGGCGGTCTTGAGATAGTTGTATGCCTGGATAATTTTCCGCAGGCGGTCTTCCAGCGACCGGTCGCCACCGTTGGCGTCGGGGTGGTGGCGCTTCACCAGCGCCTTGTAACGCGCCTTTATTTCGTCGGGGCCGGCGTGTTCGTCAAGTCCAAGGGTGGTGAGAGACCGCCGTTCCATGTTGTGAACCTTCCGCCGCGGCCGCACCGGTCGTTCCTGAGTCTCCGTCCGCTCTTCGAACAGGTTGAACGGATCGTCGGCAGGGCGCGCATGCCCGGTCTTGCTGCGTCCGGTCATCGGCGCCGAATCGGCGCCGTGGCGCCCGGTTCCCATGCGCCAGGTCGGCCGGTGGCCGATGGCGGCGTCCTTCTGGTAGTCTTGGACCGCCGTGTCGTCCATGCCGGAAAAATAGTTGTAGCCCTTGTTGTAGGCGCGCACATGGTCGAGGCAAAACCAGAAATACTCGCCTTCCGAGCTGCGCCCCTTGGGCGCCCGAAATTCAGCCGGCTCGGCGCAGCCATTGGCGTCGCAAAGGCGGTTTTTCGGCTTTTCCGGTTCGCCGGCCGCTTTGCGGCGGCGCTTGCGGACACGAATCTTGTCGAAATAGTCCGATTCGGGTTTCATATGCTCAATATGCCCGCCACTGTTTGCGCCCTCAAGTCGCCGGACGATCTGCTAACGATTTTGTTCCCGGCGCAGATATGCCCGCCTTGTCCGGAGTTGCCATGACCGTCCGAGCCACCATCCACGAAAAACTCACGCGCGCCTTTGGTCCGCTTGCCCTGGAAGTTGTTGACGAATCGCACCTGCATGCCGGGCATGCCGGTGCACGACCGGAAGGTGAAACACATTTTCGTATCCATATTGTTTCAAAACGGTTCCAGGACAAAGGCCGGCTTGACCGGCATCGCATGGTAAACGCGGCGCTGACGGAGGAGCTGGCGGGCCCTGTCCACGCGCTGGCGATCCGCGCGCAGGCGCCGGAGGAGGCGGACTGAGCGCGACGCGGTCAGTTCGTCAGGCGCCGGGCCGACGTTGAAGGCTGTGCTGCGCTATCGGCAGACCGGCGGGTTTCCAGCCACTTGAGATAGGCTTCGCGGTCGGCGCCGCGGATGCCACGGCGATGATAGTAAACCCTTTGGGCAAACGGGCGCATTGCCGGCGTGGCGAGCATTGCGTTCAGAACCGGATTGGGCGGTGTATGGTCGAGCGCGATCCGCAATAGGGATTTCAGGCGGAATTTCGGCACCGATCGGGCCATGACGACATCGGGCGGCGGACCGGCCAGCTGGAAATGATCGGCAAGCGCCTGGGCGGCGCAGCGGCCGTACTGCAATGCGGTGCGGATGCCGCCCGCGGTGGCCGGTGAAACCCAGCCGGCTGCATCGCCGACGAGCATGACATTGCCGGAAGAAAACCGGCGCAGCGGACCACCGCAGGGGATCAGGCCCGAGCGGCGCTCCACGATCCCGGCTCCGCCCCAGCCGAAGCGATCTCCGGTTTCGGCAAGAAAGGCGGAAAGGTCGGGCCGATCGCCGTGGCGGACGGCAAGGCCGACTTGAACGTGGTCGGGTCCGGGGGCGGCCCAGGCGATATAGCCCGGTGCCCATTTGGCATTGACGAAACAATGCAATCGATCGTTGGCGACGAGTGCCGGCGCATCCAGGGCAATCTCCATCCCGGTCAGAAAGCGGGTGTTGCGATCCAGGCCGAAAGCGCGGGCAACGCGCGAGCGGGCGCCATCGGCACCGAACAGGTAGCGGGCGCGAACATCGATGCCGGCGAGTCGAATTCCGGCGCCGTCATGTGCGGCACCGGCAAAGCGGGTGCCAAACATGAGCTGCGCGCCGGCGCGCTCCGCTTCCCCCGCCATCCAGCGCAGGAGGTCGGCGGTGCGGGTGGTGTAGAAACTGTATCCCGGTGCGAACAGGTCGATGTGGCGGAGATTGGGAGCGTAAAGGCGGACGCCGGGAATCTGGTGCAGCAGATGATGGGGAAAATCGGCCGCTTCGGCGGCTTCGGGCACCAGGATGCCGGTTGTGTGAATTCGCGTTCCCGGATCCGGTTTGGCGTCGATCACCAGCACGGAAAGACCGCGGGCGGCGGCCGTTCTGGCGGCAGTGAGCCCGGCGAAGCCAGCGCCGACAATGACAAGGTCATAGTCGGCGCGGTCGGCTGTTTCATTTCTCCGGGATCTCGTCTGGTCCGACATGAAAATTCTCCGGTCAAAGGGATCGCGGCGGGATGTCGCGGGACAATGCGGCGACAATCGGGCGCGATCCGGTGCGCTGCCCCCGGCGTTAGCCCGTCGCCGCGGTCCGGACGGGAAGCGTTGCCGGACTGCGGCCGGAACCGGTCAGCAGCGGCACAACACGCAGTTTGGTCAGCTGGTTTCGGTTCTTCTGCAGAACCTTGAAGCGATAGCCATGAAACGTGAACTCCTGCCCCTGTTCGGGTATGAGCCTGGCATCGTGTATGACCAGGCCGGCGATGGTTGTTGCCTCGTCGTCGGGCAAATTCCAGTCGAGGGCCCGGTTGAGATCGCGTATCGGCACGCCGCCGTCGACAAGGATCGAGCCGTCGGCCTGCTTGGCGACGCCCTGAATGTCGATGTCGTGTTCGTCCGCGATTTCGCCGACGATCTCTTCCAGAATGTCCTCAAGCGTTACCAGACCCATCACCTCGCCGTATTCGTCGACGACCAGCGCAAAATGGGCCTTGCGCCGCAGAAAGGCATTGAGCTGCGCCTGCAGGGTTGTCGTGTCGGGAACAAACCAGGGTTCGCTCGCCACCTCCATGATGTCGAGTTTGGCGGCATCGCCGCCGCTTCCCGCAAGCGCCCGCAGGACGTCCTTGGCATGCAGGACGCCGACAATATTCTCCGGTTCCTGGCGCCACAGCGGCAGGCGGGTGAACGGGCTGGACATGACCTTTCCGACTATGTCCTCCGGCGGCTCGTCGGCATTGAGAGCCTGCATGCTGGTGCGGTGAATCATGATGTCGGACACTTCCAGATCGTTCAGGTCGAGAAGGCCGCCCAGCATATCGCGGGCGCCCTTCTGGACGCTGCCCTCGCGATGCAGAAGATCCACGGCACCGCGCAATTCCTCGTGCGGCGCCATCAGCGGGCTCTGGACGGCCTTGACACCGAACAGGCGCAGGATCGCCGCGACCAATCGTTCCACCCAGATCACGACTGGCGCAAAGAGGCTGACCGCAACCCGCGCGAAAGGCGCGACGGCGAGGGCAAATCGCTCCGGCATGGTGATCGCCCAGGTCTTGGGCAGCACCTCGGCGAAAATCAGGACCAGGGCCGTCATGACCAGTGTGGCGTAGACGACGCCGGGATCGCCGAAGAAGCGGATGAACAACGCGGTTGCAAGCGCGGAGGCCAGAATGTTGACCAGGTTGTTGCCAAGCAGCAGCGCACCGATCAGGCGCTCCTTGACCTCCAGCAGGCTGTTGACGATGGCCGCGCGATGGCTGTCGGCCTTGGCAAGCTGGTGCATGCGCGCGCGCGATGTTGCCGTCAGGGCCGTCTCGGATCCGGAGAAGAAGGCCGATAGCGCAATCAGCACCAGAATGACCAACATGATGAGCAGGGTTGTCATTGGTTCGTGCTCCAAAAACAGGGGCCGGGGCGCGGTCGGGTCGCCGGGGTTGGGCGGGTGGTGTTGATGTCCATATGCGGTCGCGCTTCAGCGCTGGCCCTCCAGAAACAACCGGACCGATTCCGGTTCGATATCGTGCGCGACATAGGCCTTGCCGATGCCTTTTGCCAAAATGAAGGCCAGGGCGCCACGCTCCACCTTCTTGTCCTGGTGCATGATCTCCACAAGCGTCGCCGGATCTGGATTGCCACCGGGAATATCGGCCAGCACTGTCGGCAGTCCACAAGCTTTCAGATGGGCCTCGACGCGGTCGGTGTCGGTCTGCGGCGCCAGGCCCAACGCGCGGGAAAACCGGAAGGCCAGGGCGATGCCGATGGCGATCGCCTCGCCGTGAATCAGCCGGCCGGCGTCGTAGCCACACCAGGCTTCCAGGGCGTGGCCGAAGGTGTGGCCGAGATTGAGCAGTGCGCGGCGACCATGTTCGCGCTCATCCTCTGCGACAATGCCGGCCTTGATGGCGCAGGCGCGGGCAATGGCTTCATTGCATGCCGGTCCGCCCCCGAAAATCTCCGCGCGATCGCGCTCAAGCGACTCGAAAAATTCGACGTCGAGAATCAGCGCCGCCTTTGCCAGTTCGCAATATCCGGCCGCGAATTCACGCGGCGGCAATGTCTTCAGGGTCTCCGTGTCGGCGATGACGACCTTCGGCTGGTGGAACGCGCCGACCAGGTTTTTGCCCTGTGGAACGTTGATGCCGGTCTTGCCGCCGACACTGGAATCGACCTGGGCGAGAAGCGTGGTCGGTATCTGGATGAAATCCATGCCACGGCGGGCGATCGCGGCGGCGAACCCGGCCAGGTCGCCGACGACGCCGCCGCCCAATGCGGCAACGGCGTCGCCTCGTTCCAGCCGGGCGGTGAGAATACCATCGACAATCCTCTGCAAGGTATCAAAGCACTTTGACGGCTCGCCGGGCGCGACCGTGAGGACTGTGACCCGAAATCCGGCCGCGGCGAGGTTGTCTTGGACGGTCTCGCGATAGTGGCGGGCGACCGTTTCGTCGGTGACGAGCGCGACATGCTGCGCCGGAGTCGCCGTCCGGATCAGGGTTGCGGCTTCGTTGAGAAGGCCGGGGCCGATGTGGATCGGGTAGGTTCGCGCGGCAAGCTCGACGTTCAGGGTATAGGCGGGCGGGGTTTGGCCGGCGCGCGTGCGGGTCAGCATGGTCGTTCTTCCTTTGCCAGCCATGACGCGAGTGCCGCGATCGCGGATTCGACGACTTCGGCGTGGGGTGCATCCCTGGATGTCACGGTGATATCGGCGGTGGCATAGAGCGGCGAGCGTTCGGCAATCAGCTGGCGTAGCGCCGCCTCCGGATCGGCCTGCTGCAGGAGCGGCCGGTTGGATTTCCGCCGCACCCGCGCAATCAGGACGTCCGGTTCGGCTTTCAGCCAAATGGATACGGCGTGTTTGGCGATCGCCTTGCGCGTCCGTTCGCTGAGGATGGCGCCGCCGCCCGTGGCGATGACCTGCGGCCCCTTCCGGAGCAGACGCGCGATCACCCGGCGTTCGCCGTCGCGGAAATGGGGCTCGCCGTATTTTTCGAATATTTCCGGTATCGTCTGGTTTGCCGCCCTCTCGATCTCGACGTCTGCGTCGACAAACGGCAAGTCCAGGGTGGTAGCCAGCCGGCGGCCGACACTGGTCTTGCCCGCACCCATCATGCCGATCAGCGCAATGTTGCGTTTGCCGAGCGCGCCGCGGACCGCGGCAGTCTGGACCGCGCCTTGCCGTTCGGCGTCATCGGGCTTTATCTGTGCGGTTCCGGGGGTCGCTTGCGCGGGCATGACTGTGTCGGATTTCGGTCATCGGATCGGGTTTCGCCTGTGTAGCACGGCATCGGGTGTCTTGAAATCGCCGGTCATGGCACCGATAAAGGGGCGGAAGGCCAATCCAATGCCCAGTCTTATCCGATTTCTCGTCGTTCTCTGCATATTGGGCGCCATTGGCTATGGCGGCGTCTACGCGCTCGCCACATTCGTGGAGCCGACCCCGCGGGACATCACGGTGCGGATCCCGCCGGACCGGATCAATCGCTGACATGGCGACGGGCGGACCGGGACCGCAACTGGAGGCATTTCTGGGAATGATGGCGGCCGAGCGCGGATCGTCCGCCAACACATTGGCTGCCTACCGGCGCGATCTGAGCGAATTCCATGACATCTGCGGCGATCCGGGCGATGCGGACAGTGCCGCGGTCCGCACCTTCATGGCGGATCTGGCGTTGCGGGGCATTGCGCCGGCATCCCAGTCGCGAAAACTGTCAGCGCTGCGGCAGTTCTACCGGTTTCTGGTCAACGAGGGCCATCGGGAAGACGATCCCACGTCGGTCATCGACAGCCCGAAGCCCCGGCGCGGCCTGCCCAAAACACTCACAATTGCCGATGTGGACGGGCTTATCGCCACGGCCCGCTCTGAAGCGGAAAACGGCGAGGAAAGCCCGGCAAGACGACAGGTGGCGCGGCGCACCCTGGCGTTGCTGGAATTGCTCTATGCCACGGGCTTGCGGATATCGGAGGTTATCGCGCTGCCGGCGTCGGCATCGCGATCCGACAAGCCTTATCTGATGGTGCGCGGAAAGGGCGGCCGGGAACGCATCGTGCCGTTGAACGAGGCTGCGCGGCAAGCGGTCATGCTCTACCGTCGCGACATCGAATCCCTGCCCGGCTCGCGAACGGTTTCCAACTGCGCGCGCTGGCTCTTCCCGGCACAGAGCCGCAGCGGGCACCTGACGCGTCAGACCTTCGCACGCGATCTCAAGGCGCTCGGCCGCCGGGCCGGGTTCGATGCGGACCGGCTCTCGCCGCACGTCCTGCGCCACGCCTTTGCAACCCATCTTCTGGCTGGCGGCGCGGATCTGCGCGCGGTTCAGACTCTCCTGGGCCATGCGGATATTTCCACGACGCAGATCTACACCCATGTGCTGGAGGAGCGCATGCGCCGTCTGGTTCACGAAGAACATCCGCTGGCGGACGGAAATCGCCCGCCCACGGCGGCCTGACCGGCCGGCCGGGCGCCGCCGTTCGGGCGCAGCGCTTGACACCGATGGACGCCGTGGCCAGTTTGCCGCAAGACACGGATTGCAAACCGGGCCGGCGGCCAGGTTGCGCACCACTCACCTGATTTGAGCTTTTATGCGGACATTTCTCGATTTCGAAAAACCGGTGGCCGATCTGCAGGGCCAGATCCAGGAACTGCGCCGGCTTTCGGAAAGCGGCGGCGGCGTTGCAGAAACAGGCGGCGAGATTGCAGCACTGGAAGACAAGGCGCGCGATGCGCTTTCATCGATCTATGCCAAGCTGACCCCGTGGCAGAAAACACAGGTGGCCAGGCATCCGGACCGGCCGCAGACCAGCGCCTATGTCGCCGGGCTGATCACCGAGTTCACCGAACTGTCCGGTGACAGAAGCTTCGGGGATGACAAAGCAATCCTGGCCGGGCTCGGCCGGTTCCGTGGCCGGCCGGTTGCCGTATTGGGCCAGGAAAAGGGCGCCGACACCAAAGGTCGGATCGCCCATAATTTCGGTATGGCGCGGCCGGAAGGATATCGTAAGGCCGTGCGGCTGATGGAACTGGCGGACCGATTCGGCTTGCCGGTCCTTTCGTTTGTCGACACGTCCGGCGCCTATCCGGGCGTCGGTGCGGAGGAACGCGGCCAGGCGGAGGCGATCGCCCGATCGACGGAAGCCGGGTTGATGCTCGGCGTGCCGAATGTCGCCGCGATCATCGGCGAGGGCGGATCGGGCGGGGCCATCGCGATCGCCACCGCCAACCGGGTCATCATGCTGGAACACGCGATCTACAGCGTGATCTCGCCAGAGGGCGCGGCATCGATTCTGTGGCGGGATCCGAGCCGGGCGCGTGATGCGGCGACGGCGATGAAGATCACCGCGTCGGACCTGATGCAACTCAAAATCATCGACGCTATCGTGGACGAACCGACCGGCGGTGCCCACCGCGCACCCGACGAGGTGATTGCAAGTGTCGGCACGGCGCTCGACACAGCGCTGGAAGATCTCGGCGGTCTGTCACCGGACGCGCTGCGCAAGGACCGGGAAGAGAAATTCCTGGCAATCGGCAGGTCCTTCACCTGATTGTGACCCTGAAAATGCCCGATTCGGGATATTTGCTGGATTCAACGCGCTCGACATGCGGGTGGGCGCCGATCTGTTCATATTGCGGTAACCTTTCCTAAAGGTTAAATGTCGCAATGTGTTAGTGGACAGGAACGACCTTGACCTCATGGGGATGTCCTTGCGCACAATGCCGCTTTCATCTTTCTCCGCCGGCGGGTTGCTTCGCCGGCTGTCAGTCGCAGCGCCGTTGTCTGCGGCCTTTCTCGTTGCCGGCTGCACCGGATTTGATGATATCCCCAAACATGTCCGGCCGCTGCCCTCTGCCGTCAAGGCGGAGTTGGTTGAGAAAAAGATGCGGGAAAGGGATCCGATCCTTGTCCGCATATTCAAGGAAGAATCTGAGCTGGAAGTCTGGAAGGTGCGCCGGGAGACCGGTCGGTTTGCACTGTTTAAGACCTACGACATCTGCAAGTGGTCGGGAAAGCTCGGCCCGAAGATCAAGGAAGGCGACCGGCAGGCGCCAGAGGGTTTTTATACGGTAACGCCGGCGCAAATGAACCCGCGGTCGTCCTACCACCTGTCATTCAATATCGGCTTTCCCAATGCCTACGACCGGGCGCATGAACGTACCGGCAGCCATCTGATGGTGCATGGGGCATGTTCATCGGCGGGTTGTTATTCGATGGAAGACGAGCAAATCCAGGAAATCTATACCCTGGCGCGGCTTGCCTTTCAGGGTGGCCAGCGCTCGTTCCAGGTGCAGGCCTATCCGTTCCGCATGACCCCGGCCAATCTGGCCCGTCAACGCAACGATCCGAACTACCCGTTTTGGAAGATGTTGAAGGAAGGTCACGACCATTTCGAGGTCACGCACCAGCAACCCAAGATCAGCGTCTGCTCCATGAAGTATGTGTTCAATGCCACCGTTCAGGACGGCATAGATTATTCGCCGACGGGCGAGTGCCCGCCGGAGATGACCGTCAATCCGAGGATAAAGCAGGCGGTGTCGGCACGCATGGCGCGCGATGACGCCAAGGAAACCATCATTGCGGCGAAGCTGCAGAAAAAAGGCAACGGCAATCTGTTCGGCATCGGCCGCGATGGCGGATCGGAGACCGCCGTGGCGATGAGCCGGCCGAGTGAAACGGTGCCGCTGACGACCGCGTCGACATCGCCGCAGACCACCGCGCCGGCTGGCGAAGGCAGCGGTGTGCCACGGGCCAAGCCGAAATCACCGCAAGCCGTCGCCGCCTACTCGGCGCAGCCGGAGCGCGGCTCAACCGGTATCGTCAAACGGCTTTTCCGGAAGTTCTGGTAAACCCCGGAAATCTGCGCTTGAGGGCAGGTGCCCTGGTGTGAATTTCCGGCTGCCTGTCGATCGCCGCTCAGAAGGGCCAGAACAGGAGAATTGTCGGAACCGCGGTGGCGACGACAATGATCTCCAGCGGCAGGCCCATTCGCCAATAATCTCCAAAACCATAACCGCCCGGGCCCATGATCAGCGTGTTGTTCTTGTGTCCGATCGGGGTCAGGAACGCGCATGATGCGGCGACCGCGACAGCCATCAGAAAGGGGTCGGCGCTCACCCCCAGGCGGGCAGCGACATCGACGGCGATCGGGGCGGCGATCACTGTCGTGGCGGTATTGTTGAGGATGTCGGAAAGCGTCATGGTGACGATCATCAGCACGGTCAGGACCGCCGCGGGCGGAAGACCGGAAGTCAGATCGACGATGCCGCCGGCGATCAGCGCTGTCCCACCCTCGGCGTGAAGGGCGGCGCCGAGCGGCAACATGGACCCCAGAAGCACGACAACCGGCCATTCGATCGGATTGTAGATTTCGCGCAGCGGCACAATGTCGAGCAGGGCATAGGCGACGACGACACATCCCAGGGCGACGGGCAGATAGACGAAACCGAAGCTTGCCGCGGCAATGGCAAAGGCGAAAATGCCGACAGCCTGACCGGCCTTGGCATATTGGGTGATCTGCAGACCGCGCTGGGCGAGCGGCAGCGCGTCAAGCCAGCCGGCGACGTCACCGAGGCGGTCCTCCGGTCCCAGCAGGAGCAGGATATCGCCCGGCTCGATGGTCAGGCGGCGGACGCGGTCGCGAAACTTGCGGCCGCGGCGCGACACGCCAAGCAACGTCACGCCCTGACGGCTCAACAGCCGTATGTCGTCCGATGTCCGTCCGGCAATGCGCGAATCGCGCTGAACGACCACTTCCATAAGCGCCATGCCGGCGCCGGCGGCGGCTTCATGGCGTTCCTCGCCGATCGCCTCCAGCTTGAGACTGCCGCGCAGCCGGTCGAGTGCTTCCGGCGCGGCTTCAAGAACCAGGATGTCGCCGGCTCGAATGATGTTCGTGCGCGCCCGGCCCGGTAGCCGTTTGCCGTTGCGGACCAGACCCAGGACGATGACATCGGCCTCTTCGGCATCGGCGTCCAGTTCACGCACCAGACGGCCGATCGCCGGCGAATCCTCCGGTACAACCAGTTCGGCGATATAGTCGTCAAGATCGATCAGTTCCTTTGACGTGTCGCCGGACGTGGCGGATGCGGGTATGAGCCGCCAACCGATCAGGGTGACAAAGACGATGCCGGCGAACGCACAGGCCAGGCCGACCGGCGCGAAGTCGAACATGGCGTAGGGTTCGCCGAGCGTGTCGGCGCGAAACTGGGCGACAATGATGTTGGGCGGCGTCCCGATCAATGTCACAAGTCCGCCGAGTATGGTCGCAAAGGCGAGGGGCATCAGGGTAAGGCCGGGCGAGCGGCCGGCACGGGACGCGGCCTGGAGTTCAACCGGCATCAACAGTGCGAGGGCTGCGACATTGTTCATGAAGGCGGACAGAACGGCCCCGATACCGGCCATGATGCCGATATGGGCGTCGAGCCGGCGGCCGGCGTCGATCAGATTGCGGGCAATGATGTCGACAGCACCGGAATTGATCAATCCGCGCGACACGACCAGGACCAGGGCGACAATGATGGTCGCCGGATGGCCAAAGCCGGAAAACGCCTCTTCCTTGGGCACCACGCCCGCCAGGAGGCCGATCAGCAAGGCGCAGAAGGCAACCATGTCGTAGCGGAACCGTCCCCAGAGCAGGAAGGCAAAAACCAGTCCGAACAGGGAAAACAGGATGATCTGGTCAATGGTCATGCCGCATTGTCCGCCTTGATCCGGGAATTGCTGTCGGCCCCGTCTGGCAGGTGTGCCCGCTATCGGTCAAGACGGGACCGGCGCCGGCGGGATGATGCGCCGCTGCTGGCGCCGGCTGTCCGGTTGCGGAAGGATCAGACGATCCGGCCGTGGCAGTGCTTGTATTTCTTGCCCGATCCGCAGGGGCAGGATTCGTTGCGTCCGACCTTGCCCCAGGTCGTCGGATCGTCGGCGCTGCGGGCGGGCCGCCGGCCGCCTGCGCCGACAGTTTCCAACTGGAGCTCCGCGGCGCCGACCATTTCGTCCTCGCCGGACAGCGGATCGATATGATGCGCCCGGGCCCCATCGGGCAGCCCGCCTTCGAGCGGTTCAATCGGTTGCTGCGGCGCCAGTTCGGCATGGGCCAACTGGCCCGTCACGGCGCGGCGCAGGTTGGCCAGCATCGCCTGAAACAGTTCAAACGCCTCTGTCTTGTATTCGTTCAGCGGGTCACGCTGGGCGTAGCCGCGAAAACCGATGACCGAGCGCAGGCTGTCCAAGGTCGCCAGATGCTCGCGCCACAGATTGTCAAGGGTCTGGAGCAGCATCTGCTTTTCCACGACCCGCATGAGGTCGGGTCCGAACCGGGCCGTCTTGCGGGCCATCAATTCGTCGGCTTCACTGGTGATCCGCTCGCGGATCTCTTCATCCGCGATGCCTTCCTCCTTTGCCCACTCGACGACCGGCAATTCCAGATTGAGCCCCGCCTTGACCGCATCCTTCAGGCCGGCCGCGTCCCATTGCTCCGCATAGGCCTTTTCGGGGATGTGTTCGGCGACCAGCGCATCGACGACGTCGTGGCGCATGTCACGGACGGTCTCGACGATATTGTCGTTGTTCATCAACTCGATACGCTGCTCGAAGACCACCTTGCGCTGGTCGTTCATGACATTGTCGAATTTCAGCAGATTCTTGCGGATATCGAAGTTGTGGGCCTCGACCTTGGCCTGTGCGCGCTCCAGCGCCTTGTTGATCCACGGGTGAACGATGGCTTCGTCTTCCTTCAGGCCGAGCTTCTGCAGCATGCCGTCCATTCGATCGGAGCCGAATATCCGCATCAGGTCATCTTGAAGCGAAAGGAAAAACTGCGAACGGCCGGGATCGCCCTGACGACCGGAGCGTCCGCGCAACTGGTTGTCGATACGACGGCTTTCATGTCGTTCGGTGGCGAGAACCATGAGGCCGCCGCCCTCGATCGCACGCGTTTTCAGCGATTCCACATCCGCCCGGATCGCCGCTTCCCTTTTCTGGCGCTCCGCCCCATCGGCGATATCGGAAAGCTCGTCGGCGATCCGCATGTCGACATTGCCGCCCAGCTGAATGTCGGTGCCGCGGCCGGCCATGTTCGTGGCTATCGTGATGGCGCCGGGTTTGCCGGCCTGGGCGATGATCTGGGCTTCGCGCTCGTGATGCCGGGCGTTGAGAACCTCAAAATCCTTGATTCCGACCTTGCGCAACCGTTCGGCAAGTTGTTCGGATTTTTCGATCGACGTCGTGCCGACAAGGACAGGCTGGTCCTTGGCACGAGCTTCCTTGATGGTGTCAACGATGGCTTTGTATTTTTCCTCCGCCGTCCGATAGACGATGTCATCGTCGTCGATGCGGGCGACGGGCATGTTGGTGGGGATTTCCACGACATCGAGCGCATAGATGTCGGCAAACTCCTCCGCTTCGGTCGCGGCGGTGCCTGTCATGCCGGCAAGTTTGTCGTAGAGCCGGAAATAGTTCTGAAACGTGACGGACGCCATCGTCTGGTTTTCCGGCTGGATGGCGACATGCTCCTTGGCCTCCAGAGCCTGGTGCACTCCATCGGAATAACGCCGGCCCTCCATCATGCGGCCAGTAAACTCGTCGATGATTACGATCCGGCCGTCCTTGACGATATAGTCCCGGTCGCGCTGGAAGATGCGGTGGGCGCGCAGCGCATTGTTGAGGTGATGGACGACATTGACGTTTTCCACGTCGTACAGGCCCTCGCCCTTCAGCATGTCGGCGGTGCGCAACAGATCCTCGACATGCTCGGTGCCGTCTTCGGTGAAGGTCGCGCTCTTGGCCTTTTCGTCGATTTCGTAGTGTTCGGGCTCCAGGCCGGGGATGAGGCTGTCGATCGACTGGTAGAGCTCGGACTTGTCATCGACAGGACCGGAAATGATCAGGGGTGTCCGCGCCTCGTCGATCAGAATGGAGTCGACTTCGTCGACGATCGCGAAATTGTGACCGCGCTGGACCATCGCGGCAATCTCGTATTCCATGTTGTCGCGCAGATAGTCGAAGCCGAACTCGTTGTTGGTGCCGTAGGTGACGTCGCAGGCATAGGCGGCACGGCGTTCGTCATGGGACAGGCCATGAACGATCACGCCGACGCTCAGGCCCAGAAACTGATAGATCTGGCCCATCCAGTCGGCATCGCGCCGGGCGAGATAATCGTTGACCGTCACCACATGCACGCCCTTCCCGGCCAGGGCGTTCAGATAGACCGGCAATGTGGCGACCAGCGTCTTGCCCTCGCCTGTCTTCATCTCGGCAATGGCGCCCTCGTTCAGCACCATGCCGCCGATGAGCTGAACGTCAAAATGGCGCTGTCCCAAGGTGCGTTTTGCCGCTTCGCGAACGGTGGCGAACGCCGGTACCAGCAGTTCCTCGATGTCGGTGCCATTTTCGATTTGCGTTCGAAAGTCGTCGGTGCGGGCGCGCAACGCCTCGTCGTCCAACGCCTCCAGCTCGCTTTCCAGCGCGTTGATCTTGTCCACGATTGGCGCGTAGCGTTTGACGCGCCGGTCGGCAGCGGAACCGAATACCTTGCGTCCCAGATTGCCAAGGCCGAGCATTGGGAATTCCTTATGTCATTTGTTTCGCGGCCGGTTTGGAGCGAAGCCGATATGGTGCCGGACGACTAGCCTGTATCGGAAGAGCCTGATGCAGTCCGGCGCCGGAATCAGCACACGTGAGCTTGATCGTCAAATCACGTCCTGCCTTCTGGACGGCGGACCGGGTGAGAGATAAGAACGGCCCCAGATATTGTCAACGCTCGTCTCGATGACCGAACAGGGCGCGTAGCCCGTCGTTCCGGCTGATCGGGCCGGCAAATTTCCGGAGATTTCATGACCCGTTTCAAGATACCAGCGATCGGCTGCATTCTCGCGCTTGGCCTGTCGGCCGTGACGGCATTTCCGGCCACTGCACAGGATGATGCCGTCGTCGCGAGGGTCGGCGAGGCGACGATTACCGAAACCGATATCGCCTTCGCAACGGCCGATTTCGCAAATGAACTGGAACGCGTGCCGCAAGAACAACGGCGCAAGGTAATCGTCGATGTCCTCGTCGACGTTCAGCTTCTGGCCGCTGCGGCCCGGGAAAAGGGCCTTCACGAAACCGACGAGTTCAAACGCCGGGTGGCGTTCCTGACCATGCGGGCACTGCGCAATGCGTATGTCCGGTCGGAAATTGCCGACAAGGTCACCGATACCGAGCTTGTGGCCGAATATACCGCCCAGATGGCCTCCTTTGAGGCGGAAGACCAGGTCCATGCGCGGCACATACTGGTGGCCAGCAAAGACGAAGCGGAAGCTGTCATCAAGGCACTCGATGACGGTGCCGACTTTGCGGAACTTGCGTCGCAAAAATCGACCGGACCGAGCGCGCCCAATGGCGGGGACCTGGGCACTTTCGGCAAGGGCCAGATGGTGCCGGAATTCGAGGCGGCCGCGTTCGCGCTTGATGCCGGTTCCTATTCAGCGGAGCCGGTCCAGACACAGTTCGGCTGGCACGTCATCAAGGTGGAGGACAAATCAAAAACCTCACCGCCGCCGCTTGCCGATATTCGCGAACAGATTCGCAGCGTGATCGTGCGCAAGAAGTTCGACACCGCAATGGCGGAAATCCGGGCCCGGATACCGGTCGAGATCGTCGATACCGGATCAAACGGAAACTGAACATCCGTGAGTGGCACGATCTCGCCTTTCGCGCCGGCCACGCCGCCGGTTCTGCCAGCCATCGACGGGATTGGGCTGGCCACCGCGCAGGCCGGTATCAAATATACCGGCCGCACCGATCTGCTTTTGGTGCGGTTCGATACCGTGGCTCGGGTCGCCGGCGTTTTTACCCGGTCAAGGTGCGCCTCTGCACCGGTTGACTGGTGCCGCGCCATCCTGCCCGCCGGCCGGGCGCGGGCGCTGGTGGTGAATTCGGGAAATGCCAACGCCTTTACCGGGATCCGGGGCCGACGCGCGACAGAATTGACGGCGGAGGCGGCCGCGGCCGCGATTGGCTGCGAAACCGAAGATGTGTATCTGGCCTCCACCGGGGTGATCGGCGAGCCCATGGATCCGGAACCGTTTCAGCGATATCTCGGCGATCTTGCCGACCGGGTGGACGGCGACCGGTATCTGGACGCGGCGAACGCGATCATGACCACCGATACCTATCCCAAGCTCGCGACGCGGACGATCGCGATCGATGGCCGAACCGCAACACTCAACGGTATCGCCAAGGGATCCGGCATGATTGCGCCGGATATGGCGACGATGCTGTCGTTCCTGTTCACGGACGCGGATATCGAGCGGCCGGCATTGCAGGCGGCGCTCGGCAAAGCGGTATCGGGATCATTCAACGCGATCACGGTCGACAGCGATACCTCGACATCGGATACGGTCCTTGTCTTTGCCACGGGACGGGGTCCGGCCGTGCGTTCACGGGCCGATGAAGCCGCGTTCACGGAGGCGCTTTGCGATCTCTGTGCCGACCTTTCCGGCCAGGTCATTCGCGACGGCGAAGGATTAACCAAGGTTGCCGAGATTAAGGTTACCTCGGCAATCAGCGAGGATTCGGCCCGCAAGGTGGCGTTGTCCATCGCCAATTCGCCGCTGGTGAAAACCGCGCTGGCGGGTGGGGACGCCAATTGGGGGCGGGTTGTGATGGCTGTCGGCAAAGCCGGCGAACCGGCCGACCGCGACCGGATTTCCATCTGGTTCGGGCCGCACCGGGTAGCGGTGAACGGGGAACGGGATCCCGACTATTCGGAAGATCAAGTCTCCGCGTATATGGGAAACGCCGAAATCGCAATCCAGGTCGATATGGGAATGGGAGAAGGAAAATCCGCAGTGTGGACCTGCGATCTTACCCATGACTACGTGACGATCAATGCCGACTATCGAAGCTGACAATCCGGCGGGCGGCAAATCCCTACTTCTGGTTGTTGCCTGTGCGCTCGTGGATCCCGACGGGCGCGTTTTGATCAGCCGGCGGCCGCCCGGAAAGCCGATGGCGGGGCTTTGGGAGTTCCCCGGCGGCAAGGTTCGGGACGGCGAAACCCCGGAGGCGGCGATCATCCGGGAGATGGCCGAAGAGACCGGCGTTAATATTACTGAATCCTGTCTTGCACCGCTGACGTTCGCCACCCACGATTATCCGAATTTTCATTTGTTAATGCCACTTTTCGTGTGCAGGCGCTGGGAAGGCGTGCCGACTTCGAAGGAAGCCCAAACACTGCGATGGGTTCGAGCGAACCGGCTCAGAGATTATCCCATGCCGCCGGCAGACGAACCGTTGATCAGCCACTTGGCCGATCTCCTTTAAGTGGGAAGCGACACGCAAGGGCCGCCGCCTATGACTTTGAAAGCAAGATTGCACCGCTATGTTGCAGATGAATCGGGCGCCAGCGCCGTCGAATACGGTCTGGTTGTGACGATCCTGTCACTTGCACTGCTTGGAATCGTCGGCACGGGTTCGTCACTGGCGACGCTCTATGACACTGTTGTCATCAAAGTTGCGCAGGCGCTCGGTCCGTAACACGATGCACGGCGGGCGGATGTCTGATATCGCCGCCGACTGACGCGGCACCTCAATCCCGACTGAGAATCGAAGCCAGGCTTACTGCGCCGGAGCCGCGTGCCGCAGGTTTCTGCTGGCTTTCGTGGGGTGACCAACCCGATACGGACAGGATTTCGAAAGTTGCGCGCACCCGCCCATCGGGATCGCTGAATCCTGCGCGATAATCCGCGGCAACCTGTGCCAGCAGGCGTCTTGTCGCCGGTATCCGGTCGCGATCGGCGAGGGGATTGGTTGCGCCCATCGCCTTGAGATCGGCAAAGAGCGCGCCGGCATCCTCATAACGGACGGTCAATCGGTCGCTGTCGCACACCGGCAGAGCGAACCCGGCGCGTTGCAACAGGGCGCCCATGTCGCGGATGTCGGCAAAGGGCATCACGCGCGGGCTGATGCCGCCGCGCAGCGCCAGTTCGGATTCGGCGAATGCCTGTCGCAGTTCCGTCAGTGTTGCGCCCCCTGGCAAGGCGGCGAGGAACAATCCGTCAGGACGCAGTGCACGGCGGATCTGGGCAAGCATCCCCGGCAGGTCATTGACCAGGTGAAGCGTAAGCGCACTGACGATCAGGTCGCTGGATCCGGCGGCCAGAGGCAGGCGCTCGATATCAGCGGTCGCCGAACCGCCGCCATCCGGCGCCTCGTCTGCGATATTGATGGCGACAACACGGTCCACCTTGCCGGATTTTCCGAGCATTGCGGCGATGGCGCCTGTGTGATCGTCAAGAGCGACCGATGCCGCGAAACGGCGTTCCACCAGGGCGAGGCGGGCGGCCATGTCGGTGAGAACTTCTGAAAGAAGCCACTCGGCACCCATTGCCGCGTTGCGGACGGCGATGCCGATCCGGTGGCGCAGAAGCCGCCGGTCGACAATCTGTCGCGGCGTGGCGGGTCGTGCAGATCCGGTTGTGCTCATTACGCCCCAAGGCACCTGTCGCAATATCTGGCCTGTCGGCCCGCCAGCATGTACGTTTTGCCGATGATTGCCAATGCGGATCGGATCAATGATACGGCACGCCGTTTGCTGGGCGCCCTTGCCGATGTTGCCGTACCGCCGGTCTGCTGCCACTGTCATCGCGCCACCAGCGGCAATCATGGCCTGTGCGGCGCCTGCTGGTCGCAAATGACATTTATCGAACCACCGGTGTGTGCGGTGCTGGGCACGCCCTTCTCCCACGATCCGGGGGCCGGAATCGTGAGCGCCGACGCGATTGCCGATCCGCCGCCTTTTTCGAAACTGCGCAGTGTTGCGGCCCATGACAGGACGGGACGGGCGTTGGTGCACCGGCTGAAGTTCGGCGACCGACCGGATCTTGCCAGGATGATGGCCAACCTGATGGTGCGGGCCGGAAGAGAACTTCTCGACGAAGACAGGATCATCGTGCCGGTTCCGCTCTATCGCTGGCGGTTGTGGCGGCGGCGGTTCAACCAGGCGGCCGAACTCGGCGCCGCGCTTTCGGCCCTGACCGGATTGCAGCATGATCCGCTGGTTTTGCAACGCATCCGGAAAACAAAACAGCAGGTCGGGCTTACCGCCCGTCAGCGGCAGGATAATGTCCGCGGCGCGTTTCGCGTCGATAGCGCGGCGGCGATCCGGATTTCCGGACGAAAAGTGCTCATCGTCGACGACGTCTACACAACCGGCGCAACGATCAAGGCGGCTGCGCGGGCGCTGATGCGCGCCGGTGCGGCGGATGTCTGCGCGCTGACATTTACCCGCGCGGTGCGCATCTAGGTGCCGCCCGCCCGGTTCCGGGCGGGGCGGGCGGATATGGCATTGTTTTAAGACACATACTATATCCAGCAGGAACGATGCTGCTTGAACGTTGGCGCCGTCGCGGCTGCACGCGGAACCGCCGGCGCCCGGGTTTGCAGCGGGAAGGGCTGGATATGGCAATCAAGGCGGCATGCGTGCAACTCAACGGGGGGATTGACGTGGCGAAGAACATCGCCGCCGTCGACCGGCTCGTGCGTGATGCGGCGGCTGCCGGCGCAGTCTATGTGCAGACGCCTGAAATGACCAATGTCATTCAGCGCGACCGGGCGGCGCTTGGCGCGACGATTGGGCCGGAAGCGCACGACCCTCTGCTGGCGGCCGCCGCTTCGCTGGCCCTGGAACTGGAAATTTACCTTCACATCGGTTCGGTGGCGCTCGACACCGGCGAGGGACGGTTTGCCAACCGGGCCTACATATTTTCGCCGCAGGGAACGGTGGTCGCCCGCTACGACAAGATCCACCTTTACGATGTCGACCTTCCCGACGGGGAAAGCTGGCGGGAATCCGCCACCTATATGCCAGGCGAGATGGCGGTGACAGCCGATATCGGCGAAATCCGGCTAGGCGTGACGATCTGCTACGATATCCGCTTTCCGGCACTTTATCGGGCGCTCTCCCATGCCGGTGCCGATGTGCTTGGTGCGCCGGCGGCGTTTACCCGGCAGACCGGCGAGGCGCACTGGCATGTGATGCAACGGGCACGTGCGATCGAAAACGGCGCCTATGTGATATCGGCGGCGCAGGCCGGACGCCATGAAGACGGGCGCGAAACCTACGGGCATTCCCTCATAGTGTCGCCGTGGGGCGAAGTGATTGCGGAAGCCGACGGGACCGGTGAGGCCATGATCATCGCGGAGATCGATCCGGCACGATCGGCCGATGCACGGGCCCGGATTCCGACCCTGAAGAACGAGCGGCGGTTTGCCGGCCCCGTACCTGCCGACGCCGAACAGCTTGTGCGGACCGGCACATGATCAAATACCAGCTCCACTGTTGCGAAGGTCACGAATTCGAGACCTGGTTTTCGGATTCACACGCGTTTGAAGACCAGCAGTCGAAGGGACACGTCGCCTGCCCGCACTGCGGATCGACCGATGTCGAAAAGGCGCTCATGGCACCATCGGTCGCGACCAGCCGAAAACGGGAAACGATCAACCTCGCGGGTCATCATGCGATGAAGAAGGAAGCCATGGCGATGGCCCGCAAGATTTATGACCATGTGACGGAAAATGCCGAGAATGTCGGGCCGCGCTTTGCCGAGGAGGCCCGCAAAATCCACTACAACGAAGTCGAAGCGCGCGGCATCTATGGCCAGGCGACCCCGGAAGAAACCCGTGAATTGCGTGATGAGGGTGTGGAGTTCCATCCCCTGCCGGTGCTGCCGGAAGATCAGAACTGAAAGCCTTCCGGTGACAGGGATCAGCTGCGGCCGGCCTGATCCCGGTAGGCCGCCATCATGTAGTTGACGTCCATATCCCTTGTCCGGCGCCATTCGCCCGCAAGGAGATGAAACGCGTATCCGGTCTGCGCGCCGACACGCATATCGCCGGCGACCAGCGCGGCGGTCAGCTCTTCGGGCCGAACAAGCCGGTCATAGTCGTGGGTGCCGGGCGGCAACCACCGTAAAACGCGTTCCGCTCCGACGATGGCCAGCGCCCATGCCTTGGATGTGCGGTTGATGGTGGACAACACCATCATGCCGCCGGGGCGGACCATGGCCACGCAGGCGGCGACATAGGCGGCGACATCGGCCACATGCTCGACCACTTCCATGTTGAGGATGACGTCGAAGGTCTGGCCGGCTTCGTTCAGCGCTTCCGCCGTCGTGGCGCAGTAGTCGATGTCCAGTCCGCTTTGGGCGGCGTGGGTCCGGGCAACGCCGATATTGGTCGCTGACGGATCAACACCAACGAGATCGGCGCCCAGACGCGCAACCGGTTCGCTGAGCAGGCCGCCGCCGCAACCGATGTCAAGAAAGCGCAAACCGGAAAACGGCTTCGGTGCGGCTGGGTCGCGGTCGAAACGCTGGCAAACGGTTTCCTTGATGAACGAGATGCGGATCGGGTTGATGAGATGGAGCGGACGAAATTTCGACTGCGGATCCCACCAGTCCGCTGCCATGCGCTCGAATTTGGCGATCTCGGCAGTATCGAGGGAAGGATCGGCGGTTCTGGTCATGCGCCTTCATAGCCGGTGAACGGTGTCGTTGCGAGAGGTAAGGCCGGGGGCAGGCCGGATCGGAGCCCAGGCGTGTTGCGAGGTGGAGAATAAATCGATAAAAGCGCGGCCAATTCAGGACGGTGTGTTTTGAAAGCCGACCGGCCGGGATCCCTGCGATCGCTGATGTCCCGGTCCGCCGGCCAATTGTGCGCCGGGCAAAGCGGAAATTGGTGACTGGAGACGGAACGTGACCCGACTGGTCATGAAATTTGGCGGCACGTCGGTGGCCGACCTTGATCGCATCGCCAATGCCGCCCGCCATGTAAAGCGGGAGGCGGAGGCCGGCAACGAGGTTGCCGTGGTGGTGTCGGCCATGGCGGGCCAGACCAACGATCTGGTCGGCCTTTGCCGTGATGCTTCGGCGCTTCACGATGCGCGGGAATATGACACGGTGGTGGCGGCAGGCGAGCAGATTACCTGCGGCCTGATGGCCATCACGTTGCAGGGGATGGGTGTCGATGCCAGGTCATGGCTTGGCTGGCAGGTTCCGGTGTCGACCGACAACGCTCACGGGTTTGCGCGAATTGTCGATATCGACGCATCGCGGCTTCAGGAGCGGTTTGAAATCGGCCAGGTTGCCGTGGTCGCGGGATTTCAGGGTCTGGGGCCGGACAACCGAATCGCGACATTGGGACGTGGCGGTTCGGACACCAGCGCCGTGGCGCTGGCCGCCGCCATCGGGGCGGACCGATGTGACATCTATACCGATGTGGACGGTGTCTATTCGACCGATCCGCGGATCGACCCGAGCGCCAGACGGCTTGAAAAGGTTGCCTTTGAGGAAATGCTCGAGATGGCGTCGCTGGGCGCCAAGGTGCTTCAGGTGCGGTCGGTGGAAATGGCCATGGTGCACGGGGTCCGCACGTTCGTCCGATCGAGCTTCGCGGATCCTGAAGATGTCCAGACCGGTGCCGGCAACCAGCCGGTCGGCACACTGATTTGCGATGAGGAAGAGATCGTGGAAAAGCAGCTTGTCACCGGAATCGCCTATTCCAAGGACGAGGCGAAAATCACGCTTCGGCATGTCAAGGATCAGCCAGGTGTCGCCGCCGCGGTTTTCGGGCCGCTGGCGGAGGCGGCGATCAATGTCGACATGATCGTGCAGAATGTTTCGGAAGACGGGCAAAGCACCGATATCACATTCACGGTCACGCAACCGGATTTTGAGCGGGCGATGGCGCTGATCAAGGGCCTCCGGGGCGAGGTCGAATATGCATCGGTTGCCGGATCCGACGATGTTGCCAAGGTTTCGGTGATCGGTATCGGTATGCGCAGTCACGCCGGCGTGGCGGCGGAGGCGTTCAAGGCGCTCGCTTCCCGTGGTATCAACATTCAACTCATCACCACGTCGGAGATCAAGATTTCGATCCTGATCGACCAGGCCTTTACCGAGCTTGCGGTGCGGACACTCCATTCCGTGTACGATCTCGACAAAACCTGACCGGCCGGTGCCGGTAACGACTGTGCGGTGACGGGCGGCGGTATGCCCGGGCGTCTTTTGGAGGACAGCTGTGTCGATGCGGGGTTTGCTTGCAGGACCGCGGGTGTTGCTGCGCCGGCTGCGCGAGGTCATGGCGGAGCCGAAGGGCGCGCAGGAGCGGCTTGACGAAATCGTTCGGCTGATCGCGTCCAACATGGTGGCCGAAGTCTGCTCGGTCTATGTGCTGCGCGCCGACAATATGCTGGAGCTGTACGCCACCGAAGGGCTCAACCGGGAAGCCGTTCACCGGACCGTGCTGACGCTTGGCAGAGGTCTGGTCGGTGTGATCGCCGAGCACGCACGGCCGCTCAATCTTTCAGATGCCCAGGCCCATCCCGATTTCGCCTATCTGCCGGAAACCGGCGAAGAGATCTATCACGCCTTTCTCGGCGTTCCGGTCCTGCGGGCCGGTCGAACGCTTGGCGTGCTGGTAGTGCAGAACAAGTCGCAGCGGGCCTATGACGAGGAGGAGGTCGAGGCGCTGCAGACCACGGCGATGGTGCTGGCGGAGATGATTGCCGCCGGCGAGCTGGAAGACCTCGCGGTTCCCGGTGCGGATCTCGATCTCAATCAGCCGGTTGTCATTTCCGGTGCCCCGTTTGCGGAAGGTATCGGCCTGGGACATGTGGTGCTGCATGAGCCGCGGGTTGTGGTCACGCAGCTGATCGCCGATGATATCAAGAGCGAATTGCGACGGCTCGATGCGGCGATGGCGAGCCTGCAATTGTCGGTCGACGATCTTTTGGCGCGCGGCGCGGAAGCCGGCGCCGGTGAACATCGCGAAATCCTGGAAGCCTATCGGATGTTCGCGCAGGACCGCGGCTGGACGCTCAGATTGCGCGAGGCGATCCATTCGGGCCTGACGGCTGAAGCGGCCGTCGAGCGGGTCCAAAGCGATATGCGGGCGCGGCTTTCGCGGCAGACCGATCCGTTTCTGCGCGATCGCCTGCACGATTTCGACGACCTGGCCAACCGGCTGCTGCGCGAATTGATGGGCAGGCCCCACGGGCCGCTTGAAGGCGACATGCCCGAAGACGCGGTGGTCGTGGCGCGGAGCATGGGCGCCGCGGAACTGCTCGACTATGACCGGCAGCGGCTCCGCGGCCTGGTGCTGGAAGAAGCGGCGCCGACCAGCCACGTTTCCATCGTTGCGCGGGCATTGGGGCTCGCCACGGTCGGCCAGGCGACGGACGTGGTGGCGCTCGCCGAAGACGGCGATCCGGTTATCGTTGACGGACAGACCGGTGAGGTGCACCTGCGGCCGCCGGCCGATATCGAGACGGCGTATGTCGACAAGGTGCGGTTTCGCGCACGCCGGCAGGAGCAGTACAGGCAGGGGCGTGATGATCCGGCAATTACCCGCGATGACGTGGAGATATCCCTGCAAATCAATGCCGGGCTGTTGATGGATCTTCCTCATCTGGCGGAATCGGGGGCCGGCGGCATCGGCCTCTTCCGCACCGAATTGCAGTTCATGATCGCCTCGACCTTCCCGCGGCTGGGCGAGCAGGAGGCGTTTTACCGCCAGGTGATCGATGAAGCGCGGGGCCGCCCGGTCACCTTTCGTTCGCTCGACGTGGGGGGCGACAAGGTGCTGCCCTACCTGCGAGCCCAGGCGGAGGAGAACCCGGCCATGGGATGGCGCGCCATCCGGCTCGGACTTGACCGGCCCGCCTTGCTGAAAACCCAGGTCAGGGCGCTCCTGAAGGCGGCGGCCGGACAGGATCTGCGGCTGATGTTTCCGATGGTGACCGACGTCAGTGAATTTGAACGTGCGCGGGCCGTCGTCGATCGTGAACGTTCACATCTGCACCGCCACGGCCATGAGACCGCGACGTCGATTGCGCTCGGGGCGATGATCGAAGTGCCGGCGCTGTTGTGGCAACTCGACGAGCTTTTCGAGGCGGTGGATTTCGTCTCGGTCGGCTCAAACGACCTGATGCAGTTCATTATGGCCAGTGACAGGGGCAACACACGGCTGGCCAACCGATTCGATCCGCTGAGCCCTTCGTTTCTGCGGCCGTTGTGGAAAATCATCGATCGGGCCGAAATCCACGAAAAACCGGTAACGCTGTGCGGTGAAATTGCCGGTCGGCCGCTGGAGGCGATGGCGCTTCTCGCCATCGGTTACCGAAGCCTGTCGATGGCGCCGTCGGCGGTCGGGCCGGTCAAGGCGATGATCCGGGCACTTGAACTTTCGCCGCTTGCCGACAAGATCAAGACGGTGATCGACAGGGGCGTATCGGCCTCGGAAGTGCGCGCGGAGCTGCACGCCTTCGCCGATCTCCACCGAATTCCCGTCTGATGAACCCGGAGCGTGCCGAATATCCCGGCCAAACAATATGAGCGAGTATTCAGGAAGTTCCGTTCCCAAGGCCCGCCTGGACGCGGTGATTGCCCGCCACGACGCGATCATGGCTGCATTGGCGCAGGCGCCGGAACCGCCAGAGCTGGTGCGGCTTTCGCGCGAGCTGTCGGAAATCGAAGAGGTCGCTGAAATGGCACGGGCGATGCAGGCGGCGGAGGTGGAGCTTGCCGAGGCCCGGGCGCTTGTAGCCGATCTGTCCGGCGGAGACGGGGACGCGGAGATGCGGGCGCTGGCGGAGGAGGAGTGCGAAACGCTTGAGAGTCGGATCGCCGATCTTGGCCAGAGGCTGCGACTTCTGCTCCTGCCCCGCGACGCCGCCGACGACCGTGGCGCCATTCTGGAAGTACGGGCCGGTACCGGCGGTGACGAAGCCGGCCTTTTCGCCGGCGATCTGTTTCGCATGTACGAACGCTACGCCGCAAAGCATGGCTGGAAGGTGGATGTCCTGTCGATGAGCGAGGGCGACATGGGCGGCGTGAAGGAGGTCGTGGCGGCGGTCAAGGGAAAGGGCGTCTATGCGCGTTTGAAGTATGAATCCGGCGTTCACCGGGTGCAGCGGGTTCCGGAAACCGAATCGAGCGGACGCATCCACACGTCCGCGGCGACGGTTGCCGTTCTTCCGGAGGCCGAAGAGGTCGATGTCCAGATCAGGTCCGAAGACATTCGCATCGACACGATGCGGGCATCCGGTGCTGGCGGCCAGCATGTCAATACAACCGATTCGGCCGTCCGCATTACCCATCTTCCGACCGGAATTGTCGTTGTGCAGAGCGAGAAATCGCAGCACCAGAACCGGGCCCGCGCCGAACAGATCCTTCGTGCCCGCCTTTACGATCTGGAACGGCAGAAAGCGGCATCGGAACGCGCCGAGGCCCGACGGGGACAGGTCGGCTCGGGCGACCGTTCCGAGCGGATCCGCACCTATAACTTTCCGCAGGGGCGGGTAACCGATCACCGGATCAATCTGACACTCTACAAACTCACCACGATCCTTGATGGCGAAGGGCTGGACGAGGTGACCGACGCATTGCGGACCGATGAGCAGGCGCGTCTGCTCGCCGAATTCGAGGATACGGAAGCATGACGACTTATGCGGCGGCGCTGGCAGACGGGCGCGTCCGGTTGAGGGCGGCATGTATCGAAACCGCCGCGCTGGACAGCCGGCTGCTCCTCAAGGCGGCGACGGGGGCAAGCGATGCCGACCTGATCGCGCGGGGCGACGATGTCGTATCGTGTGATCGCCTGGCTCGGTACCGGAACCTGCTCGACCGGCGGCTGCGACGGGAACCGCTGGCGCAGATCGTCGGCGAGAAGGAATTTTACGGGCTGGCGTTCAAGGTCTCCGGCGACGTGCTTTCGCCGCGACCGGAATCGGAACTGCTTGTCGAAAAGGCCGTCGGCCTTCTCTCCCGGATGCCGGGTGGCGGGCACGTATGCGATATTGGAACCGGATCGGGGGCGCTGCTCGTGGCGATCCTGCGCAACGTGGACACGGCAACGGGCGTCGGGGTGGATGTCAGCCCGGCGGCGCTTTGCCTGGCGCGGACCAATGCGGGCCGGCTTGGCGTCGGCGCGCGGGCGGACTTTATCCGCGGCGATTTCATGACCGGCGCATTTGATGATGCGCTGGGTTCGGGTGGCGGCCGGCCGGCCTACGATGTCATTGTCTCCAATCCGCCCTATATATCCACGGCCGAAATCGAGCGGCTCGATCCGGAGGTGGCGCGGTACGAGCCCCGGTTGGCGCTGGATGGCGGCCGGGACGGGCTCGATGCCTACCGGTCGCTGGTCCCGCAATTGCGCCGGCTCCTGAAGGCGGAGGGCGCGGTCGTGCTGGAGATCGGAGCCGGCCAGTGCGAAGCGGTGTCGGCCATCCTTGCCGAGAACGGCTTCCGGCGCGTTGCCGTTGGTGCCGACCTTGGCGGAACAGCGCGATGTTTGACGGCCGGATTCGATGCGGGCTGATTGCGTTGACCAACCCTTCAAACGGTTGTCGGAATTGCTGAAAAAAGGGCTTGGAATGGAACGCCAATCAGGCTAGCTTCGTTTTGCGAACCGGGGCATGAAACCTTTGGTCATGCCCTCAGAACTGGCCAACCACGGGGGCCTATAGTTCTGCCGGTCTGCCTGCGTCGCAATCGCCTTAGATACGTCCAGAGGCCGAAGGGCAGCCGGTTTGGTGCTTGGTCATGATACTTGCGATTGATTGGTCGAGGTTCTTGCCGGGTGGGGCCGGGCAGGTGTGAATTCAGGCAACTCCGGGCCATGCGGATCGGCTGGATCAGTTGGCCCGTTCCGACCGGCGAATTCGGTGTTCGTTTCGCCGCGGAGGAACAGGCGGTCATGAACTGGCGAACCGGGTTGACGAAACGGGAATACATGGCCGGCGGGATGGTTGCCGCAGGTTGAAAGAGGTCATCCAGACAATGAGGATGGTGCCAAACGATGAGAATGGTGAATGAGGCATAATCAGAACAGGCGATCACGGGGACGCGGACGCAAGGGGCCGAACCCGCTGACCCGGAGCTATGAATCCAACGGGCCTGATGTGAAGGTTCGTGGCACCGCCGCCCATGTCGCGGAAAAATATGCCTCACTGGCGCGTGATGCGCTTTCGGCCGGCGATACGGTCTCTGCCGAGGCCTATTTTCAACATGCCGAACACTATAACCGCATCGTTGCTGCAGCTCAGGCGCAGGCTCAGCCGCCGGCGCAGCAACCGGCCAGCCGCGGCGGCGATGACGATGCCCGTCGGGACTTCAACGGCGGTGGCGACACCGGCAGCGACGACAACGAAAACGCTGCGGTCAAGGCCGACAGGCCGCCGGATCCCGAAGTGCAGAAGCCGACCGAGGCGGCAGCCGGAAATGGCAGCGCCGACGAACAGCCGCAATCGGATGGCGACGGGCAATCCGGTGACGGGCGGAAGCCCAATGGCCGCCGTCCGCGACGGAAGAAGGCGGATATCGTGGCCGCTACACCGGCCGAATCCGCTGAACCCGCCAAACCGGATCCGAAGGCAAAGGCCGCCGAGGGCGATGACAAGACCCAGGATGGCGCCGCTGCCCTGGCTGCGTTTCCCGACTGACTGGTCTGTTTTTCAGGGGGCGGAACCAGCTACCTGCCGGGTTTTGCCGAAGCCGGTGAGATGTACGACAGGGCTCAGCGGCGTGTGATGGTGACCCGGTCGCCGACGCCGATTTCGCCGCCGGTTGCCGCGGACAGATAGATTCCGAAATCGGAGTGGCCGAAATTGCCCAGCAGACTGCGGGGCAGCCGACGGTCGACCTGACCGGTCGCCGGATCGACATTTGTGGCGTTGCAGCGGGATGTCCTGGCTTCCGCGCGCAAGTCGATGCCGGGCAGACGCAACGTGCGACCGACCCAATCCAGTTCAGCGTAGGCGGGCGCGCCCGCGATGTGGATGTTGGCGCGAAACCGCGCCGGATCGAGCGGTTCACCCAGACGGGTTTCGAGGTCACGCAGGCTTGCGAGATTGAGCAGGTGCAGGCGTTTATCGGGTACGTCGGAAAAAGAATGGCCGTCGGCAAAACGGATTTTCGGCGGGCCTTGCAACTCGGCTGAAAATGCGGCCGAAGCCCAATTTTCGATGGCCGTCCGGCCCGCTTCATCGTGGAGATTCCCCGAGATCTGAATGATGCCGTCGCGGCGGACGGTGAATATCCCTGTCGATGGGTCGAAACCGGTGCGGTATGCGGCGAGCGCCGGATTTCGCATCAGCTCCAGAAACTTCACCTTCGGCAGATGGGCCGGCGCGTCGGAATCGAATCCCGACGGGCCGTTTTCGATCGCAAACTGGCGATCGTGGGGCATCGTGCCGCCACGGGGGAGGGCCGCGCGATCCATCGGTTCGGGGGAAAATCCCTTGACCGGATAACGGTAGAGCGCGGCAACGACGAGGCCGTCGCCTTCTTTGGCGTCGTTGGTGGTGCCACGCATCGCCGCCGCGGTCCCATCGTGATTTTCCGGCCGGTCTGCCATGGTCGTTCCATGCCATTGTCATCCCCGGCCGTCCAGTCCCGCGATGTCGAAGATCGCCGTCCGGCGGGCATCGGACGCCGCTCAAGGTCACCACATCATGACCGCCGTGTCGCCGCTTGCCCAGTTCATGTAAAGGCGAATGCGCAGGACGTATTTGCGATCATCGTGCAGCCAGGTTGTGATGTTGGCGTTCAGGTCGGAGCCGCTGTCGTCGTCTCCGTGGAGGAAATGCAGCCCGTCGTCCCGATCTTCAAACAGCACCATCACCGTGTCGGAATTGCCGAACGTGCGGATGGAATATTCGCGGGTGATGTCCGGTTCGATTGCGAAATTGGCCTGGCCGCCGGGCTCCAGGGACAGGAAGCGCGGGCGAAACGGCTCCAGGTCGGGATAAGCTGTGTTGGGGATCGGTGGATAAAACCGGCGAACCTCGTCGATGTCATCGTCGGACAGGCCGAGCGCTGGCGTGATCCCGCCCTGGTATTCCGGCGGCTGCAGGATGAGGCCGCCGGGAAAACCGTAGTGCATGACGGAATCTGGATCCCATTGCGATCCTTCCACCGAAGCTGCCGGCAGCTTGCGCAGGACATTGTGGAATGTCTGGCTCGGCGTCCAATTGTTGGGCGGCCCGCCAAAAAAGGCGTGGACGGCAGCCTCGTCCCAGACAATGCCGGAGAACGGGTTCTGGTGCTCGTGCGGAAAGCCGAGCGTGTGGCCGACCTCGTGGACGGCGACATCGACACCACGCGGATCGGTTTCGATCGGCCAACCGAAATTCATGGTCCGTTCGTGCTGACCCGGGATGTCGATCACGTCGCGGCCGACATAAGACCAGGCGCCATCGCCCTGAAGGAAGCCGATACGGATTTCCGCATCGTCGATCGCGGTCACCTCCTCAAACGCGAGACCGATGCCGACATCCTCCCACACCTGGAATCCGTCGCGGACGAGGGCCATCTCCGAAGCGGGTCCGGACCAGGGACCGGAGGGGAAAAAGAAATAGCGCAACGTTGTCCCGTTCACCCATTTCTTGTCCAGGTAACGGATGAGACGTTCGCGCAACGGGGATACGCTCGGGGCGAATTCCCGCGCCCGAACTTCCGGCAGAGCACAAAATCTGTGCCCGTCCCCATGGCCCGGCTGGCCGCGGGATCCGGCGGCTTTCGCCGCCGCGCCGCCGATGGCTTTCTCCAGCTTGTCCAGTCGCGCGACGACCTTGTCCATCTGTTTGGATAATGTACGGTAATTGTCGGCCATATCCGCCTCCCATGTTGTTCTGGCTGGTAAAAAAATAACTATTATATGTAACTACGTCAATCTGTTCATCGACAATACATTCAAGATTGCAATGAATATAATTTTTTATTTAATATATACATGATAAATACTCTCTTCTCGCCAAACCGGCGCGACCCGGCAGCGTTGCAGAAGCGGGAGTTTCAGCCAAGGGTTGCAAGGTTGTGCGGCGATGTTGAGGCAATCCAGGATTGAGTTATCCAATCCCGTGATCCGGGGCTTGTGTTGCCCGATCGCAACACCATATCGAAGGCGCAGCGTGCCGGTTCGGGCGCTGACAAACTGATAGGCTGATGGCGGGTGCCCAGGGCCCGGCGGCAGCGCTGAAAGGGGTGAACAATGAATTTCGAAAACTATACGGACCGGGCGCGCGGATTCGTCCAGGCGGCGCAGACCCATGCGGTTGGCGAGGGGCACCAGCAATTCGCTCCCGAACATATTCTCAAGGTGTTGATGGACGATCCCGAAGGCCTGGCAGCGGGCCTTGTGGAACGGGCCGGCGGACGTGCGGCCGATGTCGGAATGGGTGTCGATACCGCGCTTGCCAAGATGCCTTCGGTTTCCGGCGGTTCCGGCCAGCTTTATCTCGCCGCGCCGCTGGCCAAGGTTTTCCAGACGGCAGAGAAGATCGCAAAGAAGGCCGGCGACAGTTTTGTGACCGTCGAGCGGCTGCTGCTGGCGCTCGCCATGGAGAAGGACGCCGCGACGGCCGGCATTCTGGCGAAGGCGGGTGTAACACCGAGTTCGCTCAACGCGGCAATCGAGGCGCTTCGGCAGGGCCGGACAGCCGATTCGGCCAATGCGGAAGGCGGCTATGACGCATTGAAAAAATATGCCCGCGACCTGACCACCGAGGCGCGCGAAGGCCGTCTGGATCCTGTGATCGGCCGTGACGAGGAGATCCGCCGCACGATCCAGGTGCTGTCGCGGCGAACAAAGAACAATCCTGTGCTGATCGGCGAGCCTGGCGTCGGGAAAACGGCGATTGCGGAAGGGCTGGCGCTGCGAATCGTGAACGAGGATGTGCCGGAATCGCTCAAGGGCAAGAAGCTCATGGCGCTCGATATGGGCGCGCTGATCGCGGGTGCGAAATATCGCGGCGAGTTCGAGGAGCGCCTGAAGGCGGTGCTCTCGGAGATTACTGCGCAGGATGGCCAGATCGTCCTGTTCATCGACGAGATGCATACGCTTGTCGGTGCCGGCAAGGCCGATGGCGCAATGGATGCGTCGAACCTCCTGAAACCGGCGCTGGCGCGCGGCGAACTGCACTGTGTGGGTGCGACGACGCTGGATGAATATCGCAAGCACGTGGAAAAGGACGCGGCGCTTGCCCGGCGCTTCCAGCCCGTGTTCATTACCGAACCAACGCCGGAAGACACGATATCGATCCTGCGCGGCCTGAAGGAAAAGTACGAACTCCATCACGGCGTGCGGATTTCAGATAGCGCACTTGTGGCCTCCGCAACGCTCTCCAATCGCTACATCACCGACCGGTTTCTGCCGGACAAGGCAATCGATCTGATGGACGAGGCGGCGTCGCGGCTTCGCATGCAGGTTGATTCCAAGCCGGAATCCCTTGACGCGATCGATCGCGACATCATGCAAAAGCAAATCGAGCGCGAAGCCCTGAAAAAGGAGACCGACACGGCGTCGCAGGAGCGGCTGGTCAAGCTGGAAAAGGATCTGGCTGATCTGGAAGAACAATCCAAGGCGATGACAGCGCGCTGGCAAGCCGAGAAGGACAAGCTGGCCGGCTCGCAGAAACTGAAGGAAAAGCTGGAACAGGCCCGGTTCGATCTGGAATCCGCGCAGCGCACGGGCGATCTCGCCAAGGCCGGTGAACTGGCCTACGGCATCATTCCCGACCTGGAAAAGGCGCTGGCGGAGGCCGAGGCGGACGACCAGGCAGCGGGATCGGGCAACGGCAATGGCGCCGGCACAATGGTTGAAGAAACCGTGACGCCTGACCATGTGGCGGCCATCGTGTCGCGGTGGACCGGCGTACCCGTCGACAAGATGCTGGAAGGCGAGCGGGACCGCCTGTTGAAAATGGAAGATGTAATCGGACGACGGGTGGTCGGCCAGATCGAGGCCGTTCATTCCGTCTCCACCGCCGTACGGCGGGCGCGGGCGGGTCTTCAGGATCCGAACCGGCCGATCGGATCGTTCATGTTCCTGGGGCCGACAGGTGTCGGCAAGACGGAGCTGACGAAAGCGCTCGCGGAATTCCTGTTCGACGATGAGTCGGCGATGGTTCGTGTCGATATGTCGGAATATATGGAGAAACACTCCGTGGCGCGGCTGATCGGCGCGCCGCCGGGCTATGTGGGCTATGAAGAGGGCGGGGCGCTGACCGAGGCGGTCCGCCGCCGGCCTTATCAGGTAATCCTGTTCGACGAGATCGAAAAGGCGCATCCGGATGTCTTCAATGTCCTGCTGCAAGTGCTCGATGACGGACGCCTGACCGATGGTCAGGGACGCACCGTGGACTTCCGCAACACGTTGCTGATCATGACATCGAATATCGGCGCGGAATTCCTGGTCAATCTGGACGAGGGCGAAAATGTCGACGCGGTGCGCGACGAGGTGATGAAAATGGTGCAGGCCTCGTTCCGGCCGGAGTTTCTCAACCGGATCGATGACGTCATCCTGTTCCAGCGGCTGAAACGGAGCCAGATGGGGGCCATCGTCGATATCCAGCTCGGGCGGTTGCTGCGCCTGCTGGAAGAGCGGAAAATCGCGCTTTCGCTGGATGCCACGGCGCGGGACTGGCTGGCCAAAAAGGGCTACGACCCGGCATATGGCGCCCGCCCGCTGAAGCGGGTGATCCAACGCGAACTGCAGGATCCGCTGGCCGAGAAAATTCTGGCCGGCGAGATTGCCGACGGGGCCAACGTCAATGTGATTGCCGGGACTGACCGGCTGCTGTTCGAAGTTGCCGGCCGCGCCGGGACTGCGCAAGGCGAATCAGATGACGACGCCGACCGCGAGATTGCGGCAGCCTGACCGGACGAACCAGCAAGAACTGACCGCCGGCGGCGCCGGCGCGGCGGTCATGTTGGGCGAAATCTGCGTGCCGGCCGTGCCGGAGCGTCCACACCGCCGCCGCATTTTCGCCCGGTGCCGGTCGCCGGAATTCCGAACAATGATCGCTTTTCCGGCGCGCAATCGCCACAGGGCTGGATTTACCTGCGCACTGCGCCGGAGGGCGCGGAATACGGGCGACAGGCCGTTTCAGCCTGCCCGGCAAGAAGGTGGGGTCCATGGTATTGCGTAGCACCCGAATTCCGATCTTGTTGGGAGCAGGTCTTGCGGCGGTCCTGGCGCCCAGTTTCGCGCGCGCCGAGCAACCACTCGGCATGCCCGTCGTTGCCGGCTATCAACCGATCAAGCAGGAACAGGCGGGCAAAGGGAAAGCCGGTGGTGCCATTTCGGCGCTGATGCGTTTTGCCGCCGCCAAAGATGATGGCCGGGCCAACGACGACCGTTTGCCTGAATTCCGATCCCGGATGTTGCCGATCCCGGACGGATCGGCCGAGGCGACAACGCGGCCGCAAGACCGTCCACCGGTATCGTCGGCGACCCGGGCGGCGGCCGGACCCACCCCAGATGATGTGGCGGCGCCGGGTGCGGACCGGTCCCGGGCGGGCATGTGCGCCTTGCGCCTGTCCTGCCTGATTGCCGGAGTGCCGTTTCCCGAGGTCGGACGGTTCCTGATCGGCGTGGAGGCGGATCTCGGCGTTCAGGTCGTACGGGAAAGGCCGGCTATGATGCCCGATGCCCGTTTTGCCGGACGCGCCGGGAGCGCAATCGGACAATTTGTGCTGTTTGGGCCGTTTCCCCTCAGCAATCGGAATTCGGCTGCCGATCCCGGGCGGTTCCATGACCGGGTGGCACTGCCGACCGCGGCGCAAAGAGACGGACCGGCGCCCGACCCCGGGCAGGCGGTTCCGTCGGCATGGCTGCGGCTGGCCGGGATGGATTTTGCCATGACAGAGGATATTGGCGGCGGGATCAACCATTTCCGTCTGGCGTTGCGCGGCTTTCGGTAACGGCCGGTCCAATTGCATCGCGGTGTCCCGCGCACCAATGGGCCGATTTTTCGGTGGGCACCGGTAAGAGTGGCCGGCGGATAATGGCAACTGGGTATACGGTCTGCTAATCCCGGCATTAAATATTGCTGATATCGACAGCGGTCGTAGCTCCGAAATCCGCGAAATTGTATGCCGGTTTCCTGCCGGAAATATTGAATCCGCAAATGCGCCCCAGGCCTTCAAGGTCGCGGAATTCCGGCATATTCAGCCGGATCGGAATGTGCGGATCGCTCGCATGGCCGCTTGCGTCTTTCCGCTTTGGCATGTCAAAGCGCCGGACTGAAGTGCGCCCTTATCATTACAGTTTTAATCGAATTCCGTTCGATTGTGCGGGATGCCTGCAATCTCCGGTTTATCCGCGGCCGGTACTTATGAGACATCGCACAGACAGGCGTGCTCATAACCAGGTGTCTTACATCATGTTCAGATCATTGCGTGGTAGATTGGGGGCAATAACGACGGAACGTGCAGCGGAATCCTCTGGCCGGCTGGTCGAGCTTGCGCAGCGGTTTCGTGACGACAGTTCCGGTACGATCATCATTATCGCCGCGATCATGCTGCCGGTCGTCATAGGCGGCATGGGCATGGGGGCCGAAGCCGGCCTCTGGTATCACACCCAGCGCCAGTTGCAGCACGCCGCGGATACGGCGGCTCACGGTGCGGGCATCCGCAAACGGCAGGGTGACAGCCAGACGGAGATCGAGGCTGTGGCGCTGGCGCTGGCGATCGAAGGCGGATTCGACGCCACGCGGGGTGCGATTGTGGTGCACAATCCACCGGTGAGCGGCCCAAATGCGGGCAATCCCAAAGCGGTTTCGGTGGAATTGAGCGAAGATATTCCGCGGCTCTTCACATCGATCTACTCGCAGCGCCCGGTCAAAGTGAATTCACGCGCGGTGTCGCTTTACACCAATCCGGCCTTCGCCTGCGTGCTGGCGCTCGCGCCCAATGCATCCTCGGCGCTCAAGGCCTCCGGCTCGACGAGTGTGACGCTGACCGACTGCGATACCGCCTCCAATTCCATGGCCAACGATGCGTTCGACATGCAGGGCTCGGCCGGCTACACGACCGATTGCGTTCATACTGTCGGATACGCACAGCCAACCGGCGGCCTGACGCTGACCGACTGCCCGGAAATCGACGAGCTGGCGGCAATCACGCCCGATCCCTACAAGGATGTGCCGATGCCGGCTGTGGAAGGCTCGTGCCATCCGAAAAATGTCGGAAAGAACCACGGGATAACCACGGTCAAACCGAATCACAATCATTCGTCCTATCCGACATCGGGGCTCAAGTCCTACCGGTTCTGCAACGGCCTGCAGGTCAAGGGCCGGGTGCATTTCGAATCCGGCATCTACATCATCGAAGGCGGCGATTTCAGCGCCAACGCCGGCGCCAACATCACCGGCGACAATGTGATGTTCTTCTTTACCAATGGCGCCGCATCGAAATTGAACGGCAGCGCCGATCTCAACATGACGCCGCCGAACGCGGGCACCTATTCGGGTATCCTGTTCTTTGGCGATCGCGGCGAGCCAACCATCGACCACCATGTCAACGGCGGCTCGAATTCGGAATTCACAGGCGCGATCTACTTCCCCTCCCAGCACGTCATCTACAACGGCAATGCCGGTGTGGCGGCCGGGTGCACCCAGATCATCGGATACACGATCGAGTTCACCGGCACGTCTGACGTTGGCGTGGACTGCACGGGCGTCGGTGTGAAGGACATTGAAGTGGCTGCACAGGTCAGCCTGGTTGAATGATCACAAAGTCAAGGAAAACCGTCATGTCTAAATTCAAGTTTGGAATGGCCGGAATCCGGCGCCTGAAAACCGATGATGAAGGTTCTTCGGCTGTCGAGTTCGGAATGATCGCGCCGATCCTGTTCTTCGGAGTTTTGATGACCGTGGATCTGGGTATGGCCCTGGGCGAACGAATGGAACTGGATCATATCGTCCGTGCCGGCGCGGAAAGCGCGATGGTTCGTTACGACGAGGACGACGTGCTGAAAGTCATGAAGTCGACAACGGAGAAGAATTTCTCCGTCGCCTCCGAACAAGACGGGGGCGGTTCGGAAGGGACCTATCAGGGCGGCATGAGCTATCCGGTGACGCTGAGCGTGAACCGCTACTGCGCGTGCGCCGATGCGCCGACCGTGGAAGTGAGCTGCGCCAATATTTGCACCGGCGATCTGCCGCCCAATGTCTACTTCGACGTCGGTGCTGCAAAGACGTATGCCGGCATGATCGTCCCGAACCTGCATTTCGATGCCGGGATGCGTGTGCAACTGCGTTGAGCGAGGTCGATATGAAAGCGCCCTTCTGTTTGATCCGCCGGCTGCGGCGGAACGAAGATGGCGGGGTGGCGCTGGAATTTTCCATCGTCGCCGTCGCCTTCGTTGTCGTATCCCTCGGTGTGATCGAATTCGGGCGTGCGCTACAGGTGCGTAACGAATTGTCGTTTGCCGCCGACTATGGGGCCCGGCAGATCATGATGGATCCGACGGCGACGGAAACCGTCGTGAAGAACGCCATCAAGGACAAGTTCCTGGGCTACAATCCCGCCGATCTTACCGTAACGCTGGGCGACGAGACATTTGACGGAATCGCCTACCGCACGGTTCAGCTGCAATATCCGATGCAGATGTTCATACCGTTCGTCAACGGTTCCCTGACCCTCCAGGTCGAGCGGCGCACACCGTCAATCTAGACCAGCCGATCCGATCCCGCTGCCCGGGACAGTGCGGTATCGGACAATCAGTTGGCGTGGGCGAAACGGGTGCCGGTGTCCTTGTCCAGCAACGCGTTGATGCGGTCGCGTTCCTTGTTGAATGCGGCCAGCACCGATCCCTGCAGGACACGGCCCCGCGGCAGGCGGATCTTCATCGGATTGACGAAGCGATTGTTCACCAGGACCTCGTAGTGGAGGTGGGGTCCGGTGGACAAGCCGGTCGAGCCAACGAAGCCGATTACCTGGCCCTGCTTGACCCGGATGCCTTCCTTTATGCCCTTGGCGAAGCCGCTCATGTGGCTGTAGGCGGTTGTGTATCCGTTGGCATGCTGGATTTTGACATGCTTGCCGTAGCCGGATTTCCACTTGGCGTAGATCACCTTGCCATTGCCGGCGGCCATGATGCGGGTGCCACGGGGGGCCGACCAATCGACCCCGGTGTGCATCTTGAAGCGGCCAAGAATGGGGTGTTTGCGCATGCCGAAAGGCGAACGGAACCGCCCGCTGGCCATGGGTTTGCGCATCAGGAATTTCTTGGCGCTTTTTCCCTCTTCGTCATAGTAGTCGATCACGCCGTCATCAGGTGTGCGGAAGCGATAGAACTTGTGCTCGGAACCTGACAGGGTGACGGACGAGAAGAGGATCTCGCCTACCTCTTCGTCGCCTTCGCCGACCGAATACAAGACCTCGATATCGTCGCCCGGCGTGATACGTGCCTGATAGTCGACGTCCAGCGAGAAGATGCGGGTCAGGCCCTCGATCAGCGGGCGGGGAAGTTCCATCGCCAGGCCGGTGCGCCAGATGCCGTCGAAAACCGATGGCAGTTTTCCGACACGGGCAACCTGCGTGGGAATAGGGGCGAGAAACTGGCTCTCGGCGAATTCCGGTTCCTCGGCCGGGATATAGCGGGTGCCGTCATCGGCCAGCGCTACGGAAGCCAAGTGGTCGTCGCCGGAGTAGAGGCTGACATGGACCGGTTGCATGCGCTCAGCGCCGGTGTCGGCGAGTTCCAGCCGTAGCCTCTGCTTGGCCCGGAAATCGAAGGAGAAGCTCTCCACCATGGCGGTCTGGATGCGGGCGGCCTCCGCCAGCGTGGCGCCATTCGCGGTGAGAAGGTCGGACAGGGCGTCGCCGCTCGATACGGTGACAATCACTTCTTCGGTCTGAGGCTCGCCGACGAGTCCGCCGGACTTCTCCACAAGCGACACGTTCTCCAGGATGGCGTTGGACAGCGCGACGGCGCTGATTTCGGCATTGGCATAGCCGACCGGACTGGTGTCCACGATTGATACCGAGGCGGTGTGAATCTCGCCGGGCCGAAGGAATGGCGCATCGCGGCGAACCCGCAGCGCCGCGTCCTCATCCGACAGCGCGGCCAATTCCTCCAGGGCAACGACCTCAAGCGGAAATTCGATGGCCTTGATCGTGACTTCGCCGTCGACCTCCGCGGAATAGATCGATTCCGACACCGTCTGCTCGGCCGCCTCGCCATTGTCGGAGAACAGGCGCAGCGGATTGAACTTCGGTACGGCGTCGGAAAACTCCTGGGAGATCGGCAGCGCCAGACCGGCGCGCACATGGGCGAAGGGCTTTACCTTTACAAGGTCGCGATCATTCATCCGGGTAATGGTGGATACCTTGATTACCCGTCGCGTCATCTCGCTTTCGGCGATCGGTTGAATCCGGTCGCCCTTGGTGCCGACGGCCGCTTCCAGATCACCGGCCGAGACGGGGCTGATGTTGGGGTGGACGATGTTGCTGTCGCCGGGGCCAACAGCGGCCTGCAGTGCGCCGCCGACAAGAATGGCCGAAAATATGCCGGTCAGCACGGAGCCGGCGAACCAGCGCAGACTGACCCGGCGCCGGTCGGGCGGCCCTTTTTCGACATTCCTTATATATAGAGGCGCGTCCTCGCCCAGATCGATCTGGATCGCCCGGGTGCCCTGCGAATGGTGTTCGTCCACGTTTCCCCCTAAACGTCCGACGCCCGGGCCGAATGTGCCGCGGACCTCCGTCCCGTCGCTTTCGGTTTGCCATCAGTCCGAACCGCCGATACGGACCATGACCGGATACCGAATGTAACGATGTCACTTTAGATTGTGACGACTTCGTGGCAAGGGGCCCGATCGGACGCATATGTCGGGACGGCCACAGGAAATTGGCGAATTTGACGAGACGGGTGTTGACAGGGATTGTCGCGCTTCATATATACCGATCCTCACCAGCGGCGGGGCGATGGCGCGCGGCTGTTTGGTGTTTCTTCAAAAACCAGGGACAAGTCCGGCTCGACCGGTGAGCCTCTGGCGGTTGTGAGAGCGATCATGCAACCGGGACGGCAATAGCGGCGTCTGTTCTTTGACAATTTGGAAGGAAGAAAGAGAAACGTAGGCGGCGAAGCTTTTGCGCGGCGCCGGCCTTGCGGTCGGTTGCCGAAACGAGACTTCGGCGGGTACGTTTCTTGAAGACACCTGTAACGAGGCGGATGTTCGATTGAGGGCATTCGCAACGTGACATTGTGTGTCCTCGTCATGAAGCGTGACCCAAAGCCGAGACAAGTTCTCATCCAACTTGAGAGTTTGATCCTGGCTCAGAACGAACGCTGGCGGCAGGCCTAACACATGCAAGTCGAACGAGAAGCTGGAGCTTGCTCCAGTGGATAGTGGCAGACGGGTGAGTAACGCGTGGGAACCTACCCTTTAGTACGGAATAGCCTCGGGAAACTGGGAATAATACCGTATACGCCCCCTTCTAGGGATAGTTGGGGGGAAAGATTTATCGCTATTGGATGGGCCCGCGTTGGATTAGCTAGTTGGTGGGGTAACGGCCTACCAAGGCGACGATCCATAGCTGGTCTGAGAGGATGATCAGCCACACTGGGACTGAGACACGGCCCAGACTCCTACGGGAGGCAGCAGTGGGGAATATTGGACAATGGGCGCAAGCCTGATCCAGCCATGCCGCGTGAGTGAAGAAGGCCCTAGGGTTGTAAAGCTCTTTCACCGGTGAAGATAATGACGGTAACCGGAGAAGAAGCTCCGGCTAACTTCGTGCCAGCAGCCGCGGTAATACGAAGGGAGCTAGCGTTGTTCGGAATTACTGGGCGTAAAGCGCGCGTAGGCGGATATTTAAGTCAGGGGTGAAATCCCGGGGCTCAACCCCGGAACTGCCCTTGATACTGGATATCTTGAGTTCGAGAGAGGTAAGTGGAATTCCGAGTGTAGAGGTGAAATTCGTAGATATTCGGAGGAACACCAGAGGCGAAGGCGGCTTACTGGCTCGATACTGACGCTGAGGCGCGAAAGCGTGGGGAGCAAACAGGATTAGATACCCTGGTAGTCCACGCCGTAAACGATGGATGCTAGCCGTTGGACAGTATACTGTTCAGTGGCGCAGCTAACGCATTAAGCATCCCGCCTGGGGAGTACGATCGCAAGATTAAAACTTAAAGGAATTGACGGGGGCCCGCACAAGCGGTGGAGCATGTGGTTTAATTCGACGCAACGCGCAGAACCTTACCAGCCCTTGACATCCCGGTCGCGGTTTCCAGAGATGGATTCCTTCAGTTCGGCTGGACCGGTGACAGGTGCTGCATGGCTGTCGTCAGCTCGTGTCGTGAGATGTTGGGTTAAGTCCCGCAACGAGCGCAACCCTCGCCCTTAGTTGCTATCATTCAGTTGGGCACTCTAGGGGGACTGCCGGTGATAAGCCGGAGGAAGGTGGGGATGACGTCAAGTCCTCATGGCCCTTACGGGCTGGGCTACACACGTGCTACAATGGCGGTGACAGAGGGCAGCGACTTCGCAAGGAGGAGCTAATCCCTAAAAACCGTCTCAGTTCGGATTGTTCTCTGCAACTCGAGAGCATGAAGTTGGAATCGCTAGTAATCGTGGATCAGCACGCCACGGTGAATACGTTCCCGGGCCTTGTACACACCGCCCGTCACACCATGGGAGTTGGTTTTACCCGAAGACGGTGCGCTAACCGCAAGGAGGCAGCCGGCCACGGTAGGGTCAGCGACTGGGGTGAAGTCGTAACAAGGTAGCCGTAGGGGAACCTGCGGCTGGATCACCTCCTTTCTAAGGACGATCCCTAATGGTCTATCCATCCGGATAACCTTTCGGATCATCTTCAGAACAAGACCGGATCAGTCAGGTCCGGTCGCCTAAACAAAGGCGAAGTTTCGCCGTCTTCGTTTCTCTTTCTTCGACAAGCGTGATCAGCGCCCGGGTGCCGCCAGCCACATTGCCGTCGGTCGACACGTAATTGATTGTCGATCCTGTCAAACGGCCGGCAATCGACCGGTCTCGATCCAATCCCTGTGCAATTTCGGGCAGGGTGTGGGCCTGTAGCTCAGTTGGTTAGAGCGCACCCCTGATAAGGGTGAGGTCGGTAGTTCGAATCTACCCAGGCCCACCATTCTCCCTGTCGGGTTTGTGCAGGTTCGGGGACCGATTTCCGGGATGTTTCCCGGGTTCATTCCCTGGGGCCATAGCTCAGTTGGGAGAGCGCCTGCTTTGCAAGCAGGAGGTCGTCGGTTCGATTCCGTCTGGCTCCACCATGC